>NZ_JPRF03000021.1 GCF_001188955.3 Kitasatospora aureofaciens | reverse complement strand
GCCGGGGCTCCCCGGGCAGTCCTCCCCAGGCCTGACGCCCCGTGCCGGGGCGAGGCGGGGGCGGGGCCGTCGAAGATGCAAGAGCTGTCACCGACCCGACCCCCGCACCACCCCCGGGAATCCGGCCAGGGGACTCCCCCGAAAACAGCCACCGAACCGTCACACCCCACCCCGTCAAAAAGCCCCAGACACGGCGCGGCACGGGGCGCGCACGGGGCGCGGCACGGGGCACAGCGCGGGCCCCCATGAAACGCACGGGAATGTCACCGAAACCCGGCCCAGGGCGTCACCGCGCAGACACACCGGAAAGAGGCCAGAAGACACCACCAGGCGCCCCAGACACCCCGGTCGTAAAACCATCGCCAAACGCCCTGAATACCGCCCCCTAATGCCACAACAACCACCAACCCGCTACCCGCTGCTACCGGCCAACAATGACCGGTCCCGGCACCCTCCCGAACTCCGAGAACCAACACGACGAAAACAACCAGAACAGGAACCAGCAAACAGCGCGGGCCTTCGGCGATAGCCGGGGCCTGACGGCCCCTCGGAAAACGGCTGGGGTGCCGCCTACGGCGCCACCGAGAAACAGGGGCGGCCGGTATTCGGGTAGGGCCTGGCGGCCCCGGCGCCGAGGTCGTCCAGGAGGCGCCTGCGGCACCCCGGGCGCAGGTGCCGGCCAGACCCACGACCGGGGCGCAGCCACCCTTCCCAAGGCCTCTCCCAAGGACGGCAAACCGGCCTCCTGGACGGCGGCCTGCCAGCCGCCCACACCCCGGGCGCCGGGCGCCGGGCACCGAGACGACGGGACGGCGGCCCGGCCACGGGAAGCAGCCGCCCCCGGCTCCATACGACGCGCGAGACATCAACCGACGACGTCGACCAGACACAGCGACCCAAGCGACCCACACGGCCACTGTCGGCCCCGGACGCCGCCGCCGCCGGCGATGGCGGCGGCGGCGGCGGCGGCGGCGAGAACGATGGCGACGGCGACGGCGGCCCGGGACGGGCTGAGCTCTGACAAGCGATCTTGACCATTTGCCAGGTGAGTTTGACCGCCCGATTCAGTTGCTAGTAACCGTCGTCGGTGGCCCGGTTCCCGCTCCGACTACGGTTCTTCCCGAAGCGGCGCACCAGCTCACCCGCAGTGAGCGTCACGGTCGCCACGGCGCGGGCCCACCGGGGCCCGCCGCGCTCCGCCCACACCACACAGGCGCACCCGCCGATGGTGAGCGCCAAGATGCCGAGCAGTATCAGAGCAGTCACGTTCCCCACCTCTGCATTCATTCGTACGGTCGAGATCAAGTGGCAGGAAACTGCTGGTCGTCAAACTCTCCTGGCACAAAGTCAAGATCTCATGTCAGAGGACACGGGCGCTGCCCTACCGGCCACACAGCCCCACAGGCCGCCCTACAGACAGGCGCCCCTACCAGGGAAAGCGCGGGCCCTGCCTCACAATCCCCACAGGGCATACCGGACAAGAAGGGATGTCGGCTCACAAGCCCCACACCCAACCCCGCAACCCCACAACCAGGTTCACTACGGCTGTCGCGCCCACCTGTCGCACCCCCACCACACACAAACGGCGGCCGGGGCAGGGCGCAGCACCGCACAGCGGCGCCCCGGACGGCGGGCGCGGCGGCCCCCGGGAACGGCCGCCAGGGACGGGATGCGGCAGGGGCGAGGACGGCGGCCAGACGACCCACCACCACCAAGCTTGATGGCACGCGCGAGGCATCCAACCAACCCCCCGAGCAAGCCCCCGACTCCCGACCTGACAGGATCACAACCCGGTGCGCGTCACACCCCATTGCCCGTGACGCGCACCAACCGCCCCCGAAAAGATCCGCGCCGGAAACCCCGCCGGAAACCCGGCAGAAAACACGCCGCTAAAACACGCCGGAACCCCGAAGCAAAACACCCTCAGGAACACCCGGAAATCCCCGCCTCTGATGCCTCCCTCCGATCCCATGGCATGCCCCCGGCAAACACACACAGCAACCAGCAACAGCCCCAGCCCAGGACGGGCACAGCAGCCAACCGGCCGACCCAGCCAACCCCAAAAAACGCCTCCAACCACCAACAGGTCACACCCCCGAGAAGCAGCGGAGGGGCGGCCGGGTGGCGGCCCCATGTCGCAGGAAAACGGTCATATCCTTCGAATATGGGCGACAGATGCGGTTGGTGCGGGGACGTCCTGCCGAGCGGCCGGGGTCGCCGGTACTGCCCACGCCCGCGTCCCTGCCGCCAGGCCGCCTACCGGACCCACAGGCGCGTCGAAGCCGCGATCCCCGCCCGGGTTTCACTGCTTCCAGGTCCGCTGGCCCTCGGCCGACAGCCGCTGACCCGGTCAGGGCGGTGCCGCTGATGGCGACCTGACCGGCGCGCCCGCCCTGCGTGCCGCGGCGGTGGGGGGCGCATGCTCCCGGTCATGGGTGAGGCCTCGGTGGTCGTCCTGGCGATGCCTGCGGGCCTGCGGTCGTGCCGCGTCGCCGTGTGCCGGGAGCTCACCGGATCGGTGACCACCAGGCAGGGGCGGGGTGGAGCTGAAACGAGCAGACGATGGTGGAGACCGCCAGGGCGGTGGCGACGTTGCCCAGCAGGAGGAAGACCAGATCAACCAGGTCCATCCATTGGGCAACGGGGTAGGCCGTGAACCTATACTCCGTGTCGATTCCCTTCAGCACCTGCGTGAAGACGACCTCCCGTCGGAACGCCAAAGGGAGAGTCAGCAGCAACCCGACCACCGCACCTGTGAAGTCGGCGATCACGGCCAGTGGGCGGGGCCTGGCCTGCCGCACTGGTCCCTGCGCCTGGCCGTCGTCGAGGTTGTTCTCCCCCTCCGGCTCCCCGCGCTGTTGCTCTGCCGCTTGCCCGGTGGCAATCCTCAGCTGCTCGGCCTCGTCCCGCTCCCGACGGGCACGCTCCCGCGTCTGCTCCAGCTCGTAGTGGGCAGAGGCCCGCTTGTGCTTCCAGCCGATGGCCCTGACCCGCCTCGGCTCGCCACGCTGCTCGGCCTCCGCGATCTCCTTCAGCGCGGCCATGTAGAGGGCGTAGGAGGTCTCGCGTTCCTCCTCCTCCACGAAGTAACCCGCGGCTTCGAGGGCGCGGTGAAGGATGCTCAGCCACTCCATGCAGGGAAGGCCCTTGCCCGACAGGATCAGGGAGAGGTCCGCGTGCTTGGTCCCCAGAGCCTGCTCGGCGTCCCTGCGCAGCGTCCAGGTGGCGTCCACCACCTTGCCGGCGTAGCTCGCCCAGTCGGTCACGGCCTTACCGACGGCTGCTTCGCTGGGCTTCTTACGGGGCCTCCCGGGCCCCCCTTTGCCCTGTTCCCTGCTCGGTAACGACATCGACGATTTCCTAAAAAAACCTGGTCAGCCTTTGGTGCGGTTTCCGCACCAACTCGGGGCGTGCGCATGCTTGCACAGTTCGACGGCGCGGGTACGACAAACGACCAAGACCACGACCGCCGGCACCGTGAGACCTCTCCCACACACCGCCAAGTCCAACCAGGAAGATTGACCGTGAGCATTCACTCGAAGAAGCGCACCCACCGCCGGGCGCCGCGCCCGTACCGCGGGCACTCCAGCCAGCTGTCCCGCACCGCCCTCACAGGTCTGGTGCGCGGAGCCGCCACCGCCGTCGGCACCGTCCTCGTCGGGTGGCTCACCACCTGGACTCGCGACCACCTGTGAACCCACAGCCCGAACACGCCCTGCCCTGACGACCGGGCCCAGACTTCGCGCGGCCCGGGCGTCAGCAGGGCGGCTCGACGAACCGACGCCACACGGCAATCAACCGGGCCGCCCGCGCCTGGGGTTGGGCCGGATGGAGGAAACGCAGCGCGCGAAAGTTGCAGGGAGGGAAACCTGCGACTGGGGCATCTTCAACGGAAGAGCCCGCCACCAGGAGCGGAGACGAGTGATGATCACCTCGACGGGCGAGGCCCGGGCCGGCACGGCACAGCCGGCGAGTGTGCAGTTGCCGGGCATTGTGCTCGGCGTGGGAATGGGCGGGTTCGTCGACGGCATCCTGCTGCACCAGCTCCTGCGGTGGCACCACATGCTCAGCAGCACCAACCACGACCACATCGGGCTGAAGTACTACAACCCGAAGACGGTGTCCGGGCTGGAGATGAACACCATGTGGGACGGCATCTTCCACGCCGTGTGCTGGATCGCCGTCCTCACCGGCCTCGCCATCCTGTACTCCCGCGTCACGCACAACCGGCGGGCGGTGTGGACCTCGCGGGTCCTGTGGGGCTGGATGTTCGTGGGCTGGGGCTTGTTCAACCTGGTCGAGGGCCTGCTGGACCACCAGGCCCTGGGCATCCACCACGTCCACGGCGGCCCCGACCAGGCGTGGTGGGACGCGGGCTTCCTCGTCCTGGGCGGCCTGCTCCTGATCGGCGGGTACCTGCTCCAGCGCAGCGGCCAGCCCTTCGACCCCAACGCCGCGGCCCGGCGAACCGGAAGCCGGCCGGCCTGATGGGCCATGACATGCCCGCTCACGGGCAGGGCGGTGGCAGCAGCCTGCTGGAGTGGCTGCTGCCCGCACTCGTCCTGCTGGGCGCCGCGGCTTCCTACCTGCTCCTCGCCCAGCGGGCCCGCCGCCGGAACCCGGTCCGGGGCTGGAGCCGGTGGCGGACGACCAGCTTCCTGACCGGTGCCGCACTGCTCGGCGCCGCGCTGCTGCCGCCCGTGGCACCCTTCGCGCACGAGGACTTCCGCGCTCACATGGTCCAGCACATGCTCATGGGGATGTACGCGCCGCTGGCACTCGTTCTGGCGGCGCCGGTCACCCTCTTGCTACGCACCCTGCCCGCGGCCCGGGGAAGGCAGCTCACCGCCGTGCTGCACAGTCCGCCCGCCCGCGTGATCGCTCACCCCTCCGTCGGGCTGGCCCTGTCCACGGGCGGCCTCGCCGTCCTCTACTTCACCCCTCTCTACGGCGCGACCACGAGCGGACCGGCAGCACACTGCCTGCTGCACGCCCATTTCGTGCTGTCCGGGTGCCTGTTCGTCCATGCCGTCGCCGGCCCGGACCCGGCCCCTTCCCGGCCCGGCGTGCGCGCCCGGCTGGTCCACCTCGGCGTCGCCATCGCGGCCCACGCGGTCATCTCCCAGATGATGTACGGCGGTTTCTGGGTCGACATCCACGCTCCGATCCCCCAAGTGCAGGCCGGCGCGGAGATCATGTACTACGGCGGCGACGCCGCCGAACTGCTCCTGGCCGCCGCCCTGATCGCCACCTGGCGCCCCGAACCCCGGCGCTCGCCCACCCGCGACCCGGCCACCACCACCGACCGGGAACTGACGGCACCCGCCTGATAGATCCACGCCGCTGGGCCGGGCGGCCTGCAGGGCCCGTCGGTGCGACGCCACCGACGCCTCGACGCCACCCCCGGCCATGACGCCGGGCCGAACAGCAGCCACCGCACCCATCAGTAAGCGGTCGCGAAGCAGACAGTGCCCCTGTTGCCGTGCTGGTTGCGCGCCAGACCCAACGGCAACTGTGCCGAGTCACCGCCCCCACGCCACTGCCGGCCACAGTGCTCCCGGCGCCCTGCGCCGTACCGCCCTGGGTGGCGCAGGTGTTACCGAACATGGCGTTGCCGACCCCGACGGCGCTGGCGGACACCGTCCGGGACAGTGCGGGGATGTCAAAGGTGGCCGGGGAAGGAAACGGTCCCGGCGATCCGGTACTCGAAGACGTTCTCGCAGCGGCCGGGTACGCGCGGCCTCCTGGGACCCGGCGCCGGAAACCTGACAACGCCAGTCGGCGGCCTTCGTACACAACGGCCCGAGCGGTAACACCGGTGCACCCCACCGCGGTGCAGGCCGCCAGCATCACAATTCCCCGCCCGGACGCCCTAAGGCGACCAGCACATTTCGAGCTGCACTTCCACGCCTCAGGACGGCGACGCTCGGGATCAGCTGCCCCCGTGTCCTTCACGCGGGCGTCCCGGCCGCCATCGGTCAGCTCCGCCCACCGCACGTACTCCTGGCGGACATACGGCCGCGCGGAATCCTCCCACCTGGAGGAGCCCGGCCCGGCGGGTGTGTCCAGCCAACCGTACAGACCCGGCCCTGGTCCAGGGCCTGGCGGACGAGCAGGGCGGCGTTGTCGGCGGTGTCGCGGGCGAGCGAGCGGGCGGGGCGCTGGAGTCGACGAGGAAGGTGCCCGCGACCAGGACGGCCCAGCCGTTCACGCGGCCGGCGCCGTGCTCGATCCAGCCGAGCGCGCGGCCGTCCTTGCGGACGTAGAACAGGCCGGGGGCCCAGCTCCAGCCGACAAGGTCCCAGCCGGAGCCGAGGAGCGTTCCGGCGTTGTGGATCAGGTCACAGCGGCCCAGGCCGCGCAGGTACGGCTCTGGCGGCGGGCGCAGCGGGTCGTCGTCCTGCTGGCGCGGGAGGATGACCGGCGCGCGTCCTGGTCCTGGTCGTCGTCGGTACCGAGAACTCCGAGGACGGCCAGCACACCGAGCAGGTGCGTGCCGCGCAGGGGGTCCACCCTGCCCTCGGCGCCGGGCTACGCCGAAGGGTCCGTAGGAACGCGATGCGGTCCTGCGCCGGTGGCGACCGTCAGCGCCGGGCGTCAGCCACGACCTGAGCGGGTCCCCTTTCGTTCCCCGGGGCCGCGAACGCCGTCCCTGCCCGGCTCAGGGCGCCAGCACAACCCTGCCGAACACCTCCCCCGCGTCCATCGCGCGGTGGGCCCGCACCGCCTGGTCCAGCGGCAACACCTCGTGCACGACCGTGTGCAGGTCCCCGTGCGCGGCATCGGCGAACTGGGACGACCGCACGGCCTGCCGGTCGGGGCCGGTCACGGTGTCAGAGCTGAAAGTAGCGAACGACAACGACCTGCGGAAGGCGTCCATCAGCCGCATGCCGAAGTCCGCCGGCGGCTGGCCGCCAACCACCCCGACAGCCACATACCGCCCGTTGGAGTTCAACCTGTCCAGGAAAAGGGGAAGCTGGGGACCCCCCACGACATCGATCACCACGTCGAAGCCCGCCGGTGTGTCCGGGCCGTTCTCCCCGGAGCGGTCAAGGACATGGGTCGCACCCAGGTCCCGCAGGCGGGCGCCACGCTCCGCCGACGAGGTGGTGACCGCCACCGCGCCCGCCCTGTCCCTGGCTGCCAGCTGGACCGCGGTGATCCCGATGCTGCCCGCCGCACCGCGCACGAGCACCGTCTCGCCGGGCGTGAAACGGGCCCGGTCCAGCGCGAAGTGGGCGACCACGCCGGAGCCTCCGAGGGTCACCGCATCGGCGCCGGTCAGGCCGTCGGGCAGCGCAAGGACATCCTCGACCGAGGCGACGGCCTGCTCGGCATACCCTCCGGACAGGCCGGTGAACGCCCACACCCGCCGCCCGAGCCACGAGGCGTCCACGCCCTCTCCCACCGCGGTGACCCTTCCCGCGACCTCGCTGCCGAGGAGATGGCCCTCCCGGAAGCCGTAGGCGGCAAGCGTTCCCCGGCGGATCACCGCGTCCACGCCGCCTACCCCGATCGCCTCCGTGGCGATCCGCACCTGCCCCGGGGCAGGAACGGGCACGGGCACATCGACGACCTCCAGGCCATCGGGGTCTCCGAACGTCCTGATCACGACGGCTTTCATCTCTGCTCCTCGGGTCGGTTGAGGGACGGATCACAGCTGCCGCGGCTGTGGGCGCCGAGTCGGCCCCCGCCGCCAGGGCATCACCGGTGACGTGCCGGGACGCGGCGGCAGCACCGCCATCGGACCGTAACGGACGCCCCCGTCCGTTTGGCTAAAATGAGAGACGATGACCAGCCACTTGCCTCAGCCCGTGCGCTCCGACGCCCGCGACAACCGGGCCCGCATCCTGGACGCCGCCCGCGCGGTGTTCGGCGAAGAGGGCCTGAGTGCGCCCATGCGCGAGGTCGCCCGGCATGCAGGCGTCGGCCCCGCCACGCTGTACCGACACTTCCCGACCAAGCAGGCACTGTTCGCGGAGACCTTCGCCGAGCAGCGGCGAGCCTGCCATGCCGCCGTCCGCGACGCCCTTACGGACTCGAACCCGTGGCACGGATTCCGGAGCCTGATCGAGCGGATCTGCGAACTCCACGCCCACAGCAGGGGATTCGCCGACGCCTTCATGACGGCCTTCCCCGAGGCCATGGACTTCGCCGCAGACCGGGAGCGGACCCTGCACGCGGTCCGCGAACTGGCCCGCCGCGCCCAGAAGACCGGCCAGCTGCGCCCCGGCTTCGTCGTCGACGACCTGGTCCTCATGCTCATGGCCCACCGGGGCCTCCAAGACACGCCGCGTGCCGCCCGGGTCACGGCCTCCCGCCGCTTCGCCGCCTACATGATCGAAGCGTTCAGCGCCGCACCAGCGACGGGAGCGCCTACGCCGCTGCCGCCGGCACCACGCCTGCAGCTCACGCACTCGCCCAGCACCCCATAAATCCGTCACCTGGAGGTCCGTCAATCCCTGGGCTCTTGTACGAGACAGGCTGAGTCGCAGTACCGGCGCGACCGCCTGCTGCCCCAGGGTCTGTACGGTGACCGGTGTATCTCCCGATCAAGGAAGAGCACCTGATGAGCGACGTGATCGTCTCGGTTGAGGCGGTTGAAGAGGTCCGGCCGACTGAGCTGTCGGCGGACGTGCTGGACGAGCAGTTGATCGGGCAGCTGGTCGACCGGGCCCGGGCCAGCGGGCTCCAGTTGACCGGCGAGGGCGGGCTGCTGCAGCAGCTGACCAAGCGGGTGCTGGAGTCCGCTCTGGAGGGCGAGATCACCGACCACCTCGGCTATGAGAAGCACGACCGGGCCGGTGCGGGCAGCGGCAACAATCGCAACGGTGTCCGGGCGAAGACGGTGCTGACCGACGTCGGCCCGGTCGAGATCGAGGTGCCACGAGACCGCGAGGGCGGCTTCGAGCCGCAGATCGTCAAGAAGCGCCAGCGGCGGCTGACCGGCGTCGACGAGATGGTGCTGTCACTGTCCGCCCGGGGTCTGACGCACGGTGACATCTCCGCGCACCTGGCCGAGGTCTACGGGGCGAGCGTGTCCAAGTCGACCATCTCCACCATCACCGACAAGGTCATGGACGGGATGGCCGAGTGGCAGAACCGCCCGCTCGACGCGATCTACCCGGTGATCTTCATCGACTGCATCCACGTGAAGGCCCGCGACGGGCAGGTCGCCAACCGGCCGATCTACGTCGCCCTCGCGGTGACCGTGGACGGCACCCGCGACATCCTCGGACTGTGGGCCGGCGACGGCGGCGAGGGAGCCAAGTACTGGCTCCAGGTCCTGACCGAGATCAAGAACCGCGGCGTCGAGGACGTGGCATGGTCGTCTGCGACGGCCTCAAGGGCCTGCCGGACGCCATCTCGACGGACGGCCCAGCGCCGGTGCGCACGGGCCCGGCCCCCTTGGCTGCGGCCGCCTTCTTCCCAGCGGGAGGCCGCGCGCCGTCGGTGGTCTTCTTCACCACCGTCTTCTTCGCGGGTGTCGCTTTCTTCGCTGCGGCCTTCTTCCCTGCGGCCTTCTTGGCGGGGCCGCCTTCTTCCCAGCGGCCTTCTTCGCCGCCTTCGTGACCGTGTCCGTGCCCATGGTGGTCTTCTCGGCCGGCTCCCGGTCCCGCTCCGGCGCCGCCTCGGCCTCGGCCTCGGCCACGAGCTGCTCCGGCCGGTCCCCGACGATGGCGTCCGCCTCCGCCCGGACACCGCCCACCAGCGCGGTGTCCTGCGAGGCCACCAGTCCGGCCAGGGCCCGCAGGCCCTCGATGGCGCCGCGTTTCTCCCGCGCCACGGCGCCGGTCAGCTCGTCCTCCAAGCGCCGACGCCGGGCCTCGATACCGGTAAGTTCCGCCTCCAACTGGGCGATGGTCTCACTGAAACGGCTCTCTGCCACGCTTCCGTGGCCCGGCCCTCCGGGCCCCAGGCGACGCGCAGGTCGCGGGCATTCCTGTACTCGCCGCAGCAGGGCCGGGCCTGCGGGGAGCGACGGGGGTGCGCCGTCTGCTTCCCCGCCTTCGCCGCGCTCCCCGGGGAGTACGGCGCGCTGGCCCGGCGCCTGCCGGCCCGTGGCTGCTCCCGCACCGGATTCCGCCGCTGACGGACGACTGGCCGTCCGTCAACGGCGGGTCTCGATCCGCAAGCCGCCCGTGGTCACCCGGCGGATGTGGTCGCTGGCCAGCACGTCGTGCGGCTGGCCGAGCTCGATCGCGCCCGCCGCGTCCAGGCGGGCCAGTTGGGCGGCCGTGAAATCGACTTCCAGGGCGCCCAGGTTCTCCTCCAGCTGGGCGGGCGTGCGGGCCCCGATCAGTGTGGTCGTCACACCGGAGTTCCGCAGGGTCCAGGCCAGCGCGACCTGGGCCGGGGTGCGGCCGAGCTCGGCGGCGACCTCCCGGGCGACCCCGGCCACGGCCAGGTTGCGTTCGTTGAGCGTGCCCAGGGCGAGGTTCACGCCCCTGCGGGTGCCGTCGCCGGTGCCATCGCTGCTGCCGGTGCCCGCCGAGGTCACGTCGTTCAGGCTGTACTTGCCGCTGAGCACCCCGCCGCCCAGCGGTGAGTACGGGACCACGCCCAGGCCCAGTTCCCGGGCCATCGGTATCAGGTCGCGCTCCGCAGTGCGTTCGATCAGGCTGTACTCGAGCTGCAGCGCGACCAGCGGCGACCAGCGGCGACCAGCCGCGCAGGTCGGCGATCGCCTGCATCCGGGACACCTGCCAGGCCAGGGTGTTGGAGATCGCCACGTACAGCACCTTGCCCTGCCGGACCAGGTCGTCCAGGCCTCGCAGGACCTCCTCGACCGGCGTCCGGAAGTCCCAGACGTGCAGGTACAGCAGATCGAGGTAGTCGGTGTCCAGCCGCCGCAGGCTCCCCTCCACCGAGCCGAACAGGGCCTTGCGGTGGCCGCCCCCGGAGTTGGGGTCGCCGGGGCGGCGCAGCGTCGAGTACTTGGTCGCCAGCACCAGGCGGTCGCGCTCCTCTCGGGCGAACTCGCCCAGCAGGCGCTCGGAGCTCCCGTCGGTGTAGGTGTCGGCGGTGTCGAGGAGGTTGCCACCGAGGCCGACGTAGTGGTCGAACAGCTTGCGGGCCTCGGCCCGTTCGGCGCCCCAGCCCCACTCGGTGCCGAAGGTCGCCGTGCCCAGGGCCAGCGGTGAGACCCGCAGCCCCGAGCGGCCCAGCAGCCGGTAGGTGTCGAGGGTCAGTGCCATCAGGTCCTCCTGTGCTGGTGGTCCGTTGCCGGGACCGAGTCTGGGGCGGCGGCGACCCTGGGTAAGGGACGGCGCTTCCTGGGAAGGCCGGTCCCACCTTGGCGGTTGGAACGGTCATGACGACCCGAACCATGGACACCGCCCAGGAGTTGGCCGCTTTCCTGCGGAGCAGGCGCGAACGCCTCGACCCCGGCCGGCTGGGCCTGCCGTCGCACCGGCGGGCCCGGCGGACGCCGGGGCTGCGCCGGGAGGAGGTCGCCGAACTGGCCGGGATCAGCGCCGACTACGTGGTCCGGCTGGAGCAGGGCCGGGGGCTGCGGCCGTCGGCGGAGGTGCTGGCGGCGCTGGCCCGGGCCCTGCGCCTGGACCCGGGCGAACGCGACTACCTCTTCGACCTGGCAGGGCGCCGCCGTCCCGGCACCACCGGCGGGTCGGCCTCCGGTGTGGCGCCGTCGCTGGCCCATCTGGTGGATGACCTCTCGCCGCTGCCGGCCATGCTGCTGGACCGCCGCTACGACATCCTCGCCTGGAACCCCGAGATGGCCCGGCTGCTGCCGGACTTCGACGCCGTTGCGCCGTCACGGCGCAACGCGATGCGGCTGTGCCTGCTGCACCCGGCGATGCGCGGGTTCTACGCTGACCGGGAGCAGGTGTTGCGGGACGGGATCGCCCACCTGCGCGCGGCTTGGGCCGCGCACCCGAAGGACCGGGCGCTGTCCTGCCTCATCGCCGAATTCGCCACGCAGGATGCTGATTTCGCCCGCTTGTGGTCCGAGCGGGAGGTCGGCGTCAACGGACGTGGCCGCAAGGTGCTGCGGCATCCGGTCGCCGGTGCGCTCACCATCGATTTCGAAGTCCTGCTGCCGCTCCAGGACCCGGATCTGCGCCTGCTGGTCTACCGCGCCGCGGACGAGGAGAGCCGCGCGGCCCTGGAGCGGCTGTGCGCCCGGTGACGGTCGACTCTGGGAGCCGGGCCGGGACGCCTGCGGCCATGTGTACGGGGCCGCCGAGCGTGCCCCGCACGCTCCGGCGGCGGGGGCGTAGCGACGGGGCGATGACGCGGGCGGGGCGGGCGGCTCTAGGGTGCGTCGACGAGCCGTTGGATGGTGCCGGCGATCCAGTGTTCCAGTGCCGCGCTGTCGCCGAGGTCGTCACGCAGCACCCGCAGGCGGGCGGAGATGCCGAGGATGAAGGCGTCGATCGCTCGGGCGCGGGCGAGGGCTTCCTCCTCCGTCATCCCGTAGCCGAGCAGCTGTCGGCGCAAGGGCTCAAGTGATTCCCGGTCGAGGAACGTCGCTAGCGCCTCGGCTGCCTCGCCACGTTCGCCGGCGGCGCGCAGCAGGACGAGGAGCGGGTCCTCGCCTTCCATGCCGGTCCACCGGTCGACGATGCCGTGGGCCATCCGCCGTCCCAGGGAGTGCCGCGGGCCGTCGAACATGCGGTCGAGGGCGAGGTGGACTTCGGTGGCGGCAACGAAGAGGCCGTCCTTGCCACCGAAGTAGCGGGTGATCAGGTTCGGAGAGACCTGGGCGGCGGTGGCGATGGCGCGGACCGTCGCGCGGGCGAACCCGGCGCGGGCGAACTCGCGCCGTGCGGCCCCGAGGATCCGTTCACGGGTCCGCGAAGCGTCTTTGGGCTGGGGCGTCGCGGTTTCCATTCCGTCAGGATATCGGCGACCCGAGCATGTGTACCGTGATACACATCATGTGTATGGTTGTACACATGCCTCTTCCATTCACCCCCGTGACCGAGTCCGAGCTGGAGGACCTGCACCGGCGCCTGGCCGCGACTCGAAGGCCGCCCCTCGCCAGCGGGGCTGGCTGGGAGCGGGGCATGGACGCGGACTTCCTCGCCCACCTGCTCGACTCCTGGCGCGAGCGTTACGACTGGCGGACCCACGAGGCCCGCATCCTCTCCCTGCCGTGGGCCCGCGCCGGCCGCGGTGACCGGACACTCCACCTCGTGCACCAGCGCGCCGGCGCCGACGCCCCCGCGGTGGTCCTGCTGCACGGCTGGCCCGACTCGGCGCTCCGCTTCGAGCGGCTGCTCCCCCTGCTCACGGACCTGAACGTCGTCGTCCCCGCCCTCCCGGGCTACCCCTTCTCGAACGGGCCGGCGCAACCCGGGACGACGACCGCCACGATGGCGTCGCTGGTGGCCGACGCGGTCGACGCGCTCGGATACCACCGGTACGTCGTCTCCGGCGGCGATGTCGGCGCGGACGTCGCCGAACAACTCGCCGCGATGCACCCGGACCGGGTCACGGCCCTGCACCTGACGAACATCTCGCCCCTCCACGCGGTCTTCGCCGACCGGTCGTCCCTGGGCGCCGAGGAGCTCGCCTACCTCGACACCGCAGCAGCGTGGCAGCGCGCCGAAGGGGGGTACATCGCCGAGCAGTCCACCAAACCGCACACCCTCGCACCGGCACTGGCGGATTCACCGGCAGGACTGGCGGCCTGGATCGTCGAGAAGCTGCACAGCTGGTCCCACACCCCCTTCGAGGAGGACGACCTGCTCACCTGGACCAGCGCCTACTGGTTCACGAACACGATCGGAACGTCGTTCGCGCCGTACTCCGAACTCGCGCCCCCGGTACCGTACATGGCGACGCCGACCGTCGTGAGCGCCTTCGCCCACGACACCAAGCCCGCACCTCGCAGCTTCGTGTCCCGGTTCGTCAACGTGCACGAGTTCGTCGAGCACCAGGACGGCGGTCACTTCGCGGCCTGGGAGCAGCCGCTGCGCTATGTCCAAGACCTCCGCCGGGCCGTCGCACTCGCGAACCAGTAGAGGTTCTCGACGACACTCAGAAGCGCATAGCCGTCCCCCAGGGACACCCCTCCCGAAGCCTTCCAACCCGTTCCACTGGATCCTGGCCCTCCCAGCCCCACCACCTCGACCAAAACAGGGGCGCGGCCACCCCAGGCCCGGCCCGACACTGGTTCAACCAAACCCGGCTAAAACGCCTAAAACACCCGAAAAAACCAGCCCATTTGCGAACAGGTCACGCCCCAGGAGGCAGCGGAGGGGCGGCCGGGCGGCCAGACGGGCGCCTCATGCCGTCCTGAAACGGTCATATCCTCGTTGTCAGTGCAATCTCGTACGCTCCTCGGCGACCTGATCGAAGGGATTGCCATGGAAGACCCGTCAGGCATCACTGCGCTGGCCAAGATCCTTCCTCCAGATCTTGGCACTGACGAGGAGATCGACTGGGCGGCGGCGGAGCGCGGTGGGGCACGCGGCTCCCGCGGGACTACACGGACTTCATGTCCGTGTACGGCGCCGGCTCCGAACGACATCGAGCTGGTCTTCCTGCCGACCTACGGATCGTGGCTGAACTGGATCGAGTCCGAGTTCGCCGCCCTGCGCTACTTGGTCCTCAACGGCACCGACCACCGCAGCCATGGCGAACAGAACGCCGCCATCGGCGCCTACGTGCGCTGGCGAAATGCCCGCGCCGAGCCGAAGACCAGCTTCGCCCCCGACTCACCCATCCGCACCTGGACCGAGTACCCGGGCCAAGGCTGCCTGACGGTCCGCTACCCTTCCGTCGGCTGTTGCCGGGGCGGTCCGGCGGGTAACCCGGGCGCTGCGGCCCGTCGGGCGCGGGCGCGGTCTCCGGCTCGCCCATCCCGTCCGGGCTGACCCCGACCACCCCGTCCCTCGGTTCCCTGACTGGCAGCTCACCAGGGGACCGGGCCGTGCTCGTCGAAGAAGCCGCCGGTCGGCCCGTCATCGGGCAGCGTGGCGAGCCGGACGACCACGGCCGCGCCGTCGGCCGCGGTGCGGGTGAGGCCGGGGAACGCGGTGGTGAGGTCGGTCGCACACGGCCCCGGATCGGCGGCGTTGACCAGGATGTTGCGGCTGCGCAGTTCCTTGGCGTACTGCACGGTCAGCGAGTTGAGTGCGGTCTTGGACGGGACGTACGCGGCCAACGGGGGCCGGGTTGTGAAGTAGTCGTCGGGATCGGTCATCCGGGCGATGGAGCCCAGTCCACTGCTGACATTGACGATCCGGGCGGCGGGGGAGCGGGCGAGCAGCGGCAGCATCGTGGTGGTCACGCTGATAACGCCGAACACGTTGGTCTCGAACACCTCGCGTACAGCGGGCAGTTCGACACTGCCAGGGCTCTGGGCGGCGAGGTCGCCAGAGATGCCGGCGTTGTTGACCAGGATGTCCAGCCGGCCAAAGCGCTCCTCGATCCAGCGGGCGGCGGATAGGACGCTGGCGCGGTCGGTGACGTCCAGGGTGACCGGGTACACCCGCGGGCCCAGGTCGGCTGCGGCTGCCGCACCGCGGTGCGGGTCGCGCGAGGCCAGCAGGACGTTCGTGCCGAGCGAGGCGAGCCGGGCTGCGACCTCGCGCCCGATGCCCTTGTTGGCACCGGTGACCAGGGCAGTCGTGGTTTCTGTCATGCGTTCAGCCCACCACGGGGGCGGCCGGGAGTTCCAACACCGATCAGGTAAGCAGCGATACCGTGCGGGTATGGAAAGTCTGGAGGTCCGCGAGCTCGTCTACTTCACCGCTGTCGCCGAGGAACTGCACTTCGGTCGGGCGGCCGCCCGGCTGGGTATGACCCAACCGCCTCTTTCCCGCGCCATTCAGCAGCTCGAACGACGGCTGGGCGTGGCCCTGTTGGAACGTGGCGGTCGCCGGGTCGCACTGACCGAGGCGGGGGCCGTCCTGCTCCGCGAGAGCCGTACGGTGCTCGACGCCGCGTCGGCCGCGGCGCGCCGCACCCGGCGGGCCGGCCGCGGCGACCCGCGTCTGGTCCTGGTCATCAAGCCGGGCGGCGACGGCGGCCTGCTGCCCGCGATCCTCGACGCCTATCAGACTGAGCCGGGTGCGCTGCCAGTCGAGCTGGTGTGCAGCTTCGGCGAGCGTGAGATCCTCCTACGGGAGGGCCGTGCCGACGCCGCCCTGCTTCACCGCCCCCACCACGACCTCACCGGCCTGGACACCCAGGACCTCCTGACCGAGACTCAAGTTCTCGTGATGCCGAGTTCGCATCGCCTCGCGGGCCGTACCCGGGTCTGCCTGAACGACCTCGCCGGGGAGCCCCTGCCGCGCTGGCCGGGCGCATCTGAGGGTAGATCACACGGACCCGAAATCCACGACCTTGGGCAGCTTCTCCACCTCGTCGCCTTGCGCCGCATGGTCGCCGTCCTCCCCTCCTCCATCCGCGACCAGCTCCGCGACGACCTGGTCGCTGTCCCAGTCGATGATGCCGAGCCCACCACTCTCCTCCTCGCCTGGCCCGAGCACGCCACCTCCCCAGCCCTGGCCGCCTTCATCCGCACGGCCGCCGCAGTGGCGGGCAAGACGACGGCCCACGGCGGGTAGAGCGGAGAGACACGCGGGGTGGGAGGCGCCCCCGCCCATGCTCGCAGGCGTGCGAACACTCCAGGACGCCCTCACGGCCACCGTCGACACAGGGCACCGGTTCCTTCCCGTGCTGCGGGCCGGGTGTGGGGCCCCGGCCCGGGAGCGCCTATCCAACGCCCGCCGAAGATCAAGGTCAACACCTCTGGGCGGGCCCGGTCCGTCAGAACGTGCTGCGCCGTACGACGGGCCGCCCGGGCCGCTCCTGCCCGGGGCCGCGCAGCGCAACGGCGGCGGTGCGGGTGCGCTCCAGCCAGCTCATGACCTGGCGCAGCGTGGCGGGGTCGAGGGTGCGGGTGAGGTTGCGGACGGCTTGGTGGTCGTCGTCGGTGAGGGTGTGGATGCCGGCGCGGTCGAGGGCGGTGTAGAGGGGCTGGGCTGCGGTGCCGGCGAGGCGGCGGTGGGCGAGGTCGGTGGTCTGTCGGGCCTGGTGGGCGGCCTCGCGGGCACGGTCGGCGACGTCCTGCCTGTGGTGCTCACGGCGCAGCGCGTACTGGAGGGCGGTGTCGTCGTCGGGGTCGTAGCGCTCGGCGCGTGCTGGAGGGCGGTGTCGTGGTCGGGGTCGTAGCGCTCGGCGTGTGCTGGAGGGCGGTGTCGTGGTCGGGGTCGTAGCGCCGGCGGCTCGGCGCGGGTGGCGGCGGTGTGGTCGTGGATGCGCTGCCACTCGGCGAGGGTGTCAGCGGCGGTGGCGTAGGCGCTCTCGTGGCCGGCGTCGGCGTGCCGGTCGGCGCAGCGTTCCTCGAACTGGGCTTGTTCCAGGGCCTGCTGGATGTTCTCCAGGGTCATTCCGGCGGCCCGGCGGCGGATCCGGCTGAGGAGGTCGCCGAGCAGAGCGTGCTCCTGGCCGTCGGACTCGTCCTCCTCCTGGGTCAAGTGAGTGGGGGCTGGGTGTTGGGCGAGGGCGGCGTGCAGCGTCGCGCCGGCCTCCCACGCCTCGGCGTGCACCACCGGCTCCGGCGGGCCGCCCGGGCGGACGCTGTAGACGATCGGGCGCTCCGCCAGGGCCACCCAGCCGTCCAGGCCGTCGACGTCGCGCTCCGTCCGACCCCGGGCCAGGCCCGCGCTGTGGTGGAGGGTACGGATGCCGTCGTGGCCGCTCCAGCGCAGCCACATCGCCCCGCGCACCAGCGGGGAGTCGAGGATCGGGCGGCCCAGGTCCCGGTCGGCGGGCCCGGGCCGGCTGCGGCGCGGGGCCAGCTCCAGCTGGGGCGCGGCGGCGGGGTCTGGATCGGGGCGGGTGGTGTCGGGCGGCGTGTGGCGTATACGGCGGGTGCCGGACTTGACGGTGTGCCCACGGTTGGCTCAGGCGCGCGGGCGGGGCCGGGCGGGTGCCCATAGTGTCGTCGACGGACGATCCGCCCGCTCTCGCGTCGGGAGCAGGCATGACCTGCACCGGCCCGAGCCGCCGCATCCGAAGGGCAGCACCATGTCTGACTTCCCGCAGGCTGACGACTCCCTCGGCCTGATGACCCGGTTCTTCGTCGAGGACGTGAACAACCACAGATTCCGCTACCACCTGCTCCGGCTCCAGGCGATGGCCGGCCTGACCGAGCAGGATGTCGAGGAACTCGGCGAGCTCGGTCGGCTGGTGTTCCAGAACGGCCAGACGCCGAACCAGGCGGCGGACCAGGCGGCCAAGATCGCCGGCCGACCCGATGCCAGTCCACTGGCCATCACCATCGCCGGCATCGTCTGAGCTTCCCCCGCTGCACGGGAGGCGTTGATTACCTGGTCAGGACGGGTGTGGGTGGTTCGACGGTCACCGGTTCGGCCGTCGCCTGGTCGGCGTAGAACTTCGCCTCGTACTCGTCGGGGCTGAGCCAGCCCAGGCGCTTCTGGATGCGGCGGGTGTTGTACCAGCCGTCGATGTAGGCGAACAGGGCCAGGTCGGCGTCAGTGCGGGTCTCGAAGGTCGTGCGACGCACGCACTCGGTCTTCAGCACGCTCCAGAAGTTCTCGGCGAGGGCGTTGTCGAACGAGTCCCCCACGCTTCCCATGCTCGGCTCGATTCCCGCCTTCAGCAGTCGAGTTGTGAGCTTGATGGACGTGTATTGACACCCATGGTCGCTGTGATGGACCAGTTGGCCGGGTTCGACGGGGCGGCCGTGCAGGGCGTACTCCAGCGCGGTGAGCACGAGGTCGGCGTCCGCCCGCTCGGAGGTGTGCCAGCCCACGATCCGGCGGGAGAAGGCGTCGCGGATCGTGGCCAGCCACCACGGTCCCTCGCCGGTGGGGATCAGCGAGATGTCGGCGACCCACAGCCGGTTCGGCGCGACGGCGGTGAAGTCGCGCTGGACCAGGTCCGGGGCGAGATCCGCCGCCGGGTCGCGGCGGGTGAAGGAGCGGGGCCGGCGCGGGCTGACGCCCTGGATGCCGGCCTGGCGCATGAGGCGTTCGACCCGCTTTCGGCCGACCCGGGTGCCCTCGCGCCGCAGGACGGCGTGGACGCGCGGGGAGCCGTACGTCTCGTCGGAGTCGGCGTGGATGCGGCGGATGTGCTCGGTGAGCTCGGCGTCGTGGCGCTTGCGCTCGCACGGCTCCGCCACGTCGCGGCGCCAGCGGTAGTAGGTGGAGGCGGGGATGTGCAGTTCCCGGAGGACGGGCTCGGCCCCGAAGCGGTCCTGGTGCTCGTCGATGAGCTTCAGTACCGTCGCCGGGTCGGGTCGAGCTCCTGGGCGAAAAAAGCCGAGGCGGCCTTGAGGATCTCGCAGGACCGGCGGAGCTCGGCGTTCTCCTTCCGCAGAGCGGCCAGCTCCTCCTTCTCCGCGGTGGTCAGCCGGTCGTCCCGCTCGCCCCGGTCCGCCTCGTCCTGGCGGATCCAGTTGCGCAGCGCTTCGTGGTGCACGCCCAGGTCGCGGGCCATCTTGCGGATCACGGGCTTCGGGTCGGCGGTGCGGTACATCTCCACCGCACGCCGTCGCAACTCGGGCGGGTACTTCATCGGTGCGGCCATGGCAGAGGCTCCCTTCTCATGGCCAATCAGGCCATCTCCGGCAACCTTCCGCACGTCGGGGGAACCTCAGTCCAGGGCAGTGCACGGGGCATGGGTCCGGACGCCGCACCGAACATCGAGCGGGTCCTGATGGGCACGTTGATCGGGGCCTACCTGTCCACGGGCGACATCCCGAACCACGACGGCCCGACGCTCGCCTCCCTGGGCGCGATCGCCGGAGCGGCCGCCATGGCCGTGGGAGCATTCACCATGGACACGATCAGCCGAATCCCGCCGAGCGAGTACCTGACCACCTCGGACTGACAGCTACCCGGGGGCGCGGCCCGGCCAACACCTCCCGAACACCGAGACACAACACCACCATGGACGACCGGAAGAGAGACCAGAAGACACGCGGGCCTTCGGCGCGGGCCGGGGCCTGACGGCCCTCGAAAAACGCTGGGGGCGCCGAGGCGGCACGGTGCGGGCGGAGCGCAGCGGGGCTGAGCGGGGCTGAGCGGGGCGGGGCGCAGCCTCACCGCCGAGGCCTCCCTCGGGGGCGGTGCACCGCCTCCTGGACGGCGGCCTGACGGCCACCCACACCACACCCCCGGCCCCGATGCCAGGACGGCACCGAGTCGGCCGCGGAGATCCGGCGGCTGACCTGCTCCATGCCACGCGTGAGGCATCCCCGACCACGTTCAGGAGCAGCGACCCAGGCGCCCCGGATGGCGAGGACGGCCAGGGCGGCGGTTTGCGGATGCACCAGCGGGTGATGGGCTGCCCGCGCTTGGCAGGTCGGGTAGTGGCCGTCTGGAGATCGACGGTCGGGGCGTTGGCGTGCTTGGACCAGATCATGCCGAGCGCGTCCAGCTCCGAGACCCGAACGGCATCGAGCAGGCCCTGGCCGTTCAGGTAGCGCTGCCGGTCGAGCCAGGAGATCAGCTCGCCGTGCTTCTCGCGGGGCCAGGCGCAGCAGGTCCTCGTTCGAGCGCTGGGAACGCAGGTCGGCGACGGCGGGCAGGATGAGCAGGTCGCGCAGGTCCTCGTCGGTCACCACCGGGACGAGCACCCGGTAGTCGGCGAGGTAGCCGTGCTCGATCCCCTGGCCCTGGCCCTGGGCACCTCATGGGGCAAAGACGCCGCCCATGAGGGCTGCGGGAAGGTACGGCGCGGCGACTGCTGCGCCCCTGGAGTCGACCGTGCCGTGGTAGCGCGCTTTCCTGGGGGAGCGCATACTGCTTGTAAATGCTGGTGCCCCTGCTCTGTCATGGGAGGATCCATGCCCCAAGACATCGGTAGCTTTTCCGCACTTGCAGAGACAAACATTTCGGGAGCTACGGCGATTCAATGGCTCCCGAAGGATGGGGATAAGCCGCTGAGTCACGCGGAAGCCATCGCGAGTGAATTACTCGGGCCGCTGGACGGCGCGGACGGGCGTGTCGCTGCGCTGCGTCGACGCCTGCTCGACCGGGACTGGCCGGATGACGCACGCATCGTTCCCCGTCTCGCGCCGCAGGTGGGCGTCACGCATGAGCTGACGTCGCGCGAGCAGGTCACGGACACCGATTTTACTTCGAACAATTGGGCTGGCAGCACCATCGCGGGGACGTGGGCAATCGCCATGGGCACCTGGCGGGTGCCGGCAGTGAGCATTCCCTCGACTCCGGCCGGGAACGACGGGGGCTGGGATTCCTCCTCATGGGTGGGTATCGACGGAGCGTACGGTTCCAGCGACGTCCTCCAGGCGGGCGTACAGCAATCCGTCGACGCCAATGGCTCGGCGACTTACATTCCCTGGTACGAGTGGTTCGCTCCGGAGGTCGACGGGTCACCCGCCTACATCTTCCAGACCAACATCGAGAACATGCCCATCGAACCCGGCGATGAGGTGTTTGCGAGGCTTGCTTACCAGAATGGTCAAGGCTTCGTGATGTTCGGCAACGTCGACCGGGGACTTTACTTCAACATCCAGCTAGCCCCCCCGCCCGGCGCGTCGTTGAACGGCAACAGCCTGGAGTGGATCGTCGAGGCGCCGAACTCGGGCGAGCCAGGCACGTCGCTGCCGAGATTCACCCCGGTCGACTTCTCGGTGGCCGTCGGCTCCAACGCGGACGGGACTGTCGGCGCTGATCCCAACACTGGTGACACGACCAACATCAGCGCGTTCGGAAGGTCTTTGACGAGCGTCACGACGGCGATGGACTCGCTCACGGTGAACTACCTGGACGCGGGCTTCTTCCCGCTGCCTGGGTCGGCGGTGTTCGACCACACCACCCAGCAGTTGGCGGCGGTGTCCCGCGCCCCCGGAAACCTGGATCTGTTCGTCATCGGGTTCGACAACCGCGTGTGGTCCACGTTCTGGAACGACCAGAACGGGTGGAACGGAGACTTCTTCCCGCTGCCCGGGTCGGCGGTGTTCGACCACACCACCCAGCAGTTGGCGGCCGTATCCCGCGCCCCCGGAAACCTGGATCTGTTCGTCATCGGGTTCGACAACCGCGTGTGGTCCACGTTCTGGAACGACCAGAACGGGTGGAACGGAGACTTCTTCCCGCTGCCCGGGTCGGCGGTGTTCGACCACACCACCCAGCAGTTGGCGGCCGTATCCCGCGCCCCCGGAAACCTGGATCTGTTCGTCATCGGGTTCGACAACCGCGTGTGGTCCACGTTCTGGAACGACCAGAACGGGTGGAACGGAGACTTCTTCCCGCTGCCCGGGTCGGCGGTGTTCGACCACACCACCCAGCAGTTGGCGGCGGTATCCCGCGCCCCCGGAAACCTGGATCTGTTCGTCATCGGGTTCGACAACCGCGTGTGGTCCACGTTCTGGAACGACCACGGCGGCTGGAACTGACATGCGGTGCCAGCACGAATCTGACCTGCATAAACGCCGAAGGTAGTCCGGTCAACACCGTTGCCCCGCCCGATCTCTTCCCAAGGCCAAGGCCGTGAGCCGCCAAGATCGCCAAGTGCGTTCCCGCGTTCGCCGGGTGCCTGCCCAGCCCCGGCGGGTGTGCAGGGCTGTTGCAAGGTCGGATTTCAGGCGCGAATGTGCAGGTCGCAGGGGATGTCGAAGAGGTCGAGCGGAGCGGTGTGCGGGATGAGGGAGAGCTTTCGACGCGTGTCGGCGATCGAACTTCCCGTCCTGCGAAGGAAGTTCATGGCGACCGATCTCAACGCCAGATCGCAGTGGCCCATCGAGAACCGGCTCCACTTCGTCCGCTACACCACCTTCGCCGAAGACGCCTCCAAGATTCCACACCGGCCACGGCTCAGCGCAGCGCCCGGCCACACCGACCAACGCCCCCAACCCACCCACCACAACCACCAGGCAGGGGCCCAGGAAGATAAGTCGAAGTGGTGAGTTCGCTCTTCCGGCACCCCTGAGCTGCGCGAACAGGGGGCAAGCGCGGTCAGGGCCGGTGGCTGAACCGAACCGCAGATCGAACCCGGCACCGGACCCCGTACCGAACTACGAGCCGAACCCCCTGCCGAACAGCCCGGGCCCCGTACGCGGGCAACCAGCCGACGGACGGCGTCACGTCCGGCGGTGGCGTCCGGTGCGCCGGGCCGGGCCGGGCCGGGCCGGGCCGGGCCGGGCCGGCGATGCCCGGGTTCCACGACGCACCACCCCGCCGAACACCGGGCCGTCCCCGGCGGCTGAGTCGGGTGACCAGCACCCAGCCCCTGCCCCGCGGCATCAGCGCCCTGATCCCCCGACGCCCGCGCCCAGGCCACACCCGGAGAGAAGGCCGCCTCCCAGCTCGCGCACCTGCGGTCGGCGACCGTCCCCGCCCCTGTGCTCGGCCGCGGCCGCCGAGCTGATCGCCCCACAGCTGAACGACCCCGACCCCGCCACCCGCGACGCCGCCGACGCCGTCACTCCTGCGTGCCCAGTGCCTTCGAGTGGCGTTCCTCGATCGTGCGCATGATGGAGATGGAGGTGGCGGCCTCCATCTGGAGCAGACCGCTCAAAATCGACCATCACGATTGATGACCGATGAGGGTGTGGCTCAACCTCCGAAGGAGTGAAAGATGAGCGAGCGCAGCAAGTTCCTGGAGCCGATCACCCGGGAGAACGCCGCCGTGGTGCTGGTCGACCACCAAGTGGGCCTGCTGTCCGGCGTCCGGGACATCCCGCTCGGCGAGCTGAAGCACAACGTGGTGGCGCTGGCACGCGCGGCGACCGTGTTGGGTATCCCGCTGGTCGTCACCACCACCGCGGCCGACAGCATGTGGGGGCCGACCGCCCCCGAGCTGGTCCAGGTGCTGCCGGCCGGACAGAAGATCATCGACCGCAGCACGGTCAACGCCTGGCACGACGACCGAGTCCGCGAGGCCATCAAAGCCACCGGCCGGCAGAAGCTGGTCTTCGCCCGGGTGTCGCTTGAGGTGTGCGCCGCACTGCCCGCGATCTCCGCGACGGCCGCCGGCTACGACGCCTACGTCGTCGTCGACGCCTCCGGCACCTTCAGCCAGGCCAAGCGTGAGACCGGACTGCTGCGCATGCAGCAGGCGGGCGTCATCGTCAGCGACTACGCCACCCTCATGGTCGAGGCCCTGGCCGACAACGCCGCTCCCGAGGCCGCCACCCTCTACACCGCCCTGGACATGCCATTCGCCGTCCTGGTCGACCAGATCTCCGCCGCCCACCCCGCCGCATAGAGGTCCACCGGCCGACCAACTGGGCCGGGCCCCGCCAGCAGCGCCGCAGGCCATCCCGACCCGACAGCGCACCACCCCACCACCCCCCACCACCAGGAGGACAGGGGCGTGCAGAAAGGGATGTCGGATTTTCCGGCCACCTTGGCTGACCCTGTGACCTGCGCAGATGCCACCCCGCGCCCGGGGCGGGGGTGCTGGCATCAGGAGCTACAGCAGGAGCCACATCGGGAGCTGCATCGGAAGGCCCGGGAAGGGCCGTTCCCAGGCCGTGTGGGGCCCGGACCGCACTCCTGGGCCGGACGGTGCGTCAGGGCACGGCGGTCGCCGTCAGGGGCCGCCCGTGGGGCATCGGTCGGGCCAAGGGGCGGTGCCGGATTCCGGTCGGCGTCGACAGTCCAGCCGGGCCGGGTAGGGCCTGGCGGAGGATCGCCGCCGGTCCGACCCGACGGAGCCCGGGGGCCTCCGGCGTTCGCCGGGCGCTCTGCGGGTGCCGGTTAATCATCCGGCCTGGTCAAGCGGCGTGTCGGTACTCGTGGAGGGTGCCGCCGAGTCGGTCTCTTCGGGGGACCTGAAGCTGCTTGACGTGGGGTGTGTCCAGCCAACGGTGTAACTCAGGTTGATTTGTACTACCGGCGGCCGATGGAGAGTCGGCCGTCGAAGGTGATCTCGAAGGCGTTCAGTGCGGCCTTCCAGCGGGTGGTCCAGCGTTTGCGGCCGGCTCCGGTCGGGTCGAGCGCCATGATGGCCATGTAGACGCACTTCAACGCGGCCTGCTCGTTGGGGAAGTGGCCGCGGGCTCGGACGGCCTTGCGGATGCGGGCGTTGACCGACTCGATCGCGTTGGTGGTGCAGACGACCCGGCGGATCTCGGTGTCGAACTGGAGGAAGGGGACGAACTCGGCCCAGGCGTCCGACCACATCTTCACGATCGCCGGATACTTGTCGCCCCAGGCCTCCTGGAACTCCAGGAACCGGTCCTCGGCCGCTTTCGCGGTCGGGGCGGTGTAGACGGGCTTGAGTGCCTTCGAGATCTTGTCCCAGTCCTGGCGAGCTGCGTATCGAAAGGACGCGCGCATCAGGTGGACCACGCAGGTCTGGGTGATGGCCTGCGGCCAGACGGTCTCGATGGCGTCGGGCAGGCCCTTGAGGCCGTCGCAGACGACCATGCACACATCGCCGACGCCGCGATTCTTGATCTCGGTGAGGACGTGGAGCCAGTACTTGGCGCCCTCGCCGCCGTCGCCGGCCCACAGACCGAGGATCTCGCGGGTGCCCTCGACGGTGACCGCGAGCGCGACGTAGATCGGGCGGTTCGCCACCTGACCATCGCGGATCTTCACGTGGACGCAGTCGATGAAGATCACTGGGTAGACCGGGTCCAGGGGCCGGTTCTGCCACTCGGCCATCCCGTCGATCACCTTGTCGGTGATGGTGGAGATGGTCTGCTTGGACACGTTCGCGCCGTAGACCTCGGCCAGGTGGGCGGAGATCTCACCGTGTGTCAGGCCCCGGGCGGACAGGGACAGGACCATGTCGTCCACGCCGGTCAGCCGGCGCTGGCGCTTGCGCACGATCTGCGGCTCGAAGCTGCCCTCCCGATCGCGGGGCACGTCGATCTCGACCGGCCCTACGTCGGTGACCACGGTCTTCGAGCGGGTGCCGTTGCGGGAGTTCCCCGAGCCGGCGCCGGCCGGGTCGTGCTTCTCGTAGCCGAGGTGGTCGGTGATCTCGCCCTCCAGGGCGGCCTCCAGGACGCGTTTGGTGAGCTGCTGCAGGAGCCCGCCCTCGCCGGTCAGTTTGACGCCTCCGGCGCGGGCCCGGTCGACCAACTGCCCGATCAACTGCTCGTCCAGTACGTCCGGCGCGAGCTCGACCGGCCGGACTTCCTCAACCGCCTCCGCGGAGACGATCACGTCGCTCATCAGGTGTTCTCTCTTGATCGGGAGTTACACCGAAGACCGTACAGACCCCCTCAGTAACGGCCTGCGGGCACCGTCACGACGGGCAGGTGTCCCGGTAGGCCTGGCCGGGGAGGTAGCGGGACCAGTCGGTCCGGCTCAGGCCCTGGCCGACGCGGGCGCAGGCGCGGTCCACGGCGTGGGTGCGCAGGTCGTCGAGGGCGCTCAGGTCCGTCAGATGGACCGTGCCATCCTGGTCGGCGCTGGCGAGCAAGGGTCCGCCGGGGGCGAGGGCCAGGGCGACGACGCTGCTCGGATAGCGGTCCGAGGTCGAGATCGCCTGTGGCTGGGTCCGGTCGGTGGTGTCCCAGATGATGAACGTGCCATCGTTGCTTCCGGAGATCAGCGTGTGACCGTCGGGGCTGAACACCACCGAGCGTACCCAGCTTGCGTGTTGGGTGAGCGGCTGGCCGAGCTGCTGGGCGTCGTGCAGCTTGGTGGTGTCGTACAGGATGATGCTGGCGTCGGAGCTGCCGACGGCGAGTGTGTGTCCGTCGGGGCTGAACGCCACCGTGTCCACGCCTGCGGTGTGCCCGGGCAGCTGTTGAAAGTCGTAGTGTCGGAGCGCCGCGTGGAGGGCGTACAGCGTCACCGTGCCGTCAACTCCGCCGGATGCCAGTTGGCGTCCGTCCGGACTGAACGCTAGCGCGCCGACGGCCTCGCGGGCGGCGGAGTGGCTCAGCTCGTAGCGGACGGGCTGCGCGGGGTCGGTGACGTCCCAGACGGTCACCCCGCCGTCGCCGTCACCGTCGGCCAGGCGGTGGCCGCCGGGTTGGAACGCCAGTGTTCGGACTCCGGCGGGCGCCGTCACCCGGGAGATCTCGCGTGGGTGCTCGGGATCGCGGGTGTCCCACAGCGTGATGGTGGCGTCGGTGCTGCCGGTCGCCAGGGTGGTCCCGTCCGGGGCGAACGCCATAGCGTCCACGTAGGTGGTGCCGCCGGTGAGCTGGGCCAGTCGGCGGGGCCTGTCCGGGGCCTGGACGTCCCACAGCACCACCGATCCGTCACCGCCGCCGACGGCCAGGGTGTGTCCGTCTGGGCTGAAGGTCACTGCCCATGCCCCGGCTCCTATCGGATCCAGGGCTGCCCGGTCACGGATGTCCCGCTGGTCCCTCCACAGCACAACGGTGTTGTCGGTGCTGCCCGTGTTGCCGGTGGCGAGCATATGCAGGTCCGGGCTCATGGCCGCCGCCGTCGACCAGGCGGCGCCGCCGAGTTGCTGACCGGTGTGGCGGGGCTGGCTCGGGTTGCCGAGGTCCCAGGTGTCCAGGCGGTGGCTCTCCCCCAGGACGTTGAGCTGGTTGGCGGTAAGCCGCATAGCCGCAACCGGGCTGTCGGTGACGACCTGGGTCAGGAAGGCGGGCCTGCTCAGATCGCTGACGTCCCAGAGCGTCGCCACGCCATCGCCGCCGCCACTCGCCAGACGGTGACCGTCCGGGCTGAAGGTGAGCGCGGTGACCCAGTCGGAGTGGTCGGTGAGCGGTTGGCCAAGTCGGCGCGGGACGTGCGGGTCGGCGATGTCCCACAGCAGTTCCGTTCCGCCGTCGTTCCCGATGGCCAGCGTGCGGCCGTCCGGGCCGAACGAGACGGCACTGACGCCGCCGTCTCCGCCCGTGACCGAACCGAGCGGCTGAGGCTCCCCGATGCCATCGAGGCTCCAGAGCACCGCCGTGCCGTCCTCGTCGGCGGTCGCGAGAATGCGCCCGTCGCCGCTGAACCGCGCCTGCCACACGCGCCCGTGACCGGTCCTGAGTCCGTTTCCGGACACCGGCTTGTGCGGGTCGCTGACGTTCCACAGGTCGACGGAGTCCTTCGCGCCGACGGCCAGCGTGTGCCCGTCGGGGCTGAAAGCGAGTGTGTTCACCCCGCCGGGTGCCGCATGCAGCGTGCCGACCGGCTGTTCCGGGTGCGGGGTCGAGGTGTCCCAGAGCAGCACCGTGCTGTCCGCTCCCCCGGTGGCGAGCACCCGGCCGTCGGGGCTGAACCTCGCCGCGCGCACCATGCTCCCATGCCCCACCAGGGTGGCCGCGTACGGGGTGAGCAGGCTGCGGAGCACGCTGTCGGTGGACTCGGGGCTGTGGTCGATCCGATCGGCCGCGATGCTCAGTTGCAGGGCCAGTCTCGGATCGTTGGCCTGTGCGCCGCTCGCCTTGCCGACCAACTCGTGGGCGAGGATCCGACGTTGCCGTTCCTGGGCGGTGTCCAGTTCCCGAATTGCCAGGACGGTCGCGGCCAGCGATGCCACCAGCAGCCCGACCAGGGCCGTGACCGTACCGACCAGCCACCGCCTACGGCGCCGACCGGCGCGATCGCTCGCGGCCAGGAACTCGCTTTCCACCGGACGGAGTTCGCCCGGATGACTGGCCGCCCAGTCACGGGCGAGCTCCAACCGGCTGCCCCGGTAGAGCGCGGCGTTGTCGTGGTGCCAGCTGTCCGCGTCCTCGCCGAGCCTCTGCTGGACCAGCAGACCCGCCCGGTCAGCGTCGACCCAGGAACGCAGCCGGGGCCAGGCGGTCAGCAGCGCCTCATGGGTGATCTCCACGGTGTCCCGCCGCATGGTCAGCAGCCGCTGCTCGGTGAAACCACTCAGCACGGCCTGCGTGCCCTGCGGGTCCAGTCCCTCGGTCAGCCGGTCGGCCCGCACGGTGCGCCGGGTGTCGGCGGTGTCCTCCCCGATCCGCACCAGACGCCGGAACAGCGGCTCCGCGACGCGCCGCGCTTCGGCACTCAGCCGGCGGTACGCCCGTTCGGCGGTCTCGGCGACCGCCCCCTGGATCCGGCCGGCCGCCCGGTAACCAGCCACCGTCAGGGTCGAGCCGTGCCGCTGCTGCCAGGTGACGCGCAGCGCGTGGGCGAGCAGCGGCAGGCGGCCGGACTCGTAACCTGACTCCGGGTGCTCGTCCTGTGTCGCGGTGGCGGGTGAGCCCTGGGCAGTGGCCACGCCGAGATCGGTGAGCAGCAGCTCGACCAGCCCCTCCTCGAGGTCCAGGCCGACCGAGCGCGCCGGATGCAGGATCGCCTCCCGCAGCTCGGTGGCCGACATCGGACCGACGAACACCTGCCGGTGCTCCAAGGCCTCCCGCAGCAACGGATACGGCGCGCAGCGGGCGTAGAAGTCGGCCCGTACCCCGTACACCACCAGGGCCAACGGCCCGTCCTGGCCACGCGCCTGGGCCAGCGAGCCGAGCGCGGCGAGGAAGTCCTGACGATCCGGCCCGATGGTGTCCTCGGCACCCTGTGTGAACAGTTCCTCGACCTGGTCGACGATCAGCACCAGCCGGTCCGCTCCGCGCTCCTCCAGAACCTCGCGCAGCCGATCCGCCAAGGCGGTGGGCCGCTCGGCCAGCTCGGCCCCGATCTCGGCCGGATCGGCCTGGGTGAGTGCGGCCAGGTGCATCGTCAGCGCGACGAGCGGTTCGGCGGTCGGCGTGAACACCAGGCAAGGCCAGCGCCGCGAGCCCGGCAGGGCGCCCCGGGCGAGGGCAGGCACCAGGCCGGCCCGCAGCAGCGAGGACTTGCCCGCGCCCGAGGGGGCGACCACAGCGACTGCACCACCCTGCCGGAGGGATTCGTCCAGCAGGCCCACCAGTCGCGCCCTCACCCGGTCGCGGCCGAAGAACCACGCCGCCTGCTCGGCCGTGAAGGCGGACATGCCGGGATAGGGGCAGTCGTCCGGACCGTCCGAACCGGGTCGGACGCGACGCACCCGGTGTACGCCGTCCCAGTAGTGCAGGTGGAGATCCCGCTCGGCGATGTACTGGTCGCCTGCCGCCAGGTAGATGGTGCCCGATCCGGAGGCGAACGCCTCCAGGTGGACCGTGGGCCCCCGATCGGTCATGAACCGCTGATGTGCATGGAGCCGCCGGACATGTAGATCTTCGCTTGGTCCGACGCGGTGCCGTGCATCTCCACCCGCGCGCCGGACTCGGGCTGGTCGGGGCGCAGTTCGGTCAGCAGCGCGCGCAGTTCCTCGGCCAGCGCCGGTTCGGCGGCGAGCAGACCGCGCAGCCGGCCACGCCACTCGATCGCCATCTCGCGTGCCGCGGCCTGGCCTTCTTCGGACTGGCCGGAGGCCAGGAGTTCGCTGCGGCACTCCTCCAGCTCGCCCGCTACTACCTCGGCCTCGTTCGCCCGGCCGGACCGGCGCCACAGGGCGACCACCGCCCGCTTGGCCTGCTCCCAGCCATCAGCCGCAAGTCGGCCCACCAGCGCCGTGGCAGCGGCAGACGCCAGACCTATCAGCTCCGGATCCATTCCTTGCCCCTCCCGTCCGATCCGATCCCTCCCAACAGGCCCAGGGTAGCCGTCGAACCGCTCTTAGCGTCAGCAGAACTGATGCTTGCTCAGTTGATATGCCGGGCCGGTTCCGGCAGGGCGGCGGCATCGCACGCCGAGTGCTCAGGGACACCGGGTACGGCATCCCGCACCGGGGATTCCAGTGGCCCCTTCTGTGGTGCCGGGCCGTGGACCGGTGAGCGCGACCCCGTCGCCGCCTTCGAGCGCGCCAGGGCCATCGCGGCGACCAACACCAAGGCCAGCAAGCCGGTCGCGACCTGAACCTGGAATCCAGGATCAACGGGTTCGTCTTCGCCGGCCGGTCGCACAGCCTGCCCGGCACGCCGACCAACAGCGCCCCAGTTCTTTCGGGAAACGATCACTCGCCATTTGGGAAGCGATCTTCAACCCTGCTCTCGCCCCGCTGGTCAGCCCCACTCGTGAACACCCCGGTGGTTCACCGCCTGGCGCAGCTTGCGGCCGGCGGGCCAGCGGGAGCCGCGGGCGTGGCGGCGTACGGCTCTGGGGGGGCACATCCAGGAGAGCCGCAAGCAGGCGGATCGCCCGCTGGGTGGTCGTCCGGGCTGAACCGGTCGTCCATGCTCAGCGGGCCGTCGGCGTACCGCTCCAGTAGCGCCAGGAGCCGTGTCTGGGCGGTGCGCAGTTCTGCCACCGGGCAGTTGCCCCAGCTGTCGGCGGTGTGGGCCTAGCAGGGCGCTGTGGTCTTCTTCGTCGTCGTCATGGCGCCACCTGGCCGGGGTTGGCTGTGGACAGCGCGACGGTGACGTCGGAGCAGCGCGCCCCCAGCCGGAAGTCACCGGCTGGGGGCGCGCAACGGAAGGGGCAGGTGCCTTGGGGCCCGCTCGGTCGGTCAGAACTGGCTGCGGCGCGCCCTGGGACGGACGGGCGAGGCCTGCTCGGTGCCGCGCAGCGCGAGTGCCGCGGTACGGGTGTGCTCCAGCCAGCTCATGACCTGGCGCAGCGTGGCGGGGTCGAGGTGGTGGGTGAGGTTGCGGACGGCTTGGCGGTCGTCGTCGGTGAGGGTGTGGATGCCGGCGCGGTTGAGGGCGGTGTAGAGGGGTTGGGCTGCGGTGCCGGCGAGGCGTCGGTGGGCGAGGTCGGTGGTCTGGTGGGCCTGGTGGGCGGCCTCGCGGGCACGGTCGGCGACGTCCTGCCGGTGGTGCTCACGGCGCAGCGCGTGTTGGAGGTGATCAGGCCCAGCACATCGACCACGAGCCCACGCTTACGGCCCGGCACCTTCTTGCCGGCGTCCAGTCCCGTCGTGGTCTTCGGGACACCGGCCGCCGCACGGACGGACTGGGTGTCGATGATCACGAGGGACGGGTCCTCTAATCGCTTGGCTCTCTCCCGCACCTGGCAGCGCAGCAGCTCCTGTATTCGCTGGTCAAGGCCGTCCTGCCGCCACAGCGTGAAGTAGTAGAACACCGCCGACCACGGCGGCAGGTCGTGCGGGAGGTAACGCCACTGACAGCCCGTCCGGTTCTGGTAGAAGATCGCGTTCACGACCTCCCGCAGGTCGCAGGACCCAGGATCTCCGGTCGCCGACCGGGCCACCCGCTCCTGCTTCCACGACTCGATCATCGGTCTGACCAGTTCCCACTGCTCGTCTGTCACGTCACTCGGATACGCCGGTCTCTCCATACGCCGCACAACATCACCTACCCCCCCGGCCAGCACGCCAGTTCGTCGAACGATCACACGAACGAGTGATCCCCAACCATGAATAAAGGGACTTAACGTCCTCTCAGGGCCGGCGACGGCGTGTGCGTGCACGGCTGCTCCCGGAACATCGTCAAGCCGTGCCTGGCTGCCCACCGCGTAGACCAGGGTGTCGTAGCCGATCACCCGGGGCTCGTCGCCGATCCACACGGTCCGGGCAGTGGTGTCGATCGCGGTCACCTGACCGACGACCAACTCGACCGGAGTACCGCTGAGCCGTTGACGCAACGACAGCGTCGCCCCAGGGCGACGGCAGCGATAGCGTGCATAGGGTGATGATCCGATCGCCCCGCGCCTGGGAGCTTGAACAAAACGATCGCCGCATCGTCTTCGCTGCCGGTACCGAGGCGACGATGTTCGCCGAGTCCCGCCCATTTCGCGTCTCCGAGCACCGGTTGCCCGCGTGGAAAGCCGTGCTCTCCATCGGCGGCCACGCCGAACTCCTCCAACCGGGACTACGCATGGTGGCAGCCCCCGGGCTGATCGTCCCGCCCCAGCTGGCCCACGTCTGCGCGGCCACCTCTCCCTACATCGCGCTGTTCGTCGACTCCTGGCTGTTGCCCTCCTGCCCGGGGCCGATACGACTCGATGCAGGCGAGGTCCGCCGCCTGCTCGCTGCGCTCGGGACCGCCGGTCCCGACGGCCCCGGCACCCAGGTGGATCTGGCCGCCGGATTCACCGAACTGCGGGCAGTCGCAGGGCGCCCAACACCGCTCGACCCGAGAGTCGCCCACGCCCTCTACGTATGTATGCTCCGCGATTCGGACATGCCCCTCGCGTCCATCGCCGAGGAGGTCGGCCTGTCGGCACCGCGGCTGCGCACCTTGGTCCGGCAGGACGTGGGCATCACGCTCACCCGCCTGCGGCGATGGGGCCGGCTCCGTACCGCAGTCGCCGACCTGCCGGCTGGGGCTGCCGCCGTTGCCGCAGCCACTGCAGGCTTCGCCGACCAGGCCCACCTCACCCGTACCGCACGGGACTTCATCGGCCGTACACCCGCCTCCCTGCGACGCGATGGAGCTACCCTGGCAGCCCCCCGTGACGATTCGTAGGTGGCCACTGTGCCGACCGATGGTTGGCCATCGGGGGTCAGAACTGCATGGCCGGTCTGATTCGGGAGACCAACGTGCTTCGCCCCCCTCCGCTGCTGTGCAGCGCGGCGCCGAAGGGGCGTCCTCGCTCCGACTCAGTTCACCGGATTCCGATGGCTCTGGTCACCATGCGTTGATGACCGGCGCGTCGGGTTCGTGCTGCCGCCAGGCCTCGTTGAGGCGCGTGAGCCGGTCCGCGGCGGCGATGCCGCGCAGGGACGCGACCTTGCCGTCACTGACCTCGAACGCCACCACGCCCACGACCCGGCCCTCGATCACGGCCATGACGGCCGGGGAGCCGTTGAGCAGCGCGATATGGAGCGCGGGGGAACCGCCGGCCATCCGCCGCTTCGCCGGCGTGGGCTTGAAGCCGGCCCGCACGTAGGAGGCGATCCGCTCGCGCGTGTTGTACCACAGCAGCCGCCTGGCCAGTCCGGCGCCGTCCGAGACCGCGACCGCGTCGTCGGTGAGCAGCGCCACCAGCCGTTCGGTGCGCCCCGACGTGGCGGCGGCGAGGAACTCCTCGACGACCCGGCGTGCGGACGCGGGGTCCACCACGTCGCCGCCACGGCGCTCGGTGGCGACCCGGCGCCGGGCCCGGTGGACATGTTGCTGGCTCGCGGACTCGCTTATGTCGAGGATCCTGGCGATCTCGGCGTGCGGGTACGAGAACGCCTCGCGCAGGACGAAAGCGGCCCGCTCGACCGGCGAGAGGCGCTCCATCAGCGTCAGTACGGCCAAGGAAACGGATTCGCGCTGCTCGAAGGTGTCAGCCGGGCCGAGCATCGGGTCGCCTTCGAGCAGCGGCTCGGGCAGCCAGTCCCCGGCAGCGCGCTCATGGCGTGCCTGCGCCGAACGGAGCCGGTCAAGGCAGAGGTTGGTGACGACTTTCGTCAGCCACGCCTCCGGCACCTCGATCTGGTCCCGGTCCGCGGCCTGCCAGCGCAGGAACGCCTCCTGCACGGCGTCCTCGGCATCGGCGGCCGAGCCGAGCAGGCGGTACGCGAGCGGGGCCAGCAGGCCCCGGCTGGCCTCGAACCGATCGATGGCGACGCTGTCCATGAGGCACAGGCTATGCGGAGACCGGCGCATCGGACCGGTCCTTCGCGATGGCCAGGCGGCGCTTGCGCTTCGGCATGCCGAAGGTCGGGTGGGCGATGCTCCACCGGGACCCCTTGAGCACACCCGACTTGAGCCGCGCGGCGGGCCTGCCGCCCAGGTACCAGGACTTCGATCGGGCCTCCTCGTCCACCGTCTGGAGGATCGCGTCCCGCTGCCCGAGGCTGATGGTGTTGCCGTAGTACTTCAGCGCGGTGGTCGGGACCTTGCTGCCGGTCAGGCGCGCGATGATCGCGGCGGTTGCCTGCATGTTGGTATAGCCGGCCGAGCCGCAGGACATCGGCAGCGGCCGACCGTTGTCACCGATCGCGTAGGCGCTGTCGCCGGCGGCGTACACGTCCGGGTGCGAGACCGAGCGCATGGTGCGGTCGACGACGATCTGGCCGGTCTCGGCGACCTCCAGGCCGCTGGCGGCCGCAATCGGATGCACGGCGAACCCGGCCGACCACACGGTTACGTCGGCAGGGACGGCCGTACCGTCGGCGGCGATCGCCCGTGTCGGCTCGACCGCTTCGATGGCGGTGTGCTCGTGGACAGTGATGCCGAACCGGTCGAAAGCCTGGCGCAGGTGGTGGCGGGCCTTCGGGGAGAGCCAGGCACCCAGCTCGCCGCGGGCGGCGAGCGCGACCGAGAGATCGGGCCGCGACTCGGCGAACTCGGTGGCGGTCTCAATGCCGGTCAGCCCCTCACCGACGACCAGCACGGTCCCGCCCTCGCCCAGGCCGGCCAGGCGCTCGCGCAGACGCAGCGCCGAGGACCGGCCCGTCACATCGAAGGCGTACTCGGCCACGCCGGGCACGCCATGGTGAGCGACCGAGCTGCCGAGCGCGTAGAGAAGCGTGTCGTACGCCAGCTCGCCGTCGCCGTCCTCGCCGGTCACGGCGACAGTCCTGCGCTCGGGGTCGACGCCGGTGACGCGTGCCAGCCGCAGCCGCACCCCGGTGCCCGCGAATACGTCGGCGAGCTTGCGGAACGCGAGGTCCTGGCCGATCGCAAGCTGGTGAAGCCGCATCCGCTCAACGAAGTCGGGCACGGCATTGACGACGGTGATCTCGGTGTCGGCGGGTGAGAGCCGCCGGGCCAGGTTTCCGGCGGCGAAGGCCCCGGCGTATCCAGCGCCGAGTACCACGATGCGGTGCTTCATGGCGATGCTCCTGTCTCGTTCACGTGCCCCTTGAACGAGACGGCGCCCCGATTGCTGACAGAAGTCAGGTGTGACGCGCGTCACCAACGTCCGACAGTTTTATAGCTAGGTGACCCGTCGACGTCTACCAGTACACCGCGCCGTCCTCGTTCAGCATGGGGCGGGAGACCGTGCCGCCATAGTGCCGGTTCTCCATGTGCTCCAAGGCCTCGGCCACGCCTTGGAGGAAGGCGCCCAGGGTCGGGGGGGGGTGCCCGCCTGCGCTGTCACCGGAAGCCGATACCCTCCGGCGGTTACGGGCGGCTGACGGGAGCAGACGTGGACATCGAGGCGATGCTGGACCGGCTCGGCGCCGTGATCGGGCCGCCGCCCGCGGGCGGAGTGGTCCCGGTCCCGTGGGAGCAGCGGCCCAAGGTGCTCGGTTTCCAACTGCCTGCGGACTACCGGGCGTTACGGATGTCCTGTGACAGATGCCCTTGACCGATTGCCAGGTGAGTTTGACCGATCGAGACGCCGTCCCCGGGTCAGGTGTAGACGTTGCGGCCATACTCCTCACGGCTCACCTGGAAGTCGTCCGGCCGGTCGCAGCGGAGCTGCTCATACCGTTCTCCGAAGATGTCGATCGCCTCGTGGAGCGTGCAGCCGGACGCCTCCAAGGCGGAGGAGGCACGAATCCGTGACCTGATCGATCGCCTGGGCCGGGTGGAGGGGCTGGAGCCCGTAGTGACCCTGCTCGAGGACACCTGCGAGAGGGGTTCCCAGAACCTTCTCGAGCCAGGTACGCAGGTGGTGTTGAACTGCAAGATGCACGCCACCGCGGACTTCGGTGTCCGGGGAGACATCACCTCGGTGCTGCCCGGGATCCGCGCGGCCGGCCTCACCAGGTGGGGTCCGGTGGACGAGAAGGGCCAGGACGGACCGTACGCGACCGGCACCGTCCGCTACGCCCTGGAGTACCAGCGCACCCGTGGTCACTATCCAGACGGCCGGCCGATGCCCAGCCCGCGGCTGACGGCAGACGGGCTCGCGATCGACTGGGACCGGCTGGATCTGGCGCTCGTGAACCGGATCGAGGAGCCCGCGCCCTGTCTGTCGCCGTCCGGCGGCGGCACGTACCACCGTTGCGCGCAAGTTCCGGAAGGGGCAGGGAAAGTGGCCGAGGCGCGCGCCCGCTACGGCACCGTGCTCGAGCTGACAGTGGATGGGCGCGACTACTTCACGGTGAAGAGGTAGGGCCGTACGCGCGGAGCTCGTCACCGACGGGCCGCAGGCGCTCATGCCTCGACTTCGCCGCCGTCCGGCCCTCCGGTGCTCGCCCCGCACGGCCACCTCGCGAAGGGCGCCGTCGTCGCGCCACTGGCCGCCGCGGTGGGGTTGACGCAGGACAAGGTGTCCCGACGTCAGCACGGACGATCCAGTTCCCGTCGCCCGGCGTCCAGTCCAGGCCGGGCATGGATATCGCCGTAGGCGAACTCGACGGCCAGTCGCGGCAGGTCCGGTGCAATGTCGGCCAGAGAGTCGTAGACCCGCTGCCGAATCTCGCCTGCCCCACTCAGCTCGGCCTGCCGAGCCCGACCCCGCTCGTACCGTGTCGGCATGTCCAAACCTCCCGGGCTCGTGCGATGCGTGCAGGTGAGAGCCTGCCGCCTCGTGGCGGAACGCTCCAGGCCCTGCCTGTACGGGTACTGCGAGGGCCACCATGCGCCTTGCCATAATGGAGTTCATGGAAGATCTGGGGGCTTTCCTGCACTCACGCCGGGCCCGCGTGACCCCCGAGTCCGTCGGTCTGCGGCCCGGCGCCCGGCGCCGCGTGTCCGGTCTGCGCCGCGAGGAGGTCGCCCAGCTCGTCGGGATCAGCGTGGAGTACTACCAGCGCCTTGAGCAGGGCAGGTCGTCCAGCCCCTCCCCGGAGGTGCTCGGCGCCATCGCGCGCGCACTGCGCCTGGACAAGGTGGAAAGCACCCACCTCAGCTCCCTCGCCCACCCTCCGCGCCATCCGAATGGTCACCAGCCCGTACAGGTCCGGCCGGAACTGCTGCGCATGCTCGACCGCATGGCGTCGGTCGCCGCCCTCGTCATCAACGACCGCTTCGACGTCCTCGCCTCGAACGAACTGGGCGCGCGGCTCTTCGAGCCGGTACTGGCCGAACCGGACTCGCAACGCAACCTGGCCCGCCACCTCTTCCTGAGCCCGACCGCCGCGGACTTCTACCTTGACTGGGACGAAATAGCCGCAGCCACCGCCGCTCAACTACGACTCGTCCGCGCCCGTCACCCGGCGGACAGTGAACTGGCACAGCTGATCGACGTCTTAACCGCCGCCAGCCAGTCCTTCCAAACCCACTGGTCAGCCGGCGATGTGGAACTGCGGGCCGCCGGGGTCAAGAACCTCAGACACCCCGATGCCGGCGTGCTGGCCCTGCACCTCGAGAACCTCGACCTGCCCGGTGACCCCCGCCAACGCATCGTCGCGCTGAGCCCGGCACAGGATCCAGCCACCGAGACGGCCTTGAGGTGCCTCGCTACGTCGCCCCCCAGCGCAACCGTCCCAGCAGGCACGCCGACAAAGCCATGACGGCTTCGACAGCTGACAAAGGCCAAAACCACGCCGAGTACGCCAGACACCTCCCTCAGAACGAGCTGCACCCAAAAAGGTTCAGCCGGTCCGGCCCGGCGTGTCCAGCTGCGTACGGTGTTGGCTCATGGCGCGGGAGTGGAGCCAGGGGTCGCGCCAACGCGGGTGTCCCGCGAGCAGCTTGTCTGCGCCGGCCGGTCCCCAGGACCCCGACTTGTACGGCTCCACCGGGGGCGGGGCGTCCAGCAGTGGCTGGACGATGCGCCAGGTCTCCTCCACGCTGTCCTCCCGGGTGAAGAGGCTGGAATCCCCTTCCATGGCGTCGCCGAGCAGCCGCTCGTAGGGCTCCGGTGCCTCCCCGAGCTCCTCGGAGAAGATCAGCGACAGATCCACCGTCCGGGTCGCCCTGGCTCCGGGCTGCTTGGCCTGCACGACCAGGTCGACACCCGGGTCGGGGTCGATCCGCAGGATGAGCTCGTTCGGGTCCGGCGCGCACGTCGGCGCGAACGCGACCCCGGGGGGCCGCTTGAAGACGACCCGTATCTCGGTGACTCGCTCCGGGAGGGCCTTACCGGCCCGGATGAAGATCGGGACGCCCGACCAGCGCCAGTTGTCGATCTCCAGCCGCAGCGCGGCGTAGGTCTCGGTCTGCGAGTCCGGGCTCACCCCCGGCACGGCCAGGTAGCCGTCGTACTGGCCGCGGACGTAGTGCCTCGGGTCCGCCGACGGGATAGCCCGGAACACCTCTACTCGCTTGTCGCGCAGCCCGTCGGCGTCGGCGGTGCTCGGCGGCTCGGAGGCGAACAGCCCGATGAGCTGGAGCAGGTGGTTCTGCACGACGTCGCGGAGTGCCCCGACCGGGTCGTAGAAGCTGCCCCGGTCCGCCACGCCGAAGTCCTCGGCCATGGTGATCTGCACGCACTGGATCCGGTCGCGGTTCCACAGCGGCTCCAGGACGGAGTTGGCGAACCGGAGGAACAGGATGTCCAGGGACGGTTCCTTGCCGAGGAAGTGGTCGATGCGGAGGATCTGCTGCTCCTCCAGAAGCCTACGCAACTGGGCATTCAGCGCCCGGGCCGACGCCAGGTCGTGGCCGAACGGCTTCTCCACGACGACCCGGGCCTGAGCGGTGAGGTTGGCACCGGCCAGGCCCTCAACCACGCGGCCGAACAGCGACGGTGGGATCTCCAGATAAAAGACCGGAGTGTGCCGGGTCTCGATCGTCCGGGCGAGGCGGTCATAGGTGCTCGGATCCCCGAAGTCGCCGGAGGTCATCGACAGCCGCTGCGCGAACCGCTGGAACACGTCCTCGTCGATCGTCTCGCCCGTGTCCTCGATGGCGTGGCGGGCGTGATCCAGTAGAGCCGTGGCCGACCACTCCTGGCGGGCCACGCCGACGACCGGGCAGCGGAGCAACCGGCGGCGCTCCAGGCGGTACAGGGACCGGAAGGTCATCTTCCTGGCCAGATCTCCGGTGATGCCGAAGATCACCAGGACATCCGCGGCCGTGCTCGTCGGTGCAGTCATGGCACTCCTTCTCGTCGGCCTTGGCAGCGCCGGGGTCAAGGCAGGATGAACCGCTCCACCGCGTTGGCGAAGCCCTCGTCCTCATTGGTTGTGGTGACACGACGGGCGGCCCGCTGGACCTCCTGGCTCGCGTTGCCCATGGCGATACTGAGTCCCGAGTGGGCGAACATGAGTACGTCGTTGGGCATGTCGCCGATCGTGGCGATCTCCTCGGCCGGGATCCGGTAGGCCCCGGAGAGGTAGCGGACCACGCAGCCCTTGTTGGCGTGGGGGTGGGTGACGTCGGCGTAGTAGGGCTGAGACCTGGACACCGACACGTGGTCGCCGAAGCGCTCGCTGGCCGCCGCCACCGCCTTCTGGACCACGTCGTGGTCATCGCTCACCCCGACGACCTTGGCCACGCCGTCCGAGACCGGGGTGAAGCTGTCGACGGGCGTCGGGTCGAACCGGACCGTCCAGGACTCGCGGGCCACGTGTGGTCCCTGAGGGTCCAGGACCAGCCAGTCCGCGCCCCGGTAGACCCACACGCTCAGCCCGTGGGCGATGAGCAGTTCGATCGCTGCCGGCGTCACGTCGTCCGGTACGACCTGCTGCTCGATCACCGACATGTCGGGGCGGGCGAACAGCCCGCCGTTGAACGCCGCGATCGGCGTGCTGAGCTCAAGCGGCTCGATGAGCATGGACATGCCGCGTGGCGGGCGGCCGCTGGTGACGGCGAAGAGTATCCCGGCCTGCCGCAGGTTCGCGACCGCGGCGATGGCCCGCTCGGTGAGGACCTTGTCCTGGGTGACGAGCGTGCCGTCGACGTCGGCGAGCAGCAGTCGGATGGATTGGGGGGCCATGCCTGCCTCCGGGTTGGTCCGGTGGGTCCAGGAGCTGGGCGGCTGACCTCGGGGACAGGACCGAGTAGCGCGGGACATCGCCCACGGGGTATGCCCACCGCTGACTGCGAAGGCGTCGTGCCTACGCCTTCTTCTCGGCGTGGCCGCCGAATTCGCTGCGCATCACAGAGAGGACCTTGTCGGTGAACTCGCCCCGGCGCCGAGACTCGACACGGGGTTGAACTCGGCCACGACGGCGGCCACCGGCCGTTCGGTCTTCGAGCGGGAGGCGGCTGCGCGGATCTTGTCCCGCAGCACCCCCAACGCTCGTTGCGAGGGCCAGCGTTGCAGGTAGAACCTGCCCCGCCATTTCCACGACTCCACCTTGCGATGGTGGAAGCCGGGAAACTCGAAGCCCTGTCCGCCCCGGGTGAGGCAGACGATGCCGGACTTCTCCGGATGCAGCTGCATCCCCAGCCCGCCCAGCACCTCCGCCGCCAGCTCCCGCGCCTGTTCGGCGACAGGACCACGAGACGGTCTACTGCGGCAGGTGACCGTCCATCATCGAAACGGCAGATGTCGCTCGGCCCTCGTTCCGTGGTGCTCAAGCCGTCAGGCCCTCGATCGCCACGGGAAGATGGCGTGGGCCGCGCAGTACGGCGTTGGTGCGGTACGGCGGCGGGTCCTCGAGCAGCCCGGAGAACTTGACCCGGCGGAACAGTTCGGGCACGGCCGCATGTAGTTCTATGCGGGCGAGCGGGGCGCCGAAGCAGTAGTGGATGCCGGTGTAGAAACCCAGGTGCTCGTTGTCCTTGCGGTCGGGATCGAACCGGTCGGGGTCCTCGAAGCGTTTGGGGTCACGATTGGCCGCGGCCAGCATGAGCCAGACCGGCGAGCCCTTGGGGATCGTGGTGCCGGCGACGTCGATGTCGGCCAGGGCGGTGGTCCACGGGACGAACTGGACCGGGGGCTCGAACCGCAGCACTTCCTCGATGAGCGGGACGGCCAGGTCCGGGTCCTTCTGGAACCGCTCAAGGACGTCGGGGTGGCGCAGCAGAGTGAGGGTCGTATTGGTGATCGCGTTGACGGTGGTCTCGTGGCCGGCGACCAGGAGCAGCACTGCGGTGGCCTCCAGGTCTGCCGGTGTCATGTCGGGGGCGAGGGCACTGAGTATGCCGGGGCCGGGGTGGCGGCGTTTGGTCTCGATCAGGTCGGACAGGTAGGCGCCCATGTCCTGGCGTGCCCGCTGTGCCTTTTCCTGGCCGTCGTCGCCGCCGGGGCGGGGATCGAGTGACGACGCCAGGGCATCGGCCCAGATGTGGAAGCGCGGTTCGTCCTCACGCGGCACGCCGAGGACCTTGCAGATGGCGGTGACGGGTAGGGGGTAGGAGAAGTCCTCGACGATGTCGACCTGGTCCTTGCCTTCGAAGGCGTCGAGCAGCTCGGTGACGACCGTGGCCAGGTCTGCGCGCAGGCCGTCGAGGAATCTGGGGCTGTGCGGGGGACCGAACGGCCGGTTGATGGTGTCGCGCAGCCGGTCGTGCACGGGCGGGTCGGTGAAGATGAAGCTCGGCGGCAGACCGGTCTCCTCCGCCGGGTGCCCGACGCGGGCGTAGCCGGGCGGGCGGTTGCGTGTGTCGTTGCTCAGCCGCGGGTCGTTGGCAAGGTTCCGCACCTCATAGTAGGTGCTGACCAGGTAGGTGCCGTCGTCCTCCCGCCTGACCGGTTGCTCGCGCAGTTCCGCGTAGAGCGGGTACGGATCGGCTCGGTTGGCGTAGTCGGTGATCTGCGCGGTGATGGTGCCGGGCGTCATGGTCTCTCCTGAGGGCTCCGGGCGGCACAGGGCCGGTGATCAGGCATGCGACGGAACGAACTCGACACGCCGCTCGCTCGGTGAGTGACCCGTCAGCGTGACGGTGGGCCCGTGGGTGGGCAGGTGGGGGTCGGGGAAGGCCGGGTCGACCGGCTCCAGCGTTTCGGTGCGACGGTCGACCGTGCCGTACTCCGGCGGGAACGGCGCGGCGGCCTCGATCTGCTGCTGGTAGAACCCCAGCCACTTGGCTCCGTCGAAGGACGCCGCGGCGATGACGCGGCCGTGGTACCCGTACACCGCGACGAACCGCTCCTCGGCGAGCGTTCCCTGGGCAACAACCAGTTGGTCGCCCAGCGAGGGCACGCCCACGGACTTGATGTTGACGCCGAACTGGGAGGACCAGAACATCGGCAGCCACAGGTGCGGACGGCGATCGGGACCCGCACAGATCATGTTGTGGGCGGCGATCTCGGCCTGTTCGACCGCGTTGCCCCAGTGCTCCAGCGACAGGAACTGGTAGTCGAACAGTGGGTGCGGGCTGCGTGCGACGTCGCCGGCGGCGTAGATGTCGTCGGTGACGATGCCGTTGACGTCGAAGACCCGGCACCCGGCGTCACACGCGATCCCCCGGGGGCCCGCGGCCAGCCCGGAGCCGGCGAGCCAATCGGTGTTCCTGATGGCTCCGAGCGAGACGACCGCCACCTCCGCCTCGATCGCCGAGCCGTCCGACAGATGGGCGCGCCTGAGTCGTCCGGCGTAGTCGCCTTCCAGAGCGGTGACGCTGATGCCGCAGCGCAGATTGACTCCCTTCCTGCGCTGCAGCCGGTCCGCGACCGCGCCGATCACCCCGCCCAGTGCGCCCACCAGCGGTGCAGGACCGCGTTCGGCGACCGTGACCTCAAGGCCCCGCTCCCGGCAGGCGGAGGCGACCTCGGAGCCCGTGAAACCGGCGCCGATCACCAGCACCCGGGACGGGCTGCCGGCCAGCTTCCGGTCCAGGCGTACGGAGTCGTCGCGGGTACGCAGCACGAATACCCCGTCCAGCGCGGCCTCGTCCGGGTGGATCCAGGGTCGCGCTCTGGTCCCGGTGGTGATCAGCAGGCGGTCGTAGGGGACGGTGTCGCGGTTCGCCAGGCGTACCCGCTTGGCCTGCCGGTCCAGGCCCTCGGCGGCGACGCCCAGACGCCATTCGGCATCGATCTCGCGCCGTCGCGGCAGCGCGGTGTCCTCGGCCCGCGCTCGCCCGAGCAGCGCCTGTTTGGACAGCGGCGGCCGGTCGTAGGGCTCGTACGGCTCATCACCGATCATGGTCAGGGACCCGGTGAAGCCCTTGTCCCGCAGGGTCTCCGCCGCGCGCAGACCGGCCAGCGAAGCACCGACGACGACGATGCGGCCCTCCCGCCGCAGGACCTCGACGTCCGCGTCAGCCGACATGGGGCTCCGCCCCCCTCGTCGGCTCGTCGGAGTAGTCGACAAGGATGGCCTGGACCGGGCAGGCGGCAGCAGCCTCTTCCACCCGGTCGCGCTGCGCCTCGTCGAAGCGAGGGGAGAACAGCAGTGCCTCATCGCCATGCAGGGCGAAGACGTCCGGGGCGAGAAAGACGCACTGCGCGTATCCCTGGCACCGGTTGAGATCGACGACAAGCCTCATGGGGAACCCGCTCCCTGCGCGGGCCGCGGTGTCCGAGCCCCGCAGCCGTCCGCGCTCGGTCCATGTGGTCAGTAGGCATGCCTCACTTTCAGGTTCAGCCCTCCGCAGAGCCCCCGCAAGGCAAGGACAGTGCTGGGCAGGTCAGGCGCCTATGGCACCTCTCGATCGCAGCGGATGTTCGCGCACGTTCTGCAGAACCGGCTCGGCTTGTCGGCGTTAGCGAGGCATGGTGCCGCATCCATCGCGGCTCTCATGGCTTGAGGACGACCTTCTCGCAGTGGTCCTTCTTGTTCTTGAACAGGTCGTAGCCGGTCGGTGCCTCGGTCAGGGGCAGCCGGTGGGTGATCACCCAGGTGGGAGCGATCTTGCCCTGCTCGATCAGGCCCAGCAATGGCTTCATGTACTTGTGCACGTGGCACTGCCCAACGCCCCAACCCACCCACCACACCCACCAGACAGGGGCCCAGAGCTGCGACACCCGCTGGGCGGCGCCGAGGTCTGGGCGGCCCGGTTGCGGGCCTGCTGTGTGGCGGTGCTGAAACCGAGATGGAACTGAAGCGGGCCGCCCGTGCGGGCACCTCCCAGCCGGCTGAGTGACCGGCCGCGAGGCCCGGGGATTCAGGTTGTGGCGGGAATTGGTCCAGCGCGGGCAGGCGGGCTGATGGCGGTGGATCACGAAGACCGTGCCGCCGAGGCTGACGAACCGTTCGGTGCGCACCCGGCAGCACGGCTCCTCCCGCACACGGGCCGGGGCGGCCAGGCCCTCACGGGTGCCGGAGCGGAGCGATGTGGAGGGGGGAAGGGTGGGTTGTAGTGGTCCGGGGAGCGGGTTGTAGCGGTGCGCAGGGTAGGACGGTTCGGGCGCAGGAGGCGGCACAGGATCGTGCCATCATGGTTACTGACTGGTAATCCGATGATGTCCAGTCAGTGATCCGTGTAATACCGTAAGGAGTCACCCATGCGTCGACGCATGACCGCCCTCGTCCTGACCGCAGCCTTGGCTGGCGGCGCCCTGGCGACGGTTGCCCAGGTCGCCTCCGCCCAGCCGGCGGCTGCCGCCTCGATCAAGGTCGACCTCAACAAGATGCGCCAGCAGGTCGCCGAACTGCGTCAGAAGGCCGACCGACTGGACCGCGCGGGCCAGCACGACGCGGCGCGCAAGACCCGTGCCCAGGCCGACGCGCTGCAGCGTCGGATCAACCAGATCGAAGCGGCCGAGCGGGACACCACCCACCACTTCTGATCTCCGGCGCCCTCGGCGGTCGCCGGTTCCGGCGGCCGCCACGCAGGTGCCAGTGGGCGGCGGCGTCGGGGCCGACGATCGTGGGCCAGTGGTCGCGCAGGCCGCCGCGTCCGACCCGGCCCGTCCAGCAGACCGCGCCCCGGCGCGGCCCTCGCGAGCCGCTGCCCGCCGCCGATCAGCGGCGACCGCTAGCGTGCGGCGCAGCCAGGACGGGTGACCAGGGAGGGTTTTGCGTGGGTGGCAGTGGATGGGCGGAAACCGGGCCCTACCAGGAGGATCTGGGAGCGGCATTCCGTCAGGCTCAGGCGCGGGAGCTGGCGAAGGACGATCACGGTTTTCCGGGGCAGAGCATCAGTGAGCTGTGGCGGGACGAGGACTGGCAGGAGTACATCCTGACGGGAGGCACCGGCACAGTGCTCGACTTCTACGCGCTGATCGACGCCGAAGGCGGCGACGACGTCGCCATGATGCGCCCACTGACCGGGAGCGAAGTCCGAAGCTGGGCTCCCAACGGCCGGCCCACGCGCGAACAGTGGGAGGCCGCGCTACCGCAACTCCTGAACCCTGTCGGCCGAGGAATGGGCCGGTGCACGGTGCTGTACCAAGATGGCGAACCAGCCGAGATCGCCTACTGGGGCTGTACCGCGGACTAGATTCAGCACCGGTCAAACTTCCTGCTCCCAAGACCGCTCCTCGGAAGAAGAAGGAGACCGCATGAGCTCCCCGGCCGCTGTCGAGTTCGCTGTCCGCTTCCTGGAGGCGGACGAGATCAACGCGCTGCTGCTCCGGGCCGGCTCGCTGCCCGGTGCGGATCTGCGGATGCTGATGTACTACGCGACCGCGGTGCCGATCGGTGAGGCGGTCACCAAGACGACCACCGACATCGGCCGCGAGCTCGGCCTGAGCACCACCAGCGCCTCGCGGAGCATCGGCCGGCTGGCGGCGGCGGGCTGGCTGGAGCTCTCGCACTCCGCCGTTGGCAGCCGCTTCTACGTCCTGGGCCGGGCGGCCCTGGGCATCGAGACGGACGAGAAAGACGAGGTGGCCGGCGAGGACGGACAGCTGGCGAAGGTCCACCAGCTGCGGCCGCGGGGCTGATTCCGCGTACATCGTTCCCCTGGAGGGGAACGATGCTGGTCAGAGCCGTGTGATGGTGCGGGGCGGTACCACTGGTGGTACCGCCCCGTTCTGCTCCTGCAGAACGAAGCCGCGGCTGGCGCGTACATCGTTCTCCCCGAGGGGAAAGCCGCTGCTCTGGGCGGTGTGATGTCGGCCGTCGGTAGCACTGGTGATACCGCTTCGTTCTGGTCGGGCAGAACAAACTCGAAGAGCTCGTGCGGGGTGCAACGCCGTGTTGCACCCCGCACGAGCTCTTCTTGCGTGGTCCATATGCCCAGGTCAGGGGCGCAACGCGGTCCGGTCGTGTTGTAGGCCGGCGGCCTGACGTTTCATCAGGCGGGAGCGTCCGGACCGGCGACGGGTACCACCAGGAGCCGCCTGGCTTCCTGCTGCCGGTCGGCGAGGATGTGGGCGAACAGCCGCGACATGAGTGCCTGGCGGCGGTGCGCGTCGCCGCCGCAGGCCTGCGCGCAGCCATCGCACTGCGCGCTCGTGCCGGGGCAGCCGGGCGGGCAGGAGTGGCGGCGGTTGGCGTGTCCGAGGAGCAGTTCGGGCAGCTGGGAGGCTGCTCGGACCGCCGGGTCGGCGTAGCAGCCGGTGCCGTCGAGGTAGGCAGCGGTGAGCCAGGCCTCGAGGTAGACGTGGGCGTTGTCGGTCGTGCGGGTGAGCTGGTCCAGGACGTCCTCGTCGGCGGGCTCGGGCGCAACGTCGTCCAGGCGGCCGGTGACGATGTGGTCGAGCAACCCGGCCCCTCAGAAGGACCACACCGTTCCGGCCACCCGACCGCCTGACGCGGCGCGGGGTCGGGCCGGCGGCTTGATGCGCCCGGTTTGTTGAGTCGTCAAGTTCTTCGATATGCGGCAACGCCTCAACGGTGCTGTGCTGGTGGAAAGACCACACCTCACCAACCCCTCCGTGGAGGTGACTCACCATGGCATCGTTCAAGCTCGGAGACCCCGTGGCCGAGGACGTGCAGGCCCGGTCCAGAATCTCGACCGAACTGGCTCCTCCCGTCATCCTCAGGGCGCAGCCCGACTCGTTCGTACGCCTGAACACGCCGGAAGAGCTCCGGGACTGGGAGGAGGCTGTCCGTGCCACCACCGGGATGCGCATCGACGCCTCCCGCATGGGAGGCTCGGCTTCGGAGTCGTGCTCGTGCGGCTGCTCCGACGACTGCTGCGTGGACTGCCCCGCCCAATGATCCTCACGGTGTCCGTCGAGGACGATTTCCACACCCACGTCATCCGGGATGCCGCCGTCCGTCGCGGCTTCCGCGACTTCCACGTCCTGGAGTGCGACCGGATCAGCGGACGTCCCGGCCTGACGTGGAGTTCGCATGGGGACGCACCTAGCACCGTCCTGACCTCGGAGGGGCGCATCATCCCCCTCGACGCGGTGTCGGTGCTGTGGTGGCGGCGGATGCGGGCGAACCAGCAGGCCTCCGCCCGCGCGTCGACCGACCACCAGTGGCGCCTGGTCGACAACGACAGCCGCGGCGCTCTCGGCGGCATCCTCGCGGCGTGCTTCCGGGGCCAGTGGATCTCCACCCCCGAAGCGACCGACCGCGCCGCGGACAAGTTGTACCAGCTCTCCGTAGCGCGGGAGGCGGGCTTCCGGGTGCCGCGCACGCTCGTCACCCAATCCCGCGACGAGGTGCTGGAGTTCGCCCGCACCGTGGACCGCGTGATCGTCAAACCCGTGGTGGGCGCGACCGGCCCGCTCATGTTCACCCAGTACATCGACGATCCGCGGGCCATCCCCGAGGAGTCCTTCAGCGTCTGCCCGGCCGTCTACCAGGAGTACATCCCCGGCCGCAGGCACGTCCGGCTCAACTGCTTCGGCGAGCGCATGTACGCGGCCCTCATCGAGACCGACCGGCTCGACTGGCGGCCCGACCTCAACGTGCCCATCTCCAGGTGGGACGTGCCGCCCGATGTGGGCCGCGGGGTGGCGGAGGTGCTGGAGCGACTCGGGCTGCGCATGGGCGCCATCGACATCAAGTTGACCCCGGACGGTGAGCCCGTCTGGCTGGAGGTCAACCCGCAGGGGCAGTTCCTCTTCCTGCAGCCCCTGCTGGGGGAACCGCTCGACGACCACTTCCTCGACTTCCTGCTCTCCTGCGTGGAGGCTGGCGGACACGACCGGTGATCCATCCGCCGCATCTCCTCCGGGCACCCGCGACGATCCTTTGACGTCGGCCGCAGGGCTCCCACCGACCCCGTCCCGTCGGCGGCGGCGTGCGGGCCCCCCGCGGGGCGCCGGTTCCCGGACCCGCCCGCCGACCTGCGAGGAGTCGGCGCCGAGCGCCCGACGCCGGAGACTGTGGCGCGATGTGGGATGCGGCCGATGAGGTGGGGGCCGGGTGGTTTCCTGTGCGTGCCCCAGAGCCAGGGGAGCTAGAGCAGGAGCGGCTTCACTCCGCCCTCGACTACATTCCGCCGACCGAGTTCGAACGCGACTTTGGGCAAGGCCAGGCGGGTGGTCTCCATCTCCGCCCGCCAGCCAGCCAGGAAGGTAAGTCGAGGTGGTGAGTTCGGCCCGTCACCCCCGATGAGCAGCGCAAACAGGCGGCAAGCGAAGACGGAGGCCGGTGGCCGAACCGAACCGCGGACCGAACCCCCAGCCGCACCCCGTACCGAACCACGAGCCGCACCCCCGGCCGAACAGCCCGGGCCCCCGTGCGCGGGCAACCAGTCGACGGGATAGACCGGCGTCACGTCCGGCGGTGGCGTCCGGTGGGCCGGGCCGGCGATGCCCGGGTTCCACGACGCACCACCCCGCCGAACACCGGGCCGTCCCCGACGGCCCAGCCGGGGACCACGAAGGCCGCCAGGCCGCCGGGCAAGTCCCGCCAGCCAGCGCCGCAGGCCACCCCGACCCGACAACGCACCACCACCCCACCCCCACCACCAGGAGGACAAGGGCACGCAGAGAGGGATGTCGGCTTTTCCGGCCACCTTGGTGGGCCCTGTGAGCTGCACAGATGCCACCCCGCGCCCGGGACGGGGGTGCTCGCATCAGGAGCCACATCGGGAGCCGCATCGGGAGCTGTGTTTTCGACAGGTAGAACGGGGCTCTGGCTCAACTTCTGTGGAGCTACGCCGTGCGCGCTCCGACGGAAGCGGTCCCTGACCTGCGGGTTTCGCCTTCCGAGACTCCGGCATGCCCGGGCTCGGGCCGGCACCACAGAAGTTGGGCCAGAGCCTAGAACGGGAGCCACCTGGGCAACGAGTTCGAGAGCCACTTGTGAACTCGTGAACGGCTTCTGTATCGGAGTGATCGAGGCTGGCCGCTCACACTGTCGGCACCTCGTTCGAGCGACGCCGTGTCAGGCCGGCTCGGGGCGGGGCCCGATCAGACGGACCGTCCTGAAGGCGCACGTCGCCCGGTACTGCAGCGGCCTGGAGAAACCGGCCCGGCCATCCGGCTGCCGCCGAATCAGCCAAGTGTTCCGGGGGGTGTCCGGGCGGTGACCGGCGTGTACCCGGGTCGTTGAAGCAGATTGGACAGCCGAGTTGTGCGGCGCCCCGGTCGTGGTGGCCCGGTGCGCCGTGGTGTGCGGCGCGGCTTCCGTCTTCCCCGGGCCTGGACGCTTCGGCGTTCTGAGGCCTGGTCCAGATGCGAGCGAGAGGACAACGGCGTGGCCGGACGGTCTGGTCTGTATATCGGTGGGATTCTGGGCAAGGGCCGCAGCAGCGGCCGGGCCGGGCAGGCAGCCGTGCTGGTGGTCGCGGCGGTGCTGAGCGGTTCGGCGATGCCCGCGCAGGCGCGGGCGCAGGCATCTGCCCGTGATGCCGCTGCGGCGGCACCGGTGACGAAGGTGTACGCGACACCGGGCACGTACGAATTCACCGTCCCGAAGGGCGTCACTCAGCTGACGGCCACGGCGGTCGGCGCCGGTGGCAGCGGAGGCGGTGGAGGCTCCGGCGGCAACGGGAACCAGTTCCAGTTCGGTGGCGGCGGCGGTGGAGGCGCCGGCGGCAACGGCGGCGGGGCTGTCGAGTGCGTCTTCCCGGTCAAGCCCGGACAGGTCATCCACCTCGCCGTGGGGAAGGGCTACCCCGGCGGCCGCGGCAGCCACAGCTGGGACCCCGAGAACCGCTACAACGGCGAGGGCGGCTACGGCGGCGACTACGGCGACGATTCGTGGGTGTGGGACAAGACGACGAACAACTCCATCAGGGCCAGGGGCGGCCTGGGGGCGTGGGGCGGAGGGGGAGGAGAGTCGGCGAAGGGGAGCTCGCAAACCACCCGCGATCTGAGCGGTAAGGGCGGCAAGGGCGGCCCGTCCAACGAGAGGGTCGGTGGCGGGACCTGGGACACTCGCGGCCCCAAATGCGCCAACGATGCGCTGGCCAGAGGGGGCAAGTTCGGAGATTCCGGTCGGAACGGGGAGGACGGCAATCACGACCGGGGAGACGGCCGCGGAGGTGACGGCGGACGCGGCGGAGCCGCCGGTGTGACGACGCCCTGGGGCGCGATTGTCCCACTGCCGAGCATGGCGGCCTGCCCCGAGAACGCGCGCGGGAAGGGCGGCGACGGAGGCCGCGGCGGGGACGCGGGGGACTGGAACCGGAACTATGACAACTTCTACCCCAAGCCGGGTGAGGATGGTAAGGCCGGCCAGAGTGGCTGCCTCGTACTGACCTACTGAGAGCACGGGCCCCCGCCCGGGCCGGCTGACCAGTCGGCCCGGGCGGGCAGGCCCGGTACATCACGCCCGACCTGCCGACGCAGACAGAGATGGTGTGACCCGGGCGGGTCTCCCGCCGGATCGGCACCCTGCCAGGCCCCGCTAGACCGGTCCGACCCCACAGCCAGAAGACCATGCTTGCGCGACAGGTTCGCGTTGCCCGCCCTGGAGCACTCTGCGGCACCACAGCTCGGCCAAGTGGCGTAGCCGAGGCTCGCCCGCACCATCTACCCCAGTACTCAACCAGTGTCGATGGTCCAGGACCGCAGGTGGCTCTCGATTCCGTTGCCTAACTGGCTCCCGAATTAGGGCAGCGTCACCAGCTCCCGGGGAGCGCGCTCGGCATCCCCGGCCACTGTCCTGTGCCACCGATCCTTGACCGATTGCCACTGAAGTTGGACCACTGGGCGGTTCGTGCCATCGAACCTTGACCGCCCTGGTCAGACCGGTTCCGGATCAGTCGACGGCTTCGTGCCGCCGGACGGCTCCGGGGATTCGCAGTCGCTGGGTCCGAACTGCTCACCGATGTTGTTCCACATGAAGCCGTCCCGCCAGCCCGGCTTCGCGCCAGCCCAGCCGAGCAGCGCCCCGAGGACCTTCTCCTGGGAGATCGTCAGTGTCTGATAGTGCAGCTCAGCCACGCCGTCCCTGTATTCGAGCTGGAAGGTGTTGTTCTCGCGGAGCCGGACCTGGATGTACCAACTTCCGGGCTGCCTCTCGTCCACCCGCTCCAGGACCATGTGGGCGTTACCGCGCCGCAGGTTGGCCAGCATCGTCCCGATAGCCGGCTTGGACGGGCGTTTCACCACGTGGCCGCGCTCGTTGGTCGCAATCAGCATGGCCAGATCATCCAGCAAGGGGCTGACACCGCTCGGTGAGCCCTGACCAGGGCGGTCAAGGTTCGATGGCACGAACCGCCCAGTGGTCCAACTTGAGTGGCAATCGGTCAAGGATCGGTGGCACAGGACAGCCACCGGTGCGGGGTGCGCGGGACGGGAGAACGGCACATCGACACTCATAGGAACAATTGTTCGATACATGGTTCGAGTGATTAAACGTCAGCTCCGGCCGCTGCCGACACGGGCCTACCGTGGACTGAAGAGACCGCTGAGGTGGACATGGCCCCGAGCGCAACGATGACCTGCGACGCCTGCGGACGCACCGCTCCCTGGAACCCTCGGGGGGCCTGCTCCCTCGCGTGCTTCGACCAGCCACGCCCCACCGCAGAGGAACAGCATGACATGATCGACGCTGCCCCGGAGGCGCTCGCCTACTTCCTCGCGATTCCTCCGGGTACCTCCACGGACGAGGACGGGTAGGCCGCCATGCTGCCCTTCGACCTGCCGGTCGACGTCGCGCTCGGCCGCCCCGTCACCGACTTCCCCTCCGGTGGCGGCCTCAGCCTGGAGCCGAAATGGGACGGTTGGCGGGCGCTGCTGCGCACCGGTCCCGATTCCAGGGTGTTCAGCTGGCACGGCACGGATCTCACCCGCGCGATGGCCGACGTCGCCCACACCGCCCGACGGCTGCCCGAGGCCGTCTACGACGGCGAGCTCCTGGCCGTCACCGACGACGGCACGGTGTCCTTCACCCTCCTGCAGACCAGCGCGGGCAAAGGGCCGAAGCCCGGCGCCGGGTTCAGCGTGGTGTTCGTGGCGTTCGACCTCCTCGCCACCGGCAACGACACCACCGACCTTCGCGGCCAGGCGTACCGGGAGCGCCGGGAGCGGATGCTCGCCCTGCTCGACGGTGCCCCCGCCGGGATCAGGCCCACCCCCGCCACCGGCGACGACCACGGGGCGCTGGCCTGGGTCGGCTCGCTGGGCGGTGCCATCGAGGGTGTCGTCGCCAAACCCCTCGGCCGCCCCGACCTACCGCGTTACGGCTCCGCCTGGACCAAATGGCGCCGACGCCACACCGCAGACGCCGTCATCACCGGCATCACCGCGGCCGCCAACCCCAACCAGCAGGCCGCCGTCCTCTCCCGCCCCGACACCGACGGCCGGCTGCGCGCCGTCGGCGTGAGCCTTCCCCTCACACCCGAGCTGCGGCGCGAACTCGCACCACAGCTGCACCCCGCCGCCGACGACCAGCTCGCCGAGCTGCCCGGCACCGTCGGCGGACTACCCGGCAGCCCACCCGTCTCCTACCTGCCCGTCGTCCCCGAGATCGTCGTCGAAATCCTTGTCGACCAGGACCGCCCCGAATTCGGCCGTTACCGTCACCGGCCCCAGATCGTCCGTGTCCGAGCCGGCCCCACACCGAATTGCTGAGGCCGTGCGCGCCGCGTATCTGGAAGGCCGGTCCATCGCCGCCCTCGCCCGCGACCACGGCGTCAGCCGCGGCGCGATCCGGACGGCCGTCGCCGACCTCCTGCCCGACCAGGCCGCCATCGAGGAGGACTCCCCGGCTGCCGGTCACCCTCGACATGCCGGCCAAGGTCGCCGACTTCCTCCGCAGCACCGAACTGGACCCCGCCGAGCGGGACGCGCTCGACCAGGGGGTGACCATACGACGTGGGCAGGGCTACACCCTGCGCGTTAGCGCCGTCCCTGCCGTGCACCTCGGACTCCTCGCCCGCTGCCAGTCGCTCGACGGCGGCCCTGGCGCTCCGGCGGTTCCGGCCCAGCGCAAGGCCCGCCGCGAGTACGAGAACCTCGTCAGCACCCTCGCACTGACCGGACCATGATCGTTCTCAGCGCCAACCGCTGTACCGATGCACCAAGGCCGGAAGGCCCCGGCCGACAACCGTTTTGCTCGACGTGCGGGCCACTGGGGTGAGCCAGCCAGACGCCGCTGGGCGGGAGACGTCAGGCATGCTCACGCCGATGTCTCCCGCCCAACGGCGCGATGTGGAAGCGAAGGCTACGCGAACCTGACCGACGAGATCGTGTCGTTCCAGCCAGCGGGAACGTCTTCCGCCTCTCGGGGTTGGATTTCGAGACTCTCGCCGCCGTACTTGACGTCCTTATACACCGTGACCACGCGCTCGGTGTTGTTGTAGAAGGAACTGGCCGCGTCGTTGAAATCGTAGTCACGCAAGTCGGGGATGTCTTCGTCGGTCGACAAGACCTTCCCCATGTCACGCGTGTTGAAGCCGTAGTTGTCGTAGAGGCCGAGGCACTCGGGCCTGCATGCCTCTTTTCCCGCTCCCTGCTCGATATGGACACCCACACTATCCTCCTAGGTCATCTGAGACGGCACTGGCGGTTTCGCGTCTGGAACCAATCAGCCGACGATCTGAGCCGACAACGATGAAAACGTGCCACGGATGAATTCCGGCCGTCCTAGGATTCTCGCACCACGCCCTGCGCGACAGGTTCTGCGACATGCGCCCCCGGGCCCAGACGACAACAGCATCACGCCCGCAGCCGGCTCAAGCACATCGACGACGAGCCGGCCGGGGAAGCGGCGGCGTAGCGGGCGGGGTCGTTGAACGCGATGGCGTCGACTGTCTGGTGCTGGTCGACGCCATCGGTGCCTGCCGGATAGCTCTTGAACTGTCATCAGAACGTCGGGCCGGTGGTCACTGGGGTCGTGGGAAGTGCCGGTCGAGGATCTGCATCCAGGTCGGCAGGCCGACGAAGCGGCTGGTGTCGTCGGCCTGGGCCTGGACGAGTTCGAGGAGGGCTGCGGCGAACGGGGCAACGAGCCGGCCGACCGTCCACCGGCACGTCCGCCACCGTTTCGATGGTGGAAGCCGTGCACCCGCCCCACCGGCGTACCGCACGCGGGAGACGGCATTGGATCCTCCCGGGTGCGCGCGGTCACCCAAATCACACCACACTCGCCCGTCACGCCCTCGACCGCCAGCGCCGACAACCCCGAAAACACCACGTCCACAAGCCCATTGAATCTCGCACACCACGCCAAAGATGCCGGTCACCTCTGCTTACCACCGATTGCGGGACAGAACCGGTCACCGTACAGACCCAGGCTTGCGGAGCCCACCGGCCGGCGGGTTGGTTCCTCGGGGGGGGCGAAGGCTGACTCGTGTGCTGCGCCGTTCGGGTGATGCTGCGTCGAGGGCTCTTGCTGACTGTGTGAGCGTCCTGCACGGTTTGCTGTATTGGAATCGGCGGGTTGCCCATCCCCCGGAGGAACGTGGCAGGGATGGGCCGCGCCGGTCTTTCGCTGGGGCGTCGGCGTCGCGGGGCGGCAGCCGAGATTCCCGCGGGGAGGGATCTCGTTCTCTCAGTCCGGTCTGTCAGGCGTGCCGCGGGGACTGCTCCGGGCTGGGCCGCCTGTGCTGCCGTGCCTGCGGGCGCGGCCGGAGGGAGGACGGCGTGAACGCTGGACCAGAACCGGGACGTGGGCGCTGGCCCTCCCCGATAGTGACCGGGGCGTCGTCGGCCCTGGACCGCTCGGCGGCGCCGGCGGCCACCGCTCCGGTGGCTACCGTGCCGGTGGGTGCGGGTCCGGTGGGGGTGGTCATCACCCCCAACGGCCGGTGGGCGTACGTCAGCGACTTCGGTGACGGCACCGTCAAGGTGATCAGCACGTCGACCAGGGCGGTCACCGCCTCGATCGACGTGGGCTCCGGTCCCTGGGGTCTCACGGCCACTCCGGACGGGCGGCAGGTGTACGTGGCGAACTACGCCGCGAATACCGTCCAAGTGATCGACACGGCCACCAACACGGTCAGCGGCGCCGTCACCGGCATGGCCAACCCGGTTGGGCTGGCCGCCACCCCGGACGGCAGCCGCGTGTACGTGGCCTGCCAGGGCCTGAACAGGGTGCGCGTGATCGGCACCGCGACCCTGACGGTCCTCGGGGAGATCGCCGTCGGCACCGGGCCGCGGAACGTCACGGTCTCCCCCGACGGGCGGCACGTCTACGTGAGCGAGGAGGGCGACAACGCGATCAGCGTCATCGACACCGCCACCGGCACCGTCACCGCCCGCCTGACCGGCTTCCTCTTCCCCCGGGTCTGCGCCGTCACCCCGGACGGACGGTACCTGTACGTCCCCAACTACGGCGGCAACATCGTGGACGTCATCGACCTGGCGACCGGCACCATCATCGCCGCCATCCCGGGCTTCAGCCTTCCCTTCATGGTCGCGATCACCAGGGACGGCACGCTCGCCTACGTCTCCGACAGCGGCAACGGCACCGTCAGCGCCATCGACACCGCCACCCACACCATCGTGCGCACCTACGGCGGACTGAACACCCCCTACTTCCTCGCCGTGACCCCGGACGACCTGCAGATCTACGTCGTCAACAACGGCGCCAGCACCGTCAGCGTGCTCCCCGGGCTCACCGGCCTGTTCCCGGACCAGGGGCCCACCGGCGGCGGGACACCCGTCACGATCATCGGGACCCACCTGACCGGGACCACCGCCGTCCACTTCGGCAACCGGCTCGCCACCCACGTCGTGGTCGTCGACGACAACGAGATCACCTGCGTCACCCCGGCCGGCCAGGGCGTCGTCAACGTCACCGTCACCACCCCCGGCGGCACCAGCTTCCCCGTCCCGTTCTACTACATCCCCCCGCCCCGTATCACCGCGCTCCATCCCAGCGCCGGACCGGTGGCGGGCGGCACCACCGTCACCATCGAGGGCCGCAACCTGCAAACGGTCACCACGGTGACCTTCGGAACCGCCACCCTGGTCCCGACCGTGCTCTCCGACAGTCAAATCACCGTCACCACCACACCCGCGGCGCCCGGCACCGTCCCTGTCGTCGTCACCACCGTAGGCGGCGTCGCCGATGACGCCACCTACACCTACCTCGCTCCCCCGTCCGCCACCGCCATCAGCCCGGTCACCGGCCCCGCGGCCGGAGGCACCACCGTCACCCTCACAGGCACCGGCCTGGCCACCGCGACCAACGTGGCCTTCGGCACCACCTCCGCCGCCTTCGTCGTCGTCTCCGACACCCTGATCAACGCCACCGCCCCCGCGCACACGGCGGGCGCCGTCGAGGTGACCGTCGCCACCCCCGGAGGCAGCGCCACCGCACCCGAGCCCTACATCTACACCTGAGGACCCCGGCGCAACGGCCCGGGGGCAGCGGCTGGGAATCGCCGGGGCCCTGACCCGTCGAAGCGTCCAGCGCGGTGGGCTGTATCGGAATCGGCGGGCTGCCAGTCCCGGCCGCAGGAGCGTGGCAGGAATGGGCAGCGCCGGTTCTTCGCTGGGTCGCCGGCGTCGGCGGGGCGGCGGGGCGGCGCGACGGCGCGACGGCGCGACGGCCGAGATTCCCCCGGAGGGCCGGATCTCGTTCTCTCGGCCCCGACCGTTGGGCAGGCCGCCACTCCTCCGGGCTGGACCGCCTGCGCTGCGCCGGCTGACGTGACGACGCCGGCGCCAGGTGTCCACGATCTGCTGGGCCACCGCCCCCACCACCAGGGCGCGCGGGGGCCGGGCTCCCTGTGGTGAGGGGCCCGGCCCGGTCTGCGGTTGGTCTCAGTCAGGCGCAGGGGAGCAGTGCCGTCCCCCTGCTCGCGGTCAGGTGTAGGTGTAGGCGCCGGGGAGGGTCGCGGTGCCGGCGGCGGTAGTGATGGTGACGTCGGCGGGGCCCGTGGTGGGGCGGGGATGTCGATGGCCACGGTGGTGTCGGATCCGACGCTGAACCGGGTGAGGATGCCGCCTACGGCGGCAGTGGTCGTGGTGGCCAGGTGCGGGCCGGTGACATTGTGTTCTTGCCGAAGACGGAGCCGGTGGTGGTGCTCAGGCCGCTGAGGACCGGTGGGTCGAGGTAGATGTAGGAGACCGTGCCGGTGGTGAGGCCGCCGCCGGTAGTGACGGTGAGAGGTAGCGCGCCCGTGGGGCCGCGGTGTCGGCGGCGGTGGAACCCTGGTCCGGGGAGACAGGCGTGGACAAGCTCCTGGTGTGAGTGGCCGGCCCGCCGGGCGCGGTGACGGTAGGTCGGCCATCCGGGGGCTGCCGGTGCAGGGGGCTGGTGTCAGATACCGGGCGCGGGGAGTCGGGTGTAGGGGTTCGCGGCGCTGGGGCCGCCGGGGGTGGTGACGGTGACGCCGACCGGACCGGCGGGGCCGGGCGGGGCGTCGGCGACGAGGTGGGTGTCGGAGACGACAGTGAACGCCGCGGGCACCGCGCCGAAGAGCACCTGGCTCGTCTGAGCAAGGCCGGTGCCGGTGAGGGTGACGCTGTTCCCGCCGGAGACGGGACCTTGGCTCGGGCTGAGCGCGGTGACGGTGGGCGCGGCCAGGTAGGTGTAGGTGACCGCGGCGCTGGTGCCGCCGACGGTGGTGACGGTGACACCGACCGGACCGGCGGACCCGGCGGGGACCACCGCGGTGATCTGGGTGTCCGAGACCACGGTGAACGCCCCGGCGGGGGTGGACGCGAAGCGCACCGCGGTGGCCTCGACGAGGTGGGTGCCGGTGAGGGTGACGGTGTTCCCGCCCACCAGCGGGCCCGCGGCCGGGGTGACACCGGTGAGCACCGGGGCGGCGACGTAGAAGTAGGCGCTGGCGAGGGTGCTCGCGCCGCCCGGGGTGGTGACGGTGACGCCGACCGGACCGGCGGATCCGGCGGGGGCCACGGCGGTGATCTGGGTCGGGGACACGACGGTGAAAGAGGCGGCCGCCGCGGCGCCGAAGGCGACCGCGGTGGCTCCGGTGAACCCGGTGCCGGTGAGGGTGACGGTGTTCCCGCCGGATGTGGGCCCCTGGTTGGGGCTGACACCGCTCAGGACGGGGGCCGCGGAGTAGGCGTAGGGGATCCCGTTGCTGGTGCCGCCCGCCGTGGTGACGGTGACCTGCACGGTGCCGGTCCCGGCGGGGGCCACCGCGGTGATGTGGCTGTCGGAGACGACGGTGAACGAGGTCGCGGGCAGCGCGCCGAAGCGCACGGCGGTGGCGGTGGCGAACCCGGTGCCGGTAAGGGTGACCGTCGTACCCCCGGCCGCCGGACCCGAACTCGGGGCCACCGACGCGAGAGTGGGGAGCGGGGCGGTGGTGTAGGTGAAGGGGACGCCGTTGCTGGTACCGCTCCCGGTGACCACCGTGACCTGGACCGTCCCCGTCCCCGGGGGTGTCGTCGCGGTGATCTGCGTGCCGGAGACGACGGTGAAGGAGGCCGCCGCGGTCGTACCGAACAACACGGCGGTCGCGCCCGTGAACCCGGTGCCGGTAAGGGTGACCGTCGTACCCCCGGCCGCCGGACCCGAACTCGGGGCGACGGAGGCGAGGGTCGGTCCGGAGGTGGTGCTGTAGGTGTAGGTGACGAACTGGGTGCTGATGCCGCTGGGGGTGGTGACGGTCACCTGCACCGTGCCGGTCCCCGGGGGTGCGGTGGCGGTGATCTGGGTGTCGGAGACGACGGTGAAGGACGCCGTGATGGCGCCGAATCGCACGGCGGTCGCACCGGTGAAGGCAGTGCCGGTCACCGTGACACGGGTGCCGCCCGCAGCGGGCCCCGAAGCCGGCGAGACGGAAGTGACGACGGGGGTGGCCACGGACAGGGGCCGCGCGCCGGACGAGGCGCGCGATGGGGCGGGGTGGTTCAACAGGTGCTCCTTCGGCAGCGGCCGGAGCCTTGGCCCGACCCGGGTTGCGGGCCGGGGCTGGTGGGGGTGGGCGCGGGTGGACGCCGACCCGGTCGGGGGAAGGAGCACCCCCCACCGGGTCGGCGGTTCACGGGCCGTTGTGGTGACCGGACGTCAGCGGCCCGGTCGCCCGGTCAGATGCCGGGGCCGGCGACGTAGGTGAAGGCGCCGGTGCCGGTGGCGCTGCCGCCGGTGGTGGTGACCACGATGTCGGCGGCGCCGGCGGTTCCGGGCGGGGTGACCGCGGCGATCTCGGTGTCGGAGACGACATCGAACGGTGCCGGGGCGCCGCCGAAAGTGACCGACTGGGTGGTGGTGAACCCGCTGCCGGGGATGGTCACCGCGGTGCCGCCGGAGGTCGGCCCCGCCGCGGGGACCGGGGTCCCGATGGTGGGCCCGTCGACGTAGGTGTAGGACAGGCCGTTGTTGGTGCCGCCCGCGGTGGTGACGCTGACGCCAACCGACCCGGCCGCCGTGCCCGCCGGCACGGTGACGGTCAGCTGGCCGTCGCTGACCACGGTCGGGGTCGCGGAGGCGCTGCCGAAGTGCACGGCGGTGGCGGTGGACAGCCCGGTGCCGGTGATGGTGACGGTGTTGCCGCCCGCCGTCACGCCGGAGGTGGGGCTGATGCCGGCCTTGAACGGCGCGCCGATGTAGTAGAACGACAGCGGGTTGCTGGTGCCGCCCGGGGTGGTCACGGTCACCGGAACCGTGCCGTTGCCGGACGGGGAGATGACGGTGACCGAGGTGGCCGTGTTGGCGGTGATGGTGCCGAGCTTGGAGCCGAAGTGCACGGCGGTGGCACCGCTGAGGTTGGTGCCGGTGATGGTGACGGTGGTTCCGCCTCCGGTCGATCCCTGGTTGGGAGAGATGGGCATGGCGCTGCCTCCTTGGTTGGATGGGTGTTGCGAGGGCATGGCGAACCGCGACCGCATGGTCGTGTTGGCCGCTGGTGGCGACGGATGTCGCGTGAGGGGGCCTGCGGCCGAGGGCGTCGGCCGGGCCGTCAGCCGCAGCCGGGCACGCTGCCTGACGGGGCACAGTTGTCCGGGGTGTTCCCGCTGATCGTGCTGACCAGCGTCGTCACGCCGCCGGAGTTGACGTAGATGCCACCGCCGCTGTCGGTGGCGCTGTTGCCGGTGACGGAGCTCGTGGTCAGCGACACCGCGCCGTTGTCGGTGTAGATCCCGCCCCCGGCGACTGCGGTGTTGCCGGTCACGGAACTGGCGACCAGGGAGAGCGTGCCGCCCAGGTTGGCGATCCCGCCGCCCGGATAGGGCGTCACCGCGCTGCCGCCGCGGATGGTGACCCCCGCCATGCTGAGCTGGCCGTGGGTGTCCGGCACGTTCGAGGCGCCCTCGACCTGGAGGATCCGGAAGGGCGGCGCGCCCGGGTCTCGGGCGATGGTGTTCCCCAGGCCCAGCAGGGTGATCGGGGCGGTGACGGGCGGCAGCCCCACCGGTCCGTCGGGTCCGCCGCCGTGGGCGCTGGTGAGCGTGTAGGTGCAGCCCGGCGTCAGCGCCAGGGTGTCCCCGCCGACGGCGTTCGCCGCGGTGATCGCCGCCACCAGAGCGCGCTCGCTGCACAGGACGGGTGTCTGGGCGTGCGCGGTGGCCGGGACGGCGGCCAGGCCCACGCCCAGGACGCAGACACCGAGGACGGCTCGCCAGGTGCGGACAGTTGGCATGACGCCTCCACAAGAGGTTGCGCGAGCCACCGCACCATCCGGTGCCGACCAGCGGCACCGGATGGCGAACCACGTCCTTCCCCAGGGGAGCCCAGCGGGCACCAACCGCCCGGAAGCACAGTCGCGTCACAGGTGGGCCGACGTCCACTCCCCGGAGAGGATGGGCGGCCCACCGGATTGACACCACCAGTAAGCCGTCGGAGTGAGCCAGCCACAAGAAGGTTGACGATACGTCACCGTAATGGAGCAGCACGTGACGGCCGTAGCGTCTCGCGTGCACCACCGGCCACGCACAGCCCTACCACCGGCCACGCACCCAGAACGCCGCACACACTCCCCAAAAACCCGACCGCAGCGGCACCGCGCCGCGGTCTGAGTAGAAAATGCAGCCGCGCTCCAGGCCACCGCGGCCAGCCGCCTTCCACAGCGCGGCCACCGGCAGCTCGGCGCGGTGGTGGCTGGTGGACCTGGCGCTGGCGCCCGAGCACCGGCGCGGGCACGGTGCTCTATACGGCGCGCTGAACCGGGGCCGCCTGGACACCAGTCGGCTGCTGGACCGCGCTGGCTGGCCTGTCGCTGCCGCGGGCCGTCGGCGGGCGTCCGGTGCTCGCGGTGGACGTCTCCCCGTGGCTGCGGCCGGGCGCCGGGACCTGCCCGGACCGCTCGTTCTGCCACACCTATGGCCGCGGCGACGCCAAGCACCAGATGATCCCTGGCTGGCCGTACTCGTTCGTCGTCGCGCTGGAGACTGGCCGCACCTCTTGGACCGCCGTCCTGGATGCGGTGCGGCTGGAGCCCAGCGCCGACCTGGCCGCCGTCACCATCGCCCAACTCCGCAACACCGTAGGCCGGTTAATGGAGGCAGAACAGTGGACGGCGGGCGATCCGGAGATCCTGGTGGTGATGGACGCCGGCTACGACGCCCCGCGCATCGCCCACCTGCTCGGCGACCTGCCGGTGCAGGTCCTCGGCCGACTCCGCTCGGACCGGTGATGCGCCGGCCGGCGCCCAGCCGCGCGGAGTTTGCCGCGGGACAGCGGGCGGGACAGTCCTCGACCGCACCGGACGGGGACGGCGGCGAGCAGCACGACGCCCTGGACGGCCCGGACGGCGGCGAGCACGGGCGGCGAGCCGGACACCGACGAGCGGCCAGGCGGCAGCCGCCGACGTCCGATCTGACAGGAGGACAAACCGGTGCGTGTCACAAACCATTGCCCGTGACGCGCACCATCCGGCCCCCGAAAAGATCCGCCAGGACCGCACGGTGCCCACCCCGCCCGCGGCCCCGGGCGCGCTGCCGCCGAGGACGAACGCGGCGATCGTCTCGTTGACCGCCATCGCGTGCTGGGCACCAGAACGGCCGGCGCCCCGAGCCGTGCCGCCCATCTCCGGGCGGGGCAGGCCGAGCACCTGCCCGGCCGCCTCCAGCCCGGCAGAGCCTTCGAGCCGCCAGGTCTTATGCCGGTCCCGGGTGTTGCCGTCGGAGGCGACCAGGCCGTGCAGCGCGAGATCGCCGAGCGCCTGCCGGATCACGGTGTTCGACGCCGCCCGGGGGCGCAGCAGTCCGTCTTCCGGACGGGCACCACCGCTTATGACGGTGTCGCGGAGCTGCTGTCCTGGCCCGCCCGCCTCGACCTCGCAGCGGGCCACGGTGCCCGGCCCTCGCGTTGCGAGCGGTGGCGAGGCGGCTCGGGAGCCTACGGACGTGAGGTCAGATGTTGGGATCGGCGGTATAGGTGAACGTTCCGGCAGAGCTGCCGCCGGGGCCCGTGATGATGACGTCGACGGTGCCGTCGGCTCCGCTGGGCGGGGCGGTGGCGGTCAGGGTGGTGTCGGAGACGACCTCGAACGGTGCCCGGATGCCGTTGAAGGTGACCTGGTCGGTGGATGCGAGGCCGGTGCCGGTGATGGTCACCTGGGTGCCGCCGGCGGTCGGTCCGGCGTTGGGGCTGACGCCGGTTTCGGTGGGCGGGTCAACGTAGGTGTAGGACAGCCCGTCGGTGCTCCCGCCGGGGGTGGTCACGGTGACGGCGACACCGCCCGGCGCCGGGGCACCGGCGGCCCTGACCGTGATCTGGGTGTCGGAGACGGTTTGGATGACGGCTCGGGTGGGGCCGAAGTACACGTCGATGGCTCCGGCGAGGTTGCGGCCAGTGATGACGATCTCCTGGTCGCTGCCTGCGACGGGGCCCGCGACGGGGCTGATGTCGGTGAGGGCGGGGACCGGTGTGTAGTAGAAGGATCCGAGGGTGCCGGTGCCGCCCGGGGTGGTGACCGTCACGGGGACGGCACCGGATCCGGCGGGGGTGAGGACGGTCATCGATGTCGTTGTGTTGGCGGTGATAACTGCCTGGGCGGTACCGAAGTGCACGGCGGTGGCGTTGGCCAGGTTGTGGCCGGTGAGAGTCACGGTGGTCTGCCCTCCCGTGGACCCGTGGCCGGGGATCACGGTCGTCGCCATATCGCTGACGCTATTTGCAGGCGCGTTGGTCACGTAGGCGTGCGTACCGTCGGGGAAGACCGCGATAGCGGTGGGGCCGCCTCCCACGCCGCTGTTCTCGACGACGGTGTTGGTGGCGGTGTCGATCACACTCACCGTGCCCGGGCCGGAGTTCGCCACGTACGCGTGGGAGCCGTCCGGGCTCACTGCCACGAAGCGCGGCTGGGCGCTGACACCGACGACGGCAGTGACCGTGTTCGTTGCGGTGTCGATCACGCTCACCGTGGAGTTGCCGACATTGGTGACGTAGAGGTGAGCCCCGTCGGGGGTAAGCCCCAGCAGGATGGGGACGGGACCGACGGTGATCGTGGCGGTGACGGTGTTGGTGGCGGTGTCGATCACGCTGACGGTATTCGAGGCGAGACACGCGACGTAGGCGCGAGTCCCGTCCTGGGTAATGACCAGGCCGGTCGGGCCGTCCCCGACGGTGATGGTGGCAGTGACGGTGTTGGTGGCGGTGTCGATCACGCTCACCGTGTTCGTGGTCTGCCGTGTCACGTAGGCGCGGGCGCCGTCCGGGGTGAGCGCTACGACCGTCGCTCCCGCCCCTACGGGGATGTCCGTGACGATGGCGTTGGAGACGGTGTCGATCACGCTGACGAGACCGTCGTCGTAGACGGTCACATACGCCCGGGTGCCGTCCGGACTGATCGCCACGAAGGTGGGACCGGCCCCCGCGGCGATGGTGGCGGTGACGGTGTCGGTGGCGGTGTCGATCACGCTCACCGTATTCGAGCCCCGGTTGGCCACATACGCACGGGCCGCATCGGGGGTGAGGGCGACTCCCTCCGGTGTGTCACCCACGGGAATGGCGGTCCCTGCCGCGAACGCGGCATTCAACCCGGAGCGACGCACCTGGGCAGGCAGCAGCGGCGAACGCGATGGAAGGGTGAACATGACACTCCCTGAGGTAGGTGGGGGCGCTCTTGTCCCGCACACGGAAATGTCTGCTCCACCGCATGGGCCGGCAGCAGGCAGGCAACCGGCCCAAGACCGGACCGGCGAAGTACACGCCGTGCCAAGTACCCTCCCCATGAAGGCTTTTAACATCCGCTCGATATGTCCAATTTTCCGATGACCGCCTTTTCGGGGCCTAATTCGAGCGCTCGCTGGGCCGCGATGGCCGTCTCGGCGGCCAGGCTTGTCACCGCGTAGAGAGTCTTGATGGTGGTCTTGCCGGTCTTGCGGGGGCTGCACACGAGGGGGGTGGCGTGGGTCTTGCTGACCACCGACCCCTTCACCGCCGCCGCATCCTTGAGCGCGGCGGCGGTCAGGCAGACCATGCCGTCGCCGCCACCTCCGGAGGCCGCGAGCGCCCGCTTCCAGTTCCTCGCCTCGCTCATCAGCATGGACGCCAGCCACGACTGGCGCCGCGCCCCCTGGCCCGGCGAGTTCCTCCTCGCCTCCTGGTGGGGCTACGACCACACCGGCCTGGCCGCCGAGATACAGCAGAAGATCACCACCGCCTGGCCCCTCCTGCGCGCTGGCGCCTTAGGCAGCGACATCGCACGGGCCCAACGCGAGCACTGCGGTGCGGGTGCGCTCGAGCCAGCTCATGACCTGGCGCAGCGTGGTGGGGTCGAAGTGGTGGGTGAGGTCGCGGACGGCTTGGTGGTCGTCGTCGGTGAGGGTGTGGAGGCCGGCGCGGTCGAGGCCGGTGTAGAGGGGTCGAACCCCGGCGTCGGACACGTCATTTGGTGCTCGGGCTACTGGCGGATCTGCCGCGCAAGCTGCTTGACCCTGGCCGAGCACGCGGGGGATGCCACGCCGGACGGCATGCAGCAAGGTGGGCGGGATCCGCGGTCAGAGGTGCTGGGTGCCGGGGATGGATGGGGAGGTCGGCCCAGACGGTCTTGCCGTGCCAGTGCGGCCCCCAACCCCAGTTGCGGGCCAGCTGCTCCACGATGAGCAGTCCGTGCCCGTGGATGGCGTCTCGACGGGATCGAAACTGGTCGCGGAACTCCTCCGGTCCCCGAGCTGCCCACTGGTGAGAGCGGGTGTACAGGCCTGCCGCCCACCTCGCCTACACCGCAGGCCAAGGCGACGAACGGCGCCGGCTGCGGGCGTTCATCGATCGGCACCGCCCCGGCGCCGGAGACGAGCAGACCGCGGCGCAGCTGGCGGCCTGCGCCCGGGGGTGGGAGCAGGCAGGCGAGGGTGGGCCGGGCCGGACGTGGCCGCCAACCCCGTCCAGCAAGCCGCCGTCCTCTCCGCCCACCGCCCACGGCCGGCTGCGCCCGGTCCGGGTGAGCCCGCCCCTCTGGCAGCGGCCACCTGGGATTCCCCACGGACGGCCAGTTGCGATGTAACAGTCGGTGACGAACATGTGGGTGGCCGAGGCGCACGCCAGCCATCTGTTTCGGGCCGCACCGAAGCGGCCGCTCAACGGGCAGCGAGGGATGGATACACCCGCGGGCGGTGTGTCTGGCGGTCGGGTCTACGTGTCCCGTCCTGCGGTGAGGCGCTGAAGTAGGTCGAGCAGGGTTGCGCGGTCCGCGTCGGACAGGCTGGAGAAGCAGGCGGCGAGCACCTCGTCAGCAACCTTGTGGCCGACCGTCAGGACTTGCTCGCCGGCGGGCGTGAGGTGGTGCTCGATGCGCCGGCCGTGTCCCGGTCGGCGCTCCACGAGGCCCTGTGCTGCGAGGCGGCCGACGAGGGTTCCGAAGGCCTGCCCGGTCTGAAATGTCGCCTCGGCCAACTCGCGGGCCGACGCCCCGGGTGAGCGGCTGATCGCACGCAGGGCATCCCACTGGGCCAGCGTCGTGCCGATGGCCGAGAGCGCGCTGTCGAGCGCCCGATGCTGTCGATACTGGGCTTGTTTGACCGCTCTGCCGAGTTCTTGCAGCTCACCATGCATGGAGCGAGTCTACGCCATAACCAAGCTAGCTTATATAAAGATGTTTAGTTATGGTGGTGGGCATGCCCACAGACGCATCAGCCGAGTCCGCTGGCCTGTCCCTCACTCTGTCCGAGGCCGGAGCTGGCAGGCCGGTCCTCATCCTGCACGGCGGCGGAGGCCCCGCCACAGTGGCCGGCCTCGCCCAGCACCTCTCCCGCATCGCCCACACCATCACGCCTGTGCACCCCGGCTGGGACGGCACCCACCGCCCCGCATGGCTCACCGGCATCGACGACCTCGCCCTCGCCTACCTGCACACCCTGCGCGAACGTCGACTGCGCGACGTTCTCGTCGTCGGCTCCTCGCTCGGGGGCTGGATAGCCGCCGAGATGGCCGTACGCGACAGCGCGGGAAGCATCACCGGCCTTGTCCTGATCGACGCCGTCGGCGTGCAGGTCGAGACGGAACCGATCACCGACTTCTTCGCCCTTGACGCCCGCGGCGTTGCGGAGTACTCCTGGCACGACTCAGACCGGTACCACCTCGACCCGGCCGACATCCCGGCCGAAGAACTCGCGCGCAGACAAAGCAACATGGCCACCATGCGCATCCTCGCCGGCGACCCCTACATGCATGACCCCAAGCTGCTGCGTCGGCTCGGACATGTTCAGACGCCTGCCCTCCTGCTCTGGGGTGAGAGCGACCGCATCGTCACCCCCGCCTACGGCGCGGCGTACGCCGACGCCTTCGGCAACGGCCGACTCGAGGTCATCCCCGAGGCCGGCCACCTCCCGCAGATCGAACAACCGGAAGCCACCTTCGCTCTGATCGACGCCCACCTGCGCCGGACGAGCGACCCGTCCCATCAACAGTGAGTAACCATTGACGGCCAGTTACCCCACCATCAACCGGCCACCAGTGGGGAATCGCAACAACTGGCCGCTGACACCCCTCACATCCGAGCTGCGGTGCGATCTCGCCCCCGGCCTGCAACCTCCCGGTGACCAGCTCGCCGAGCTGCGGCACCGTGGACGGCCTGCCCGGCAGCCCTCTGTCTCCTGTCTCCCCGTCGTCCCCGAGATCGTCGTCGAGATCCTCACCGACCAGGACCGGCCAGAGTCCGGCCGCTACCGCCGCCGACCCCGTACCACCCGGGTCCGAGCCGGCCCCACCCCGAATTGCTGACGCCCGGGAAGTCTGCAGTTCGGCCGGGGCACTGGGCGGCGCTCGGCCGAGATCGAGCACGCGCAAAATGCGCTGCGGAACGGGGTGGCGCGCGAGTCCAAGGGGGGGTGACCCGCGCGCCGCCGATCCGCCCGCGGCCACCGGCTACCCCCGATAGTGCGGCCCATGGCCTTGGGTTCGGGACACGGTGATCCGGCGGCAGCCGGCCCGCCGTGGCGTCGGCCCTCAACCGGGTGCGCCGCTCTCGCCTCCGGCCTCGACCGCTTCGACGACCCGCTGGTGGTAGGCGGCGAGGCTCTGGCCGGCGGGCGGGAACAGCGGGGTGCCGTCGAGGGTGTACCACTCGTCGGCGCCGCGGTACTGGATAGCGACCCACGCCCGGCCGTCGGGCAGGCCGGTGGTCACGACCGTGAGGTCACCGGTGATACAGCCGACCTCGACGGTCATCACCCCGCCCGGGCCGGCGCACACCTGTGCCTCGTACCGTTCTCCGGACGCCGGGACGGTCACTGCGCGCAGGTGTCGAGCATGTCGGACAGGGCCTGCCTCTCGCCGGTGGTGACGTTGAGCCGGTAGTGGCTCTTCACCTCCACCCACGTTCTCTAGTGCTGTCAACCCATCCCCGCTGGTCAGCCCGAAGTCTGCTGATGAGGTACGTGAGGCACCTGGGGACCGCAGATGATGTCGCCGCCAGGCACTGAGCCTTTTCAGAGCGGCCACCGATCGGGTGACGGCGGTGCTGTTGGCGTGAGAAGCCGTTATCAATCCGGGCGTGATCGTTTGATTTCCGCTGCTCAGGCATGGCGTCGGCGGGAGGGCGGTTGGGGTGGCGGCCTCTCTACGCGGGGGCGCGAGGTCGTGGCTGGCTGAGTCAGTCGAGGTCGTCCTCCCGGTCTGGTGCGTCAACCAGCGGGGCGGGCAGGAGTATCAGCGCATAGAGCAACTGGAAGCTCAGGATGCCCACCACCGGCCATAGCGGGTGCACGATCCGCAAGCACAGGGCGAGGAAGCCGCCAATCGCGAAGAGGCCGGTGGCGGCCGTCGCGGTCGCCCATCGGCTGGCCCGCACCGGCGCGATGACGGTCAGCCATCCGAGTGAGGGCAGGACCCCCAGCAGGCCGTACAGAACGCCTCCCATGACAACGTCGTCGGCGTAGGTGTAGGCGGTGTCGGGGCGCACCGCTGGGAGGACCAGCATGGTCAGCACGAACAGCACCAGGTACCGGCCGGCTGCCCGCAGGAGCCAGGCCGACCCACTCTCCAGCCCCGTCATCGTTCCCCCTCTTGTCGGCGCGATCATCATGCCAGATATTTTGAACGCGTTCAGAGTCGGGGCGTCCCGGGCTCCCGCGCATGGCGTCCCACCCGCCATTGCACGCTGGAGCGGACGTGCCGTCCGGGTTTCGCTGAACGGGGCAGGGTCAGCCTGCGACGGTCTCGGCGTGCCGGTGGAGCGCGTCCAGGAGGGCGGTCTGCTGCTGGGTCAGCTTTCCGTCGGTGCGGGCCTTGTCCTGCTTGCGCAGCCAGGTGCCGGGTCGGAAGGTCGGGTCCGCTTCGCCGCCGGTGCGGTTCGCCGGGTCGGCCTCCTCCGTCATCCGGTCGATCAGCGAGTAGAAACGGGTGAGTTCCTTCGCGGGCCGGTCCCCGGGATACTGGTCGCCCATGGATGAGGTCAAAGTCATCGTCGCCCATTCCGAGCGCGCGACTCTGCGCGTCGGCGACGTGTTCCTGAAGGTGGACGCCGATCAGGCGCGCATCGACGTCGAGGTCGAGGCTATGTCCCTCGCGCCGGTCCCGACCCCGGAGGTCCTGTGGCGCAAGGCGCCCGTCCTCGCGATCGCCGCACTCCCGGGGACGGTGCTCGGCCGTCTCGGTGAGCCGTCAACCGCGTCGCCGGCGGCGTGGGCCGCGGCGGGCGCCGCCATCCGGAAGCTGCACGAAGCACCGTTGCCGCCCTGGGCCGGTCGGCGCCGCCGGAGTCCCGACGAGTTGGTGGCGGAACTCGACGGCGAGTGCGACTTGCTGGTGACGAACGGCGTCCTGCCCGCCGACCTGGTCACCCGCAACCGCCAGGTCGCCGAGGCCGCGCTCCGGCCGTGGATTCCGGCGTTCACGCACGGCGACCTGCAGATCGATCACGTCTTCGTCGACGGCGACGAGGTCACGGGCATCATCGACTGGTCCGAGGCGGGCCGGGGTGATGCCCTGTTCGACCTCGCCACCTTGACGCTCGGACACGAGGAGCACCTCGACGACGTCATCGCCGGTTATGGCACCGATGTCGACCTCGACGTGATCCACGCCTGGTGGTCGTTGCGAAGCCTGCTGGGGGTTCGCTGGCTGGTCGAGCACGGCTTCGACCCCTTCGCGCCGGGCTGTGAGGTCGACGTGCTGAGATCCCGGATGTGAGGCTGTGGGGGCTGGACTGGCCACGTATGCGTTCTGACGCATCGAGCAGGCCATCCCCTGGAGCGCATCGCTTGCCCTTACTTACGCTCAACAGCGTGTGGTGCGCAGTCGTCGCCAGCAGATGACGGCGCAGCCGAGGGTGACGAACGCGTGGTGGATGTCGTCGCGGATCTCCCAGCGGATGCGCAGTCGGCGGAACCAGTGCAGCAGCGCGATCGCTCCTTCCACGACCCAGCGGTGCACGCCCAGGCCGGATCCGTGCCCGGTGCCGCGCCGGGCGACGTGGGGGGGGTGATCTGGAACCGGCGGACCTTGTCCCGGTAGACCTCGTGGTCATAGCCGCGGTCGGCGTACAGGTGCTTGGGGCGGCGCAGTGGCCGGCCGCGCTGCCGCGGATCGGCGGGACCGCCTGGATCAGCGGGATCAGTTGGGTGACGTCGTTGCGGTTGCCGCACAAGACTGTGATCAAGGCCAAACCACGGCCCACGCTTCGAGCAGGTCACGGTATACGACGCTCCCGGGCCGTCATTGCACAGCAGGCGATGCCGCTGCCTGGCGGCCCCTGTGTGGGGATGTGGGTGGCGCCTACGGCGTCAGCAGGGGTGGACGCAGCGCGGTGGGTTGGTAGGCGGGGAGGCCTTGCGGCCCGCCGGAGGCTACGGCACCGCGATCCCTTCGAGCTGTACATGGGCAGCAGGCTGGGTGCAGCGGCGCGATCCGGCCGGGTCTGCGGCCCGAGTGCGGCATGCCGCCGGGGAATGAGCGGCCAGGCGCTGCCGCCCTGGCCGACCTGGTGAAGCACATCAACGAGTGCCTCGCCACCCCGTACAACGAGAAGGGCTCGTACCCCTGCTCGGCCGGCGACTACAAGGTGGCGGTCGACGCCTCCGGCAAGGTCACCGAGCTGTGGGAGCGCGCGCACAGCTGACGGGCCCACGGCAGTGCGCCGGCTGCCGGCGCGCCCGCAGTCGGCGACCGCCGGGAGCGGCGCCGGTCGGCTCACCTTGGGGTGACCGATTCGGCGCCGCCCGCGCAGCCCAGCTGCTTCCCGGCGGCGCGCTCGGCGAAGCCGCGGGCGAGCTCGTTCATCCGCGCCCGGCCCGGTCCGTCCGCGAGGACCTTTCCGTCCTTGCCGGTGAGGGTGACGACAGCCCGGTAGCCCGTGGGCTTGCCGTCCAGCGTGCATGCGAAGCCGATCGCCCCGGCACTGTTGCCGCCGGGCAGCACGGCGCCGAACGCCGCCTCGGCGGTCAGCAGCCGTCCGTCCTCGCCGTTGACGGAGCACCGTACGGAGGCCGGGTTGGTCTCGTCCGCCGTACGGTAGTCCGTCCGCACGGAGACCCGGGGAGCGCCGCCCAGCACCTCGGCGACGCCCGGGTCGTCGAGCAGGCCCCGGCACTCGCCGTGCGACAGGGTGACGGCCGGCGGGCGGTAGGACGTCTGGTCGAGGTACACGTGCCAGCCGAGCAGGCCGGCGCCGAGCAGCAGCGCGGCCCCGCCCGCGATCAGGGCCCGGGGGTGCCTCATGAGCACTGCTCCTTCCTCGTCTCCGTCAGCGCGGCCCGGGCGAGCTGTTCGAGGTCGGCCTGGACGCCGCCGGGGCCGCCGGAGGTGCGGACGGCCTCCCCGGCGACGATCTCCAGCTCGAAGTAGTCGTACCGCTCGTACTTCCCGGTCAGGCAGCCCGCGGCCGCGGCGGCGCCGCCCGGCCACGAGGCGCCGAGGCCGCCGGCGTCGAAGGTGCGCGCGTCCGGCCGCTTGGCGGCCTCGGAGGCCAGGGCGAGCTCACCCCGGCGTCCGATGGACGTGAGGGTGAGCACGGTGCGCCCGTCGACCCGGATGACGCAGGTCCGCGGGTCGTCGCCGACGACGGACTTCGTCCGGTCCTCGGAGTCCTGGTCGCCGTCCGGCAGCAGCCGCCCGAGCGGGGTGTCGGGGCCGGTGGGCAGGTGGCAGAGGTGGGTGGACCGGCCGACGGCCTCGGCCGGGCGGTGGTCCTGCCAGTCTCGGTAGCCGACGAACCCGGCGGCCGCCACCGCCACGACCAGCACGCCGGGCAGAAGCAGCGGATCCTGCAGGCGCCCGGCCCACCGGTCCGCGAGGGACCGGGCCCAACGGGCCGGGAGCCCGCTCACGCGTCGCCCTTCGCGTTGGTGCTGACGTTGTTCGCCGTTCCGCGCGACATGCCCTGGAGCGCGCTGTCCCGGGCGCTGTTGGCGAGCCGGTCGAGGTCCTGGCGGGAGATCCCGGTGCCGCCGCCGGCGTCCCGGACCGCCTGGTCGGCCCCCCGGGCCACCCGGCCCTCGGCTTCGGCGGTGTGGTCGCGGCTCTCCTGGCGGCCGTCCTCGGTGGTGTCGTGCTTGTTGGCCTCGATCACGCTGTCGGCGATCTCGTCGAGCAGCGCGCCGGCGAGCTCGCCGCCGAGCGGGACCTTCTCGGTCACGGTGCCGATGACGGCGTTGAAGGCGTCCTTGCCGTAGCCGACGTTCTTCTCCAGCGCGTCGTTGAACTCCTTGTCGGAGACGGCGTGCTGGTTCTGCACCTCGTCCACCCGGGCCTGGTTGAGGTAGCCGCTGACGACTCCGCCGGACTCCGCGTTGTGCTTGATGTCCGACTCCAGCCGGGCGAAGTCGGACTGCCCGCTGTCCAGGTGGCCGCGGATGAGCGCGGTGGTGTACGCCTGGTTGGCGTTGGCCACCGCGCCGTAGGCGTCCGGGTCGCGCCCGAGGGCGTCGAGCAGGCCGGCCACGGACGAGGCGTTGAGCGCGGCCGGGGAACCGTTGACCGGCAGGTCGTGCCCGTGGGAGAGCGAGTTCTGCACGTCCCCGATGTACTCGGCGGTCATGTGCCCGAGGCTGCCGCGCATCGCGGTGAGCTTGCCGTCGCCCTTGATGTCGTCCAGCGCGCCGTCGCCACCGTGCCGGCCGAAGGTGTCCACGACCTTCTGCATCAGGTCGGCCTGCTCGGTGGTGTGCCTGGTCGGCGGGACGGGGCCCGGCTCGTCGTACGGGTGGCCGGTGGTGGCCGCCTCCAGGGCGCGGCCGAGCGCGGCGGGCCCGGCCTGCTTGCTCGCGTCCCAGACCTTGGAGTCCCGCGAGGTGGTGTCCGGGATCCAGTCCTTGTCGTGTACGTAGTAGTCGAAGTAGTCGGCCGGCTTGGGCTTGCCGCCCTGGTTGACCGTGCCGTCCTCGTTGTACGCGGTCGGCTTCTCGGTGAAGAACTTGGTGGAGGCCTCCGGGCTGTGCGCGAGTGCCTCCAGCACGGCCGTGGTGGGCCGAAAGCCGGAGCCCGCCTCGTCGCCGCCGGTCAGGTTGAAGCCCTGGATCTTGGAGCCGGGCGGCGGGGCCGGCCAGTACTTGTCCTGGGTGTCGAGCTGGGTGACGTGCTCGGCGATCGGGTTGATGAAGTGGGCGTCGTAGTTCCCGTTCATCAGGATGCCGGAGAGTACCTGGTAGCCGTACGGCACGTAGTCCAGACCGGAGGCCCGGTACGGCTTGTCCCAGACCGGCTGGGAGCCGGCCTTGCGCAGCGCGGCGGACCACTCGTCCGACAGGTGCGGCTCGTTGGTGGTGCGGGTGGCGGTGGCGAGGGTGAGCCCGAGGTTCTTCTGGAGGTCCTGGTAGGCCTTCCAGCGCGGGGACTTGTCGTCGCGGGGGTGCGCCGGGTCGCCGACCATGCCGTTCCAGGACTTGATCAGGCCGTCCGGGCCGAGGTCCTGGTAGAACTTGGTGGAGAACTTCGGGTCGTTGCCGTGCGAGGCCAACAGCGAGTTCAGCTCGGTGAGTTCGGCCTCGGTGATGTCCCCGCCCTTGGCCGCGAGCTGGGCGGCGCGCCTGCCGTCCGCCTCGGGGCCGCTGCCGACGGCCTTGTTGTTGAAGGACTTCTGCCCGTCCGTCATGCTGTCGGAGCGCAGTGCCCAGGCGATCCGCTCGTCGGCGGCGGCGGCCTCCGCGACGGCGGCGTCGATCGCCTTGCGGGCGGCCTCGGCCTTGTCGCCCCACTCCTTCTGGTAGTCCCGCATGGCCTCGTAATCGTGCCGGGTGGCGTTGTCGGCCGGGGGCCAGCTCACGGTGCCGTTGTCGGTGACGGTCAGTCCGGCCGTGCGGGCGTCCGCGACCGCCTTCTCCAGCTTGGTCCTGGCCGCCTTGAACTCGGTGGACGCCTCCTTGAAGGTGGAGGCGAGGGCGTTGGCCTCGGTGACGGCGGCGGTCAGCTGCTCGTTGGTGCGCTGCAGGCCGGGGCGGGCCTGGTCGGCGGCGGGGCCGGTCCAGCAGGCGGAGTTGACCTGGGCGATCACCGTGGTGTCCCAGTCGCCGTCCATCGCCTGGAGCTTCTGGGCCACGGTGGTCCAGGCGGTGGCGGCGGCGTCCAGGACACCGAAGTCGGCAGTGCTGAGCTCGTGGAAGTCGACCATCGCAGCTCTCCTCTCAGGCGCCGAGGTCGTGCTGGACGGCCGACTCGTTCTGGCGGTAGTTGGTGGCGGTGGCGCGCAGCGCCTGGGTGGTCTGCCCGATGGTGCCGCCGAGCGCGGCGACGCACTGGTCCCAGGTGCCGGCGGCGCCCGCGGCGGCCTTGCCGGTGCTCCAGTTGGCGAGCGCGGTGGAGACCTTGGCGGTGGCCTCGTCGGCGCCGCGGCCGTCGGTGTTGAGGCGGACGTGGATCTGGTCGGAGTTGTTCCCCGCGGTGGTGAGCGCGTTGGGGTCGGCGTTGAAGCCGCCCCCGCCCCCGCCTCCGCCGCCCGACGCCGAGGTCGAGTTGATCTGGGTGCGGGCCGCCTCCTGGGCGCGGGCCTGGGCGGTCAGGTTCCCGTCCGCGTCGTAGGCCCAAGGATTCATCATCCGGTCGAACGCGGTCGCCCGATCAGACATGTCGCTCGCTCCCTCTCCGTGCCGGCACGCTGCTCCGGCACCCCCGTCGGCAAAGATTTCGTCAAGTAAGTCAAGAGTTCGACAAGGGTACAGCTGGGCTACACCTTTGCCGAACCCCTGGTAGTACTTCGTCAGGTTGGGGTGGGCTGTCGGGTGCGGTTTGTGGATCTTCTTGGGGGAAGCGGGCGTTGGCAGGTGTAGCAGACACCGGTCCAGCAGCTCAGCAGGTCCTGGAGCTGGTCGAGGACCTGGTAGAGGGTCAGGCCGGTGCTTGGACTTTGGGGTCGAGTCGGCGGAGGGTGAGGAAGGCGTGGGCGGCGGTGACGAGGGTGACGTGGTGGTGCCAGCCGCGCCAGGTGCGGCCCTCGAAGTGGTCCAGCCCCAGGCCGTGCTTCATCTCGCGGTAGTCGTGCTCGAGGCGCCAGCGCATCTTGGCCAGGCGGACGAGGTGGCGGGTCGGACTGTCGGCGGGCAGGCTGGTGAGCCAGTACTCGGTGGGCGCCTTCTCGCCGGTGGGCCACTCACAGAGCAGTGTGGCCTCGGGCAGGACGCCGTCCCAGGTGCCCGCCCCGCCGGCCTGGGCCATGGCGTGGGTGCGGGCCGCGACACCCGCCGGCCGCACCGTGAGCACCCGGAATCGGGAGCGCATCGGGCCTTTCGAACAGTGGCGCCACGTGGACTGGCGGAAGGCCTTGCGTCCACTGTCGATGGCCAGGGCCTGCAGCGAGCCGGGCCTGGTCCGGTAGCGCGAGGCGGGTTTGCGGCCGTTCCCGCTCCAGGCCGAGGCGCTGGGCACCGCGTCGTGCGGGTGTGCGGACTCGTCCGAGCGGACGGCCACACCGACCCCCCCTGCCGCACAGCGGCGCCTGGCACGTCCGACGGCGGCGACCGGCCGGGCCGCTCCCGTGCGATCAGCCGCGGCCGCTGTCCTTAGCCGAGGTCGTAGGCGGTGGGAGTGTGCCCCGCCCAGATGTCGCGGGAGGACTGCTCGGGGTACCGGACGGTCTCCGAGCGGCTATCGAACATCCGGGTGAGCTGCCTCGTCGGCTCGTAGGCGGGCCAGCCGGGGTCGCCGGTGGAGACGAACCGGATCCAGGCCTGCTGCAGTTCGCAGGAGACCTCGACGGCCTCCGGGCCGGGCGGGTCGCCGAGGAAGTGCCGGCCCATCGGGGTGTCCAGGGTGCCGAAGGCCAGTGGGATGTCCAGCGCGTGACAGGCGCCGAGCACTCCGCCCATGGCGGGGGCCGGGTAGGTCAGCTCGAAGACGTACGAGGTGCCGCCGGCCGCCGCGTTGCCTTCGGCCAGGTGGAGCGAGGGCATCCGGAAGAGGGCGTCGGAGGTGACGGCTTCGAGCAGGTCCTCGGCGGTGGCCCCAGGGTGGGCGGCGCGGTAGGCGTCCGGGCCGTCCGGGTGCGGGGCGAGGAGCTCCAGGGCGGTGCGGGCCTCGTCGTCGGTGAAGGTGCCGTGTCGGCCGGCGAGCACGCTGAACAGCCGGAACTCGTCGCGGGCGTGGCCGACGAGCAGGTCGGTCCCGGGGATCCGTCCGGCGGCCAGGGCGGCCCAGGGCTCCTCGGAGAGGACCTCGCCGTCGACCACGGGGACGGTGGCGACACCGGTCTGCGCCAGCCGGCCCCAGCGCCCTAGATGCTCCGGCAGCGCGGTACCGAGATCGGTGACCGCCGCGGCCAGGCGCCAGGGGTCCCCCTCGGCCAGGGCGGCGGCCGTGGAGGCCATGCCGAGGCGCTTCGCCAGGGCGGCGGTGACCTCTGCGGCCAGGGCGGGCGTGCTGAGGTTGCCCCCGACGCTGTGGGCGACGGCCCGACGGAACAGCCCGCGCGCCCGGCGCATGGTCAACAGCGCGGCGACCGACGCGGCACCGGCCGACTGGCCGGCTATGGTCACCCGGCCGGGATCGCCGCCGAATCCGGCGATGTTGCGCTGCACCCACTCAAGGGCCGCGACCTGGTCGAGAAAGGCACGGTTGGCCGGGGCGCCCTCCAACAGCGCGAAACCCTCAGCTCCCACCCGGTAGTTGACGCTCACCACGACCAGTCCCGCGCGGGCCAGCCCGACCGGATCGTAGAGCGGGTCGCCCGAGGTGCCCGAGATGAACCCTCCTCCGTGGATCCAGACCAGCACCGGCAGCCCGGCCGCACCCGGATCCGGGGTGCAGACGTTGAGCGTGAGCCAGTCGGTGCCCCGGGTCGGCTCGGCGGGAAGCGGGCCGGACTGTGGGACGACGGGGCCGAACTCGAACGCGTCGCGGACGCCGTCCCAGGGTTCGGGCTGGAGGGGCGCGGCGAAGCGGAGCTGTCCGACCGGCGGCTGGGCATAGGGGATGCCACGGAAGACCGCGAGTCCCCGGTCCAGGAGGCCGCGGACGGATCCCCCAGTGGTGTGGACGGCGGGCTGTGTGAGCATGTGGACTCTCCTCCCTCGGAATGCCCTCAGGTTTATAGGTCAGATGTATTATGTCAAGCGTATTGGAAAGCTGGCGAATCGGAGGAGCGGTAGCCCATGCCCAAGCAGGTGGACCATCAGGAGCGCCGCGAGACCATCGCGCGCGCGCTGTGGCGGGTGGTGGAGCAGCGTGGTGCCACGCACCTGACGCTGCGTGATGTCGCACAGGAGGCGGGCATCTCGCTCGGGCAGTTGCAGCACTACTTCGGCTCCCGGGCGGAGCTGCTGGCCTTCGCGATGGACCTCGCCGGGGAGCAGAGCTCGCTGCGGGTCGGCCGGGCGCTGGCGGGACTGGGCGAGCGGCCGCACCCGCGCGCGGTGCTGCGGGCGATGCTGGTCGAGCTGCTGCCCCTGCACGCCGACGCGCGGGCGACCAGCCGGATGAGCGCCGCGTACGTGCTCGAGGCGCTGCACGACGAGGGGGTGCACGCGCGGGCGCGGGGCAGTCTGCTGCATGGGCGGGCCGCGGTGGAGCAGGTGGTCCGGCAGGCGATCGCGGACGGAATGATCGCGGCTGACCGCGATCCGGTGGTGGAGACGGATCTGCTGCTCGCGCTCACCGGGTTCACCACGCTGCTGGAGCTGAACGTGGTCGAGCCGGCCGCCGTGCTCGCCGCCGTGGACCAGTACCTGGACCGGCTGTTCGCGGCCGGGGCCGGAAACCCGCGCTGACGGCGTGACACGCTAGGGCCCATGCCGAACCACGAACCGGACCCCCAGCCGAACAGCCCAACGGCCTGTCGCACGGCGCAGCGCGCGGCGTGGCGGCGGACCGGCCCTACGGGAGGCGGATAGGCATCAGCCGCCTTGTCGGAATTACCGGGGACCTTGGTTGGCCCGCTGATCTGCGCAGATGCCGCCAGCCGCCCGGGGCGGGGGTTCCGACGGTTCCGGCCCGCCACAGATCGTCTCGTCGTCCATCGAACACGACGCGGGCAGCTGCTCCGCGCCCTCGCGGTCTGCGCCGTCGGTGTCGGCGCCGAGGTCGGCCAGGATGTCCCGGACGAAGTGGCAGCGGCGCACCGTGCCGTCACCGTCGACCGACAGCCCGGCGCAGGTCGGCAGGCTGCGAGTGTTGACCCTCCCCCCACGTCAGGCCGCACGGTGGGGCACGGCGGAACACGCACGCGCACGGCACATTGGCGGACAACGCGGATGCGCGGGCGCGCACGGATGTACGGACGTCACGGATCGTCGGGAGGGAACCATGAGCTGGTCGGTCGGACAGGTCTCCGGATTCGCCGGAGTCACGGTGCGGACCCTGCACCACTACGACCGGTCCGGGCTGCTGTCGCCCAGTGAACGCAGTCCGGCCGGCTACCGGCTCTACAACGCGGCGGACCTCGCCAGGCTCCAGCAGATCCTCTTCTACCGGGAACTCGGCTTCCCGCTCGAGGAGATCGCCACCATCCTGGCCGATCCACTCGCCAACGCGCTCGACCACCTGCTCGCCAGGCGCGACGCGCTCACCGAGCAGATCGCACGGCTGCAGAAGCTGGTGGACGTCGCCGAGCGGGCGATCGAGGTCCAGCGCACCGGGATCGAACTCACCCCCGAGGAACGGTTCGAGGTCTTCGGCGACGTCGTCTTCGACCTCAGCTACGCCGCCGACGCCCACCTCAAGTGGGGGAACCAGCAGGGCCACCAGGAAGCCCTGGCCCGCGCCGCCAACCACACGAAGGAGGACTGGCGGCGCCTGATGGCCGAGGCCGCCGACTGGCGCGGGCGGTTGCTCGCCGCCTTCGACCAGGGCCTGCCCGCCGACGGTGAGGAGGCGCTGGACCTCGCCGAGGAGCACCGGCAGCACATCACCCGCTGGTTCACGCCCTGCCCTCCCGAGACGCACTGCCGGATCGCCGACGACTACGAGGCGGACGCCCGCGCCTTCGCCCTCGTGGTGCCACCGGCCGAGCAGCGCCCGGGCCTGGCCGGATACCTCCGTGCCGCCATCGGTGCCAACGCCGAGCAGCGGGCGGCGACCGGATCGGAGGCGGCACGATGAGGATCCTGGTGATGACCGCCGGTTCGTACGGTGACGTGGCGCCGTACACCGGGCTCGGCGTCCGGCTCCGGAACGAGGGGCACGAGGTCGCGCTCGCCGCGCCGGAGACCTTCCGTGAGCTGGTGAGCGGCAGCGGCCTGGGGTTCCGGCCGTTGCCGGTGGACCCGCGCGGGACGCCGTCGGGGGTGAGGGAGGTGACGGAGGGGCGCCCGGCTCTGCTGGCGCGGGCGGCGGCGTTCATCGACCGGCTCGGCGACGGGCTGGCCGACGCGGCCGCACCTGGAGCCGACCTGCTGCTGCTCGCCACGACGACGGCGCCGCTCGGGTGGCACCTGGCGGAGGCGATGGAGGTGCCGAGCCTCGGGGTCTACCTGCAACCCACGCTGCCGACCGGGGAGTTCCCGCCGGTCGTCGGCCCGAGCCGCTCGCTCGGGTACTGGGGCAACCGGGCGGCGGGCGCGCTCGGTCAGCGCGTGGTGGACCGCTTGCACGCGCGGTCCGCGCGACGACTGCGAGCCCGGCTGGGGCTGCCCGGCCGCTCCCAGACCGCGCGGCGGCGGGCTGGGGAACGGGCGAACTGGCCGGTCCTGCACGGGTTCAGCCCCACGCTCGTGCCGCGTCCGGCCGATTGGCGCGAGGGGCTGACGGTGGTCGGCAACTGGTGGCCGCACGTCGCGGGCGACTACCGGCTTCCGGCCGAGGTCGAGGACTTCCTGCGGGCCGGGCCGCCGCCGGTGTTCATCGGCTTCGGCAGTATGGCGGGCGGCCAGGGCGAGCGCCTGGGCGCCCTCGCGGTGGAGGCGCTGCGGCGCGCGGGAGTGCGGGGGATCGTGCAGTCCGGTTGGGCCGGCATCGCGGTGGACGGCGACGGCGTGCTGTCCGTTGGCGAACTACCACACTCCCACCTGTTCCCGCACATGGCGGCGGTGGTCCACCACGCCGGCGCCGGTACGTCGGCCGCCGTCCTGCGCGCCGGGGTTCCGAGCGTGCCCGTCCCGGTGACGGCCGATCAGCCGTTCTGGGCCGGCCGCCTCACCCGACTCGGCGCGGCCACCGGCCCGATACCGTTCGCCGACCTGACCGCAGCCCGGCTGGGCGAGGCCATCCGACAGGCCGTCGAGGACCGGTCGTACCGGGAGCGGGCGGAGGCGGCGGCCCGCGCGATGGCTCGCGAGGACGGCGCGGCGCGCGTCGCGGAGTCGGTGGCGGCGCTATCGGCGCGGCGATCGGGCTGACAGGGTTGGAACGACGGCACCGATCAGGTGGTCGAGAACCTTGACAACTCAAGGGAGAAGCCGATCGAGCGGAGAGCGTGATGCCGTCGTGGAGAGCGCATTCACGTGTTGCAACGACCCATAGAAAATTGTGCGCGATGCCCTCGGCTGCGAGGGCATCGCGCCAGGCCGGGAGCGGTAGCAGGAGCCGTTGTCGGTCGGGTACCAGGAGTCCTGACAGACGCTCTGGCCTGCGCTCTTGCGCGCCAGTGACGGGCCCGCTCGACGGGCTGATAGCAGGACGTATTTGCGACGTGCGGCATTCAGCCTGGTGGGGGTCATCCGGTTGCTGTGAGGGCGGTGGCGGGGGTGTCGATGGTGGTCCTTTCGGTGCCGTGGCCGGTCCATCGGGTGATGGTTTGGTGATCGGTGGAGAGCCGGTAGACGGTCTGGTCGTCGACGGCGAGGTCGGAGCCAGTCTCGCCGATGGGTGTCCAGTTCATGGACGGTCACGCGGCCGCCGTCCTCACCGCGCGCACGGCGGCCGCCACCGCGTCCGGCGCCGGCCGAGACCGGACGCCGGATGGGTGCATGTGACACCACGCACCGACCACACGTCCCAGGGGACACCAACCTGCTGTCGCCACAACGACTTTCGGAACAGCCCGGCGGACCATCATCGGTCGCCGCTCGTCGGCGTCCAGCTCGTTCGTCCTCGCCCGCTCGTTCCTCGCGGGCTCCGGGCGCTCCAACTGGACCTCTCCCACCCGGCGACCTGGCCGAACAGCTGTCGGGAAGCCCCAGAAGATCGCCCCGGGAAGCCATCACACCTTCCCGGATGAACCAGCCTGCCAATTGACAGGCCCGGCCCTCATGGGTGCGGTGGGGAGTTTCTCCGGGACGGAACTCACAAGAGGCCACGGCGAAACTCACCGGCAGCCGAGGGGCCAGACACCTTGACGAGGCGAAAGTGGCACCTTGACGGGGCGAAACTCACCCGGTGCGCGTGACCTTGATGAAGGTGGTGAAGTTCACCGGTCATAAGGAACATGAGCGTCCTGCTGGCAGCGGAGCCGCTTGCCGAGGACGGGGAGCAGGCGCAGCGGGAGCGGCAGCGCGCGGTGAACGAGGTGCTCGCCGAGGCGGGCGAGGTGGGCCGCGTGGTGGCCGGGTGGGTGCGCTCTCTCGCGGCCCGGCAGGCGGAGGGCAGGCACTGCGCGGTGCTGGAGCGGGCCGCCGACGCGATCGAGCGGGCCGCCGGCCGGGAGGTCGTCCCGGGCGGCGACGGTCAGCTGGCCGAGGAGTTGGCGTACGACCTGGCCGCCGGTGTCGTCACCGGCAGCCCGTACGCCCAGGCGCTCCCCGACCTGGTGATGGGCGAGCGGATCGCGCTGGTCGCCACGATGGACGCCGCCGTGACCGCCGGCCAGACAGTGCCCTACAGGTAACACAGCCCGCCTGTGAATCGCTCCCACCTGGGGAAATGGCCGGTCAATAACACAACCCCTACAACCCTCACAGGGCATGACACAGGCCGGCGCCGGGTTCGGGCAGCCGCTGGCGGGCAGGGGAAGGGTGTGGGCGAGCGGCGGCACCAGGAGTCGGCCGTCCCGGTCGACGAGGCCGAGGCACGGCGGCTGACCGGCGCGCTGCGCGGAGCCGGTCCTGCCCGGGGCCGCGCCGCGCGAAGGCCGCCGTGCGGGCGCGATCCAGTCGGCCACCGGTTCAGCGAGTGCGGCCGTCAGCGTCGGCGGCGTTCCGCTCACGGGTGACCGTTCTGCGGGCGAGCAGGAGGGACAGTGCCGTGATGGCGGCCCATAGCGGTCCCATGAGGACGTGCAGGAGTCCCAGCCAGGTGACGTCGCTCCAGCGGTACAGCGCCACCTGCGCGGCCAGGCTCGCGAAGCTCACCAGCGCGATCACCACGGTCGACACCGTGTAGAAGCGGTGCAGCACGCGGTTCGAGCGCCACCCGGGCGGGCCGCCCACCACCCTGTTCGCGACCAGACCGGCCAGGGGGCGGTCGGCCGCGAGGGACAGCAGGCATGCCGCCGTCGCCGCGGCCGGGACGGCCATCGGGAGCAGGAAGAACCCCCGTGCCTGACCCGTCCAGGCGGCCACGGCCGCGCACCCGGTGGCCAGCAGCGCGCCGAGGACCGCGTGCGGGACATGCTGCCGGGCGCGCAGCCGCCACCCGAGGACGAGCACGGCGGTCACCGTCGCGGCCACCGAAGCGGCGCGTGGGCCGCCCGTCCCGTTGGCGGCCAGGAACACCAGGGTTGGGGCGCCTGCCACAGCAGTGGCGGTGGCCGCCGACCTGGCGCGTGGTGCGGCCGTCACGCCGGCTCGGCTTCGTCGCTGCGGCGGCGTCGGCCGGTGACTTTCGAGGCCGGCAGGCGACCGGCCTTGGAGGTACCGGTGAGCGTGTCACCCTCGACGGTGACGGTGAAGGTCAGATCGAGTCGCACGGGCCGGGTGACGGACTGCTTCCAGGTCAGCCGGTCACCGTCGAGGACGATGTCCCGGAGCGGCAGGTTCTCGCCCGCGCCGCGGGCGGTGCCGACCAACTTTCCGTCCTGGAGACCCAGTTCGACGACGGGCCGGACCCGACCGATGGGCGTGACGATGGTGAGATCCCAGACACCTTGGATGTGGGTGGGCATGAAGTGGCGTTTCCTCACTCGTGACGTGCGGGGTGGTGCGGAGCGTTCAGAAGGCGGCGGGCGCGAGACCGCCGGGGCGCCAGGTGGTGCCGCGGCGCTCGTGGGCGAACAACTCCTCGACGGCATGGGCGATCCGCGGGCCCACCTCGCGTTCCAGCAGGTACAGGCCGAGGTCGAGTCCGGAGGTGACCCCGGCGGCGGTGACCAGGTCGCCGTCGTCGACGACGCGTGCGCGAACGGCGTGGACGCCGGTCGCGTCGAGGAGGTCCAGACCCAGGTGGTGGGTGGTCGCGTGGCGGTCCTGGAGGAGGCCCGCCATGGCCAGGACGAGCGCGCCGCCACAGACCGTCGCCACGGTGATCCGCGTGTCCTCCATGGCGGCCCCGAGCAGCGACCGCAGCTCGGTGTCCAGCGCACGAGCCAGCCGGACCGCAACGGTGTCCTCCTGCCCACCGTCGTCCTCGAGGTCCGCGCCGTCGTCGGGATCGCCGAGGCGTCCGGAAGCGCCGGGCACGAGGACGACACCGGGACGACGGGGGTCGAGCAGGCCGGTGGCGCGCAGCGACAGTCCGCCGGTGCCGCTGACCACCTCCCTCGGACCCTCGGCACTGACCAGTTCCACGCTGACCGCGCCGCCGGAGGCGGTTGCGCCGGCGTGGAGGACTTCGAACGGTGCGATGGCGTCGAGCGGGTCGAACCCGTCGAACAGCACGATCTGGACGTGCACGTGAGCGCCTTTCATCGGGCGGGAAGCCGGTGGTCACCGGCTTCGCCTCGATGCTATGAGCGCGTGCGCGCAGTGGAGACGGGCTCGAATGACACATTCCAACGGGATCTCGCCAGGAGCGCGCCCCGCTGCCCGGAACGGCTCGCCGGCCGCGTCCGGGCACCGCGTCGACGCGGATCCGGCGTCCTCCGGCCGGCGAAACCCGCTCAGCTGCGCTCGCGGCTGCGGAAGGCGGCGCGGTAGCCGTACGGGGTCGTGCCGGCGACCCGTTTGAAGCGCTCTCGGAAGGCGGTCGGGGAACCGAACCCGGCCTGGTCGGCTATGCGCTCGATGGTGTGGTCGGTGTTCTCCAGGAGGAACTGCGCCCGCCGGATCCGGGCCCGCAGCAGCCACTGCAGCGGAGTGGTGCCGGTCTGCTCCCGGAACCGTCGGCTGAAGGTGCGCCCGCTCATGCCGCTGCGCCGGGCCATCACGTCGAGCGTCAGCTCCTCGTCGAGGTGCTCCTCCAGCCAGGCGAGCACCGGTTCGAGTGCGGAGCCCCGCGGAACCGGTGGCTGGGGATGGACGATGAACTGCGCCTGGCCCCCTTCGCGTTCCAGCGGGGTGACGGCCAGCCGGGCCGCATCGGCGGCCACCGCGGAGCCGAAGTCGCGACGGACCATGTGCAGGCACAGGTCGAGCCCTGCCGAGGCGCCCGCGGAAGTGAGCAGTTGCCCGTTGTCGACGTAGAGGACGTCGGGGCACACCTCGACCGCGGGGAAGCGCCGGGCCAGCTCGGCGGCGGCAGCCCAGTGGGTGGTCGCCGCCAGTCCGTCGAGCAGTCCGGTCAGGGCGAGGTCGAAGGCACCGGCGCAGATCGAGGCGATCCTGGTGCCCCGGGCCGCCGCCGCGCGCAACGCCTCCAGCACCTCCTCACCCGGTGGGGGCGCGGCCTCCGCACGCCCGGGAACGATCACGGTGTCGGCGTCGGCCAGCCCTTCCAGACCCCAGGGGGCGGTGATCACGAATCCCGCGGCGGGGATCCGGGCCCCGGGTCCGCACACACGCACCCGGTAGGGATGGCGCCCGTCCGGCAGCCGGACCCGGGTGAACACCTCCAGGGGCGTGGCGAGGTCGAACGGGATGACCTGGTCGAGCGCCAGGACCGCGACGGTGTGCACGACGACTCCTCAACTCCGGACGGGGCCACGACGGCTCCTCCTGTCCTACGGGTCCACCACGGCATGAGTCAAAGGATCAGCGGGGCAAGCGCCGTGGGGCGACTGATAATCGTTGGCCCCGCGCGGACGATCTGTGTTTCCGTGGCGGAGCGCCGGATCCCCGGCACCCCTGGACCTACCGAGAGACAGTCCCATGCGCTCCACCACCAACGCCCGCATCGCCGTCGTCGGCGCCGGCCTCGGCGGCCTCGCCTGTGCCCGCGTCCTGCACCGTCACGGCCGGTCGGTCACCGTCTTCGAACGTGAGAACTCCGCCGACGCCCGCCCCCAGGGCGGTAGCCTCGACATCCATTCCGGCACCGGGCAGGTGGCGTTGCGGGCGGCGGGTCTGCTCGACGGGTTCCGTGCTCTGGCCCGCCCGGAGAGCCAGGAGTGGCGCATACTCGACCCGGCCACCGCCGCCGTCCTGCCCGTCCCGGGGCCGCCGAGCCACGATGACGACAGCCCCGAGATCGACCGGGGCCGGCTGCGCTCCCTCCTCCTGGACTCCCTTCCCGAGGGCACCGTCCGGTGGGGCCGCGCGGTGACCGCCGTCCGTCCGATCGGAGACGGCACCTGGCGGCTGGTGTTCGAGGACGGGAGCACGGAGGAGGCCGACCTGGTGATCGGCGCCGACGGTGCCTGGTCGCGCGTCCGCCCGTCCGTGTCCGACGCCACGCCCGCTTACAGCGGCGTCACCTTCATCGAGACCGGATTCAGCGACTGCGACACCCGCCACCCGGCGCTGGCCGCCCTCGTCGGCAAGGGCACCATGCTGGCGACCGCCGACGGCAGGGCCCTGCTGGCCCAGCGCAACGGCGAAGGCCACATCCGCGTCTACATCGCCTTCCGTGCTCCGCAGGACTGGCAGGCGGCGGCGGGTGTGTCGTTCGACGACGTCGAGACCGTACGCGCGCACGTGGTGAACCTGCTCGACGGCTGGGACGGGAGCCTGCTCGACTTCGTCCGTCACAGCGAGTCCGGCTTCACCGCCCGGCCCGTGTTCGTCCTGCCCGTCCCGCACACCTGGGAGCACGTGCCCGGCATCACCCTGCTGGGCGACGCCGCGCACCTGATGCCGCCCGTGGGCCTCGGCGCCAACCTCGCCATGCTCGACGGCAGCGACCTGGCCCATGCCCTCGTCGCCGAGACGAGCATCGAGGAAGCCGTCCTCGCCTACGAGCACACCGTGCATCCCCGCTCCGCCCGGGCCGCCCTGGACTGCGCGAAGGCACTGGAGGACATCCTCCCGCCGCAAGACGCCTGATCGGGCAGCGCCAAGCTGAGCGGCCACCACGAAGGCCACTCCACCGCCGGGGGTCCTCCCGCCGCCCGGCGTGACGGCCGCTCCCCCTCTCCGCGGCGGCCCGGCGACGGCCCCGGCTGCGCTGGTGGGTCGGCGGGGGGATCGACTGTCCGCTACTGGGGAGGTTCCCTGCCCGCCAGCGGGCAGACCAACTGACCGCCGTTCGGGAGTCTGCCGGGGCCTCCACGCGGGCAGGGCTCAGTGGCCTTCCTCGAACCCGCCCGGGGGCTGCTCCGACCGAACCACGGCGAGCCGCTCGGCCAAGTCGACGACCTGGCGACGCAACGCCGCCCCCTCTGCGGTCAACGCCTCCAGGGCGGCACCGTCGAGCGTGGCGGTAGGCGATGGCGACTCGCCAGTCGCCTCAGACGCCGTCCCATGCCGGCTTCCTCCGCGCCCACGACGGCACGGCACGACCGCGGTTGGCGTGCCCGGACCGGTCATGCACGGGACGCGAGGTGCCGCCAGTCGTTCCACGTGTCGAGCCGCTTCCGATAGGCCGCCTCGACCACCGGATAGGGGTAGGTGCCGAGGAAGAGCCGCAGGGGAGGTGCGTCGGTGTCGACGAGTTCGAGGACGACGGCGGCCGTGTCCCGAGCGTCCTGGGGCGTACGGGCGGAGGCACCGGCCCGGCGCGCGGCGCGGACGGGTTCGTAGGCGGGGAGCGGCTCGGTGTGCACGGCGGAGGCCCCGGACCAGTCGGTGCCGTAGGGGCCGGGTTCGACCAGGGTCACGTGGATCCCGAAGGGGGCGACCTCCTGGGCCAGGGCCTCGCTCATCCCCTCCAGGGCCCACTTCGAGGCGTTGTACAGCCCGAGCGTGGGGAACGCGGCGAGGCCACCGAGGCTGGAGACCTGCAGGATGTGACCGCTGCCCTGGGCCCGCAGGTACGGCAGGGCCGCCTGCGTCACCCACAACGGGCCGAACAGGTTGGTGTCGAGCTGGGCGCGGGCCTGTTCCTCGGTGGTCTCCTCGACCATGCCGAACAGGCCGTAGCCCGCGTTGTTGACGACCACGTCCAGGCGGCCGAAGGTCTCGGCGGCCGACCGCACCGCGGCAGTGACGCCGGTGCGGTCGGTCACGTCGAGTCTCAGGGGGAGGACGGCGTCCCCGTGGGCGTCCAGGAGGGGCCGCAGCGTTTCGGGGTCACGTGCGGTAGCGGCGACGCGGTCGCCGCGGTCGAGAGCGGCTTCGGCCCAGATGCGGCCGAAGCCGCGGGACGCGCCGGTGATGAACCAGGTCTTCATGACGTCGAGCCTGCGCCGTTCGCACCTCGGCAGCCAGCACCCCCGCAGGGTTACCCTCACGGCATGGTGGCCGACAATCTTCTGGGAGACTTCCTCAAGGCCCGGCGCGCACGGGTCGCTCCGGCGGATGTGGCGGTGCCCGCCGGCGGACGCCGCCGGGTGGCGGGACTGCGCCGGGAGGAACTGGCCCGGCTCGCCGGAATCAGCGAGCCGTACCTGGTCCGGCTCGAACAGGGCGTCGACCGGCATCCGTCTCCCCAGGTGCTGCGCTCCCTCGCGCGGGCGCTGCAGCTGGACGCCGACGCCTCCGCCCACCTGTACGCCCTCGTCGGTCCGGCCCCTGAGCCGCCGTCACGGACCGAGGTCTCGCCGGACGTGCACCGGCTCCTCGACGCGTGGACCGGCCTCCCCGCGTACGTGCGGAACCGGTACTTCGACGTGCTGGCGGCGAACAAGCAGGCCCGCGCGCTCGCCCCGATGTACGAGGCCGGCAGCAACCTGGTCCGAGCGGTGTTCCTCGACCCGGCGTCCCGGCGGCTCTTCCACGACTGGGCGCAGGTGGCGGCGCAGACCGCAGCGGCCCTGCGCGCCGAAGCCGACCCGCGCGACCCCAGGACGGTCCGCCTGGTCGGCGAACTGGAGACGGACGAGGAGTTCCGTCGTCTGTGGACGCGGCACGAGACGCGGCCCGCCCGGGACGAGCTCAAGCGCTTCACGCACCCGGTCGTCGGCAGCCTCGCTCTGCGGAGGCAGGCCCTCACCGTCGGCGGCGCCGAGCACCAGGTGGTCATCGTGTACCAGGCGACGGCCGGTAGCCCCTCCGAGGCGGCCCTGGCACGTCTCCTGTGACGCACCAGACGCCTGCCACCGGCCAGGGACCCTTCGTCCGGCCCTGCCGACCCAGGCATGGTGCCGCAATGCCCGCCGAGCAGGCCCTCAAGGATGAACGTCGGCTGCCCCGAAGACGCGGGACATGTCGAGGAAGCGGGACCACTGGTGAGTCCGCGCACGGTGGCTCTGGCCCGTACGGACAGCGCCGGTCGTGGCGCACTCCCGAGCACACCAGCGGCCCAGGAGGCCACTGAGGGCGCCGGGCGGCACCCCGGCCCTGAAGGGGAGCCGGGGTGCCGCCGCGTTCGCGGGTGTGATGCCGGGGGCAGGATCCCCCCGCGGCGGCCGCCCCGCTGCTGACCGGGCGCCAGGCCGAAAGGACGGCCCGCTGGACCCACCTCCACTCGAACAACAAGCGCCTCACAGCGCACACTCCGGTAAGCACAAACGCCACGGCCTGCCGCGCTCACCGACAACAAGGGTCGCTTGGTCTGGGTCTCCTCGGTCCGGCCCGGATGCACCCGAGCGCCTGGCCTTCGTCCACCCGTATCTCTCACCTCGCCTGCTTGCCCGGTCACGCTGCGGATGGGGGACAGAGCCGTTGGCGGCTGCATCGGGACAGGACTGCGGATCTCACCGCGGGAAAAGAATGCTCCGGCTCTGCCGATCCTGGGGGGCTGAGCCGTCCAGAGAAGTGCCCCGGATCGTCATGAGGACCATCAGGGCACCGCCGCAGACAATGCCCGAATCTGCGAGATTGAACACCGCGAAGTGCTCGACGGAGATGAAGTCGACGACGTGCCCGCGAAATACCGCGGGCTCTCGGAAGGTCCGGTCAGTCAGATTGCCGAGCGCGCCCCCAAGTAGCAGGCCCAGAGCGACAGCCCAGGGAAGGCTCTGAAGCCTACGCGCGGCACGCGCGACGACCACGACAACCGCGACCGCAATCGCCGTGAACACAACAGTGAAGGCCTGCCCGCTGCTGAAAGCCGCACCCGAGTTCCGGAACACTTGCAGCGTCAGCACGTGGCCCGTTATGGCAACGGGCTCTTGGCCTTCCAACCGCGAGACAGCCACAAGCTTGCTGCCGAGATCCAAGGCATAGGTGAGAACGGCCGCCGTCACGAGAGCGGTCAGAGCCAGTGTGCGCTTGCCAACAGCCCGCGTCACGGTCTCGGGCTGGGATTGCGAGGCATTGTGGGTAGTAATGATCCGCTCCATGGATGCCGAGCCGCCCTAGACGAGGCCACGTTACAAGAGCCTGCGAGGGAAAACATCGGGCAGGCGGTTGGCTCCAGTTTTCAGTCGCGCCGGCCTGCCACGCTTCGGCGTGCAAGACGGGCTCCGGCAGGCCGCCCGAGCTGGCGCGATGGACGATCCGGCCTTCCACCAGGGCCACCCAGGTGTCGGTCATCGCGTGCTTTCCGAGATGTCGGAGCCGGGACGGCGGGATCTTGCGGGGCGGGTCAGCCGGTGACGGTCTCGGCGTGCCGGGGGAGCGCGTTCAGGAGTGCGGTTTGCTGGTCGGTCAGCTTGCCGTCGGTGCGGGCCTTGTCCTGCTTGCGCAGCCAGGCGCCGGGCCGGAAGGCGGGATCCACTTCGCCGCCGGTGCGGGTGGCGGGGCCGTCCTAGGCTCGCGGGAACCTACCGCAGCGCTGCCTTCAGGCGGGCCAGCTGCGCCAGCAGCTCGGCCGGGGCGAGCGAGTGGGCGCCAGCGAATGCCTGGTCCGGGAGCATGGTGCGCGGTCCTGAGTCGTCCAGGTAGCGCGGCAGGACGTGGGTGTGCACGTGGGCCACGGAGTTGTTCATGCACTGGTAGTTGATCTGCGCGGGCGCGTAGACGCGATGAATCGCAGCGCCGACAGTCCGAACCGCGGACCAGTAGCCCGTGAACTCCGCATCGGTGAACAGTGCGGGATCGGGCACGTGCCGCCCCCGGAACACCACCACGCTGTACCCCGGGCTCGCGGGCCGCTTCAGCAGGTAGGCGTCAGCGAACGAATCGGCGTACCAGCGGACGCCCCACTCGTCCTCGTCCGGGCGACCCTGTGCACACTTGGCGCACCCCTCGCCCGCCCATTCCGCTTCCCACGAATCCGCCCATGTCCTGGCCACGGACAAGAGGTTATGGCACTGCGGCAGCAGGGAACGGGTGCCGGACTTCGTTCGGCCAGCATTGGTCGTACTACCGAATCCGGTGCCGCGTTCGCCCCGTCATGCCGTGTCGCCCAGTTGCTATGTCGGGCGGTGCCGGGCCGTCAGAATGATCACGTGGCTGCATTGCCGCAGTCGATACAGGCCAGGACGCACATCCAATCTCGGTGGTCCTGGCGGCCCTTCTGGCGCTGGTTGTAGGCGGCGAGGTTGTTCGGGTTCTCCAGCGCGTTGAGCAGGCAGTGCCGACCGGGGCGGCCGTAGCGCCACCACACCGGCCCCATACGTCCGTGTTCGGCCAGCAGCTCCAGTTGGGGTCCACTCGGTCTCATCCTGATCGAGTTCCCCGACTACGAGCGGGCCCGCGCCTGGTACGACTCGCCCGCCTACCGGGAGATCCTGCCGCTGCGCACCCGGCACATGGTCGCCGACGTGATCACCGCCGAGGGCGTGCCGGCCGGCTACCAGGGCGCGGACAGCCTCAAGGAGCACTGAGCCCCACGAGCCTCAGGGCGCAACCTCCTTGATGTGCTTGGCGATCGGGGCCGCGAGGTCCTTGATGTGCGGCAGCCGGTCCACGATGTTGTCGCCATCCAGGAAGAGGACCTTGTCGCCGATCCGGACGGCCAGCACCTCCTGGGTCGCGTACGGGCCCTTCGGGGCGTTCACCAGGTCGATGGCCTCGTCGCCGAGGCCGGGCACCGGGGTGACGGTCACCTCTGCCCCAGGTCGTCGCCCGCGCCTACGCCCTCACCTGGCGCATCGAACCCCGCTCCGCCGCGCTCCTGCTCACCTGCCGTCGCCAACGACAAAGCCGTGGTGCTGGTGACGCACCGGCTCCCGGACGACGTCCTGCCGGGCATCCGGGACTACCCGGCCGGCGGACTGGACCCCGACGAGGACCCCCTGCTCGGCGCGGTGCGGGAGCTGGCCGAGGAGACCGGGATCGTCCTCGATCCGGCGCAACTCGAGTACGCCAGACACCTGGACTTCACCAACACGCGGGAGCGCAGGACCCGGCAGTTCGTCTTCACCGTCACGGTGCCCGCCGACACACTGGTCACGCTCACCGAGCATGAGTACTTCGCGGACGGCTCCGCGGCTCCCGATAACGGAAGCTGCGGGGCCGTCCGCCCGGTGTCCGGCAACCCGAACGCGCCGGAGGTGGTTCAGTGGCAGAGGGCCGCGTCCAGGGCCTCCGCCATGTGCTGCGCCCCGGCGTCGCCGGGGATGGTGGTGACCGTGATGCTGGCGGCGCGGCCGTCGTCGGTGACCCCGCCGCGGGAGCGGTAGCCCGGAATGGTCCCGCCGTGGCCCCAGAGGAGGCCGCCGCAGGAGAGCGGCTTGCTCTGCAGGCCCAGCCCGTAGCGGATCCCCGGGCCCAGGAGCTCGGCGGGGACGGTGGTGCGCATCTCGGCGAGCTGCGCCGCGGGCAGGAGCCGGCCGCCGAGGAGCGCGGTGAAGAACGAGTTGAGGTCGCTGTTGGTGGAGACGATCGCCCCCGCCGCCCAGGCCATCGAGGGGTCCATCTCGCTGAAGTCGTGGAGTGAGCCGTCGGCGCCCTGGTTGTAACCCTCGGGGTGGGCCTCGTGGATGGTCATGTCCCCCGGGGTGGGGAAGTAGGTGTGGCGCAGGCCGATGCGGTCGATGACGCGCTTGGTGATCTCCTCACCGACGGGCCGTCCGGTGACCTTCTGAATCAGGAGTCCGGCGACGATGTAGTTGGTGTTGCTGTACTCCCAGCGCGCGCCCGGGGCGAAGCGGGCCTTCTGGGCGAGGGCGCCGTCGAGGAGCTCGCGGGGCTCGAAGTAGCGGTGCTGGATCGTTCTGAAGTCCGAGAGCGCGGGGGCGTCCGTGTAGTCGGGCAGGCCACTGGTGTGCTGGAGCAGTTGACGGACGGTGATGTTGCGTCCGTCGATGCCGTCGCCGCGCAGCAGGCCGGGGAGGTAGGTGTCGACGGACGCGTCGAGGCCGATCTTTCCTTCGGCGACGAGCTGGAGGACGACGACGGCGGTGAAGGTCTTGGTGTTGCTGCCGATCCGTACCTGCCCGTCCACGGGGACCTTGGCCCCGGTGGCGAGGTCGCCGACGCCGGCGGTGTAGCTGCGGGTGTGGCCGTCGCGGCCCTTGACGGTGGCCAGCGCGGCGGGCAGGCCGTCGTCCTTCACCAGCGCGTTCAAGCTCGACTGGACGCTGTCCGGCCTACCACCCGCGAACGCCGCGGTCGGTGCCAGCGCCGTGGCCGCCACGACGCCGGCGGCCACGGCGGCCACGGAGGCCACCGCGACCGCCAACCCGCGCCGGCCACGGCGGTGTCGGTGGGCCCGGTTGTGCTGTACGTGCTCGTTCACGGAGGAACTCCTCTGCTGCAGGGGGGATCAGTAGGGCGCGCGGGTTCTGCGCACAGATGTGCGCAGAACCTGCTGGTCGTACCGGTGCGGGCGCTCAGGCCGGATCGGGGAGAGTCAGCGGCACAGGGCGGAGCCCACCGCGGCCTCCAGGTGCTGCCCGGCCGTACCGCTCGGGAGCATGGTCACCGCGATGCTGGTGGCGCGGCCGTCGTCGGTGGCGCCCCCGGCGGTTTCATAGCCCGGAATGGCCCCGCCGTGGCCCCAGTACAGGCCACCGCACGGCAGTGGCCGGCTCACCAGGCCCAGCCCGTAGCGGACCCCCGGGCCCAAGAGCTCGGCGGGGACGGTGGTGCGCATCTCGGCGAGCTGCGCCGCCGGGAGGAGGCGACCGCCGAGCAGTGCCGTGTAAAAGCGGATGAGGTCGCTGTTGGTGGAGACGACGCCGCCCGCCGCCCAGCCCCAGGACGGATCCAGCTCGGTGTAGTCGCGGAGCGAGCCGTCGGCGTCCCGGTTGTAACCCTCGGGGTGGGCCTCGTGGATGCTCATGTCCCCGGGGGTGGGGAAGTAGGTGTGGCGCAGGCCGATGCGGTCGACGATGCGCTGGTTGACCTCCTCACCGAGCGGCCGCCCGGTGACCTTCTGGATGATCAGACCCGCCACCAGGTAGTTGGTGTTGCTGTACTCCCAGCGCGCGGTCGGGGCGAAGTGAGCCTTCTGAGAGAGGGCCGCGTCGAGAAGTTCACGCGGCTCGTAGTACCGCTTCGGACTGGCGAGTATCGAGCTCGTGTCAACATACTCGGGCAGGCCGCTGGTGTGCTGAAGCAGTTGACGGACCGTGATGTTCCGTCCGTCGATGCCGTCGCCGCGCAGCAGGCCGGGGAGGTAGGTGTCGACGGACGCGTCGAGGCCGATCTTTCCTTCGGCGACGAGCTGGAGGACGACGACGGCGGTGAAGGTCTTGGTGTTGCTGCCGATCCGGATCTGCCCGTCCACGGGGACCTTGGCCCCGGTGGCGAGGTCGCCGACGCCGGCGGTGTAGCTGCGGGTGTGGCCGTCACGGCCCTTGACGGTGGCCAGCGCGGCGGGCAGGCCGTCGTCCTCCACCAGCGCGTTCAGGCTGGCCTGGACGCTGTCCGGCCTGCCGCCCGCGAACGCTGCGGTCGGTGCCAGTGCCCCGACCGTCATGACCACGGCAGCCACGGCGGTCACGACCGCCACCGCCCGATGTAGGCCGCCCCGGCGGGAGAGCGGGAAGCAGCTGTGCGGTGCATGGTCGTACACGAGAGGACCCTTTCAATGAATGGAGCCGGTGCTTCCCGGCCTCGATCAAGAGGACCATTCCGGGGCAGGGGAGTTCGTCCGCACCCGGGACGAGACCGCGCCCGGGAGCAGACTCCGGGAGCGAGCCCCGGCCAGGGCCGTACTCCTACGCCGGGTCCCCTCAGCCCCTCGTCAGTGGCGCCCACCCCCGCCCGCTCCAGCGCCTGGACGACGTTCTCCGCAAGAACGTTGGTGTCGACGTCCTCGTAGTCGACCTCCTCGACATAGGACTCGATGACGCGCTCGACGATCTCGATCATCCGATACCGGTTCACTGATCCTCCAAGTCGGGGCCGCACAGGCGTGAACCAGCACCGCGCACACCCGCACGGGGATCGGCGCGGTCACCGCCCGGCGGCCGGGTCGTCGGCGTCGTCGGGCAGGGTCGGCAGCGGCCAGGACGGATCCGGTGCCCAGGTGGGCCAGCCGGCGGCGAACGGTCCGGTGTGGTTGTCGAGCATGGCGATCGGCCGCCCTTGGGCTTGCTCGACCTGGTGGTGGAGGTAGTCGTCGATCAGGCCGAGGCGGCGCAGTTGGCTGTACTCGTCGCGGTCCTTCCAGTGGTGCCCCGACTGGTCGGGGGTGACGACGAGGTCCAGGCACAGGTCGAGGGTGTCGATGCCGCCAGGACGGCGCTGGTAGGGCTTCTCGAAGTTGACGTACCAGCGCAGCGGCTCGTGGGTGGTGGCGTCCTGGAAGCAGTGCACGGAGAACCACTCGCCGGCCAGGAAGTGGCTCAGCAGCTCGGTGCCGGTCCACCGGTAGCGGCCGAGGGTCCAGGTGCCGGCCGCCAGGTCTTGAAGGCCCTGCTTGCGGGTGGTGTCGTCGCCGGTGCGGGTCGCGGTGATCCAGGTCGTCGGGGCGAGGCTCTCGATCCCCGGCCAGTAGGCCAGGGTCACCACGTGGCCGGTGTCGGCGATCACCCGCTGGGGCATCGCGGTCCACACGCGGCCGGCACCAGCCGGACGCAGAGAAAAGGGGCACAGCGCAGCGACCGGACACACCGACCAACGCCCCAACCCACCCACCACAACCACCACCACCAGCCAGGGGCCCAGGGAGGTAAGTCGAGGTGGTGAGTTCGGCCCGGCACCCCCGATGAACAGCACAAACAGGCAACAAGCGGGACGGACGGCGGGCTGCCGAACCGAACCACGAGCCGACCCCCCCGACCCCCATGCCGAACCACGAACCGACCCCCCAGCCGCTAGAGTCTGTCCGGCCGATCTTGGGTTGTGGGAGGATGCCGTCCATGACTTGCATCCGAAGGGGCCGTGCCTCGTAGAACACCAGCTTCACTTCGGCCGCGGGAACGCGGCGGGGATAGGCCCTGGCTGCGGCATCGCGATGTCCCAGGTCTGTCGGGAGCGGCGAATGCCGCTGTCCGTGTGCTCGAACGGGAGCGATTGTCTCCGGGCATCATTGCGGTGGCGCTGAGCGTGTGGTCCGTGCGCGTCCACGGCACGAGGCGCCGGTGGAGGCAATGGGAGGCGGAGTTCACCTGCCTCTGCTGCGGGGAGGGTTGGGCCCGGGACAAGCTGCAAGATGCTCTGTTCATGCTTCCGCCAAGGGCCGCCAGCGAACTCCGGGTGCAGGTCGAGCGCCTGGACGCGGCGCTCCTCGAGCGAACGCATCACGAGCCGATGGAAGACCCGGAGTTGGCGTGGTGGCATCGCAGGTGCTGACAAGCAGACCCAGAAGCGGCTGACCCGCCTGCACGCCGACGGCCTGGCGGACTTCGTGACCCTGCCCCGGGCTGGCCGGGCGAAGGCCTGGCACCTCACCGCCCAGGGCGCGGCGGTGGCGGCCACCTTCCCCGAGGCCCGCCGCCCTGCAGCCGTGCCGGAGACCAAACAGCTCGCCGTGCGGCACGGACGCGAGCACCTGCTCGACGTCGGCCGGATCCACGCCGCCTTCGCCACCGACGCCCGCACCCGCGGCGAGGCCTGCGGCCCACTCGACCTCCTCCCCCACCCTGAGCTGTCCGCCGGCGGTGGCGTGTACCGGCCCGCCGCCGAGCTCGCGTACACCGCCGGCACCGGCGAGGAGCGGCACCGGCTGCGGGCGTTCGTCGAACGCCACCGCCCCGGGGTCGGCGCCGAGGAGACCGCGGCGCAGCTGGCGGCCTACGCCCAGGTCTGGGAGCAGGCCGGCGAGGACGGGTCGGGTCGGGCGTGGGAGCGGCGCTGGCGGTCCTTCCCGCGGCTGCTGGTGGTCATGGTCGGCACCGTGGCCTCCGGGGTGCGCTCGGCGGTGACGGACCTGCGCCTGGCCGCCGAGGAGAACCCGGCCACCGCCGAGATGCTCACCGCCGTCCCGGCCGGCGCCGCCCGGATCGAGGACCTGCTGCAGCGCGGACCGTCCGCACCCGCCCGCTCAGCAGCAACGGCCGGGCGTGCGGGTGGACCGAGCTGTAGGCGCGGGCCAGGACCGCAGGGTGGCCTGCTTACCGGCTCAGGCCACAGTTGGGCTGCGGCGCTCCACAAGGACGACGTCGCGCCAGCGGCCCAAGTGGCGGCCGAGCCGTTCGCGGGTGCCGACGATACGGAAGCCGGCCTTGGTGTGCAGGGCGAGGCTGGCGGTGTTCTCGGGGAAGATGCCGGACTGGACGGTCCAGATGCCGGCGGCGTCGGTGGAGTCCAGCAGCGCGGTCAGCAGAGCCAGGCCGACGCCTTGGCCTTGGGCGTCGGGGTGGACGTAGACGGAGTGCTCGACCACGCCGGCGTACGCGCACCGGTCGGAGACCGGCACCACGGCGGCCCAGCCCAGCACCCGGTCGCCGTCAAGGGCGACCAGGCGGTGCTCGGGCAGGCGGGAGGCGTTGAAGGCCTCCCAGGTCGGTGCGGTGGTCTCGAAGGTGGCGTCGCCGCCGTCGATTCCGGCCTGGTAGATCGCCAGCACCTGCTCGGCGTGCTGCGGGAGCATCCCGGTGACCGTCACGGTGGTCACGCGGCGGCCTCGATGCCGAGCTCGGCGAGCAGGCCGCGGATGCGCTGCTCAATCTGGTCCCGGATCGGGCGCACGGCCTCGACACCCTGGCCGGCCGGGTCCTCCAGCTTCCAGTCCAGGTACCGCTTGCCGGGGAAGTACGGGCAAGCGTCGCCGCAGCCCATGGTGATCACCACGTCGGACGCCTGGACGGCCTCGACGGTCAGCACCTTCGGGACCTCGGCGGAGATGTCGATGCCGACCTCGGCCAGGGCCTCGACCACGGCCGGGTTCACGGTCTCGGCCGGGGCGGAGCCAGCGGAGCGGACCTCGACCCGGCCTGGGCCGAGGCGGGTGAGGAAGGCGGCGGCCATCTGGGAGCGGCCGGCGTTGTGGACGCAAACGAACAGCACGGACGGGACGTCGGGGAGAGTGCTCACGGGGTCTTCCTTCGAGGCGGGAACGGCGGGGCGGGGCTCAGCGGCCGGAGACGGCGGTGGGGTGGTGCTCGCCGTGCGGGACGACGACGTCCTCGGCGGCGGCCGCGGCGGGGGGGCCGAACAGCGCGGCGAGCAGGGCGACGCCGACGACCAGGCCGACGAGCTGGGCGGCGATGAACGGCAGCACCGAGGCGGGCGCGATGCCGGCGAAGGTGTCGGTGAACGCCCGGCCGATCGTCACCGCAGGGTTGGCGAACGAAGTGCTGGAGGTGAACCAGTAGGCGGCGCCGATGTAGGAGGCGACCGCGACCGGGGCGAAGTGCGCCCGGCCGGCGCGGGCCAGACCAAAGATCAGAAGGATGAGCCCGGCGGTGGCGACGACCTCTCCCAGCCACAGGTGCGGTGCCCAACGGGCGTGGGTCGACCAGCGCACCAGCGGTTCGGCGAACATCGCATCCGTCAGCACCGCCCCGCCGATCGCACCGAGGATCTGCGCGGGGACGTAGGCCGCGACCTCGCGCGAGCTCGGCCCGTCACCGTCGTGGCGACCGGTCCACCAGGCGGCCAGGGTGACCACCGGGTTGAAGTGCGCGCCGGAGACCGGGCCGAGCAGGACGATCAGCACGCCCAGGCCGAACACGGTGGCCAGGGAGTTGGCGAGCAGTTGCACGCCGACATCCTGGGACAGCTTGGTGGCCTGGATGCCGGAGCCGACCACGACGGCGACCAGCGCGCCGGTCCCGAAGAACTCGACCGCGGTCCGGCGCCCGAGCGGAGCCATCTCGGTCATCTCCCACCTCCGCCCGTCGCGGGGACGGTGCCGGCCGGGGTCTGGAGCAAAGCGGACAGCTTGGCCAGCGCGGCGGGCAGGACCCAGTAGTAGACCCAGGTGCCGCGTCGCTCGGAGCCGACCAGACCGGCCTCGCGCAACACCTTCAGGTGGTGCGAGATGGTCGGCTGGGACACGTCGAACGGGTCGGTCAGGTCGCAGACGCACGCCTCACCGCCCTCGTGCGAGGCGATCAACGACAGCAGCCGCAGCCGCACCGGGTCCGACAGAGCCTTGAACATCTTCGCCAGGTCGGCGGCGGCTTCCTCGCCCAAGGGCTCGCGGACCATCGGCGAGCAGCACGCCACCGCGTCGTCCTGGCCGAGCACCGACAGTTCCAGATTCGACATGTGTCTATGTTGACAGCCATCTATTCGGAGAGACAAGCTCGCTGTATCGACAGATGTCGAATCAAAGGTCTCGGATCGGGGAGACCGCCATGTCCCGTGTTCAGCTCGCCCTTCGTGTCGCCGACCTCGAAGGCTCCATCGCCTTCTACTCCAAGCTCTTCGACGCCGAGCCCGCCCAGCGCCGCCCCGGCTACGCCAACTTCGCCATCACCGAGCCCCCGCTCAAGCTCGTCCTCATCGAGGGCGAAGCCGGCGAGGACACCCGCCTGGACCACCTTGGCATCGAGGTCGAGACCACCGAGCAGGTCACCGCCGCCACCAGGCTGCTCAAGGACGCCGGCCTGGCCACCTTCGAGGAGAACGACACCTCCTGTTGCTACGCCCTCCAGGACAAGACCTGGGTGACCGGCCCCGGCAAGGAGCCCTGGGAGGTCTACGTCGTCAAGGCCGACGCCGACACCCTCGGCAAGTCCGACGCCGCGCCGGAGGCCTGCTGCGGCACCACCGCCTGCTGCACCCCCGACGAGCAGGCCGTCGACCCGACCCAGAGCCCGGCCGAGGCGAAGGCTGCGGCGGGCTGCGCCTGCGGCAGCTGACCGATCAGATCGAACGCCAACGTCGGCGCCGGCCGGGTCTCCTCCTCGCCCCTCCTCCCGGCCGGTGGCGCCGCGCAGCGGGGCCGCCGGGCCACCGCGCAGCGGACAACCCGTCACGCCGTCGGCGCGCAGCATCAGGTGGCCGGGATCTTGTCTCCGCTCCTGCTCTGCGCGCCGGCTCTCCTGCTCCTGTTCTCCTTCGGCGCTCCGGTGCTCGGACTTCACCCGGCACTGCCGAAGGTGCCCGGGGAGAAGTAGTCGGCGCCCGCCAGCCTATGGACAACGGGCGCTGAACTGCGCAAACCCGCCTCCGGCGGCACCGCCTGACGCAACCCCGAGTAGCAACTTCAAGCAGCAACCTCAGATGCAACCTCCGCCGGGCCGACTACGGCCTGCTGTGCCGGGACACGCCAGTTGGCACCCGGACACGCCTATTGTCACCGCGCGGCCCGAGACAGGCCGTCGCTGTGCTGGTCGGTGATCTCTTCATGGGTGGCGTGGCCGCCGACTGGGTCCATCACACCAGTAAGACAACGGCGCCTAGTACTCCAGCAGGACTTCGACGTTTTGCCTGGTCAGAGGCTGCGCGCGGCGAGTGTAGCGGGATGATTTCCGTCAGGGGCGGTCTTCATGGGACCGCCCCTCGATCGTGTGCAGCCGACGTTGGCAGTGACAGCGGCGGGGCAGTCTCTCGTCGTGATCAACGAGCCTGCGGCCGAGACCTGGGACAACGAACTCGAAGACCTCTTCCTCCGTGTCGGCCACCGCTTCAGGCGCGTGGAGCCACGCCGCCGGATGCGCGGCTACGTCCGAGGCTTGCTCGGCCCGGTCGGCCGCAAAAATGGCTGGCAGCTGGCCGAGTACGCCGGTCACGCCACCCCCGACGGGCTGCAGCACCTGCTCGCCGGTGCCCGCTGGAACGCGGACGAGATCCGTGACGAGCTCCAGCACTACGTCGCCGAACGCCTCGGGAGGAGCGACGGAGTCCTGATCATTGACGACACCGGCTTCGTCAAGAAGGGCACCACCTCCGCGGGCGTGCAGCGCCAGTACTCCGGGACCGCCGGCCGAACCGAGAACTGTCAGATCGGGGTGTTCGCCGCCTACGCCACCAGCCGCGGACGGGCCCTGGTCGACCGCGAGCTCTACCTGCCCAAGTCCTGGACTGAGGATCGGGACCGCTGCCGCGCGGCGAAGGTCCCCGACGAGCGGGAGTTCCACACCAAGGGTGAGCTGGCCAAGGCCATGGTGCTACGCGCACTGGCCTCCCCACTGCCCATCGCCTGGGTCACCGCCGACTCGGCCTACGGACAGGAGGGGCGCTTCCGCCGGCTGCTGGAGCAGTCCGGCGTCGGCTACGTCCTTGCGGTGCCCAAGTCCCAGTTCAGCGTAGGCTGTCCACGCATCGACTGGCTGTTCTCCCAGGCCCCGGCCGAGGCCTGGGAACGGATCTCGTGCGGCCACGGCGCCAAGGGGCCGCATGTCTACGACTGGGCGGCCATCCGACTGCCTGCTGTGGCGGAGTACGACTACCAGGGCGAGACCCAGGTCCGCCAGCGGTGGGCACTGGCCCGCCGCAGCCTGGGCAGGCCCGACGAGATCGCCTACTACCTTGCCTACTCACAACTCGACACGACAGTAGAGCAGTTGGTGCGGATTGCCGGGATTCGCTGGACGATCGAGGAGTGCTTCCAGGCCGCGAAGAACGAGTGTGGCCTGGACCAGTACGAGGTCCGCCGCTACACCGGCTGGATGCGGCACATCACCCTGGCCATGCTCGCCCATGCCTTCCTGGCCGCGATGGCTGCGGCATCAAAGGGGGCTGCAGAAACGGTTCCCCCATCTTGGTGGACCTCACCGTGGCAGAGATCCGGCGGCTCCTGGCGGCTGGCCGCCCCACGGCCTACACCCGCCACGGTCCTCGCCCCGCGTTCACGCCTAGAACTGGTCCGATTGGCGCCGACGGCTGCGGGTGGGATCGCTTCCCCGACGGGTGGTGTGGCGGAGTTTTCAGACCACCGCCCCGGCTGTACGACGCGCTGGTGCGCTACGCCGCCGACCTCGACGCCGGCGTCGCCGACGGCACGGCCAGGGCGGCGGGCGGGCACGGGCGGACGACGAGATCCCGGTTCAGGCCTGCGGACGGAGCGGCAGTGGCCGGTGCGCCACCGGCTCAAGCGCCTTCAGTACCGGCCCAACATCCTCGACGGCTTCACAGTCGGCACCGGGCTGACCCCCGACAGCCCTACCTCACCCTGACGAGCTGAAGTCAGTAGATCCCAAGCTAAAGAGGAGGCGATGCCTGCCCGCAGCGCCGCGGTGGCGCTGATCACCGCGCACCGCCTGCTGGGCCGGGAGGCCAAGAGAGCACGACGCTCAGCGGGCAGCGCGTCGATCGCCGTCTTCGCCTCGACGGTGTACCGCACGCGGTGAGTCATGACCCACACGACAGCCAGGACGGCGTCCGAACGGGGGACTCCTTCCGGCTGTGGCCGCCCGGGCGATCTGGTCCGGCCACCCGGTGGGCGCGCTCGACATCCGGTCCTGATCCTCCGGCCGCCTCCGTCTCACGGGCCGGGTGCCCGCGGGACGGAGGCGGCCGACCCGCCCGGACGGGGTCGGTCCGGCCTCGGCCTACGTCCTTGACGGACGGGTCAGTTGGAGAAGTCCTGGGTGAGCCAGACGGTTCCACTGGCATCCCGGTGGACGGCGATGCCGATGTGGGTGAATACGCTGCTGAGGATGTTCTTGCGGTGGCCGTCGTCCGGCGGCGTCTCGTTCAGCATGCCCTGGGTCAGGCTGACCGCCAGGGCGGCGATGTCCTGGGCCGAGGTGGAGACCCCGCTGCCGTAGCCTATGTTCTCCCCGGCGGCGTTCCACTGGACGCCCGCAGCCGTCTCCCGTGCCCCCAACTCGGCCTCGCCAGGGCACTGGTGGGACATGCCGCAGCCGCCGGCCATCGTCTGGTTGTGGGCCTCGGCGCTGTCGGTCAGCCCCGACGTGATGGTGTAGGCGGGCAGACCCTGCGCGGCCCGCGCCCGGTTGATCAGATTGAGGACCTGCTGCACGGCGTCCGAGTTCGAACCGGTCTGCGCGGCCGGGGTGGCGGGTGCGGCCGCGGGAGCGGGGGCGTGCGTGACCTGGGCGGACGGGGAGGACGGCGCGGACGTGTGGGACGCCGGGGCCGGGGTCGAAGCAGAGGGCCACGCTGGATGGGAGCCCTGGGACTCGCCGCCGGGGCGCGCGGCCGCGGATTCCGGGGCGTGGGAGGCCGGGGCGGACGGCGACGGCGAGGCGTGCGAGGCGTGCGAGGCGTGCGAGGCGTCGGGCGAGGCCGGAGCGGAGGGTGGGCCGGCCTGGTGGCGGTGCTGACTATCGGAGTCGCTCTGGTGCCGGTGCTGATGGTGCTCCTGCCAGCCGGCGTGGCTCGCGTGCGTGTGGGAGCCGGGCGCGGCGGAGGCTCCGCTCGCGCTCAGCAGCGGCAGCATGAGGCCGGCGCCGGCGATCCCGGCGGTGGCGGCCAGACGCGGGGTGTGTCTCCGGCGCGCACGGCGATGCCGGCCGGTACCTGAAATCAGCATGGGGCGTCCCTCTGCGACGCCTGCGAGGTGAGCTGTCGGGTTCGGGCCGTGAGGTAGCCCGGCCGCACGTAGCGGCTTCACCCCTAGCCACACCCATCTCGTCCGTGAACGGGCCGAGCAGGGCGCGGCGAACTACCTGGTTCCCCCGCTCCTGCCCGGTGCACTGCTCGACGTCCGGCCGACCGGTGGACAGGACTCGGCGTCCCGGCGGCAGGGTCCGCAGGTGCGAACAGCCTGAACGCTAGGCAGACCGACCCCGAATACACAAGTTCGTATCATGCAGATCACATGGACATCTGACGAAGAACTGACGGAATGCCATATCAGCTGATATAACGTCGCATAAGTGTCTTAATCGGACAATTCTCCTGACCGTCGATGCCGGTCGCGACGGCCGCCGTCCCGGGAAGGGCTGGGGCGCAGTCGGGCGAGGTCGCCGCTGGGCCACGGTCCTACCCGGGTTCGCGTTGACACGGCCCGCATGGACGGCTGCGCGGCGTTCCTTCGGTCTCCGCCTCTTGCACGGCAACTCGGGCCCTGGTCCGTCCAGGTCGGTGGGCGAGCGCCCGGAGCCGGGTGGAGCAGCGCTTGAGCCGGTCAGCGGCCAGGCCCTGGATGGGCGCGGAGCCGCCGGCCAGATGCGGCACCCGGGGTCCGTCGGAGCGCGTTGGAGTATGCACAGGCAGCGGCGGCGGGTCATTTCTCCGCCGCCGCAGAAGACTTCCGGCCCCTGTCTCAGCCGTAACGGCAGCGGGGTGCAGATCAGGCCGTGCCTGTCGCGCAAGCGGTTTCGAGAGCGATGAGGCGGTGGGCGAGGGTGCGCGCCGGGCCGGTGAGGCCCTTGAGGATTTCCCGGGCGTAGGGGCTCCGAGAGTGGTGGGCGAGATCCTGGACGGCGCTCCAGAGTTCCGCGATGCCGGCCAGGCTGTGCTGGACGTGGCGGATGGCGTCGTGGCGCTGGGCGAGGTACTGCTCGGCCATCTGATGGGCGTGGCGCCAGTCGACATCGCCCGCTTCGGCGGTCCGGGCGAAGGCCGGCGTGGTGTCGCCGTCGGCGAGGCGGATGGCGTCGATCTCCTCGACGCGCCGGCGGAGGTGTTCCTCCTCCTGTCGGGAGTCGAGGGCCGCGGTGGCGTCGGTGACGGCGAGGTGGCCGGCGATGACCTGCTCGGCGAGGTCGGGGGCGTGCTGGCGCAGTCGTGCGTGCTGGGCGAGGAGGGCCTTGGCGTCAGCCTTGCGTCTGCGGACGGCGGTGTAGGCGGCGTTCAGGGCGAGGGTGCCGATGCGGACCTGTTCGGCGAGGTCGGGGGCGTGTTCGAGCACGGTGGTGGCGATGGACAGCCGGGTGACGTTGATGCCGCACCGGGCCGTGTCGGACGGGAGTGAGCCCGGGGACAGTGAGCGTGCCATCGCGGCGATCATGGCGTGCTGACTCGCGGTGGTGTTCGGGTGGTGGCGGTTGGCGGACACGATCAGGCAGACCGGATCGTCGCCCTGATAGGTGGTGAAGCGGGGTTCGACGTCGGCCAGTTCGCAGGCGGCGAGTCGTCCGCGGCCGTCCAGGAGGACGCCGTCGGCGTCCAGGATGACGGGCTCGGTCAAGCCGTTGCTCTCGATGTCCTGGGCGAGGTCGAGGAGTTCGTCGGGGCCGAGCATCGGGAACAGAGCGGTAACGGGGTGGACCTTCACAGTGGGATCTCCTTGATCGGGATGGGTACGGGGCAGAAGACGCCACAAAGGGGCATATGGTTCAGCGGCTGCGCCCGGGCCTACGGAGCTTTGACCTCGTGGCCGCCCGAGGGTTCTTCCCACGGCATGACGAGTGTTGACGATGGACATGCCGCCGCCGGTGAGGTCGAGGTGGCCCCAGCGCTGGTTGTCGCCCTGGTTACAGGTCCACTGGTCGATCGCCGTGCCCGCGTTGCGGTTCCAGCCCGGCAGGTCCAGGCACTTGCCGCTGTGGACGTTGAAGACGTAGCCGTTGGTGATGCTCCACTGCTGGTTGCTGGCGCCGGTGCAGGTCGCCTCGACGATGGGCGCGCCGTCGTCGGTGCGCGCGTCCGCGACCTCCAGGCACTTGCCGCTGAAGTCGGCCTGGATCTCCACCGTGGAGTTGGACGACAGCGGCGGGAACGACGACGCCGAGGCCGGCGCGGCGGCCAGCAGGCCGGCGCCGAGGCCGAGGGCGAGCACAGCGATGCTGGAGCGGATGTTCATGGTTCCCCCCATGGAGCCATACGTATCTGGTGTGATGTGAGCGGCACTTGGGATCCCCCCGGCCTCTCACTTCCCCAGACGTGCGGGCGAAGATTCGACCTGGAGCACACCTTCCGCCTCTTCAAGCAGACGCTCGGCTGGACCAAGCCCAGACTCCGCAGCTCCGAGGCGGCTGACCGGTGGACCTGGCTGGTGATCGCCGCCCACACCCAGCTCCGGCTCGCCCGCCCCCTCGCCACCGACCTCCGCCGCCCGTGGGAAAGACCGGCCGAACCGAACAAGCTCACCCCCGCCCGTGTCCGACGCGGGTTCAGGAACCTCCACACGAAGACCCCATCGCCGGCGCGTGCACGGAAACCGACCCGACCCGGCCCGGCCCCGGCCGACCACCAGGCTCCCCGAACCGCACTCCGGCACCCCGTCACGACGTCGGCAAAGTCCTCGCGACCGGCGAGGCGTACGCCCGCCCGGCTCATCACAAGAGGGGTACCAAGCCCCGGAGGACTGACAGACCCGCCTGAGCGGCAGGGACTGCGGTGATACGGTCGCTGCCCGTGAGAGAGCCGCTTCCCGTGTTTCCGTATCACCCCGACCCCGTGGCCACCGGCGCCATCGTCCAGTCCGACACGGAGTGCAGTTGCTGTGGTCGGGCCCGCGGCTACATCTACGCCGGCCCCGTCTACGCGGCCGAGAATCTCCGCGATCGACTCTGCCCGTGGTGCATCGCGGACGGGAGCGCGGCTGACCGCTTCGAGGCCCAGTTCACCGATGTCGTCGACGACGTCCCGATGGATCGGCTTTTCGCGATCACGCAACGCACGCCAGGATTCAGCGGCTGGCAGCAGGAGCGATGGCTGATCCACTGCGCAGACGGCGCGGCCTTCCTCGGCCCCGCCGGAGCCGCCGAGCTTGCCGCCTACCCAGATGCATCGGCATCCCTTCGACAAGAACTCACCTCCTGGCCCAAGCCACAGGCCGAGCAATACCTCAACGCGTTGACCAGGGACGGCCAGCCAACCGCCTACCTCTTCCAGTGCCGAGCCTGCGGCACCCACCTCGCGTACGCGGATGCCACGTAGGCCCGGCTCCGGGCGAGAGGTTAAAGAACAAGCTCAGACGTTGTGTCGCAACTCCAGGAACAGGAAGTACGTGCTCAGCGCCTGGGAGCGGGCCAGACGGGTACCGCTGGGCGAGCCCCGCAGCACCCGCCCGGAGTACGCGTCCGCGTCGGCTGGCTCCATGTCCCACAGCGACCGACCGAACCACGTGCGGATCTCTTCCACGTGGCCGACGTCGCCACGGATCGTGCTGTCCGCCAACCCGGCCGACGTCCGAGCCAGCACGAAGCCGGCCAGCGCGTCGGTCTCGAACTGCTCCAGTTCCTCCGCCGAAACCGGATCCCGATGCTCACGCAGATCCCGCACCACCGCCAGCGCCGCCAACCCGCGCCTCCTCACCTTCGGCTGATCGGCCGCCACGACGTCCACCTCCGGGAGAAGGCGCTGTGGCGGACGCTCTGCGAGACGTGCGCCCGCTCCGAGGAGATCGTGGACGTCAACATCGAGGAGCTCGACCTGGACCTGGCCGGCCAGGACGCTGGCCTGGTGCTGCAGTTCGAGCAGCATCAGGCCGCCGTCGCTACGGCCGGGCGGCTCGCACTCAGTTCGCCTTCGCCGCGGCTGTCGCCAGGCCGGCGGCGATCAGCCAGGCCAGCGCGGGCAGGCCCATGGTCAGGGCCTGCGGCCAGTGCCAGAGCAGTAGCCGCGCACCGAGGCCCCAGGTGAGGAGGAACAGCGGGACCAGGATCACCGCCTGGATCCTCCACCGCTCCAGGAACACCCCGGCCAGGCCGCCGGCCAGCAGCGCCGTGCCCGCCGTGACCAGCAGGCTGATCCGGAACGCCGCGGCCCACGGGGTGGACGGCGGGTCACTCCGGTGCTTCTGCTGGATGATTTCGGCTACCCGCCCTCGCCAGGAACGCAGTTCCACGGTCGAGCCGACGTCCACCGCCTCGTAGAACGACCTATCCACCTTGTAGGTGCGGGCCGGCGTGTTCTCCCGCAGGACGGTGAGGCGGTACGAGGCCGTGTCGATGTTGGTGTCGACCCACTTCTTCGTCACCCGGCCGCTCTCGGACCGCAGGCAGTCCACCTGTGCCTCCCCGTCCGCCCGGGCATCGCAGACAGGTGCGTCGAGGTAGGCCCCGCCCTCGTCGTAGGCATCGTGGTAGCGGACGAAGCCGAACACCACGATCGCCAGCCCCAGCACGGCAACCAGGCCCCGCAGCAACACCCCACCCGCCGGACCGCGCCCCGGGCGCCGGTCCCGCCGGCCGTCCCCTTTCCCCACGGGCCCCTCCTCCCCAACCAGACCAAGTCATTGTGCCTCGCTGCCGGGAACTCGGGGGTCTGCGTGGGCAGGACGAGGTCGGCGACCCTCAGGATGGCGCCGCACACCTGGCGGCTGCGAAGGTCCAGGTCGACAGGCGGACTGGCCACCAGCACGCCGCGCACGTCGGTGACCGGCACGCGCACCCGTGTGACCCGGGCGAGATCCTCCGGCGGAACCCACAGGTCGTCGGTCCGCAGCGGGGGGTGGGTCATGTCGATCCACCAGCTACCGGGCGTCATCGCGGCGAGGACGCGGCGGGTCTCCTCGAAGATGTGCGGGCTGGGCTCCGCGACGGCGAACCCGGTCACGAGCACGTGGGCACCGCCGGTCGGCGGGTTGCTGGGCGTCAAGCCGGCGTCGGCCAGGCGGTCGGCGACGCTGCGCGCCACGTATCCGGTGCCCATGACCGTGACGAACTCAGGTCGCATGATGTCCCCCTCAGTACCGCTGCCGCGCAATTCGAAGAACGAACGCAGGGCGCGGGCGCCGGTGAAACCGAACCACCGCGCCATGACGCCGACGGTGGCGGCGTGCTGGAGCGGAAAGCTGCCCTGGGCTGGTGGTGTCGGGCGCTGCGCGGGTGACGGCAGCCGTCACCCGCGCGGCACCCGGGTGGTCAGGCCGAGACGTGGTACCAGTAGCCGCCGGTGCGCAGGGTGACGTAGTGGACGTTGGTGTTTGTTTCCTTCGCCTCGTACATCATGTCGGCGCCGGTGGTGGGGTCGGTGCCGGCGTAGAGGACGACGTGCACGGTGTTGTGAGCGTCCGCGCCGAAGTACTCGACGTCGCCGGGGCGTCGCTGGGACTCGGTGATCGGGGTGAGGTGGCTGTCCAGGGTCTGCTCGGTCGTGCCGCCCCCATGGGCGAGGTCGATGCCGGCGCCGAACCAGAAGGCCGCGCGCACCAGGCCCGAACAGTCCAGGCCGACGGTCGTATTGGCCGCGCAGGGCTGGGGGCCGGTGTATTGGTCGCAGGTGCCCAGGGAGGGGCCGGGGCCCTCGCCGCGCAGGGAGTGGCCGCCGCCCCACACGTACTTGACGCCCAGGTAGGACTTCGCCGCGTTCAGGACCTTGATGGGGTCGACGGCGCCGCTGGGCAGCGGGGCGGGGGTGCTGGTGTAGAGGGCGTTCTTGACGGCCGTGCCGGCGATGCCGTCGATGGTCAGGGTGTGGGCGGCCTGGAAGTTGCGCACGGCCGTGTCGGTGGCCGGGCCGAACTGCCCGTCCACGGTGAGGCGGCCCGCGTGGAAGGTGTTGAGCATCGTCTGCAGGGTGCTGACGCACGCGCCGCCGGCGCCGGTCTGCAGATCGCCGCACTGGGTGCGCAGGTCCACGGTGGCGGAGGCGGCGGCCGCCGCCGCGTCGAGCGCCGACTTGGTGGCCGGGCCGACGATGCCGTCCGCGGTCAGCGAGTGGGAGGCCTGGAAAGTGCGCACGGCCGTGCCGGTGGCCGATCCGAACTGCCCGTCCACGGTGAGCTGGGCGCCGGTCAGGTTGAGCTCCAGCTGGAGCTGGGTGACGCAGCCGTCGGCCTCACCCTGCTGCAGGTCGGCCGGGCAGGCCGAGGAGGTGAGGGGTATCGGGGCGGGTGCGGCCGCGGCGGGTGCGGCCGCGGCGGTGTACGCGCCGACGCCCGTCAGTACGGACGCCAGGGCCAGGCCCAGCGACACCCGGCATCGGGTGGACAGGAGGGTACTCACAGAAGGCTCTCCAGATTCATGATGTTGTCGGGTTAGGGCGCGAGGATCTCCGTCAGTTCGTCTCCGCCTGCAGCGTCCGCGTTGCGCTCTGCGCGGCATGTTCCACTCCGCCTTGCAGGAGGACTTCGCCCAGCAGTGTGATGTGGTGCAGCACTGTGCCGCCTTGTCGCTGTTTGGTGGTGAGGCCGGCGTCGGCCAGGATGCTGGCGTGCTGGCTGGCAGGGGGTAGATGAGCACGGGCGGGTCTTCCGTACGCTCGAAGCCGGCGATCACCAGGCGGCCGGACGCGAAGACGGCGGTGAAGCACCAGGCCGCGACCCGCCAGGGGAAGCTCGGTCACGCAGGGCGACGACATCGGCAGGCTCAGGACAGGTGGCTTCCACCGGGCGGCCGGGTGCAGTGTGGCCAGTACCGCGTTCAGGCCCCCGGTGGCCAGCTGCCTCGTCCGGTACTGGTGCTCCGCGGCCACCACAGCGTCGATCTGCTCCCAGTACGGCGTGATTGCCGCCGACTGGTACTCCGCCGTGAGGTCGCCGAGCAGCACACGCGACCGGTGGTCACCGTTCGCCAGATCCCTGGCGAACGGTGTCAGCCGGCGCAGGCGGCCCAGCCCTCGCAGATAGCCGCGACCGTCCCGGTCCATCCCGTCCGCCGTGGCCTCGGCCGTGTCCCGGCCCTCTGGCCGCGCGATCAGGAATTCCGGAAGGTCGGTCGCCGCGAACAGGTCGAACAGCATGGCCGAACGCGGCTTCCAGCGCCGCCCGAGTTGCTCGCGCCACTTCCCGAGCCTGCTCTCCGGCCGGCGGGTCGCCAGCAGGTGGAGACTCAAGGACAGTTCCGCGGACATGTCGGCGGCCGGCGCGACCCGGGTGAGCGCCAGATCCCGGTCGGTGAAACGGATCCTCAACACCTGCTGATCCTGGACCCCGCCAGACAGCCGCGGCAAGGGATTCGTCGAGAGACGAATCCCTTGGCCCAGGAGGCGAGGTGACGCATCGTCATCGGCAGCGAGAGACCCCAACGGCCCCGCAACGGCTCCAGGCGACCCGCTGCAGAGCCGAGAACTGACAGCACCTGTGGCCTCGCCCCGCGCCCAATGGGGGCGGGGCCACACGAATACGACGGGAGCGACCCGACAACGCTCCCGTGACCAGAGTGACTTGAGCGATTGAGGAGACTCGACATGCAGAAGAAGTGGGCCCTTCGTGCGGCCACCCTCACCATCGGCGCTACCGCAGCCCTCGGCCTCGCCGTCGGCACGGCCAACGCCGCCTCCACGATCCAGTGGGGCTCCACCGGTCAGCCGGTAAGGTGCGTCCAGCAGGCCATGAACTACCTCGACAGCGCCGGCCTCTCGGTCGACGGCCAGTTCGGCCAGAACACCTACAACGCGGTGGTCGCCTACCAGGGCTCGAAGGGCATCCAGCAGGACGGCCAGGTCGGCCCGCAGACCGGTGGCGACATCAAGGCCGACATCTACAACGTCTACCTGGCCGCCCACCACTCCGGCGACTACTCCACGCAAAGCACCATGAGCGCCTGGATGAGCAACTGCAACAGCCAGCTCCCCGGCTGATCACCGCCCCCCGAGACCGAGTAGCCGGTCAAGGGTGGTCTCGCGTCGTGCACACGACGCGAGACCACCCCCGCGGCGCATCAGACGAAACCCCCCGGGCATAGCTGCACTCGACGCAGAACCCGTTGCCCTCGGCGTCGAAGACAGGCACACCACCGTTGCCCGACCGACAACTGCCGGCCGGGGCGCGCCCCGTGACATCCGCCACGAGCTCTTCCGCGCTCTCGGCCTGCCTGGCGACCCGCCCGCACGGCCGATCGAGTTCGACGCCGTCCTCGAGGACGCCCTGCTCCGCGGCCTCCGCGTGCCGGTCTGTGACGTGGCGGCGGGTCAGCCTGGCGACCAGGACCCGGCGGTTCGACCAGTGCAGCTCATGCGCCTGGGCTGCGCCATCGGCTGCTAGAGGGAATGATCATCTCTCGCGTGCCGCTGAAGTCGAGCGGATCGAAGAAGTACCGCAGGGTCAGGTCGGCATCTCTCCCAGCCGCAGGTGCCGGTCGGCCGAAGGACGGCGTTGCAGGAGGGCGGTGATGGGCGGGGCTGGCTGAGCGGCCGTTCGGGCTGGCATGGTGGGTGTCTGCGCACCCCCGCTGGGCGGGTGCCCCTGAGAAAAAAGCAACGCGACGTGGATGAACGTCTCCGCAGAATCACCGCCAAACTGGCGCGAGTTCCCCGCCTTCCCGCTCGTGGACGATCCTTCGGCGAGGAGCGTCACGGTTTCTATCTCGGCCCGCCGTTGACCGAACGTCAGGTCTCGGCTTTCGAAGCACAGCACGGCGTCAGGCTGCCTGCGGCCTATCGGCGATTCCTGACCGAAGTGGGCCACGACGGCGCCGGCCCCCACTACGGGCTGCTGCCGCTGACGGACTGGAACGTCGACGGGTCGACCGCGACCGGACACCTGGCCCGACCGTTCCCCGTCGAGCCCGCCGTCCGCGTCGGGCAGGACTGGTGGCAGCGACTGGGACGCCCGAGACCGCCGTTCAGCGGCACCATGGCCATCACCAGCCAGGGGTGCAGCTACCTCACCGCGCTCGTGGTCACCGGCCCGGCCCGCGGCCGGGTCGTCAACATCGACCTCGACCCCGAGCGGGAGCTGTTCTTCAGCCCCGACACCGACTTCCTCGCCTGGTACGAGCGCTGGCTCGACGAGACCGCGGACGGACTGGACACCGGCGGCTTCTCGTTGTCCATCCCGGGCACCGAGCCGACGCTGGCGGACACCCTCACGACATCACCGGACCCTGAGCTGCGCATCGCCGCTGCCAGGACCCTCCGTCGCCGCCCGTACCTCGCCCCCACCACCAGAGCCGTCCTGCGCGCGGCCGTAGCGAGCGACCCGGAGCCGGTGGTCAGGGCGAGCGCGATCACGACTCTGAACGTCGCGCCCACGGACGAGGACCTGCGGGTCCTTTACCAGGCCCTGGCCGATCCGGCGCCGGCCGTCCGCGAAGCCGCCGTCCGCACCCTGGCCAGACGAGGCACATTCTGGCAGGCCAAGGCCCGCTGGCTCCTGCGGGACGAGGACCCTGAGGTGAAGAAGGCAGCTCTCAAGGCGCTGGAGGACTCCCAAGTACTGACAGAGGAGGACGTGCTACCACTGCGCGACGACAGCGCCGCCTCCGTGCGGGCCGCGGTGATCAGCCACCTCTCGCCCCTCGACGCCCCCAGCGCCCCGGCCACGACGCGCGCCGCCCTCGCCGATCCGGACTCCCTTCCGCGCGTCACCGCGGTCGCCATCGGGATCAGGCGACGGTGGCTGACGGAGACCGACCTGAGAGCGGTGGAGCACGACCTCGACGACCAGATCCGAAAGCGAGTCACCTCGGCACTGACACGGATGACCCGCAGATCTGCGGGATCGGCCTCCCCACGAACACGGTGATGGACACCGTGCGTCCCCCCAAGCCGGCCCCGTACCCGCCCGTCGCGCCGCTCCTCGACGATCCCGACGCCGCACATGCGCGAGACCGCGCTGCCCGCCGCCCTGGCGTACGCCGAACACCCCGGCCCAGCCAGGCACCGTGACGACCTGGCCGGACGCGCCCCCCGTGCGGGCTGGTTCCGCCGGCCGCCCGGCCGTCGTCCTGGCTGTCCGGTCGCTTGGGTCGCTGTTCCTGGTCGGCATGGGCCGGGGATGGCTCGCGCGTCGAAGCGAGGTGGCGGGCCGCCGCGGGAGCCCCGGCTCGGGTCGGGCCGGAGCTCCCACACACCCGGCCCGATCGGCAGCGGCAGCCACAGCGGCCCGACGTCCTCCTCCCGCACAGTCCGCGGCGCAGTCCGGGTACTCGGCAGCCTCCGGCGCCGTCTCGGTGCGCAGTTCCCGCTCCGAACCCTCGGGGCCGCGGGCCCTTGCAGGTCCAGCAGGACGGCCGCTCCGCGTGGGCGGAGCGGCCGGCATGAGGTGGCCGGCCTCACCGGCAGATGCGAGTCTCGCACCCGGCCGGGCAGCGGACCGTCCCCAGGGAGGGCCTGCTGACCACGATCGCGGGCGCGGTGTCGCCGCTACTGAAATGATCACCCCAGCGGAACCGTCCCACACAACCCCGGCTCACTGGCTCCGGACCCGCGGCTTCCCCACCCGGACCATGGTGCTGCGCCGCAAGGGGCCGCGCTGTGGGGTGCGCATAGGTTGAGAGGATCGCCTCATGGAGTTCGACGACCCGGCTGTCATGCGCCGGCTGTGTGGAGAGCGGCTCGGCCCGGAAGCCGGGCCGCAGTTCGCAGCGATGGCCCGGCGAGGCTTCCGGCTGGCCGCGGCCTCGGAGAAGACGCCTGCCACAGGCCGGTCACAGCTCGGCGGGTCCGCGCTGCTCGAACCCGGCACCCCCTGGCCGGTGCTGGCAGATGTCCCGCTGTCCCTGCACGCCGTGCTCGACACCGGCACGCTGTACTTCACCATTCCCGCCAGGGCGTTCGCGGCGGGGGACTTCAGCAAGGCCGAGGCGACCGGCCAGTGCTGCTGAGCGGACGCCGGACCGCACGGCCGCAAAGCCGCCGTCGCACAGCTGATGTCATGCAGTTCGCTCCAGAAAGTCTCGAACCGATGAGACCTGCCGGTACGGCTTGCGGCCAGCGGCTTGGCGACCTGGTTGAGGAACTCCCCGTAGTCCTGAAGGGTGTCAAAAGTCCGATCAGGCCGCTGAGCTGGGTGTTTCCCGCAGGCCATGGGGCGGCCTGATCGGGGTGGGGTGGTACTCGTTGAGGAGTCCGCCGAGTACTTGGTGGCGTCGGACTGCGGCCATGGGCAGGAGGATGACGTTGGGATCGTCGTCTGGTGCTCGTAGATCCAGGCCGCGGTGGGCTCGTCCGGCGTTGTAGGTCGTGTCTCATAATTGATCTTGTGGCGGGTCGAGGAGAGATAACGGATGCTGCGTGGGCTCGGATCGAGCCGTTGCTGCCGCAGCGGGATGGTGCCGGGCGTCCTTGGCGGGATCACCGAACAGGGCGCGCAGAAGGGTTCCCGGCGCCCTGACGCACTGTCCGGCCCCGGGCAGTGCGACCCGGCCCCGGGAGGCCGGGGAACCGAACCAGACTTCTGGATCGTCGCTGGTGCGCCGCGCCCTCCCCGGTTAGCGCCGGCGCCGCGCAAACCATGGGCGAGAGCTTGTCACGCCGCGGTCCACCCGATTGCGATCGCCCACGCGATATAGCCGAGGTTGACCGCCAGCCGGACCGTCGGACCGCCGAGCCGTCGTGGGTGGTCGTTGAACGACCTGGTCAAGGCGTCCACATGGCAGACCAGGTATGTCATGACCAGACCGGCGGCGGCCCACCCGCCCACGGCCCGTGCCTGTGGCACGAGGATCAGACCCCCGACGACGATGTCCGCCACCCCGCTGGCCACGACGAGGAACTCGACCCGACCCAGCAAGGGAGGAAGCAGGCCTGTCATCCACGACGGGATCAGACGACGCATGTACGCGGGGAACAGGAAGTGCGCCGCACCCGAGACAATCATGAAAATGCCAAACGTGATGGCCGCGATATCGTTCATGACATGACCGTGGCCCCGACACGCAGCTGGGCGCTTGAACGAAACGATCGGCGAGTCGACTTCCTCACCGATCCCACGGCCACGATGTTCGCCGAGTCGGGCCCGTTCCAGGTCACCCGTCATCGCCATCCCGCATGGAAGGTCGTGCTGTCCCTCGCGGGCCCGATCGAGGTCAGGCATGCCGACGGGGTCATGGCGTCGACCGGCATGATCGTGCCCCCGCAACTGGTGCACACCTGCGCCACCTCCTCGGCCTATGTCGCCCTCTTCCTCGACCCCTGGAAACTCCGTTCCGCCTCCGGACCGTGCCGCCTCGACGTCGCCGAGACCCAGCGTGTGCTGGACGCCCTCGGCCCCACCAGCGAGGCCAGCGCTCATGCCGACCTCGCCGCCGCGTGCGCCGAACTCACCCGTCTCCACGGGGAGGCGGCCTCCCTCGACCCCCGGCTCGCCCATGCCGTGGGGGAATACACGAGGCCCGACCACGATGCCGGCATCGAGGCCGTTGCCGCCGGCGTGGGAATCTCGCCATCACGGCTGCGCGCTCTGGCCCGTGACGCGGTGGGCATCCCGCTCACACGGCTGCGGCAGTGGGCGCGGCTGCGCGTGGCAGTCGCCGACCTGCCCCGCGAGACCGTGGCAGCCGCAGCGGCCTCCGCCGGCTTCGCCGACCAGGCTCACTTGACCCGCACCGCCCGACGCCTGACGGGCCGCACGCCTTCATCCGTGTTTCCCCGCTAGGGCTCCCGGCCTCGTCGCACGAGCCAGTCCTGCGTTTCGCGCAGGTCGGCGGGGCGGCCGGCCGCGTCCGGAGGAGACCGACCTGTCCCACCTCGAAGGCCATCTGGGATCCGCTCCCGTGCGGGTGGGCAACGCCGCGACCAAACAGCTCCAACTCGACATCTACGGAGCCCTGATCGGCTCGGTCTACCTCTACGACAAGTGGGGTCAGCCGATCAGCAGCGACCGCTGGGATGAGGTCGGCGCCGTCGTGGGCTGGCTCTGCGACCACTGGGACCAGCCCGACGAGGGCGTCTGGGAGACCCGGGGCGGCCGGAAGAACTACGTCCTACTCGCGCGCCCGAGAGCGCGCCACCCTGCCTATGGAACGTGTGGACGGTCACGTGGTGGCTTGGTGGGCCCGGTGGGCGGCGACACGGACCCGGGTGGCGCAGCGGGGGGTACAGAAACGTTGTGGGGTGCGGCGGCCGGTGTCGATGTAGAAGCGGTTGCAGCCGGGGGCGGCGCATTGGCCCCAGGCGCAGGTTTGGCGTTCGCTGAGCCAGATGCCGAGGGCGAGGGCGCAGGTGGAGAGGAGCCAGTGGGTGAGGTCGGCGGTGGGGGGTGTCTGGGTGTGCATGGACCAGGGACGACCGGGGAGTTTGACGAGGCGGGGGCGGGCTGGGTAGCGGTCGAGGAGGGTGTTGATGGCCTGCGCTGCGTTGTCGGGGTCGCGGGTGGTGAGGATGGCGATGAGGTGGGTGGTGGCCTGGCGTAGTTCCTGGGCGTCGGTGTCGGTGAGTTGGAGCGCTGGGCCGCCGTGGCGTTCCAGGACGGCTTGGAGGTCGGCGGTGGTGGCTTCGGGGTGGTCGCGGACGGTGTTGGCGAGTTCGGTGAGGAAGTAGAGGCCGCGGGGGTTGCGGCCGTTGAGGTCCTGGGTCATGGGGGTGCCTTTTCTTGATCGGGTTCCACTTCCCCATGGTAACGTCAATCTTCAGTCTTTGACGTTACGGAGGGGTGGTATGCGATTTCCGGCATCGACGTCGGTTCTGATCGTCGGCGCAGGTCCGGTCGGCCTGACGTTGTCGGTCCTGTTGTCCGAGCACGGCGTGCGGCATCTGCTCGTCGAGGCACATCCGGGCACCTCGCACCATCCCAAGGCCCGGGGCGTGTCGGCGCGTTCGATGGAGATCTTCCGGCGGTGCGGTTTGGAGGCGGACATCCGGCGGGCCGGGCTCCCGGCCTCGCAGATCTTCTTCTACCGGGGCCGCAGCCTCGTCGACCCGGACTTCGTCCGCACCGGGCTGCCGGACGGCCCGGCGCAGGGCGCCGAGCGCACCCCGTCACCGGGACTGATCTGTCCCCAGAACGCCCTGGAGGCGCTGCTGCTGCGACGAGCCCGTCAACTCGCCCCGGACGGCGTGCGATTCGCGACCCGACTGCTCTCCTTCTCCCAGGACGGCGACGGCGTGCACGCGGTGGTGGAAGAGACGAACACCGGCCAGCGGCACGCGGTCCGTGCCGACTGGCTGGTCGGCTGCGACGGCGCATCCAGCGGCGTGCGCTCCGGTGCCGGGATCGCGATGGAAGGACCGACGGGCCTGGGCCACTTCCTCAGCATCCGCTTCGAGGCGCCGCTCGGTGACGTGGTGGCCGAGCGCGCCAGCGCCTCGTACTTCCTCACCGAGCCGGGCCGAGGCGGCTTCCTGGCCGTGGACAACGACCGGCACTGGATCTACCAGCACCCGTTCGACCCGCAGCGCGACGACATCGCCGACCTCATGAGCGACCAGCTGCAGTTGGCCCAGCTCGTCCGGGAGGCGGCCGGCCTGCCGAACCTGGAGGTAACCGTCCAGGACACCATGACCTGGCGGATGGACGCCCAACTCGCCGAAACCTACCGCAGGTCACGGGTGCTGATAGCGGGCGACGCGGCCCATGTGATCCCCCCGACCGGCGGGCACGGCATGAACACCGGCATCGGCGACGCGGACAACCTCGCCTGGAAGCTCGCCGCCGTCACCGCCGGCACAGCCGGCCAGGCGCTGCTGGACACCTACGAGAGTGAACGCCGCCCCGTCGCCCGCCAGGTCATCGACCTGTCCCTCGCCAACTCCCGCGCCCGCACCGGTTACCGGATCGACGACGAGCTGCTGCTCACCGCCGCATATCGCTCCACCGCCGTCATCGCCGACACCGGTGAACCCCCACGCCCGCCGCTGGACCCGGAGCGCGAGCACCCCGGCGGTGGGCCGGGTGCCCGCCTCCCCCATCTTCGGCTCCCGGACGCGGCCCCCATCGCGTCCACGCTGGATCTCACCGACCGCGGCTTCACCCTGCTCACCCACACCGGCGACACCGCCTGGCAACGGCAGGTGGACACCGCCAGAGCAGCCGGCCTGCCCGTCGCCCTGCGGTCGCTGGCGGACCCCGCCACCGCGAGCGCGTGGGACGACGGGGCCTGGACCACCGCGTTCAACCTCCCCGCGACCGCAGCCGTCCTCGTCCGTCCGGACACCCATATCGCCTGGCAGGCGCCGAACCCGCCCGCCGACGACACGGAACTGCTCGACGCCCTACACCGCATCCTCTCCTCGCAACAGCCCCGACGACCGCGGCAACCGCCGGGGCAGTACGAGCGCGCCGACGGAACCATCCTGGAGGAGCGCTCGTGGCTGTGGCAGGGCCACGCAGGGCCACAGGGCTGGCAGGCCGCGTGGACGCGAACGCGCGACCTGCTCGCCCCCGTCGTCGGCGACGACCGCTTCGGCATGGAAGGCGACCCCTTCCGCGGCAAGATCGCCGACGGCGCGGCCGGACTCGCCACCGCCTTCTACCTCCTCGCCGACGGCTGCGGCCCCCAGGTCCCGCATGTGCGACGGGCCCAAGTCGAGGAGCTGATGCGACCCGGGCCCGGCCAGAGCGACGGCGACGTCGTACAACGGTGGGAGGAACTCCTTCAGGCCCTGGGCCACGACCCGGACGCCGACAACGACCCAGTCAGCAAGCGGTGGCGCATCCTGCGCACCGACTACGGCCAGGAGGACGACCCCACCGTCATCGGAGAGGTACTGATCCGACAGGGATACGGCCTCCTGGAAGGCCTCGCGACCGTGCTCACCATCATGCGCCAGCCCTTCTAACCTGCGCGTTTCACTTGCGATCATGACCGGGAACGCGAAAGTGGCTTAGAGGGCGAGGGGCGCGACGAGCGACCAGGCGATCACGCGCCCCGTCTCCCCCGCGCGGGGGCGCGGGAGCGTTCCACGGTCGGGCAGGACCTTCAGCAGCTTCCGTACGAACAGCACCGACCACCCCTCCGACACGCCGCACCCGTGACTTCCCGCCAGCGACGTGTCCCGGGGCACGGCTCGGCGAGCAGAAAGGGGAACCGGTCCGCTGCCCGCTCGGGGGTCCGGGCGCTCCGGGCGCGGACCGGTCCCTTCCAGTGTGGCCGGGTGGCAGCCGGGCTGCTGCCGGGGTTGGTCCCGATGGGGGCAGACAAGGGGTGGCGCCTGGGGATCCCAGCGGGTCCGCTGGCCGCAGTTCTCTGACCTCACCGTCGGGATTTCCGGTGTACGGCCTTCGCCTGTCTGATTTGGAACTCCTAACGAAATGCGGTCCTTGATCCTTCGGTGGGTTGGTTCCGCTGCAGCTATGCAGGGGCGGCGTGGTCAGTGGCGGGTGGAAGGATCGGCCCGTGACGTGTGACGTGTGCGGGCATGAGATGCGACAAGTGCCAAGAGCGGACTCGCGGGTGAGGGAGGCGTGGGTCTGCCCCTGGTGCTACGCATGGACCGAGCTGGGTGCTCATCCGGGCTTGGTCGGCCGGTCGTGGTACGAACCCGTGCACATGCGGTGGGAGCGCACCGATGCCGCAGAACCGCCCGCTGGCGTCTCCCATGCATACGGCCACTTCGGTGCAACCTTGTGCGGTATGCAGCAGGAGGGCGTGGTTCCCTCTCCCTACCCGTGGGGCCCCGATTGGGACGACGCGTGCCCAGAATGCAGGGAGGCAGCCATCGTCATCGACGGCCGCTGGCCTGTTGACGTACGCGGCGAGAAGCGCAAGCGGCTACGTCCTACGCCTCCGCCTGGTGCCGACTGGCCGCTCTTCTGAGATGCCCGGTCGGCAGAGACGAGCCGCCTCGACGAACAGCATCCGCAGATCGCCGAGGCGCTACGGGCGGAGAAGGACGCCCGCACCCGCCGGTTCCTGGAGACCGACTGCGCCGAACCGCGCGTGCCAGTCCACGGCGGCCATCGCCTGCCAGCGCACACCGATCTCGATCTCGGCCGGCGTCAGCCCGGTCGCCTCCGCCAGCTCGGTCTCGCTCAGCCCCTCCGAGTGCTGGTCGAGTGCCCGCATGATCTTGGCCGCCCACTGCTCGGGCTCCACGACCGGCCTGCCCCGGTACTGGTCGACCAACTGCCGCCCGTGCTCGCGGCCGCACGCCACCACCAGCCGCCGGCCGTCGAGCTTCGGGTCGGTGCGGTGCACCACTCACTCCATGCCTACCCCGAAACGGCCCGCTCCCCAGCTCGCACTGCTCCTGTCCCGGGAAGATCACCGGTCAGTCCTCCTCAGGCGGCGGGTCCCAGTCACAGAGCGTGCACCAGTCCCGCCCGGGCGGATCGCCTCGGAAGTGCACCGTGACGTTCCCGCAGCGCGGGCACGGATAGCCCGGCTCCAGCTCCTCCGCCGACGCGGTAAGAACGCCGACCTGGTGCCGCAGGCGCCGCTCGTCTTCCCGGGGACCCATGTCCGCGGCCGCCCGGGGCATCGCGAACCTCATGGACGCGTGGCTCGCAGCTGCGGCTGGCCGTCACAGCCGGACAGTGGTTCGGCCTCGGCGACGGGTACGGCCTCTTGTCGATCGTCAGGTGAAAGTCGAGGCGAGCGGGCGCGGCCGCGCCGCCGCCGGCACCTGCGTCGAGGTGTGGCTGCCCGACACCGACGGCCGCATCCGTACGATCGAGCCCCACGAGAACCGGCTGCCCGGCCGACCCGGCGCCGAGCAGGCCCCGCTGCGCCCGGTCGCCGTGCTCTGATCCGGCCTCATTACCTGTTTCTGAACCCCCCGACAGCAGCATCCCGGAACACGCGGCCCACCTGATGGAGACGCTGCAGCGCTCCGGCTTCCCCCAAGACAGCCCCGAGACGTGAGCCCGACAGGCCTCGCGTCGAAGATGCAAGAGCTGTCACCGACCCGGCCCAGACCAGCGGATTTGGTCTCGGAGTGGTCACGCGGGGGCCGGTGCCGTCCAGCGGCGTCCGGGGGTGTCCAGATTCTGCTCGATCAGTTGCGTCCCGTGCTGTCGGCTGCTGAGCTTCGGGTGCGCCCCGGCGCCGGCTCGGGGCGGGACCGACGAACCGGAGGACTCCATGCGATTCACCAGGACCAGGAAGCGTGCCTCGGCCGCCGCGCTCGCCGTGGTGGCGATGGGCGTGATCGGAGTGGGGAGCGCGACCTCGGCGCAGGCCGCCGAGGGCTCCTGGTATATCCGCAGCGGCGGCTGCACCGCGTTGGAGAAGGTCGAACTCCAGAGTGGCCACGACCACATGGCGATCGATCCGACCGCCGCCCCCAATGGCTGTGAGTTCGGCATCAAGAACGTGAACACCGGCGGGTGGGTGTACGGCCCGACCACCAGCCCCAGCCAGTCGCCGTGGGAGTACGACGGCCCGGGTATAACCCTGGAGGCGTGTTTGTGGGGGCCGTTCAGTGCAGAGGTGTGCGGCCCGGCCAACTGAGCCGCCAACAGCGCGCGGTGCTCGGCCAGGTAGTTGGTGGGCAGTACTCGCCACACCGCTCGATGGACCGGTCGGCCAGCGCCTGGCGCAGTGCCGACTCGGGGGCGCAGAACGGGGCGGGCTCGGGGTGTTGGTCCTGGCCGAGGTCTCGTCGCCCACGGCGGCCTGGCGCAGCCAGTGCTCAGACGCGCGCAAGCAGAGCCGGTAGCTTGGTTGCAGGTGGGGTGGGTTCTGGGCCCTGTTAGTGGCCACCACCGTGAGGAATGATCAGGGTGGTCCGGTCCACCGACCTTCCCCGCCCGGACTCCGGGTCGGGTTCCCGGTGGGGAACGTCCCGCCCGCTCCACACGCCCCCGCAGTTCCGTTTGCCGAACGGTCACAGTGACCGTTCGGCAAACGCTTCCGCGAACTTCGCGATTCGGACACTATGGTGCCCAACATCGCCAGCACTCTGGGAACTGGCTTTACACGCCGCCCGGTTCGGCCAGACCTCTGGATATTCTCATCAGCCATCCTGCCAGTGTGACGTCTCGGTTGCTCTCCGTGCTGGGAATTGTCAGGATCCGAGCGGGCGGCGCACGCAGTCAGCCCCCGCGAGCGCGGGGCCGACAACGCGACGTCCTGCCCGGCCGTCTGGAACGGGGAGCACCCCCGCGAGCGCGGGGCCGACGTCTTGCGGTCGGCTACCTGGCCCCACATCGTCGAGCTATCCCCGCGCACGCGAGGGTGGTTCCGGTTCGAGCTGCGGAAGGCCCTACAGGCGGTCGCCGGCCCCCGCGCTCGCGGGGGTTGCTCCCAGATCTTCCCGCACCTCATCAGGCCCAGGACGTCGGCCCCCGCGCACGCGGGGCCGGCGTCCTGGTCGACCCTGGAGCTGTCGGCCCTGCGCTCGCGGGGATCTCTCTCGCCTCCCGGGTTGCGCCACCCCCCCCGGCTGAGACATCGACCCACGGGAGCGGGAGGTGACCGACGTCGCCGCCGAACTCATGCTCAACCCTGCCCGCTGCCCCCATGCGGAGGCTAAGCCTTTGGTGTTCTGCCCTAAATGCAGGCTCCTCGAGCCTGCCCTCGCGGGTGCTCAGAAACCTGCTGTATCGAGTTCGAGGTTGAACGGTGACGGCAGCTGCAGTGGCGTACCGAAGGGGTGGGGGCCTTCGACCCGGGTGTAGCCGAGCTGACCCGGCTGGGAGAAGAGGGTGCAGGTGCGTTCCTGTCGGTCGACCAGGAGGTACACGGGAGCGCCGAACTGTGAGTAGCGCCGGCGCTTGGAGGTTCGGTCGGTGTCGCCGTTCGACGGCGAGGTCACCTCGACGACGAGTACGGTCTGGTCGGGTAGGAGGGCTCCTTCGGTCTTCGCGAGCTCGGCGGGTACGACAGCAAGGTCGGGCACGTAAAAGTTCTCTGTGCCGGGTAGGTCGAGGTTTCCGGAGCCAGCGCGCAGGCCGAGTTCGCGCATACGGGGCCCGATCTGTTCGCGGATCAGATCTACGGCGGTCTCGTGGGCCCAGGACGGTGACACGGGGGTAATGACTCCCTCGACGATCTCGACGCGGTCACCCGCAATATGCTGAATCGCGTACTTCAGTGCCTGCTCTGGATTGGGCACTTGGCTGTAGTCACCCGGGCTGGCATGCGCCGTGCTCACCTGCTGCTCTCCTGTCCGGATCTCAGTCCTCGGAACGGACCAGTGACAGTTGGTATGGGTCGGCTGTGGTCCGGCTGTCACGGCCGGAGTGCTGAGCCGGCCCTGGCACGCGGCGGTATGAGCGGGGTCCAGGGCACTTAGTAACGTTACTAGGTGCCACCTGGGTCACCGCCACATCGGCGGAGCGATTGGAGAAAACCCGCTAAGGAGCCCGAACTACGTCTCAGGATCGGCGGGCTGGTCCGCTCAGCGCGGCTGACCCCCGCTCGTGCGGGGGCCAGCCGGTGTACTGCGCGCTGGCCTACCGGGAGCACCTGCCCTCCCAGCGCAGACGGGGGTCAGCCGGAGCTCGTCGATCGCGGGCATGGCCTCTTCCTGGGGTCCGGCCAAGGTGCCTGCAAAACCCACATTGAGATGATCTTGTAGGCCGATCCGCCGTCAGCCGGTTCGGAGAGCCGCGAGCTCGGCTTCGGCCTGGGCGACGGCTTCGGGGTACGCCTGGCGCTTCTCGTGCTCGGCCAGCGCCCGGTAGATGCTGGCCAGGCCGGGGTTCTGGCCCTTGCGCTTGCCAGTGGGGATGATCAGGTCGGGGCGAATCTGCTCGACGGACTCGCCGGCCGCCCGGCGCCGCAGCACGGTGTGCAGCATGTCGTCGGTGATGACCGGCGGCCGGCCGCCGTGCTTGCCCTTGCGGGCGCGGCATGAGCCCTTCAAGGGTGGCTTCGCGGATGCTCTCGCGCTCCGTCTCGGCCGTCGCGGCGAAGAACCCGAAGAGAATCCGGCCGGGGCCGGACGGGTCGTAGATGCCACGCAGGGCCGGCCAGCATCTCCAGGACCAGGCCGTGGGCGGTCAGATGGTCAGCCAGCGCGGCGTTTGTGGGAGATCTCCGTTCGCCGTCGATCTGCTCGTGAATCCACAGGTGCTTGCCTCCAGTAGCCGGTACCGTATAGTCGGTTCCTACTATTAGGGGTCGGTGATGTGGATGGCGCAGCGGAAGATCTCCAACACACTGGCGCTGGCCGTGCTGGGCCTGCTCCGAGAACAGCCGATGCACCCGTACGAGATGGCGGCCACCCTGCGGGAGCGGCACAAGGACAGCAGCTTCAAGGTCAACTCCGGGTCCCTGTACGACACGGTCGAGGCGTTGGTTCGGCATGGCTGGATCGAGCCGGTGGAGACGGCGCGCGATGGCAGGCGGCCGGAACGAACCGTGTACGCGACAACCGAGCTGGGCCAAGGCGAATTCGTGCGCTGGATCGACGAGCTCCTGCGCATGCCCGTCGCGGAATACCCGAAGTTCAGGGCCGCGGTGTCCTACCTCGGCGCTCTCGGTCCGGACAGGGCGGCGGAGGCACTGGTCGAACGGGCGGGGCATCTGGCCCAACGGATCGAGGAGACGAACACGGTGCTGGCCGACACGGTCGGCTCAGGCAAGGTCCCCCGCTTGTTCATGATCGAAACCGAGTGCGCGCTGCACGCCTGGGAGGCCGAATTGGCCTGGACGCGGCGGACCATCGCCGAGATCCGCGACGGCAGCCTCTTCTGGCCCAAGGTCGAGCAGACCGAACAGGGATGGACCTGGTCCGCCCCCACGTCCCCGGAAGGAACTACCCGATGACCGAGGTGCTGATCGTCGGAGCCGGCCCGGCCGGACTGTTACTCGCGAGCGAACTCCGACTCGCCGGCGTCGACACGGTCGTCGTCGAACGCCACGCGCAGCGGCCGGACTACTGCCGGGGCTTCAACCTCAACGCCCGCGCCCTGGACCTGCTGGCGCGGCGCGGCCTCGCCGAGAGGCTCGTCGGCGAGGGCTGGCAAGTGCCGCACGCCGCGTTCTCCGGCCTGCCGGTGACACTCACCCTCGCCGGCACGCACACCGACCACCCGTACTCGCTGGGCATCCCGCAGACCCGGGTCGAGGAGATACTCGAGGCGCACGCCCTCGACCTGGGAGCCGACATCCGGCGCGGACACGAACTGCGCGCCCTGGAACAGGATTCCGAATCCGTCACCGCCACCGTCACCACCGGCGGCCGCGAGTACCGCGTCCGGGCCGCGTACGTGGTCGGCTGCGACGGCGGCCGCAGCACCGTCCGCAAACAGGCCGGCATCGACTTCCCCGGTACCGCGGCGACCCGCTTCTCCCTGCTCGGCGACGTCGAGCTCGCCGACCCCGAGGCATTGCCGTTCGGCGCGACCCCCGGCCCCGGCGGGACCGTGGTCGCCATCCCCCGCCCCGGCTACGTAAGGATCATCACCTCCGACCGGCAACCGCCTGCGGACAAAGACACCCCGGTCACCCTGGACCTGCTCCAAACCGCCGTGGACGAGGCGCTCGGCCGCCACGTCGAGTTGCGTGCCGCACGCTGGCTGACTCGGTTCGGCAACGCAGCCCGGCAGGCGTCCGAGTACGTCCGAGGCAGGGTCATCCTGGCCGGAGACGCCGCACACATCCACCCGCCGGCCGGGGCGATCGGCGTCAACGTCGCCCTGGACGACGCGTTCAACCTCGGCTGGAAACTCGCCGCCACCGTGCGCGGCACCGCCCCGACACACCTGCTCGCCAGCTACCACGCCGAACGCCACACCGCCGGTGCGCACGTGCTGACCAACACACGAGCCCAGGTGCTGCTCGGCGACGCCGACGACCGGCTCGCTCCGATCACCGACCTCCTCACCCGGCTCGCCCGCCACCCTGCGGGCAACCGCGCTCTCACCGAGACCATCACCGGACTGGACACCCGCTACGAGATGCGCCCCGGCTCCGACCACCCCTGGCTGGGCCGCCTGGCGCCCGACCTCGCCCTGACCACAGGCGACGGCCGTACGCCGCCGGGGGCTTGTGAGAGCACCTGCCGGACCGGCGCGGGGCTCAGTCCTGTGCCCGGGGGCTCTCCTCGCCAGCGCATCCGGGGCAGCGTCCGCGTTCAGGGTTGCTGTTGGAAGACCACCTCCGGGTCGACCGGCGAGGGACCGTCGAGCAGCGGCTGCGGGATGCCCTTCAGGTGCTCGTCGAAGAAGGCCGCGACGTAGTCGCGGGTAAGCCGCTCGGCGCGCACCGCCGGGATCGAGCCGTCCACACCGGTGATGCCCGCCTCGTCGGCGAGTACGGGGACGTCGGTGAAGCTGACGTGGTTGGAGCCGGTGATGGTCAGCCAGCGCTTCCGACCGTCGAGACTGGGCCAGTTCGCGGCCCAGCTCGACTCGTCGCCGCCCACCGCATGGTTCTCCGGGTTGCCGAGCAGAAGCACCGGGCGGCCACCGAGCCCGCCGGACGGCACCGGGACGAAGAGCCTGCCGTCCAGGTCGGCGCCGGCCCGCACCCGCTGGTCGGCCGTCATGGTCGGGACGACGGCGGCACCGCCGAGCGAGTGCCCGGCCATGCCGATCCGCTTGCGGTCGATCAACTGCGCTTTCTGCCAGGCAGGATGGTGGCCGGTCAGCTGGTCCAGCACGAAGGAGACGTCCTCGGCCCGGCTCCGCTCCATCTGGTCGGGCGCCGGACCTGTGTCCCCGCAGGTGGTGCAGCCGAGCGTCCGCCCGTCGGGGAAGGTAGTTCCGGAGTCCTCGTAGGTGTGGTTGACGAGTGCGACGACGTAGCCGCGGCTGGCCAGGTCCACGGCGAGGCCGGTGAGTGTCTGGCGCGGCAGTTCGAGACCGGGTGAGAGCACCACCATCGGGTACTTGCCGTGTTCCGGGCGGGCGCCGGCGTACGCGTAGGTGCGGGTGTCGACGAGCGTCTGGGCCGGGAACGCGCCGCCGAGGCCCTCCGATGCCAGGAAGTCCGTCGCCTCCTGGGTGGTCATGAAGGGCGCGGGCCGGCCGGTGCCGGACCATGCGGGGTAGTACATCGACACCATCAGCTGCCGTGGTCCGGCGCTTGGCACCCACGGATCAGGGCGGTCCTGGTCGACCAGGTCCTGGCACAGCTGGTCGGAGGCGCCGCTGGCAGTGGTCTGCAGCAGTTGGTAGTCGGCGCCGTTGGCGTGCTCCCAGTGCATGGCCGCGCGCCACAGCCGGCGGCCGGGCCTGAGGCCGCGGTACTCGGGCAGGACGCCGAAGTACTGCGGCAGCTGCCGGGCCTGGCCGATCGGGTCGGGCATGGTGTCAGTAGGCCAGTGCGGTCATGTGGTCGGGGTGGTGGGCGGCGACGTCGTGGGCGGCTTGGACGAAGGCAGCGACGGCTGCGGATCGCGAGGTCTCCGGCCAGGCGACCATGACCGCGCTGGGGCTGAGGCCGGTAACCGGCCGGTGTGCGATGTCCGGGCGCTGGTGCCGCTTGGTGGTGGAGAGTGACAGGAATGCCACCGCCTGGCCCAGCGCGACCACCTCCAGGAGTTGCTCGACGCTGTCCACGAGCGGCCCTTCAGGAGTGTCGGCCTGCGCCGAGCCGATGTGGCCATCGCCCGCTTCCGCTCCGTCGCATCCTGTGTAGTAGGCGGTGTTGGAGGGGGCGGCTCCTTTCCAGCGCGGGATCGGTTCGCCCTCGAGGTCGGCCAGCCGCAGTCGCCGACGTCCGGCCAGGGGATGCCCGGCGGGGAGAACGGCCAGTCGCGGCTCGACCACGAGCGTCTGGGAATCCAGCCCTTGACCGTCGAACGGGCTGCGCAGCAGTGCCACATCGGCACGGCCGTCCCGCAGCATGGCGATCGGCTCTCCGCTGCCGGCGACGACGACTTCGGGCGGCGGCAGATGCGAACCCGTTCCCCGGTAGGCGGCGAGGACCTCCCGCAGCAGCCCGGCATCGCCTTCCGGCTTGACCGCCACGACGAGCTTGGGTGCCGGCTGACCGGCCCGGCGTGCACGCCGGGCCGCCGCGTGCACCGCGTCGACCGCGATCCGGGCCTGGTCGAGCAGCACCTGACCGGCCGTGGTCAGCCTCACCTGCCGGGTGGTGCGCTCCAGCAGGCGTACGCCGACCCGGGACTCCATCTGAGCGATCGCCTTCGACAGTGGGGGCTGCGCCATCCCCAGGCGTTGCGCGGCCCGGCTGAAGTTCAGTTCCTCGGCGACCGCGATGAAGTACTTCAGCTCCCGCACCTCTAGCTCACTCATATCCGTGGACTATAGATCCAGAGTCTTCTGGTCTTTCCCTGACGCCCGTGGGTGAGGGGAGGCTGGGGCCATGACGACTTCGCAGAAGACTGCTCTGATCACCGGCGCTAACAAGGGCATCGGCATGGAAACGGCGCGCAGGCTCGCAGCCCTCGGCACTACCGTGCTGATCGGCGCCCGCAGCGCCGAGCGTGGCGAGGCTGCGGCCGAGGAGCTTCGGGGCGAGGGCGCCGACGTACGGTTCGTTCTGTTGGACGTCACCGACGAGATCTCGGTCCGAACCGCCGCCCAGCACATTGACGCCACGTTCGGCCGCCTCGACATCCTCGTCAACAACGCCGGGATCGCCGCCGGACCGCAAGCACCGAGTGAAGTCTCCGCTGCCACCGTCCGGCAGGTCTACGAGACCAATGTGTTCGGTGTCATTGCGGTGACCCACGCAATGCTTCCCTTGCTCCGCCGTTCCGCCGCCGCACGCATCGTCAACATGTCCAGCGAACTCGGCTCCCTCGCCCACATGGCCGACCCGGGCAGCCCGTGGTCCGCCTACACCTCGATCCTCCTCCCTTACTGCAGCTCGAAGAGCGCGCTGAACGCGATCACCGTGCTCTACGCCAACGAACTGCGCGGTGAAGGGATCCTGGTCAACGCGGTGAGTCCCGGTTACTGCGCGACCGACCTCAACCGCCACAGCGGGATACGCACGGCGGAGGAGGGCGCGGCCGTCGCGGTCGACCTGGCGACCGTGGGCGAGGACGGCCCGACGGGTGCCTTCCTGACCGAGGACGGGCCGATTCCCTGGTGAGACCATGCCGCGCCGACTCCGCCCGAAGCCTGCCGGGTGTTTTCAACCTCCACAGTGACGATCACTGGCCTCGTGCGCGGCCTCCCCACGGGCCGCCGCAGGTGGGCCGCCGTGCGGCCGGGTGTTTCACGCGCGACCGCCTATGAAACAGCGGCCAAGCCCACACCGTGATCAATCTCAGCGCCAACCACGGTTCCATTGACCGAGCCGCCATCGGCGCCAACGGACCGACCGGCACCTTCACCGACGACGAGAACCCAGCGCCCTGGTAAGCCGTCAGGCGGCTGGGCGCGGGCCTCACCCGGCGCGACAGGAAGACCCGCGGGCGACCATCACCTCCCGCGCCGGCTCCTCAGCCACCCCAGTCACACCAGTAGCGATCTACGGCACCGTACTAAGGAGTCCAACCCATGTCCGAAACCCTCCAGCCGACCAGTTCTGCGCCGACCTTCCCGCCGAGCTGGCCCTGGCCATGAGCCTCGCCCAACGGCCGATCGCGGCGGCGGCGTTCGCTGAGGAGGCCACCGGGGCCGGTTGGAAGACCGTCCCGTCCTGGTACCAGATCGCCCGGCACGACAACGCCCTCTCCCCTCAGGCACAGCGCTTCATGGCCGAGCGGATGGGCGCGACCACCGAGGAGGTCGACGGCTCCCATGTGGCCTTCATCGCCCAGCCGCGCCGCACGGCGGGCCTCATCAAGGCGGCGCTGAGCAAGCTCTGAACTGCGCGAGCGGCTGGTCGCCCAGCGCGCCCATCTCACCGCCGCCGACCGCGAGGAGGTGCGACCGTGATCCCGGGGCTGCACCGGGTCAAGGGCGGCACGGGCCGGGGATCACCGTGAGCTGCCTTCGCTCTGGGCCGGGATCGCGGTGCGGCCGGCCTCGCGCAGCTCCCGCAGGGGTCCAGCAAAGATGAGCCCAAAGGGCCAGTGGGATGATCTTGAACAAGTGAGTCTTGGTCTTCGGCCCTCACGCTCTGTCTGCGGCCGGTCTCAACACCGCCGTTGTCATGGACGCGCCCGCATCCCGCCGCAGAAGGCCTCCCGGACCGCCGCCAGCACCGGACCGCGCACGGCCTCCGGCAGCTGGGCAAGCACGCCCTCGGTGCCGCCGGGCGGGTCGCGCACCGCGCCGCGGGCCGTGGCGGGCAGGTCGGCCGGCAGCTGCCCGCCGATCCGCGAGCGGTAGAGCGCGGTGCCCACGCTGCCCAGCACCGCCATCCCGAGCGCCCCGCCCAGCTCGGTGCCGGACTCCAGCAGGGCCGAGGGGGTGCCGGCCCGCTCGGTCGGCGCGGCGGCCATCACCACCTCGCTGACCTGCGACATCAGCCCGACCCCGCCGCTGGCGTAGAGGCTGGCGGCGACCAGCACCACCGAGAGCTGGGAGTGCGCGCCGACCACCGTCAGCAGCGCGAACCCGGCCACCATCACCGCGAAGCCGCCCGCGATCACCAGCGCCCTGCCGACCCGCCGACCCAGCGGGAGGCCGGCGGAGCCACCCCGCCGACCGCCACGCTCGGCAGCACGCTCCACAGCGCGGCCGTCAGCGGGATCATGCCGCGCACCAGTTGCAGGTACTGGGTGAGGAAGATCGCCATGCCGACCACCGGCGAAGAGGACGGGGAAATTCGGTTGCCGCGGGCCACCGTCTCGATCATGATCGCCCGCATGGACTTTTGATGACTGCCACGTAGTACGTACCTGTCGCGCGATCGACCTCGGAGCCTGAAGACCCGGCCCCGGGGTGATGGGTCGCGCCCCTCGTGAGCATCCGTCAGAGAGCGGGAGCCGCCGCGTGAGTTCGGCATGCCCTCCCTGCTGAGTCCTGAAAGCGTCCAACACACATGAATACCGACCGCAAGGCCCTGTGGGCCGTGCGTCAGTCCGCCCTGCCCACCGTCGTCCGGTCCTGCCCGGACTGTCCCGGCATGCGGCACCGCGCCTCGGGCAAGATCCGCGCCAACGCGAACGGCAAGCTGCTCGACGTCTGGCTGCTGCTGAGCTGCGCGACGTGCGACCGGACCTCAAAGGTGCCCGTCCACGAACGCGTCCACGTCTCGACGCTGGAGCCGGCCCGACTGGTGGCGTACGAGAACAACGACCCGTCAGCGGTACGGGAGTTGGTGATGAGCGCGTCACTCGCGGCGAAGAACCGGTACCGGCTCGACTGGACCGGGACGTGGGAGCTGGAGACCCGCACGCCGCTGTACGCGCTCGACGACCCGAACCCGCTCTCGGTGCAGGTGCGCTTCGAGCTGCCCGCGCCGGTCCGGGTGGAGCGGCTGCTCCAGCTCGGCCTCGCCCTGAGCCGGGCCGAGGTGCGCCGTCTGGTCGCGGACGAGCGGATCCGCCTGCCGTTCGCTCCGGACGCCAAGGCGCACCAGGACTTCGAACTCACCGTCCACGGACCCGGTTTCGTCGATGCGGCCAAGCACGCGAAGTCCCTCGATGCGCCCGGTCCCGAACACCCCGGCCTGACTCGGATCGGGCTCCGCCCGCACCCGGCCCGGAGCTCCCACACCGGGCCACGGCGCACGCGTAGAAGTCTGATGTAGATCTTGCTGATGGAGAGGCTGTCCCGCTTGGGGACAGCCTCTCCCGGGGCTATGCGGTCGCGTCGCCGGCAGGAACGGCCTTAAGCCGCAGGAGAGCCGGCCACCGCCCCACGCGCGAAGCGGGCGCGGCCGTCGGGCGGCAGGACCACGAGGTACTGCCGGTCCGTGTCCTCGACGCGGGCCAGTGTGATGGAGTTTTTGGCCGCCGCGAGCGCCTCGGCGGCCGGGCCGGCCTCCTCCGTCATCCGGTCGATCCGTGAGTGGAAGCGGGTGAGGTCCTTTGCCGGACCGGTGATCCAGATCGCGATCCGCGCGCCCCGGCGCAGCGCGGCCAGCAGGTCCGTGCGCAGCGGCCCGTCGTCGGCTTCCTGGAGGAGCAGGTCGTGCAGGCGTTCCTGCCCGCACGGCCGGGACGGCGCCCCTTCGGCCAGCGCTCGACACTTGCGGCACGAGGCCAGAGCCCGCGGCTGGAAGCCCGCCGTACCCCCGGCTCTGCCGTCACCGCCCCCGCCGTATGCCCCGGCCACGCCACCGCGCCCCCGCCCGGCCAGGGCAGGACCGCCACCGGCTGCTCCTGGTGCTTCTCGTGGCAGGGCCCGCAGCCGCTGCCCGGGCGGCGGGGCCACCCTGCTCTCCCTCCGGGCCCTACCCCCAGCTGCTCGCCTGCTTCGGCACGTTCCCGCAGCCGGCGCAGGCCAAGGTCCGCATCGCTCGCGGTGGACCTGGCGGGCCTTCGTCTCCCGGGCCTTCTGGCGCTCGTCGTACGCCTCGCGGGTGTCCGGGCTCTCCAGCGCGTCCAGCAGGCGTTAGCGGGCTTGGTCGACCGACACCGGCGGGATCTTCGGCCCAGGACAACTCCTACCGAAGCAACGCCCGCCGGATCTCTGACTCAGCTCACTGGCCGGACACGGGTGTCAACTGCTCATCCGCCCACTCGGCGAAGGTGGTGAGCGGGATGCCCAACTCCCGGGCGAACTCGGGCCGGGCGGGCTGGCAATCGCCCACCGCACCATCCGCCACCACGTCTCGACGAGGCCACACCGGACCGCCCCCAACGGCCCGTTCGAAACTCAGGGGCCGACCCGGTCGAAGCGCAGCGACGTGTGGCCGGCGTTGTCGTCGTGGATCTGGGCGACGAGCGCTGTTCCGACCGCGTCGGATCGGGTGCCCTGCAGCCGGATCGTGGTCGGCTTGTTCACCCGGATCAGCTCGCTGATCGGTGCGGTCGCGTTGCCGCCGGCCTGGGCGTTGCCGGGGTTCAGGTCGATGACCTGGTAGACGAGCCGCTCGCTCTCCGCAACGGCGGGGCCCCGGACGCGCGCCGACCAGCCGGCACGAAGTGCCTGCTCCGCCGGGAGATCGTTGTCCTCACGGTTCAGGACAAGTGACTTCGGTTCAGTCAGGACAGACGGGCCAGGATGGTTCGGCAGGTGCGCTGCAGTTCCTCGTCGTTGGCGACGCGCCCGAAGCGCCCACTGCGGCGGGCCTGCGCCAGTTCCGCCCGGATGCGGGGCAGGGCGGGTGCGGCGGCCGAGCCCATCCGATCCAGGCAAGCCAGCACGTGGTTGGACGTCGCGTCGTTCTTCTCCCAGGCGGCCAGCAACGTCCGGACCACGACGTCGGCCTCGACCTCGCCGACGATGTCCCACAGGGCGGTCGCGGCGTGGACGCGGGTCCACTCGTACCCGGCGGTCAGCATCGTGCGCAGGCGCGGCAGCGCGGCAGCGGCGGACGGGCCGATCAGACCAAGGACGTCGGCCGCGTCGTGGCGCGCGTGGGTATCGAGCAGGTCGCACAACCGGGGCACGACGTCGGCCGGGTCGCGTTCGAGCGCCCAGAGCGCGGCCGTGGCGGCCGCGCGCAGGTTCACGTCCGCGGCGTCGGCCAGCGGGCGGACCGCGTCCAGGGCGGACGCGGCCTCGGTGCCGAAGGCGGCGAGTGCCTTCAGCGCGGAGGCCCCGAGGCGCAGTTGGTCATGGCGGATGGCGGCGGTGACGGCGTCGGTGAGCGCGGGAACGGCGGCCGCGTCACCCAGTTCGGCCAAGGCGGACATCAGGGCGCCTGTGCCCATGTCGGCCCACGGATTCGACATGTCGGCGTCCGCCAGGTGCCGGGACAGTCGCGGCACCAGCTCACCGGCTCCCGGGCGCAGCCGGCCGGCGACCTGCACCGCGCGCCAGGCGTCGGTGCCGCCGTCCAGTGCTGTCAGCAGGCAGGGCACGGCGCGGGGATCACCGAGGGCGGCCAGGGCCATGACGGCCTCCTGGTGCGCGCGTCGCGGAAGCGTCTTCGTAGCGGCCCAGGCGTTCGGCCCGTAGGTGGTGCGGTTGGCGGCGACGAGGGCGGCGAGCGCCTCGCGGGCGGCTTCGCCTGCGGGCCCCAGGACCCGCAGGCTCTCGGCTGCCGCGGCGGCGGTGTACGGGTCCTGGGGCGCCAAGCAGTCGGCGAGGAGCAGGACGAGGCCGGTATGCTCGCCCCGCCAGGACGTGATGAGGTCCTGGGCCATGCGGATCGCATCGTAGCGGATGGCCGGGTCCGGGCTGCTGAGTTGTTCGGTGAGCAGCGCCGTGCGCTCGGGCACCCGGGTGTCCAGGACGGTGTGGAAGGTGCGCAGCAGGGTCGTGGTGGGGGCGTGCAGCCGGCCGTGCCGGTCGAGGTCCTCGAACGCGGCGGTGACCTGTGGCGGAACGCCGTCCTGGGCGACCGCTTCTGCCTCGGTGTCGGTCTCGCCGTCGGCCCGCGTGTCGGTCTCGCCCTCGCCCTCACGCCCGTTCCGGCACGCGCAGGCTCCGGAGCCGGTTCCCGACCGGCATCCGTCCTCATCGCTCCTGCGCTCCGGTGCGGTCGCGAGCCGGCGCAGCAGGGCGATCGCGGTCGGCACGGCGTCGTCGCGGTCCTGCCCGCAGCGGGCGTGGTGAACGAGGGCGGCGAGCCGGATGTCGGGTTCCGCCGTCGGGTCGTCGGCCAGGGCGGCGAGCCAGGCCGTCGCGGTGGTACGCGCCGCGGGGAGCCGCAGTGCCAGGGTCGCCGCCGTGTGGACGACGAGCAGCCGTTCCACGGTCCCGTCCTCGGCAGGCAGCCGCTCGCGCAGCGCCCCGAGCGCCTGGTCGGCGTCCTCGACGAACAGGCCCAGGCCCTCGATGCCCGGCCGGCGCACCCACGGGTCTGGGTCCTGCGCGTAGGCGAGGAAGGCGCCGGAGCGCTCGCGCAGCATAGCCACGCTGTCCGCGGCGGCCGTCGACTCGCTGCCGTCCGGCGCGACGATGATGTCGTCGCCGCAGTCGACGGCCTCGCGCCCGATGCTGAGCAGCAGGTGGACGACCGCGCCGCGGTCAGGGGTTGCCGGGTCGTCGGCCAGGGCGAACAGGAACGGCAGGCTCGCCACGGTGCACGGGTACACGTCCCCTTGGTGGTGGGCCGCGCCGTAGTAGTCGCCGAACGCCTTCTCACGGGTCCCGGCGTCGGCCGATGCCATCGCCCGCAGCCAAACCGGCACCTCGTGGGCTGGCCCGTACGCATGGCTCATCGACGACCAGTCGACACTTTCAAGATCGTTGATCACACGGACCACAGTGCCAGCCACCACCGACAACGACACCCCGCGTCCCTCACCGCGGGAGCGGTTCCGGCCCCGGGGCGCCGCAGGCCACCCGACCCGACAGCAGCGCACCACCCCCACCACCAGGAGAACAAGGGCGCAGGAAGACATCTCAGGGTGCTAAGGCGTCAAGCTAGGGCGCCCTGACGTGCGGCGGGTTGCCAGGCGAGATCGAGTTCGCCGTCGACTGCGGCAATGCCAGGCGCCTGCGAGCCACCCCGGGCCGCGTGGCACAGGAGCCGGCCGTCCCGGTCAGCGATGCCGAGGCGCGGCGGCTGACCGGCGCGCTGCGCGAGTCGGTGGAACAGGTGCGCAGCGCCGTCCTGGTGTTGACCGAGCGGGTGCGCGCCGCGTACCGCCGCCGGGTGTGGGTCGCCTTGGGCTATCCGTCGTGGGGTGCGTACGCGGCCGGGGAACTCGAGGTCTCCCGGTCGACGGCGTACCGGCTGCTGGACCTGGCGGCGGCTGCCGAGGCGATCGAGGACGTTGCCGAGCGGGACGCCGAGGAGGTTCTGCACGTCCTGGCCGAGGAGATCGGCGCAGCAGCGCCGAGGAACTACTCGCGTGCCGCCGGTACGCGCTGACCGGCGACGCGCGAGCGACCGAGCGGTTCTGACGGTGTGCTGCCACCCGGCGGTGGCAGCACACCCAGGCCTGGCGGTCAGCGGGTGCGGTGCGGGGCGGCTGTCAGCCGAGGTAGATCGGGTCGGTGCCGAAGGTCCAGGAGCTTCCGGACCTCGCGTAGACCTGGATCGGGGTGCTGCCGTAGTCCTCGCCGGAGATGTAGTCGCACTGGCCGGGCGCGAGGACGGGGGTGATGTGCCCGGGGCTGGTGACGTTGTCGCCCGCCGTGTCCTTGATCCAGAAGTAGAAGCTGTTCGCCGAGCTCTGGTAGTTGCACAGCCGGGCGGACACCCACGGGTTGTCGTCCAGTGTGTGCCAGCCCGTGATCTCCACGCCGTGCGCGGAGTTGGAGTCGGATCCGGTTGCGGCGGACGCGCTTCCCGACGCGAGCCCCAACCCCGTGACGGTCAGTGCGGTCACCGCGGCGAGGGAGGCGACTCGGCGCCCCAGCTTGAACTGCATGTCTTCCCCTTCGATTCGGACGGGACGAACGATCCGTTGCGAGCCGACCGTGCCGCCGGTGGCGCCAACTGCCGCGCGGTGGCGGGCGGTTCGGCGTCCATCCTTGCCGTGGGACGTGTCTGCCCACCACGACGTTGACCCGTCGTTGACCGGACACTCCGGTACGGCGGGCGGGGCGGGCGGGCGGGTGGGTCCGGGGAAGGGAAGGGAGCGCGCCGGGCGGCGTGGGCGGTCGCGGGCGGGGTTCCTGCCGGGCCGGTGGGGAGGGAGAACCTGACCTCGGGCCGGGCTCGGGCCGCCGAGGCAGACCGCCAGGAGTTGCTGCGGATCGCCGAGCGAGTGCGGGCAGCCGACCTGGCCGCCTACGACCCGCGGGCCAATCCGGACACTGTGGAGCATCCACCGCTGATCCGCTTCCGGCAGACCTGACCCGGTGCCCGTCCCCGGAACACAGGCCCCACAGAATGGCCTCTCCACCTGGGCAAACACGACCCCAGTAACACAACCCCCACAGACATAAGAGGGCAAACAGCTTTCAGCGAGGCGGAACTCACCGGCAGCCGGCGTTCGCGGGGCGCCGGTCGCAGTAGGCGGCCAGCGGCCGGCGGCCGGACACGGGTGCGACTGCGAATGCGACTGCTCCACGGATCGCATCGTGTCCCTGACCTGCAGTGGGGAGTTCGACGGGGCGAGGCTCACCGGCCTTGCGGGGCGGAACTCACCGGGTGGGCCTTGGCGTCCCCTGCCGGCTTGATCTCCGAGACTTTCAGTCCGGACCACTTCCACGCGATCTTCGCCAGGCGGGTGGTGTGACAGCGGTTGTGCAGGTAGACGGTCGTGCTCCACACCCCCGGGTCGTACGACCACGCGATACAGCCGTCCACGCCCCAATGCATCATGGAGAGCAGGAGCGCGCGGTCGTCGGCGTCGACGACGACCGCGCCGCCGACGAGCAGGCCCGATCCGTCCAGGCCGCCAACGTCCAGGCCGCCGACGTCCAGGATCGGGCGGGCCGGGTCCGGGCGGCGGGCGCGACCCAGCTGCTGCACAAGGCCAGTGCCAGCCGTCGGACACGGTGGGGTTCGGGTCGGGGCGGGTGGCGGCCTTGACCCGAGCTGGCCGGGACGGTGAGGTGCGACGGGTCAGCCGGTCACGGTCATGGCGTGCCGGGTTATAGATATGACCCTCTGCATGTATGCCATTACCTTGCGACAGCCTGCTCTCTGAAATTCCGATTCGTTTCTCGGCCCGGATCGGGCTTCCATCTCCCGCGATTCCCGGACAGGCGGGACTCGCCGAGTGTGGCCGGGACCCTGGCATTCACTCCGAATCGCCAGCGCGCGTACTTGGCGGCCAGTGAGCGGGCGACCAGTCTCCCTCGGGGTCGGTAGTCTGCCCTACTTCGATCAGGTGGCCGTCGGGATCGCGGATGTAGCAGCGGATCTCGTACTCGTGCTGTTTAGGCGGTGTCAGAAACCGGGCGCCCCGGGCGCTCCACTCCGCGTACAAGGCATGGACGTCCTTGACCCGGATATTGAGGAAACTGCTGACCCGGTCGGGATCGCGTGGCGTGTCCAGGGTGACCGTCGGCTTGTCGTCGGTCGGCCCTCCGCCGACATTGATGATGATCCAGCTGTTGGCCAGGGCGACATAGGTCAGCCCTCCGGGGCCGGAGTAGGCCACCCGGCCGCCGAGTACTTCGGTGTAGAAGCGTCGAGAGCGCTCTACATCGTCCGAGACGATGAAGTGGGCCAGCACAATTCCTTCTGGCGGTGGGGGGAGCTCGGCCATCTGGTACCTCCGTACGTCGGTCTCATGGCCCGTTGACGACGAGGCCTGCGGGCGGCGGCGCCATGAGCGGGATTCAGCGGTGCTCCAGCATTCCCTCGAAGAAGCCAATAATTCACGGCATCACCCTCCTGACTGATTCGCGGGCTGTCGCCGCAAGTCACCGAACGCCGGCACTGACCGGGGCCGCTCGGCCAGGATCGCGTTGTGACCCGCCTTCAGAAGGCGGGTAACGGCTGGCGGACCTCGCACACCCGTCGTGGCTGCGGGCGGCCGGTCCCTCGCGGACGAGGAAGGTCGGTCCGGCGGCAAGGTCATACCGGGCGAGCGGTATTCGGGCACCGAGGTCCGGTCCGGTCCGGGCCGTATCGGTAAGTCATTTCGGCGGTGACGATCGGCACGCCGTCACCGCGGATCGCGGACTGCAGTTGCCGCGAGAACACGGAAGCCCTGCTCAGCAACCAGAAAGCGCTGCTCGTGCACGACGCCGTAGGCGAGGTGGGCGGTCAGATCATCACCCAGCGTCTTGGCATCGTAGGTCCAGATGGGTTTGTGGAGTCCCGCGATCGGAAGTACCACGTATCCGCTGAGCCACACGACCCCGCCGTACGGGAGCCCGTAGAGGACGCGGGGCTTACGCAGCGAGGCGCTGACAATGCGGTAGAAGGTACACAGCCTGCTACTGCTTGCCGTCCTGCCGAGGCTGGCGCGCCTCCGACGCCGGCCCACCGACAGCTGACCACCGGAGCAGGACGGTCAGCGACGTCCGTCCCCTGCGATCAGCATCGGCGCTTTGCGGTGCCCAGGATGCCCTCACCGATCGTCGGCGGTGATGAAGTCGGTCAGAGCGGCAGCGACGGCTTCGGGCTGTTCATCGGGGATGAAGTGACCGGCGTCCGGCACGACGACTCCGGTGGTGTTCTCGGTCCACGGCCTGATGGAGGGCGCCATGTCCGGAACGGAGCCGTGACTGCTGGAGATCCCGAGGACGGGCACCGTCAGGCGCCGCCGCTCGAGCGCCTGGTGGTTCTTGCGCGCCGACTCGGCGGCGTCCCGGTAGTAGGCGAGACTCGCGCGCAGGCCGCCGTCGGCGGCGACGGCCGCCGCGTAGTAATCGAGCTCGGCGTTGTCGAACGTGCCGGGATCAAGGGCCTTGACCTTGAGGAACCAGCTCACGTACTCCCGCTCACGGCCTGCGAGCAGCGTCTCAGGAAGTTCGGGCACCAGGTGGAACGCGAAATGCCACGTCTTCCATCTGGCCACCTTCGACGACAAGCTCACCAGCCTCAGAGGCCGGCAGGCGGCGGATGCGGGTGGCGGCCGGGAAATTCGCTTTCGGCCGCCGGAGTGCGGTGATAGACAGCCGTAGTGCAGAAGAATCTTGAACTCCCTGACCTGCTGCGACTGATCGACGAGCGGGCGACGGCCTTCCGGGCCGCGATCGCCGCCGCGCCCAGCCTGGACGTGCAGGTGCCGACCTGTCCTGAGTGGACGCTGTTCGACCTGGCGCGGCACCTGGGCTCGGGCCGCCCGTTCTGGGCCGCCGTCGTCGAGGCCGGTCCGGCCGACGCCCCGCCGGCCGAGGCCGTGGCGGCGCGCGCCGAGGCGCAGGCGCCCCGGGAGCGCGAGGCGTTGGTGGCCTGGCTGGCCGCGTCGACGCAGGAGCTGCTGGACACCCTGCGGGAGGTCGGCCCGGACGCCGAGTGCTGGACGTGGTGGGGCGCCTCGCAGTCGCCGCGGACCAGCGGTGCCGTCGCCCGGCACCAGCTTCAGGAGATCGCGGTGCACGCCTATGACGCCCAGCTCACCGTGGGCGCCGCGCAGCCGCTGCCGGCGCAGGTGGCGCTGGACGGCGTCGAGGACTTCCTGTTCACCTGCTGCGCGTGGTCGGGCGTCTGGCCGCACGAGCCGGCCGTCGTCGACTACCACGCCACCGAGGGCCGCTCCTGGCGCTTCACGGTCGAGGCGGACGGCGCCCGCGCCGTCCGCCTTCCGGCGGCCGGCGAGGGCGAGGCCCAGGCCCCGGCCGACGCCTCCGCCCGGGGCACGGCCGGTGAGCTGGTCCTGTGGTTCTACGGACGCACCCCGCTGGACTCGGTGAAGATCGACGGCGACCGGGTCATCTTCGAGCGGCTCTTCGCCTGGGACCCGAACGCTTAAGGCGTAGTCGACGACGCGGCGCCCGGTCGCGTCGTCGACTCATGCAGTGGCCGGCGTCCGGCCTCCTGCGGTCGGCAGAACGCGTACCGGCCGAGGAGGTTGTTATCTGGACAGCGCCCAAGTGGTGGCCGCACCGGTGCGGTGGCGACAGAGGATGCTGACTCTACGTAATGAGCGGCTGGCCTCAGCCTTGAATACGCGACACCTCAACACGCGGGCCTACCAGTCCCGAGGCCGGACATGCCATCCGGCAGCGCTCCAACAGCGGGCGGACAGGGCTGTCGGTGGTTTGGGAAGCGGCGCGTGGATGAGGGGCGCCGGTCCGCTGCCCGCTCGGGGGTTCGGACGCGGACCGGCCTGTACCAGTCTGTGCGTGCCCCCGCCGCGCTGCCGCCAGGGTTGCTCCCGGCGGGTCCAGGGGGTGTCTTCCGACCAGTACGGGCCGGGTCCGCAGGGCGGGCGTGGGGGGATGCGTTCTGCCAGGCCGGCCGGTCAAGGGACCCTGTCCTACCGGTTTGTCCGGGAGCGGGTTCATTCCTCTTGCGCGTCGCCGATGGCCACCCGCAGGTCGTGCATGCTCTGCTGGATCTCGATGACGGACGCCTCCGCCCGGCCCAGCGCTTGCCGGACACCGTCGATGTCACCGGACTGGAAGTTCAGATCGGCGTCCAGAGTGTCCGCCGCGGCGACCACGGCCATGGACGACGCCATACGGCCCGGCGACGTTTCCCCTCCTTCTTCGACCTCGTCCAGTCCCATGAGCTGGACAGTGCGCTGCAGACGGTTGGCCAGCACGTTGGCGAACAGACCAGGAGTCGCTCCCACCTGGTCGGTCCACCCGGGCAGCACTTCGGCGACATCCGTGTCCTGGTCGCTTCCCAGCCGGGTGGCAGCGGTGATCTCCAGCTCCACCACGGCCAGCAGGACACCCAGCAGCCTGCGCAAGTCATCCTGCTGAGGGCCGTCCGGCCACAGCTCCGGGTCGAGAATCGGTTCCCTCCTCAACGCCACCAAGGCCGCGTACACCTGATCAGGGCTCACCGGGTCCTCGCTCATGATGCTCACGCACCCGGCCTCGCCGCCCGGCCATGCGAGTGCACGCACCTCCCGCGCCCGTCCTCCTGCGTGCCGAGGTTTCGGGCGAGGCCTGGCGCAGCAGGGTGAGGGTGTTGGCGGGGTTGATGAGGATTCGCGAAACAAATCCCCACCCCATGCTCGGTATGCGGGACAGACCTGCTCGCTGCCGGACGGTATCGGGAGCCGCAACGCTGTCGGTGGCGTCCGGCACTATCGCGGCGTGTATACCAAGACGGCGGATGCTGGCGCCCGCCAAGGCCGGAACTTCCATGCTCTGGTCGAGGCTGGCGCTGTGTTGTACATCGCAGAGTGCGACGAGCTGGATGCCCTGAAGGTAGGTGTCACAAGCCGGGCTAGTCGCACCAGCCGGGTTCGACAACATGCTCGACACGGGTGGCGCACGACGGGCGAGACCCTTTCGACGTAGGACCGCCCTGGCCGCCGAGATGACGCCCAACGTCGAGGGCGGGACGCCGTCCTTCAGGTCCATGTGCAGCGGCGGTTGCACGACGAGCGGGCCCGCCTGGGGCGGCGCGCCCGTGATCCTGGACAGGGACGCGGGCGGGAGCTCGACCGTCGACTACGACTCCCATGTCGCCAAGGACGGCATCGAGCAGATCCACCCCGCTTACCACGTGTCCGGCGAGACCCTGGGCGCCTACCCCCTCAACACCGAGGGGGACTTCTACGGGCCCGACCTGCGCTGTGACGCGGCGGTCGGTGGCAAGGCCGGCTGCATCCTCGACCACGAGTGGTACCAGGTGATCATCACCCCGTATTGGCACCCCGCCTCAAAGCACACGGCAGGGGACGAGCGCCGCGCGAGTGGCGCTGGCGCAGGAGACACAGGCAGGGCAGGACACGGGTCGGGCCGTCCCGGCTGGCGTAGCCCGTATCAAAGACCTCGTCCAGCACGGCCCGGCTGCCCCCGCGGCCGGCACGAGCGAGCATGCGGGTGGACGGAGCCGCAGGCCTCCGGCTTTCACCCCGTGGCGCGCACCGGCAGGTGGTCAGTTGCTCAGTCGAGGTCGGCGGACGCCAGGGCCACCGCGAGCACCAGGTACGGGACGGCTTGCAGGCACTGCTCGGCCATCAGGCTCGGGTCGCACGCCGTGCCGGCGTCGTTCAGCGCCAGCAGGCCGGCACCTATGGCCGCGTCGACCGCCGCGTCCAAGACCTCGACTGACCTGCCCGCCCGCCGGCGACGGCCTGCACCAGGTGGGCGGGCAGGTGGGCGGTGAAGACCAGGCGCCGGCGCCGGAACGGCGTGGTCTCGCCCGGCCGCTCGGTCTCCTGGTCGAAGCGCAGCACCGGCGGCGCGGGCAGCACCGCCAGGTCGAGGCCGAGCTCCTCGCGCAGTTCCCGGCGCAGCGCGCCAATCGGGTCTTCGCCGTCCTCGACCAGACCGCCGGGCAGCAAGTGCTGGTGGCCGGCTTCCCGCTGGCGACGGATCAGACACACCCGGCCGTCGTGGACGAGCACCGCGCGCACCCGCACCCGGACCGGCCCGGCCACCGTGCCAGCGGTCACCGCAGGGCCCAGGTCGGGCAAGCGGGCTCGTGCCAGGTCGTCCGGACGACCAGACCGCCCGAGGTCAGGTACGTCTCCGCCCTGCTCGTCGGACTTTCCCCCGGTGCCTGCGACGACCGTTGAACATGCAGTGGGCCGACGGTAAGCAGGGCCCGAGGGGCACTGAGCGGGCGCGTCGACGTCCGGACCTGCAGATGGACGAGTTTCGCCGGAGCTCTCTCCCGTGGTGCTGACAGCGCCCGGCCCGTGCGGTATCCCCATAGCAGAGCGCTACGGGGACGCGTCGGGGGGACGAACGATGGCGGGTGCATTGCGGTTGACGGTGATGGGGGCGGTCCTGCTCCTGGGGGGCCTGCTCTGGGGCGGCATGCCGGTCGAGGCGAAGGGCGGGGACTGCGGGTCGCTCTGGTCCCACAGCAGGATCCACACGACCATGACCAGGGACGAGAACGGCATGACCATCACCAGCACGCCGGAGCCAGTGGAGTGCCCCGATGCACGCGAGCACCGGAACGTCCTGGTGATCCTGGTGATCATCATGGGTGCGGCGGCCCTGGCCGCCGGTGTCGCCGAGACGGTCCGCAAGCTGCTCCTGTGGAGCCGCTCCGTGCACCGGAGGACACCACCGGGCCCTCGGAGCGCCCCGAACCCACCGACGGCCCCGCCCCTCGGCACCGCGCCCTTCGACCCGAGGACCCCGAAGCCCCCGAACGGCTAGGTTCTGTACGGCGGACCTTGTGACCGTCGCAGCTCGTCGTACTGGGTCACAGGGCGGGAGAACTGAGCAGGGACGAATCGGAGCGGCTGAAGCCGCACCTGCCGGAGAACGGGCGGCAGGGCGGCCGGGTGGGCCGGCCAGCGACGGGTGATCAACGGGATCCCCTACCGGGCGCGCACCGGCGTGCCATGGCGGGATCTGCCCCCGTTTCGGGCCGTGGACGACGGTGTACGACCGGCATCGCCCCTGGTGTGCCGACAGTGCCTGGGACCGGATCCTGACCTCCCTGCAGGTCAAGGCAGACGCCAAGGGTTGTCTCGACTGGAGCCTACGAGCGTGGACTCCACATCGTGCCGCGCCCACCAGCACGCGGCCAGCGCCTGACGCCGAGGCTGCGCCCGGCCAGCCGCTGGCGCCACCGGCTCTCAGCGACCGCGATGTACTCGGTCGCCTGGCTCCCGCCGGGAGGGCGCACCACCGTGTAGCAGTCGGCCGGGTCCCGCGGGGTGGGAATGGCCCTTGCTCTCCACCGCGTGTGCGGTGGAGAGCAAGGGCCCCGAAATCCGCACCGGTGCACGGCCCGGTGGGCGGCCTCCCGGGCGCAGTCGGCGACGTCGCGGCGGTGACGCTGGGCGCACGCCCGCGTCGCCCCAGGAGCGGGTTCACTGTGCGCATACCGGATGGGATGGCCGAAGCCCCTCCAGACGTCGTTGTCAGCGGCCGCGATCGCCCGACGCCCCATGGACAGACGGCCCGCACCGTCTCGCTAGGGCGCATTACGGCCAGCCTCGCCCAGGCCGGGATCACCCTGCGCTGCGGGGGAGCACCCAGCCGGGCGCGATGCCGCTGAGGCCTCGCTCGACGGCCAGGCGCAGGAGGGTGAGGGCGTCGGTGGGGTTGGTGGAGAGTAGGGGGAGGTTGTCGGCGGCGTCGGCGATGGGGTGGCCGTTGATGAGGGTGATCCAGGAGTTGTTGTCGTCGTCGACCTCGGTCCAGCCGAGGAGGCGGCCGCGGCGTTCGAGGGCCTGGATGTGCGGGGCGGTGGGCCAGGTGAGGTGGACCAGGCCGTCGCCGAGGGCGTAGTCGCGGTGTGCGTCGCCCAGGCCTCGGTCGGTGGGTGCGGTCCGGCCGGTGGTCTGGCCCAGGGTGAGGTTGGGCATCGGTACCGCGGGCGTGCGGGCGGCGGTGGCCAGGGGTGCGGGGTGGGACGGCGTCGGCCAGGTGCCGGCTGGACTGGTGGAACACGTCCAGGGTGAGGTCGGCGGTGGCGAAGGTCTGCGGTCGGCCAGGGTGCCCACGACGACCCGGCCGGGCTTGCCGGGACCCTGGTGCTCGACGGCGATCCAGCCGCCGAGCGGCATGAGGTGGACGAACAGCCAGGCGTGCTCGATCTGTTCGATGCCGTCCGCTTCACGCCAGACCCGCAGGATGTCGTCGTAGGCGACCTGCGCAGGGGCGGTCATGATCCAGAACTGGGCGTGCCGGTCGGCACGAGGAGGATGGTCACTTCGAGTCGATGCTTCCCAGCGGGGCATCAGCCGCGGCCAGCGCCCGACGGGCGGTGGGCCATGCGCTCTGGTCGAGGCCCAGCGCGGTACGCAAGTACGCCAGAGTGGCCTGCTGCACGAGCGCGACACGCTCGGGGCTTTCGTCGGTGGTGCGCGTGTCGTTGGCTCCCTGGATGCCGCCGAGTCCGTGTTCCGCCCCGAACAAGGTCAGCAGATCGGTGGCGCCCGGGCTGAGCCGGTAGCCGTCGGTGAACCAGTCCGGACCGCGTACCGTCAGCGGGGACTGGTCGCGGTCGCCGGCGACCATGAGGCTGGGCGTCTTCAGCTCGGCGAAATCAGGGTTCATGAACGGGAAGTACTGGGTGGCGAGCGGGCTCAGGTCGGCGCCGCCGGTGCCGGGCAGGCACAGCAGCACGGCGGCACTGACACGGGGGTCGGCCATGCTCTCACCGGGAAGGCCGTCGGCGCCTACGACCCGTGCACCCGCGAGGGTGCTGGCGGTCTGTGCGCCCCAGGAGTGTCCGGCGACCGCGATGCGGTCGTGGTCGACGCGGCCGGCCAACCCGGGCACAGCGGCTTCGATCGTGTCGAGCTGGTCGAGGACGGCCGTGAGGTCGGCGGTACGGATGCGCCAGATGAGCGGGGAGCGCGGGTCGTCGGGGGCGAGGCCGAGGGAGTCGAGATGGGTGGGCTGGACGACCATGAACCCGCGGGCGGCCCAGTAGCCGACCAGCGGTACGTAGGCGTCCATGGTCAGGCTCATGCCATGGGAGAAGACGACGACGGGCAGGTTGCCGCCGGTGGTCGGCGCCGTGATCCGGACCTCCAGATCCTGACCGCGGTCCGGAGCGGCCAGCGAGATCGGGTTGACGGAGATGACCGGGGCGGTGAAGTCGTTGCCGCCGTCGGCGGACGTGTTGTCGCTCACGAAACGAATGCCTTTCTCGGACGAGCCCAGTGGGCCCCTGCTGCGCGGTGTCTGGCAAAATGAGAATCCGGAGCGCCGCTCCGGATCACGATACGGAGCGTCGCTCCGCTTTTCAAGCAGGAGGTGCGCACGATGTCCACGGCCGACACGCCGTCAGCATCTGCAGGACGTAAGCGAGCCGACGTACGCCGCAACGAGCAGAAGCTCCTGGACGCGGCCGCGGCCGTTTTCGTCCGCATGGGGATCGACGCCCCCGTGCGGGAGATCGCCGCGGAGTCGGGCCTCGGCATGGGCACGATCTACCGCCATTTCCCCACCCGGGCGGACCTGGTGGTGGCGGTCTTCCGGCATCAGGTCGACGCGCTCGCCGCCGCCGTCGACGCGGCGCCGACTGCCGGCACGCCGTACGAGGTCCTGCGGCAGTGGGTCCACCAATTCGTCGACTTCCTGGTCACCAAGCACGGCCTCGCCGAGGCGCTGCACTCGGACCAAGCGGGATTCGAGAGCCTGCACAACGAGTTCGTCGAGCGCCTGATGCCCGTGCTCGACCAGCTGTTGAAGGCGTCCACCGCCGCTGGATACACGCGCTCCGACGTACGGGCCTACGACTTCATGCTCGCCATCGGCAACCTGTGCATCGGAGTGGAGAACTTCCCCGACTACCAGGCCCGCCGCATGATCGACCTGCTGCTCGCCGGCCTTGCCCGGACCGCCCCGGCATCGACCGGCGAGGAGCCGGAACAGCCCTGACGCCGACCGCGGGCGGCCCGGTGCGGGCAATGAGAAGGCGCACGTCTCCCTGCCGACCGCGGCCATCCGCCTGCCAACCCAAGGGACCTCACCCTCGTCGGAGACGAGCCGTCACCAAGGGATCTCGCCTTCGTCGGAGACGCGGCGGTCCCTGAGGCGGTCGGTGCCGGCCATCGCCTTCGCCCAGATCCGCTCCGACCGGTCCGCGTCCTTCAGCAGCGCGGCCGCCGCCAGCAGGTCCGCGGCGAACTCCCGCGCCCCGGCCACCCGCGAGTGGAACGTGATCACGCGGCGCAGGTCCAGGTCCGCGACCGCCCGCAGCACCGCGACCTGCAACGCGAGGCGCAGCAGGTCCTCGTTCGAGCGCTGGGTGCGCAGGTCGGCGACGGCGGACAGGTTGAGCAGGTCGCGCAGATCCTCGTCCGTGACCACCGGGACCAGGACCCGGTAGTCGGCGAGGTAGCCGTGCTCGATCCCCTGGCCCTGGGTCCAGGCGTAGACGGTCGGGCCGCAGATGGTCTCGTCGTCCATGGAGCACAGCGCGGGGAGGGCCTGAGCAGCTCAGTGGCCCGACATCACGAGTTCAGCCTGAGTACCCCGCCCGGGAGGCCTGATCCGGCCCGTTGAAGATTTTTTTGAAACATCCTGCTGCCCTCACGACGCCATAGGGCGGATATCGCGAGGGGACAGGAGAACACAGTGGGCAAGGCTCGACGGCGGGCGGCCATGCCCGCTTCACGTATCACGAGCTGCGGGAGCGTCGCCTCGGCGCGCCCACCGGGAAGGACGGCGGCCCCATCGGTGAGCCGCCAGCAGAACTGCTGACTCCAGAGACACCGATCCAACACGCGAGCCGAGCCCAGCCCGGCAAGGCGATCGTGATCGAGGAGCGGGTGCTCACCCGTGCCGAGCGATTGCTTGGCCACGTTCCCGGGAGAAGCCCCGTCCACCGAAAATGCCGACCAGGCCAGCCCGAAGCGCCACATCGGCAACCACCGACTTCGGCTTCGCCGCGCCCGGGGCCTCGGGCCGCATCCCCGGTTCACCCGGATCCCGCAGGTCCTCCGAGGAGCCGAGGTCTGCAACACCACCGTCGGTCGGGGCCAGCACCTCGCCGACCCGGTAGCGGGCGATGACCCACTCCTTCCAGTCCCGCTCGGCCACGGCCAGCTCAGCCTGGATACCGTCGGCCTCCTCCAGCAACTCGTCCACACGACGGCGAACAGCGAGTTCTCGCTGTTCCAGCAACCCCACGACCGACGGCATCTGCGGCCTCCACCTTCTCTGCACCAATGGGAGCGGCGGCCAGCAGGTTTTATGTGGTGGGCGTGGCCGTAGGCGCGTGGACTTCCAGGACGACAGCCGTTCCGGCGACGGTCCGGTCCTCGTGCATGGCGATCGTTTGGCCGGACTGAAGGTGACGCCACTGCGAGGGGTCGAGGGGCGCGAGTCGGACCGAGGCTCGCTCGCCGGGCCCCAGGAAGGGTGTGGATTCGACCCAGAGGGCCGCGATGTTGAGGGTCGGTTCGCCGGTCGGGGTTCGGTTTCCGATGTTCCACATCGGCCGGAGAACGCCAGCTCCGGAGAAGGGGATCTGCCGTCGGCTCTCGCTGGCCGGTCGGAGGGTGAGGTCAGCTCGGATGATCCCGTTGCGAGTTTCGTAGCAGCGCCAGTGGCACCATGCCGCGCTGTTCTTCAGCTGCATGTGCTCGGCGGCCGTGGCGAGGGTCTCCCAGAAGCTGAGCGGGAGCGGGTGGACGTCGCCGAGTTCCTCCAGAAGCCCAAGGGCCACTTCCCACTCATCGTGGGTGAGGTAGTCCCAGACGTCGTTGATCGTGATGTCGTTTTCGGTGGCGATCTCTTCGGGGACCAGCAGGGAGGCTGCTTCCAGCAGCTTGGGGACGTCCATGCCCTGATTCTGGACCACGGTGCCTGGCCGCGGCTGGGGGTGCCCGATGACGACGATCGAGCAGCCGGCGACGCTGGCGGCGTTCGGACCGATCTGGGCCGTGCTGGCAGTCGGTCACAATGTCGCGGATCGCGTCTTTGGGCAGAGCGACCACCAGGCGGCGAACAAGAGTACGCCGAAGTCGGAGGACGTGGCTGCCGGGGCGAATCCGCGCCGGGGCTGGGCCGCGTGTCTGGCCCACGTCGGCCAGTACCACATGGTCATGGCCGCGGTTCTCGGCCTGGTGTGGCTCTTCGTCCCGTTTCATCTGTCGGTGACCGGGGTGGCCGCCGGGTTCGCGTGGTCGGCGGCCACCTATGCCGTGCTGGACCGGCGGTGGCCGGCGCGCCGGCTGTTGCAGCACACCGGCTCGCCGGTCTTCGCCGAGCTGCGGACGGCTGGGCTCAACGGGATGTACTTGGCCGATCTTCTCTGCACCAACGGCAGGGCTGCTCTCACGCTTCGATGCGAAGCCAAGTGTCGCCAGCGCGAAGCCACAGGAGACCGTCACGACCCTGACCGCAGCGCATGACCACCCGTCCGGGCACTCGAATCCTGCGCCGCTCGGTCACACTCCAGGTTTCACCATCCAGCTCAGCTCGCACCACTTCGGTTGACCGCTGGTTGTGAACGCGCTTGGTCAGGACTGCTCGACGGCCGCGCACGGCGAACCCGTCCGGGTCACCTACGGGGCTGCGCCAACTGGTCACCTCACCGGTCGACGGGGTGATCCGCGTCAAGAACGTGCCTCCCCGCCGACTGCCGGAATACCAGATCAGCCAGACCCGGTCCCCCTCGGTGGCAGCGGTGCATCCCTCCAAAGGCACGTCAGGAAGGCGGCCTCCCGGGGCCCAGGTTGCCTGACCTTCGGCACTCCAACCGGCAAGACCGGCTGCAGACTCCGGATGCCCTCCGTAGATGCCTTCGTCTCCGTAAGCCGTCCAGATCGATCCCCCGCGATCGGTCACCAGAGCAGGGATGTCGTCGCCGATGCAGAAGTTGGTCTCTTGGTCACCACTTTCCAGAGAAAACACCACGGCGTTCGGGCTCCACGCTCCCGACTCCTCCTTGCCCGCTCGACCGCTTGCTATGAGGAGTCGGGATTTCGGGAGAAGAGCGATGTGGCTTGGCCTGACCGGCACGTCCTTGATCGGTCGACGTTGAAGTGACCCATCAGCCTGGCGAATCACGAGCACCCCATCGAATGGGACCTGCGGGCCCCATCCCACCCACCCCTTTACGTAGCGGCTTCGGCGTAGGTACTGCCGATGGACGAGCAGAACAGCCAGCTCCCCCGTCGGGCCAACCGTCCACCACAGAGGGCGTCGTCCCGCCCATAGTTCCGTTACAGACGGCTTCCAGACTCTCTGCACGTCGACCGTCGACACCACGTCCCCCTGCTCTCGGCCACACCACCCGAACGTAAGCGCTGATGAGAGGAGTCTATTCATGCCAGAACAAGACACGGCCCCAGCGGCGCCCGGCTGCCCCGCGGTGAGTTCACGGACGCTATTCCGCACAGCCGAATATCCCAACCTGCCGATACTGTTGCAGCGCACCGGCTCGCCAGCCTTCGCCGAGCTATGGAAGTCTCGGTCAAACCCGGCGCGGTTCACACCGGCCATCCCGGCGCATACAGGGCTCTCATCCAGACCGCGGAAAACCCACTACTTCTCACGCCATCCCGCAACTCTCAACCGACCACCAAAACACGCAGGTCAAACGACCCAAGGCACCCGGTCGACAACACCACCAGAACCAGGCCCACCCCCGAACCCGATCCCACCACGAACCGGTCCGTCTCAACCAACCCATGAACCCCCAGCCGACCAACACCCACCACTGAACAACCGACCCGCCACACCCTGCACGCCTGGACCGCCGAGGCGGTCCGACAGAGGAAGACGGGCGAGCCGTCGAACACCCCGCAAGCCGACGGCAGTCCACCGACACGGTCACCGCGGACCGTACCTGGCCGTCGGGGAGAGCCCGGCCGTCGCCGAGATGCTCACCGCCGTCCTGGCCAGGGGCAGCCCGAAGGGGAACGGGCATGGTCACGATACGAATAACCCCTCTGCCCATCGGCGCTCCGGCCCGCCATCATGATCAACCGTGTCGACCTACCCCGAGCCGCCCGCCGCGGCGTCCGCCGACAGGCCCGTCCACGGTTCGCCGTGCCCGCGCTGTGCCGTCCCCCTGACCGACGACCCGCGCTTCCTCGTCTGGTGCCCGGCCTGCGACTGGAACCTCGTTCCCGACGAAGACGCCGCCCCCGGGCCCACTCGGCGCGAGCGGGCCGCGGCCGCCCGCACCGACCGGCTCTACGAGGAGCAGGCCGCCGGGGGCCACTCCCCCACCGCCCGCCGGGACTGGCTGCTGGCCTCCGCCGCGGCCGGGGTGATCCACCTCGTCACCGTCGGCACCTTCGCCCTGGCGCTCTGGCTGCTGATCACCGGGACCGTCGTGCAGCGCTGCGTCGGCGCGGTGGTGCTGGTGATCGCGGTGACCCTGCGGCCCCGGCTCGGCCGGCTGCCGAAGGACGTGGGCGTGCTCGACCGGGCCGGGGCGCCGGCCCTGTACGGTCTGGCCGACCGGGTGGCCGCCGAGGTCGGCGCCCGCCCGGTGGACGTCATCCAGGTCACCGACGAGTTCAACGCCTCGTACGGGCTGGTCGGGCTGCGCCGCCGGTCAGTGCTGCGGATCGGCCTGCCGCTGTGGGAGGTACTGGACGACCGGGAGCGGACAGCCCTGCTCGGCCACGAGTTCGGCCACCGGGTCAACGGCGACCGCCGGCGCTCGTTCTGGCTGTACAGCGCCGTCTCGGCGCTCTGGGCCTGGTACGACATGGCCCGCCCGGGCCACGACGGGCCGGTCGCAGGCCGGGACGAGGTCTCGATGCTGGTGCGGCTCGGCGCGGTGTTCGGCCGGCTGGTGCTGCGGGGCGTCGCCTGGGTGCTCTACCAGGGGCTGGTGCTGTTCGACCGGCTCACTTCCCGGGCCGGCCAGCAGGCCGAGTACCACTCGGACGTGCTCGCCGGCCGGGTAGCGGGCGGCGAGGCGGCCCGGGGCATGCTCGCGGCGCTGCTGCTGCCCGGCTCGGTGGACACCGCGATCCACCGAGTCCGGGCCGAGGAACGGGGACGGCCCCGGATCGGCCGGTCCCGGAGCCGCCGGACCGAGGACGCGCCCGCGCCACCCGCGCCGGACCTGCTCTGGGAGCGGGTGCGCGAGCACCTCGCCTCCGTCCCCGCCGTCGAGCGGGAGCGCCTGCTGCGGCTCAGTGCCCGTGACCGGTCCGCCGTGGACGGCTCCCACCCGCCGACCCACCTGCGGATCGCCCTGGCCGCCCGCGCCGGGGACGGGGACGCCGCCGTCACCGTCACCGCCGCCGAAAGCGCCTCGATCACCGCCGAACTGGCACCACACCGCGCCCGGATCGCCGCCGAACTGCTGGCCGGCTGACGAAGCAGGCCCGCGCCGGAGCGCCGACCGCCCTCCTGACCACCAACCACAAGCGCCGGCCGGGACAGCGAACTGTCCCGGCCGGCCCCCTTGTCACGCCTTCTCTTCGGGTCACCAGTCCATGCGAGGGCCGGTGTAGCCGTCCCTATAGGCGTCGGCGGCCAGCTCGTCCGGATCCCGGCGGCCAACGAACGGCGTCCCGGCCGCAAACCGGGCCGGGCCCTTACTGACACACCGCTCGCGGTTGCGGCCCGGCGCTGCACCTCGTCCCACCGCTCCGGCAGGTCGTGGCCCGCGTCGCCGTGGCGGTGTGTCCGCGGTGGTGATTGTAGGTGTGCAGCCAGTCGGTGAAGGCGTCGCGGCGTTCCTGCTCGGTTCGGTAGGGCCTGGCGTAGGCCCACTCGTCGAGCAGGGTGCGGGTAGGGTCGGCCGAGCGGCGAGGTGCCTGCCAGTGCAGGCCCTTTTCCGCTCGGCCTCCCTCCGAACCGGACTGGCCCGTTTCCGAGCATCCGGCTCTCCAGTGACTACTGCGTGAGCGTCGGGCTCGGCTTCCCGATGTGGATCCGCTCGTGGCAGGCGCCGCAGACCACGAGGGCCTTCCGCCGGCGCTTGGCCATGAGGTTCGCCCAATCGGGGGATGGCCCGTCAAGTCGGGCGAGGTCGTTCAGTGACCTGATGTGGTGAACCTCCACCTCACCAGTCTGTTCACAAACCTCGCACCGATTTCCCTGGAGTCGACGGATCAACTCCTTTTGCGGGTAGACGGGGCCGGTCAGACGGTCGGTCAACTCGGCCGTCTTCTGCCGCTTCAGGGGAATCCCTCCGAACCGTGCAACCAGTTCCTTCCTGTTGTCGCGAGGCATGCGCGCCTCGAAACAAATGCGCGGCCCGTGCGGGGTGTTGATCTTGGCCTTGAAGCGGGCCGCCATCTTCGACACCGTTGAGCCGTGCTTCCTTGCGAGGGTCCTGAGCATCGCTGTTTCCATGACCCATCGCAGCCTGTGAAGTCGGAAGACGTCACCGGCCATCAGGTAGTACTGGACGACTCCCCGGTACTCGACGGCAAACTTACCGACGATGACGTAGTCGGTTTCATTCACCAGAGAGTTCTGGCACGCGGGTTTCCCGCCTGCCATATACGGGGAGCATTTGGCCTTGATCACTGTTTTGGGCACGTGCAGAGTGATCGCCCCGTTGAGGGAACGGCGGTTTCGCCGGTCCGTCCCGGAGGGGCGCCGCGTTCTGCGGTCCGTGCTCGCCGTCGCGATCTCATAGCCGAGGAATCTCGCCCTGCCTGTTCGGGCATGGGTGATCAGCGTTTTGTCCTGTGACAGCTCCAGCTTGAGATCTTCACGCAGGAACGTCGCTAGACGCTGTTTGATTTCCTCGGCCTCGGCCTTTGGTCCGACGAACCCGAGAAGGGTGTCGTCGGCATACCGCACGTACCGCAGCCGCCGGTAGCCGGGATCATAAGGGTCCTGGCTGGGCAAGCTGTGCAGCCGCCGGTAGAGAGACCGAACCTCGGCCCGGTCGCCCTTTCGTCGGGCTCGTGCGATTGCCGATTCCACCCTGCGGTATTCCGAGCTGCGAGCTCGGAGACCGCCTCGGGTGTATTTAGGGATTAGCTCCTTCTCAACAAACGTGTCCAGTTTATGCAGGTAGATGTTGGACAGGATCGGTGAGGCCACGCCGCCCTGCGGGGCTCCGCTGAGCGTCGTGTGCCAGATCCAGTCCTCCAGGTATCCGGCTGTCAGCATGTTCCGCACCAGCCGCAGGAACCGGTTGTCGTGGACGTTCTCGCCCAGGGCCCGGAGCAGGACCCCGTGGTCCAGGCTTCCGAAGCAGTCGGCGATGTCGCCCTCGATGAACCAGGTCGTCCCCGTCCAGGTGTTGGCCACTTCGCGCAGTGCGGTGTGGCATCCCCTCCGGGGACGGAATCCGTGGGATCGGCCAGAGAAAGTCGGGTCGTGGTACGCCTCCAATAGGAGACGCACCACCTCGCCAACTAGCTTGTCCGACCAAGCGGGCAGGCCGAGAGGGCGAGTTTTCCCGCTCCGTTTCTTAGGGATATGAACTCGCCTCACCGGACGGAATCGATAGCGTTCGTGACGCATCGCATCGATGATGCGATTGATCCGTCCCATCGACATGCCGTCCACGGTCTCCTGCGTGGCCCCTGGTGTCATCGCCCCCTTGTTGGAGTAGATGCGTCCATAGGCCAGCAGATACAACTGCGGGTTGAACATCTGTCGATACAGTTCCCCACACGGCAGACCGCGCCTGCCGCGCTCACGCAGGACACCCAGCACCGTTTCGGCGCTCTGCATTTCGCATACCTCCCCGCCCTAGGGTGTCCGATCACCTGGCCCCCTTCGCCCGATGCGGACGGCTTTCCCGTCCTCCTTGGCCGGCCGTAACTCCGGCGACTACTACGGGGCCTCCGTCGCCATGGGGCTCGCGCCCGTTAGGCGATCCCACGTTCGTCTCTGTCGCACGTTCTAGCGTGACGTAGGCGCCCCATTCATCTCCTTAAATGCCCTCACTGGGCATCGCTCCTGTCCCCGAGAGTTGCGGATTCCGTTCAACGCGGCCTCCGCAGGGACGGCACCGGTTTCAGGCGTCTTTCCGGTGGATGTGAACTTCCATCTCCTGGAGATTGGGATTCAAGCAATCAAGCCTTCGCCATATCACGCGGGCCTTCCCGGCACACCGTCCCTTACGCCTGGACCCGGCTGCCGGTTTCCTGGCATGCTCTTGTCCCCTTCACCTTTCGGATTCGGGTAAGCCATTAGGCCCAGGAACCTCCTCCCGATTTCCTCCCGGCTATGCCGGGGATACGACAGAGCGCCTCGTGGCGCACTTGAAGCGTTCGACCTTGCCGTTGGTCTGCGGGCGGTAGGGGCGGGTGCGCTTGTGGGCGATGCCCTCGGCGGCGAGGGCATCGCGCCAGATGTGTGAGCGGTAGCAGGCGCCGTTGTCCGGTCAGCACCCGCTGGACCGTGATCCCGGCCCGGGTGAAGAACGGCCCGTCCGCCACCTCGCGAGTGGCGGACGGGCCGTCGCCGGTAGGGACTGAGTGCGTCGGCGCAGCAAGGTCGGTTCGGCCGTTCTGCGCTTTTGGGGCCCGGACGCGACGGCGGAGGGCACCGGGTCCGAGGCGGTGGAGGGCACTGGATGCGGGACGGTGGAGGTAGGGGCGACGGTAGGGGTGGGATGAGCCTCCGCTAACTTGAAGAAGCAGGTCAAAGGGCTGGCGTGACAGTCGCCCGGGGTTCTCACGCTGGTCGGAGGCGGCAGTCTCCGGGCCGCCGGTGTCAGGACCAGGCGATCTCGCCATGGCGGTCGACGAAGCGTCCGGTGCCGGCACCGGGCCCCTCGGTGGCGAGGACGACGATCGCGTCCGTGCCCTCGGTGACGGTCTGGGAGCCGCTGTGACCGTTGATGTCGGTCGCGGTGTAGCCGGGGTCGGCGGCGTTGACGCGCATGCCCTTGAGACCCTTGGCGTACTGCGTGGTCAACATCGTCAGCGCCGCCTTCGAGGAGGCGTACAGCGGCACGGCGACGAGCGACTCGGTTCGGCCGGGGTCGTGGGTGAAGGCGAGGGAGCCCATGCCGCTGCTGACGTTGATGATCACGGGGTCGTCCGAACGGCGTAGCAGCGGCAGGAACGCGGTGGTGGTGCGGACGACGCCGACGACGTTGACGTCGAGGACGGCGCGGGCGTCGGCGGCGGTGAGGTCGCCGGGATCACCGAAGGGACCCTGTACCCCCGCGTTGTTGATCAGGACGTCGATCCTGCCCTCGCGCTCGGCGACGTCCGCGGCGGCGGCGGCCACGGACGCGTCGTCGGTCACGTCGATCGGGACGAAGCGTGCGCCCAGCGCGGCGGCCGCCTCCTCACCCCGCTCGCGGTCGCGGGCTCCCAGGAGAACGGTGTGGCCGCAGGCGATGAGGCGGCGGGCGGTCTCGCGGCCGATGCCCTTGTTGGCTCCGGTGATGAAAGTGATCGTCATGCCGTCGATGGTTGCCTCGGCGAGGGAGCTGGACCAGAGACGCTTCGACGGTGGGAAGACCAGTACCACCCTTGCGTCCCCACAGGCGATCGGGGATGCCGGAGGATGGAGAGCATGACGACGACACCTCCGGGGGCCGGGCTGGGCGCGATGATCCGCACCTGGCGAAACCGGCTGCCCCCGTCGGCCGCCGGGGTGTCGGTCGTCCGCAAGCGCCGGGCGGTCGGGCTGCGGCGCGAGGAACTGGCCGACCTGGCCGGGGTGTCGGTCGACTACGTCGTGCGCCTGGAGCAGGGGCGGGCCACGACACCCTCGGTGTCGGTGGTGGCGTCCCTGGCACGCGCCCTCCAGCTGTCCACCGCCGAGCGGGACCACCTCTACCGGCTGGCCCAGATCGTGCCGCCGGCCGACGGCACGATCTGCGACCATCTCCCGCCGGGCATGCAGCGCGTGCTCGTCCGCCTCGGAGACGTACCGGTTGCCGTGTTCGCCGCGGACTGGCAACTGGTGTGGTGGAACCACGGGTGGGCCGCCCTGCTGGGAGACCCCTCGGTCGCGCCGCCGCGGATGCGCAACTTCGCCCGCGACAGGTTCCCGGTGGGCGCCGATCACACCCCCCTCGTGATGTGGCCGGTCACCGAGACGGACCCCGACACCACCGACGCCGCCCTCGTCTCCGACCTGCGCCACGCCACCGGCCGCTTCCCCCGGGACAGTCGCCTGGCCGCGCTGGTACGCGACCTGAACGCAGGCAACGAGAGGTTCGCCGAGTTGTGGGCGAAGGGAGAGGTGACCGCGAACCGCGAGGTCCGCAAGACGGTCGACCACCCGTCGGTGGGCCCGGTCACGGTGGACTGCGATGTCCTGACCGACGGCGACACCGAGCTCAAGATCGTCATCATGACCGCCGCGCCGGGCAGCGAGGACGAGACCAAACTCCAGCTCACCACCGTCGTCGGCCCACCGGCCGGCACACGCAACTGATCCGCCCCGCGCGTCGGCCGACCGACGCCTCACAGTCCCCTGATAAGACCCACCGAGGCTCCGTCCGGCAGACTCGGTGTCCGGTACGAGTTGCCGTTCGTTGGGGACGACTGGGCCCAGGACCACCACGACGTCGAGCTGATGGACGCCATGGGCCGTCGGCTGTCCAAAGCTCGGCTGCCGGAAGACGTGGCCGGGATCGAGCGCCTGCACGCGATGATCGGTGCCGAGCTCGGCGAGGACAGCAAGGCCGAGGTGGTGATCGGGATCGAGACCGATCGGGGTCCGTGGGTGCAGCCGCTGATCGCCGCGGGCTACACGGTGTATGCGGTCAACCCGCTGCAGGCTTCGCGGTATCGGGAGCGTCTGGCGGTGTCGGGGGCCAAGAGTGACACGGCCGACGCTGCAACGACCGGATCATCGACGCCCTGATCGCCCAAGCCTTCTCCGCACTTCGGATCTCCCCCGGAGCCAGGGACTACTACGAGCAACAACGGGCCCGCGGCATCGAGTTAAACGCAGCCCTGCGCCAACTCGCCAACCGCCTCGTCGGCATCCTGCACGGCTGCCTGAAAACCGGTAACACCGTACGACGAGGCGACAGCCCGGTCCCACCGGGCCCACGCACTCGCCGCTTGACACTCCGGCTCGTGGGTCTGTCATGGCCCCCTGCGATGATCACCGGTAGGGCCGACAGAACCGGAGCAGACCATGGCCGAGCTGATAGAGCAGGGCGTTGCACGGGTGGCCGAGAAGATCACGGCAACCGCCCCCCAAGGATGGGCGGAGGCAGTGCAGGTCAGCACCCAAGGCCCGTACGGCCTGGGCATCTCCACTCGCTACACCGTCCCCGGTGCGAAGCCGCAGGCGACCTCGGCGACCCAGTCGATCCAGCTGGCCGGAACCTTCCAGGACCTGGAGGAGGTGACGGCGGCGGTGGGCGCGACCCGCGGCTGGGAGCGCACCAGGCTGGAGATACGGTGCCGGCCGTCCGGGGAGTTCGATGGGGGGTGGTGTCACCGGGCCCGGAGCACCGTGTGACCGCTGATGAGAGGCCTGACCGGCACCCGGCCGAGCGCAACGCCCGGCCGCTGACGGGTGCCGGGTCTGCGTAACGAGGAGGCGCGCGAACGGTGCCGACGGGCGAGGCCGGGACGGACGAGCGACCTTCGGGGTTCGGTTTTCGACACGAGTGACATCGCGGTCTTCCTCGGCCTGGACGTCGGCAAGGGCGACCACCACGGCCACGGCCTGACCACAGCCGGCAAGACCGTCTTCGACAAGCGACTGCCCAACGGCGAACCGAAACTGCGGGCCGTCTTCGACAAGCTCACCGCCAAGTTCGGCCACGTCCTGGTCATCGTCGACCAGCCCGCCTCGATCGGCGCCCTGCCACTCGCCGTGGCACGCGACGCCGGCTGCGAGGTCGCCTACCTGCCGGCCTGGCCATGCGCCGCACCGCCGACCTCTACCCCGGCGAAGCCAAGACCGACGCCCGCGACGCCCACGTGATCGCGGACGCCGCCCGCACCATGCCCCACACCCTGCGTGCCCTCGAACTCGCCGACGCGACCGCAGCCCAGCTCACCGTCCTGACCGGCTTCGACCAGGACCTCGCCGCCGAGGCCACCCGCACCAGCAACCGCCTGCGCGGCCTGCTCACCCAGTTACACCCCTCCCTCGAACGCGTCCTCGGCCCGCGCCTCGACCACCCCGCCGTCACCCACCTACTCGAACAGCACGGCTCCCCGGCCGCCCTGCGCGAAGCCGGCCGACGAAGACTCGTGACCCTGATACGGCCCAAGGCCCCGCGCATGGCCGAACGCCTCGTGGACGAGATCTTCGACGCACTCGACGAACAGACCGTCGTCGTCCCGGGCACCACCACCCTGGACGTGGTGGTGCCCTCCCTGGCCCGCTCGCTTGCCGCCGTCCACGAACAGCGCCGAGCCGTCGAAGCCCAGATCGGCGAATCTGTGCGGCGGGCGGCGGTGACGGTCACCGGGCGCTTTGCGCCCTGGACGTCGCGAGGGCGCGCATGGTGGCGAACTCGACGACCTGCGCCGCCATTTCCTCCAGCTGTCCCTGGACGTGGGCGTCCATGCAGGCCCCGGCGGGTGAGAAGCGCGCCGCCGACGTGTTGATCGCGGCACCCAGCGGCGTGGGCCAGCCGCGCAGCGCGTGGGTCACGTCGCGCAGCGCGGCCAGTGTCGAGACGGCGCCCTGCCAGCCGTTGGCGACCGCCACGCATCCCACGGCCCGCTCGCTGAAGTAGGGCCGTATGTCCTCGCTCAGTTCCTCGACGTGGTCCAGGGCGTTCTTCACCAGGCCGGATATCCCGCCGTGGTAGGCGGGGCTGGCGAGCACGAGGGCGTCGGCGCCGGCGACGGCTGCCAGGAGCCGTCGGGCCTGCGGTGCGGTGGCACCGTGCCGGGGGTCGTACAGCGGCATGGCCAGGGCGGGGCCGCTGATCAGCTGCACTGCCGCGCCGCGTCGTTGCGCCGCGTCCAGTACCACCCGCAGGGCCTTCTCGGCGGTTGATCCGGGTCGGCTCGAACCGCCGACACCGACCACGTTCACGATCTGGTCCATGGAGTTGCGCCTCCTTCTCTTTCGGCTGCCTGAGGGTGTTCGCGGTGCGGTCCTCGGGGTGGTGCGGGTCCCGTGCGGGTCCGTACTGCGCCGCGGTCAGGGTGCGGGGCGGCCCGTTCGGCTCGGTCGGACTCGGCCGACCGGGCCGAACGGGCCGCCCGTGCTTTTACTTATTCATGTCAGGGGTTCAGACAGCCGACGCCACGCCGTCCTGCTTCTCGGACACCTCGGCGGCCGGAACCGCTGTGCTGCGCCTGAAGTTCAGCGCGACCAGCACGATCGCCACCATGCCGACCACGCTGGCCCACATGGCCGTGCGCACACCGTCGGAGGTCGCCACGCGCAGCGCCTCGCCGGTCAGTCCCTCGTGACCGGAGTTGGCGATCGCCACCAGGACGGCGAGACCGACCGCGGCACCGACCTGCTGCCCGGTGGACGCGACACCCGAGGCGATGCCCTGGTCCTCCGCCGCGACGCCGGTGGTCGCCGCCGCGTACATCGCGGTGAACACCGTGCCCTGACCGAGGCTCAGGACGAGGACACCCGGGACGAACTCCAGGTACGTGCCGCTCGGCGAGACGGAGAAGGCGAAGGCCACGGTGCCGACGACCCCCGTCAGGAGCGCGCCGATCAGCGTGGCGCGCACCCCGAAGCGGGTGGCCAGCTTCCCGCCGGACAGGTTGCCGATGAGCACCCCGACACACGGCACGAGGAAGGCGAGACCGCTCTTCGTCGCGGAGTAGCCGTGCACGCTCTGGAAGTAGAGGGTGTAGAAGTAGGGCAGCGCACCGAACGTCCCCATGAAGATGAAGGTGACGACCGAACCGGTGCTCAGGTTGCGGTTGCGGAACAGGCGCAGCGGCAGCAGCGGGTCGCGGCCGCGGCCCTCGATGGTGAAGAACGCCGTGAGGACGATCACCGCGATGGCCGCGGTGATCAGGATCGTCGGCGAGGTCCAGCCCGACACCGGTCCCTGGACGAGGGTGAACACCAGCAGCGTCGAACCGACGGTCGCGGTCAGCGCACCGGGCAGGTCGAACTTGCGACCGGAGGTCCCGTGATCGGTGTCCTTCGGGATGATGACGAAGGTGAGCAGCATGGCGCCGCCGGCGAGCGGGACGTTGGCGTAGAAGATCGACGCCCAGCCGAAGGCGCCCGTCAGCACACCGCCGAGCAGCGAGCCCAGGATCATGCCGCTACCGCCGGCACCGCCCCAGATCGCCAGGGCGCGGTTGCGCTCGGGGCCTTCGGCGAAGGTCGTGGTGACCAGGGAGAGCGTCGCGGGGGCGAGGAAGGCGCCGCCGATGCCCTGCACGGCACGTGCGACGATCAGGGTCGTCGGGTCGCCCGCGAGCGCTCCGGCGAGCGAGGAGGCCGCGTAGAGGAACAGGCCGAAGGCGAACATCCGGCGGCGGCCGAAGAGGTCCGCCGCGCGGCCGCCGAGGAGCAGGAAGCCGCCGAAGGCGACCGCGTAGGCGCTGACGACCCACTGGAGGTTCTGCGCGGAGAAGCCGACACCGGTACGGATCTCGGGCAGTGCCACGAAAACGATGCTGTAGTCAATGGCGTAGATGCACTGGGCGAAAGCCAGCAGTGCCAGGATCAAGCCGAGGCGTCGACGGGGGGGCGCCCCGGCGCGGGCGACTGCAGGAGGCATTTGTGTGCCTATCCCTTCTGGGTTTTTCGGGTGTTGATCAGTGACGCAGGGAGCCGGACAGACCGGTGGCGATCGACAGCGCCCCGGTGGTCGTGCTCGTGCCGGCCGATTAGGCGCCGGATGTGTCTGCTTCGATGCTTGTGCCGCGTCTCATGGGTGCGCCTTGGGTAGGAGGAATCGAGATTCGAAGGGGCCGGAGGTTCGGCCCGGAGGTTCGGCGGCGCCACGCTTGACCATGCGGGAGGGGGCCGGTGGAGGATTCGGTTCCGGTCAGCGGAATTCGGCCGGAAGATGCACCGCGCACGGCTTTCTTCGACGATCCGCTCCGCATTGCGCCATGACTGCGTACCCCCTCGGTCGTTTTCGGTGCGGGGTGGCTCCGCCGGTTGTCCGGCGGCCGGTTCGGAATTCTTGACCTGTTTCTTTGCGCGGCATTCAACCCTAGCCGTGTTCCGTCGGCGGGGCTGGGGTTTTTCACAGTCCGGCTATTGGTGTTCGCCGGTCGTTTCCGCGCCGTTGGGGCGCGGCCCGAGGTGATCGCGGAACCATTGCACGACAGCGGCGTCGAGGTCGTCCCTTTCCTCCCGGTCGTCCGGAAGGTGGCCGCGGGAAAGGCGGATGAACCGCACGGTCTTGCCGAGTTCGGTCAGTGTCCGGTAGAGCTGCTCGGTGCCGCTGATGACGACCGTGGTGTCGCCTTCCGCGTGTGCCAGCAGCAGCGGTGCCCGGGTGTTCGCCACATGGGTCAGCGGACTCGCCGCCCTCAGTCTCGCCAGGTCCTGCGGGTCGTCGACGTCCCCGATCCACTCCACGACCCGTCTGTTCCACGTCGGTGGCAGGGCCCGGACGTCCGATTCGAGGTCCGCCGGCCCGCAGATCGCGACTCCGGCCCCCCAGTGGTGCGGCAGCCTCGTCAGGCAGCTGAGCGCCGCGAACCCGCCGTAGGACATCCCGTGGACGCCGAGGCGGTCGCCGTCCACCCAGTCCAGGCTTCGCAGGAACCGTGCGGCGGCCTCGAAATCGGCCAGGTCGCCGCGTCCCCAGTCGCGGTAGATCAGCCGCTGGTAGGCCAGCCCCCGCCCGGTCGAGCCGCGTACGTTCGGTGCCAGCACGGCGAATCCGGCTCGCACCAGCCGCTGGATCAACGGGTCGTGGACCGGCAGCGCGGCCCACTCCGGACCGCCGTGGATGGTCAGCACCGCGGGGACGGGACCGGCCGTCGTACGGGGGCGGTACAGCAGGCCCGATATCTCCAGCCCGTCCGCTGCGGTGAACCAGACCGTTTCCGGTGCGACGAGGTCGTCCGGCAGTTCGCCGCTGAAGTCGGTGAGGCGGTGCGTCCGGCCGGACGCGAGGTCCGCCAGGAAGAACTCGGTCGCCCGGTCGCCGGCGCCGACCTGGGCGAGCAGGCGCTCCTCGGCGAACCGCGGCACGAAGCCGTCGTAGCCGAACGGCTGGGAGGCGAACCCGGGCAGTTCGAGCGTGGTCTCCGACGTGCACAGCAGTGTGCGCTGGTCCTGGGGCACGGCCCAGACGACCTGCGGGCCCACGATCACGTTCTCCACGTCGGTGTCCGGTGTGGCGATCCACTCCAGCGGCCGGCCGGGGACGAGCAGGGCGACGCCGAGGAAGTCGCGGCCCTCGGTGGTGCACACGTAGATGCCGTCCTCGTTCCAGCCGCCGGGCTGGTACTTCGCCGGGCCCTCGTGCGGGGTGAGGTGCCGGGTGCGGCCGGTCACGAGGTCGCACGCGAACAGGTCCTGGTCGGTGTTCTGGTGGAACTTCAGGACGAGCAGGTGGCGGGAGTCCGGCGAGAAGCACACCGGCACGTACCGGTCATCGCCCTCCAGGACCATCCGGGAGGCGCCGGTCGTCAGGTCCCGCACGTAGACGTCGAGACAGGTGGCGTCGCGCGCGCTGGTCGCGTACGCGAGCAGTCGGCCGTCCGGGCTGTAGGGCTGGCTCGCGCTCGAGTACGGCACGCCTATCTCGCGCCGGATCCCGGGCTCCGTCGCTATCCACTCCAACTCGCCGGTTTCCGGGTCGAGTTCGGCCAGCCGGTAGTCCTGGCCGCCGGTCACGTCCGTCACGACGAGCAGGCGCGTCCCGTCGGGTCGCCATGCCAGCCGGGTGACCGCGCCGTCGACCGGGAACATCCGCCGCTCCCCCGCCCAGGTCTGGAACCAGGGCTGCGGCCGGCCGGACTCGTCGCTGACGTACGCGAAGCCCTCCTTCGCGGGCCAGGCCCCCCAGACGGTCATGAGTGCGCCGCCAGTGCGAGCTGGATCGTCGCCGCGGCGACGATCCCGTGATGGAACCGGTCGAGTTCGAGGTTCTCGTCGGCCGCGTGGTTGGCCTCGTCGACGTTGGCCAGCGGCACGCCGTAGCAGGGGCAGGAGAGCCCGTCGCTGAGCACGGCGATCGGCAGGCTTCCGCCGAGTGAGGGGACCAGCAGCGGCCGTTGCCCGAGCACGTCCTCGACCGCCTTCAGGATCGTCGCCGTATAAGGGGTCTCGGGCAGCGTGGTGGACGGCGCCATCGCCGCGTCCGGCACGAACTCGACATCGGGGGCGTACCTGGCGACGTGGCGCCGGATGGCCTCGGCGACCTGCTCCGGTGTCTGGCCGCCGACCAGCCGGGCCTCGCAGCGGGCGATCGCGACGTCGGGGATCACCGCGCGGTGGTCGCCGGAGTCCTCGCAGCTCAAAGAGTTCACCGTCAGCGTGGGTCTGGCCAGGCGTTCGTGGAACCCCAGCCCGGCCGGCGGCTCCATGTCGGCCGCCCCGATCGAGGCGAGCACTCCGGCCACGTCGACCGGGAGGTCCGCCAGCGCGGCCAGCTGACCGTCCGTCAGCGGCGGTACTTCGTCGGCGAATCCGGGAACAGTCACGGCCCCGTCCGGCGACCTCATCGTGGCCAGCAGCTGCACCAGCCTCCACGCCGGGTTCGGCGCGACCCCGCCCCAGTTCCCCGAGTGGAGCGGCCGGTCCGCGCCTCGCGCCCGCAGTTCGAAGGTCAGGATCCCGCGCACACCGAGGACCACGCACGCCCGGCCCGAGTCGTGCACGGGCCCGTCGCTCCAGACCACCAGATCGGGCTGACCGACCTGGCGCACCGCCTCGGCCAGGTTGGGACTGCCGATCTCCTCCTCGCCGTCGAGCAACACCGTGACGCGGCAGGGAAATCCGCCGGTGAGCTCCCGCAGGGCACGAAGCCCCAGCAGTTGCGCGAGGTGCTGCCCCTTGTTGTCGCCCGTGCCGCGCCCGTACATCCGGCCGTTGCGGATCGACGGCACGAACGGCGGCGTCGTCCACAGTTCCAGCGGCCCGGCCGGCTGCACGTCGTAGTGACCGTAGATCAGCACGTGCGGCCCGGGCCCGTCCGCCGTCCCCACCAGGGCGGGCCAGCCGCCGGTCTCGACCTCGCGCGCCTGCAGACCCGACGCACGTAACAGGCGCAGACCGTAGGCCGCGGCCTCGGCCATGCCCTCACCGGTCCGGCTCACGCTCGGCCGGGAGATCCAGTCCGCCAGCTCACGATCCAGGTCCTGGGCGCTCACCCAGTCCCGGAGCTGCTCGATCACAGACCCTCCAACCGATTGCACGAAATGAAATCGATAGCAGTCAAGCAAACCAGAGCGGGGTTTGGCAAGGTACAGTCCGAGTTGTGGAAGCGACGATCGAAGATCTCAAGGCCCTCGGACATCCCCTCCGCTGGCGCATCCTGAGGCTGTGCCTGGACCGCGCCCTCACCAACAAGGAGCTTTCGGTCGAACTCGACCTCGCTCCCGCGACCACGCTGCGCCACGTCCGCGCCCTGGTGAAGACGGACTTCCTGGTCGCCGAACCGGTCAGCACCGGGGAGCACGGCGCGCTGCAGCGGCCCTACCGAGCGACCGCGCGCACCCGGGGTCTGATCATCACGCCCGACGACTCCGGCCTGGCCCAGCAGGTCGACCTGGCCGTGCTCGGCGCCCATCGCACCGAACTGATAGCTGCGGGCAAGGACTCCGGCCGCGGGGCCAACCGGGGCGTGCTGCGGTTGCGGCCCGAGTCCGTGGAGTCACTGCGCCGCCGGATCCAGGACCTGATCGCCGAGTACCCCGACGAACCCGACGGCGAACCGCTGAGCTACCTGTGGTCTCTCGCGGCCCGGCCCCAGCCCGACCCCGACTCCCGGGAGAGCGCCGAAGACCCGATTGACCAATAGGCACGAGCGATGCTTGACTCATTCACCATTCGAGTGACGCGTCTGGGGTCGCCGTGGCGGCCGGCAGGACGATTGCACCAGTTGCTTGTCGGAAACCTGTACGTCAATGACCGGCCTGGGCAACGTCGCCGGCACTGATCATTCGGCACGGCGCAGGCTTGGCGGGACGACACCACGTGCCCGCAGCACCGAATCCGGGGAAACCCGAAGCACCGAATCCGGAAAAAGGGTATCGAATGAAGATTGTCATCGCCGGCGGCCACGGCAAGATCGCCCTGCGGTTAACCCGGCTCCTCGCCAACCGTGGCGAATCCGTCGTGGGCATCGTGCGCAACCCCCGCCACGTCGACGACGTCAGGGCGGCGGGCGGAGAGGCCGTCGTGCTCGATCTCGAGCGCGCGACGGTGGACGAGGTGGCCGCGACCATGGTCGGCGCGGACGCCGTCGTCTTCTCCGCCGGCTCGGGCAACAGCGCCACCTCCGCGCGCCGGGACAAAGTGGACCGGGGCGCCGTCGTGCTCGTCATGGACGCGGCGCAACAGGCCGGTGTGCGACGGTTCCTGCACGTCAGCTCCATCAACGTGGGCTGCGCCGACGACCGCGGCATCGGTGAGGGGTACGCCATCTACCTGCGGGCCAAGCGCGCCGCGGAACAGCACATCTTCGCCAGGACCGAGCTCGACTGGACGGTGCTGCGGCCCGGCGTGCTCACCGACGGTAACGGCGAGGGCACCGTCGAACTCACCCTCGGCAACAGGGTCGGGCCCAAGCACGCCAGATTCGACCAGGTCGCCCGGCAGGACGTCGCCGCCGTGCTCGTGGCGCTCATCGACCGGCCCGAAACCGCCCGCCGCATCTACGTCGTGGTCGGCGGCGGGACTCCCATCGAAAAGGCCATCGACATCTAGGACCCGTCCCGTGGATGACGGCCGTGCGCTCCGGGAATCAGTGGGGATTCCCGGCCGCACCGCGGGGAATCCGCGAATTCCGGTCGTTATTTCCGGCGTCCCGGGTCGGCTGCGGAACTCGGGAGACCGATCCGGGACGCCGCCACGGATGATGACGTCACACGGCTCCGCCTGAACAATCGGGCCGGCGCGGCGTCGTTCACGCACGCACGGTCCGATTCCGGACGGTGGGCTCGGCACGAAGGATCTCTTTTTTTCGACACAGGGGGGTTACTTTGTTGTGCAGTCATGTGCAAAGACAAGACCGGCGGCGCGAGCCGGCGTCGTGATCGCCGGCGGAAGCACCGTCGGCACGGCTCTGGCGAGCACATCGGCCGGACGCCGATTACCTTCCGTGGTGGCCGCCGACCCACCGCCCCACCAGCCCTCAGGCGCCGCCCCGACAGCGCGGTGCACCCACTGGGCGGTGACCGCGGCGACCATCCCGCGCTGGGCGGCGGAGGATGTTCGGTCCGCGCACCGGAGGCTGGACGACGCCGGCAATACGGCGGCCGGGACACCCTGGGCCGGCTTGCTGCTGCTGGACGGCCCCACCCACGCGGCAACGGCCTCGAGCGGGAAGGGGTTGCGCGGCTGGCAGGTGCCCGACGGCGCGATCCGGTCGGCGGTGACCACCGTGGTCGTCGCGGCCAGCCCGGCCGGCCGGTTCGACCAGGCTTCGGCGGCGCCCGACCGGCGCGGCCCGGGCCAGCCCTGGTTCGCCGAGATCGGCTACGCGCACTGCTTCGCGCTGCTGATGGCCGGCCAGGTGCGCCACGCCTGCCGGATAGCCGAGAACGGGTACCGGGACGAGGTGGCCGCCGGGAACACCGCGGTGGCCGGCGGCTGGCTGGCACTGCGCGGCCAGGTCGCCAACGTGGCCACCGCCATTGCCGACGCTGAGGCCGCTTCGCTCCTGTTCGACGGCGGCAACTCGTGCCTCATGGTGGCGCCGCGGCTGGCCGAACTCGCCGTGTTCGGCGATCAGGCCGGCAACCAGCAGACTCGGCGGCTCGCCGACCAGGAACCCGAGAACCGCCTGTTCGTCCCGTGGTTGACCCTGAGCCAGGCATGGACCACGGCGGCCGGCGGGGACACCACGCTCGCCGCCCGGCAGGCACTCGCCGCGGCCGACATGGCCATGGCCCTGGGCCAGTACGCGGTCGAAGCCACGGCGAGCTACGACGTGGCCCGTCTCGGCAACCCCAACGCCGTACGGCACCGCCTGGCCGCGCTCGCCGACCTGGTACCGGGACCGGTCGTGCCGACCATGGCCGGCGCCGCGGCCGCGTTGGCCCGCTCCGATCCCGGCGCCCTGGACGTCGCCACGGCGAAGTTCACCGAACTCGGGATGGACCTGCTCGCCGCGGAGACCGCCACCGCCGCGGCCGCCGTACGGCACACCCGCGTCTCCCCCAGCACCATCGCGTGTCCCAACGCGACGACCCCGCTGCTGCAGCTCACCGCCCCGCTGGTCGAGCTCACCAGCCGCGAGCGGGACGTGGCGCTGCTGGCCGCCAACGGACTCACCAGCCCCGCCATCGGACACCGGCTGGGGCTGTCCGCCCGCACCGTCGACAACTACCTCGGCCGCGTCTACCAGAAGCTCGGGGTGACCGGCCGGCGCGATCTGGCGCCGCTGGTCGTCGGCGGCCGTCCACACCCACCCATCCAAGCCGAAGGGAAACAGCGATGACCTCCATGAGCGACCTCGACAAGATCTCGGCCAACCGAGAAGGCTTCAACCTGCGAGCACGGGCGCATATGCAGTCCTCGTACTACGACGTGGAGAGGTTCAAGCAGGGGCACAACATGCTGCGCCGGCTGGAGCGGGAGGAGCTCGGCGACGTCAGCGGCAAGTCCCTGCTCGAACTCCAGTGCCACATCGGCGTCAACTCCCTCTCGCTCGCCCGCATGGGCGCGAAGGTGACCGGCACCGACATCGCGGACGACGCGATCGACATCGCCCGCGGCCTCGCCACCGAGCTCGACCTCGACGCGAACTTCGTCCAGGCGAACCTCTACGACCTGCCGAAGGTGCTCGACGGCCAGTTCGACATGGTCTTCACCGGGTACGGCACCCTCTCCTTCCTGCCCGACATCGCCGGCTGGGCCAAGATCGCGGCGCAGTACGTCAAGCCGGGCGGCACCCTCACCATCGTCGAGATACACCCGATCCTCACCCTCTTCGGCGACGTCGACGGGGAGCTGCGGGTGGCCCGCTCGCTGTTCCAGTCCCGGGACGTGCACCACGAGATGTCCGCGACCTACGCCGACCGGATCGAGGACGAGGTCGAGGTCGAGACGCACTCCATCTACGGCTGGCGCTGGACCATCGAGGAGGTGCTGAACTCGCTCATAGACGCCGGCCTGACCATCGAGCGCGTCCGCGAGGTCCCCTACGACGCGCGCCAGCGCCTGCCCCTGATGGTGCCGGACGGCGACCACAACTGGCGGATCCAGGGCGACCCGATCCCGCTGTCCTTCGCCTGCGTCGCGAGGAAGTGAGCCCGGCATGGCAGATCAGATCGAGGCGACACCGGAGATCCGCGAGTACGTCCGCGCCGTCTCCCTGCGGGAGGACCCGATCCTGACCGAACTCCGCGAGGAGACCGCGGGGCTGCCGGCCGGAACGGCCATGCAGCTGATGGCCGAGGAGGGCCAGCTGCTGGCGCTCCTGGTCGGCCTGTGCGGTGCCACGTCGGTGCTGGAGATCGGCACCTTCACCGGCTACAGCACCCTGTGCATGGCGCGGGCGCTGCCGGCGGGCGGCACGGTCGTCACCCTCGACGTCAACGAGCGGTGGCCGGCGATCGGCGCCGGCTACTGGAAGCGCGCAGGGGTCGCCGACCGCATCGACGCCCGCATCGGTGACGCCACGAAGACCCTCGCCGCCCTCGCCGACGAGCGCGGCGGCGAGAGCTTCGACCTCGTGTTCATCGACGCGGACAAGGCCAACTACGGGACGTACTACGAGGCCGCGCTCGACCTCACGCGGGTGGGAGGGCTGATCGTCATCGACAACACGCTCTTCTTCGGCCGCGTGGTCGACCCGGACAGCCAGGACCCGGACACCACCGCGGTCCGGGCGCTCAACGCCTCGCTGCGCGACGATCCGCGCGTGGAGGTCTCGATGCTCACGATGGCCGACGGAATCACCCTCGCCCGCAAGAAGTAACCCCCCGGGCCGCAGCCGGTCGGACGGCGGTGGGACGCGATGCGTCCCACCGCCGTCCGACGCTGCGTTCGCGCGGGCCCCCACGGCGCCCGCCGTCGACGAGGGCGCGGCCGACCGCCGACCACGCGCAGGTCCGCACCCGGGGCACGGGAAAACGCCCGCCGCCCCCGCGAACGAACGGGGGCGGCGAGCGTTCCGGCTCGGTGTGCTAGCGGGCCGTGGCCAGTCGGACCGCGTCCAGACGCAGCGTGCCGGGCGCCGGCCTGGGCTCCGGGATGATGTGCAGTCGTTGCGTCTGCCCGCCCTCGGGTAGCGGCAGTTCGGCAAGACAGGCGCAGTGTTCGTCGGTGAACCCGGCGAACCGGTAGGCGACTTCCATCACCCGGTTGCGTGCCGTCGGCCGGAAGTCCGCGACCAGATGGGCGCCGGCCGCCGCCGCCTCGCCGATCAGCCAGTTCAGCACCGTGGCGCCGGCACCGAACGAGACGACCCGGCACGAGGTGGCCAGGAGCTTCAGGTGCCACACGGCCCCACCGGTCTCCACCAGCGCGACACCGACCGCGCCGTGCGAGCCGAAGCGGTCGCTCATCGTCACCGCGAGGACCTCGTGGCGTGCGTCGTCCAGGAGCGCGCGCAGGTCGGCGTCGGAGTAGTGGACACCGGTCGCGTTCATCTGGCTCGTCCGCAGCGTCAGTTCCTCCATCCGGGAGAGGTCGCCGGCCGTGGCCCGGCCGATCTCCATCACGAGGTCCAACGAACGCAAGAACTCCTCCGACGGCCCGTCGAACGACTCCTGCTCGGCCTGGCGCCGCACGTTCGCCTGGTACATCTGGCGGCGGCGACGCGAGTCGACCGTCACCGTCGCCGGGGTGAACTCGGGCAGCGTCAGCAGCTGCGTCGCCGACTCGGCCGGGTAGCAGCGCACCTGCGGCAGGTGGAACTCCACCTCCGCGCGTTCCGCCGGCTGGTCGTCGACGAAGGCGATCGTGCCGTGGGCGAACTTCAGCTCGTCGGCGATCTCGCGGACCGACGCCGACTTCGGGCCCCACCCGATCCTGGCCGCCACGAAGTACTCGGCGACGCCGAGTTCCTCCAGTCGCTGCCAGGCTGGGCCGTGGTCGTTCTTGCTGGCGACGGCCTGGAGGATGCCGCGGGAGTCGAGACCCACGACGGTCTCGTAGACGTGGTCGTCGATGACCACGTCGTCGCCCTCGAGCAGGGTGCCCTTCCACAGCGTGTTGTCCAGGTCCCAGACGACGCATTTGACGGTGGTGATCGGTTCGCTCGGTGGCAACGGTCCGCTCATTGCGCCTCCTCCTGCCGGGCTGTGCCGTGACCGGTCGCCAGGGCGTGTCTGGCGAGTTCGAGCTGACAGATCTCGCTGCTGCCCTCGATGATCTCCATCAACTTCGCGTCCCGGTAGGCGCGGGCGACCACGTGGCCGTCCGACGCACCGGCCGAGGCCATGATCTGCAGGGCCGAAGCGGCCCCGCGCACGGCCTCGGTCGCGCCGACGTGCTTGGCGAGGACGGTGGCGATCACCTGGTCCGGCGAACCCGACTCCCAGCACTCACTGGCCTGCTGGCACACCGCGGTGGCGGTGCGCTCCGCGGCGTAGAGTTCGGCGATCCTGCGGGCGACCAGCTGGTGCTCCGCGATCGGCTTGCCGAACTGCCGCCGTGAGCGGGCGTGTTCGGTCACCGCGCCGAGACAGCCACGCAGGATGCCGACGCAGCCCCACGCCACCGACATCCGGCCGTAGGCCAGGGCCGTCGTCACCAGGAACGGCAGTGACAGCCCGGTGCCGCCGAGGACGTTCGCGGCCGGCAGGCGTACGCCCTCCAGCTGGACCCGGGCGTGCCCGGCCGCGCGACAGCCCATCGGGTGGGGGACCTTCTCGATCCGGACCCCCTGGGCGTCGGTCGGCACGACGACCGCCGCCGCGGTGTCGCCCGCCGTGCCGATGACCACGATCAGGTCGGCGTAGGCCGCGGCGGTGATCCACGTCTTGCTGCCGTCCACGATCACCGTGTCACCGTCGAGGCGCAGCTGGGTGGTCATCGCGCCGAGGTCGCTGCCGGCGTCGGGCTCGCTGAAGGCGACGGCCGCGAGCCGGCCGCCGGTGAGCTGCGGCAGGAACGCCGCCCGCTGCTCGCGGGTGCCGAGGCGTTGTACCGTCCACGCCGCCATGCCCTGCGAGGTCATCACGCTGCGCAGCGAACTGCACAGGCTCCCGACGTGAGCGGTGAGTTTCCCGCTCTCCTGGCTGCCCAGGCCGAGTCCGCCGTGTTCCTTCCGTACTTCGGCGCAGAGCACGCCGGCCGCACCGAGTCCGCTCAGGACGGTTCGCGGGATCTCGCCGGCGATGTCCCATCCGCCGGCGTTCTCCTTGACGAGACGCCAGGTGGCCTCGTGCTCCGCGAAGTGCCCGTCAGACATCGCTGTCTGCGGCAGACTCTGCCTGGAGTCGGCCGACGAGCGCGGCCATGCTCTTGATCGTGCGGAAGTTGGACAGTTGCAGGTCCGGTCCGGCGACCGTCACGCGGTAGGCCTGCTCCAGGAAGACGACCAGCTGCATGGCGAACATGGAGTTGGCGATGCCGGTGGTGAAGAGGTCCTGGTCCACGTCGGGGGTGGTCCGGGTCTGCTCGGCCACGAACCTGGTGATCTCGTCGACGACGGCGTCCGTGTCGAAGGGCGCCTTTTCGGTCTGCTGCTCCGGGGTCATGACTGTGCCTCACTGTAGTTGTAGAAGCCACGGCCGCTCTTTCGGCCGAGTTCGCCTCGCCGGACCTTTTCGAGAAGGAGTTCACTGGGGCGGCACCGCTCGTCCCCGGTCCGCGCGTACAGCGCCTCCAGGGCGTCGACGAGGTTGTCGATGCCGATCAGGTCCGCGGTGCGCAGCGGACCCGTCGGGTGGCCGAGGCAGCCCTGCATCAGGGTGTCCACGTCCTCGACGGTGGCGGTGCCGGCACGCACCACCTGGGCGGCGTCGTTGATCATCGGGTGCAGGAGCCGGCTCGTCACGAAGCCGGGCGCGTCGTGGACCACCACCGCGCGCCGGCCGATCCGGGTCAGCAGCGAGAGCACCGACTCGACGGTCCGGTCGGCGGTCTGCGGGCCGCGGATCACCTCGACCATGGAGATGAGGTACGCGGGGTTCATGAAGTGCGTTCCGATGAGGTCGTCCGGGTTCTTCACCCATGCGGCCATTTCGTCGATGGGTATGCCGGAGGTGTTGGAGATCAGGGGGGTTGCGGGGCGGACCAGTGCCGATACGGCGGAGAGCACTTGCGCCTTCTGATCGGGCAGTTCGGTGACCGCCTCGATGACCACGTCCGCGGCGGCGACGTCGCTCAGCGAGAGGGTCGTGCGCAGTTCGCCGGGTGTGCGCCCGGGTGGCAGTGCGCCCGTGAGCTGTGCGTGCCGCAGGCCGTTGGCGATCGCCGTGGTGGCGCGCTCGAGCACGCCTTGGTCGACGTCCACCAGTACGACGGGCAGGCCGGCTCCGACGACGAGCGTCGAGATCCCGGTGCCCATGACGCCGGCTCCTACGATGGCTATGAGCTGCTCGTCCATGACTCCTCCTCCAGACCCAGTGGTTCGTAACTGCCGGAGTCGGGCCCGATCCAGTACCGGCTCCGCTGGAACGGGTAGCCCGGCAGGGAGACCCGCCGCGGTCGCGAGGTGCCGCGCAGGGCTTCCCAGTCGATGTGCACGGTGGACTGCCACAGCGTGCCGACGGCGTGGAGCAGAGCGGCGTGGTCGGATCGGTTCCCGTCCGCGGGTGGCAGTGACGCCACCGCCGCCGGTTGCTTCGCCGTGTGCTGCCGCGCGGCGGTGTCGGTCAGCGTGCTGCCCGGTCCCATTTCGAGCAGGATCCGGCCGGGTTCGCCGGCCAGTTCCCGCAGGCCGTCGGCGGTCCGGGAGGGCTGGCGCAGGTGGCGGGCCCAGTGGGCGGGGTCCACGGCCTCCTGGGGGCTGGTCCAGGTTCCGGTCGCTGCGCTGATGTAGGGCACCTGCGGGGGCTTGAGTGCGTGGCGCGCCATCTTGGCGGCGAACTCGGAGGCGTGGGCGTCGAGCAAGGTGCCCGCCCCGGCGCGGGAGCGCAGCTCGGCGGCGGTGATCGTGACGTCGATGGCGTCCGCCAGGTCGATCACGCCGGCCAGGCAGGCTGCCACGTACTCGCCGTCCCCTTCGCCGATCATCGCGGCGGGGCTCACGCCCCAGGACTGCCAGAGCTGTGCGAGGGACCACTGCAGGATGAAGGCCGCGGCTGCCGTGCCGCGCGGGTCGTCGTGGCGCTGCTGCGGGCCCTCCCAGGTGGAGGGCAGGAGCAGGGCGCGCGGGTCGTGGCCGAGCAGGGGCCGCGCCAGTTCGGCGCAGCGGTCGACTTCCTGGGCGAAGGCCGGTTCGCTGCGGTGGATCCGTGCGGCGGCGTCCGGCCGGTGGGAGGCGCTGCCCGGGAACATGAAGACCACCTGGCGGGCGTCCGGGTTCGCGGTGGTGTCCTCGGTGCCGGGGTGTGCCAGGGCCCGGAGGGCGGTGATCGCCTCGGTGCGGTCGCGGCACACCAGGTGCCGGCGGTGCGGGAACGCGCGCCGGCCGACTTGCAGGGTGTAGGCGACGTCGGCGAGGTCGAGGTCGTCCTGCTCCAGGCGGTCGGCGAGGTTGTTCGCCGCGTCCGTGAGGGCCTTGGCGGTGCGCGCGGACAGGACGAGCAGCTGGTGGTCCCGTGCGGGCGGCTCGGCGGCTAGCGGTGCCGGTGCTTCCTGGAGCACCACGTGGGCGTTGGTGCCGCCGACGGCGAAGGCGCTGACGCCGGCCCGTCGCGGTGTCGTGCCGCGCGGCCAGGGGCGGGCGGTGGTCGGGACGTAGAACGGTGTGCGCTCCAGCAGCAGGGCCGGGTTGGGTGCGTCGTAGTTGATGCTCGGCGGGATCTCTTGGTGTTCGAGCGCCAGTACGGCCCTGGCGAAGCCGGCGGCTCCTGCGGCGGCGTCGAGGTGACCGATGTTGGCCTTCGCCGAACCGATCGCGCAGTAGCCGCGCTCCTTGGTGTTGAAGGCCTTGGTGAGTCCGGCCAGCTCGATCGGGTCGCCGAGGGGGGTGCCGGTGCCGTGGGCCTCGATGTAGCCGATGCTCTCCGACGGCACGCCGGCGACTGCGTGCGCGGTGGCGATCACCTCGGCCTGTGCCTGTCCGTTGGGTGCGTTGAACCCGAACTTCGCCGAGCCGTCGTTGTTGAGCGCGCTGCCGAGGATCAGTGCGCGGATGTGGTCGTTGTCCGCGAGCGCGTCGCTGAGCCTGCGCAGGGCCACGACGGTGACGCCGTATCCGGGGACGGTCCCGCTGGAGGAGGCGTCGAAGGGCCGGCAGTGGCCGTCACGGGCGAAGATGCCGCCGGCGACCACCGGGTAACCGCCGATCAGCGGGACGGGCAGCGCCACTCCTCCCGCCAGCGCCATGTCGCACTCGTGCCCCAGCAGTGCCTGGCAGGCGAGGTGGATGGCGACGAGCGAGGTGGAGCACGCCGACTGGACGGTCATCGCGGGGCCGCGCAGGTCGCACAGGTAGGCGGCCCTGGTCGCGAGGAAGTCCTTGTCGTTGTACGGGCGTGCGGAGAAGGCCGCCAGCGATCCGCGGAACTTCGCGTTGGCGAGGAGGTTCAGCGGCAGGTACTTGTTGGCGAACTGGCCGGCGTAGACGCCCACGGCGCCGTCGAAGCGTGAGGGGTCGTGTCCGGTGTCCTCCAGGGCGTGCCAGACGGTCTCGGCGAAGATCCGCTGCTGCGGGTCGCTGATCTCGGCCTGTTCGCGGCTGTAGCCGAAGAACTCCGCGTCGAAGTGGTCGGCGTCCTCGATGACCGCGGCGGCGGGCACGTAGTCGGGGTGGGCCACCATGTCGGCCGGCCATCCGGCGTCGGCCAGCTGCTGGGGGGTGAACCGGGTGACCGACTCGACGCCGTCGCGCTGGTTGCGCCAGAACGCCTCGATGGTGGCGGCTCCCGGCAGTCGTCCGGCGAGTCCGACGACCGCGATCGGCTCCATTCCGTCTTCCATCTCGGTACTCACCCAAGGCCCCCCGTGGCTCGATGCCGTGTCGAAGTGTTGATTGGCACTGTCACATCCCTGTCCTGCTGGCGCGGCGTGCCGCCTGTCCGGCGGCGCGGCGGGCGGCTGCCCGGGCGGTGGCCGCGCCGACCGCCCCGTCGGGTTCATCGGTGTGCTTGCGGTCGATGGCCTCGGCGAGGGCCCGTGCGGACGGGTACCGGAACATGTCCACCAGGGAGAGCCCGCTGTCCCGGTGTTCGAGGAGCTTGGCCCTGGCCACCACCACGAGCAGCGAGTTGCCGCCGAGTTCGAAGAAGCTGTCGTCCAGGCCCACCCGCTCCACGCCGAGGACCTCGCGCCACACGTCGGTGACCAGTCGTTCGGTCTCGTTCGTGGGAGGTGCGTACGCCGTCGCGCTTCGCGGGCGCGCGTCCGACAGGTCGGGCAGCGCCTTGCGGTCGACCTTCCCGTTCGGGGTCAGCGGCACGGTGTCGATGGGGTGGAGCGCGCTGGGCAGCATGTAGCCGGGCAGCCGTGCGGCGAGGAAGCCGCGCAGTTCGGTGACGGCTGTGGAGCGGTCCTGGGCCGGTACGTAGTAGCCGATGATCCGCTGCTCCGCGCCGGTGCCCCGGATGACGGCGACCGCCGAGCGGACCCCCGGGTGTGCGGCGAGTGCCGTCTCGATCTCGCCGAGTTCGATGCGGTGGCCGTGCAGCTTCACCTGGTCGTCGAGCCGGCCGAGGAACTCCAGTTCGCCGCCGGAGGTCCAGCGGGCCAGGTCGCCCGTCCGGTAGAGCCGTGCGCCGGGCAGGCCGACGAACGGGTCGGGCTGGAAGCGTTCGGCGGTCACGTCGGCGCGGTCGAGGTAGCCGCGGACCACGCCCGCCCCGCCGAGCAGCAGTTCTCCGGGGACGCCCGTGGGGCACAGCCGTGCGTCGCGGTCGACCACGTAGGCGCGGACGTTGGCCAGCGGGCGCCCGATGGACACCGCGCCGCCGTCGGGGCGGATCTGCGAGGTGGTCGCCCAGACCGCGGCCTCGGTCGGCCCGTACATGTTGTGGACCGTGCCCTTGACGGCGTCGGCGAGTTCGCGGGCCAGGTCGGCGGGGAGCGCTTCCCCGCCCACCAGCAGCCGGCTGAGCCGGGGCAGTTCGGCGCGGGTGTCCTGGTCCGCCAGCAGCGCGCGGGCCAGGGACGGGGTGCACTGCAGGTGCGTCACCGCGTGCTCGCGCATCTGGTCGGCGATCGGCTCCTCGGCCTTGGCCAGGGCGGCGTCCCTGCGTTCCTCGCTGATCTCCCGGACGGTGGTCAGGTGGGTCAGGGCGTCCAGTGCCGCCTTCTCGTCGACGCCGAAGTCGATCAGGCAGGCGACCTCGTCGACGCCGGCGGCCTTCATCCGGTCCACCATGTCGGCGCACACCTGCGGGGTGCCGAGCAGGCTGGCGGTCGCGAAGAACCGTTCGAAGGCCCGGTCGACCAGCTCCCGCAGTTCCTCGGGCGGCAGCGCCTTGAAGTCCTCGGCGCTGCCGGTGGTGGCGCCGAGCGAGGCGATCAGGTCGAAGGAGGTCTCCAGGTACCGGCTCATCGGTTCCCGGACCAGCTCCCGGACCTCGTCGAGGTCCGGACCGACGAAGGTGTGGACCATGACCGCCACGTGGCCGTCCCCGGCGTGCCCGTGCTCGCGCCAGGTCTTGCGGTACAGCGCGATCTTCTCGGCCAGCTCCTCCAGGTTGTGCCCGAGGAGGTGGGTGAGCACCCCGGTGCCGGCCTCGCCGGCCATCCGGAAGGTCTCCGGATGCTTGGCGCTGGTCAGCCACACCGGCAGCTCCGACTGGACGGGCCGGGGGAACACCCCGACCTCGACCTCGGCGCCGACGCCGTTGGGGCGCGTCACCTTCTCGCCGCGCCACAGCTTGCGGACCTGCGCGAGGCCGTCCATCATCAGCTGCTTGCGCTGGTGGAAGCGCTCCGGTGCCAGGACGAAGTCGTTGGCGTGCCAGCCGGAGGCGAGGGAGATGCCGACCCGGCCGGCGGAGAGGTTGTCCACGGCGGACCATTCCTCGGCCACCCGCAACGGGTCGTGCAACGGCATCACCACGCTGCCCGCGCGTACCTGGACCCGCTCGGTGGTGGCGGCGACGGCCGCCGCCATCACCGAGGGGTTCGGGTACAGCCCGCCGAACTGGTGGAAGTGGCGCTCAGGGGTCCACACGGCCGTGAAGCCGTTGCGGTCGGCGAACTTCGCGCCCTCCAGCAGCAGCCGGTAGCGGTCCTCGGAGCTGGCCTCGGAGTCACTGCCGAAGTAGAGCAGGCTGAAGTCGATCTCGCGGGTCCGGGCGCCGGCCACCGCGGCGGAGGCCGCGGCGACCGCGGCCGAGGCCAGGGGCGGCTCGGCGCGCAGCACGATGCGGTGGCCGTGCGTCAGGGCCCACAGCAGCTCGACCACGGAGATGTCGAAGGAGACGCTGGTCACCGCGAGCCAGGTGCTGGGCTCGTCGGTCCCGAAGGCCTCGTCCATCCCGGCGAAGAGGTTGGCCACGTTGCGGTGGGTGACCATGACTCCCTTCGGCCGTCCGGTGGACCCGGAGGTGTAGATCACGTACGCCAGGTTGTCGGGGGTGGGCGCCGACGGCTCGCCGTCGGCCGGGCCCTGCGGCTGCCCGGTGAGGTCGGGCACCACGACCTGGGCGGCGCCGAGCCGGCCGGCGGCCGCGGCGGACCTGGAGTCCGCGACGACCAGCCGCACGCCCGCGTCGGCGACCATGAAGGCCAGCCGGTCGCGCGGGTAGCCGGGGTCCAGCGGGAGGTAGGCGGCGCCCGCCTTGAGGATCCCCAGCAGGGTGACCATCAGCAGGGAGGTGCGGCCCAGGTGGACCCCGACCGGCTCGTCCGGTGCCACGCCGAGGCGGCGCAGCTGGGCGGCGAACCGGTCGGCGAGGTGGTCGAGTTCGCGGTAGGTCAGGGTGGTGTCGGAGGCCACCAGGGCGACCTCGTCGGGCGTCGCGGCCACCCGCTGCGCCAGCAGCAGGTGCACCAGGGCGGCGTCGGGGACGCCGGCCGGGGTGCCGGACTGCCAGTCGGTGAGGGTGGCGAGTTCGCCCGGCGGCAGCACCGTCAGCTCGTCGACGGGCCGGTCGGGGGTCTGTGCGGCGGCGGTCACGACCTGGACGTAACGCTGGGCGATCCGCTCGGCGGTCGTGGCCTCGAACAGGTCGGTGCTGTACTCCAGGCGGCCGGTCACGCCGGCCGGGTTGCGGGTGAGGCTGAGCGTGAGGTCGAAGCGCGCCGCGCCGGTGTCGCCCAGTACCTGCCGCACCTGGCAGCCGTCCAGGCGCAGGCCCGATCCCTCGTCCTCGTAGCGGTAGCTGAACAGCACCTGGAACAGCGGGTTCTGGGCGAGGTCGCGGTCGGGGTGCAGTTCTTCGACGAGTTTCTCGAACGGCAGGTCCTGGTGGGCCAGCGCGCCCTTGACCTCCTCCCACAGGCGCTGGATCAGCTCGCGGAACGTCGGGCCGGACCCGAGGTCGCAGCGCAGCACCAGGGTGTTGGTGAAGAACCCGATGAGGCGGGCCAGTTCGGGCCGTTCCCGTCCGGAGACCGGGGTGCCGACCACGACCTCGTCCTCGCCGACGTGCGCCCGCAGCAGGACCGCGAACGCGGCGAGCAGGACGCTGTAGAGCGTGACGCCCTCCGCCCGGCCCAGCTCTTCGAGCCGCTGGACCGCTGTCGGTGGCAGGTCGAAGGTGAGCGCGGCGCCGCGGTAGCTCTGCACCGGCGGGCGCGGGTGGTCGGTGGGCAGGTTCCGGGCGGGCATGTCGGCCAGCCGGTCCGTCCAGTACGCCAGCAGCCGGTCGAGTTCGGGCCCGGCGAGGGTGTTCTGCTGCCAGTCGGCGAAGTCGGCGTACTGCATGGGCAGGTCGGGCTCGGGCCGTACCCGGCCGCCCAGGGCGGCCAGGTACTGGACCTCGAGTTCCTTGCCGAGCGTGCCGACCGACGGCGCGTCGCAGGCGAGGTGGTGCACGGTGAGCAGCAGGCGGTGCTGCTGCTCACCGAGGCGCAGCAGGCGGGCCCGGATGACCCGGCCGGCGACCAGGTCGAACGGGGCTCCGGCTTCCTCGTCCGCGAGCCGTGCCACCTCGTGCGCCGAGCGGCCGGGTGCGGTCAGGTCGACGACGGGGATGGACACCGGCGCGGGTGGCAGGACCACCTGGCGCGGGGTGCCCGCGGTCGAGCGGAAGGCGGTGCGCAGGATCTCGTGGCGCCGCACGACTTCGGTCAGCGCCTGTTCGAGGGCGGTGTGGTGCAGCGGGCCGGTGATGTCGTAGCCGAGCGGGACGTTGTAGACCGCGCTGCCCGGCTGCAGCTGGTCGAGGAACCACAGTCGCTGTTGCGCGTACGACAGCGGGGCCCAGTCGTCCTCTCCCCCGGTCCCGGGTTCGATGGCTGTGCTCACTGCTGCACCTCGGTTCCGGTGCGGCGGGCGCGCGGCTTGATCGGGGCGGTCCTGGGCGCTGCGGTCGCGGTGGTCACGGCGTCCGCCAGGCCGGCCACCGTGGGCCGCTGGAGGAACGCGGCGATCGGCACCTCGACGCCGAAGGCCTCGTTGACCTGGGCCACCAGTCGGGCTGCCATCAGGGAGTGGCCGCCGGCGCGGAAGAAGTCGTCCGCGCGCCCGATCGGCTGGTCGTGGAGCAGCGCGGACGCGAGCTGTGCGACGCGTTCCTCGGTGGGGGTGCGCGGCGCCTGCTCGGCCTCGGGTTCGACCGGGGTGCTCGGGGTCAGGGCGACCAGCGCGTCGTGGTCGATCTTGCCGTGCTCGGTGAGCGGCAGGGTGTCGAGCACGACGATCCGGTCGGGCACCATGTACACGGGCACCCGGTCGCGCAGAAACGCCAGCAGCTTCTCCTCGGCGAGGGACTCGTCCTGGCCGTCGGCGCAGGCGTAGGCCACCAGTGAGGCCTCGGCGCCCGGTGCGAAGGCGCGGGCGACGACCACGGCGTCGCGCACGTCCGGGTGTTCCCGGAGCGTGGCCGCGACCTCTTCGGGCTCGATCCGGAAGCCCCGGATCTTGACCTGCTCGTCCGCGCGGCCGAGGAACTCCAGCTGCCCGTCGGGGCGCCAGCGCACGACGTCGCCGGTGCGGTACAGGCGTGCGCCGGGCCGGTCGGTGAACGGGTCGGTGGGGAAGCTCTGGGCGGTGAGCTCGGAGCGGTTGACGTAGCCGCGGGCCACCGCGGTGCCGCCGAGGTACAGCTCGCCGCGAACACCGGTGGGCACGGGTTGTCCCTCGGCGTCCAGGACGTGGGCGTCGATGCCGCTGATCGGCCGGCCGATGGCCGGGCGCAGCCCGTCCGGGTCCGGCGGCACCGGGCCGGCCGTGGCCACGACGGTGTTCTCGGTCGGTCCGTAGTGGTTGTGGAGGCGGAACGGCAGTCCGGCGGGGGGCGCGGCCGGCAGCACGTCGCCGCCGGTCAGCAGGGTGCGCAGCGCGGTGTCGGCCGGCCACGGCTCGTTCAGGACGGCCGCGGCGACGGGGGTGGGCAGGAACGCCGCGGTGATCCGTTCCTCGGTGAGCCAGCGCACCAGTTCGGCGGGTGCGGCCCGCAGGTGCGGCGGGACGACGCTCAGGGTGGCGCCGGCCGCGAGGGTGGGCCAGATCTCCCAGGTCGACGCGTCGAAGCCGGGGCTGGCGAACAGCGTGGTGCGGTCGTCCGGGCCGAGGGCGTACTCGTCCACGTGCCAGGCGACCAGGTTGGCGAGCCCGCGGTGTTCCAGGGCCACGCCCTTGGGCCGGCCGGTGGATCCCGAGGTGTAGATGAGGTACGCCAGCCGCTCGGGGGTGGCGGGCTCGGTGTGGAGCGGCGCGTGCGGGTTGTCGGCGGCCAGGTCGAGGATCTGGAGGTTCTGCGCGGAGGCGGGCAGCTGCGGGCGCGCACGGGGGGTGACCAGGACCGTGCGCACGCCGGCGTCCTGCAGGATGTAGGCGGCCCGCTCGGCCGGGTAGCTCGGGTCCACGGGCAGGTAGCTGCCGCCGGCCAGGAGTGCCGCGAGTTCGCCGATCACCAGCTCGGCGGAGCGGTCGGCGTAGACGGCCACCGGCTCCTCGGTGGTGAGGCCGGATTCGTGCAGCTCGTGGGCCAGGGCGCCGGCGCGGCGCCACAGTTCTCCGTAGCTGAGCTGTCCTCCCGGCCAGCGCACCGCGACGGCCTGCGGCCGGGCCTGTGCCTGACGGGCGATCAGGTCGGTGACCGGCTGGGAGGCGGCCGCGGCGGGCCCGTGGGTCCAGCGCTCCAGCTGTCGCGCCTCCTCCTGCGGGAGCAGGCGCAGCGCGCCGATCCGGGTGCCCGGCTCGGCGACCGCGTTGGTGAGCAGGGTCAGGTAGTGGGTGACCATCCGCTCCATGGTGGCTTCGTCGAACAGGTCGGAGGAGTGCTCCCAGATCATGTAGAGGTCGTCGTCCTCGGGACGGGCCTCCCGGCCGAGGCGCTGCTCGGCCCGCGGGATCACGATCACGTTGAGGTCGGCCTTGGCGGTGCGGTTGGAGCGTTCGGTGACCCTGCCGGTGAGTCCGCCGAAGTCGATGTCGGGGACCGCGGAGTCGTGGAAGCTGAACATGACCTGGAACAGCGGTGTGCGGGAGGGGTCGCGGACCGGGTCGATGGCGTCGATCACCGAGTCCACCGGGGTGTCGGACCAGGCGAGCGTCTCGGCGACGCTCTGGCGCACCTGGGCCAGCAGGTCGTTGAACGTCTGGTCGGGCGACACCTTGGTGCGCAGGACCAGCGTGTTGACGAGCATGCCGAGCAGTGGTTCCAGCTCGGGGATGGTGCGGTTGGCCGCGCCGGTGCCCACGAGCATGTCCTGCTGTCCCGTGTAGCGGTAGAGCAGGGCCGCGAAGCCGGTGTACATGGTGGAGAACAGCGACACCCGGTTCTCGCGGCTGAAGGAGCGCAGCGCGCGGGCGAGTTCGGCCGGGATGAGGATGCGCGGGGCCCGGCCGCGGAAGGTCATCACCGGTGGGCGCGGCCGGTCGGCGGGCAGCTCCAGGATGTGCGGGGCGCCGGCCAGTCGGGCGGTCCAGTGGTCGACGTGGGCGCGCAGTACGTCGCCGCTCATGAAGTCGCGCTGCCAGAGCGCGTAGTCCGCGTACTGGACGACCAGCTCGGGCAGCGGTGAGGGCTTCCCGGCGAGGAAGGCCGGGTAGATGGCGCGGAACTCGGACAGGAACATCGACAGCGACCAGCCGTCGTGGACGAAGTGGTGCTCCACGTGGAGGAAGGTGTTCTGTCCGTTGCCGTGCCGCAGCAGGACCCAGCGGGCCAGCGGTGGCTTGGTCAGGTCGAACGGCTCGCGCAGTTGCTCGGCGACGACCTCGTCGGCCTGTTCGGCGGGGACGTCGAGGACCTTCAGCGAGGCCTTGACGTCCGCCTGCGGGAGCTGGCGGCCCACGCCCCCGACGGCGACGAAGACGGTGCGCAGGACCTCGTGCCGGCGGACGATCTCGTCGAGCGTGGCGCGCATGGCCTCGACGTCGACCTCGCCCTGCATGGACACGGTGGCCTGGAAGTTGTAGGCCAGGTTGCCGGGCGAGAGCTGCTCGAAGAAGAAGACGCGCTCCTGCGGCAGGGACAGCGGGATCGGCCGGCTCCGGTCGCCGCGGCGCACCGGCGGCGGGACCGGCGCGATCGCCGGGGCGGGGGTGTGGCTGCCGTCGGTGACGGCGGAGCGCTGGTCGATGATCGCGGCGAGGGCGGCGACGGTGGGCGCGTCGAACAGCTCTGGCACGGTCACCACGGTGTGCAGCTCGGCCGCGATGCGGCCCGCCAGGCCGGCGACGAGCAGCGAGTTGCCGCCCAGGGCGAAGAAGTCGTCGTGCGCGCCGACCTCGGTGCCGCCGAGCAGCCTGGACACGATCCCCGCCAGGGCCACTTCGGTCGGGGTGCGGGGTGCGGCGGCGACGTCGGCCAGGCCGGCGGCCGTGCGGTCGGGGGCGGGCAGCGCGGCGCGGTCGACCTTGCCGTTGGGGGTCAGCGGCAGGGCGGGCAGTACGACGAGCGCCGCCGGCACCATGTAGCGGGGCAGTCGGGCTGCGACGAAGTCGACCAGTTCGGCCGTGGGGGCGCCGGTGACGACGTAGCCGACCAGGCGCGCGTCGGGGCGGCCGGAGTGCTCGACCGCCACGAAGGCGTCCCGGACGCCGGGGTGCTGCTTGAGCACCGTGGCCACCTCGCCGGGCTCGATGCGGAACCCGCGGATCTTGGCCTGGTCGTCATAGCGGCCGATGTACTCGAAGACCCCGTCCGGGCGGCGGCGGACCTTGTCGCCGGTGCGGTACATCCGCTGCCCGGGGGCGCCGATGTCGGGTACGAACGCCGCCGCCGTGGCTGCCGGGTCGTTCAGGTATCCACGGGCCACGCACGCGCCGGCCAGGCACAGTTCGCCGGCTTCGCCGTCGGGCACCGGGTCGAGTCCGTCGAGCACGTAGCAGCGCACGCCGTCGACGGGCACGCCGATCGGCGGCGGCACGGGTCCTCCCGCCACCACCTCGCCGGCCGTCACCTTCACGGTGGCTTCGGTCGGCCCGTAGAGGTTGATCACGGTGAACGGCAGGCCGTCCGGCACGCCGCGCTGCATCGCGGAGCCGCCGGTGTGCAGGAACCGGAGCACGGTGTGCGCCGGCCAGGTCTCGTCGAGGACGGCCTCGGCCAGCGGTGTGGGCAGGAAGGTCACGGTGATCTGCTCGTCGGCCAGCCAGGCGGCGAGCGCGGGGGGCGAGGTGCGCACCTCGGCGGGCGGCACCACCAGCGTGGCGCCGGCGGTCAGGGTGAACCAGATGTCCTGGACGGACACGTCGAATCCGGGACTGGCCAACAGGGTCGAGCGGTCCTCCCGCAGCGTCCGGTAGGTCCGGTGGTGCCAGTGCATCAGGTTGGCCAGGCTCGCGTGGGTCACCGCGACGCCCTTGGGCTGGCCGGTGGAACCCGACGTGTAGATCACGTAGGCCAGTTCGGCGCCGGTCAGCCGGGGCGGTGCCAGGACGGTGGCGTCGGACGGTTCCTTCGTCAGGTCGACCACCAGGACGTCGTCACCCAGCGGTGCCCCACCGGACACCAGCGCCTCGGTGCTGAGGACCGCGACGGCGCCGGAGACCTCCAGCAGTTGGCGGATGCGCGCGGCGGGGTGGGCCGGGTCCAGCGGCAGGTAGGCCGCGCCCGCGAGCAGGACGGCCAGCTCGGCGACCACCAGTTCCGCCGACCGGTCGGCGTAGACGGCCACGACGCTGTCCTGGCCCGCCCCGCGCTGGTTGAGCTCGGTCGCCAGGGCGGACGCGTGTGCGGCGAGGCTGCGGTAGGTCAGCCTCCGGTCGCCGTCCTGCACCGCGATCGCGTCCGGTGCCTCGGCCAGCCGGGCGTGGAATTCATTGAGCACCATTTCGCACGTACCCTTCACTGCTGGGAGTGGGCGGCTGCACCGGCTTGCTCCACGGCTTGGCGCAGGCTCAGCGGGCGCATGTCAGTCCAGACCTCGCCGATGTGGGCCAGGCATTCGGCCTTGGAACCGCTGACGTCGGCGCCGCGCCAGCCGAGGGGCAGGTCCCGGTCGGCGGGCCAGATCGAGTACTGTTCCTCGTCGTTGAGCACGACCACGTAGGACTGGGCTTCGCCGTCCATGGGTTCCTCCGGTTCGGCGGGATACGGATTGATCTGCTGCTGGTCGTGCCCCCTGCGGCCGTCATGTCGGGCGTCGCGGGCGTGGACGCGGGGATGACGGGCACGGCGAAACGCTGCGGGACGCCGCGAGGACGAGGTGGGTCCGGAGCCTCGCGACCGGGTTCCTTCGAGTGCGGCTCGGAAACGGCCGGCCGCCTCGGCACCGTCAAGGCAACCGGAGCACCGCACGTGCGCTGACCGACGAGCCGCGGTCGCGTGCGGACTCCGGGACCACGGCTGTTGGAGAACCACCACCCCTCATGCGTTCCACTCCGACAGCATGGGTCTCATTGGTTCCCGGCAATAGAGTATGGCGATTACTCCGGCAGTCCGTTAGGTCAAGGATTGGGCGGTTAGGCGGAGTTCGCCGGCCGACGGCGGGAGCCGGCGGTGACCGGCCGCGGGGTCAGCCGTGTTCCCTGCGGCCGTGCCCTTCCTGGTGAACTCGAACACCGCTGAGCGCCAGGTCCCGTCGCCGTCCGACACGCTGGTGAAGTCGGCCGGCAGGTGAGTCCGGAACACCCTCGGCAGGGCCTGGTGCCCGGCCGCGTTGACCTGCCGCTCCCACGCCGCGTGTGCGGCCTGGTCCGTGTTGGGTGGCGGTGGTGAGCACGATGACCGCCCCGGCCGGGCGCCACCTCCGGACCGACGGCTCCTCGGTGCGTCCCGGCTCCTCCACCGCGGAATGGGTCCGATCGCGCAAGCTCGGCCGGGTGGTCTCGTCACGTGCCGCGCACGGTCGGTGTCAGGGATGGCGCCACCACAACCTGAGAGCCACCTGTAGGGCTCTCACCAAACCCGCGACACGCGGAAAGCATTCCGCAGGAACAGCAACTCCCTCACCCCATCCGCGAAACCACCAGCTCAGAACCCCACCAGACAGAGCCGACCCACCCAGCCCACAACCTTCTCGACCAACCAGCGAAACCCCGGCCCACCCTCACCCAAGCCCGCGCTCGGGCCGGCGCCGTGCCGCAGATGCCTGCCCTCGGCGTCGGCCAGGAGCACCGAGACCAGGACCTCCTCCGGGGCCAGGTCCTCGATCGCGCGGGCCATGCCCTCCAGCACCTCGGTCAGGGGCGCTTGCCGGGCGATCTGCTCCAGCAACACGCGGTGCTCGGCGGTGAGCCGCTGGGCGTGCTTGATCTGGGTCGTCTCCACCCCGATGACCCGAACCCCCGTGACGTTGCCGCCGGCGTCCCGGCGCGGCTCGTAGGTGAAGTCGAAGAACGCCTCGCGCGCCGCAGCCGAAGAGCCGAGCATCACCGCGCCTCGCGCCCCACGTACCGCTGCCCGGTGCGGTAGACCCGGTCCAGCAAGGTGATGAAGCCCTGCTCGACCAGTTCGGGCATCAGCAGACCAAGCGGCTCCCCGGTGCGGATCCGCTGCGCGCCGCCGATCGCGGCGCAGAACGCGTCGTTGGCCGCCTCCACCGTGTGCGCGGGCCCTGCCAGGGGCGCGAAGACGGCCGTCGACTGGCCGACAGAGACCGAAGATCCTCTTGCTGCGGAGCGGGTGGGCGCGCAGTTCGGTGATGCGGCCCACCGCCCGGGCGTCGTGCGCGGCCAGGTCGATCACCGAGGGCTTGGGGTCGGCGAAGCAGACCGCGTCCACGGCGGCCACGTCGATGCCCTCGGTGAGCAGCCGGCTGTGGCAGAGGATGTCGCGCTCCTCGCCGGTGTGGGCCTTGCACTCCGCGAACGCGGCCCTCCGGTCCCGCGACGGCACCACACCATGTCCGACCCCTGCGCGCTCGGACGACACGCCGTGCTCTCAGGGGCGACTGGCGGAGCCGCTCCTCGTGGGCGCCATGCAGCCCTACCCGGACGTGCCGCCCCGGGCCGCCGCGTTACGCCCGATCGCCCGACCCGACGGAGACACGCGCCGAGGTGGCGCTACGCGGGCTGCGGGGCGGGCGGCGCGGAAGCCGCAGCGATCGTGCGGGTCTCACGCATGATCAGCAGGCCGTTGACCACCATGAGTGTCCCGGTCAGGCCGTGGACGCCGAGCGCGGTCGCCACGGAGCCGTGGTGGGCCAGCACGGTGGTCATGTCGCCGTACGCGGCGAGGGCCTCCACCAGCAGCGCCCAGCCCAGCGCCCTGCGATGGCCCGTCACCAGCAGGATGCCCAGGACCAGGGCCAGGACGACGTCGCGTATTCCCTTGATGATCAGGAACCCGCCACCGTCGCCGGACGGCCAGCTCGGCAGGCCGAAGCTCGGCGCCGTCGTCCCCGGGCTCAGGATGAACTCCCCGCCGAACCAGAGGATGAAGAGGATGAAGGCGGCGACCAGGACGGTGTTGATCTTCTTCAGTGACATTGCTCTGCTCCCTGCGAGGCTTGGTGAGCTTGTGAACTCGGTGAGTCTGGTGAGAACTCGGCGAGTCTCGTGCGGGGCCCGGTCAGCCGCCCGTTTCGCACGGGGCTGATCGAGCGGCAGCGCCGGGTCCGAGGCGGTTGGCGGCCCGGGGCGGGTGAGGATTTCCATGAGATGTCCGTCGGGGTCGCGGAAGTAGACGCCCCTGCGGCCTTCGATGTGCCTGCTGCGATAGATCTGCCCGCTCTCCTGGCACGCGGGATCGCCGTAGTGGGCGATCCCGCCGTGCTGGATGCGGGCGAGGGCCGCGTCGAACTCCTGGTCTCCCACCATGAACGCGTAGTGGTGCGGCTCGAAGTCGTCGAGCCGGTCGTAGTCCAGGCTGATTTGGTTGGCCAGCGTGACCGGTGTGAAGTGCGCCACCGGCGGATCGACCCTCAGGCCCAGGATGTCGGCCAGGAACTGGGCCGAGGCTTGCGGGTCACGGGCGGGCACGATGGTGTGGTTCAGTTCCACGAGCATAGTGACTCCTTTTCGGGTACGGCGGCTGCGCGTGGCGGGGTTGCTCGGTGGCCCGGCAGGGTGCCGGATGCGGTACCGCCCGGGGGAGGGCACGGCCTCTCCGCCCGTCCTCCCGCGGCTACGGCTCCGGCGTCATACCTCGATCTGCTCGAAGACGTGCGGGTACGACACGATGTCGTCGGGGAACTCGGCGGCCATGCGCTGGAACTCCGGGCTGCCGAACGCCGCGGCGAGAGCCCCGGTCGACTCCCAGACCGCGACGTTCATCAGGAGTCGACTGCCCGCTGTTCCCCTGTGCATCTGCAGGGAGACGAACCCCGGCTGAGCCTTCATGAACTCCGACTGCCTCCGAAAGAGGGTCAGGAACGCTTCGGTCCTTTCCTTCGGAACGACGAACGTGTTGGCCAGGACAACGGACCCGGTCTTCTCCCTGAACTGCGCGAACATCGACGTGTTCGGGTCCAGACTGTGCAGCTCGGCCATCTTCGGTACTCCCTCTCGCTTTCGGTCGTCACGCGTCCAGACATGCCAACGCTTGTTGGTCAACGCGTGTTGGCAAACGTAGAGCTGCGGCCCTGGACTGTCAACACGTGTTGGCCTACTGTTGTTGGCATGACCGGCAGCACGGAGAACCAGCAGGCCGCCCGGCGTTCCGACGCCACCCGCGCCACGATCCTCGCCGCCGCCCGCGAGCGGTTCGCGGCGGACGGCTACGAGAAGGCGACCATCCGGGCCATCGCGCGCGACGCGAACATCGACCCGTCGATGGTGATGCGCTACTACGGCAACAAGGCCGGCCTGTTCGCGGCGGCCGTCGCCATCGACCCCGGGCTGCCGAGCCTGTCCGTCGAACCGCGCGAGGCGATCGGCCGAACGCTGGTGCGCCACTTCCTCACCCTGTGGGAGGAGAACGGGGAGCTCACCGCGCTGATCCGGGTCGGCGCCACCGACCCGGCCGCCGCCGAGCGCATGCAGAGCGTCCTCCGGGAGCAGCTGATCCCGCTCGCCCGCCGGGTGGGCCCGGCACCGGAGCAGGCGCCGGCGCGGGCGGCACTGTGCGCTTCGGCCGTGCTGGGGCTCGCGCTGACCCGCTACGTACTACGGTTCCCCGAGAGCATGGCACTCGGCCACAACGAGATCGTCGACTGGCTCGGGCCCACGCTTCAGCGCTACCTCACCGCACCCACCCCCTGACCAACGCACTCAGCGCAGGGCGGCCAGGTCGCGGATCTGGGCCGCGGGCGGCTTCGGGGAGGCGGTGAAGTCGAACTCCTCCAGGGTGACCTGCTGTTCGAACTTCGCTTTCTGCTGGCGCCGTTGGAATGCGACGGTCTCGCGGCGGGTGATCTCGTCCTGGCAGAGGACCTGCAGGAAGTCCAGGTGGCCGAGTTCGCCGCCGTGGGCCTGGATCAGCCGCGCGTCGAGTTCTCCAGCATCCCGGACAGTCGCAGGACCTTGAGTGACTTGCGCAGGGCGGTGTCCATCACGCTCATCGACGGCCTCCTCCTCGGCGTCATCGCGGCCCGGGGTGCCCTCGGGCTCGCCGGCGATCCGGGAGGGGATGCTCGCGGCGAACAGGCCCTCGGGCCCGTGAAGGAAGGCCGCGGCCCCGGCGTCGCCGGTCTCCGGCTCGGGGTCGGTCTCGGTGCCCCGCGATCAGGATGCCCTTGACGGTCAGGCCGCCAAGTTCGCCCGCACCTGGGCGATCCTGGGTGAACGTCCAAACCCCCCACACCGACAGTGCCGAAGTAGCCCGGCTGCGTCGTCAGGCGAAGTGTTCGTTCCACCGACCTGACGGTGCGACAGGCAGATGCCGCCCCAGTCGAGATCCACCACGTGCGAGACGCCACCTTCGCCGAGGACGCCCGGCGGGCCACTACCCACTACCACTACCGCTGGCCGTGATGGGACGAGAGTGTCGCCCTGCGCCGCCACAGCGGTCAACGCGCTTGGAATTCCGCATGGTTGACGGTGGAGAGCCGCTTCCCGAGGACCGCCCGCGGGGCCGCTGAACTGCGGCACGACGCCCGCCCCGGCCCTCGGGGCGGCCAATTCTGTGGATTCGCCAGTCGAGTGGCCCTGCCGCCCCGGGACGGAGCGTCGCGCTGGGGAATCCACAAAATTGGCCGTTGCCGCAGGACCGTGATCCAGCCGCCGGCCCCTCACCACAGGTCTGCGGCATCCACACAGTTGGCGGCCGTTCGACAACAGCAACTCACTTGCCAACCAGCGGCGTTGACACCCACTCGGCGCTGCGGGACCGTCGACCCCTGCCGACGGCCCGGCACCCCGCACCCGGTGTGTCCGCCGTCCGCACCGGCGAGCCGCGCCGGAAACCCCAACCCCCCACCCCCTTCCCGGAGACAGACATGCCCTTCCCCACCGCCCGTTCCCGCACCACGCTCGTCCTGGCCGCCGCGGTGGCCGGCGCGACCACAGCCGCCGCGCTCACGGCCGGCACCAGCGCCTCGGCCGCCGCCACCCTCCCCTCGCCCGACCACATCGTCGTGGTAATGCTGGAGAACCACGCCTACGGGCAGATCATCGGCAGTTCGGACGCCCCCTTCCTCAACTCGCTCGCCACCGGAGGTGCCCTGCTCAAGGCCTCATACGGGATCACCCACCCCAGCCAGCCGAACTACTTCGCGGTGTTCTCCGGCAGCACCCAGGGAATCACCGACGACTCCTGCTACTCCCCCGGCTTCAGCAAGGCGCCCAACCTGGCGTCCGAGCTGAGCGCGGCCGGAAAGAGCTGGGGCAGCTACAGCGAAGCCCTGCCCAGCCAGGGGTCCACCACCTGCAGCAGCGGCAACTACGCCCGCAAGCACGCCCCCTGGGTGGGCTTCGGCAACATCCCCGGCTCCACCGAGCACACCTTCGCGCAGTTCCCCTCGGACTACGGCACACTGCCCAAGGTCTCCTTCGTCATCCCCGACCTCTGCGGCGACATGCACAACTGCTCGGTGGGCACCGGGGACTCCTGGCTGAAGAACAAGCTGGGCGGCTACGCCTCCTGGGCCAGGAGCCACAACAGCCTGCTGGTCGTCACCTACGACGAGGACGATCGCAACAGCGGCAACCACATCCCCACCCTGATCTACGGACAGCCCGCCAGGGCGGGTGCCACCAGCAGCACCTCGTACAACCACTACGACCTGCTGCACACCCTGGAGGACCTGGCCGGCACCGGCGCACACGCCGGCAAGTCCACCTCGGCCACCGACATCACCGGCGTCTGGAACTGACCGTGTACCTCGCGGACAGCCGTCACACCCCAGTGTCCGACACCGCCCCGGCCCCACGGCCGGGGCGGCCCGCGCGGATCGCCACCACCGTGCTCGCGCTCGGGACCGTCAGCCTCGTCACGGACGTCTCCTCCGAGATGGTCACCGCCGTGCTCCCGCTCTACCTGGTCACCGTCATGGCCGTGTCCCCCCTGGGATTCGGCGTGCTGGACGGCGTCTACAACGGCGCGACCGTCGTGATCCGGCTGCTCGGCGGGCTGCTCGCCGACCGGCCTGGCGGGCACGACGCCCACGGCCACGGCACCGACGGTCACGGGCGGCACAAGGCCGTCGCGGCCGCCGGTTACGGGCTCTCGGCGCTGTGCAAACCGGCGCTGCTGCTCGCCCGCACCACACCGGTGCTCGGCCTGGTCCTCGCCGTGGACCGGGCCGGCAAGGGGCTGCGCACCGCCCCGCGCGACGCGCTGATCTCCCTGTCCGCCCCGCCCGAGCGCCGCGCCCGCGCGTTCGGCGTGCACCGGGCGATGGACACCGTCGGGGCGCTGGCCGGACCGCTGCTGGCATTCCTGATCCTGCGCGCCGCCCCGGGCGGCTACCACGCGGTCTTCACGGTCAGCGCCTGCGTCGCGGCGCTCGGCGTCCTGGTGCTCGTCCTGTGCGTGCCCGCCCGCCCCGGGGGCATGGTCGGCGGCGTACTCCCGCTGCCGGCCGGACGGCCTGTCGCCCGGCTGCTGCGCCTGCCCGGCCTGCGGCGGGTCTGCCTGTGCGCGGCACTGCTCGGACTCGCCACCCTCAGCGACTCCTTCGTCTACCTGTTCGCCCAGCGGCGCCTGGGCCTGCCGGCCGGCTGGTTCCCGCTGCTGCCGCTCGGCACGGCCGCGGTCTACCTGCTGCTCGCGGTACCGCTGGGTGCGGCCGGTGACCGGTACGGCCGGCGGCGGGTGTTCGTCCTGGGGCACCTGGCGCTGCTGTCCGGGTACGCACTCCTGTTGCTGCGCCCGGCCGGCGGGCTGCCGGTCGCCGCGGTCGTCCTCACCCTGCACGGCCTGTTCTACGCCGCGACCGACGGGATGCTCGCGGCCGCCACGGCCGCCGTCGTGCCCGCGTCCCGGCAGGGGGCCGGCCTGGCGCTGGTCAGCACGGGCCAGGCCGCCGGCCGCTTCGGCTGCTCGCTGACGGTGGGGGTGCTGTGGGCGCGGTGGGGGGACGGCGCGGCCCTGGCGGCGATGACGGCCGCGCTGGCCGGGGCGGTGGCCGTGGCGGCGTACGTGCTGCGGCCGGGCCCGGCGCGCGGGAAGGAGGCGGCGTGAGCGGCGGGCGCAGGTTCCTCGTCCTGCTCGCGGCGGTCGCGCTGCTGGCGGCGACCGGCACGCTGGCGGTGCTGCACGCCGCCGGGCAGGCCCGCGGCGCCCGGGCGGACGGGCCGCCGGTGCGGGCCGGGACGGTGACGCTCGGCGCCCAGCCGGACGGCCCCCGCCTGGTATTCCGCAGCATGACCTGGGGCCCCGACCGCGACGAGCTGGCCTCCGTCCCGCTCCGGCACCCGGACGACACCCGCACCGCGGCGTCCGCCCCCACCTGTCTGCGCTTCCACGCGGCGGCGGGAACCGGAATCTGCCTGCAGGCGGTATACGGGCTCGTCCAGGACGGCTACCGCGCCGTGGTCCTGGACGCGGCCCTGCACGAGGTGCGCCACTACGACCTGGCCGGGATACCGACCCGTGCCCGGGTGTCGCCCTCCGGACACCTGGTGGCGTGGACGGTCTTCCTCAGCGGGGACTCCTACGCCGGCGGCTCCTTCTCCACCCGCACCTCCGTCCTGGACACCCGCACCTGGACGCTCCAGGAGAACCTGGAGGACGACGCCGTCACCCTCGACGGCGCGCCCTACCGCTCTCCGGACGTCAACGTCTGGGGCGTGACCTTCGCCGACGACGAACGGTTCTACGCCACCGTGGCCACCGGCGGCCGCACCTACCTGGCCGCCGGCGACGTCACCCGCCGCACGCTCACCACCGTGCACGGCAACGTCGAGTGCCCCTCGCTGTCCCCCGACGGCACCCGGATCGCGTACAAGAAGCGCGTGCCCGGCCTGCCGGACGACGCGCCCTGGCGGCTGTACGTGCTGGACCTGCGGACCATGGCGGAGAGCGCCACCGCCGAGCAGCGCGACGTCGACGACCAGGCGCTGTGGCTGGACGGGCGGACCCTCGCGTACGCACTGCCGGGCGACGACGGCACCGACGTGTGGAGCGTCCCGGCCGACGGATCCGGGGCGCCCGCCCTCCTGGTGCACGCCGCCCTGGCACCGGCCGTCGTCCGCTGACACCGCCCTTCGACACCCCTGACGTGTCGTCAACCGTGCTTCGGCGGGGCGACGTACATGCGGCGCCCTGCCGAAGGCCGCTCCCGGCCGGGGTGGTCAGCCGGCCCGCGGCGGCACCGGCGCGAGGTCCTCGTTCCACTCCCACGACAGCCCGTAGATGCCGGGGGTGACGTCCGGGAACACGGCACAGGCATGGCCGACCGGGGAGACCCTCAGCTGTTCGTCGCTGGACGGCGGCGCGTCGTGCTGCGGGCGCCAGAGCGCGGTGCACCCGGCCGGAAGGTCCGCCGGGTCGAAGAGCGCCCGCAGGACCAGGTTCTTCCCGGGGAAGCGCACCATGCGCTGGTAGTGGGTGGCGACCTGCTTCGAGGGATAGGCGTAGCTGTACTCGACGACCGTGCACTGCCCGGGCCCGAGCACCAGGTCGAGGAGCAACTCCGCTGCGGCCAGGCCGCGTTCGCGGTCCACCCGGCGCCTCCCGAGTCGGCAGCCGACCAGGTCGGACAGGCCGAGGTCGGCACCGGCGGACATCTCGGGCTTGGCCTGGGTGAGCAGGATCAGCCGGTCGACGCCCGCGGCCAGGGCACGGACCACCTGCACGATGTCCACCCGGCGCTCCTCCCGCCGCGCGCCGATGTGCACGTCGACCCGGGTGTGCAGGGTCTCCAGCCGGGCGTTGGTGCGCGGGTCGAGGTCGGCCAGGACGCCTTCCACGGCTGGATCGCCGAAGGTGCTGGCGTAGTCGAGCGAACCAGGGACGTGCTCCACCCAGCGCCCGCGTGGACGGCGCGGGCCGAGCAGGACAACCAGTTCGTCCCGGTGCAGGCCCAGCACCTCCTCCAGCACCCGCACCGCCGCCAGCGAGTCCGGCCGTTCGGGTCTGCTGCGGCCGCGCTGCCAGTAGCTCAGGCTGGAGACGCTGACCTGAACGCCACGCCGGTCGAGGCGACGCTGGATCCCTTCCAGGCTCAGCCCGCTGGCGCGGATCGCCGTGCGCAGCGCGAGGTCGAACGGCCCGGTGCGCAGGGCCTGGAGGAGTTCGGGGCGACGCGCGGGGCCGACGGGCCGAAAGGGTGGACCGGGCACGGTGTCCTCACTCTCCCCGGAGACCACTGCCGGGCGGCGGTCGCTCCGGCGGAGTCCCACGATGGCAGCGAAATCTACCGCCGGACGGCACCTCGGGAACCCCTGCTCGCAGATCCTTCACCTCCTCCGTCCGTCACCCGACCGGTCGATGTGGTCCTGGGGTATGCCTGTTGAAGTCCACGAAGCCGCGCCACATGTCCCGACCGAACGGGACGAGTTCCTGCAGCGCGCCGCCCTGTCCGGCGCTGATGTCGATCGAGCAGTCAGGCCGCGCGTTTACGCAAAGGCTCACGTGGGGGGCCGGCCGCCGGGCTTCGACGAGAGGATCCTCTCCGCGCTGCCGGTCGCCGAGCTCCGCGCTCAGGCGGACGTCCTGGCCAAGGAGATCCGCGAGGTGGACACCTTGATCCAGCGCACCAACTGGGAGATCGACCTGGTCGAGGACTGACCCCACAAGCTGGGTGTGGGAAGCAGGTAGTCGTCATGGAGGCGTGCACACACCGCGGCCGGCGGTTTATCCGGCCCTGGCGCGTGAAGAGCAACGCAGGGGTTCAACTCCCCACCAACAGTGCAGCTCAGCATCGCGTACAGGTGACAGGGCACAACGCACAGCTCACCACCATGTGCAGATCCGGACGACGAGGGCGGGAACGGGGCGCCCACACCCGGTGCGGGGGCCGTGCACACACGGCGGGGCCGACCAGCGGTACGGCGGACGCCGAGGTCGACGCGGGACAGCCGGCTCCCCACCGACGACCACGACCACGAGCAGCGACCCAAGCGACCCACACAGCCGTCGAAGGCGGGCGGCCGCCCGGACGTCGGCATGATGACTCGCGCGAGCCATCCCCCGACGACGCCGGGGCAGCCGGGTGTTACTGGGGGATCCAGCCCCGGAACTCGAGGTACTGGATGTCGGCGTCCTCAACCGCGCGGCCGGTCTCCACCAGCATGGCCTCGGTGACGACGCGTGGTGCTCGGCGACCCGCTGGGACCACCCGGCGGCGTCGAACCCGCCCGTGGAGGAACTGCCGTAGGTGCGTTCCTCCGTGCCGTCCGCCGCGCGGGACGAAGCCGCGGCGCAGGCCCGGGGGGTCCTCCATCGAGCCGGGCGCCCGGGGCGGGCGCGGTCACACTCCCCGCCCGGCGCCCGGAGCGTACGGCGCGCGGTTCAGGATCGGGGCGGCAAGGTCGCGGCGTCGGTGCGGGAAAGATCTGCCGGTATGTCACGCGCCCCGCGGTTACTGGTCAGCCCAGGCCGGGCAGACTCCGCAGTTCCGAGACGCGGAGCAGGCGGGCCAGCAGCACGAACAGCACCAGCATCGTGACACCGCCGGCAGCCAGCGCCAGAACAGAGCCCACGACCGGAGCCGGGACGGCACCGGAGCAGATGCGTGCCACCGCCCAGCCGACGGCGCTGGCGGCCCCCGCCGCAGCCATGAGTTTCCCGTACGTACGCACGAGCCGCTTACCGTCCAGGCGGCCTTCCAAACGGCGTCGCAGTTTCAGCCCGGTGACGAGCAGACCGCCGGCGTAGGACGCTGCATAGGCGGCTGCCATGCCGATGACGACCCAGCGCGGGGGCAGGAAGAGGTGGCAGCCAGTAGCCAGGATGATGTCGAGGCCGGAAATCCAGACCGCCATCCAGAAGGGGGTGCGGGTGTCCTCGAACGCATAGAAGCCGCGCAGCAGCAGGTACTGGGCGGAGAAGGGGACCAGGCCGAGTGCGAAGGCCTGCAGCATCTGGCCGAGCGGCTGCGCCGAGGCCGCTCCGCTGCTGCTGTAGGAGAACATCACTGTGGCGATCTGCGGCCCGAAGGCCAAGAAGAAAAAGGCGGCCGGCACGATCGCCACACCGGTGACCCGCAGGCCGCGCGACAGGTCCTCGCGGACGTCGCCCAGGCGATGCTCGGCCACCGCTCGGCTCATCCGCGGCAGCATCGCGGTGACCAGGGACACCGTGATGATGCCCTGCGGGAGCATCCAGATGTTCTGCGCGAAGAAGTAGGCGCTGTTCCCCGCGCCGGCCTTCTGCAAGACTGCGTCCACCGCGTTGGCGTAGCGCGTCACCACAGTCAGGGCGACCTGGTTGACCAGCACGAACAGCAGGGTCCAGCGCGCCGCGGCCACGCTCTTGCCCAGGCCCGTGCCGCGCCAGTCAAAGCGCGGGCGCCACCTGAACCCTGTCCCGGCGAGATACGGGATCAAGCAGACAGCCTGCAGGGCGATCCCGATCGTGGTGCCGATCCCCAGCAGCCGCACCTCGGCCGGTGTCACGGACGCGGCGTCACCGGGGGCCGGCACGAGCCACCGGTACAGGCCGAACATGGTGATCAACACGATGTTGTTCAGGACGGGCGTCCACATCATCGCTCCGAACTTTCCGCGGGCGTTGAGGATCTGGCCCAGCATGAAGAAGAGCCCGTAGAAGAAGATCTGCGGCAGCAGGAACCGGGCGAAGGCCACCGTCAACTCGAACACCTGGTGATTGTCCGGCGTATCCGGCATGTAGAGACCCACGATCCACGGAGCGAGCACCACGCCGACGACGGTCCCGACCGCAAGCACGCTCAGCACCAAGGTGACCAACCGCTGCTCGTGGGCCTGACCGCCATCAGCGTGCTCGGTACGCGCCCGGACAAGCTGCGGCACGAGCACCGAGTTCAGCGCACCACCGATCAACAGCGTGTAGAGGCTGGTTGGCAGGGTGTTCGCAGTGTTGTACGCGCCCCCGACCGCCAGCGTGCCCAGCGCGGCGGCCTGCAGCGTCAATCGGAACATCCCCGTACCGCGTGACACCACGCTGCCCGCCGCCATCAATGCGGACGAGCACAGCAAGCCCCCGGACGCGGCCCCCGAACGACGCCTCGCGTGACGACGCCGCCCAGAAAGATCCGTCTCCGTGGCTGCTGTGCTCCCTTGATCAACCATGGCCTCAACTCTAGAACGCGAAGATCACTTCGGAGACTGGTGTCGAAAAACGATCGACTGCCGACACTCGGCTCCGTGATCACGAACCCGCAGGTGGGCAGTGTCGGCAACTCGCGTCGACAATTGACGTCGGTGAACGGCCCGGTCGCGTTCCCGGGTCAGCGCGAAGTCGCCGCCGCGGTAGGAGGCCTTAAGCCGTGCCCGTGGTGCCGAGCAGTCTGTCTACGAGGACTTCCGGGTAGCCGGTGGCCGGCGGGTCGATGCCGAAGATCGCCCGCAGGTAGAACGGTGCGACGAGTTGGTCGAGGATCTGCTCCAGGGGTGGTGGGCTCTCGCCCCGGGCCGTGGCCCGCTGGCGGATCTGCTCGATGGAGTGCATCCGGCGCCGGAAGTGCTGCGCACGCTCGTCCTGGGCCTGGGGGCTGTTCGGCATGGACAGGATGACAGCGCGCACGAGGGCGCGTCCTTCGGGTGTGCGGATGCTCGCGACGCTGGCTTCGGCCCAGGCGAGGAGGTCGCCGCGCAGGCTGCCGGCGTCGTTGAGCGGTGAGTCGCGTTCGCCCGGGGGTCTACAGTTCCCGCAGCAAGCACAGATCCGTGCTTACCGTTTTCGAGGAGAGTGTGGGCGATGAAGCAGCTGCTGTTCCCGAACAACATCCAGTTCTGGTACGAGACCCTGCGGTCGATGAGTCACATCGCCTACGGCGGAGCGGACTTCGGTGAGGTCGTCTCCACCGGCGAGCGCATCGTCGAAGGCGACTACAACAGCTGGTACACGGAGTGGCTGGCCACCGCCGACCGCGTGTCCGGCGAGGCGGAGAAGGCACTGAAGGCCGGTCACCGGGTCAGCGCCCGGGACGGGTTCCTGCGAGCGTCGAACTACTACCGGTCGGCCGAGTTCTTCCTGCACGGTCACCCGTGCGATCCGCGTCACGACAAGGCCTACAACCGGAGCGTGGCCTGCTTCCGGGCGGCGGCGGCTCTGTTCACCACCCCACGCATCGAGCCGGTCGAGATCCCCTACGAGGGCACCACGCTGCCGGGCTACCTGTACCGCGTCGACGGCTCCGGCGCTCCCCGGCCGACGCTGATCATGCACAACGGCTTCGACGGCACAGCCGAGGAGCTGCACTTCTTCGGGGCGATGGCCGGTGTCGAGCGCGGCTACAACGTGCTGGTCTTCGACGGCCCCGGCATGCCCGGGCCGCGGCACCACCAGGGCCTGGTCTTCCGCCCCGACTGGGAGAACGTCATCACTCCCGTCGTGGACTTCGCCGAGACCCTCCCCGAGGTCGACAACCGCCGGATCGCGCTCCTCGGCATCAGCATGGGCGGCATCCTTGCCCCGAGGGCCGCCGCGTTCGAGCGCCGCCTGGCCGCGCTGATAGCCGTCGACGGCCTCTACGACCTCGGCCAGACCTCGGTCCGCAACATCCCCGGCACCCGTGAGGAAGCCGAACGGCTCCTGCGCGCCGAGCACGCCCCCGAGCTCGACTCCGCCCTCGAGCAGATCATGGCCAAGGACCCGATCGCCCGCTGGGCCATCAACCACGGCATGTACGTCATGGGCGTGGACACCCCCCGCGCCTTCAACGCCTCCTACCTCGACTACACCCTCGCCGGCGGCACCGCCGAGAAGATCCAGTGCCCCACCCTCGTCTGCGACGCCGAGGAGGACATGTTCTTCAAGGGCCAGCCCGAGCAGCTCTACGACCACCTCACCTGCCCCAAGACCCTCATGGTCTTCACCACCGAGGAAGGCGCTGGCGCCCACTGCCACCCCGGCGCCATGCGCCTGTCCATCGCCCGCATCTACAACTGGCTCGACGACATCCTCGCCAACACCAGCGCCTGAGACCCCGGCCCACCAGACACCGCCGCGAGCCCCGCCTACCCGAATCCGCTGAAGGACCTCTGAAGACAGGGGGTCCCTGCTCGTGTACGAGGGGCCCAGGACCGCCTTCGCGAGGAGCGCGGTCCCGGTCGAATCGCCGACGCCACCGGCAAGGGCAACTTCTACCGCCTCGCCGATCACGGCATGAACGGCGCGTACTGCATGGACGGCGCCGTCCACCACGCCTTCGAAACCGTGGCCGCCGCCGTCCTCGCCCGCTGACACCCGCACGCCGGCATCTGGAAGGCCAGCTCATGAAGCACAGCACCGCCCCCGACGGGGTCCTCGGCCCGATCAAGCGTGCTGGTATGCCCGACTGTTCCGAAGTGCTGAGTTCGGCCCAGGCATTGTCCGGCCAGTCTCTCGGTAGGGCGAGATATACCAGCGCAGCAGCAAGCACCTACCGGCTGCTTTCCATACCCCGTGCCTACGGGATGACGAGTAGCTTGCCGGTGGTACGCCGAGCCTCCAGATCGCGGTGAGCTTGGGCGACCTCGGCGAGCGGGTAGCGGGCCGTCACGGTGGTCTCAAGCGCCTTGGTGCGCACCAATTCAAGCACGTCGGCGGCGCGTCGGAGCAGCTCGGACCGATCGGCGATGAAGTGCCCGAGGCTTGGACGAATCAGGGTCAGCGAACCGCCCTGGGCGAGCCGGATGGGGTCGAAGGGCGGCACTGCACCACTCGCGGCGCCGAAGAGCACCAGGTGGCCGCGGGTTCGCAGGCTGGCGAGGCTCGCATCGAAGGTGTCCCTGCCAACGCCGTCGACATGAAGCCGGCCGTTCCGCGGCAACTGCCCTGGCGCCCGAGGCTGCGGCCGAGCATCGTTCAGCGGGCCAGCTCAGGAGGTTCGGTGGGCCTGTCGAAGGAGGTCCGGCGTGTCACCGCGGAGGAGCCTGCTCCGCCTGGCGCCACGCCCACCGCGCGCCTGCTCTACAACCCCTCCGGCAGTGACGCGGGCACCGACGAGTACAAGGGGAGGCCGCGCTACTACGAGCTGATCGCCGACGGCCAGGCCCAGGCCGTGGTCACCACCGTCACCCATCAACGGCGGCGACGCCTCCCCCCGCCGTCCACTGACTGGTGGACCTCAGGTTCAACCGGCTGGGCGTGTCGGGTTCTGCCCTTGGCAGACCAGGATCTCGGATATGAGTCAACTCCCTGTGCGGATAGCCCGATGGAGCGCCCGGCACGCGTGGCGTGCGATCGCCGGCTGGTTCGCGTTCGTCGTCCTCTGCCTCGGCATCGGTATCGCGGTCGGCTCCCACGAGGCCACCACTGAGGACTACCGGGTCGGTGAGGCGGGACGGGCCGAGGCGATCGCCGGCTCGGCCGGCATGCAGCAGCAGCCGACCGAACAGGTCATCATCCACGCCAGGTCCGGACCGCTGGACACCGCCGCCGCCGCTTCGGCGGCGCAGGACCTCACCGAGCGGATGCGCAAGCTTCCCGAGGTGCAGGGCGTGGCAGCTCCGGTCAGTTCCAAGGACGGCCAGGTCGTCAGGGTTCCGGTGGTCCTCAACGGCCCCGAGCTGGACGGCAAGAAGAACGTCGGCCCGCTCCTCGCACAGACGGCGAAGGTCCAGGACGGCCACCCGAACCTCGTCGTGGAGGAGACCGGCTCCCCGTCCATCAGCAAGGGCGTCAACGACCAGCGCGGGAAGGACCTCGCGCTGTCCGAGCGCATCACCCTGCCGGTCACGCTCATCACGCTGCTGATCGTCTTCGGATCGGTGGTCATGGCCGGCGTGCCGCTGCTGCTCGCGCTCTCCTCGATCACCGCCGCCCTGGGACTGTCGATGGTCGCGTCCCATCTGCTGCCCGACCCAGGGGTCGGGACCAACATGATCCTCCTCATCGGCCTGGCGGTGGGCGTCGACTACACGCTCTTCTACCTCAAGCGCGAACGCGAGGAACGGTCCCGCGCCGGCGGGCGGCTCAGCTCCGAGGCCCTGGTGGAACTGGCGGCGGCGACCGCGGGCCGGGCCATCGTGGTCTCCGGTCTCGCCGTGATCGTCTCCACCGCGACCCTCTACCTGGCCACGGACGTCATCTTCTCCTCGCTGGCGACGGGCACGATCCTGGTCGTGGCGGTCGCCGTGGCCAGCTCCCTGACCGCGCTTCCCGCGCTCCTGGTGAAGATCGGCCGCCGCACCGAGCTGCGTGCGGCCCGCCGCGCGGCCCGCGGCAAGCCGGTCCGCACCAAGCGGGCCGAGGCCGAGACGGGCCGGGTGTTCGACGCCCTACTGACGCCCGCGCGACGCCACCCCGCCCTCACGCTGGGCGTATCAACGCTGGTCATGCTCGCCCTGGCGGCACCCGCGCTCGGCCTCGAGCTCGTCGACCCGGGCAAGGACACCTTCTCCCGCGACATCCCCGCCATGCAGGTCCACGACCGGCTGAACACGGCCTTCCCGGAACTCCTGGTGAAGCACGTGGTCGTCGCCCGCTCCACACCGGACCGAGCGGCCGAGGTGCAGCACGCCCTGACGGATCTCGGCCGACGGTCGCAGGCCGATCCGCTGTTCGCCAGGGACGCCGGGCCGACGGTGCGCACCTCGCCCGACGGCCGGGTCAGCGTGCTGGAGCTGGCCGTCCCGTTCCCCGCACCCTCCGCCGAGGCGATCGCGTCACTCGACCACATCCGCAGGGACTATCTGCCCGCTACCGCCGGCAGGCTGCCCGGCGTGGAGACGGCGGTGACCGGTGACGTGGCCCGAGGCCGCGACTACGTGGACCACGAGAACGGCAAACTGCCGCTGGTCATGGGGTTCCTGCTGCTGGCGACCCTCGTGATGACCGTGTGGGCATTCAGCTCCGTCGTCATCGGCCTGATCGGCGTCGCCCTCAACCTGCTGTCCGCCGGAGCCTCGCTCGGCCTGCTGGTCGTGTTCTTCCAGGGCACGTGGGCCCAGGACCTCCTTTCCTTCCACTCCCTCGGTGCCATCGCGTCCCGGGTACCGCTGTTCCTCTTCGTGATCCTCTTCGGCCTGTCGATGGACTACCAGGTCTTCGTGGTCAGCCGGATCCAGGAGGCCATGCGGAACGGGATGTCGGCCCGCGAGGCGGTACTGGACGGCATCAGCCGGTCGGCCAAGGTGGTGACCAGCGCGGCCATCGTGATGGTGACGGTGTTCGGTGCCTTCGTCGCCCTGCACCTCACCGAGATGAAGCAGATGGGCTTCTGCCTGGCGGTGGCCGTCCTCCTGGACGCCGTCGTCATCCGGCTCATGGTCCTGCCCTCACTCCTGCTGCTCCTCGGCGAGCGGGCGTGGTGGCCGCTGCGCCCGGTCCGTCCGGCGCGACGGGCGCACGCCGCCGTCCCCCGTCCCGGCGTGCCGCAGGACGTAGGCTGACGATCATGATTCAACGGCCGCAGCCGGGCGACCGGTTCCGCATACGGATCGTCCGCCGGTGGTACGCAGTCTCCTGGGTGCTCCTGGGCGTGTGTCCCCCGGTCATCTCCGAGCTGAACCACGGCGGGGCGACGAGGTACTGGTCGTTGGCGCTGCTGGCACTGATCGCCCTCGGCTACGCGACCGTGGCGGCCTTCCCCCGCAATCGCGTGCTGCGGCCCCACGCCTACCTGGGCGTACTCGCCCTCGCTCTGGGCGCGCTGTCCCTCCTGCGTGGCGACGGCGCCGCACTGTTCATCGTGTCGCTCCCCCAGTTCTGGCTCTTCGCCAGGAGCCCGCGGCACTCGATCGCCTACAGCGGCGCCGCCGCCGCGGCCACCGTCGCCGGCATAGTCCGGCACCAGAGCTGGCACGTGGAGGACTTCTCCACCGGCAACATCGTCTTCACCCTGATCGGCTACACGGCGGGCGTGCTGCTCGGACTGGGGGTGGTCCGGATCGTCGAGCAGAGCGACGAGCGCGCCCGCCACCTCGCCGCCGAACTGGCGAGCGCCCAACAGCGCCTGGCCGAGGCCCACAGGCTCCAAGGCGCCACGGAGGAGCGTGAGCGGCTCGCGCGGGAGATCCACGACACCCTCGCCCAGGGCTTCGCCTCCATCATCGTGCTGGCGGAGGCGGCCCGCTCCGGCCTCGACACCGACCCCGGCAGGAGCGCCCGGCAACTGCTCTCGATCGAGAACACCGCACGTGAGAACTTCGCCGAGGCGCGAGTGCTCGTCGGCTCCGCCCCGCGGAGCGGTCCCGCGCTCGGCTCGATCGCCGGGACCCTGCGCCGGACCCTGGAGCGGTTCGCCGAGGACACCGGGCTCGCCGTCACCGCGGACCTGCCGGACGTCGAGTGCGACCAGCCGACCCGGATCGCGCTGCTGCGCTGCACCCAGGAGTCCCTGGCCAACGTCCGCAAGCACGCGGCCGCCTCCACGGTGGAGATCGTGCTCACGCCTTCCCCGTACGGCGTCGAACTGGAGATCACCGACGACGGCAGGGGCTTCGTGGTGGAGCACGCCCACGGCTTCGGGCTCAACGGCATGCGCAACCGCCTCGCCGAACTCGGCGGCGAACTCACCGTCACCAGCTCCCTCGGCGACGGCACCCGCATCCTCGCCGCGATACCTACCAACAGTCAGGTGTGACGACATGACAGCCCGAACAGAGCCGGCCGGACTCCGCATCATCGTGGTCGACGACCACACGGTCATGCGCGCCGGAGTCGTCGCCCTGCTGGCCTCGGAACCCGCCATCGACATCGTCGGCGAGGGCGGCGACGGCCGTGCGGCCGTCGAACTCGTCGAACTGCTGAAGCCGGACGTGGCACTGATCGACCTGCGGATGCCGGTCCTCGACGGCGCGAGTGCCACCGCTGAGATCGTCAGACGCCACCCTGGTACCCGCGTGCTGATCCTGACCACGTACGACACCGACGCCGAGATCGAGCGCGCGGTCGAGGCCGGCGCGATCGGCTACCTGCTCAAGGACACCACGCGCGACCAGCTCGTCGACGCCATCCGATCCGCCTCTCGTGGCGAGACCGTCCTGGCTCCGAGGGTCGCGGAGCGGTTGGTCGCCCGCATGCGGCGGCCCGCTCCGGTGGCTCTGACCACGCGGGAGGTGGACGTACTGAGCGCGGTCGCCGACGGGCTGTCCAACGTCGAGATCGGCCGGCGGCTGGTCATCGCGGAGGCCACGGTGAAGACCCATCTGCTGCGGGTCTTCGCCAAGCTCGATGTCAGAGACCGCACCCATGCGGTGGTCGTAGCTCTCGAGCGCGGGCTGCTGGACAAACGTTAGCCAGCCCCCGAGCGGCACGTCATCGTTGGCGTGCCGCTCGGGACTGAAAGCCGGTGAGAAGTGAGTGGCTGATGTCTCGTGCGCGCGGACCTCAAGCAGGCTCATGAGTACCGGCGTCGACTGGCGGCCGAAACCGTCGACTTGGTCAGGCAGGCCGCTGCGGTGAGCTGAGCCGCGCTGCAGAGAGGGTGGTCGGAGCCAGTGGAGCTGGCTCCGACCACCCTCGATGACTTTACTGAGGTTTTCAGGGCGGGAACGGCGGGGTGAGTGAGGGGCCGGTGCCGGCCAGGCATCCCTCGATGAGGGTGGGTCGAAGTTGGATGTGCCGTGGCCCGCGGCGGAGGGTGTGGGTGAGGTGGTCGGTGTCAGTGAAGGCGGTGTTCGCCATCGGGCCGCGCCGCAGGAGGGCCTCGCGACGGGGATTCAGTTCGTCACCGTCTCTTCCAGGAAGTCGACGGCGTCCGCCAGGGTTCGGGGACCGGCGGCGCCGATTGGCAGCCGGGAGCGGGCCCAGCCAGGGCCTGCGGCGACGACGACCGCCCCGCCGCGCGAGCCCCGCGGCCCCCAGACACTGGCGCTGATGCGGCGTGCCAGCTCGTGGTCCGCGCTGCGCCGGTCCTGGGACCAGATCATCACGGCTGCCGGACCGAGCCGCTGGACGGCGTCGAGCAGGGCCCGGGGCGGGACGGCAGCGCCCAGGATGCGGAAGGGGAGGCCGCGCTCGGCCAGCGCCGCGGCGGTGGCCTCCAGCGGGAGCGTGTGCAGTTCGGTGGGCGTCGCGGCCAGCAGGACGGGCGATACGGGCCGGGTGGCAGCCGTTGCCACCGCGACGCCACGCAGAACGCTTGAGACGTGCCAGGACAGCAAGTGTTCGACCTCGACGTACTGCTCGCCGTCCGCCGCCCATTTGCGGCCGGCGGCGCGCAGCGCGGGCATCATGACCTCGGTCCACGCGTCGATCACCCCGAGGGTGGCTACCGCTTCGCGCAGGATCGCGACGATCTGCGGCGCGTCGAGGCGCACCGCCGCACGCGCCAGGCCGCGGCACTCGGGGCGTACCGTTCCGACGCCCAGAGCGCGGCTTCCTCCCGCGCTGGGGCGGTGGAAGGCCTGGACATCGTCCCGAGAGAGCGGATCCGGCCGGCTGAGGACAGGACTCGCTGTGTTGATCTCGGTGGCCGATCCCTTCTCGGCCAGGGCCGCACGGGCCGCCTCGCCGGGGGGTATCCCGCGGGCGGTCAGACGGCACATGGCCTCCAGGACGGCGACGTCCTGCGGGCTCCAGCGGCGGTGGTGTCCGGCTTCCCGGTTGGCAGGGCCGATGCCGTACCGGCGTTCCCACGAGCGGACCGTGGTGGGGGACACGCCGAGCCGCTGGGCCACTCTCCCGGTCGCCAGACCCACGTCCTGCGGTGTGTCGTGAGCGGCGGCGGGGCCACCGCCGCGTGCTCCGGCAGCGCGCTCGGCGGACGGTGTCACCATCCCGCGATCCTCCCCACGGCGAACCCCACGCAGCACAGCACCATGACGGCGATGACCAGTAGCGGGATCCAGCCGGGCCAGGCCGTGTGCAGTTCGACCGACTCAGGGGTCGAGATGCCCGAGCACGTCGACGACTCGCACTCGGGCGTCTCCGTGGGAGGAGTCGCGGGCACGGGGCGCTCGTGGGCGGAAATCCGGTGATTGACGGTCATGACGTCCTCCGGCTACTGGGAAGTGTGAGGAAGAGGGGAGTTCAGCTCCTTCCGTTCGTTGCGCCGAGGTCCCGCCTCGCGCCCCACGGGGCAGGGGTTCGGCTGTTCCCGACCGGCTGGCCTGCCCAGTGGATCCACTACTCCATGCTGGTCCTCTCGATACTCCGTTCACAATCGCAGCGTTCTCGCAGCGCTTGATGAGGAACGTGCCGCGCGTTCGGCGGCACGACCTGCCAACGTGCGGGTCCGGGCGGCGCACGCTCACCAGCCCGACGTCCCCGGGCCTCCCTTGAACGGGCCGGCGATCTCGCCCGTGATCCATCCTCCGTAGAAGTCGCCATCCTGAGCACGCACCGTTTCGCCGTCCACCGTGCAGCGGTCCACCCGTGCCGGGTAGAACGCCAGCCGGCCGCTCAGTTCCCGGTAAGCAGGAAGCGGCCGGGGATAGCTCCAGGCAGCCTGGACTGCCCTGCTTCCCTGAACCAGCAGGTCCCAGTACCGGGCCTGTCCCTTCCACTCGCAGAAGCTCGTACCATCTGACGGAACCAGGAATCGGCCGGCCACATCGCTTGCCGGCAGGTAGTACACCGGCGGGTGGCTCGTCTCCAGCACACGCACGGCCTGTGTGGTGGAGGCGATCAGCGTTCCGCCGAACCACACCTGAACGAGTCTGCCGCGGGCGGTGCGGATCACAGGCGGACGCGGGTAGTCCCACACCGATTCCGGACTCGGCCCCGCCGCTGTCATTGCCGGGCCCCTGCCGCACGGCACGGTCCGAGGAGCGGCCCGGCCGACAGCTCGCCCACTCCAGGACAGTCGCCAGCGGGCGTGAGTACAGCCCGGAGCCGGATGAGGCCGTCGCGGATTCGGGTCTTCACGGTTCCCAGCGGCACACCGACCCTGTGTGCGATCTCCCGCTGCGTGTAGCCGCCGAAGTAGGCCAGCACCACTGCCTCGCGCTGCAGCGCACTCAGTTCGGCGAGAGCGGACCGGACCCGCTGCCGGTCGAGTGAGCGGACTGCCTGGACCTCAGGCGGATCGCTCTCCGACTCGGACAGGTTCCGGACTACGACACGGAGGTCACGCTCGGTGGAGGCCCGCACGGACCGCACACGGTCCACCGCCCGGCGGCGCGCGATCGTCAGCACCCATGCCATCACGGATCCCCGCTCGGGCCGGTAGCACGGGGCGGTGCGCCACACTTCGAGGAGGACCTCCTGGGCGACTTCCTCGGCGTGGGCCAGGCTGCGCAGCGTCCGCAGCGCGACGCCGTAGACCGGCCCGGCAACCGCTTGGTACAGCGTTTCGAACGCGGTCTCGTCGCCGCCGCCCGCCCTCTGAAGGAGGGTGGGCATGTCATCAGACGCCGGCGCGGTGCTGCTGGCGGAACCGGCGACGCTGATGCTCTTCACCATCGAAGTCACAGCGTCAAGGTGCATCGCTTCGCACCCCGCCGACGAGTCACACCGTTTGTGCAGCGCTTTTTTACGGCGGGGGCGCGGTGGCCGCCTTCGGCGGTCCACAAACGATGCGGCACCGCTGCGACTGTTCCGGTCGGCCACCGCGGCCGATGCTCTGGGAAGGGTCGCGTGCTGCGCGGCTCGGCACGATCACCGAGGAACGGAGCGGACCATGAAACTCCACGAGGAACTGCCCGTCGACCACCGCCTGTCCCGGGTCTACCGCGCTGGAGCCGGTCTCTGCGGCGCCGCCCTGCTGGCCTTCGGCTGCCTCGGCCTGTCGGACGGACTGCCTTTCTTCAGCACCGACGGCGAGAAGATCGCCGGTCTCTCCAGCAACGGCCTGCTCAGCCTCGTCTCGGTGGTCACGGCCGCGGTACTTCTCGGCGGCGCCCTGATCGGCGGAAACATCGCCTCCACGGTCAACATCACCGTCGGCGCACTCTTCGTCCTCAGCGGCTTCGTCAACCTCGCACTGCTGGACTCGTCGGCCAACATCCTGGCCTTCCGCATCCAGAACGTGCTCTTCAGCTTCGTCATGGGCCTGGTGATCGCCACGTTCGGCATGTACGGCCGTGTGAGCGGCAAGCTTCCGCTCGACAACCCCTACTGGCGTCACCGCCACCCGGGGCCCAGCGAACGCCATGATGCTCCGGCGCTCCCCCTCGGCTCCCCGGCGGCCGGCCTTCCCGGGCGCCCGGCGTGAGCGGGCCGCGCCCGCACTGGCTCTTCGGCGACCAGCTCGGGCCGCACTTCCTCACCGCCGGCCTCACCCCCGGCGGGGACGGTCCCGACCCGGACGCCCCGCTCGTCATGATCGAGGCTCGCTCGGTGCTCCGCCGGCGGCGGTTCCACCGGGCGAAGGCCCACCTGGTGCTGTCCGCGATGCGCCACGCCGCGGACGCCCTGGGCGACCGGGTGCGCTACGTCCAGGCCGACACCTACCGCGAGGGCCTGTCCCGGGCCGTCGGACGCCGCCGGGTCACCGTGTGCCACCCGACGTCGCGCGCGGCCCTCGGCCTGGTGGACTCCCTCCCCCACGTCACGGTGCTGCCGCCGCGCGGCTTCCTCGTGCCCTTCGCCGACTTCCGCCGCTGGGCCGGTGCACCCGGTGAACGGCGCCTGCTGCTGGAGGACTTCTACCACCGGGTGCGCCGCGCCGAGCACCTGCTGCTGGAACCGGACGGCAGCCCGGCCGGCGGCCGCTGGAACCTGGACCGGGACAACCGCGAACCCCCGCCCGAAGGCGCCGCCACCCTGCCGCTCCCCCCGCCCTTCGAGCCCGAGGAGGACGGCATCGACGAGCGCGTCCGGGCCGACCTCGACCGCTGGGAGCGCGACGGGGACGTCGCCTTCGTCGGCCGGGACGGCCCGCGCCGCTTCGCCGCGACCCGGCCGGAGGCCGAACGGGCGCTCGCGCACTTCGTCGCCCACCGCCTCGCCGACTTCGGCCGGTACGAGGACGCGATGCTGCACGCCGACCCGTGGATGGCCCACAGCGCGCTGTCCGTCCCGCTCAACCTCGGTCTGCTCGACCCCGGCGAGTGCGTGCGCGCGGCCGAGGCCGCGTACCGGTCCGGGCAGGTGCCGCTCAACAGCGCCGAGGGCTTCGTGCGGCAGGTGGCCGGCTGGCGCGAGTACGTGTGGCAGCTCTACTGGCACCTGGGCGAGGGCTACCGCGACGCCAACCGGCTGGGCCACCACGAGCCGCTGCCCGCCTGGTTCCGCGACCTGGACGCAGACGCCGTCGCCGCCCGCTGCCTGTCCGGCGTCCTCGGGCAGGTCCGCGATCACGGCTGGGTGCACCACATCCCCCGGCTGATGGTGCTCGGCAACTGGGCCCTGCAGCACGGCTGGGACCCGCACGAGCTCACCGACTGGTTCCACCGGTGCTTCGTCGACGGCTACGACTGGGTGATGACCGCCAACGTCGTCGGCATGTCCCAGTTCGCCGACGGCGGCCTCGTCACCACCAAGCCCTACGCGGCGGGCGGCGCCTACCTCCACCGCATGGGCGACTACTGCGGCCCCTGCCGCTACCGCCCCACCGAACGCCTCGGCGACCGGGCCTGCCCGTTCACCACCGGCTACTGGGCCTTCGTCCACCGCCACCGCGACCTCCTCGCCGCCAACCACCGCACCGCGCGGGCCGCCGCGGGCCTGCGCCGCCTCACCGGCCTGCCCGAGGTGCTGGCCGCCGAACGCGCCCGCGGCCAGTCACCCCCGTGACGGCAGGCGGAGACGGTGCCGCCACTGCCCGCTCGCTCAGCCGCTTCCCGCGACGTCCGGCAGAGGACCTTCGCGGTCCGTGTCCTGCGACCGATCCGCGAGGCGGCCCGTTCGGCACGTGTCCCGGTAGGCGTCGGCCAGGGACGCGGCCATGGCGTCGATGGCGAAGCACTCGCGCACCGTCGCGGCCCCTGCCTTCGCCATCGCCACCAGTTCCGGCGCGGGGGTGACGACCAGGGAGCGCAGGCCGTCGGCCAGCCGCCCCGCCGATTCGGTGGCCAGCAGTCGTCCGTTGACGCCGTCGCACAGGTAGTGCGAGGCCCCACCGCGCTGCGGGGCGGCCACCGGGAGGCCCGCTTCCATGGCCTCCAGCACGGCCAGCCCGAACTCCTCCTTGGCACTGGGGCACACGTACAGCGCGGAGCCCGGCCGGCCCTGCGCCAACGCCCGTTCCAGCAGCCGGACATGCCGGTTGGACAGCGCGGGCCACAAGGCCGCCCGACGCCGCGCGACCGGGTCCGCCGCCAGGAGCTCGGTGAGCCGGCGGCGAACCTCCGCCTCGACGGCGGTCGGGTCCGCGGGAGACCCGCCCACCAGCAGCAGGGTCGTGCGGTGGTGGAGGCCCGCGAGCATCCAGGCCCGGACCAGTTGCTCCTGCTGCTTGACGGGGTGAAGCCGTCCCACGCACAGCAACAACGGCAGGTCGCGGTCGGCGGCATCCAGTCCGCCGCCGGTCCCGCCGCCACCGAAGAGACGGGCGAGCAGTCCGTAGGCCGTCGCCCCGTCGCCCACCGCGGGCCGGAACGGGGCGATGCCCTCGGGCTGCACGTGGACCCGCCGGTCCCGCAACTGCGGGAAGTACGCGGGGAGTTCCTCCGGCCCCGGCCTCCCCGGCATGGCCACCAACAGATCTGCGCGGGCCACGAGGCAGTCGGCGACGAAGACCCGGTGCAGGTCCAGGCGCAGCGCGCGTGCGGCATGACCGGTCTGTTGCGGTGGCAGGCCCGCGTGCCGTTCGTCCATCGTGCGGTGGGGGTCGGGGGTGACGGTGAACGCGAGCTTCGAGCCGTGGCGGCGTGCGGCCCGGGCGACAGCGAGGGAGGCGTCGTCGGCGAACCTGACGTGCGCGATGTCCGGTCGGGCGCCCGGGAGTTCGAAGAGCCGGCCGGACCACCAGGCCAGCGCCGTCTGGTGGCCGGCGGCGTTCTCCGGATCCAGCGGTTCGGACGCGTCCACGGGCAACCGCACCAGCACGTGTGCGCGTCCCAACCGGTGGACCAGGTCCGTGCGTTCCGCCTCCCCGGTCCGGGCCGTGGTCAGTGTGAGGACCCGTGCGACGCCCGCGCCGACCGTCAGAGCCTCACCCAGCCCGGTCAGCAGGACGCTCATTCCGCCGCTGAGTCCGGCGCCGGGCTCCTCCAGGCGGCCCGTCGCTGCGACGATCCCGCAACAGGAACTGCTTCCGCACGCCGCCGCCATGGTCCACCACGGCGGCAACAACTCGTTCACCGAATGCCTGCACGCCGGCGTTCCCGCACTGGTCCTGCCGTTCTCCAGCGACCAGTTCGCCATCGCCCACGACGCCGAACGCGCCGCGGCCGGCCGATGCCTGGATCCCAACACGCTCACCCCCGCCGCCGCCGGCCACGCCGTCGCCGCCCTCCTCGCCGACCGGGCGCACGGCACCGCCGCACTCGGCGTCCGCCTCCGCCCGCACGGCCCCGCCCGGGCCGCCTCCGCACTCCTGCGGTGCATGCCCTCCCGCCGCTGAACCGTCGGCCGGCCCCGGTCGACGCACCACCGATGCGACCGGCGCCACGGCGCCGTGGGCGGAGGGTGTAAGACGCTGACACGCGAGGGGCGACCGAAGGGCGGCCGCGCCGTGGACGGACACCTGACCGGCCGGGAGCAACGTCTGCTGGACGACGTCGAGTCCCACCTGCGGCGGGAAGACCCGGCACTCGACCGCCTGCTCGGGGCCCGCCCGACTCTCCTGGCACGGCTCTGGCACCGGCCCCGGATCCTCGCCGCCCTGGCCTCGGCGCTGGCCGCCCTGACCGCCGCGTGCGCCCTGTACGCGGCCGCGGACACACCGGCCGCTCCCGCGGCCGCCACCACAGCGGCCGCCTCGGCGTTCATGCTCGCACTCGTCCTCCGCCGCCTCGCGGCGCTCGGAGCGGCCTGAGACGGACGCCCGCGCGCCGGCCGAGCGGCCGGGAGCGCATCCCGCCGACCCCCTCGCCGAACAGGACGCTGCACCAACGATGCGACTGACGCGTTGCGGGCGACGGTCCGACAGTAGAGGAACAGGAACGACGGCACAGCCCCTTTGGAGGGTCGTCATGACCATCGTGCGCAGGATCCACGAAGCCGGAATCACCAGCGAGCACGCCTACGCGGCGGCGTTCGGGTCCATCGGCCTGTCCCTGCTGAGCTGGATCGCGTCGATGAAGGCCGAACAGGCCGGAGTCGAACGCGCCGACCGGTGGGGCATCTTCGTGGGCGAGTGGGCGCCCACCTTCTTCGGACTCGGGCTGGCACTCGCCGGCTACGAACGCGAAGCGCCCGCCGCCAAGGGCTCGCGCAGCGCCTGGCTCGACCACCCGGGCGGCAAGACCGCCTGACCGGCCCACCCGTGGGCCCCGAAGCCCGCCTCCGGGGCCCACGCCTTGCCCCGCTGCCCCGGAACCGCACCCGCGGATCCGGGGCAGGATGCCCGGATCCTCCCCGCTGCAGGAGCGATGCGGGCAGTCCGGGCCCGGCTCTCAACGTTTCGGCCCGGGTGGAAGGGGAATCCCTCACCGCCCGCCGGATGGGCACCGTCGATGACGTCCCTCAGCCGGTGCCGGACCCCGCGGTCGAACCAGGCACTGCCGTGGTGCGCCGCTCCGCCGGTGACCTGTCCTCGTAGGGCACGACAGCCCGCTCCAGGCCGAAGTCAGGTCTCCTTCCTGCTCGCGCCGACGGGCCATCATTCGAGGATTGCGTGCCGCCCGCCCGGACCGCCAGGAGGCCGCAGCCCAGCACACCAAGACACATCAACGACCGGGCCGGGCAGGCCGGTCCGGGTAACAAACCTCGTGCCGCTTCCGTTTGTGTGGCCTGTCGCGTCGCAGCACGGATTGCGGGCAGCCCAGGAGAAGAACTCGCACCCATCCGGCCCGCCGGTGGCCGCGAATCCCGGATGTGAGCAACGACGTACCCCATCTCCCGCCTCGTCCCGGGCATCGCTGCGGGCGGCTCCTGCGGGCGGGCGCGGCCGCGGCGACCGGGTGGGCAGCGGCGGCGGCCGCGCTCGGAAGCGGTGAACTGGTCGCCGCCTTCACCGGACCCGGGACCGCGCCGGTCATCGTGGTCGGCGCCGCAGCGATCGACCTGACGCCAACATCACTGAAGGAGTACGCCGTTCGCACGTTCGGCACCGACGACAAGCCGGTGCTGCTCGGCGGGATCTACCTGGCGACGGCGCTGCTCGCCGCGTTCGCCGGCGTGCTGGCCGCGTGCAGGCCGGTGCTCGGGGCAAGCGTCTTCGCGGCCTTCGGGCTGCTCGGCACCTGGGCCGCGCTCTCCAGGCCCGAAGCCGGTGCCGCGGATGCTGCACCCGCTCTGGCCGCCGGTCTGGCCGCCACGGCAACCGCCCTCGTCCTCGCCCGGATGCTGCGCGCCGCCACACCGGCGGCCTCCCCCACGACCGCGCCCCACCAGGTGACGCCGGAACACCCGGTGAGTGGGGACGGGCCGGGCGAGCATCCCGCCGAACGCGACGGCGGCACGTCCCGCCGGGCCGTCCTCACCGCCACCGGCGCGACGATCGCCGTCGGTGCGCTCGCCGGCCTCGGCGGCCGCACGCTCTCGGACCGCCGCTACGACATCGGTGCCGCCCGCACCGCCGTCCGCCCTCCCCCTGCCGCGCGGCCCCTGCCGCCCCTGCCCGCCGCCCTGCACCCCGACGTCCCGGGCCTGTCCCCGTTCGTCACCCCCAACCCGGACTTCTACCGGGTGGATACCGCTCTCACGCTGCCCCGTATCGACCCGCGGCGCTGGACCCTGCGCGTCCGCGGCATGGTCGACCACCCGCTCCTCATCACCTTCGACGACTTGCTGCGCGAACCGCTGGAGGAGCTCGACCACACCCTGTCCTGTGTGTCCAACGAGGTCGGTGGCCCCTATGTCGGCACCACCCGCTGGCTCGGCGCCTCCCTCCCGGCCCTGCTGCGCCGGGCGGGCGTGCGCCCGGGAGCGGACCAGCTCGTCGGCCGGTCCCAGGACGGGATGACGATCGGCACCCCGCTGGAATCCGTGCTCGACGGACGGCGCGCGCTGCTGGCAGTCGCGATGAACGGCGACGCCCTGCCCGTGGCACACGGCTTCCCGTGCCGCAGCGTCGTCCCCGGCTTCTACGGCTACACCTCCGCCACCAAATGGCTCGTCGACCTGGACGTCACCACGTTCGCCGCGTTCGACCCGTACTGGGTGCGCCGGGGCTGGGACCGCACCGGCGCGGTCGGCACCGCCTCGCGCATCGAGGTTCCGGCCCCGTTCGCACAGGTGCCCGCCGGGAACGTGACCGTGGCCGGCACCGCGTGGGCCACCCACCGCGGCATCGCCGCCGTCGAGGTCCGCGTCGACGGCGGCCCCTGGCAGGAAGCCCTGCTCACCGCCGACCCGGGGCCCGACATGTGGCGGCAGTGGTCCCACACCTGGACCGGGGCGGCGCCCGGCACCCACCGGATCGAGGTCCGGGCCACCGACGCCACCGGCACCGTCCAGACCGAGAACCGTGCGGCCCCGTTCCCCGCCGGCGCCACCGGCTGGCACAGCACCGTCGTCACGGTCACCTGAAAAGCCACTGCGCACCCACCACGTCCGGGCCGCCGGCCCGGACGTCACCACCTCACAAGGAGATCCGACCCATGTCCACCACCACCCGCCGCCGCAACACCGTCGCCGCCCTCCTGACCGCCACCGCGCTCGCCGTGAGCCTCGGCGCCTGCAGCAGCAGCGGATCCGGATCCTCGGCCGCCACCAAGGCCGCCGCCGCCGTGCCGTCCACGGCCCCGGGCAGCACGGCCCCGGGCAGCGCCGCCTCCGGCACTGCCATGGACGACCAGCCGTTCGGCAGCGCCTGCACGGCCGTGCCCAAGGACGGCGCCGGCTCCTTCGCGGGCATGGCCAAGGACCCCGTCGCGACCGCCGCCTCCAACAACCCGCTGCTGTCCACCCTCGTCACCGCCGTCAAGCAGGCCGGCCTCGTCGACACCCTCAACTCCGCGCAGAACATCACCGTCTTCGCGCCCACCAACGACGCCTTCGCCAAGATCCCCAAGGCCACCCTGGACGCCGTCCTCGCCGACAAGGACAAGCTCACCAAGATCCTCACCTACCACGTCGTCCCCCAGCGCCTGACCCCCACCGCCCTCACCGGCGCCCACAAGACCCTGGAGACCGACGACCTCACCGTCACCGGCACCACCCCCGACTTCACCGTGAACACCACGGCCAAGGTGCTGTGCGGCAACGTCCAGACCGCCAACGCCACCGTCTACATCGTCGACACCGTCCTGATGCCCGCCTCCTGACCCACCCCGAGCGTTCCCGGGCCGGGGCCCGCCCACCAGGCGGACCCCGGCCACCACCCGCCACCCCGGTCCAGCCGAAGGAGCCGACAGCGTCATGCCGGCCGACGAACCGGCCGCCACGACGAACCCGCACACGGACCCCGCCGTACTCCTCCTCCGTAGAGGCAAGGCCGAAAGCCTCGGCCGGCCTTCACCGTGACTGACAGCTGAAGCAACGACATTGCCCGGCACTGCGGCCCGGGACCCGGCCTGCGGCACCGGCTTGGCGGGTGGGCGGTGCTGACGAGCCGTCCGCGGGCCCCTTCTCCCCGGACGCCGGTAAGGCCGGTAACCACCCCCGCCCAGACCGGGAGGTCTGCCGTTCCGTCTCCAGTGCCGGACACTCCGGTACCCCATCCACACCGTAGAAGCCCCCGCCGACGCACCTTGCGGCCACGCGGCCCAGACGGGGACCAAGCCGGTCACCAGGACAACCACGGGCGCACCTCGGAAAGGGCTGGCTTCTTGTCCCGGGAGCGGAAGGTGACCTGAGCCCGCCCTGGAAATCAGATGACCGCAGCTGCCCTCGTCTTCGACAATGGCGCATGTTGATTGATCACTGGCCGCTGTTAGGCCTTCGCCTGAACACTCCCCGCCTGGAACTCCGGCTGCCATTCGGACCGCCGAACCAGGGCGGTTCGAATCATCAGCGGTCGGCTGAGCGCTGACAACCAAGGGACGGTGAACAGACCCGCCGACGGCCAGGCCGAGCAGACGAGCGTGACGGACCGGGACCGGGCGCCCGAGACCGGAGAGCGCCCCGGCACCACCCACCAACGCGGCCGGCACCAGCCGGACGCAGAAAGAAGAGGGGGCACAGCGCAGCGACCGGACACACCGACCAACGCCCAACCCACCCACCACAGCCACCACCAGACAGGGGCCCAGGACGGTAGGTCGAGACGGTGAGAAAACCGTCATCGCCCATCTGACCAGCGGAAACACGCATCAAGCGGCCCCAAGCGCCGGTGGCTGAACCGAACCGCGGACCGCACCCCCGCCCGACCCCGACCCGCCAGACAGCGGCGAGCGGAACGAGCGGCGGCGAGCAGCCGTACGGGCCGCACGTCGATCAGGAGCGGGCCATCGAGACCGAGCAGCGCCCCGAGCCCCACCCGATCCACCAACCCGGCGCCCCGGCGCAGCACGGCCATGGCAGCGGCCAGGAACTGCCAGGACGGCAGCGAGCAGGCAGGCGGCCCCGCCCCGCGTGCGGCGCCCGGGCCCTGTACCGCCGGTCGGCGGTACAGGGCGTCTCCGGTTCGTTCTGAAGCGGCAGGCTTCACCGGCAGGGTCCGCCGGCCCAGCGATCCGGTGATCGAAGGACACCTCAGATGCGGTCGGTGGCCTGCCGCAGCAGATCCGTCGACGAGGCCAGGACGGCGTACCAGGTGTTCGCAGTCTCATCCGTAACCGGAGCCCAGGCAGCAGCCACCACAGGGAGTTCGCAGTGGTCGCCGGGCTCCAGAGGGGGCAGCGTCCAGGTCATGCCGTGATGGTGACCGAAGTCCACACCCCACGTACTGTGCGAGCGGTCGTACACGTCCTCGATCAGCTCAGCCCACCGACTGGGGACCTCCGCGCCGGCAGCCCAGCAGATCGCCTCCTCATCCATACCGCCGAGGGTGAGCTTGGTGGTCGCCCCCCTTCCGTTGCCGCTGGGCGTCCTCGGCCACGAGGGCTCGACCGTCATCGTCGGCCTCAAGGGCCTGCGGCTGCTGCGCGAGGCCGTCTGGACCAGGGCCCGGGCCGACGGCGGCCGCTGAGCCGACGCCGGAAGGCCGACGTCGGAACGCCGTGTCGGAAGGTCGTCGCCCCCCGAGCCAGGGACGGCGGGCTTCCGCGCGTTCGCCGCCTTCCGCGCGTTCGCCGCCTTCCGCGGAGCACGGCTCGCTCGAAATCAGCTGGAAATCAGGTGTGACGATCCGGCCGGTGTCGACGCTGAACAGTCACGACCGGTGCACCGCTCGATCCACCAGTGATCGGCCGGTGCCCTCGTGGCAGCACGCGAACCGACAACACCTGGACCCGACACCGTGACCGTCAAGCCGTACGATCCGTCGCCCACCGCCGAGCAACAGCCCCACCTCTCGGGGGTCCCGGGACACCTTTCCGGTTCGGCGCACGGCGAACCGGTCGGCGAAGTCCCGACCGAGCACTTCGCCGTTCCGGCCTACGTCGCCGAGCACTTCGCCGCTCCGGTCCGCTCCGCCGAGCACCGCCGCGAAGCCGACGACGCGGATCTGCCCACCGCCGAACTGCCCGCCGTCGTGTCGCTCGGAGAACCGCCCACCGACCCCACCGGCCCCGAAGCCGTCCCCCCGCCCCCGCCGGTGTTCGTGGACGCCTCCGGCCGCCGGCAGCGCCGGATCCGCCGACTCGGAGCGGTGCTGGCCGTCCCGGCGGGCGGGTACCTGGCCCTGCTCGCCAGCGCGCTGCTCGGCGGTCCCACCGTGAACGCACCGTTCCTCCCGCTGCCCCAGCCGCCCGCGCCCAGCGCCCCCGCCCCGGAGGCCACGCCTACCGAGGCGCCGTCCGCCGCCCCGGAGGCCGCCGCCCTGCCCGGCGCGGGACGCACGGAGGCACCCGCCCATCAGGGCGGCACCACCCAGGTCGTCCAGCACCCGCGGCCCACGGCGGCGGCCGCGCGGCCCGCGACCGGTACGGCCCCCGGCGCCCCGACGGCCACCACCGCGCCCGCCCCGGCCACCACGCCCGCCACCCAGCCGAGCACCGCTCCCACCCCCACCCCCGGGCACGGCCGCCCGACCACCGCACCGGGCAAAGGGCCCGGCAAGCCCTGACACCCGACCGCCCTCGAAACCGTACCCGTCTCAGAAAGCAGCACCATGAGCTCCGCCCGCCGCCGACGAGCCCCAGCCCCCGACCGCACCCGCCGGGGCCGACGCGGGGTGGTCCGCCAGGGCCCGCTGCGCACCCACTGGCTCCTGCTGACCGCCCTGCTGCTCACGCTCATCGGCGCCCTGGTGCTCCAGGGCTACGCCCAGCACAGCTTCGACGACCGCCCCGACCAGGCGGCCGCCCCAGCGGCCGCGGACGCCGTCCCGGCGGCGATCCACGAGGGCGGCCCGGTGATCGACGCCGCCGTCCCCCAGCCGCGCAGCGCCGCCCCCGAACCCGGCACCATCGCCCTGACCTTCGACGACGGGCCGGACCCGACCTGGACCCCGAAGATCCTGGACGCCCTGCACCGGGCCGGGGTGCACGCGACCTTCTTCGTGGTCGGCACCCAGGCCGCCGCCCACCCGGACCTGATCCGCCGGATCGTCGCCGAGGGCCATCAGATCGGCATCCACACCTTCACCCACACCGACCTCGGCGCCGCCCCCTCCTGGCGCCGCACGCTGGAGCTGCGCGAGGCCCAGCTGACCGTGGCCGGGGCCGCCGGAGTCACCAGCTCACTGCTGCGCCCGCCGTACTCCTCGACGCCCGAGGCCGTGGACGACCCCGGATGGTCCGCCATCCAGCAGGCCGGCCGCGAGGGCTACCTGACCGTGCTCACCACCCAGGACAGCGAGGACTGGCAACGCCCCGGCGTGCCCTCGATCATCAAGTCGGCGACCGCGGGTACCGGCCACCAGGGCCAGGTCCTGCTGATGCACGACGCCGGCGGCGACCGCTCGCAGACCGTCGCCGCCCTCGACGGCGTGCTGAGCACGCTGAAGTCCCGCGGCTTCCGCTTCACCACCGTCAGCGACGCCGTCGGCCTGCCCGACCCGGTCCGCCCGGCCGGAGCCGGCGACCACTGGCTCGGCCTGGCCCTGATCTGGCTGCTGACCGGCGGCAACCGGGCCATCACCGCGCTGGGCTGGCTGCTCTGGGCGGCGGGCGCGGTCAGCGTGCTGCGCGCGGTCGTCGTGCTCTACGCCGCCCGTCGACACGTGCGGCTGCGCCGCCGCGGCTGGGGTCCGCCGGTCACCGAGCCGGTCAGCGTGATCGTCCCGGCGTACAACGAGATCGCCGGGATCGAACCCGCCGTCCGCTCGCTGCTGGCCTCCGACCATCCGGTCGAGGTGATCGTGGTCGACGACGGCTCCACGGACGGCACCGCCGACCTGGTGGAATCGCTGAACCTGCCGTACGTCCGGGTGATCCGGCAGGAGAACGCCGGCAAGCCCGCCGCCCTCAACACCGGCATCGCCGCGGCCCGCGCCGAACTGCTGGTGATGGTCGACGGCGACACCGTCTTCGAGCCGGACGCCGTCCGGATGCTGGTGCAGCCCTTCGCCGATCCCACCGTGGGCGCCGTCTCCGGCAACGCCAAGGTGGTCAACCGCGGTGGCCTACTGGGCCGTTGGCAGCACATCGAGTACGTGGTCGGCTTCAACCTGGACCGCCGGCTGTTCGACCTCGCCGAGTGCATGCCGACCGTGCCCGGCGCGGTCGGCGCCTTTCGCCGCTCCGCGCTGCTGGCGGTCGGCGGCGTGGGCGAGGAGACCCTCGCCGAGGACACCGACCTCACCATGGCGATGTGCCGGGCCGGTTGGCGGGTGGTTTACGAGGAGCGGGCCAAGGCCTGGACGGAGGCCCCCGCCTCGCTGAGCGCCCTGTGGCGCCAGCGCTACCGCTGGTGCTACGGCACCCTCCAGGCGATGTGGAAGCACCGGGGCGCACTCACCCAGGGCGGGCAGGCCGGCAAGCTGGGCCGGCGCGGCCTGCTCTACCTGCTGATGTTCCAGGTGCTGCTGCCGCTGCTCGCCCCGGTCGTGGACGTCTTCGCGCTCTACGGACTGGCCTTCCTCGACCCGGTCCGGATCATCGGCCTGTGGGCGGCCTTCCTGCTGGTCCAGATGCTGATGGGGGCGTACGCGTTCCGGCTGGACAAGGAGAAGCTCGGGCCGCTGTGGAGCCTGCCGCTCCAGCAGTTCGTCTACCGGCAGCTGATGTACCTGGTGGTGATCCAGTCGGTCTTCACCGCGCTCGCCGGCTCCCGGCTCCGCTGGCAGCGGATGCAGCGCTACGGCACGCTCCGGGTACCGGCGGGCGGCTGAGCCGGGGCGGACGGGGGTGGATAGGGGTGGACGGGGGTGGACGGGGGCCGCGCCGGCTTGCGCGGCCCCCGTCCACCCCCGTCAGCTGTGCTTCCAGGTCACCGAGAAGGAGCCGCCGCCGCTCAGCGAGGAGGTGGTGGTCTTGGTGGTGCCGCCGGAGGCCATGGTGATGTTGCCCGGGTTGTGCTGCCCAGGGCCGTCTGAGTGGGCCCGGCGAGCCGCGGCAGCCCTCGTCATCTGGCTTCGCACATGATCGCCCGGACAAGTCCTAGAACCCGACCACGGACTCGAACACCTCGCCCGAGCCGACACGGTGATCGTGCCCGGGTGGGCCGACACGGACCGCGAACCGCCCTCCGACCTCGTCGAAGCGGTGCGAGCCGCCCACGCGGCCGGCGCCCGCGTCGCTTCCCTGTGCACCGGCGCCTTCGTCCTGGGCGCGGCCGGACTCCTCGACGGGAAGCGCGCCACCACCCACTGGGCCCACACCCGGGAACTGGCCCGCCGCCACCCCAAGGCCACCGTCGATCCGGACGTCCTCTATGTCGACAACGGCGACGTCCTCACCTCCGCTGGCAAGGCCGCCGCCATGGACCTGTGCCTTCACCTGGTCCGCCTCGACCACGGCTCGGCCAACGCCAACAAGATCGCCCGCCGTCTGGTGATCCCACCCCACCGCGACGGGGGCCAGGCCCAGTTCATCGCCACCCCGCTGCCCGAACCCGGCAACCACCCCCTCGCAGACCTCCTGCCCTGGGCGCTGGAGCAACTGGATCAGCCGCTCACCGTGGAGGACCTGGCCCGCCGGGCCGGCATGAGCTCACGCCACCTCGCTCGCCACTTCAAACACCTCACCGGCACCACACCCCTCCACTGGCTCCACACCCCTCCACTGGCTCCACACCCAACGCATCCGCCACGCCCAAGAACTCCTGGAAACCACCAACGCCACCGTCGACACCATCGCCACCGCCACCGGCATGGGTACCGCCACCACCCTGCGCCGCCACTTCCACCGCAGCGTCGGCGTCCCGCCCGACACCTACCGCCGCACCTTCCGCCCCTCGGAACCAGTCCCAAACCCCGGCCGAGAGGCCGATGGGCGTAACGGCCAGTAGCCATCAGCGGCCACACAACTCCCCAGCAATGGGCCGCCGATGGGGATTCTGCAGCTCTTGCAGGACTTTCGTGATGCGGTGACCGAGTGTTGCTGGATCGGGCGAGCAGGACGCAATAACGCAGGAGACGGTGCCCGGCCCGGCCGAACATCTGGCGCTTCCACCACCCGGCGCTCCTCCGTACCGTCCGCGCGCGGGACGAACCCACGCCGCAGGCCCGGTGAGTCCTCCGTCGAACCGGCCGACACCGTGAACTGATCGGCGTGCATCCGCACCGTGCACGCCAACCGCCCGCCGGCTCGGCCGGTCGCGTGGACACAGGAGCCGGATGCGGGACACCGAAGCGGGTGGCCTTCGCGGGCCCGGCCGGCGGGAGGCCAGCAGCGCCGGCAGAGGACGCGGCCCTCGGCGGCTGCGGGTCGACGAGAGTCGAGGTCGAGGGTGTTGCCCGGTCGCGGGGCGCGCCGGACGCCCACACTGCCTTGTCGATGCGCACATCGACAAGGCAGTGTGCGCCGCGCGGCAACAGAAGGCGGGTGGACTCCAGCATGCTGAACCCGACGCGGACCGCACGCGCGGCGCTCCGGACGATCACCGTCCCACCGTCGGACGGTCATCCGCGTCCCGATCCGGTTCGGGCACTCGGCCGGTGATCGGCACCTCGTAACCATCCCGAAGGAACCGCCTTGAAGAAGAATCACGTCGCACTGCTGTCACTCTCGGCGGCCACCGCTCTTCTTGTCTCCCTCGCCGGCACCGCCTCCGCAGCGCCTACCCTCACCGGCAAGCCCGCAGGAGGAGACCGGATCCGGTCCGCACCCGCCACCCGCGCTGCGGCACTGCAGAGCTGGCCCATCATCGACTGGGACATCACCGACATCACCGCCGGCCGGGGCGAACACGCGAACCGCTACTGGAACCTGATCGACGCGATCCACCGCAACACCTACGGCGATGCGACCAATGTCGGAAGCGGTCTCGTCCAGCAGACCACCCGCAACGAGAACCGGCTGATCCAGATCCGGGTGATGAACCAGGGCGCCCATCTCGTCTCCGTCTACATGTGGGCCGACAACCTCTACATCGCGGGCTTCTACTCGCCCGCCGCCAACCGCCACTGGGCGTTCCAGGACGGCCGCCAGCAGCAGTTCCAGAACGACCTGGGCGTGCAGGCGCAGTTCATGCCCCGCACCGGCAACTACAACGGCATCACGGGCGGGAGCGCCCGCGAGAACCTCTACCTCGGATCGACGAACATCTTCAACGCGCTGCGGGACCTCAACAACGTCCCGCAGTGGGACGAGACCCGCATCGACCGGGGCATGCTGATGGCCATCACGATCTTCTCGGAAGCCGCCCGCTTCGGGCCGATCTTCAACCGGATCTACGGCAACATCAACGCGTGGACCACCAACCAGCTGAGCGTCGACTACCGCGACATGGAGAACCAGTGGGGCCGGCTCTCCCAGGCCGCACACGCCTGGCGCCAGGGCCGGGCCGCCTCGGTGAGGCTGATCGGCAACAACGTCAGCAGCTTCGACGACCTGCGGCGAGTCGTCGGATTCGTGGAACTCCACGGTTCCGAAGCACTGCTGTGACGACGTCCGGCGGGGCGAGACCCTGCCGGTGCCGGCATGCGCTGCCCCCACAGGGGCGGGCGAGTTCAAGCAGGTCGCGGTCGAGCGACTGGTCGACCGTGGCATGGAGGTGGGAAGACGGCTGGGACAGCGGGCGTCGCACCGCACGCGCCAAGTGATCACTCACGCGGTTGAGTCTGTCACCGTCACCGCCGGGCAGCCCGGGCGGCGGGAGGGGCGGTCAGAAGCGCCCGTGTGTACCGGGTCAGATTGAACGGCACCGGCAGTCGGCTCATCCGCGACCTCCGGCACCAGGCCGCCCGAGGGGGCCGGCCCCGTTCAGGGGGTGAGGATCGCCTGGCTGGTGACGAGTTCCCGGTACGGGGGGCAGCGTTCCAGCAGGGTGAGGTGGTCGCCGGCGTCGACGACGGTGCCGTGGTTCATCATGATCACGTGGTGGGCGTCCTGGACGGTGGATAGCCGGTGGGCGACCACGATCACGGCGCGGGTCGCCGCCAGGTCCGCCACGATCGTGCGGAAGCGTTGCTCGTTGAGCCCGTCCAGCTGGCTGGTGGGTTCGTCCAGCAGCACGATCTCGGCGTCGGACAGCAGTGCCCGGGCCAGAGCCATCCGCTGGCGCTGGCCGCCGGACAGGTCGCACTCGCGGCCGAGGGGGGTGTCGAGGCCCCGGGGCAGGCGGGCGATGTCCTCGGTGAGGCCGACGGCGTCCAGCGCGGCGGCCAGTTCGACGTCGTCGGCCGGCTCGGTGCGGCCGAGTTGGAGGTTCTCCCGGGCGGTCGCCTCGATCAGTGTGAAGGCCTGGTCGACGTAGGCGATGCGGGCGCGCAGCGCGTTCAGCGGCCAGTGGGCGGTGTCGCGGCCGAGGACGGTGACGGAGCCCGAGGCGGGCCGGACGAAGCAGTCGATGAGCGAGAGGGTGGTGCTCTTCCCGGCTCCGGAGGGGCCGACCACGGCGGTCAGACCGGTGCGCCCGGTGCTGAAGGAAACCCCGCGCAGCGCGGCATCGCGCGAGCCGGTGTGGGTGAAGGACACGGATTTGAACACCACCGACGGGACGTCCAGCGGTGGGGGCGGCACCGTGCGCTCGGCGTCCTGCGGCTCGGCCTCGGGCGCTATGGCCAGCAGGTCGGTGCAGCGGTCGCGGGCCGCAAGGCCGGATTGGAGCCGGCCGAAGCCGGTGGCCAGTGCGCTGATCGAGGGCACGGTCTGCAGGAGGTAGAGCAGGAAGGCGGCGAACGCGGCGGCCTGGAGTCCGCCGGTGGCCATCCGGGCGCCGCCGGCGAGGATCACGGCGATCAGCGCGAGCTGGTTGCCGAGCGTCAGCACGGCCGGGATCAGGGAGTTCAGCCGCCCGCCGACCAGGGAGACGGCGCGCAGCCGTTCGGCGTCCTCGGCCAGCGCTCGGGCGGCCATCGGCTCGGCCCGGTAGGCCTTGATCGTGCTGAGTGCTTCCAGGTCGGCCGTGAAGCGCTGGGCGATCCGGCCCACGGCGTCCTGCTGGCCGGTCACGTTGGCCTTCATGCGGCGCACGATCAGCAGGACCAGGGCGGTGAGCGCGGCGAACGCGACGACGGTGACGACGGTCAGGATCCAGTCGATCCACACCATCACGAGCAGTGTCGCCGTCACCGTCAGTGCGGCCAGCGGCAGTTGGGTGGCGACGTCGACGACTTGGCGCAGCAGCAGCGCGTCGGAGGTGATCCGGGCGGTGAGTTCGCCGGTGCCCTGGGCCCGGACCACGGCGAGCGGCAGGCGCAGGGTGTGCTCCATGATCCGTGTGCGCAGCCGGTAGGTCATCCGTTCGCCGATGCGGGCGAGCAGGAAGCTGGAGAGCGCCTGGGCGAGCGCTCCGGCTGTCGCGGCGGCGCACATCAGCAGGACGTCGGTGCCGAGCGGGCGGTGCGCGGAGAAGTCGGTGATGATCGTCCGGACCAGGAGCGGCAGGGCCAGGGCGGCGCCGGTGGAGGCCAGCGCGAGCAGGAGCGCGAGGGTCAGGGCCCACGGCTCGGCGGTCAGCTCGCGGCGCAGTCGGATCCGCTCCGCCGGGCGGGGGGTGGTGCGAGCGGGCTGGTCGACCACGGCATCCTCTCGGGCGGTGCGGCGAACGGGCGGTGCGGCGAACGGGCGGTGCGGCGGTTCCGCGCCGCCCGATGGCAGGGGCTGGTGGTGCCGGGTGCGGGTGCGGGTGCGGGTGCGGGTGCGGACCGGGCCGCAGCGATGGCTTCGTCGCTGCGGCCCGGCGCCGTGGCCGGCCCGGGTCGAGGCCCGGGCCGGCCCGCTACCGTCTGTCCGGTTCACCGGACAGACGGCGACGTCAGAGACAGAGCAGGGTGCTGACGGTGCTGACCGTGCAGTTGAGCGCACTCAGCGAGCTGACGCTGGCCAGGGTGTCGTCGATGTCGGCCACCTCGGTCTCGGCCAGCTCGATGGTCTGCAGGTCCAGGATCGCCATGACTGTTCTCCTTCACTCTGGGTGGATCGCCCGGCCGGCGGCCGGGAGTCTGTGGGGCGCGCGCAGGGCGCGCGCGGGGGTGTGGCCCGTGGCCCGGGACGTCCGGGCGGGTCGACCGGGCCCGTCAGCCGGACCGGCCGGTCCAAGGCAGGAAGGGCGTGCCGGCCAGCGCGGTGCCGAGCGCCAGCAGCACACCGGCCGAGCCGGTCGCCAGGTCCGCGGAGAGCCGCAGCAGCTGGTCACCGGGGAAGGCGAGCTCGCCCCGGTAGGAGACCTGGTGCCAGGTCAGCAGCGCCCGCTGCCGGTCGAGCAGCGCCGCGGCGCCCGGCTCGGCGGCACGGTGCCGGGTCAGCGCCGCGTAGCCGATGAGCCCCGCCCGGCCGTTGAACAGACCGGACTGGATGACGAACTCGGGGGCCGCCGCCAGGCGGATCGCCGGCTCGTGGCGCGCCGACGGACTGTCCGGGCGGTGTTCCAGCAGCGCGTGCAGCGCCAGGCCGATCCCTGCGCTGCCGGTCTCCACGTACGGGAGCACCCGGCGGCCGTCGACCACCTGCAGGCTGCCGTCCGCGACCTTCCTGCACCGGTCGAGGTCGAGCTCCAGCAAGGTCTCCGCCTGGTCGAGCAGCGCGCTCTCGCCGGTGTGCTCGTAGAGCCGGACCAACGCGAGCGCGGTACCGGAGCCCCCGCCCAGCAGTCCCGCGCGGCGGGCGGCATCGCTGCGGCCGGCCTTCTCCAGCGCGGCGGCCGAGGCGAGGGCGAGCGCGAGCGACTCGTCGAGCAGCCGTCGCTCGCCGGTGGCCCCGGCGAAGTGCAGCAGGGTGAGGGCGATGCCCGGCGCGCCGGTGGCCAGAGCGGGCCGCGGTTCGTCGTCCGGGGCCGTGGCGAGGCGGCTCAGCAGGTCGAGCGCCGCGTCGCGTTCGCCGAGCAGGTCCAGCACGTACGCCACACCGTGTCCGCCGTGGTACAGCCCCGGCTCGACCGGGCGGTCGGCGGCACGCACCAGCCAGCGGACGTGCTCGGGATCGACCGCGGCGCCGGTGGCGTGCAGAGCGTAGAGCACGCCGGCCGCGCCGTGGGCCAGGCCCAGGCCCCCGTGGGTGAACTGGGCCACGTCGCCGGGGAAGAGCCGGTCCGCCCGCTCGGGGGTGGCCATCGCCGCGATCCCGGCGGCCAGCGAGTCACGGATCCGCGGCCAGTCGGCTTCCGGCGCCCCCAGCAGCGCGCCGAGCTCCGCGCGGCGCGTGCCCAGCTCGGCGCGGAAGGCCCGCCCGTCCGCCGGCGCCGGCCCGAGGAGACGGCGGATCGGGGCGGTGTAGCCCTCGGGCACCGGGAAACGGCTCTCGATCGCGTCGGCGAGCTCCTGTGCCTTGCCCGGGTCCAGCGCGGGAAGCTGGGTCAGCGGCAGGAAGAACCACAGCCGCAACGCCGCCAGTGCGTACCGGTCGATCTGCTGACCGGTGTAGCCGGGCGGCGCCGCGAAGCCCGCCGCCCCGAGCGCCGGGCGGACGAACTCGTCCACCGTGCTGGCGAGTTCGAAGTCGATGAAGCACACCTCGCCGTTCGGCCGGATGAGCACGTTGCGCGGATGCAGGTCGCCGAAGACCACGCCGCGGTCGTGGATCGCCGCCACCACCTGCTCGATCCGGTCCACGAGCGCCAGCGCCTCGCGGGTGTAGTCCGCGACGGCGGCCTCGTCGACGCCCGGATGGACCAGCGGGTAGCGGCCCGCCAGCCACTCGCTCAACGACGTGCCCTCGACGTACTCCTCGGCCAGGAACTCGTGTTCCCAGGCCGTCAGCAGCCCGCGCTGCTCGGGGACGCCGGGCACGCCCGCCAACCGGGCCAGGACGGCGTGCTCGTTGCGCAGCCTGGTCACCGCGTCGGTCCCGCGCTGGTCCAGGCCCGCGTACGGCCGGGCCTCCTTCAGCACCAGCCGCGGTCCGTCGGCACCGTCCCGCGCCAGGTACACGCCCCCGGCATTGGAGAAGTGCAGCGCCCGCTCGATCGAGTAGGGCAGCCCGGTCTCCTGCTGCGCCGCCCGCGCGGCCAGGGCCGGCGCGATGACGGCCGGCACCGGTGCCCAGGACGGCACCGCGAACCCGGGGCCGCGCACGTCCGGCACCAGCCGGCCGTCCGGCCCGGCCAGCGCGAGCACCTGCTCGCCCGCCTCGTTGCGGCAGTGCTGCTCCGCGAAGCCGCCGTAGCGCAGGTAGAGCGGCCCCTCGCCCCAGCGCAGATCACTGAGGATGTACGGCCCCTTGCGGCCGGCCAGTGCGCTGCCCAGACCGTCGAGACATCGCTCCAGCTGCGCGTCGTCCACCGGGTACAGCGTGCAGAACTTCCCGCTGGCGCCGCGCGGCGCGTACTTGGAGTTCTGCATCTGGAGGACCGGCAGTCCGCGCAGGAACTTGAACGTGAGGCGTTCGCGCAGGCAGAACGCGAAGACCTGCTCCAACACCTCCTCGGCGTCCTCGACCCGCGAGGACACGTGGATCTTCCAGCCCTGCTGGGGCAGTTGGACGTCCGCTGGCCGTACCACGGCCCAGATCTCCTGGTCCCCGCGCTGCCAGCCCGCCGGCAGCGGCCGGCTGACGGCGTCGAACTCCTCCTGCGCGCCCCAGCGCCGGGGCGATTCGTAGAAGACCGGGTCGGCGAACGCGTAGACCTCGTAGCGGTTGTCCAACGAAAGCCCTCCTCGGAACGCGGATCACGGGGCACGAAGCACGGGGGCCACAGAGCACGGAGCACAGCGGCACAGAACACAGAGCACAGAGCACAGGGCACAGAACGGGCGACGTCGGCGGAGAACGGGCCGCCGCCACGGAGGGACCGTCGGGCGGGGCGATTCTCACCGTCATGCGGCCCGGAGTCCCGGCCGCGAGATGACCATCCGAAATATGCCGTCAGCCGGGTCCGTTCACAACAGCGCGAACGGGGATGTTCCCACGGCATGTGCACAACGGCGCACCACGCGACCCGTGAACGAGCCGGCAGACGCCTGCTCGCGCCCGTTCGACCGCCAGTGCCACCTTGCGACGGAGCCCGAAAAGGACTCCAACCGCTCTCGCTCTTCACCCCGGCAGCGCCCGAGCTGCGCAGCCTGGGCGGTGGGGAGTCCGCGGCACCGGGTGGGACGAGCGATCCCGGCGGCGCCGAAAGGGGGGCGCACACTCCCGATGGACCGGCCGCGTCAGGGCGGGCGCGGTGGCCGCCGTCAGGAGCCGTCCAGAGGCATCGGTGAGGTAAGGGGGCCCGTGGATCCGGTCGAGGTGGCCCCGCTCAGCGCCAGGACGGCGGAGCGGTACGCGACCGGGTCGGCGACGTCACCGGGGCCGGCGGCAGCCCGCGGAGGTCCACGGCCCGCGCGGGCGCCGCGTACGGTGACACGTCCGGGTCGCCGGCCGCCGCCCCGAGCAGGGCTTGCCAGCCGGTGGCGTTGGAAGTGCGGGCAGCGGGCGGCCGCGAGCGGCGCGGGTGGCGAGCCAGTCCAGGGCGAGGTCCAGATGGCGGTGCAGTAGTTCACCGTCCGGGCCCACCAGTGGCACTTCGCCTGTGAGTTCCTCACCTGGCTGCAGGCCGCCCATGACGCCGGCCGGGCCCCGGCCGGGCGGCGGGACCGGCGGGCGGACGGCCTCACGGAAGACGTTTGACAGGAAACTGATTAGGCGCCATATTACTTGCATGGCACAGCAGGACGCGGCGCACGGCGCCCCCAGTCTCGACCAGGCCCGCCGGCAGATCGCCCGGTACGGCCTCACGGCCGATCCGCAGGCGGTCCTGGTGGCGGCGCGACTCATGGCCGCGGGTGCCCGGCTCGGCCAGGCGGGGGAGGCGCACTTCGCGCGATTCGGCCTGTCCACCGGGCGCTACCGGCTGCTGGCCGACCTGGAGGACCACGGCGGCGAGAAGTCGCCCTCCCAGCTGGCCGCCAGTCTCGGCGTCTCACGGGCGACCGTGACCGGGCTGGTCGACGGCCTGGAGCGCGAGGGTCTGGTCGCCCGCCGGCCGGCGGTCGAGGACGGGCGGGGCAACGTGGTCATCCTGACCGCGCGCGGTGCCCAGCGCCTGCGCGAACTGGCCCCCGAGCACTACCGGCGGATGCAGGCGATGGTCGGCGGGCTCTCGCCCGAGGAGCGGGCGGTGTTCCTCGACCTGCTCGCCAGGCTGGTCGACGGCATGGACGCACTGACCGCCGACTGACACACGCCCCACGGCGGGTCGGCACGCTTCCCCAGGGTGCCGCCCGCCGCCTTTTTCACGGCCATATAGTTAGGCACCTAAGCATTAATAGTTAGCTACCTAATCACTTTGGAAGGCCCATGTCCACGAAACACCGATCAGCCGGCTCACCACCCCCGTTCGTCCTGTGGCGCGAGGTGCTGGTCGCCTACGCCATGCCGGCCGTCATGGCCGCGGCCGGCGGAGTGGCCAGCGGTCAGCCGCACCTGGTGATCGCGGCCCTCACCACCATCGCCGGCACGTCGGCCGTGGTCGCCGGCGCCCTCGGCGCCAGGTTGCGGCGTCGTCCGGACGGCTCCTGGGCGGCCCGCGCGCCACGCCTGCCGCTGGCGGCCGGGGCGGGACTCGGTGCCGCCGTGCTCGCGGCCCTGCTCGGCTGGGCGGGCGCGCGCTGGCTGCCGGACGTTCCGGCGCTGGCCGGCAGCCCCTGGCCCGCCCGGCTCCGCCTCGACCTGCCGATCTCCGCCACCATCGCCGCGACCATGATCACCTGGCGCTGGCGCGGCACCCGCCGTCACCCCTGACGAACCCCCACCCATCCCGAAGGAACACGACATGATCGTCATCATGGGAGCATCCGGCGCCACCGGCGGTGCCACCCTGCGCAGTCTGACCGGCCTCGGCGTTCCGGCACGGGCGCTCAGCCGGGACCCGGACCGCCTGCTCGGAGGCCTGGACGGGCGCACCCGCCACCTCGTGGAGGCGGTGCCCGCCGACGCGGGCGACCCCGTATCCCTGCGCGCGGCGTTCCACGGCGCGAGGCAGCTCTTCCTCACCATGGCCAACGGCCCCCACCAGGTCGAGCACGAGCTGCGCGTCGTCGACCAGGCGCTGGCGGCAGGCATCGACCACATCGTCAAGGTGTCCGCCCCGGCCGCCGAACCGGACTCTCCCGTCGCCGTCTCGCGCGGCCACCACCGCATCGAACAGTACCTGCGGGCATCCGGCGTCACCGCGACGGTCCTGCGGCCCTACGCGTTCATGCAGAAGCTGCTCCTGCTCGCACCCGGTGTCGCCCACGCCGGCCTGATGCACGGAGCGATGGGCGACGCGCCCTGCAACTACATCGACTGCCGCGACATCGGCGACGCGGCGGCGGCCGTCCTCACCCGCCCCGAGCTCGCCGGCGGCACGTACCCGCTGACCGGTGGACGGGCGTACAGCTACCCCGAACTCACCGCCTTGCTGAGCGAGTTGATCGGCCGACCGGTCAACTACCTCGACCTGCCGCCGGCCCTGTTCCACGCGCACCTGGTGGAGCGGGCCGGGATGCCCGCCTGGCTGGCCGCCCATGTGGTGGAGATCCAGCAGCTCGCCGTGCTCCGCCCGGAGAGTCCGGACGACACCGCCACCCGGCTGACCGGGCGTGAGCCGCGCACCCTGGAGGCGTTCCTGCGCGAACACCTCGACGCCTTCCGCTGAGCCCGGACGCGCCCGTCCGCCGAGGCTCCGGGTCAGCCGGGCAGCCAACCGGGCAGCCGGCCGGTGAGCAGGAACGCGGTGAACGGGCCACGCACCCGGGGATCGGCGGTGGCGGGGTCTCGAAGGTTCTGCAGCAGCAGGATGTTGCCGACGAACCCGTGCCTGCCCCGGACACGCGACAGACCAGGCCGGCCGCCAGCGGCCGGCCTGCGCACGTGCCAGCACCGGCCCGGCCAGACCGTCCCGGGCCGTGACCGTGAAGACACCGGTGTCGTCGATCCAGCGCTCCCCTCGCGGTGCCGTCCCCCGCGATGACCGCTGTAGGCCGCGGCCGTGCGGGCCCGCACCAGTGCGTTTGCGGGAGCGGAAGGTGTTGCGCGTGGTTCCGCCCGGGCCGCCGGCCACGGCTGTGGTGGCGCCAGTTTCAACCGGTCTCGCGCCGGGGACCGGTTCGGGTCCCCCGGCGCCGCCCAGGGGACCGGACTCCTCGAGATGGCGTGTTCGCGGCCGAAAGATCGCAGATCGCGGCCCTTTTCACCATCGCGCTCGGGGGCTAGCATTCCCGGCACGGCGGCCCACCACGGCACCACCGGGCCGCCGGCCAACGCAGCCACGCCGTGCCCCGGGGTGCCCCCGGCGTGCCCGGCCTGCCACGGCCGGGTTCCGCGGAACGCTTCTCCCGCGTTCCCCGGGGCCCGGCCGCCTGCGCCTCACCGACCCGGCTTCCGGGGCTGGGAGGACTCTCCTGCCGCACGTGGGGGCGGCGGATGCTCACTCGATCTCATCCGTGTCGTCGGATTCTCATTCCGCTGGAGGCGGGCCGGGCGACTCCTCGATCGAGGTGGCGAAGCCCGCGCAGAGGAGGCGGATGCTGCGGAGGAACCCCGCGTCCCGGTCGAGGAGGGGCGTTCGCGCCGCGATCGGCGGGAAGCGGGTCGGCGGGTCGGCGAAGTCCGTCGGCCGCACGCCCGCGCCCGGTCGCAGGGCTTGGCCCGGTGTGATCGGGGTGCCGGAGGTGGCGCTGTCCTCGGTCCGCGCGCTGCGGGGGGAGTGCGGCGGGGTGACGCCTTCGGTTACGCCTGGTTCCCGGTGGTCTGCGGTGCGGTGTAGAGGATGGTGCGGGGCTGTACGGTCAGGTGCCGCGGTGCGGTGGGCAGGTCGTGCTGGAGGGTGATCCGGTAGCGGATGGCCGTGTCACTGCCTTGGGTGAGGATGCGGCCGGTGAGCGGGATCCGGGTGTAGAGGGTGCCGGTCTGCGAGTCCAGGACCGCGGGCTCCCAGTGCCGGGTTGCGTCGTCGAACCACTCCAGGCGGATGTCTTCGCTCTGGAGGTAGGGGCCGTGTTCGGGGGAGAGGACGAGGATCTGCTGGGCCTGGGCGAGGCGGGTGTCGCCGGCGTAGCGGACGGTGAACTCGTGCGGGCGGTGGTCGGCGGCGATCCGCTGGGCGGGCAGCGAGGCGATCCGGAGGCCGGTGTCGGCGGTGGCGGCCGATGACGACGACGGGTGCGAGGGCGCGGCCGCCGCGGGGACGGGGGCGGGGGCGGCCATGGCCTGGCCGGAGACGCCGAGGGCGGCGGCGCTGGCGAGGAGGAGGGAGATCGTCGCGGTGGCGGCCCGTCGCGTGGTCGTGCGGTTCATGTTTCTTCCTTCGGGGCTATCGGATGCCTGGCTGCGTTCGGCACAGGCCGGAGGAGGGGGACACTCCGTCGATCGAAGAGCGATGTTGAAACTTCAACCAACACCAACCACCGTATTGGCCGCGAATTCGAGCGTCAAGTGATGGAACGAAGTTGATGAAGTGAAGTAATCGTGATGGGCCAGGGCGAGCTCGAACGGATTCGAGCCGGGCGCTTCACGAGGGGCGGGGACGGGGCCCGGGCGTGGTCGGGGCGGGTCGGTTCGCGCGTTCCAGGTCGGCGAGCAGGCGTTCGATGTCGGTGATCAGCGATCCGTAGACGTGCCAGGCGCCCGGTTCGGCCAGCGTGCCGTGCCTGATCTCTTCGGTCATCGTCCTGTGCCAGGTCGTGGCGTCGTCGATCGCGCGGCGCAGCGGCCCGCAGAAGCTGTCGAGACCAGGGCCGGCGGCATGCCCGGGGGCGGCGAACGACTCCATCGCCCGTTCCGCCGTTTCCAGGGTCGCCGCGTACCGGTCGAGGAAGAGTCGGTTCAGGTCGTGGCCGGTGGGCCGGTCGTCGACGGTGTCGGCCAGTGTCCGTGCGATGCCCCGGACCTGGAAGGAGACCCGGTGCAGGGCGCGCAGCGCCTTGCTGTGGTCCGTCGGCTCCTGTTGTCCGTGGACGATGCACCGCGTGTTCCAGCGCAGGCTCTCCTGGCTCTGGCGCAGGTCCTCCTCTGCCTGGAGTGCCAGGGCGTCGAGGCGTCTGCCCCGCTCGAGCCACAGGTGGGCGCGGTCGGCGTGCTGCCGTTCACGCAGTCCGCGGCCCATGTCGCCGAGCAGTTCTCCCATGGCCGCGGCGAGTTCGCGTACCGAGGCGTCGGAGGCGCCGAGGTGCACGGGCGGAAGGATGAGGGCGTTGACCGCGATGCCGGCGGCCGCGCCGGTGAGGGCGGCCAGGGTCAGGGTGATGACGTGGCCCACGGGGAAGGCCGTCGCCGCTGCCAGGGTGAGCGTCGCCGTCGAGGCGATCTGCAGGCGGCTGTCGGAGCCCCGGCGGCCTCCGGCGACCAGTGCGATGGCCGGGATCGCGGCGATGCTTCCCGCGGCTGGGCCGAGCAGCCACACGACGACCACGGCCAGTGACAGCCCCGCGGCCCGGGCGGCTACGCTGCGCAGCGCCTGCGTCACCGACCGGTAGATGGTCGGGGCGTTGACCATGGCCAGGGCGGTGGCCACGGCGAGGTACTGCTGGTGCCCGGGGAGCCACCACGACGCGGTCTGCCAGGCGAGGAGGGCCGCCATGAGTCCCTTGACACTGCGGGTGAGGGCGGTGGTCGACCATTCCGGGAGCGACAACCAGGGCGCACGCGGCAGCCGCAGGGTGCGGCTTGGCGCCTCCCGCCACCGGACGATGGCGGCCGGACGCGGCACGAAGGCCGGGGCTCTCATCTCTGTCCTCCTGCTCCGTCTACTGCTCACTTGTTGCGGCGGTGTCCCCGCCGGGGTCGTCGGGCCGCTGGCGGGAAGCGGCCAGGGCCTCAGGCAGTACCCGGCAGCAGCCGCGACAGCTCGGCGTCCAGGTCGTGGCCGTCGGTTTCCCGGCCGGCGGGTACCAGCCGGTAGGTGCGCTCCAGCCACTCGGCCACCCCGTGGAGCGGAGCCCGGAGCCAGGCGGTCCCCTCCCGCGAGGAGAGGGCGAGGTTCAGTACCTCCTCATGGCCGACCGCTCCGACTGCTCCCGGCCAGACCTGTACGTCCCCTTGCCCGCTGGGCCTGCGCAGGCCCTGCGCCAACAGGTCGCGGGCGAAGGCCCAGAGGACCTGGCCGTCCCCGTCGGTATGGAAGACGATGCGTACGGCGAGCGGGTCGTGGGAGCGGTAGGACAGGAGGGTCGGCAGTGTGACCGGTTCTCCCGAGGGGAGCAGGAGTTCCATGTCGAGCATTTGATCTGCACAGCCGTTCACGGCATGACTCCCTGTGTGGGTGGCGTCCCCCTGAATGGCGGATGCGAGCGCCCCGGCCGTGGGCGCCGCCGCCCGGCCGGACGCCGGTGTCCGGCCGGGCGGCGGCGCGAGAGGGCGGCCGGGAGCCGCGCGGTGTGCCGACACCGAACTGGGCGCACTCTCCCCCGAGTCGTCGCAGGTCAGCGGAAGACGTGCGGGTTGAACCCGTACACGTTGATGACCTGGATGATCTGCCAGCCGTTGTCCCACCGGTAGAACCGGTGATCGTCGTAGCGGTACCGGTGGCCGTGGTCATTGCTGTACCAGTAGCTGCCCTGACGCTCCCAGGAGCGGTGGCCGTCCCAGCGGCTCGCGTGCCCGCCGCCGTAGCGGTCGAAGCGGTCGGAATGGTCGCCCTCGTCATCGCGGACCTGGAAGGCCGCCGAGGAGACGGAGACGGTGGTGTCGTGGTGGACGGCCTGAAGCGGTGCGGCCGAGGCGGTGCCGCCTGCGAGCAGCAGCCCACCGAGCGTCGCGGCGAGCGCGGCGGCCGCGGTGGCGGCCCGGCGTCCGACGGACTTGTTCATGATCTTTCCTCCGTGATCGGCCCGGAGCCGTGGGGTGATGGCCCCGGGCGGCACCCCGCTGTGGTGGGGCAAGAACGACGCTACCGGAAACATGTTGAAAGTTGTACATTTTTGCTGTGGGGTATGTCATGCCCATCGGGAAGGCGGGGCAGGGAATACGGGGCGGGGATGACGAATCCGGCCGTTCGCAGCGGATCAGGCAAAGGCGTCATGGATCAGGACCGCGCACATCCGCACGCGGACCGGCCCGGCGCAAGCGTCGGTGGTCACCGTACGGTGTCAGGTCGTCGGCGGCGAGCACGAACAACTCCGCGAACACGTGCGGTTCCCCGAAATCGCCAACCGCGCACCCCGCCGGCCGTCGGCGAGATCCCCTCGTCCCCGGCCGGGGGGTACCTGCCCATGCCGACAGACGTTGATCACGGTATGAACATCCGTTTCACCGCCGCCGTCATTGGTACCGCGGCAGTCGTTGCAGCTCTGGCAGCGCCCGCTCACGCCGAGAAGCCGACTCCGCTGGCCACAGCGACTGCCGGATCGACCACCGTGACCACCGAAGCAGCCTGCTACAACCACGGCGATGCGCTCGCCGGCGACCTGCCGGAGGGGGCGCCCTACGGCGGCAAGCCGGGCTACCCGGGGCAGTGACCCGACGGTACCGGCGGCAGGCGGCCCGGACGCACCTCGGCCCCGGCTCCCCTCGTGGGGGGGGCCGGGGCCGAATCGATTCTGCGACTCAGCGAGCGGTCAAGCCCGCTACGGCTGCTGCAGGATGACGACGACGAGGATCACCGCGGAGGTCAGGAATCCGAGCAGGACGCCCGCCACGGTGGGCGTCACCCGGTCCCGGAGCTGCTTCGCCGGCTTCACCCGCTGCGTCGGGTGCGTGCTGTACTCCCACCAGTTCACCAGTCGCTGGAAGTCCGTGTCGAAGTCCGCGGACGGGTACAGCCGGCTGGACTGGAGGCCCGGCAGCGAGCGGCGCCGCCCGTCGGTCAGGAAGACCCGCGCCGCGTACGCCATCGAGCCGTTGCTCCTGGTCTCCCGCACGTCGACCCATCGGATCTCCTGCCACGGGTACGTCCGGCCGCGCCCGAAACCCCAGCAGACGCTGACACCGTCGGCGCCGACCCGGCTCCAGGAGCGCCAACTCAGGACGGCGGCCGGCACGCAGAGCGCGACGGTCACGAGGACCATCCAGAACGTGGGCCAGGCGCCGAGGTTCATCCCGCCGAAGACGAGCTGGGCCGTGAGCACGAGGAGGAGCGGGAGGAAGTTCGACCACGAAGGACGGAACAGGTCTTTCCCCCGGAAGATCAGTTCGTTCACAGGCGCACACTACGCCCGAGCCCAGGTCCGGACCAGGGGGTTTCACGGTTTCCGTGCGGTGGGCGGGAGACCGGCGGACCGGCCGGCGGCGACGGGCGGACGGCCCCACCGCGAACGCGTCGGCCGCCGACGTCTTGCCAGCGGACCGGACCCCTCCCTACCGTCGAATGGCGCAAGCTGACAGACCGTCTCACAACCCGTCGTGCCACCCCCACGAAGGAGCGACGATGTCCAGGACAGGTCCCCGGCGCCGACTCGGCGTCCGATCCCTCTGCACCCTCGCGGTCGCGCTCGGCCTGCTCGCCCCGGCCGCCGCCACCAGCAGCGCCGCCCCCGGAGCCACCCCGGCGCTACGGGAGGTGATGTTCGTCGGCAACAACTGGGACGGCACCGCCGACGTGATCGAATCCTCCGGCGCCCTCAGCAAGGTCGGACGGATCGACGTCATCCCCGACAAGGACCAGCGGCTCGCCGAGATCTACCTCAACCCCGTCAAGCTCGGCTACTTCCTCGGCATCAGGCTCGGCCCCGGTGAGGGCCACGACCAGTTCGTCGACGACATGTACAGCACGCCGGACGGCACCGCCGTGGTCGTCTCCCGGCCCAGCTTCGCCGACGTGGTCTCCCTCGACCTCGCCACCGGGCGGGTCAACTGGCGCTTCCCTGTGGCGGGTTACCGCGCCGACCACATGGCGCTCTCGCCCGACGGCACCCGGGTGGCGGTCTCCGCCTCCACCGCCAACACCGTGCACGTCCTGGACGTCCGCACCGGCGCCGAACTCGGCTCGTTCCACACCGGGGACAAGCCGCACGAGAACATCTTCACCGACGGCGGCCGGCAGCTGTGGAACATGTCCATCGGCAACGTCGAAACCGCCCTGGACGCGCCCTGGTTGGACTGGACGAAGGGCGACCGGCACATCACCGTCGTCGACGCGGCCACCCTCACCCCGATCCGCGAGATCGACATGCGCAAGCGCCTCGACGACGCCGGCCTCGGCGGCCTCTCCAACGCCGTCCGGCCCGCCGTCTTCTCCCCGGACGGCACCCGGCTCTACTTCCAGGTGTCCTTCTTCAACGGATTCCTGGAGTACGACGTGGCCGCCGACCGGATCACCCGGGTGAAGACCCTCCCGGTCGACCCGGCCGCCAGTACCGACCGCACCACCTGGCCCAACGACTCCCGCCACCACGGCCTGTCGATGAGCCCGTCGGGCGACCGGATCTGCGTCGCGGGCACCGTGGACGACTACGCGACGGTGGTCGACCGCGCCACCCTCCAGGAGGGGCCGCTGGTGCCCGCGTCCAAACCGTACTGGGCGACGGTGAGCGGGGACGGCAAGTCCTGTCTGATCTCGGAGAGCGGCGCGGACCAGGTCACCGCCATCGACTTCGCGACCGGCCGCAAGACCGCCTCGGTCGCCGTCGGCCGCCACCCCCAGCGTGTCCGCCTCGGCCACGTCCCCACCGGCTGGACCGGGCCCACGAGGCCGTAGCGCGCCGAGCCCGTGGCGGAGCGTCGGTCCTCTTCGGCGTGGCGGCGCGTTCGTCCCGGGCCCCGGTGAACTCGGGCGGGGGGCAGGACGTGGAGCGCGTCGGCGATCGCCTCGAAGTCGGGCGGCTCGGCCACGTCATGGGACCTCACGCCGGGCCGCCCGCCGGGCCTGCCGGGGCGGTCCGCCCGGGACTCCGGTCGGGGGACACGGAGTTCCCGTCGGGGCGGGCGGGTCGTTGACCCGTCGTGGCTGACGGGACGGACAGTCGACCTCTGCACCGCCGCCGGCGTCTCGGGCCGGCACCTGCGCCGCGACCGCATCCTCGACGAGGCCCGCCACACCGGCGACCCGGTCCACCTCATGCACCCGTGGGGCAGAGGTACCAGGCCCGAGGCACTCAGGCCAGGTGGAGCCGTCACACGATCAGCGACAGAGCCCGGAATTTTCCACCCCTGTGGTCACGATTCCCCAAGGGGGAAGCCGGTCGTGGACGTGCGCGGGAGCGCCCGGTGTCACCGCTGGGCGCAAGGATCCCCCGGGCCGCGGCAGAGGGGGATCTCACACCGTTGTCGGTGTGGCTCGCAGGCCGCCGAGCAATGCGGCCAGGTAGCGGTGCGCGGTGTCGATCCGGTCTGCGGGGGCGCTGCCGTGTACGTCTACGGCGTAGGCGATGCCGCACATGAGCGGGACCAGATCGGCTGCGGCCAGGTCGGGGCGGACCGCCCCGGCGGCGCGGGCCCGGTCGAGGAGTGCGGTGCCTGTGCACCACAGGGACTCCTTGAGTTCCGTGGTGCGCGGCAGGGCGTCGACGGAAGCGGCGGCGACCGGCGCCACGGAGGCGTCGGTGACCTGCGCCTCGACGGTGCGGGTCAGGAAGCTCTCCAGCGCCCGCCAGGCGTCGGTGTCGGCCAGCGCCTGCCTGCCGTGGGCGGCCAGGGCCTCCAGGCAGGGGGTGGCGACCGCCTCCAGGAGCGCCTCGGGCGTGGCGAAGTGGCGGTAGACGGTTCCGACTCCGAGTCCGGCGCGGCGGGCGACGTCGTTGAGCTGCAACGGCGTGCCCTGGTCGACCAGCTCGCGGGCAACGGCCACGATCCGCTCCCAGTTGCGGGCCGCGTCCTTGCGCAGGGGTGTCGTCGTCATGGGGACATGCTAATCGGATGGCTCATCCGGATGGCCCCGTCGCCCGTGCGCGGCCGGGCCCGGTACGGGCGACGGGGCCACGAGGGGCGCGTACTGCCGGCTGAGTCGGCGCACGGCATCGGTGACGCGGGGGTCGGTGGCCGTGCGCAATGGCGCCGCCGGGCGCGCCGTGGCGCCGATGACGATGCCGGTCCGGCCCGCCAGGGACTCGTCGGTGGCGGCGATGATGGAGGGCTTTGCGGCCTCGGATGCCGGGCCCGCGGTGGAGCGTTCGAACTTGCGGCGCACGAGCGGCCACAGCAGCCGCAGGGCCGGTGAGACGATCTTCGGGTCGGTCAGGGTGCCGTTGGTCATGTCGGTCGCGGCGCCTCCGGGGTCGGCGGCGAAGACCGAGACGCCCGTACCGTCAAGCCGCGACGCCAGGTCGAGCGTGTAGGCGAGGTTCGCGAGCTTGGCGCGGCCGTACCAGTGGAAGCCGTAGTAGCCGCCGGGCGGCTCGACGGAGTCGAACACCCGCTTGGCGACACCGACCGCCCCCGAGGTCACGTTCACGATCCTGCTCGGCGCACCGGCCGTGAGCGTGGGCAGCAGCAGTTCCGTCAGCAGGTACGGCGAAAGGTGGTTGACGACGAACGACGCCTCAACGCCGTCCAGCTCCTGTCGATCCGCGAACATCGCCCCGACGTTGTTCACCAGCACGGTCAGCGGATCGCCGGAGGTGGCGTGGTCGTCGGCTATCCGGCCGGCGAGCGCGCGCACGCCGTCGAGCGAGCCGAGGTCGGCGGGCAGGAACCGGCCAGGGCGCGCCGGATTCACCGCGTTGATCCGGTCGACCGCCCGGGCGCCTCGGTCGGCGCTGCGCCCGACCACGGTGACCGCGAATCCGGCGGCGGCCAGTCCCAGAGCCGTCTCCAAGCCGATGCCGGCGGTCCCGGCCGTGACCACGGCTGTCTTCCTCATGCGTTCCTCCAGTCCGGTGATTCGGATAGGTCATCCGCTTAATGGCGACGATAGCACAATCGGATGGCTTATCCGCTTGTGGTGGCAGGCGAGGTCCTGCCGCCCGCGACGAAGCCCCCGCGAGCACCCAGGCCCCGGAGCCCCAAGGAGCGCGGGTGCGGCGCTGCCGCAGCGACGGTCGTCTCACGAGGCGGCGTGGACATCGAGCGGGCACCTGGGGAATTGCGTGACGTCGCACGGGGCAGAGTTCCTCCTCCGTGCGGTGGTTCACCGCCTGGCGCAGCTTGCGGCCGACGGGCCGGCGAGAGCCGCCGGCGTGGTGGCATACGGCTCTGGGGGGCACCTTCAGGAGGGCCGCGAGCAGGCCGATCGCCCGCCGGGTGGTCTCCTCCGGGCTGAACCGGTAGTCCATACCCAGCGGACCGTCGGCGTACCGCTCCAGCAGCACCAGAAGCCGTGTCTGGACGGTGCGCAGCTCTGCCGCCGGGCAGTTGCCAGCTGTCGGCGGGGTGGGCCTGGCGGGGCACTGTGGTCTTCTTCGTCGTCGTCATGGCGCCACCCTGGCCGAGGCCGGCTGTGGACAGCCGGGCGCACTGTCACAGACCAACGCGGCCACTACGAGTTGCTCGGGGCCGGGCCGGGCCGGGCCCCCCGGGGTCCCGGGGGCAGCGTCGTGGCGGATTCACGCGTCGTCCCCCGAGCGTCGCGGTCAGCCGGTCACGGCCCAGACCGTACGCGGCGCAGCCAGTTCGGGACGGCCACGGGTGCCGCGGCGAGCAGGAACAGGTCCGTGCTCGCCGGGGTGCCTGCCGCGATGGTCTCGAGGACGAACCTCGCCACGCCCGTGTCGACGATTTCGCCCGCGCCGGCGGCGGCGAGGCCCGTCGGGGGGTGTGGGGCCGGGTCAATCCGTTGCCGCAGGCCAATCCGGTCCGTGGACGATGAGCTGGTTCTGCTCTCCGTCGAAGGTGTCAGCCAGGACGTCGGCTTCCCTCCGGTGCCCTTCGAAGAGACCCCGCTGGTCGACGTGCACGACCAGGATGTCGTGGCTGTCGATCACCTCGGAGATGCCCCGGGTCTCGATCGTGTCCGACCACGCGTCCAAATTCCGGCCGAACCACTCCGGCAACCCGCAGGGCTCGCTCACTGCGTCCCAGAAGTCGTTCAGTGTCTCGATCTGCCGGCCCCGAAGGTCGACGATCAGCTCGTTGTCCGTCATCCCGGCAGAGTAGCGAGCCAACTGCCAGTCAAGAGACAGGCCGTAGACCGACTCCGGGTGACCATGTCAACCAGATCGTCGCCGGACGCCTGAACCACGTCGGCATCACCGCACACGGCATACCCGCCGACCCCGCCGACGGCCGTCTGCCCGTCACCCCCTCGACCTCGACCTCACCGGCGGGCGGCAGTCAGACAACGAGCAGGCGGCCCGCGCCGACTCCGCCAAGGCCAGCGCCTTTCCTGTCCTACGACGACCTCTCCAGCGCCCTCGGCCTCGGCATCACCGCCGGCGACCGGCCCGGCTACGTCGACGCGCAGCACCACCCACCTGATCGCGTGGCGGGTCGTCATGGGCATCGGCAGGACCTTGCCGTGCTCCGCGAGAACGCTCGCCCTGCCCGACGACCAGCGCACCGACCGCCTCGGCCAGCTTCGTCAGTGTCTGGCGCTGCTCGATCTGGTCCTCACGGATCGCGTTCAGCACCTGGGTGTGCCCGCGTAGCAAGCCCCAGACCTCCGTGGCACCTCGCACGGTCAGTCAGCCCGCAGAATCCGCGAGACATAGATCTGCGGCGGGTCCGAGCCCTCGTTCACTGCGTACTCCACGAGCCCCTGGTCCCGGCGCAGTGGCGCCGAGTGCATTCCGGGACGGCCCGGGACGGGCAGGCTCAGGTGGGGGAACGCGTTTTGTCGCAGGTCGATGAGGAAGGCCACCACGGCGGAGAACACGTCGGCCGGCGTGTCCGGGTCGCCGAGGAACTCCTCGACGACCGGGGAGAGAGTGATCGGGTCGTGCTCGTCGTCGGGGACGTCACTGAAGTCGCTCACACGGCCCCGAACCGACGCAGAACCGCGGACGCGGAGGTACCGGGGGCCGTGCCGGCCTGGACGGCAGCGTGGATCCGGTCGCCCTCCGGGTCGCGGTACAGCTCCGCACGCAGCCACCACCGCTTCAGCACGCCGCCGATCGTCTCGACGTCGGCCTCACCCATCTCCCGGTAGAACTCCATCCGCTGCGCCGGCGGCAGAGCGGCGGCGACAGCATCCTGGGTACGCGGGATGGGCTGCCGGCCATCGTGGTGGCCGTGCAGGGGCGCTGCGCTCACCGTGTCCTCCGGGCGTCTCGTGCGAGCTGGACCGGTACCAGTGTCCCCCGTCGAAGGCTCCTGGTGGTACCCGGGTACCCATGCTTGGCATAGGCCGGGTCGACCGGCCGCCTTGCCGAACAAGGACGCCAGCCGCTTCACGAAGGCCAACTGCCCAGGCCGGACCGTCCACGGTCCGGCCTGGGCGGTGACGGTCCGCAGTTGCCGCCCGATCCCGGGCTGGTCGGCAGGGCAAGTGGCGGGCCGTGCCTGGACGGGAAGAACGAGGCGGAGGATCCGGTCGTCAGTTCGTGGACGTGCCGACCGCCGGGAAACGGCACGAGGGCCTGTGCCCGCACGTTCGCGCGGGTACAGGCCCTCGTGGTCACCTCGGTGGCCCCTGTCCGGCCCCGGGGCACGGGGGGAGCCGGAGGTCGGCTCAGTACCAGTGGTGGTTCTGCCAGAACGCCCAGGCGGCGTTGGGGCTGCCGTAGCGGGTGTTCATGTAGTCCAGCGTCCACTTGATCTGGGTGGCGGGGTTGGTCTTCCAGTCCGCGCCCGCCGAGGCCATCTTGGAGGCCGGCAGCGCCTGGCCCAGCCCGTACGAACCCGAGCTCGGGTTCGTCGCCGTCACGTTCCATCCCGACTCGTGCGACACGACCTGGCTGAACGAGGCCAGCTGGTCCGCGGGGACGATCCGGGCGGCGACGGCCTGCGGGGAGGCGTCCGCGGCCGAGGCCACGGCGGGGACCACGGCGGCACCCAGGGCGGTCACACCGGCGGCGCCGGCCAGGATCGCGGCGGAGGTACGCATACGGAGCTTGAAAGCGGGCATGTAGAGCAAGACCTCAATCGGGTTGGGCCGAGTCGCGTCCCGTCCTGGACCGTGGCCGGACAGGGGCCATGACGGTCACGGGGCGTGACTCGGCAGTAAGCCGTTCACCGGCGGGACAGGAGCCGGTGTGGCTGACGACGAATGCCAACGTGCCAGACCGGATCGGCGCTCGCCAAGACCCCCTTCTTACGATCCGCGGTCGTAGCCCAAGTGAGCCGGCACTGATCCGAGAGGCGGGCCGCTCCGGGCCCCCGATCCCCGTCGGCCCTTCTGGCCTGCGCCAACACCCCTCAGTCACTGATCAAATGGTCTCAAAATAGAACAAAACGGACACCACTATTCGCCGTCGTGCACCGCATTCACGTGTGAGCGCACTCACTGGACAGGTTCCCCGCCCCGTCACCGGTCCGGCCACCACCACCACGCCGAGTCAACACCAGCCGACCGCCCTTGAGACCGCCACCACACCTGACCGACGCAACGCGGCCGCCAGGCGCAGCGTCCGGTCCTTTCGCGGGCCGGGGAGGTCGACGGCGTCGGTGGTCGTGGCGTCCACGCTGGTCTCCGGTTCGATGCGGTCCCGGCCGGCAAGGGCGGAAGGTTGCGGGCGTACGCTGACGGCCGGGCCCCTCACGTCGACGAGCGTGAGGGGCCCGGCCATCTTCCCGGGTTGCGCTGATACGGCCCGCCGGGGCCGGCCCGGCGGGCCCCTCCCCCGGCCGGCGGAGGTTCGGCGGTCCTTCGGCGGGCACCCGATCCCCGCCCCGGGCCCCTCAACGTGGTCAGGGGGCGACGCCTACGGGTTCACCGTCGTTGAGGGGAGCGGGCTTGGTGCGGGCCGTCGGTAGCTGCGGCGAAAGGCCAAGGGCACCGCGAGTACGGGTGAGATCGGCGAGACGTAGCAGAGCGTGTGACGGGTCGGCGAGATGGAAAGTGGCGGGTGCTTCCGTGATGCGCTTCTTCGCCCGGAGCAGACCGCCGAGACTTGCGCAGTCGCAGAACGTGAGGTTCTTCGCGTCCACGATGACGATCCGGGCGTGCGCGAGCAGTACGTGACGGACCGCTTCCTCGAACTGCGGAAGGGTGTCCAGATCCACCTCGCCCGACAGTTCGATTTTGGCGACATCCGTGCCGATCGTTACGTCGACCGTCAAGCAGCCCGGCGCCGTGCGGGGTCGTTCGGCCACAACGGCCTCCCTTCACCGGGCGGTGCGCAGAGCGGCCCGGGACCGCAAAGTGCGGCATATGGCCCACCCTAGAGGCAATAGTTGCGCTTCGACAACAATCGCCGCTCAGCAATGATCCGCTGCTGCTTCGTGAGCAGGGTGGCCCGAGCGGGGCCGGCCGTGCGAACGCCCCGGTTCAGGCGCTACGTGCGGGTCCGACACCCCGTACGACGTCGTGTCCGGACGCATCCGCGACCGGCTCCACGCCCGGTACCCCGTGCGAGCCCGCTGAGGTGGTTCGCTGCGCCGTGATGCCCATGGCCGCTGCGCGGAAGGATGTCAGCCCAGACATCAGCGCGCGGCGGTCCGCGTCGGGCATGGCTTCGAGGACCCGCTCCAGGGACTGCTCCCGGTCCGCCCGCAGACCGGCGAGAAACGCGCGACCGGAGGCTGTGAGGTGGAGTTCGAGCTCCCGTCGACTGGCCGCACTCGGGTTGCGCTGCACCAGACCGATCGCTTCCAGCCGATCGCAGAGCCGACTGGCGGAAGAGGGCCGGGTGTCCAGGGCCTGCGTGAGGGTGCGCAGGTTGATTCCGTCACTGGCCTCCAACACGTAGAGCACCCGCAACTGTGACACCGAGACCGGCGCGGCGACCAGGTCGCGGCCACCGCCCCATAGCACCTCCAGCAGTTCCACCACGGACGACGCGATGGCCGCGGCGTCTGGGCGGCCCGGCAGGGGGGAGACTGTGTCCATGGGGCCATCTTGGCACCCGTGCCACCACACAAGACACATCGCCAACGGAACGGTCGGCGGTCGAACGAGAGGGCGAACTGATTGGCGGCCAACCTGTCGGCGGTAGAACGCGCATTGCGCGTCGCCGCACCCTACGCCCTGCTGGACACCATCCGTGCCAGCCTCACCAACCTCTACCGTGCACACCAGGTTGAGCTGCTTCTGGCCGACTACAGCCTGACCGTGCTGCAGCCGGTCACGGAACTGCCCCACACCGAACGACCGCTCCCAGTACACACCAGTGCTCCGGGCCGCGCTTTCGGCTCGCAGGAGCCCTTCGCGGAGCCGGGCGCCTTCGAGGGAACACGTCTGCTGCACCTGCCGGTGACCGTCCGGGGTGACCGTCTCGGCATCCTGAGCGTCGGCCTCGACAGTTCCACCCTCACCCCCTCCGTGCAGGACGAATTGTGGGAAATCGCCGAAATGCTCGGCTACCACATCATCGTCGCGGAACGCGACACCGACCTCTATCTCCAGGCCCGCCGCAAGAACCGACTCACTCTCGCCGCCGAGATGCAGTGGCAGCTCCTGCCTGCCCGCGCCTGTGCCCGTGACGAGTACGCGATCGGTGCCCAGCTCGAACCGGCCTACGCGATCCGCGGTGACAACTTCGACTGGTCGGCTACCGAGGACCACCTGACCCTGACCATCACCAACGGCATGGGCGAGGGCATCGAGGCGTCCCTGCTCACCAACCTGGTCGTCAACTCCCTGCGCAACGCCCGGCGAGCGGGCGTCAGCATCGCCGACCAAGCGGCCCTGGCCGACCAGGCCGTGTACGGGCAGTACCGCGGCGAGGCCCACGTGTCGGTCCTGCTCCTCGAGTTCCACCTCGACACCGGCCTGGTTGAGATCGTCGACGCGGGCTCGCCCCAGCTGCTCCGGCTCCGAGCCGGAGCGGTCGAGCACATTCCGTTCGAGGCGCAGCTACCGCTGGGTCTCGCCGACGAGACCCCGTACGAGGCGCAGCGCATTCGGGTCGAACGAGGCGACCGGCTGATCTTCGTCAGCGATGGCGTGCACGCGGTCACCTCCAAAGCAGGCGAGCCTTACGGCGAGCGAGCGCTGGCCAGGGCGATCTTGGCCACCCAACTGCTGCCCGCCACCGAAGTCCCCCGAGCGGTACTGACTGAGCTGGGCCGCCACCGCGACGACGATGCCCTGGACGACGCCCTGGTCGTCTGCCTCGACTGGTACGGCCGCCATCCGGCGTCGGCCGATGCCACCCCGGCGTGAGCCGCCGCCATCCTGACCGTCGCGAGGACACACGCCGCGGACCGCGCATCCACCTCCCCGATCCGCAGGGCCTGATCACGGATGGCTGCGGCTGGTCCGGCAAGACACCCTGCCGCGCAAGCTCGAAGCCCCCCTCGCCGCCGCCGAGCAGCGGCCCCGTCAGTGGGGCGCCGGGATCGGCGCGGGCGAGCGGCTGCTGCCGGTGCGGATCGACCTGGGGTCCAGCCAAGGTGAGCCCGGAAGGGGCAGTGAGATGATCTTGAAGGCGTGGGAGCCGACCGTAGGCTCGCCCGGGTGCTCGACGTCGAAGTCGTACCGGATTTCTGCCGTGCCCGTTCCCGCGGCCGCGCACAACGCTAGCGTTGGGTCTCATGATCGTATGGCTCAACGGCACCCACGGCGCGGGCAAGACGACGACCAGTGCACTTGTGCAGCAGTTGATCCCGGATTCACGGGTGTTCGACGCCGAGAAGGTGGGCGAGACACTCATGGACATCACGCCAGGGCTGCCCGCGACGGACAACTTCCAGCACTGGCCGCCATGGCGATCACTCGTAGTCGAGACCGCCCGCCGCGTACTCGACTACACCGGCGGTACTCTGGTGATGCCCATGACTGTCCTGGTCGAGTCGTACTGGCGCGAGATCAGCTCGGGTCTCGCCGAACATGCCATTCCGGTACGGCACTTCGTCATTCACGCAGACCAGGAGACCCTCCGCGGGCGCATCGCGGGCGACACTGTCGTCGGTCCCAACTCCTGGTTTCGTCTCAAGTACCTTGAGCCCTACGCCGAGGCAGCCCGCACGTGGCTACATGGCGAGGCCGAGGTCGTCGACACCACGCACCTCACGCCCGCCCAGGCCGCCCTGCAGATCGCGGAGGCCGTCAAGAGTTGAGGTTCGGCTCGCCACTGAGACGCTCAGGCGGGTCAACCTTGACGGCCCTGCCGCTCGGGAAGCCACGGCGAAGTGACAAGTGGCGCTCTCTGGCCGACGTGACCTTCTGTAACCCCGCCGAGCATGACGTAGAGGCGTGGTACCACCGGTAGGGGTACGGTCGAAGTGAGCCCCTGGCCGGGCGGGTACGCGGCTGCGGGCACTACTGTCCTCAGCTGTGAAGAAGGCGAAGGCGGAGCTGGAGGAGATCCGCCTTCGCCAGCAGGAGCTGGTCGAGGCCCTGATCGGGGACTACCGGGTGGTGCTCAAGGACATCGATGACGGTGGCCCGGCCCAGCTGGCGCTCGCGAAGGCCACTGAGATGACCGAGATCTTCGCGGACAGGACGCCCGGCAAGGGCGAAGCTGCACGGGAAGCCGGCGGGGCCGACTTCCCGTGCGTGGTGGAGGCGGCGGGCCTCAGTGGATGAGGAGGGCCTTGACGCCGGAGAGGATCGGGACGAACTGGTACCGCCCGTCGCCCGGCCGCAGGAGGGCTTGGTGTCAGGGGTGTTGGAGATGTTCGTCCCGGCGTTGAACCGCCCGTCCCCGCTCGGGCCGAAGGTCGTGAGGTGGTCGCGGTAGCCGTCGAAGTAGTACATGCACTGGTGCAGGTTCAGGTACCGCCCGGCGGTCAGGTCCAGGGGCGTGACGCTCGACAGCAGGGGGATGGGGTGGTCGGTGCCCCCGCCGCCGCAGCTGACCGCGGTGTCACGGGTGTCGGAGACGTCGGTGCCGGCGACGAACTTGACGTCGGTGGTGCCCACCGCCGTGGTGAGGTGGTCGAGGTCGAAGTCGCTCCAGAACATGCACTGGTGCAGGTTGAGGTAGCGGCCGGACGTCAGGTCGTACGGTTCGGCGGCCGTGTAGACGTTGGGCTCGTACCTCCCGTCCCCGGGGCCGCACATGCCCGACTACGCCGCGGGCTCGGGCATCGCCGTCGCCGCACGCCAGGTGGCGATGACGTGAGCCGCCTTGGTCTCGAAGTCCGGGTCGCGCCAGGCGCCCGGCATGCCGATCACCGCCGGCAGCTTGGAGTCACCGTGCTCCCGGTGGGTGACCCGCACGACGTCCCCGGAATCGGGGCGGTTACGGTTCTTCCCGACCTCGACGTTGGTGATGTCCGCCCAGGCGAACCGCTTGCGGGAGCCCAACGCCCCGGTCCACCAGATCTCACGCTCGTCGAAGCTCACGCTACTGAAGGCGCCCCTCACCTGGAGGAGTCCACCGACGATCAGGAGAACACCGAAAGCCATGGCGGCGGCAGTCCGGACGTCCACCGGGACGAGCGAACCGCGGTACAGAAGGTAAGCACCCTGGGCCAGGAAGAGCGCCGAGAAGATCCACTGGCGACGAATCTGTGCCGGCTGGAGACGGTAAGTCACGTGTTTCACCAGCGGATCTTGGCAGGTCGGGCGCATCTGAGGAAGCGTCACGTCGATCCCTGCCCGTCTCACTCCCCCGAGCGGATCGGCTCCCCGGCGCGGTGCAGGTAGGCGGCCGACGCCGAACGCCGGCTCTCCTTCGTGATCTCCCGCTACAGTGCCGGCCGTGGTGGAGGAACCCGTGCGTGTGGTCGGGGCGGTGCCCACGGGCCCAGTGCGGCAGGAGGTGGCGCAGCTGGCCGCGGTCAGCATCGACTGGTATCCGGCTGGAGCAGGGGCGGCTCGGCATGCGGGCCTGGACTGGATCGGCTACTGGCCGAGCAACTCGCCTGACTATCTGCGCCGTTCGGGGTTAGACGGCTGCTGTGCTGAGATTCCTGTGGGTTGCCGGGCCGGTCGGTGGGGCGGCCGCCGCCACGGCCGCGGCCGCTTTCGGGTCCCCGTGGTGGTGGTGTGCGGCCGTCCCCTTGCTGGTGGTGACGGTGCTGGCGTCGAAGGACCTGCTGCAGACCCGGCACTCGATCCTGCGGAACTACCCGGTCATCGGGCGTCTGCGGTTCGCGCTGGAGGGCATCCGACCCGAGGTGCAGCAGTACTTCGTCGAACGCAACGTCGACGGGCGCCCCTACGACCGCGACACCCGCAGCATCGTCTACGAGCGGGCCAAGGGAACGGACGCGGAGGAGCCGTTCGGCACGGAGCTGGACCTGTACGAGAGCGGGCGCGAGTTCCTGGTGCCGTCGATGGCCCCCGTCGCGGTGCCGCAGCACCTGCCCAGGGTGCGGGTCGGCGGTCCCGACTGCTCCCAGCCGTACGCGATGGCACTGCTCAACGTGTCCGCGATGAGCTTCGGCTCGCTGTCGGCCAACGCGGTGCTGGCCCTGAACACCGGTGCGGCGCTGGGCGGTTTCGCCCATGACACCGGTGAGGGCGGGCTGTCCGAGTACCACCTGCGGCCCGGCGGAGACCTGGTGTGGGAGATCGGCACCGGCTACTTCGGCTGCCGCACCGAGGACGGAGACTTCGACCCCGGCCAGTTCGCCGAGAAGGCGGCGCACCCGCAGGTCAAGTGCGTCTCACTGAAGCTCAGCCAGGGCGCCAAACCCGGCATCGGCGGCGTGCTGCCCGGATCCAAGGTCGACGCCCGGATCGCGCGGGTGCGCGGCGTCCCGCAGGGGAGGACCGTGGTCTCCCCGCCCTACCACCGGGTGTTCTCCACGCCGCGCGAACTGGTCCGCTTCATCGGCCGGATGCGCGGGCTGGCGGGCGGCAAGCCGACCGGGTTCAAGCTCTGCGTCGGCTCGCGCCGCCAGTTCCTCGCGGTCTGCAAGGCCATGCTGGAGGAGGGGGTGACGCCGGACTTCGTCATCGTCGACGGAGCGGAGGGCGGGACCGGCGCCGCCCCGCTGGAGTTCGCCGACCACGTCGGAATGCCGCTCACCGAGGGACTGATGACGGTGCACAACGCGCTGGTCGGCACCGGTCTCCGGGACCGGATCCGGATCGGCGCCAGTGGCAAGGTGGCCACCGGCAGCGACCTGGTGAAGCGGTTGATCCAGGGAGCCGACTACACCAACGCCGCCCGGGCCATGATGTTCGCCGTCGGCTGCATCCAGGCCCAGCGCTGCCACACCAACACCTGCCCGGTCGGCGTGGCGACCCAGGACCCGCGCCGGGCCCGCGCCCTGCACGTGGGGGACAAGTCCCAGCGGGTGCGGCGCTACCAGGAGGCCACCGTCAGGAGCGCCCTGCAGATCATGGCCGCGATGGGAGTCGACGACCCCTCGCAGCTGCGCCCGCACATGCTCCAGCGCCGCATCGACCCGCAGACCATCCGCTCCTACGCGGACCTCCATCTCTGGCTGGAACCGGGGCAGCTGCTCCATGACCCTCCCGCTTCCTGGGCGCGCGACTGGGAGGCCGCCCACCCCGACCGGTTCACCGTCTGACACTTCGAAGGGAAGCCCCGTGGCACGTACCGTCGCCCGTGTGATCGTCGACGCCCTGCAGGAGCTGGGGGTGCGCCATGTGTTCGGCGTCGTCGGCGACGCCCTGAACCCGCTGACCGAGGCCATCCGCACCACCGAGGGCGTGGACTGGATCGGCTGCCGCCACGAGGAGGCCGCGGCCTTCGCGGCCGGCGCCCAGTCCCAGCTGTCCGGAACCCTGGGCGTGTGCATGGGTACCGTCGGCCCCGGATCGGTGCACCTGCTCAACGGACTGTACGACGCGGCCAAGAGCCGGACCCCGCTGCTCGCCATCGCCGGACAGGTCCCGTCCGCCGAGCTGGGCAGCGACTACTTCCAGGAAGTCGACAACGACCTGCTGTTCCGGGACGTCGCGGTCTTCCGGGCGACCGTGACCTCACCGGACCAACTGCCGAGGATGCTGGAGACCGCCGTCCGCTGCGCGATCAGCGAGCGCGGTGTGGCAGTGCTGACGGTCCCCGGCGACCTCGGCGACCGGGAGCTGACGGACGACCGCCCTGCCCGCTTCCCGCGTGTCCGCCCGGTCACCCGCGCCGACGACGCCGGCATCCGGGAAGCCGCCGACCTCGTCAACGCCGCCGACCGGGTGACCCTCCTGGTCGGCCGGGGAGCCCGGGACGCCCGCGGGGAGGTGCTGGAACTCGCCGAGCGCCTGTCCGCACCCATGGTCCTCACCCTGAAGGCCAAGGAGGGCTTCGAAGCGGACAACCCCTACCAGGTCGGACAGACCGGCCTGATCGGCAACCCCGCCGCCGCCGCGGCGCTGGACGCCTGCGACACCCTGATCATGCTCGGCACGGACTTCCCCTACCGCGACTGGTACCCCACCGGCCGCAAGGTCGTCCAGATCGACCTCCTCGAACGCAACCTCGGCCGCCGGGTACCCGTCGACGTGGGACTGGCGGGCGACACCGCGGCCACCCTCCGGGCCCTCCTGCCGCACCTCAGGCCCACCGCGGACCGCGCCCACCTCGAAGCAGCCCGTGAGCGCTTCGAGCAGTGGACCGCCGGCCAGCGGCGCCTGGCGGACCCCGAGCACGACCACCACCTGCTCGGCCGCCTGCGCAGCGCGCTGGACAACCGGGCCCACGACGTCCGCCCGGAAGCCCTGGCCGCCGCCGTGAACGACTGCGCGAGCGACGACGCCGTCTTCACCTCCGACACCGGCATGGCGACCGTCTGGCTGTCCCGGTTCGTGACCATGCACGGCCGCCGGCGGCTGCTGGGGTCGTACAACCTCGGCTCGATGGCCAACGCCATGCCCCAAGCCCTCGGCGCGCAGCTCTGGGCCCCCGACCGGCAGGTCGTGGCGTTCTGCGGCGACGGCGGCCTGAGCATGCTCCTCGGCGACCTGATGACGATCAGGACCCACCGGCTGCCGGTGAAGCTCGTGGTGTTCGACAACCGCCGCCTGGGCATGGTCAAGCTGGAGCAGGAGCAGGCCGGGCTCCCGGAGTTCGGCACGGAGCTGGACAACCCGGACTTCGCCGCGGTCGCCACCGCGCTCGGCCTGACCGGCATCCGGGTCACCCGGCCCTCCGAACTGCTCGACGGCGTGCGACGGGCCTTCGAGACGCCGGGACCGGTGGTGCTCGACGTCCTGACCAACCCCCGGGAACTCGCGGTTCCGGGCAAGCCGACCGTCGAGCAGGGGTGGGGCTTCGCGATCGCCAAGGTCAAGGAGACGCTGCGCAGTCACGACGGCTGACGGTCGGCCGCCGGGGCGGTGGCCTCCGCCCCGGCCGTTGCCCGCCCCGGGGGCATCCACCGGTTCGCCTCCGGGCCCGGGTACACCCGGCCGCCACGGGCGGTATCAGGCCGCCCACCCGAACCCCTGGGCACCGAACACGAGCAGGCCCTCCACGAACTCAACCTCGCCGCCACACGTACTCGCCGCTCCTCGCTGGCCCGTTTGGCCTGGTGCTCACGGTGTTGCGTCCAACGCCGCCGCCTGCTCGATGTACGTGGTGGTCCACAGCGCCGGTGGTCGTCGTCCCCTGTCGGCACCTGGTGCGGGACGATTCGGTCACCCAGCACCCAGGCACGTCGCGGACACCGCGCGGTGCGGGCGGCCGGACCGCTCGGGGGTTCGGCCGGCCGCCCGGTTCCACAGTGCCGCCGCTCGGCTGCGGATGCAGCCCGGGCTACGCCGACCCGACGTCAGCAGCGGCCGGGCCTGCGGATGGGCCGAGCGGCAGCAGAGCAGCGGGAACGCGCCGACGACCGGCGGCGAACCGGTCGGGAGTCAGGTCGGACAGGCGGCGACGCCCGTCGGTCCAGCACCGCGTACGGACCGGGAACCCGGCAACGAGGCTGGCCGTGACCCGGCGTCCTCGACGGCTGGCGGGACGCGGCCGCAGTCGAGCATGCCGTGCAGCGGCACCCCGCTGGGGAAGAGGCGCTCGGCATCACGAGACTTCGCAGCCGGGTCCAGCAGCCACGGCGCCGACGCCGTCCCGGGCCTGCCCGCCGCGCTCCCCGAGCCCGTCGACGTCGTGATGCGCCCCGATCGTTCGTGTTGCCACCTCTCGTAGAGGCAACCCTGACACTCAGGACGCCAGCACACCGATCCACGAGCACGCCGAGCCGGATGCGGCCGTCACTGTCTGACCGACGCCGAGCAACCCCTGCAAGCCCGAGCGTCTGTGGCTCGAACGGCCGTCTCCGCAGGCCACCGTGCCGGTTCTCGCAGAGGCTGGGTCGCGCACAGCCTGTACGGATGACCCCGGTTGGCGGGAATCGGATTCCATGACGGAGAACACGGGAAATACGCCGAGCGCGAGCAGGGCCACGCACAGTTCCGGCCGAAGACTGCTCGGTGAACTCAGCGCGGAGTTCGCCGGTACGATGATCCTGATCCTCTTCGGCGTCGGCGTGGTGGCTCAGGTGGTCGCCGGCGGCATCGGCAACCACGACAGCATCTCCTGGGCCTGGGGCCTTGGTGTCACGTTCGGTATCTACACGGCCGCCCGGATCAGCGGAGCCCATCTCAATCCGGCGGTCACCGTCGCGCTCGCCGTCTTCAAGGGATTCGACTGGCGCAAGGTGCTGCCGTACGTGCTGGCCCAGACCGCCGGGGCGTTCGTCGCGGCGCTGCTGGTGCGCTGGAACTACACCGAGGTGCTGAACAAGGTCGATCCCGGCCACACCCTCAAGACCCAGGTCGTCTTCTCCACCCTCCCGGGCAACGGCACGGCCCCGGTCAGCGACTGGGGTGCGCTGCGCGACCAGGTCATCGGCACCGCCATCCTGGTCTTCCTGGTGCTCGCGGTGACCGACGTGCTGAACACGCCGCCGGAAGCCAACCTGGGCCCGTTCATCGTCGGCCTCATCGTGGTGGGAATCGGCATGGCCTGGGGCACGGACGCGGGCTACGCGATCAACCCGGCCCGCGACTTCGGACCGCGCCTGGCCAGTTACCTCACCGGATACTCGCATGCCTGGCGGGACCAGTACGGCCATCTGTACTTCTGGGTACCGATCGTCGGCCCGCTGATCGGCTGTCTGGTCGGCGGTGTTGCGTACCGCTACCTGGTCACTCCCCATCTCGGGGCCGAGGGGCCCGAGGAGCCCGGCCAAGCCCCGATCGAGCCGATCGGCTGAGTCGTCCTCGTACCGGCCGGCATCACCAGCCCCACCCGGCGGACGCAAGCGGAAGCACAGAAGCAGAGGCGGCAGCCATGCCAGAGTTCGTCGGAGCGGTGGATCAGGGGACCACGAGCTCGCGATTCATGATCTTCGACCACGCCGGCAACGAGGTGGCGATGCAGCAGTTGGAGCACACCCAGATCCTGCCCCGCCCCGGTTGGGTGGAGCACGACCCGGTGGAGATCTGGGAGCGGACCGACTCGGTGATGCGCAACGCCGTCCGGCAGGGCAGCCTGTCGCCGGCCGACCTGGTGGCGATCGGGATCACCAACCAGCGTGAGACGACGGTCGTCTGGGACCGGCGCACCGGCCGACCGTACTACAACGCGATCGTCTGGCAGGACACCCGCACCGACTCGATCTCGGCCGCGCTGGAGCGCGACGGGCACGGTGAGGTGATCCGCCGCAAGGCCGGGCTGCCGCCGGCCACGTACTTCTCCGGCGGCAAGATCAAGTGGATCCTGGACAACGTCGAGGGCGTCCGGGCGGACGCGGACAAGGGACACGCGATCTTCGGTACTACCGACTGCTGGGTGCTGTGGAACCTCACCGGCGGCCCGGAAGGCGGGATCCACGCGACCGACGTGACCAACGCCAGCCGCACCATGCTGATGAACCTGGAGACGCTGGACTGGGACGACGAACTGCTGGCGCTGTTCGGCATCCCGCGCGCGATGCTGCCGGTAATCCGCCCGTCCTCGCACGCCGGGGCGTACGGCACAGCCCGCACCTCGGGGCCGCTGCGCACAGCCGTACCGATCACGGGGGTGCTCGGTGACCAGCACGCGGCGACCGTCGGGCAGGTCTGCTTCGCGCCCGGCGAGGCGAAGAACACCTACGGCACCGGCAACTTCTTGGTGCTCAACACCGGTACCACGCTGGTCCGTTCACGGCACGGCCTGCTCAGTACGGTGGCCTACCAGTTCGGCGACAGCCCGGCGGTGTACGCGCTGGAGGGTTCGATCGCGGTCACCGGCTCAGCCGTCCAGTGGCTGCGGGACCAACTGAAGATCATCGACAGTGCCCCGGAGGTCGAGCGGCTCGCCCACACGGTCGACGGCAGCGAGGGCGTCTACTTCGTGCCCGCCTTCTCCGGGCTCTTCGCGCCCTACTGGCGCTCGGACGCCCGCGGCGCGATCGTCGGCCTGGCCCGGTATCACACGAACGGGCACCTGGCCCGGGCCACGCTGGAGGCCATCTGCTACCAGAGCAGGGACGTGGTTGAGGCGATGGAGCAGGACTCCGGCGTCCACCTCGAGGTGCTCAAGGTGGACGGCGGGGTGACCGCCAACGACCTGTGCATGCAGACCCAGGCCGACGTGCTCGGCGTCCCGGTCAGCCGTCCGGTGGTCGCCGAGACCACTGCGCTCGGCGCCGCGTACGCAGCCGGCCTGGCTACCGGATTCTGGCAGGACGAGGACGAACTGCGCTTGCACTGGCAGGAGTCGAAACGCTGGGAGCCCTCGTGGACCGAGGAGCGGCGGGCCGAGGGGTACGCGGGGTGGCAGAAGGCCGTGCAGCGCACCCTCGACTGGGTCGACGTCAGGTAGTACGCCGAATAGCACCTCAACGAGCCTAAGGGCCGGGAGCGTAGGCCCGACGCTGACCGCGAACCAGCGGATTTCTCTGCGCCCCGGCGCCATGGCCGGCGCCCCGGGTCGGCCCCCGACTCAGCGTCCCCCGATACCGGTGTTCCCGCGCATGGCGCGGTGGCGGCCCGGAGTCGTTCCGACGATGTCGGTGAACGCGGCGATGAAACTGCTCGGGTTGGCCCAGCCGCAGGCGTAGGCGGTGCGGATGGTGTCGTGGCCGTCGGCGAGTAGCACGAGCGAGTGGTGGATGCGCAGTTGCGTGCGCCACTCGTAGAAGGTCATGCCGAGTTCGCTGCGGAACAGTCGGCTGAGGGTGCGGGTGCTGGCCCCGATCGTCGCCCCGAGTTCGGCCAGGGTGGCGTTGTCTGCCGGGTTCTCGTGCAGGAGGCGGGCAAGGGCCTGCAGTCGATCGTCCTGCGGCTCCGGCAGGTGCAGCGGCTGTTCGTCTGCTTCGCAGAGGTCGTCGACGAGGACCCGCAGCAGGCGAGCGCGCGCACTGCGGCTGTAGCCGGGTGCGTCGTCGTGGTTGCGGGGGCCGGTCAGAGCGAGCAGGACCTCGCGGGCGAGGCCGGAGGCCAGAAACACGGCGGGGTGGTCCGGGACGAGCCGGGCGAGGGACGGCGTGAGGAAGACGATGCGCATGTCGGTGTCGCCGTGGGCCCGGTGGTGGTGCGTGAACCCGGCGGGGGTCCAGGCGACTCGGTTGGCCGGAACGATCGACGTACCGCGCTCGGTGTGAACCGCCAGGACGCCGCTGGCCGCGTAGACCAGGTGTCCGCGCGTGTGCGACTGCGTCTTGCTTGTCTCGCCGGACGGCCAGAGGTGGCGCCCGCCGGACGGCCACACCTGCGAGGTCACACCGGCGGTCGGAGGAGTTTGGCGGTGAACAGGCATCGGTTGGCAGCCTACCGGTAGCAGGCCACACCACGGCCCGGTGAGACTTCCTCGTGCGGAGCGGTCGCCGGTCGCGCAGCGCGCCGACCGAACCGCGGCGCATCGGGGCAGCGTGCCTCGATGCCGCGGCCTGAGGGAGTAGGAGAAACGCATGGCTACGTTCATCCTCGTGCCGGGTGCTTGGCACGGCGCCTGGGCGTTCGAGGCGGTGGTTCCGCTGCTGGAACGTGCCGGACACACCGTTCACGCCCTGACCCTGACCGGCCTGTGGCCGGAGGACGACGACGCGACGGTCGCGACCGCCAACCTCGACACGCACGCCGACGACGTGTTGCGGCTGCTCGATCGCGCCCACATCACCGAAGCGACGCTCGTCGGCCACAGCTACGGCGGGATGGTGATCGCAGCCGCCGCCGACCGCGCCGGCGGCCGGGTCGCCCGACTGGTGCATCTCGACGCCTACGTGCCGCGGGACGGCGAGTCGTGCTGGTCGTCGACGAGCGAGGGCTACCGGGAGGCGTTCGTCGCCGGTGCGGCGGGCACCGGTTACGCCGTCCAGCCGTCAACTGGCGGCGATCCCCGCCGGCGGCCGCACCCCCTCGCCTCTTTGCTGCAGGGGATCCGGCTCACCGGCGCGTTCGCCCAGGTGCCCCGTCGGGAGTTCGTCTACTGCTCGGGGTGGGAGGACAGGACGCCGTTCGCCGACCTCCGAACCCGGCTCCGGGCCGATCCCGAGTGGCAGGTCCACGACCTCCCGACCGTCCACAACGCCATGCGTGAGGACCCGGAGGCGGTGGCCGCGCTCCTGCTGGGCGACGAGCAGCGCCCTGGGGCGGCCTGGGTCTTCCACGGCGTCGCCGGCCTGGTCTCCGAGCATCGAGGCCCGCGCGCGGGCCTCGCGCTCGGCGCCAGTGCGCCACCACCAGCGAGGGACCTCGGCCCCCACCCGGCTGCCCTCGGGCCGACTGGCCGCAGGCCGGACGCGATCTACCATGGAGGGCGAGGTCCTGAGAGGCCGCACCTGCCCACAGCCGAACGGTAGGGAGGCGGGCATGGCCATCGGAAGCGTGTCCGGCTGGGTGGACGACCCGCGCTACATGCCGATCTCCGAGCACGGTCTGATCGGCGACCTGCGCACCGCCGCACTGGTCGGTACCGACGGCACGATCGACTGGTACTGCTGCCCCCGCTTCGACGCGCCCAGCGTGTTCGGCGCCATTCTCGACGCCGACAAGGGCGGTTCGTTCCAGCTGGCCGCCGACGTGCCGGCCCGGACCCGGCAGTTCTACTTCCCCGACACCAACGTGCTGATCACACGGTTCTACGCAGCCGACGGGGTGGCGGAGATCCAGGACTTCATGCCGGTCGCAGACGAGTCCCGCGAGGCGGCCCGGCACCGGCTGATCCGCCGGGTGGTCTGCGTACGCGGCACCCTGCCGTTCGCCGCCCGGATCGCTCCGCGCTTCGGCTACGGGGCCGAACCGCACACCGTGCGCGTGCGGGGACACGAGGCCGTCTTCGAGTCCCCGTCGCTCTCCCTCGCGCTGACCTCCACCGCACCGCTGGAACCCGACGCCATGGACGTGGTGTCGCATTTCAAGCTGCTCGAAGGTGAGTCCGTGGTGTTCGCCCTCGACCGGATCGGCGACGACGTGCGGCCCCGGGCCTGTCCGGCCGCCGAGGCGGAGGCCGAGTTCGGGACGACGGTCCGGTTCTGGCGCCGCTGGCTCTCGCAGTCGCGCTATCGCGGCCGGTGGCGCGAGATGGTGCACCGCTCCGCCCTGGTCCTGAAGCTGCTCACCTACGTGCCGACCGGCGCGATCGTGGCCGCGCCGACGACCAGCCTGCCCGAGCAGGTCGGTGGCGGGCGCAACTGGGACTACCGCTACGTGTGGGTCCGCGACGCCGCCTTCTGCGTCTACGCCATGCTGCGGCTGGGCTTCACCTCCGAGGCCGAGGCCTTCATGGGCTTCCTGTCCGAGCGGGGCATCATGCGAGGCTCCGGCCCCACGGGACCGCTGCAGATCATGTACGGCATCGACGGGCGAAGCGACCTGCCCGAGACCGACCTGTCCCACCTCGAAGGCCATCTGGGATCCGCTCCCGTGCGGGTGGGCAACGCCGCGACCAAACAGCTCCAACTCGACATCTACGGAGCCCTGATCGACTCGGTCTACCTCTACGACAAGTGGGGTCAGCCGATCAGCAGCGACCGCTGGGATGAGGTCGGCGCCGTCGTGGGCTGGCTCTGCGACCACTGGGACCAGCCCGACGAGGGCGTCTGGGAGACCCGGGGCGGCCGGAAGAACTACGTCTACTCGCGCCTGATGTGCTGGGTGGCAATCGAACGAGCCATCCGGATAGCGAACCGGCGGGGCCTGCCGGCCGACCTCCCCCGCTGGCAGCGGTGCCGCGACGAGGTATACCGGCAGATCATGCGACAGGGTTGGTCCGAGGAACGCGGGGCGTTCCTCCAGGATCTGGACGGTGACGTCCTCGACGCCTCGGTCCTGATGATGCCGATGGCCAAGTTCATCTCCCCGACCGATCCCAAGTGGCTGTCGACCCTGGACGCGCTCAGCACGGATCTGGTCTCCGACTCGCTGGTCTACCGCTACGATCCGCAGGCCAGCCCGGACGGGCTGCAAGGACCCGAGGGCACCTTCTCGATCTGCTCCTTCTGGTACGTCGAGGCGCTCACCCGCGCAGGACGCGTGGAGGAGGCCCGGCTGGCCTTCGAGAAGATGCTCACCTACGCCAACCACGTCGGCCTCTACGCCGAGGAGATCGGACGCACCGGGGAACAGCTCGGCAACTTCCCGCAGGCGTTCACTCATCTCTCGCTGATCAGCGCCGCGTTCAACCTCGACCGCGCGCTGGGATAGGGCCTGCCGGGCCTGCCACCGGGGTCAGCCGGCAGCCGGAGAGCCGTGAAGCGCCCCGCCCAGCACGGGGACCAGCCACTGCTCGATCCGTTCGGCGGGGTTCGGATGGTCAGACGGGTCGGCAGGGCCAGCTGGAGGCCCACCGCGACGAGAATGGCCACCGAGACCGCCCAGCGCTGCTCACCGAGAGTGACCGAGCGCCACGCCGGGCGCTCCGGCTTCTCGGGCTCCAGGAGCCGCTCGATCCGCTCCAACCTGCGGTGCAGCACCTCGGAAAGCTGCACCGAGGCATGATGTTCGTGCTCAGTCATGGCGCACAGTGTGTCAGGCGTCTGCTTTCACGATCGCGGTGGCGCCGGGTGCAGGGAGGAGGCCGCCGGGGTGCCTGCTCGGCGGGGCCGCACGAACAGCGGCATGGACGTGTGCTACTCCTTCGAAAGCGCGAAAGCGGCGGCGTTCTCGACCGCCCACTGCCGGAAGCTGCGGGCGGGCGTGCCGAGCAGGGTCTCGGTGGTGTCGGCGATGGTGGCCGGGCCGGCGCAGGCCGCGGCCCAGAAGTCGAGCAGGGAGCCGACGACCACCGGCGGCATGAAGCGGGCCATCTGCTGCTCGGCCTCGGCCCGGGTGACCGTCTCAACGGCGACCTCGCGACCCAGGACCTCGGCCAGGATGCCGAGCTGCTCTCGGAAGGTGAGCGACCGAGCGCCGGTCAACGTGACCGCGAGGCCCCGGAAGGCCGCCCCGGTGAACGCCTCGACGGCGATGTCGGCGATGTCGTCGGGGTGGATGGGCGCGATGTGCGCGTCGGGGTAGGCGAGTTGGACCGGCAGGCCCTGGGAGATCGGGTGCGCCCAGCCGAGGGCGTTGCTGGCGAAGGCGTCCGGGCGCAGGAAGGTGCACGGCAGGCCGCTCGCCGTGAGCGCCTGCTCGACGTGGAGGTGGTGTGCGGCGAGCGGGTGGGTCTCGGCGTCGGGGGCGTTGACCGAGGCGGAGGACATCAGCACGACGTGCTCGACGCCGGCGGTGCGGGCGGCCTCCGTGAAGGCCCCGATCCCCTCCGGTTTGGGGTACAGGAAGACCTGCTGCACGCCGTCGAGCGCAGCCGGGAAGGTCTCGGGCCGGTCGAGGACCAGCTCGGCGGTCGCGACCCCGGCGGGGACAGCCAGTTCGGCCGGCTCGGCACTGGCGGCGCGGACCGGCAGGCCGGCGGCGTGCAGGCGGTCCAGGGCGGCGCGGCCGACCCTGCCGCGGGCGCCGGTGATGAGGACGGTCATGGGTTCCCCCTACGAGTCTGTGGGCCGCAGCTCTCCGCCGCAGCGCATATGCATGCTTGCATGCATATAATTGTGAGTCAACACATGTCTGCCATCACTCATGGACCGTACGATGGGCGGCATGACGACGAACGAACCGGACCACCCGGACCACCCGGACCACCGGACGGCCGAGGACCTGCTGAACGCCGTGGGCCCGGCCTTCGGCCGGCTGCGCCGCACCTCACTGCTGGAGGTCGAGAACCCCATCTCGGCCAAGGACCTGAGCCGCACCCTCGTCCTGAACCTCGTCCAGCAGCACACCCAGGACTCCGGGAAGGAGGTCACCGTCGGCGCGATCGCCGAACTCCTCGGCGTGGACCCGTCCGTCGCCAGCCGCATGGTGAGCGACAGCATCAAGACCGGCTACCTGACCCGCGCCGCCTCCCAGCAGGACGGCCGCCGCACCGTCCTCCACCTCAGCCCGGCCGGCACCGAACTCATGGCCCGCCTGCGCCGCCACCAGCGCGACGCCTACGACTGCATCACCGCCGACTGGAACGAACGCGACCGCCTGGAGTTCGCCCGCCTGATGCTCAAGTACGTCGACTCGCTCGACCGCCTCGCCGAGCGCGCCAAGCAGTAGCCGGGGCGGTGCGAGCCCACTGCTCCGCCAAATGATCGTCACCCGACCGGGGCCGCCTCCACCCGACGTGTCGGGTGGAGGCGGCTCCTGGTCCCGGCGCCCTGGCGCCGCGCGGGCGGTCAGAGCTGGTGCGCCACGAACTCGGCCACCTGCGTGCCGAGTTGCTGGCCGGCCTGGTTGTCGATGGCGGTGTGCTGGCCGGACCAGACCCGGCTGAGCCACGCCTCGGTGGCGGCGTCCTGGAAGCCGGCGAAGGTTCGGGTGACGCCCTTCGAGGTCACCGTGAGCCGGTGCTGCGCACCGTAGATTCCGGCGAGCGTCGTTGCCGCCGCCTGGCTGAGAGCGCCGTGAGCGCCGGGGTAGGACGGGTCCGGGGCGGTCGGCAGCAGCGGGGTCCAGCCGGGATCGCCGACGATGCCCGGGTTGTCGTGCGTGTCGCCGAGCCGGATCGCGGTGACGGGCCGCCACACGTGGTAGGCGTACTTGGCGTCGTACATCGCGATCGCGGTGTCGGCGAGGGACAGGTCGAGCCGGGCGAAGACCTTCACCGCCTTCTCCAGGCTCGCGTTCCCGGAGGTGACAAGGCCCTGCGCGACCTGGTTCCACACGTTCCAGACGGGCGCCGCCGCCCAGAACTTCGCGGCCGCGGTCTGATCAGGAGTGCGGGTGGTACTGGTCTTGCTCCCCAGGCCCTTGACCTCGTTCAGGGCGGCGGCGTACTCGGCGGAGCCGACGGCCGGCGGCGCTGCCGGGCGGAACTGGTTACCGCTCGTCAGCACGAACGGCTTGACCGAGCCCCAGTTGGTGAACACCGGCGCGGGGAAGTCGGGCGGCGTGGGCCGGTAGTCGCCGGGCTGGCTGCCGGGAGTGAACTGCGGCGGCTCGGCCGAGGATCCGTCAGCGGACCGCAGACTGATCAGTTGGCGCGCGACCGCCGCTCCCACGCCGATGCCCGCCTGCTTACGGGCGCCGTCGGCGACTGCGGACAACTGGCTGCTCAGCTGCCGGTCCACGCCGGCGCGCTCGGCCGGGTACAGGGCGACCAGCACATCGTGGGCGGCCTGGTCCGCTGCGACGTCCGCACGGGCGCCCTGAGGTGCCGGCACCGAGAACAGGTACGCGGGAGCGGTCCGGGTGATCGACACCACCGCGTCGTACTCGGCGGCCTGGAGCAGCGCGAAGCTGCGCGTGGGGTGGACGGTGGACGGTTGGGCTTTCGGACCGCTCAGGATGGTGATGAGCTCGCGGTTCCACTCCACGACCGACCTCCCGGACCCCGGGGCGGCCGTGCTCGTGGTCGGTGGCAGAGCGTCGACGGCGGTGGAACCGAAGGCCGGGCTGGTGAGTCCGGCTGCCAGGACGGTCCCGGTCAGGACGGCGAGCGTCTTCTGCTTCCCACTCATTTCAGTGGCTCCTTCTCGCTGGTGGCGGGCCGTGGCAGCAGGTGGCCGTAACGCTCGGACCACTCGGGTGCACCACTCGGGCCGCTGCGGACCAGGGAGTACAGGTACACGGGTGCGGGTGTGTGCTCTCTGCTGATCAGCCCGCGACGGGGGCGGGCATGGGTCGGTCGTTCGCTCGGTGTGTTCGCCGGTAGCCGCCCGCGGGCGGCACCGGTCGCTGTACGTGACGACGGGTGTGCCTTGAGGGGCGGCGGAACCATCTCGGCCGTCCCGGCTCACTCCGTGCGGAATGGGGAAGGAGGGGATCCCGGGGATCGGTGCTCGTCAGGTTCCACGGGCGCCGGGCACCGTACGGTTCGGTGCGCAAGCACCTTTTGCGAAATTTCACGGATCAGTGGCATATGCGATGATCGATTTATGCCGTGGAGTCTTCGGAGACGCGGTCCACCGAGTGAGCCGGATCGCTCCGGGAACCGTGTCTCTGGTACGGGGACCATCTCCCGCGCGGACGAGGAACTACTCCGCACGCTGTACGCGGAGCACGCCGGGCCGCTGCTTCACTTCGTCCTGCGACTGACCTCAGGAGACTGGCAATGGGCCGAGGATGTCGTGCAGGAGACACTGCTACGGGCCTGGCAGCACCCCGCGGCGTTCGACCCCGCGCGCGGGCCGGCCCGGGCGTGGCTGTGCACGGTCGCCCGGAACCTGGTCATCGACGCCCACCGGGCCCGCCGGGCCAGACCTACCGAGGTCGACGGGCAGGCGCTGGAACGGCTCGCGGAGCAGACGCCCGGAGAAGACGAAATCGAGCAGACGCTGCAGAGCTGGGCGGTGGCCGAGGCCATCCGGACCCTCTCCGCGGAGCACCGGGCCGTGCTGCTGGAGACGTACTACCGGGGCCGGACGATGGTCGAGGCCGCGGAGGTGCTCGGCATTCCGGTGGGCACCGTGAAGTCGCGCACGTACTACGCCCTGAAGGCGCTTCGGCTGGCGCTGCAGGAACGGGGTATCGAGCCGTGACCGCGTCGTGAAGGAGGTGCCGACCATGAACGGCGACCGCGACGCCATCCGGTTGTCCCTGGGCGGATACGTGCTGGGAACGCTGTCCCCGGCGGAGGCCGAGCAGGTCCGCGCCCACCTCGCAGAATGCGCCGAGTGCCGGGCCGAGCATGCTGAACTGGCGGGACTGCCCGCGCTACTCGCGAGGGTCAGCGAGGCCGAGGCCGAGGCCGCAGGCGAGGCACCGCCCGCGCCCAGCGGAGAACTGGCCGACCGGCTGGTACAGCGGGCCGCCGCACGCGAGCGAGCGCAGCCGGAGCCGCCGCCTGCGGCCACTGCCGCAGCGGGCGTACAGCAGCAAACCGGCCAAAGCCGGCTCGACCGGCTGCTCCAGCAGGCCGCGTCCCGGCGTCGTACCGCCGTGCGGAGGCAACTGGTCGGGGTCACTGCCGCAGCGACGATCGTCGCGGCAGCAGCGTCGGGCGGTACCTGGCTGGCCACCGTCGCGACCACGAGCAGCCAGGTGGCGCAGCCCGCACCGACGTCACCGGCCCCGGTCCGCACCTTCTCCGGAACCGACCCCACCACCGGCGTGTCCGCCTCGATCAAGGTCTCACCCGCCGCCTGGGGCAGCGCCCTGCAGGTCTCGGCCAGGGGAGCGCCCGCCGGGATCACGTGCAGCCTGCAAGCGGTCGGGATCACGGGCAGCACAGCAACCGCCGCCACCTGGCAGGCCGGCGATTACCCGGGTGGCGCCGCGATTTCCGGAACCGTACCCATGTCCCCCGGAATGATCAGTCACTTCGACATCTACGCCGGCAACGGCCAGCGGCTGCTCACCGTCCCGGCGTGACGCCCGGCCTGGTCGGCCTGCCGTGATCCAGTCGGTCGGCTCGGCGTCGTTCCGTCGGCGGGAGGCCGCCATGGTCATGGCGCAGGCGCAGTGGCGCGTTCAGTCGTAAGGTGCAGCGGATGGACCCTCCGGGGCGGCGCGTTCCCGCAGGGGAAGGTGGGTGGAAAGCTTGGGGCATGGCCTTGCGAGCATGGCGGGTGTTCTGGCATTCCTGGCAGCCGGGTCACGCACCCGCGCTGATGGTGATCCCTCTGGGGCTGATCGGCGCGGTCTGCGTGGTGGACGTGCTGGCTCCGCCGCACATTCACCTCGGGCCCCTGCTGGTGGCGGCACCGGCGATCACGGTGGCGTTCGCGGGCGCCCGCGTGACGGCACTGATGGGGGCGCTCGCCGTGGCGGCGCAGATGCTGATCGGTGTGCTGAGAGAGGGCCTGTCCGCCGGCAACATCCAGGCTCAGATCGCCGCTCTGGTCGTCGTCTCGGCCGTCTGTGTCGGCATCTGTGTGCTACGGGACCGGCGTGAGCGCCAGCTGCACCGGGTGCGGTCCGTCGCCGAGGCGGCGCAGAGCGTGCTGCTGCAGCCCTTGCCCGACCGCGCCGGTCCGCTGCGGATCGCCGGCCTGTACATTCCCGCCGAGGAGGAAGCCGATCTGGGCGGAGACCTGTACGCGGCCGCACGCACGGACCACCACAGCACCCGGCTCCTCATCGGTGATGTCCGCGGCAACGGCCTGGCCTCGATCAACAACTCCGCCCTGCTGCTCGGCGCCTTCCGCGCGGCCGCCCATCGGCAGGCCACCCTGCCTCGCCTCGCCATCCACCTGGACGCCGCCTTCCGCTGGGACACCAGCCAGTGGCGGTCACCGTCGGAGCAGGACACCGACGAGGACTTCGCCACGGCGATCCTGCTCGACATCCCCGACCACGATCCGGTCGTCCACCTCATCAACTGCGGCCACCCACCGCCGCTGCTCCTGCGGGGAACCCGCGTCACCCCCCTGACGCCGAGGGCGAGCCACCTTCCGATCGGACTCGGCTGCGCTTTCGGCATCACCGCCTACGACGTCCAGACCTTCCCGTTCGAGGTTGGCGACCTGCTCATCCTCTACACGGACGGCGTTATCGAAGCGCGCAACACCGACGGGCTCTTCTACCCGTTCACCGAACGGGCGCCCATGTGGGCCAAGGACGACCCTGGCGAGCTCCTGCGCGCTCTCCACGACGATCTGCTGGCCCACGTCCACGGTCACCTCGACGACGACGCGGCCGCAGTCGCGATCAGCCGCCTGGCCCTCTGATTCGGTCCTGGTCAGCCCCCGGGAGGGCCGACTTTCGAAGGATGGTCAGCCGCCGGGAGTCTTCCCGGGAGCGGGCGTAGCGTGGAGGGACGCAGTCAGGGCGGTGCGCTGCGGCGAACGGTCCTGATCACGTCCCCTCCGAGGCCGCGCGACGCCAGCACGCCGAGCCGTCTCGGACGCTGTGAGACGGAGGGCCACCGCGGAGGTGCCGGCTCATGACTCCGCGTGCCCGGGAGAGACGGCGACCGAGGGGACGGGCCAGCAGTTCGGGCCGCGGACGCATGCCGATCGCCTGACCTTCACCGGGGCCGGACGTCACCCCGGTTTGCGCCCGGGCCGTACGGGCCGCAGTCTGCCGACATGGACTCCAGCCCGGAAGCAGGCATGCGGCCCATTCTGGTGACCGGTGCTGCGGGCAGCGTCGGGGCCGTCGGCAGAACCGTGGTCCAAGGGCTGCGGCGCCGGGGCTTCCAGGTGCGTGCTCTGGTGCGCCAGGACGACGACCGTGCCCAGGCGCTGCGCGCCACGGGTGCCGAAGTCGTGGTCGGAGATCTGACGCATGCCCGTGATGTCGCCGACGCCCTCGACGGCTGCGGCCGGATGTACTTCGGCATGGCCGTGTCGGCCCAGTATCTGCTGGCCGCTGTGACCACAGCGGCGGTCGCGCGCACCTACGGACGCCTGGAGGCGTTCGTGAACATGTCGCAGCTGACCGTATCCGAGATGGACGCCACCAGCGGCTCCGACTCGCATCAGCATCGTCAGCAGTGGCTGGTCGAGCAGGTTCTCGGCTGGTCAGGCCTGCCCGTGGTCCAGGTCAGGCCCACCGTCTTCATGGAGAACCCGCTCTTCCAGACCGTGTTCGCCTCGGTCGCCAAGGACGGCGTGATCAGATGGCCCTTCGGCGAGGCGAGAACCTCCCCGATCGCGGCCGGTGACGTTGCCGCGGTCGTCGAGGAGATTCTGGCCGATCCGGCCGGGCGCATCGGCCGGACCTACGAGCTGACCGGTCCCCGATCACAGGACGTCACCGCTCTGGCCGCGGAGATCTCCGATGCTCTGCACCGCACGGTCGGCTACACCGACGTCCCGTTGCAGGAATGGCTCGACAATGATCTCGCGGCACTGGGACTGCCGGCCCATGTGCTCCAGCACATCTCCACCATGGCTCGCCTCCACGTGGCCGGGCGCTATGACCGCCAGACAGACGGCATGGCGGAGATCACCGGGCGGCCCGCCGAAGGAGTATCCGGGTTCGTCCGCAAGAACCCCGGGCTGTTCACTCGCTGACGCCGACAGCCGCCGTGAGGAACCACGCACCACGCTGCGACGGCCGCGCCCAGCCGTATCCGAGGATGCGGCGGCGCTCACCGCGCGCAGCACGACCGTCACCGTACTCACAGGAGCGGTGTACGACGCCGACGGAAACAGGCAGCTCATCGTCCGACCGCGTCGTGCGCCCCGTGCTTCGCCGCCGGGCCGTCAGCATCGCACCGCATCAGACCCATGCCATGGGCGGATCCCTCCCGGCCCGCATGCCGAACCAGGAACCGAACCCCCAGCCGCACAGTGAAGCGGCGAGTGTTGCCGCGGTCTCGGGGCGCAGGGTGAGGCCGCCGTGCAGGAACTGCTCGGTGTCGGCCGGCCCGAGTACGAGGGCTCGGGCGGCGGCCGTTCCTTCGTCGTCCTGGGCGAAGGCGAGTAAGACCTTGCGGCTGTCCGGGTCGGCTGAGACTTCGCCTGGGCCTTCTACTTGTTGAGGAATTCCAACAGGTCCCGGTTGAACTTCTCCTTGTCGCCCGGCACCATCGCGATGCCGTGGGAGCTGCCCTCGTACACCTTCAGCTCGGCGTTCGGGATGATCTGGGCGGACTTGCGGCCGGTGGCGTCGATGGGCACGACCTGGTCGTCGTCGCCGTGCACCACCAGGGTGGGAATGTCGAACTTCTTCAGGTCTTCGGTGAAGTCGGTGTAACCGAAGGCGTCCACGCACCGCACGCCGCCTTCGATGGTCTGCGCCATCGCCATGTACCAGAAGGCATCCTTGTTGCCCTGGGTGACCTTGTTCCCGGGGCGGTTGGCGGAGAAGAAGCCCTCCGCAGTGTCCTTCCAGAACTGGGAGCGCTCGGTGAGGACGCCGTTCTTGAGTGCGTCGAACACCTCGTCCGGCACGCCGTCGGGATTCTTGTCAGATTTGATCATCACCGGCGGGATGGCGGACAGCAGCACCGCCGAGCGCAGCCGCCCCGTGCCGTGTCGGCCGACGTAGCGCGCGAGCTCGCCGCCACCCATGGAGTGCGCGACCAGGGTGACATCTCGCAGGTCGAGGTCGGTGAGCAGGTCGTTGAGGTCGTCGGCGAAGGTGTCGAAGTCGTAGCCGTCCCAGACGGGCGTGGAGTGTCCGTGGCCGCGGCGGTCGTGCGCGATTCCGCGGTATCCGGCGTCGACGACGGCCTTGAGCTGGTCCTGCCAGGCGTCGCCGTTGAGCGGCCAGCCGTGGATGAACACCACGGGACGTCCCTGGCCCCAGTCCTTGTAGAAGATCTCGACACCGTCGCGGGTGGTGCAGATGGGCATGTGGTCTCCATAAGGTGTTGGGTGGCCCGGGAGGAAGAGGGATGCTCGGGCATCCGCTTGCCAGCCGAACGCATGCCCGCACCAGGCGCAAGCGCCGACCCCCAGATGGCCTACGTGACGGGGTGGTGCCCGCCCGCCGATCGAGCCGACACTCGCCGAAGCACGACGACAGCTGCCTCAAGGACCTACGGAGATTCGACCTCATGGCCGCCTGGAGGCGCCACCGGTACCCCGGTGCCCGAGAGCCAGTGGAAGAAGTACGCCGGCCACCACCCCTACCGGCGGCCGTGCTCCTGACGAGGACGGGGCAACGAACGGCTGGCAACGAGTACGGTCGTATCCCTCCCGCGGGCAGGCTGGTGGGTCGCCGCCCGGTTCGACGGGCCGTACGCGAAAACGCTCGGCCGGGAGAATCCGGCCGAGCGTCTTCGTCAGTCCCCTGCGGCGACGGATCGTCAGCAGGTCGCCCCTTTCCACGCGGTGGCGTAGAAGTCCAGCTCGGACCAGGTGTTCGGGCCGACGATGCCGTCGGCCGGGAGCTTGACGCACACCTGGAACCTCTTCACCGCGGCGAGGGTGTTCTTGCCGAACTGCCCGTCGACGTCCAGGTTGAAGGGGGTGGGGAAGAGGGCGGAGGAGGCGTTCAGTTCGCGAGCTGGGTGGTCATTCGGGGCGTACGGGCCCCAGGGGTGGGGCCTAGCACCAGACCGGGGTGGTGCCCTGGCTGCTCTGGTAGTCCAGCTTGGCCCAGGTCAGCGGGCCGACGATGCCGTCGGGCTTGAGACCGGTGCAGGTCTGGAACTTCTGCACCGCGGCGAGGGTCTTGGGGCCGAAGTACCCGTCGACGTCCGGGCCCATGTAGGCGAGGGAGTTGTAGAGCTCGCACTGCAAGGCCTTGACCGCGTCACCGCTGTCGTCCTGGGAGAGCATCGGCTCGCTGGTGCTGTAGCCGCCGCAGAGCTGGCTCGGGGACGTCGCGGCCGAGGCGCTGCCGGCGGTGGTCACACCGAAGCCGGCGGCCAGGAGGGTGGCGACCGCAACGGCCGCAAGCTTGTTGCGCATGGTTCTTCCTTCGGTACGGGTGACTGGGAGGACTTGGTCGGACCGGATCAGCAGAGGTAGTTCGCCTCGGTGTCGATGTCGCTCTGGTAGTCCAGCTTGGCCCAGGTCAGCGGGCCGACGATGCCGTCGGGCCTGAGACCGGCGCACCCCTGGAACTTCTTCACGATGGCGAGGGTGTTCTTGCCGAAGACCCCGTCCACCTGGAGACCGGCGCCGCGCACGCTGTAGTTGAGCTCGCACTGCAGCGCCTTGATCTCCGGGCCGCTGTCGCCGGAGCTCACCTCCGCCTCGTTGTCGCTGCTGTAGCCGTAGTAGGAGCACGCGGCGGGGGTGCTGGCGGACGCGGTGGTGGCGGTGCCGATTCCGAGGCCGGTGAGCACGACGGCTCCCGCGGCGACGGCAGCGAGCTTGGTACGCATGGGCGTTTCCTTCACAGGGGTCAGGTCGATGGTCCGGGACGGACGGTGAGGTCCCCGCCGGCATGGCCGGGCGAACAGCCCCGGGGCGGGTGGTTTCGGGTGTCGCGCGGGTGGCGGTTGCCGTCCCCCGCACGGTGGCCGGGCGGTCAGGCCGTGACGTGGTACCAGTAGCCGCCGGTGCGCAGGGTGACGTAGTGCACGTTGGTGCCCGTCTCCTTGGCCTCGTACATCATGTCCGCGCCGGTGGCGGAGTCGGTGCCGGCGTAGAGCACCACGTGCACGGTGTTGTGGGCGTCGGTGCCGAAGTACTCGACGTCGCCCGGCTGCCGCTGGGCCTCGGTGATCGGGGTGAGGTGCTTGTCCAGGGTCTGCTCGGTGGTGTCCCCGCCGCCTGCGAGGTCGATGCCGGCGCCGAACCAGAAAGCCGCCCGGACCAGGCCCGAACAGTCCACGCCCACCGTGGTGTTGGCCGGGCAGGGCTGGATCGAGCCGGTGTAGCCGTCGCAGGTGCCCAGCGACGGGCCGGGGCCCTCGCCGCGCAGCGAGTGCCCGCCGCCCCACACGTACGGAACGCCCAGGTACGACTTGGCCGCGTTCAGGACCCTGGTGGAGTCGATCGGGCCGCTGGGCAGCGGGGCGGGGGTGCCGGTGTAGAGGGCGTTCTTGACGCCGGTGCCGACGATCCCGTCGATGGCCAGGCCCTGTGCGGCCTGGAAGTTGCGTACGGCGGTGTCGGTGGCCGGCCCGAACTGCCCGTCCACGACGAGGCGGCCGGCGTTGAAGGTGTTCAGCATCGTCTGCAGGGTCGAGACGCACTGCCCGCTCGCCCCGGTCTGGAGGTTCCCGCACTGGGTGCGCAGGTCCACGGTGCCCGAGGCGGCGGCCGCCGCCGCATCGAGCGCCGACTTGGTGGCCGGGCCGACGATGCCGTCCGCGGTGAGGCGGTGCGCGCCCTGGAAGGTGCGCACGGCGCTGTCGGTGGCGGGCCCGAACTGGCCGTCCACGGTCAGGTGGGCGCCGGTCAGGTTGAGCTCCGCCTGGAGCTGGGTGACGCAGCCGTCGGCCTCGCCCTGCTGGAGGTTGGCCGGGCAGGCCGGGGAGGTGATCGGGATCGGGGCCGGCGCGGTCGCGGCGGAGGCGGTGTAGGCGCCGAAGCCGGTCAGTGCGGCCGCCAGGGCCAGGCCCAGCGACCAGTGGCGCCGGGCGGGAAGGATGGTCTTCACAGGGGGTTCTCCGGATCCGTGGTGATGCGTCAGGGGGCGGGCAAACTCCGCCCCCTGACGCCCGATGTGCTCGACGGGCGGGCGCTACTCGAACAGCCCCGAGTCGCTGGGCACGTAGGCGAAGCAGGAGCCGGACTTCCCGCCGTACTTCTGATCACCGCGGTAGAGGATGTTGTCGCCGGTGAAGGGGCCGACTATGCCGTCCGGCTGCACGTGGACGAAGGCCTGGAACCACAGGACCTGGTCCTTGGTCTGCGGGCCCCAGATGCTGTCCTCGTCGATGGTCGCCCGGTTGTTGTTCCGGGCGACGTCGTTGATCAGGTGCTGAACGCACCAGACCGCCTGGCTGTTGTTGGCGTAGCCGTCGCCGATGTAGCCGGCGGTGTCGGACGCGCTGGCGGAGCCGGCCAGACCCAGCAGCGCGGTTCCGGCCACGGCCCCTGCCAGCACGGCGCGGCCGAAGGACTTCGCGGTCATGTGTTGCTCCTCGCGGTACGGGTGATCAGGGGCCGTAGGTGGTGGGGATGTACTGCCAGCAGTAGGCGTCGTAGCTGCCGACGTAGTACGGGTCGCCGTCGCCGATGATCGCGTTCCCGGTGAGCGGGCCGACGAAGCCGTCGGCGAGGAGCGACCGGCCGCTGAGGATGGTGTGGGACTGCAGCCACTGGACGGCGGACTTGGTCTGCGGGCCCCAGATCCCGTCCTCCGCCACCGGCGCGGGGTGGTCGGCCTGAGTGGTGACGTTCAGGAAGTGGTTGAGGTTGTGCTGGACGCACCACACGGCGTGGGTGTTGTTGGCGTAGCCGTCGCCGAGGGTCGGGGCGCTGGGGCTGGCGCTGGCGGGCCCGGCCAGGGTGAGCAGGGCGGCACCGGCCAGGGCCAGTGCCGCCGCGGCGCGGCCGAAGGGCTTCGAGGTCATGTCTTCCCCCTCCCGTGGCGGACGATCAGCCGCCGAAGGTGGTGGGGATGTACGGCCAGCACGGGGAATCCTGCTCGCCGTTGCCGTACTGGTATCCCTCGCCCATGATCATGTCGCCGGTGAGCGGGCCGACGATGCCGTCGACCTGGAGCTTCTGGCCGTCGACGTAGGCGTCCTCCTGGATCCACTCGACGGCGGCCTTGGTCTTCGGACCCCAGAGGCCGTCCTCGGCCAGCGGCGCGGGGCGGTCGGTCTTGGTGGTGATCCCGATGAAGTGGTTGATGTTGTGCTGGACGCACCACACCGCCTGGCTGTTGTTGGGGTAGCCGTCGCCGATGTACGGCGCGCCCTGGGCGGCGCTGGCGGTGCCGGACAGGCCCAGCAGCGCCGAGCCGGCAACGGCCAGTGCCGCCGCGGCGCGGCCGAAGGTCTTCCTGGTCATGTGTTTCTCCTCGCGAGACGGTGTCGGGGCGGTGTGCCCTCGGGACGGACGGCGCCCGGTGGTACGGGGCGTGATGCCTGGTCGGGTCGCCGCGTCGGACTCCGCCGCACGGGGCGCGGCTCGGTCGACGGTCGGGTGTGCTGCCGCCGGTACGCGTCGAACGGGTTGGCGCCGCCGACGCGTGGCCACCCTGTTGCGGCAGGACTCTGCCGTACTCTGCCGTGCTCCGCGGTCCCTCCGGAAGGTGTACGGACGTCCCATCCGTCCCAGGGACGTGTCCCCCGGACCGGGCCCGCGTCGTGGGACGGGTTTCCGTCCGGCGCGGGCGCTTGGCGGGGCGCGGGCCCGGGCTTCGGGGAACGCGGACGTGCCGGGCGGCCCCGCAGGAGGGGTCGCCCGGCACGTCGGTGCGGGGGTCGTCAGTGCTCTACAAGGAGCGCAACACCGTCGAGCGCCTGATCAACAAGCTGAAGGCCTGGCGAGGCATCGCCACCCGGTATGACGAGACCCCGGAAAGCCACCTCGCCGGCCTCCACCTCCGCGGCGCAATGATCTGGATCAAGGACCTCACCCGCACCCATTGATCACGACCGAATACGCTCCCTGGAAAGCCCCGAAGGCCTGACAGCACTGAGCGGCGCAGCCCCTTCACCGGGGGCTGCGCCGCAGCGTCGGCGCGAAGGTCAGGGGCCGCCGGGCTCGCGGACCCGGCCGCCGCCCGCGCCGTCCAGGAGGCCTACTCGAACTCGGTACGTGCGATCAGGCCGTGCCAGGTGTTCCGTCCGACCAGGCCGTCCACGCCGCCGGCGTCGGAGTACTTGCGCTGGTAGGCCACGACCGCGTCGTACGTCTTGCCGCCGAAGTCGCCGTCCACGAAGTTGGCGACGTCCTGGCTCGGGACGAGGCCCAGCTGCACGAGATCGGACTGCAGCTCCTTGACGCAGACGCCGCCCGAGCCCTTGCCGAGCGTCACGTCCGGGAGGTCCCAGCCCAGGTAGTGGTAGCTGCCGACCTCCTGCATGCAGGCCTGCCAGTAGCCGTACTGCGCCTGGGCCGGCGTCGCGGTCAGTCCTGCGACGGCTGCCACCACCGCGCCGAGCATCGCGGTGTTACGTACGGCACGCTTGCCTGCTGCCTTCATGAGTCTGCCCTTCGAGTGGTGGGTGGGCCGGGCGGTTCCCGCGCCGGCCGTCGGTGCTGCCCGGAACGGTCAGTTGTCGAACCGCTGGCACGCGTAGTTCGGGTTGTAGAGCTTCTCCCAGGTGTTGGGGCCGACGATGCCGTCCTCCGACAGCCCGTTGCAGTGCTGGACCCAGATCACGCCGGCGTAGGTCTCCTGGCCGTACTTGCCGTCTATCTGCACCGCGTGGTTCATCCCGAAGCCGCTGTAGAAGAGGATCAGGCACTGGGCCTGCCTGACCGCGTCGTTGCTCTGGTTCGGGTACACGTAGGGCCTGGCGTTGTCCGGGACGTAGCTGCAAGCTTCGTCCGCGGACGCCTGCGGGGCCAGAGCCACCACGCCTCCCAGGGCGATGGCAGCAGATGCGGTGACGGCGGCCATCCGGCGCCGGAACTCGGTCATGACGAACTCCCTGAAAACAGCTGTCGTGCACGGCATTTCGGGCGGACTCTCGCGACTTTCGGCCGGCCGGAGGTGCCCCACCGGCGGCCCAGGTCCTGGGCCGCCGGTGCCTGAGGTGGGATCACCAGGCGACGAAGCGCAGCGCGGGCCAGGTGTCGGGGCCGACAAAGCCGTCCTGGGTCAGGCTCTCCCCACGCTGGACGACACGAACAGCGTCCTGCGTCTTCGGCCCGTAGTAGCCGTCCACGGTCAGGTTGCTGCCGATCGTGTTGAGCAGGCACTGCGCCTCGACGGTGGCCCAGCTGAAGGTGTCCGGGGACGGGGTCTCGGTGTAGCCGTTGTAGAAGCCGAAGTGCTTGTCCGACTCGGAGGGCTTGAACGGCGCGCCGCCCTGCTCGTACTCACGGCCGGCGCAGCTGATCGGGGTCGCCGCCGACGCGGTGTTGGCGGTGGCGATGCCACCCGTGGCGAGGAGCAGGGTCGCGGCCACCGCGAGAGTGGCCTTCTTCATGATGTTCATCGCAATCCTCCGTAGCCAGGACGCCGGCCGCTGTCACCCGGCTCGCCCTGTGATCCGTCGGTCCACCCCGGAGCCGACAGCGAGGATTCTGCACCAGGCCCGCGCCCGATTGGCCCGCTGGGACGTTGACAGGGGACGTCTCTGACATCCCAGGGCGAGGACCTGCGGCTTGGGACACCCGACCGGTCATCCGGGGACGGGGGAGGGACAGGGAAGGGACAGGGAAAGGACAGCGCCAAGGGTTCTAGTGACCAGCTCTCACAGCCCAGCCGACGAGCCTCCGTCCTCGCGGGCCGGCGGTTCGGACCAGCAGCGTGGACTGGCGGTCGGTATGGCTGGCGCGGGTCCAGACGCCGACGGGCGACGTCCGCGTCCCAGCGCCGGTTGAGCTCGCCGCCCATGGTGATCAACTCGGTGGCGGTGAAGTCCCGGTACAGCGGGGTGTCCTGGGCGACGAAGCCGATGTCCGCCAACGCGCGGGTGTTCCCGCGCGGCTCCTCCCCGAAAACCCGAACCCGCCCCTCGTCCGGCTGCAGCAGGCCGACCGCAAGGTGTAACAGCGTGCTCTTGCCCGCACCGTTCGGGCCGACCAGCGCGGCGATACGGCCGGCCGGCAGCTGCATCGAGCAGTCACGCAGCGCCCACATGCGCCCGTACCGCTTGCCCAGGGCGTCGGTTTCCAGCGCCAAGTCCGTCATGTCTCTCCCCCGGTTGTCCGTGCTGCTACTGCCGTCGGGGCGTCGAACGCGGCCCGTACCGTGGTGTCGATCAGCGCCGAAAGATCGTCCCGGCTGAGCCCGGCCACCCTCGCCCTGTCCAGCCACGCCACCAACTCGGCGCGCAGCTCGGCCTGGTGCTGCAGCGACGGACCGGCCAGCGTCCCCACGAGGAAGGTTCCGACCCCCGGCCGCCCCTCGGCCAATCCCTCGTGCTCCAGTTCCCGGTACGCCTTCAGGACCGTGTTCGGGTTGATGGCAAGGGCTCGCGCCACCTCCCGCACCTTGGGCAACTGATCCCCGGGCTGTGCCAGCCCGACCCGCAGCGCTTGTTTGACCTGCAGTACCAGCTGCATGTACGTGGCCACCCGCGAGCGGCCGTCCAGTACGAACCCGATCACGAGCAGTTCTCCTACTGTCTTATGACAGTAAGACGGCTTCGGCATCGCAGGGCCAACTGTCAAGCGGGAGTGGAGAAACAGCGTTCCTCAGAACTGCCGCTGCGGCGGTGCCGCCCCGTTGATCAGCCCGGGGAAGCGGCAAACGGCCACGATGCAGGCCCGCTGCGCCCAACGGGTGACCAACAGGGCGGCACCGGCGTCGTTTGTGGCGGCGGGCCCGGTTCACCGCACAACAGCATCACTCCGACGCCTGCCCTACTGGCCAGGCCGAAGGGAGCCAGCTCACCGACTGGACGAAGGCGGCCCCGCCGGGTGGCGAGGGTGAGTTGGGCGGACGCGACGCGGCGGCCGCGCTGCGGTGCCGGCGAAGGAGTCCGTCGTACGCGGCCTGGGGACCGTGAACGGCGTCGGCGGCGACCAGGCCGGGGCAGACCCGGTAACTCTCGGTCCTACGCCACTCACGCCCGGCCCACACCGCGGGCGACACGTATCGCCCAGACGAGGCAGACCAGCGATGCGGTGGTCACCAGGGTGCGAGCAACGTTCCAGTGCACCCACGTCGCCTCGAACCGCGCACGAACGGCCGCGAGATCGTGGATCCTGCCCGCGGAGCCGGCCTCCGCCAACTGGTTGTTGAGCGGCACACTGAGGCCCATCGTGATCAGCAGGGAGATCACATAGAGCACGACTCCGGCGACGATCCACGCAAGGGCGGGGCGGCCCTCACCGTGCCGATGCTGGAACGCGGCGACCAGGCCGAGCACCAACGCACCGCCGAAGGCCAGAACGAACCAGCCGTTCTGGATCGCCACGTTGATGCGCTGCATCGCCTCGACGAACGTACGGTCGTCCGACTGTCCGAGCCCTGGCATCACCGCGACGGAGAATACGAAGTAGGTCCCGGCCATCAAACCGGTGAGGACCGTCGCGGCGAGCAGAACGATGCCGCGGATATCACCGTTCACGGATACTCCCCAGGTGTATCGCGGTTGAGCTGTCGGATTCCGTGCGGCGGGGAGTGCCCCACTGCGGTGGACACCCCTGAGGCTCCCGGGACAGGAGTCCAGGCACCCGGTGGTGCGGGTGGTCCTCCGCGCGCGCCATGGCGATCATGCCCATGTTCCTCGTGCGGGGGTCTTCCTGATGGCGCGTGCGCGGGTAAGGGGGGACGGTGGCTGGCGGATCCGGTGTCATGCCTGTCAGTACAGCCGCACGGCCCGGTGCCGGACCATCGGCGAAAAGCTCATCGCCATACGCGATCGTCCACTCCTAGGCTGAGCGCATGGATCCACTGGCGACCCTGCTGGACGGCCCTCGCGCCCGCGGCGCCTTCCTGCTGCGCTCGATCCTCAGCCCGCCCTGGTCCCTGCGGATCGCCGACCGCGCGCCGTTGACGCTGATGTACCTGGTCAGCGGCGAGGCATGGGTGGTGCCCGATGCCGAACCGGCCGTGCGCCTGCGGCCCGGCGACATCGCGGTGGTACGCGGCCCGGAGCCGTACACCGTCGCCGACGACCCCGCCACCGCGCCCCTCATCGTCATCCAGCCCGGCCAGGTCTCCACCGGCCCGAACGGTGAACTGTGCGACGAGATGGACCTCGGCGTCCGCACCTGGGGCCACGACCCCCAAGGCTCCGCCGTACTCATCAGCGGCACCTACCAGATGGACGGCGAGGTCAGCCGCCGTCTGCTGACCGCCCTGCCGCACGTCCTGCACCTACCGAGGGACGCCTGGCACAGCTCGCTGCCCGCGCTGCTGTCCGAGGAGGTCGTCCTCGACCAGCCCGGCCAGGAGATCGTCCTCGACCGCCTCCTGGACCTGCTGCTCATCGCGGTCCTGCGGGCCTGGCTCTCCCGGCCGGAGGCCGGCGCGCCCGGCTGGTACGCCGCCCGGAGCGACCCGGTCGTCGGGCTGGCCCTGAACCTCCTGCACGATGACCCGGCCCACCCCTGGACGGTGGCGTCGCTCGCCGCGCAGACCGGGGTCTCCCGCGCGGCACTCGGCCGCCGCTTCACCGAACTCGTCGGCGAACCACCCATGTCCTACCTGACCAGCTGGCGGCTGGCCCTGGCGGCCGACCTTCTGCGCGAACCGGACGCCACCGTCGCGGCAGTGGCCCGCAAGGTCGGGTACAGCACTCCCTTCGCTTTCAGCACGGCGTTCAAGCGCGTACGGGGAGTCAGCCCGCAGCGGCATCGGGAGGGTGCGGTGGCGGCGGATGCAACCCGAGAGCCGATGAATGGATCACTGCGCAGGCCTGACGGCTGGCGTCAGCGGTAGGCGGCCAGGCATACACGGGCGCCTTCGTCCGCGAGGCGTTCGAGGTCGGCGGAGGGCCGGGTCCGGTCGTAGCCGTGGAACATAGCCTCGGTGATCATGTGAGTCCGCCGGCCAGAGGCGGTGCGTGGTACGGCCTACGAGGGTGACGACGTGACCGGGTGTCCGTCGTAGAGCTTCATCGCCTGCAGGCCGTGAGCCAGCGCCCCGCCGGCACGCACCGCTCCGGCAACGAAGATGACCTCCGCGAGTTCCTCGGCGGTGACGCCGTGCCGGCGGGCCTGGGCGGTGTGCACGTCGAGGCAGTACGAGCACTGGGTGGTCAGTGCCACGGCGATCGCCACGAGTTCACGGTACTTGCGTGGCACGGAGCCGTTTCCGCGGTCGACGACCTCCTGGAAGGACTGCCAGGCGGCGAACTCCTCGGGAGCGAGGCGGCCGACCTGCCGGGCGCGTTGCAGGTCGGACGGCTCGGCGTAGCCGTGGCTGTGCTGGTGCATGCGAGTGCCTCCGTTGGTGAGCAGGAGTCGGGCGAGAACCATTCGATCGCGCCGGGACCAGCTCACCAGCGCACCCGCACGACCGTCCAAGACTGTTTCGGTAGTCCTCGGACCGTCTCGATATGGTGCACGGTATGGATCTTCGCCGCCTGCGGTATTTCGTCGCCGTGGCCGAGGAGTTGCACTTCGGTCGCGCGGCTGCGCGGCTGCACATGTCGCAGCCCCCGCTCAGTCAGCGCATACGTGAGCTCGAGAACGAGCTCGGCTGTCAGTTGTTCCAGCGGTCCGCGCAGGGCGTACGGCTCACTGAGGCCGGTTCGGTTCTGCTGGGCGAGGCAAAGGAGTTGCTCGACGCGGCCGAGCGGGCGCGGGAACGGGTACGGGAGACGGGCCGGCGGCGCACCATCGTGGTGGGCACCGTTGCCGGAGCCGGTCTCGAATTCGGCCCCCGCGCGGCCGCAGCCTTCCGCCGTACCCATCCCGACGCGCAAGTACGGCTGTGCGAGGCGGATATCAGCGACCCGACGGCGGGGCTGCGGTCCGGTCGGGTCGACGTCGCTCTGACTCGGCTCCCTTTCGACACCGCGGGCCTCGCGGTCCGGCTGCTGGAGACCGAGCCGCTGGTCGCAGCGGTTCCGGCGGACGACCCCGTGGCGCGGCGGCCCCATCTGCGGGTCGGCGACCTGCTGGGCCGACCGTGGATCCGCCTGCCCGAGGACGCCGACGCCGCCTGGCGGCGGTACTGGCTCGGCGAGGCCGACAGCGGCGAGGCGGTGGAGCGGTCTGCGGGCACCGGCTCGGGGCCGGTGGTCCGCACGGTGTCCGAGTGCCTGCATGCCGTCGTGTGGCAGGGTGCCGTCGGCATCCTCCCCGCCGGTGCGACCCACCGCCACCGAACCGAGGGCATCGCCTTCGTCCCGCTGACCGACTACCCGCCGAGCCGAGTCGTGCTCGCCTGGCCGTCAGAGGTCCCCGACCCTGCGGTCCTCGCCTTCGTCGAGGCGGTCGGTGCGAGGCCCGTTCCGGACACGGACGGAGCGCCAGGTACCGCCTACGACCTCTTCAACCGGCCGCCGGACCTGCTGAACATCCCCTGACCTGCGCGTCCCCGGCGGCCGGTGGCGATGGGTCAGCCGCCGTGGGGGGTGGTGTGGTAGTGGAGTTGGTCGAGGTGGTCGGCCAGTTGGCGGTGGCAGGCGTCGACTGCCCCGCGTCGGGCGGCGGGTGCCGGCAGGCGTCGTCATACCTCCTCAGTACGCTCGCGGCATGAGCGTCTCTCTACTACCGCGCAAGCCGGGCGATGCCACTGACGAATGCCGAGATGGCCACTGTCGAGCGAATTGTCGCCGCCCACATGTCGTCCTTCCCGTACCAGGACGAGGAAAGCCTCTACCTGTACGACAGCTCTGGCAGCGAGCCGGACGAGATCGTGGCCGGGTCCACGAAGATGCCGCTCGATCCCAGCCGCGCACTGCCGGTGATCGCCCATGTGCTGGACGCCGTGACCGAGTTGCACCGTGCCCTGCCAGGAGCGCAGTGGCACGTGCACATGGACGACCTCGACGTCCCCTGGGACGAGAACGACGGATACGTTTTGCCAGGCATGCGTGATGAGGGTCTCGCAACAGCGCTGGACAACCCTTGAGGGCGCTGCCCGAGGCCGCCGATGGGGTCGAGACGACTGGGCGGGAACTGTTACGGCAGCTACTGCAGGACCATCTGGACCTGCGGGCCAGGCGGGAGGAGGAAGAGATGGATGGTCCGGGTCGCCCGGGTCGCCCACTGGGGCCGGGGTGTGGGCAACGTTCTTCCCGTCGACCGGGCGCTGTCCCTGCCGGCGGGCCGGCACTCGACCGGCTTACAACGGCTCGCGGTCACCGAAGCCGTCCGCGGCTCGTTCGACCAGGCCCACGACGCGGTCGAGCGCCGCTGCGGGAACGTGCGCGGTAAGCGCAGGCTGGAAGGACTCGTGGTCGCCGCCGCGGTCGACGTCGACGACTTCTGCCGGACCCGAATCCCATTCGTCAGAGGACGTCAAGTCCGCTTCTGGTAGCAGCCGCGTCCGGGTTGGCTGCGCCATACGCCCCACCGGCCTCGTTCTCGGGGATCACGACGTGCCGCATGTCCGGCGGAGGTGTCCCGCGTTGCCCGCAGGCACGAGGTTCTTGTCCCGCCGCACGATGCTGACCTTGTCTCCCCAGCCTCGACACGCGGTCTTCATGCCGGAGTCGGTGTACTCGATGACGATCACGTTGTCACCGAACGCGGCGGTGTAGTCGCCGCATTCGTTGTACTGGCCGCACTCCTCCACCACGGCGAAGTCGACGCCGACCTCCTTGCGGACCGGGGCGAGCTCCGGCGTGTTCTTCTGGCCGATGGCCAGGCCCTTCTCGTGCGCGCGGGCCGCGAGCAGGGAGAGGAGCGCCTTGGCGTCGTCCGCGGTCAGCAGCCCGCCCGGCACCCGGGTGTAACTGTCGTAGTTGTCGGGATCGACGGCCCGGTATCCCTTGGCCGCGCACTCGTCGATCCAGGTGTTCACCTTCTGCGCGATCCGCTTGCGCTTGGCATCGGTGTGGACGTCCAGCACCGCCTCCCCCCATTCCTTGTCCATCACGACCGCGTCCGCCTTGTCACGGAGCAGCAGGTCGGCGTCCCACTCCTTCTCCGCACCGGGCTGGGCCTGGAAGCCGTTGATGTAGCAGATGTTGTAGATGCCCTGCGCGGGCGGCGCCGTGTGGTCACGGGCGACGACGGTCACGCCCGGCGCAGGGGTGGAGGGACCACCGAGCTGGTAGTCGAAGCCCGCGTGTACCGGGGGAAGCGTCACCTGGGACGGTCGCCCGCCGGGTTCACCCGAAGGCGTGCCGGGCGCAGCCGGCGCCCCCTGGGACGACGAGGGCGCCTCCTCGGAACTCCCGCCGCTCGAACAGGCGGTGGTGAGAAACGAGGTGATGACGGCCGATGCCGTCAGCGCCACGACCGAGCGCTGGGAGAGAACCCTGTTCACATGCATGATCGATATTCCGGTTGTCGGGGGACCGTGCCTGCTTCGGGCGCCGCGACCGGCGCGGTGTCACAGCCGCTGCCGCCTGGCGCGTCATCGCCTCCTGCGATCCCTTGGGACGAGTGGACGGCTCTACTGTCTCCGACGCCGGATGAGCGGAGGATGAGGTACCGGAACGGTGTCACCGGTGCCCGGTCGGCCCTCGCGGTTCAGCCGCTCGTCCGCTCCGGCAGGCACAACTCGGCCACGGTCCCGCCTCCGGGGGCTTCGGACAGCCGAGCGGTGCCACCGTGGAGTTCGGCCACCCAACGTACGATGGCCAGTCCCGTGCCGGTGCCGGTGCTCCCCGCTCCGGCGACCCTGCGCTCGAAGACCCGCTCGTGCTCCCCTGCAGGCACGCCGGGGCCGTGGTCGCGCACCGCGACCCGGCCGGCGGTGACCGTGACCTCGACCGGAGTGCCGCCGCCGTGGCGGAGGGCGTTCTCGACGAGATTGCGGACCGCCTGGGCCAGCAGTTCGGGATCTCCCTCGACGACGACCGCCTCGGCGCTGACCGTCACCCCGTCCGTGTCCGGCAGCTCCTCCACGGTCTGCTCGACCAGTTGGTCCAGACGCAGTGGGGTGCGTTCTATCTCCTGGGTGCCCGCCTCGACCCTGGCCCGGGCCAGCAGTCCGGTGACCAGGCGCCCCAGCCGGTCGACCAGCCGGGTCGCCTCGTCCAGGGCTGCCGGTGCCCCGCCCTCGGCGGTGTCGCCCTGCTCCACCACCACGCGCAGGGTGGCGAGCGGCGTGCGCAGTTCGTGTGCGGCTTCGGCGAGGAACTGTTCCTGCTGTTCGAGTCCGCGCAGGGCGGGTCGCATGGCGCGCCCGGTCAGCAGGTGGCCCACCGCGGCCGCCACCAGCACGAGCACGGCGCAGCCGGCGGCCAGCCACTCGACCAGCCGCACGTGGTCCGCCTCGCTGCGCGCGGGGTCGGTCCCGACCAGGACGGCGGAGTCGAGGACCTTGCCGTCCCAGACCGGGGCCACGGCCCAGCGGTACGAACGGCCGTCGGCCGCGGGGGCGGTGACCACCACGGTTTCCTGCTCGCGCTGGACCGTCCGCCAGAGTTCCTCCAGCCGGGTCTGGTCCGGCAGGGCGGTTCGCGCGGGCTGGGCGTGGCGGAGCTGCGGAGCCGCGCCCGGGGCGGCCTGGATCACGCCGAGGGCCATGGCGTGGTCGGCGAGGCTGTCCTCGTAGATCCCGTCGAGGCGCAGTACTCCGCCGTCGTCGTAGTAGAGCACTCGCGCCAGGCCGTCGGCGCCGTGGCTCACCGTGTCGTCCAGGCCACGGGCACGGGACCGGCCGTCGGTGTGGACGGCGACGGCGGCGAGCACCACCAGGCAGGCCGCGGTCGTGGTGGCGAAGAGCAGGGTCATCGCCCACCGGACGCGGTACAGGCGTGCGACGGCGGGCGTACGCCCGGTCACGGGCGATCGGCCGGATCGGCGAGGCGGTACCCGGCGCCGCGGACCGTCTCGATGAGTTCGGGCGGCCCGAGCCGGCGGCGCAGCTGGCCGATGAGGACGTCCACGACATTGGAGAGCGGCTCGGTGTGCTCGTCCCAGCAGCGCTCGATGAGCTCGCTGCGGGTGACCACCTCGCCGGCCCGCAGCATCAGCACCTCCAGCACCGCGAACTCCTTCGCGGTCAGGGTGAGCAGCACACCGGCGCGGCGCACCCGACGGCGGGGGAAGTCGAGTTCCAGATCGCCGACCCGCAACTCGGGCAGCCGCGCGGGCTGGTCCCGACGGCACAGCGCCCGCACCCGGGCGTTCAGCTCGGCGAACGCGAACGGTTTGACGAGATAGTCGTCAGCGCCGTGCTCGAAGCCGGCCACCCGGTCGGCGACGGCGTCCAGTGCAGTGAGCAGGAGGACTGGAAGCCTGGAGCCCGCCCTGCGCAGGGCAGCGACCAGCGTGAGCGCGTCCCCGTCCGGCAGGGAGCGGTCGGCCACCATGCAGTCGTAGGCGTTGACGGCCAGTTTGAGGTCGGCCTCGGCGAGATCACCGGCCAGATCGACGGCGAATCCCGCCTCCCGCAGCCCCCGCACAACCACCGGGGCCAGGCCCGCATCGTCCTCGATCACCAGTACGCGCACGACAGGTGAGCCTACCGGGCCGAGATCGGCCTCACGCTCGGCCGGGCGGGCCGCACCCGTGAAGCGAACCCGGACCAACGGCACCGTCCCAGCGGCCGTTGCGATCAGGACGATGCCGTAGTGATGGCCCTTGCGCAGGGAAGTCGTCAACCCCGAGCACGCGGACCCGGCCGGGTGCCGGATCTGGCAGCGCGCGGATCACCAGGGCATCCCGGCCGATCCCGACTGACAGACGCTCGGCCAGGCGGGCTCCGGCTCGGCCGCCGGGAGCGAGGGCTACGGCACCACGAACTGCACCACCGACCAGCTGGAGACGGCCGCGAAGACCGGCGCCGTCACCGTCCGCGTCACCTTGGACTCCTCGTTGGGCCTCGCCCAGACCGTCGCGGAGAAGTACCACCCGTAAACAGGGCGAGTTCGTGGTGGCCGCCAGCAGGACTGCACGGCGCGGGGTCGGTCCGGGAGCAGCGGCTCCGCGGTCGCATTCTTCACCCACGGCGGGACCGGACCCGGTCCTTGGGGTGGGGGCGGTGCAGCCTGTCGTGGTGAGCTCGGCGTTCAGCGAGCTCGGACGACATGGTCCGGCACCCACCCCGCTGATTCGAGGGACTGGGCACACAACCAGCAGCTCAGAACCCCACCGGCTACGGCACGACGACCTCCTCACCGCGTCGCCGCCGTCATGCCGCCGGGGGACGACGGGGGCCCGCTGCGGGCTCCCGCATCGTGGGGGCAGGCCGTCGTCAGGTCATGGCCTGCCATTCGCGCGGGGACATGCCGTAGGCGGCGCGGAAGGAGCGGCTGAAGTGGGAGGTGCTCACGAAGCCCCAGCGGGCGGCCACTCCCGAGATGGTCGGTGCCGCCCTGGCCGGGCGGGACAGTTCGCGCCGGCAGCGCTCCAGTCGCTGGCGCTGTACCCAGCGGCTGACCGTCGTCCCCTGGGTGTGGAACAGCTTGTGCAGGTAGCGCACGGAGATGTGGTTCGCATGGGCGATCCGGGCGGGCGAGAGGTCGGGCTCACCCAGGTGGCGCAGGACGTAGTCCTCGACCCGGGCGAGCATGCTCCGGGTGCCCTCCGGCAGCTGGCGGGCCGGCAGCCCACCGCGCTCGTGGACCAGTGCCGCCAGGAGGTCGGCGGCGGTCAGGGCGAGCCGGTGTGCGGTGCCGGGGTCGAGGTCCGCCGGCTGTGCCGCGAGCTGCTTCAGGTAGGCGGCGACGAGCCCGGCGGTTGCCGAACCGCCGTCGAACGCCGTGCCGGTGACGGTGCGCAGTTCGTCGTCCGTCACCCCGAGCGCCGCCTTGGGCAGCCGGAACGCGGTGAAGCGGAAGTGTTCACGGTGTTCCCGCAGGTAGGGGCGGCCCTCGTCCGCGAGGGTGAAGCCGCCCGGGCCCACCAGCGCCTGCCGGCCGTCCTGCGTGAGCCTCGCGGTGCCGCGGTGCTGGAGGGTGACCGTCAGGAACTCCGCACCGCCCTGGGAGATGCGGCGCCGGCTACGGGACACGGTCTGCGGACCCGCCTCGACCTCGGCGATCCGGAGCCGGCCGAGCTGTCGGCTGGTGATCGTCCCGACCGGGGAGGCGTCCTCGTGCACGATCACGTCGAGCGGGACGAACGTGCCGGACACCAGCGCGCGCCAGTGCCCGGCACGGTCGCGAGGTGACGCCGTGGCGGAGGTGTGCGCGGTCAGGATGACGGACATGGAGGGCTCCGGGTGCTGTGCGGGTGGTTCTCCCCCACTCTCGGACCGGTCCGAGCCTGGGCCATCCGTCACATGACTGGCGTCGTCACCGGCCCGGACCGGCGCCGTCCTCCCGCTCCACCACGTCACGCAGCTGGCCGCGCGAGGTCACGCCGAGGGCCGGGAAGGCCTGGTAGAGGTGGGTGCCGACGGTCCTGGGCGACAGGAACAGGCGCTGGCCGATCTCCCGGTTCGTCAGGCCCTGGGCCGCGAGCCGTACGATGCGCTGCCGCTGCGGGGTCAGCGAGCGCAGCGCGCTGTGCCGGGCGGCGTCGACGCTGACGCCGGCCGCCCGCAGTTCCGCCTCGGCACGCTGCGTCCAGTGGACGGCGCCCAGACCGCCGAAGATCTCGCGGGCCTTCGTCAGGGCGGCGCGGGCGTCCGCGATCTGCCGCTGTCGCCGGAGCCATTCGCCGTACTCCAGCCAGACCTGGCCCCGTTCGAACGGCCAGCGCTGTCCGGCCGGGTCCTCCAGCGCTTCGCGGAAGTGCGCACCGGCCGCGTCCGGTTCGGCCAGCAGCGCGGTGGCCCGGAGCAAGATCTGTCGCAGCCGCGCCGACGCCCCCGCACCGACGGCGGCGATCACCTCGTTCAGGGCGGCGCGCGCCTGTTCGGCGTGACCGGTGAGGACGGCGGCCGCCGCGTGGTCGGCGACCGCGTAGCACGACAGGTGGTAGTGCACCGGTACCCCCGAGCCGCTGAAGAGGGAGCCCGCGTGCAGGTGGGCGGCGTGGTGGTCGCCGAGGGCGGTGGCGGCCAGGGCGGCCGCGCGACCGGCCCGGACCACGGTGGCGAGCGCTCGGGCCGGCTCGGTGACGGCCAGGGCGGCCGAGGCGTGGCGCAGCGCCGTCTCGGGCTCGCCGGTCACGGCGCACACGGTGGCGAGTGCGGTGAGCGCCCGTGCCGAGCCCAGGTTGCGGTGTCCGGCCAGGAAGCGTTCGGCGAGCCGCTCGACGCCCAGGCGTGCGTCGGCCCAGCGGCCGCAGTCGAGGTTCGCCCAGGCCAGGTCCACGGCAGTCATCCCCCCGTGGAAGTCGGCCGCGTCTTCCCATTGCGGGTTGACCACTTCCCCGAGCAGGCTCACCGCCGTCTCGGTCTCGTCCAGGAGCATGCTGAGGACGCCGAGGGTGTGGGTCTCGGTCGGGACGAGGCCGGGCCTGGCGGTGAGGGAGGGCAGCAGGGCGCGCACGGTGTTCCCGTGGACGAAGGGGTCGGTGACGCCGATGTCCCACAGGTGGAAGGGCCGGCCGCCGGCATCGTCGTCCTGCGCCCCGCGGGCCGCGAGCATCGGCCGGATCCGTTCCCGCTGCGCGGTCAGGCCCGAGTGGTACGCGATCCCGGTCGCGATCGTGGACACGTCCTCGGCGAGCTGCGGCACGGGCAGCGGTTCCTCGCCGACGACGAGGGCGAACGCCCGTTCCAGGCGCAGCATCAGCATGGCGATCAGTCCGTTCAGGGCGCTGATCCAGCTCGTCGCGGCCGGGTCGGGATCGAGGTGGGACGCCTCTGCGCCCAGGGTCTCGGCCCGGTCCAGGTCCCCGACCAGGACGGCGGCGTAGGCCGCGGTCGACAGGAGCCTGGCCCGTTCGCCCGCGTCCGGGTGGAGCTGGGCGGCCCGTTCCAGCCCGGCCAGGGCTTCGGCGACGGCGCCGCGCCCGAAGGTGCGCATGGCGGTGGCTTCCAGGGCGACGGCGACCGCGGTGTCGGGGGCCACGGTCGCCGCCGACAGCTGCCAGGCCTGTCGGTCGGGGTCGCCGCCGAGCACGGCCGCCAGTGCCAGATGCGCGCGCCGTCGCTCGGTGAAGGGCGCGGCGCCGTAGACGGCGGAACGGACCAAGGGGTGGCGGAACTCGACCCGGTCGGCCCGCACGTGCACCAGGCCCGCCTGCTCGGCCGGCAGCCACACCTCCGTGTCCGAGCCCGGCGGCAGGGCCGCCAGGACGACCGACAGGGCCGCGCCCTCCGCCGCGGCCGCGATCAGCAGTGCCTCACGGGTGGCCTGCGGCAATCCGCCCGCCTGGGCGGCGAAGGTTTCCTCCAGCAGGTCGGTGAGCGGCACGGGCCCCACCGGCGGGAGCCGGCCGTCCCGTGCGGCCTGCCGGGTGAGCTCGATGAGGGCGAGGGGGTTGCCGGCGGCGGCGGCCAGCACCTGGCGCCGGGTCAGGCCGACGGGCGGATCGGGTTGGACACCGAGCAGTTCCTCCGCTTCGGCCGAGGACAGCGGAGCCACCACCACCTGCGACACCGTCGAGTCGAGCCAGTCGGGCCGGCGGGTGCCGCGCACCGAGACGACCAGCCCGATCGACTCGCCCGCGAGCCGCCGGGCGAGGAAGCCCAGGACCTGGCAGGTGCCGCGGTCGAGCCACTGGGCGTCGTCGACGGCGAGCAGCACCCGGCGCGCGGACGCGAACTGCGAGGCCAGGGTCAGCACGGCCAGGCTCACCATCATCGGGTCCGGCGGAGCGGGGTCCTCACCGAGTCCGAAGGCGCCGAGCAGGGCCGCCCTTTGGCGGGCGGGCAGGTCGTCGGCCGCGCCGTCGAGGACGGGCAGCAGGAGCTGGTGGAGGCCGGCGAACGCGAGCTCGCTCTCGGCGACGCTGCCCCGCACCCTCAGGACGCGGGAGCCCGCGTGTTCCGCCTCCTCGACCACGGTGTCCAGCAGCAGGGTCTTGCCCACCCCCGCCTCCCCGAGCAGGAGAACTGCGGGCGACGCCGACCGGGGAGAGAGCGCTTCGGCGATGATCGCCCGCTCTCGTTGACGACCGATCACCATGAAAATCCTGGGACTCCGTTCCGAACCGAGACCGTCAGCCGTTCGGACGAACGGACGAGGTACGTCACCGCCGGAGCATATCCGCTGCTTGGACGGGGTCCGGCACGGGCAGTGGCGCGCTGGGAGACGGGCGGCGGCACCGGCACCGCCGCCGCACCGGTTACGTCGAAACCCGCGCCGTTCGGTGTGTTGGGTTCGCCTGGGCCGTCCCGGCGGTCTCTTCGGTCCGGGGCGACGGCTGGAGGGTGGCGGTCGCGTACGCGCTGCCACCCGGTGCGGATGGCGGCGGCGGCGGTGAGGGCGGTCTCGTGGTCGTCTCACCAGCCGCCCCTGGCGAGGCAGGTCAAGGTTCGGGACTCCAGTGGTCAAGATCGCTGGGCAAACGGTCAAGATCATCTGTCACGGGACACCCGCGCCCTGCTCGGAACAGCCCTCCCCGGGGTCCGGCCCGGCCAGGTCCTCAACCCGATCACCACAGGTCCCCCCAATGCGGCATACGGCTGGACGGCGCCGGTCGGGCGGCATACCAATGGACTGGCTGGGCACACGGCCAACGGACAGACCGTTGGCGGACAAGGAGAACGCCATGAGCGCTTCAAACAAGGCTTCGAACATCGGTGACAAGGTCAAGGGCAAGGTCAAGGAGACCGCGGGAAAGGCGGTCGGCAACGAGCGTCTGAAGGCCGAGGGCAAGGGCGACCAGGTCAAGGGCGACGTGAAGCAGGCCGGCGAGAAGGTCAAGGACGCCTTCAAGCACTGACCGCGCCCGCGGTAGAAGGGCTGGGCACCTCGGGAGAGGGGGTACCCAGCCCTTCGCCATGCCGCTCGACGAGCGCCGCTGTCGCCCGCGGGTCGCTGACCTGGATCACGAGGCGGGCGTACCGCTCGTCGGCCAGTTGGATGACCACCGCCTTCGCCGGGTCGCGGACGTCCCAGAAGATCCGTTCGCCGTCGATGTGGAAGGTGCTGGCGGTCACGACGCCCGGAACGCGGGTGCCGGGCGCCCGGAGCCCCTTGGGCTCCTTGGCGATCCCGGGGTCCTCGGTGGCGCCGCGCACGTGTGCCAGCGGAATGGTCAGACGGCTCTTGAGCGCCCAGAGTTTGTCCAGTCCCTCGATCTCCACGATCAGGTTGCCGCCGTCGACGCTGACATGTGCCATGGTTTGTCCCTTTGCAGTGGATGGGTGTCTCAGGAGCGGCCGAGGTGCTGCGCGAGAGCGGCGCCGGCGCGGATGCCGTCCTTGGGCCGGCGAGCTCGGCACCGTGCCCCGGCGGTCGCCTTCATCACCACCGCCATGGCCCAGCACGCCGACCACGCCAAGGCCTGGAACGCGGTCCTCACCGGCGCGGGCAAGCCGGGCCGTCACGGGCGTGCCGCCGTCCAACCAGGCCGCCACCGTGCAGGCGCTGAACGCGGCCACCGACGTGGGCGCGTCCTTGTGCCCCGACCGGAACAGGAGGTGGTGCAGTTCCAGCGGCCCCGCCGCTGGGCAGCGGGCCGGGTTCGAAGACCACGGCCAGCGCGGCGGCGACCCTCAGTTCCCCGCCGTACCCTCCCCCACCGTGGCGATCCCTCGCACCGACACCGGTGGCCGAGTCCACGACCGCCCGCCCGGCCCGGATGTCCGGCGGGGGCGTGAAGCGGGCCACCCCCGCCCGAGCGCCGACGCCCCTCCCGATGTGGCCCGGTCGAGCTCAGGTCAGGGGCAGCAGCATGAGGGGTTGCCCGGTGGGGCGGGCGGAGCCGCCGGCCGGCTCCTGCGTTACCCCGACGCCCACGGCGCCGTTGATGTGGCCGGTGAGGAGCAGCTGTCCGTGCCCGGTGGGCAGCAGGCCGGCCGGGCGCATCGTGCCGGAGTCGTCGAACCACAGCTCGTAGGTGCGTCCCTGGGGCAGGGCAGGCATGCCGGTGGCGAGGAAGGCGGCCTGGCCGCGCGCGGTGGACCAGACCAGCGTGGCGACGGCCGATCCGGACACCGTGGTGGTGGTGTGCGCGTCCGGGGCGGTCAGCAGGCTTGCCACGGCGGCTTGCTCAGCGCGCAGGCGGCTTGCCTGGGCTTGGGCGCGGCCCGCTTGGTCGTGCTGCTGGACGGCGACGGCTCCGAGCGCGGTGGCCAGCGCCAGACACGCTGCGAGCGCGAGCTCGGGCCACTGTCGCGCCAGGTGCGAGGTGCGCCGGGGCCGGCCGATAGGGCCGGTGACGGGCGGTAGCTGCCGCACGTCGCCGATGCCTGCCATCACCCGGCTCTTGAGCCCGGGTGGCACGTGAGTGGACTCGGCGGAGCCGAGGCGGGCCAGGGTCGCTTCGAAGTCGGCGACCTCCTGCGCGCAGGCCGGGCACTGGGCGAGGTGGCGCTCGAAGGCGAGCCGTTCCTCGTCGGGCAGCGCGTGAGCGGCGTAGGCGCCGGTGAGGGTGTGCAGGTCGGGGGCGGCGTTCATGATCCAACTCCGAGGCAGTCGCGCAGGCGGATCAGCCCGTCCCGCATCCGGGTCTTGACGGTGCCGAGCGGGGTGCCCAACAGCTCGGCGACCTCAGGGTAGGTGTACCCCCGGTAGTACGCCAGGGTGACCGATTCGCGCTGCAGCTCGGTCAGCGCCTCCAGGCAGCGGCGGACCTGCTCGCGTTCCAGCCGGTTCTCGACCTGCTCGGCGACCTCGTCGAACGCGGGCGTGTGCGAGCGCGCGGCCGCCCTCTGGTCGCGGTCCGCACTGGCCTGCGCCGCGCGGACCCGGTCCACCGCGCGCCGGTGCGCCATCGTCAGCACCCACGGCAGCACCTCGCCGCGCTGCGGCTCGTACCGGGAGGCGGTGCGCCACAGTTCGAACATCACCTCCTGGGTGACCTCCTCCGACTGCGCGGGATCGCGCAGGACCCGCCGCACCAGCCCCAGCACCGGGCCGGCCACCGCGTCGTAGAGCCTGGAGAACGCCTCCTGGTCGCCGAAGGCGGTCTTGGCGACCAGATCCTTCAGGTCCGGGCCCCGGAACCGTGGGCTCGACAGGTGCACGACGGAGTTCACCGGAGCGTCCTCCCCGAGCCGGTGACACGGCCGGACGGACGCGGTGTCCGCGGCCTGCCCCAACGCCGGCAGCTGTGCATGAGAACCTCCTGGATCGAACAGCGGGCACCACCAGTCGCTCGGCATTCGCTACCGGCCACCTCCCGGATTGGCGCCGAAACCGGCCGACATGACCTGTCTGCCGGCTGAGGAGGACTGGCTCTACCCGGCCACCGCGATCGACCTCGCGACCCGCGAGGTGGTCGGCTACGCGATGGGGGCCCAACCGCAGGGTGGAACTTCACTCATCGCGGTCTGATCAAACCGACCACGTGTTGCAACGACCCGTGGAAACCGCCCCGCCTGGGCGGGGCGTAGGCGTATCTGCCTGCTCTGTGTCAAGCATCTCCGTGTACGGTTGCGCAGTCACGCGCCCGCGTGACCGGCAGGCCATGACCTGACTACGGCCTCCCGTGCGGGAGTTCGCCGCGAGCTCGGTGCGGCACATCCCGGGCCGGTGGCTGCCGCAGCCCCGCCACCAGCCGGGCGCCCGGATCGATCCGGAAGCCGCGCAGCGTGACCTGCGTGTCCGCGCGGCCCGCGTACTCCGGCAGTGGTGGCGCGCAAGTACCGTACTCACGGGCGGACATGAGCGTGGAGCGCGCCACCGGCTCGCGGTCCGGGGCGAGCTCGGATCAGCCGTTGAGGGTCCGCATCAGCTCGGGGGCGTAGCGGTCGCCGGAGACGATGCCGCGCGGGGCGACGGCTTCGATGGCGGCCAGGTCCTCGTCGGTGATCGTCACGCTGGTGGCGGCGACGTTCTCCTCCAGGTAACGGCGGCGCTTGGTGCCGGGGATGGCGACCGCGCCCTGGTGCAGCACCCAGGCGAGCGCCAGCTGGGAGGGCGTGACCTGCTTGGCGGCGGCGATGCGGCGGACCTCGCCGACCACGGCCAGGTTGTGGGCGAAGTTCTCGCCCTGGAAGCGCGGATCGGTGCGGCGGAAGTCGTCGGCGGCGAAGTCCTCCGGGCTGGTGATCGCGCCGGAGAGGAATCCGCGACCGAGCGGTGAGTAGGCGACCAGGCCGATCCCGAGCTCGTCCAGGGTGGCCATGACCCCGTCGTCCTCGATGCCGCGCTCGAAGAGCGAGTACTCGGTCTGGACCGCCGTGACCGGGTGGACCGCGTGGGCGCGGCGGATGGTCTGCGGGGCGGCTTCGCACAGGCCGATGTGGCGGACCTTGCCGGCGGCCACCAGCTCGCCCATCGCACCGACGGTCTCCTCGATCGGCACCTGCGGGTCGACGCGGTGCAGGTAGTAGAGGTCGACGTGGTCGGTGCCCAGGTGGCGCAGGGAGCGGTCGAGGGCGCGACGCAGGTACTCGGGACGTCCGTTCAGGCCGACGAGCGTTCCGTCGTCGGTGAACTCGACGCCGGTCTTGGTGGCGAGGACGGCCTGCTCGCGGCGGCCGGCGAGAGCCCTGCCGAGGAGCTGCTCGTTGATGAACGGGCCGTAGCTCTCGGCGGTGTCCAGCAGGGTCACGCCCAGTTCCAGGGCGCGGTCGATGGTGGCGAGGGACTCGGCCTCGTCGGTGCTGCCGTAGAAGGCGCTCATGCCCATGCAGCCGAGTCCTTCGACGGAGACGGTCAGGCCCTGGTTGCCGAGGGTGCGGAGTTCCATGGTGATCTTCCTTGCCGTTGCGGGGTCGCCCCGCGGTGTGCGGATGGTGGGCTGCGTCGCCGGGCGTCCGGTCAGCGCACCCAGGCGCCGGTGAGGGCCCCGACCGCGGAGCCGTCGAGGTCGGCGAGGCTGGTGGCGGCGAAGTCGCGGGCCCACTGGGAGGTCTGGACGCGGAACGGCGGGCGGGGCAGGGCCAGGGCGTCGACGATCGGGGCGGCCGCCTCGGCCGGGGTCTGGGCGTTGTCGAACGACTGGCGGGTGCGGGCCAGGTAGGCCTCGAGTGCGGGGGCGTAGGGTCCGGCGGCGGCGAGCAGCGCGGGGAGGTCGAGTCCGAGGTTGGCCACGAACTCGCTCGCCACCGCGCCCGGTTCGACCACCGTGACGTCGACACCGACGGTGGCGGCGACCGGCGCGAGGGACTGCATGAAGCCCTCGACGGCGAACTTGGCTGCGCAGTACGCCTCGTTGAAGGGCTGGCCGACGACCCCGCCGACGCTGGTGACAGTGATCACCCGGCCCCTCGACGCGCGGAGGTGGGGCAGCGCGGCCCGGGTCACCGCCACCACGCCGAAGAAGTTGACCTCCATGGCCGCGCGGACGTCGTCCAGGCTGCTCTGCTCGATGGTGCCGACCTGGGCGGCGCCGGCGTTGTTGACCAGCGCGTCCAGACGGCCGTGTTCGGCGACGACCTCGTCCAGGCAGGCGGTGATGCCGGCGGAGTCGGTCACGTCCAGGCGCTTGACCCGGACCAGGTCCTCGACTCCCGCCTCGGCGGCGGCCTTGAGCAGGGCCTCGGCCTTGCCGGTGTCGCGCATGGTGGCGATGGTCGTCCAGCCGGCCCGGGCGGCGCCGATGGCGGCCGCCAGGCCGATGCCGGAGGAGGTACCGGTGATCAGAACCGTCTTCGAGGAGGTCATGAGGGTCTTCCTTGCATGGGGGGGAGAACGGGCCGACACCCGTAACCGGGGAGTTCCCCGGTTTCTTCACGGTAAGCGGGGAACTCCCCGGTTGTCCAGCTAGACTGGTCCCCGACGAAGGGAACAGCCTTGACGACCAAGCCGAGCGCGTTGCGCGCCGATGCCCGCCGCAACCGGGAACGCATCCTCGAAGTGGCCGTGCGCGCCTTCGCCGAGAAGGGCCCGAACGTGGCGATCGACGCGATCGCCAAGGCCGCCGGCGTCGGCTCGGCCACGCTCTACCGACACTTCCCCACCCGCGAGGCGCTGGTCGAGGCGGCCTACCGCAACGAGCTGGCCCGTGTCTGCGACAGCGCCGGGAAACTGCTCGCCGGCCACGCGCCGGACCGGGCACTGCGCCTGTGGATGGACGACTTCATCGACTACGTGGCCGCCAAGCAGGGCATGGCGGACGCGCTCCGGGCCGCGGTGGCATCCGGTGCGGACCCGTTCGCCGAGACCCTCGACCGACTCGGCGCCGCGCTCGGCACCCTGCTGCGCACCGGGGCCGAGGCCGGTCTCCTGCGCCCGGACGTCGACCCCCTGGACGTCGGCTTCAGCCTGGCCGGCGTGGCACTGATCACCAGCGCCCCCGACCAGCGCGAACGGGCCGGCCGCCTTCTCGACCTGCTCCTCGACGGCCTCCGGTACGGAGCGGACCGGCCCGCGTCCAGCGCGTGACCCGGATCCCCCCGGGAGACGTGCGACCTGCGCGGGCGACGGCCACCAGCGCGAGCGCCTCGTCCGGGGCGGCCCCGCCCAGGGCATCACCGCCGAACACGTCCGGGCCTTCGCCCCCACCCGCGACGGCGTCCTCGTCCACACCGAGGAGTCCTGGACCGGCGAGCCGGTCACCGTCCACCGAGCCGTGCTCCGGACCGGCCTCGACAACTCCCCCACAACTGGGCCACCAACCTCGAGCACGAGGCCGGGGCGGTGCCGGCAGGCGCCCCGCCCCTGCCGTTTCCCCGGTGACGGTGACCGCCGCTCATCGCGCTCCGTCCAGCCGCGGGCGCGTGCCGGGCCGCAACCGGATCCGGGGCGGCGGCGTCCCAGCGGATACGAACGGTCAGCCGACCGCCGTACCGCTGGGGGAACTTCCGCACATGCCGATCCACGACGCCGTGCCGGTACCACCGTCTGGTACTGCGACCGGTGCGGCACCGCCCACTTCCCGCCCACCGCCGGCCAGGGCACCGGCGCCCTGAGCCTCGCGGACTTCCGCCGGACGGTCTGGACAGCGGGCGGCTACGGCGACCTCGCGGAGCGCTACCGGGTCTGAAGCGGGTTCTGTAAGGCGGAGGCGTGGTGTCCCGTTGGCGCACCTGCGCAACCGGGTCGAGCAGAACATCGATCGCTTCCCCTGACGGGCCCTCCGTCGCAGCCCGGCGGCCGGGCTGCGCACCGATCTGCGGTGACTCCGGCGGCGGACCGGGTCATGGTGGTGACCACCGTGACGACGCGGCCCTCAGCGGACCGGCGCTGACCCCGGCACCCCTGCCCAGGAGTTGACGACGCTCGACGACATCTCGGGCGGACGGCTGACGGTCGGCATCGGCGCCGGCGGCACGGGCTTCGACGCCCAGGTCCTCGGCGGCGGGAAATGGACGCCGAGGCAACGGGCCGACCGCTTCACCGCACCCCCACAGCACGCCGGGGCGGCGCCGAAACGTCGGGGCCTGCGGCTGGCGCGGCGGGCGCGGCCCACGGCAGCGCATACCAGGAGAGCATGGCGAGAATGGCTGCACTCGGCAACTCGGCCACGTAGGCGAGCAGTTGCGCGAGCTGGTAGTCGGAGCCGCGATGTGCCGACCACAGGTCGAAGAACGCGTCCAGGCCCAGGAGGACGGCGGTGGCCGAGGCCGTCGGACTGGTGGCCGGGTGGCGGCGACGCACCAGTCGGGCCAGCAGGAAGAGCGCCGCCACCTCCATGACGTCCAGCCACACCCAGGAGTTGGAGAGGTTTCGTGCGCCGAAGCGCCCCTTCACCGACATCGCGAGCACGACGATCCATGGCATCAGCAGGACGCCCGCCGTACGGAACGCCGTCGGCAGCCAGCGCCGGACAGCCCGCTCGCGGACTGCGATCCGCCTCCGAAAGGTGTGTGTCGGCATCGTTGGGTGCTACTTCCTTCGCGCTGGTCGGGTTCCATGATGTGTGTCGGCCGCCCGGCCTGCGGCCCCTGGTCCACAAGGCAACGGCCTAGGCTGTCCGGGAGAGAGATGGTACGGGGTACGGGGGGATACGTTGCTCGGGGTGTTCATCGGCGGGGTCGTCGTCGGCCTGCTGCTCGCCGGCGGTGCGGTGGGAGGGTTCCTGCTCGGCAGGGGGCACGGCGGGCGGCTCCAGGCGCAGAGCGTCGAAGCCACCGAGGCGCGGCCGGTCCGATCGGCGCCGCCGGATGAGCCGGTCCGGCTGGCCCGACCCGGCGGCATCACCGGGCGTGGTCAGCCGATCTGCGTGCTGGTCTGCGAGGGGCAGGCGGTTGAGCTGGTCGTTGCCGGGCGGGAGGGTACCGGGGTCAGGGGTGTGCAGACAGGTGTGGCGACTCCGATGAGTTCGACCAGGCCGTTACCGCCGGTGGGCGGGGCGACTTCGGACCAGTTGTTGGCAAGCCAGACGTTGCCGGACTGGTCGAGTTGGACGGCGGTGAGGTGCTGGATGGAGCTGCTGCGATAGCCGTTTGGCGGCGTCAGCAGCGAGCCGGTGGAGGAGCCGGGGGGACAGGTGCTGGTGTTCACGCCGCACAGGACGGAGACGGAGGGGGCGCCGAATCCGGCGACCCAGACGCGGTCGGAACCGTCGATGGCCACGGACCAGGGAGCGATGGCGGTCGGCAGTCCGTACACGCCTGTGATCTTGCCGCTCGGCCCGATCTCGGTGACCGAGTTGCTGACGAAGTCGGGCACCCAGACGTTGTTCTTGGAGTCGACGGCCAGGCCGAGGGGCCAGTCGAGCGAGGCGTCCTTGACCGGCGAGAACGAGGTCGGCTTGAAGTCGGGCCCGATCACGGTGACGCTCCCGCCCGCGTGGCCCTCGGGCACTCGTGTGTCCAGGAGCCTTGCCCCGTTGAGACGGGCGTTGGTGACCCAGGCCCGGCCGAAGCCGTCGATCTGGATGGAGAACGGGTGGTCGAGGCCGCCGCCCTCGATGGTGATCGCCTTCGAGGGGTCCCCGTGCGGATAGACGATCACGCTCCCCTGGCCGCGGTTGCCTTTCAGACCGTAGAAGTTGGCGATCCAGACGTTGCCCTTCTGGTCGACTGCGGTGCCCTGGGGGTGGTTCAGGTCGCCGTTCTTGAATCCTGTGCCGGGGGAAAGCGGCTTTCCGGTCGACGAGTACTTCGACATGGCATCGCCGCCGTAGCTGGGCACCCACACGGAGCCGTCGTGGTCGATGGCGATGCCCCAGGCACCCGCCTTCATGCCGCCGCCGCTGATGGGGCTGTTCAGGATGGGGTCACCCACCGGATCCTGCACGGTGACGTAGGGGCTGGGGTTCCGTGTTCCGGGCAGCCAGTTGTTGGAGGCCCAGACATTGCCCTTGGCGTCGACGGCCATCCGGCCGGGGGCGTAGACATCGGGTGGGGTGTAGTGCAGGGCCAGGACCCAGGCCTCCGGGGCCGCGGTGAGCGCGGGGGTGTACGTGTGCGCCCGGCCGGCCAGGGCGTACAGCTCTCCGGTGGCCAGTCTCGGGTTGTGGGCGAGGTTCAGCACGGCTTGTGCCGTGTCGGCGGGAGTGGCCCCCTGCTGCGGTGTTGCCAGACGCAGCACCTCCTGGCACAGTCCGGTGTCCGCCTCCGGCGCGCAGAGGGAGACGAGGTCGGCCAGGGTGCCCAGGGTGGCCAGGGTCTCGTTGCTGGTGCCGTTGTTCTGGTCGGTGACGACCTTGCCGGGTTTTCCCGAGGCCGGGTCGGCGAGGTTGTAGGACGTCGCCGCAGCGTTCTCCAGGCCGGGGCTGGGCCCGGCGATGCCGTGCTGGTCGGTGAACTGGGCCAGTGCGTAGGTGGCGGCGACCGTGGTGAATTCGTTGACGGTGACAACGGATTCCCGGCGTTGTGGCGCGCCGCCGCCCGGGCCGATCCCCACGACGGAACGCAGCCGCAACGACCGGTCGCCGTGGGGCGCGGCGTCGACGTACAGCACCGAGCCCGTGGGCTGGGTGGACCGGATCTGGAAGGCTCCCCCCGCGTCGGTCGTGGCGCGGCCCAGGTTCCGGACGCCCAGGCGGTCTCCGGTGAGGAGGGTGACGTCGGCGTGGGGCAGCGGTCTTCCCGCGCTGGTGACTGTGCCGTGCAGCGTCGGCGGCGTGCTGGGGGGCGGGGCAGCAGGTAGCGCCGCCAACACCAGTGCCGCGGTGGCCGATGCCGCCACGACAGTGACCGGCCGGTGCCGGGAGAGCTTGGCCGGTGCCGTGACGCGTGGCGGGTGGGGCGCGCTTCTGCGCGGGCGGTTCATAGCGGGAGGCACGGTCAGGTCCTCTCATGATGTCGGCATGGTGCCGAGCCTTCGCCTGCGGACCGACTACCCGACGCGACGCGCTGAAGGGTCTCGCTGCGTGTCGCGGGGGGCACGCCCTGTCGAGGCGGGCCCTCGGAGCGACGGTGATCAGGCACCAGGGGTTCCGGCGCGGTCGGTCCTATGTACTGCTGTTCTCCGCGTTGGCCGGGTCTCGCAGCGTGAACCATCCGATCTTGCGGCCGGCCAGCCAGATCAGGCCCAGGTACAGGCCCGGGCCGACCTGACGGAGTTCGTCGCGCACGCCTCCGAACACCAAGGACGTGTGGGAATAGTCGATGACGATGCACTCCTGGTCGTCCAGACGGCTCGGGCCCGGTCCGACCGTGGCGACGATGGACAGGATGTCCATGGCGGTGAGCCGGTTGCTGAGGTAACCGTCCGGGCTGAAGACCTTGCCCCGCCACGCGGTCAGGTTCACCAGACTGGCGAGCAGCCGTGCTCCCGCCCTCCCTGCCGCGGGGAAGACAGCCAGGCCCTCCATCGGACCTCTGGGGATCTCACCGGCCGAACTCTTGCGGAACAGCTCCTCGAGCCGCTGATCGTCGGAGGTGAGCAGTTCAGCCTCTGTAGTCATCGCAGCCTTCCTCGCTCCCGCGCCCGTGCGGTCATGGACTGGTCTGCGAGCGACCGGCACGCCGTGCGCGCTCAGCGGAAATCCGCTCGACCCGCGACCGGACCGGCACTCAACCAAGCCACAGGCGCACGCAGCGGAACACACCATGAATCCCGACATGGACGCTTGATCGCTGTTTTGGTGTGCGATCCGCCGCTGAATCCATCCTGGCCCACCGCGGCGGGGCTCACCACCGCTGCCTACGGTCGAGGTCCGCGCCTTCGCGCACGGGCGAAGGAATGACAGCGCCCACTCCGGAGCCGTGCCCCTGACTCGAACTTCACAGGCGGACGGGCAGGTGGCGGGGTCCGCGGAGCATGGCGTTCTGCCGGTAGGGGGGCGGGTCCTGGACCAGGCTCGCCGTCGCGAGGTGGGGAAGCAGCGCGCCAAGCGCCGCGTAGGCCTCGAGACGGGCCAGGGGGCCGCCGTAGCAGGCATGGATGCCACTGCCGAAGCCGAGGTGCTGGTTGTCCTGGCGGGCGGGGTCGAACCGGTCGGGGTCGGGGAACCGCTGGGGGTCGCGGTTGCCGGAGGCGAGGGCCAGGATCACCGGGACGCCTCGGGGGACGGGCGTACCGGCGATGTCCATGTCGGCGTGCGGGATGCGCTCGCGCATGTGGACCGGGGGCTCGTAGCGCAGCAGTTCCTCCACCGCACGCGGCAGCAACTCCGGTTCCCGCCGCAGCCGGTCCAACTGCTCGGGCTGGCGCAGGAAGGTGAGGGCGCCGTTGGCGATCAGGTTGACCGTCGTCTCGTGTCCGGCGATGAGGAGCAGTACGGCGGTTTCCGCGAGTTCCTCCGGGGTGAGCCGCAGGGCCGGGTCCGGCTCGTTGACGAAGGCGGAGAGCATGTCCTCGCCCGGCTTGCCACGGCGCTGCTCGGCCAGGTTCAACAGATAGCCGCCCAACTCCATCCGTGCCTGGTCGCCGCCCTTGTCCGGCTCGGCGGATTCGTCGTCGGGCCTGACGTCGGCGGCTGCGACGATCGCGTCCGACCAGGCCCGGAAGAGCGGCTCGTCCTCGTGCGGCACGCCGAGCAGGCGGCAGATCACGGTGACGGGCAGCGGGTAGGCGAAGTCGTCGACGATGTCGACCTGGTGCCCCGCCTCGAACGGTTCCAGCAGTGCCTCGGTGATCCGGTCGATCTCGCCGCGCATGCCGTCGACCCGGCCAGGGCTGTGCGGAGGCCCGAAGGGCCGCATGGCCAGGGTGCGCAGCCTGTGGTGCTCGGGGTCGTCGAGCCGCAGGAACGGCGGCTTATGGGTCATCTCGCCGCGGGTGCGGGGATCGGCGCTCATCCGTGGGTCGTGGAGCAGAGCGGCGATGTGGTGGTAGGTGCCGATCAGGTAGCTGCCGTCGGCCTGCGGCACCACAGGACCGGCCTCGCGCAGTTCCGCGTACAGCGGATAGGGGTTGGGACGGCTGGCGTAGTCGGTGATCCGTGCGAGCAGGGTCGCGGAGTCCATGGTGGCTCCTCACAGGGGGCGGGATGTGGGCTACACCACCGTCAGCCGGCGGTCCGGAAGGTGCCCGGTGAGTGCGACGGTCGGACCGTGGGACAGCACGGAGGGGTCCGGTACGGCGGAGGGGATCGCGATGTCGGCCGCGATCGCACGGTCCTGGGCCCCGGGCGGGGGCGGGAAGGGGGCGGCGGTCTCGATCAGGTGTCGGTAGTAGTCGAGCGCCTTGGCCATGTCGACGGTGACGGCGGCGGTGACCCGGCCCTGGTAGCCGTAGACCATCGCCAGACGCCGTGCCTCCAGGGACCCTTGTGCGATGACCACGTGGTCGGAGTAGGTGGGGACGCCCACCGACTTGATGTTGAGTCCGAACTGGGTCGACCAGAAGACCGGTAGGGCCAGGTGCGGGCGCTGCAGCGGGCCGGGGTTGACCATGTTGTGGGCCGCGACCGCGGCCTGCTCGACGGCGTTGCCCCAGTGCTCCAGGGAGAGCATCTGGTAGCCGAACAGCGGGTGGGGGAAGCGGGAGACGTCGCCGGCCACGAAGACGTCGTCGGTGACGATCCCGTACATGGTGAAGGCCCTGCAGCCTGCGTCGCAGGCGATGCCGCGTGGGCCCGCCGCCAGCCCGGACTCCGCCAGCCACTCCACGTTGCGGATCGCGCCCAGCGCCACGACGCACACGTCCGCCTCGACGCGGCTGCCGTCGGACAGCTGCGCGCCGGTGAAGGCGCCGTTGCCGTTCAGGGCGGTGACCGTCACCCCGGTGCGCAGGTCCACGCCGTGGTTGCGCTGCATGACGGCGGCGAGCTTGGACAGGGTGCCGCCGAGCGCACCCACCAGGGGTGCGGGGCCGCGTTCGGCGACGGTCACCGCGAGGCCCAGTTCCCGACAGGCGGAGGCGATCTCGGAGCCGGTGAAGCCGCCGCCGATCACCAGTACCCGCTCCGGTCTCGCGGCCAGCCGCTCGGCCAGTCCCGCGCCGTCCTCGCGCGTGCGCAGGGTGAACACCCCGTCCAGGGCGCCTTCCTCCGGGTTGGGCCAGGGCCGCGCACGGGTTCCGGTGGCGATCAGCAGCCGGTCGTAGGGCAGCGAGTCGCCGTCGGCCAGCAGTACCCGTTTCGCCAGCAGGTCCACACCGGTGGCGCGCACGCCGAGGCGCCACTCGGCGTCCGGGTCCCGGCGCATCGGCAGCTCCAGGGTGTCCGCCGTCGCCTGGCCCAGCAGCACCTGCTTGGACAGCGGCGGCCGGTCGTAGGGGGCGTGGGGCTCGTCCCCGACCACGGTCAGGGACCCGGTGAAGCCCTCCTCGCGCAGGGCCTCTGCGGCTCTCAGCCCGGCCAGCGACGCGCCGACGATGACGATGAGGCCGTCTTTCAGATCACCGGCCACCGGTGCTCACCTCTTCCCCGAGGAGGATCGCCTGCACCGGGCACGCCGCCGCGGCCTGGCGTACCCGCTCCACCTGGTCGTCCGGGACGGCCGTGGCGTACAGCAGCCCCTCCTCCCCGTGCAGTTCGAACACCTCCGGGGCGAGGAACACGCACTGTGCGTAGCCCTGGCAGCGTGTGAGGTCGACAACGGTCCTCATCTCCACCACTTCTTCCTCCGTTGTCACACCCCCCTCATCTCCAGCATGGGGCCAGACCCGGGTGGCTGCATGCCTCGTGGCGAGAGCTGTGGTTCGGGCCGGCACGATGGAAGAAGTGGATGAACTCCCGAGGACGGCCTTCCCGTTGCTCGCGCATGCCGCAGGTGCCGGGACGGATCAGGCGTTGGCCGGGGGCGGCCCGCCCGTGGTCGTGGGGGTTGGTGCCCGGTCACCGTCCCCGCCGGTGTCCAGGAACTCCCGGATCGCGAAGGCCAGTGCCACGAAGAAGGTGATCCACAGCACCACCGCCCAGGTCGGGTAGGACCAGGTCGCCAGGATCACGGCCGCCACCAGCAGGATCAGCGCACCGATCCACCGCTTGAAACGGTGCACGAACGGGCCCACCGGGCCGAGCCTCATGCCGAGCGAGTACAGCGCACCGCGCAGCGAGCCGATGATCCGCCGGCAGCCGGTGCGCACCGCGACCGCCGGTCGGGAGGGACCGATCAGGGCGGCGCCGACGGCGGTGACCACGGCGACGGTGCCGACCGCGCGGACGGTGGCGCGCATGAACCGGATCAGGGTGTCGTAGACCGTGCCGGCGGCTGCCTGGTCGGCGCCGGGGGGCAGGTGGTCGAGGTAGAACGCGCGGAAGACCGTGAGCGCGATCCCGAGCAGGAGCATGGCGAGCGCCACCCCGACGGCGGCGCCGACCAGTGCCCGGCGACGGTTGACGGCGAGGAACACACCACCGGCGGCGATCAGGACGGTGACGACCGGCAGCCAGGCGCCCATGATGTCCAGCAGCCGCAAGTACGACTTGACCTTGCCGATGTCGTCGGAGGCGAACACCACGAAGTTGGTGTGCACGTCCGGGATCTTCGCCGCGACCCCGAGACCGGCGTTGACGAGTTCGTCCTTCACCTTGGCGATCACGGGCGCGAGGTCGATGGCGACCTGGTTGTTCTCCAGTTTGATCGCGCCACCACCCTGGCCGGTGAGTGCCTTGTCCAGGGAACTGTGCACCGCCCGGTTGGCCTCCACCCACACCGTTTCGAAGGCACTGCTGGTGACCACCTTGTTCACGACGGAGCCGACCAGCTGGGTCAGGCCGCTCTTGATCGGGCCGCTGAGGTCGTTGATGAGGTTCGCGGCGTTCTGCGGCACGCCCTGCTGGGCGGCGGCGTCGGAGAGCTCCTTCACCAGGGCGTTCACATCGATCTGCTCCAGCACGACCTGGGTGACCCGGTTGGTGACCGCCGTCTGGACGTCGGGCTGGCTGGCGAGCGGAGCGACGGTCCGGACGTACCGGTCGGTGTCGCCCACGAAGTCGGACGTCCACACCGCCAGCACCGACAGCAGGGACAACAGCGACGCGATCACGATCAGCACCACCGCGCCCGAGGTCCGCCACCGGCGGTGTTCCCTACCGCGCGGCGGCGTGGCCGCCTCAAGTGCGGCGATCCGCGCACTCAACTGAGCGACGTCCTCCCCTACGCCGCCCTGCACGCCCTCGCCTCCGGCCCCGGCCCCGGCCGGGGATGCGTGAGCGGACGGCACAGGTTCGCCGGATCCGGGCGCGGCGGAGCCCTCGGGCCCCGGCGCTCCTCCGTCCTCGGGACCGCGAGCGGGTTCGCTCGACGCCATCGCACACTCCTCGGGTCAGGGCACCATGTCAGGTCAGAGCACCATTCCGCTCACCCCACCCAGGAGAAACGCTGCGTCACCGGTCCGCCAACCGATCCGGGCATCCAGGTATCGCCCATCCGGCTAGCGCCGGTCCACCTTCGACCCGGTATCCCGGCACCGGGTATCCCGGAACGCGAGGCGTTCGGCGAGCTTCTCAACGCGTCCGGATCGCCGGGGCGCAGCTCGGTCTCCTCCAGCCCCTCCCGCTCATCCGGAGTCATCATCCCGGCCGCCCGGCGGCGGCGCGGGTGCGGGGCCCGGGCCCGGGCCCGGGCGGGTCAGTGGGGCCAGGTCCAGTCGGTGACTTCGGGCAGGTCGGTGCCGTGCGCACGGATCCAGGCGTCGTGGCGGGTGCGGACGTCGGCCATCCGCTGGCGGACGTGGGCGGCCCGCACGGCCAGGCCGGGAACGCGGTCGATGACGTCCATGACCAGGCGGTAGCGGTCGAGGTCGTTGCGCAGCACCATGTCGAACGGCGTGGTGGTGGTGCCGATCTCCTTGTAGCCGCGCACGTGGATGTCGGGGTGTCCGGCGCGGCGGTAGGTGAGGCGGTGGATCAGCCACGGGTAGCCGTGGTAGGCGAAGATCACGGGCTTGTCGCGGGTGAGGACGGCGTCGAACTCGCGGTCGGGCATGCCGTGCGGATGCTCCTCGGCCGGCAGCAGGCGGGCGATGTCGACCACGTTGACGACCCGGACCGCGAGATCGGGCAGGTGCCGGCGGAGCAGGCCGGCGGCGGCCAGCACCTCCATGGTGGGTACGTCCCCGGCGCAGGCGAGGACCACGTCGGGCTCGCGGGCGCCGTCCTCGGTGCCGGCCCAGTCCCAGATGCCCAGCCCGCGCGCGCAGTGCACCCGGGCCTCCTCCAGCGTCAGCCAGTCGAAGCAGGGCTGCTTGCCCGCGATGACGACGTTGACGTAGTCCTTCGAGCGCAGCACGTGGTCGGCCGTGACGAGCAGCGTGTTGGCGTCCGGCGGGAAGTAGACGCGCACGGCTTCGGGACTCTTGTTGAGGACGTGGTCGACGAAACCCGGGTCCTGGTGGGAGAAGCCGTTGTGGTCCTGGCGCCACACGTGCGAGGTGAGCAGGTAGTTCAGCGACGGGACGGGCGCGCGCCAGGGCAGTCGGCGGGTGGTGCGCAGCCACTTGACGTGCTGGTTGACCATCGAGTCGATGATGTGGACGAACGCCTCGTAGCAGGAGAAGAGGCCGTGTCGGCCCGTCAGCGTGTAGCCCTCCAGCCAGCCCTGGCAGACGTGCTCGGAGAGGATCTCCATCACCCGGCCGCCGCGTTCCAGGTGCTCGTCGGTCGGCAGCAGCCCCGCCTCCCACGCCTTGCCCGTGGCCCGGTAGACGGCCTGGAGCCGGTTGGAGGCGGTCTCGTCCGGGCCGACCAGGCGGAAGTCGCGCCGCTCGGCGGTGTCGGCCATGACCTGCTCCAGCAGGTCGCCGAGCACCCGGGTGGGTTCGTGCGTGGTCGCGCCGCGCTCGTCCACCGTCACCGCGTACTTCTCCAGTGGCGGGATCGGCAGCTGACGGGTGAGCAGCCCGCCGTTGGTGTGCGGGTTCGCCCCGAGCCTGCGCCGACCTGCGGGCAGGCAGGCGAGCACGTCCGGCACCGGGCGGCCCCGGTCGTCGAAGAGCTCGTCGGGGCGGTAGGAGCGCAGCCAGGCCTCCAGCTGGGCGAGGTGTTCGGGGTTGTCCCGCACGTGGTCGAGCGGCACCTGGTGGGCGCGCCAGGTGCCCTCCACCGGTACGCCGTCGACCTCGTGCGGGCCGGTCCAGCCCTTGGGTGTGCGCAGCACGATCACCGGCCAGCGGGGGCGCTCGGTGGTGCCGTCGGTGCGGGCCGCGTGCTGGGCATCGGCGATCCGGTCGAGTGCGGTGTCCATCGCGGCCGCCATCGCCCGGTGCACCTGCGCCGGTTCGTCGCCGGCGACGTGCAGGGGTTCGTGGCCGTAGCCGCGCAGCAGTGCGTCCAGTTCCTCGTGCGGGAGGCGGGCGAGCACGGTGGGGTTCGCGATCTTGTAGCCGTTGAGGTGCAGGATCGGCAGCACCGCGCCGTCGTGGACCGGATCGAGGAACTTGTTGGCGTGCCAGGAGGCGGCCAGTGGGCCGGTCTCGGCCTCGCCGTCCCCGATCACACAGGCGACCACCAGGCCGGGGTTGTCGAGTGCGGCGCCGTAGGCGTGGGCGAGCGAGTAGCCCAGCTCGCCGCCCTCGTGGATGGAGCCCGGTGTCTCGGGGGCCACGTGGCTGGGCACGCCGCCGGGGAAGGAGAACTGCCGGAACAGCGCGGCCATCCCCGCCTCGTCGCAGGTGATGTCGGGGTAGTGCTCGGTGTAGCTGCCGTCCAGCCAGGAGCCGGCCAGCACGGCCGGACCGCCGTGGCCGGGGCCCCAGATGCAGATCGCGTCCAGATCTCGCGCCTTGATCACCCGGTTGAGGTGGGTGTACACCAGGTTGAGGCCCGGCGATGTGCCCCAGTGGCCGAGCAGGCGGGGCTTGGTGTGCTCCGGCCGCAGCGGCTCGCGCAGCAGCGGATTGGCCATCAGGTAGATCTGCCCGGCCGCCAGGTAGTTCGCCGCACGCCAGTGGGCGTCCAGCTCGGCGAGTTCCCGCTCGCCCGGCGCGGCACAGGTGCCGGGACTGTTCGACTGCTCGGTGCGCATCGGGGGCCTTTCTCCGTCGGTGGTCAGTCGTAGCGTCCTCCGGCTGGTTCCCCGTTGAGCGACTCCGCCCCCGGCGTCAGCGGCACGCGGTGCCGATTCACCCGTTCGGGCGTATCGGCGTGGGGCACACCCCGCCGACCCCGCCGCACCCGTCCGCACCCGCGTCCGCGCCCGTACGCCGTCACCGACCGGCCAGGGGGCAGCCCTCGGGCACATGCGAACCTTCGGTCGCTCCGGTCGCTGCCTCCACGGCCACGGTGGGTCTCTCCCCGCACCGCCCAGCGCGTGTTCGGGCCGATCCGTCGTCCCGCGACACTCACCCACCGCGGCGCGGCCGCGCGGGCACGCCTGCGGTCGTCCTGGCCCGGCAAGCCGGTCGCAGGCGCACCGCCGCCCGGGCCGTGCGTCCGTCCCCGTTCAGCAGCCCGGCCGGGTCCGTCCCGGACCGTGACAGCCAGCAGTGCCGCGAAAGCGGTGACCTCGATCAGCACGGTTCGCCGATGTCCTCTTCGACTGCACGGCGCGCCGCTTCCTCTTGCGGACCGGCTTGCCCGGAGGATCTGGCAGCATGCGGTGGGACCAGTACCGTGATCGAAAGCAGGCACGATGAACCGCACCGAACTCGTGGCAGCCATCTCCGAGCGGGCCGGCCTTCCCAAGAAGGACGCCGACGCCGTCCTCTCGGCGTTCGCGGAGATCGCCGGAGAGATCGTCTTCAAAGGCGACGAGAAGCTGCTGATCCCCGGCTTCCTGACCCTGGAGCGCACCCACCGCGCTGCCCGTAAGGCCCGCAACCCGCAGACCGGGGACCCGATCGAGATCCCGGCCGGCTACAGCGTCAAGGCCACGGCCGGCTCCAAGCTCAAGGAAGCCGTGAAGTAGCAGCAGGAGCGGCCCGGGTGCCCAGGAGTTCCCGGGCCGCTGTCGGCGGAGTCCCGCACTGCGCCGGATCGAGGCGGGACAGGCAGATCCCGTCCATGGGCGGCGGTGGGCGGCGGACCACCGCCGCACTCTGGAGGCGATCGCGTGGAAGTACCGCGCGTGCTCACCGTGGCGGGATCTGCCGGACGAGTCGGGCCCGTTCCAGACCGCGCACAAGCGGTTCCTGTGCTGGGCGATCGATGGCACTCGGGCGAGGGGTGTTCGCCGCCCGCTCGGGGGTCCGGGCGCGAACCGGCCTCTCTCCGCGTTCACGGCCTCGCCACCGCCGCGCCCTTCACCGTCCGTGCGGTGCGCCCAGTGCGCCCGGACGCCACCGTGCCGCACCCGGGATCCGGGCGGGCCTGGGCGGCGCCCCCGAGCCGGGTCAGTTGCGGAGCAGGACCCAGGAGCCCAGGCCCGCGCAGCCCGCACTGTTGTAGGTGCCCAGGTGGTAGCCGGCCGGGACCGCGTTGCCGGGGCAGATCGACAGCCCGGGCGCAGCCACCTGCTGGAACCAGGAGCCGATGCCCCGGCAGCCGGTGCGGTAGTGGCCGGTCATGACGTACCCGGCCGGGATCGGCGAGCCCGCGCAGGTCCAGATCCCGTCCGTGACCAGCCGCATGAGCCAGGCGTCGCCGAGACAGGGGCTGCTGCTGGGGTTGTGGTCGGTGAGCACGTAGCCCGCCGGGATCGGCGAGCTGGCGCAGATCCACAGCGGGTCCTGCGCGGGCTGCACATAGGAGCCGCCGGCTCCGTTGCAGTGGCCGGCGTCGTACGCGGGGCCCCGCCCCCGGCCTCTTCCGGCCACATGACGCCGGGTCAGGCCCAGCGCACAGCCCGCGTTGTCCCCAGCGCAACACCGCATTGCACCAGGCCGTCGAGCCCACCACTACGAAAGGCCGGCCCCGGCAGCGGCCCGCCCTCCCGGCCGCCCCGGCCCGGCCCACGACGGCCAGCGCGGGCACTGCCTAGGAGGTTTCGCCGTCCGTCTCCTCGAAGTCGCCGATCATGGCCGGGTCGTCGGCCGAGGTCGACTCGGGCCAGGGGGCGGCGCCCGTGACGCCCAGGTCGGCGCGCATCGCTTCTCGGGTGGCGCGGATCAGGGGCCAGAGCGCGTGTTGTCCCTCGGCGGCCGACCGTAGCGTCTCACCGCGCCGGGGGTTCCCCTGTTCGATGCGCTTGATCTGCCCGTACACCCGGGTCAGTGCGTCGTTCAGTTTGTTGGCCGGACCGATCACGGTGTCCGGAGCGATCATCAGGGTCTCGGACCAGCGGTCCCGGTGGGCGTCCTTCACCCTTTCCAGCGCCTGCACGTCCTCGTCCCCGGGCGCGCGGTCCCGCATGACGTACAGGTGGCGGCTCAGCGCCGTGGCGAACTGTCGGGCGTCCCGGTGGAGTTCGGTGTAGCACCGCCGCCGCAGTTCGCGGTTCTCGCGGCGTTCCTGGATGGCGTGGCTCATCTCCAGCTCACGCTTCTTGACCCGGTCCGCGCCGCGCTGGGTCAGCAGCGCAGCGCCCAACGTACCCGCCACCCCGGTCATCGCGATCAGTACCGCCCCCACGTCCATGGGATCACCCTAGGATCCGCCCTCAGCCGTCCTGGCGGCGGGCTGGGAACGGGAGATGCCCGGCGTCGCGAACCCGCCAAGTGCGTCGACGGCGAGGCCGATGTGGGAGAGGTCGAGCGAGATTGAGCACTCGGGCGGCAGGAGCCGGGCGGCGGCGAGGAACGTGTCGGTCTCTTCGACAGCCCGCTGCGGGTCGCGGCAGCTCTCGCCCATGTACTCGACGTTCACACGGTGGCCGGCGGCCAGGATCTGCTGCGCGCGGTCCAGGGCGTCGGCGAGGGTTTCGCCGGCCACATACCGCCGGGCGACCTTGCGGGCCAGGGGGCCCAGAACGGGGTCGCCGGGGATGCGCCACTTCAGCTCCTCGTCGAGCGCCAGTGTGCGCAGGACCTGGGCCGCCTGTGACGAGAGGGCGGCGTTGGTGGTGTGCGTGTGCGTGGTCATCCGGTGCCTAGCTGTTCGCGTGGTGGGGGTAACGCCTGCGAGCTTTCCAGGACGGGGCACCCGCCGGGAGTGGCGGAAACGACGGATAGGCTGAAATTGCTGCCACCGTCGTGAGAGAGATCAGGAGCCCCGTGCTTCGCGATGTTGCCGTCCTGGCCCTCCAAGGCGCCCACGCCTTCGAGTTGGGTGTGTTCTGCGAGGTCTTCGGCATCGACCGCGGCGACGATGCGCTCCCCGTCTACGACTTCGCTCTTGTCTCAGGAACCGGCGACAGCGTGCCGATGCGGCACGGCTTCGAGGTGCGGACCCGGCACGGCCTGGAGCGGCTGGCCTCGGCGGACCTCATCTGCATCCCGGCCTACGACCTGCACGTGCGGCAGCCGGACCACCTGACCGAGGAGCTACGGGCCGCCGTCGAGCGCGGCGCCCGCGTCCTGAGCATCTGCACCGGGGCCTTCCTGCTCGGCGAGGCCGGGCTGCTGGACGGGCGGCGCTGCACCACCCACTGGCGCTACACCGACGAACTCGCCCGCCGCCACCCGCGCGCCCGGGTCGAGTCGGACGTGCTCTACATCGACGAGGACCCGAGCTGGCGCCCATCCGCTGCACCCCCCGGCCCCTTCGCCGTCGGGCGCCCACCGTTCTCCGGCACACCGGCTCCGCCGCACGTGACACGCCCGGAACGCGCCAACGCCGTCGCCACCGCCGCGCGCCTGGGACGATGCCCGCCGGGCCTGTCCTGACCGCCTGTAGGCGGTGCCGGGCGCCGCCCGCCGTCGGACCCCGTCCAGCCGGAAGGTGGAGGCAGGTTGAGGTTGAGAAGGACCGCTGAAGCCGAGCCCCTTCCCCTGGTCGTCATCGGTGGAGGAGCCGCAGGACTCAGTCTCGCCGACTGCCTGGTCGGACACGGGCACGAGGGACACCGGCCCCGCCCCCGGCTCGACCTGACCGTCGTCGAACCCCCCGAGGGTCCGCTGCGCCCGCCGCCACGGACCTGGTGCTTCTGGGACGACGGCCCGGGGGAGTACGAGCGGGCTGTCACCGCGCAGTGGTCCCGGCTGCGGATCACCGGCCCCGACGGGAACGCCGTCGAGACGGAGCCCGCCCCGCTGCGCTACCGGATGCTGCGCTCCACCGCGTTCGAGGAACTGGTCCACGACCGCCTCGGCGGCCACCCCGGGGCCAGGATCGTGCGGGCCACCGTCCACCGGGTGCAGACCCGGCCGGACGGACGCCCGGGCGCCCGCGTGCTCGCCACCGACCCAGCCGGACGGCCGCTCACCCTCGACGCCCGGTACGTCTTCGACTCCAGACCGCCCGTGCGGCCGCCGCTGGCCCGGACCACCCTCCTGCAACACTTCCGCGGCTGGTTCGTGCACACCGACCGCCCGCGCTTCGACCCCGGCACGGCAGACCTGATGGACTTCCGCCTCCCGCAGCCCGCCCACGGTCTCGCCTTCGGATACGTCCTCCCCCTGGCCCCCGACCGCGCCCTCGTGGAGTACACCGAGTTCTCCCGGCGCCCCCTGACCACCGCCGGATACGAGCACGCGCTGCGCGACTACACCCGCCGCGTCCTCGGTCTGGGCGCACTCACGGTGGAGGAGGCCGAGCAGGGCGTCATCCCCATGACGGACGGCCGTTTCCCCCGCCGTGCCGGTCCCGCGCACGTGCGCATCGGCACCGCCGGTGGCGCCACCCGCCCGGCCACCGGCTACGCCTTCGCCGCCATCCAGCGGCAGAGCCGGGCCATCGCCGCCGCCCTCGCCCGGCAACCGACACCCGGCCGGACCGCACCCGCGCCCGCACCCCACCGCCGACGGGCGCTGGTGATGGACGCCGTCCTGCTGCGCGCCCTGGACACCGGCCGGATCGACGGCCCCCGTTTCTTCACCGACCTGTTCCGCCGCACCCCCGCCGAACAGGTCCTGCGCTTCCTCGACGGCAGGAGCACCCCCGCCGAGGACCTGCGCATCGGCCTGCGCTGCCCCGTCGGCCCGATGCTGCGCTGCGCCGCCGAACTCCCCCTGCTGCCCCGCCGGGCCCTGCCCGGTACCGGACCGGAACCCGCCCCCGACTCCTGCGAGGAGAGCCGTTGACGTCGCTCCTGCACGGCCGTGACCTCGTCCGTGCCTTCGACCACGCCGCACCGGCCTACGACCTGCTGACCGCCCTCGACCCGGGCCACCTCGGCGCCCTGCGCCGCTCGGCCCGCCGCCTGCGCCTGGCCGACGGCGGGGCCGGCGCCGCCGCGGCGCACCCGCGCTCCGCCCAACCGGAGGCGCACGCGTGAGCAGTACGACACCCGCTGCCCGGCGCGGCCGCGACCGCCGGGCCGAAACGGTGCCGGCCGCACCGGGCCACGCCCGCTTCCCCGGAGCCGAACCGCCCCGGGTCGCCGTCGTCGGGGGCGGCATCGCGGGCCTGGCCGCCGCCACCGCACTCGCCGAACGCGGCATCGCGGTGACCCTCCACGAACGGGAACCCGTCCTGGGCGGCCGCGTCGCCGGATGGCCCGTCCGCCTCGCCGACGGCTCCACCGCGACCATGAGCCGCGGCTTCCACGCCTTCTTCCGTCAGTACTACAACCTGCGCGGCCTGCTGCGCCGCACCGACCCAGGGCTCACCAGACTGGCCGCGCTGCCCGACTACCCACTGCGTCACCGCAGCGGGCTGACCGACAGCTTCGCCCGGGTACCGCGCACCCCTCCGCTCAGCGCAGCCGGATTCGTCCTCCTCAGTCCCACCTTCGGTCTGCGCGACCTGGCCGCCCTAAACGCACGGGCAGCCCTGCCGCTGCTCGACGTCCGCGTACCGGAGGTGTTCGAACGGTACGACGACACCAGCGCCCACGACTTCCTGGAGAGGATCAACTTCCCCCGCGCCGCCCGACACCTCGCCTTCGAAGTGTTCTCCCGCAGCTTCTTCACCGACCCGCGCCACCTGTCCGCCGCCGAACTGCTGCTGATGTTCCACATCTACTTCCTCGGATCCTCCGAAGGCCTGCTGTTCGACGTCCCCACCGAGCCCTATCCGCAGGGCCTGTGGCAGCCCCTCGCCGGCTACCTGGGCAACCTCGGTGTCGATCTGCGGACCGCGTCCCCCGTCGACCGGGTCCGGCCGCTGGCCGACGGCGACATCGAGGTGGTGACCGCGGGCCGGGGAGCCGAGCGCCACCAGGCCGTCGTCCTGGCCCTGGACGCCGGTGGCCTGCGGCGCCTGGTCGCCGCCTCGGAGCACCTGGGCGGCCCGCGGTGGCGCGCCGACATCGCCGCCCTGCGCACCGCGCCGCCGTTCCTGGTCTCCCGGCTCTGGCTGGACCGCCCGGTCGCCGCGCACCGGCCCGGGTTCCTCGGCACCAGCGGCTACGACGGGCTGGACAACGTCAGTGTCCTCGACCGCTGGGAGGGGGAAGCGGCCCGGTGGGCCGCCCGGACCGGTGGATCGGTGGTCGAACTGCACGCCTACGCCGTGGACGGGGACGCCGACCGCGCAGGGGTCCAGGAGCGCATGACGGCCCGGCTGCACGAGGTGTACCCGGAGACCCGTGGCGCCCGCCTCGTGAACGTGCGCCACGAATGGCGCGGCGACTGCCCGGTGTTCCCGGTCGGCGGATGGTCCCGCCGCCCCGGCGTCATCACCCCGCACCCCGCCGTCGTCCTGGCCGGGGACCTGGTCCGCACCGACCTGCCCGTCGCCCTGATGGAACGCGCCGCCACCACCGGTTTCCAGGCCGCCAACGTCCTGCTCGCCCGCTGGGGCGTGGCCGGCCAGACCCTGTGGTCCGTCCCCCGTGCCGGCCGGTGCCGCCCGCTGCGCGCCGTGGCCCGCCGGGCGGCCCGCTGACCGCTGGCCGGGCTGCTCGGTCCCGGGCACGCCCGTCCGCGAGGCGGCCGGCTTGCCCCCGGGCGCGCCGGAGCCTCAGCCGGGGAAGCGGCCGGTGCTGCGCAGAGCCCAGCGGCGCTCCGCGTAGGCCAGGTCGTCGCGCCACAGCCGCCCCGCCGTCCGACGCACCACCGGCCGCAGGAACGGAGCGAGCGCCCGGGCCACGGCGAAGCCGCGCCGCCCGGACGCGGCGACCACCGCCTCCACGACCGCCGTACGCGGGGCGGAGGAGGAGGCGGCGGTGAGCGCCGTGGCATGGGTCTCCACCACCGACCCGGCCCCCTCCCCCTCCGCGATGCGCATCACGACGGTACGGGGGCCGGGCGCGGTGAACACCGCACGCACCGGCACGACCAGCCGCCCGGCCACCCGGAACGACACGTCGACGGCGAACCCGTCCTCCCCGTCCCCGGCGACGAGGTCCGGCACCTCCACCACCCTGAGGTCCGTGAACGCGTAGGGGTGCAGCCAGGCGCCGTGCCACGGGTCCAGCCGATTGGCCACCACGTCCTCGGGCTCGCAGCGGCCCCGCCCGGTGTACACCGCCGTGACGGCTCCCTCCAGGGCGGGGCGCCGCGGCACCGCCGGCCGTGGCCAGGGCTCCTCACCGCCGACGGCGTCCAGCCGCACCCAGGCCAGAACCCCGTCCTCGTACACCGGGTAGCGCTCCCACCCGGCGGACGCGCCGCCGCCCAGGGCCAGACCGTGCCAGTGACACACCAGCGTGCCGCCCACCACCCGGCCGTCCTTGAGCGGTGCGCCCAGGTGCGGGCAGATTCCCGAACCGGCCCGCAGCGTCCCGCCGTCGTCCCGCCAGAGCACCACCTCCGTCCCGCCCACCAGGCGCCCGCACGGGCGGCCGTGGGAGGCGGTGCTCCCGGCCGGGCCGACGACGTACCAGTTCCCGAAGGGCCGGGCCGTCGCCTGTTCCAGGGCGGAGGCGATCAGCGCCGGCTTCGCCGCCCGCCAGGACGGCTCCTGCCCTGCCCAGGCGGGGCCCTGGCGCAGCCGCAGCGGCGAGGTCCGGTGCCGTCCGGGCGACGCGCTCACCGCGCTGCCCTCCGGCCGTCCGGGCCCGCCGGACGGTGGTGCGGCGGGCCGGAGGGAAGGCCGCCCCGCACGGCCGCCGGCACCCGGGCGGCCAGGACGCGCGCCAGCCCCGCCGCCGCGACCGCAGCCCGTCGGCGCAGCGGCACCGCCGACCGCCGGTGCAGCACCGCGTACCCGTCCCGGGCGATCGCGTCCAGGATGCCGCCGTAGAGCACGAAGGCGGTCCCGATGCAGGGCCGGACCCTGGGCTCCAGCATCGCGATGCCCGGCTCCGCGTCGCGGTAGACGCCGCGGGCCAGCCCGGCGGCGGCGACCAGGGCGGCCCGGATGCGGGCGTCGTCACGGCCGGTTCGGCGGCTCCACTCCAGCAGCGGCCGGTCCACTCCGTGGGCCGCGAGCAGGTCGCCGGGCAGGTAGACCCGGCCTCGGTCCAGATCCTCACCCACGTCGCGCAGGAAGTTGGTCAGCTGGAACGCCACTCCGAGGGCCGCCGCGTACGGCTCGGCCTCGGCCCGGCCCGTCACCGTCCCGAGGACGGGCAGCATCTGCAGACCGATCACCGCCGCCGAACCGTGCATGTAGCGGTAGAGGTCCTGGTAGGTCGGATAGTCGGTGACGGTGAGGTCGGCGCGCATCGAGGCGAGGAAGTCGGTGAACAGCCCCGGGTCGATGTCGTACCGGCCGGCGGTGTCCGCGACCGCCCGCACCACCGGGTGGTCCGCGCCACCGCCCCGCAGGCCCGTGGCCAGGTCCTTCTCCAGCAGGCCCAGCAGCCGGTCGCGCTCGGTGGGCGTCTCGCGCCGGTCCAGCCCGTCGACGATGTCGTCCGCCCAGCGCGCGAAGCCGTACAGGGCGTGGACGGCGCACCGGCGCTCCACCGGCAGCAGTCGGGCGGCCAGGAAGTAGGTACGGCCGTGGCGGGCGTTGAGGTCGCGGCAGGCGGTGTACGCCGCGCGCAGGGCCGGTGCCGTGACGCCCGCGGCGTCCAGTTCACGGGCCGTCATGCGCGGCTCCTGTGGTCGAGGAGGACGGGAGCGGGCCCGGTACGCCCGTCGCCGCACCGCTGCCGGCCGGGCGGGCGTCCACCGGCGCGCGGTGGCCCGGGCGTGGCGTGCCGGTAATGCGGGCGGCGGCGAGCTTCCCGCTGATCAGAACCGTGGGAACGCCGACGCCGGGGGTGGTGCCGCAGCCGGCCACCACCGCGTTCTCCAGCCCCCGCACCAGGTTGCGCGGCCGGAAGGGCCCGGTCTGGGCGAAGGTGTGGGCGGCGGAGAAGGGCGTGCCCGCGGCGTGTCCCCGGGCCGCCCAGTCGGCCGGGGTCACGATGAACTCCTCCTCGACGGCCCCGGCGATGCCGGTGAGCCCGCGCTGCTCCAGGGTGTCGATCAGGTGGTCGCGGTAGCGCGGCGCCAGGTCACCCCAGGCCGCGGCGTCCGGGCCGACGACGGTGTTGGGTGCCGGCGCCAGGACGTAGTGCGTGTGCCGGCCGGCCGGGGCCAGCGACGGGTCGGTGCTCGTCGCACGGGTGACCAGCAGTGAGGGGTCCGTCATCACACGGCCGGTGCGTGTGAGTTCGTCGAAGGTCTGGTTCCAGGCGTGGCCGAAGGACAGGGTGTGGTGCGCCAGTTGGGGCCAGGTACGGTCCGTGCCCAGGTGGAGGACGACCGCCGAGGGCGAGAAGCGCAGCGGCACCGCCCGGCGGGGGGCCCGCCCCAGCAGCCGGTACGTCACGGGCAGGTCGGGCGTGAGCACGACCGCGTCGCACGGGATGCGCTCGCGGTCCGTGACGACGGCCGTCACCCGGTGCCCCGACCGTTCCAGGCGCACCACCGTGCTCCCGTACCGGAACCCGGCGCCCGCCGCCGCGGCCGCGGCGGCCATCGCGCGGGGTAGGGCGTGCATGCCGCCGCGGGGGAACCACACTCCGGCCACGGTGTCCATGTAGGCGATGACCGCGTAAGCGGCCAGTGCCCGGCCCGGAGCCACCCCGGCGTAGAGGGACTGGAAGGAGAAGACCCGGCGCAGCCGCTCGTCGCGCAGATGACGTCCGATCCGCGGGGCGAGCCGGCCGAACCCGCCCAGCGCCGCCAGGCGGGCCAGGTCCGGGTTGAGCAGCTGCCAGGGAGAGTCGAAGTTGGTGTCGATGAAGCGCCGCATCTGCACCTGGTAGAGCCGGGTGAGCCAGTGGCGCAGCTCCCGGTAGCCCGCGGCCTCCCGCGGCCCGGCGAAGCGCTCCACCTCGGCCTCCATCGTCTGCGCGTCCGTGTGCACGTCCAATGCGCTGCCGTCCGCGAAGCGGGCCCGGTAAGCCGGTTGCAGCGGCAGCAGTTCGACGTGCTCGCGCAGCGAGGTGCCGACGGCCCGGAACGCCTCGTCGGCCAGGTGCGGCATGGTCAGCACGGTCGGTCCGGTGTCGAAGAGGTAGTCGCCGCAGCGGATGCGCCCAGCTCTGCCGCCGGGCGCATCGTCCCGCTCGACCACGGTGACGCCGCGTCCCGCCCCGATCAGATGACAGGCTGCCGCCAGCCCGGCCAGGCCGGCCCCCACGACGACGACGTGGTCGGCCGCCGGCGCGGCGCGGCTCATGCGCCGCCCTCTTCACCGCGGAACGGACCACGCGCCAATCCCGCCGCCACCCTCGGCAGGGCCGCCGGCCGTTCGGCGCCCCGAGCGTGTGGCCGGACCCTCTCCAAGTGCTCCAGGCTGCGCTCGGACAGGCGCTCGATCCGGGCCTGGACAGCCGCCCGGGCCCCGGTGGCGACCAGTACCCGCCGGACCTCCGTCAGGCCGCCGTCGTCCAGGGCCGGATCGCCCGGGCGGCGGCCGAGCACCTCCGAGGAGGCGCTGTCGCGGCGAGCGACGGCCCGGGCGTGCGCCACCGCGACCAGGAACGTGGGTTTAACCGCCCGCACGTCGTCACCGCAGGGCTTGCCGGTGTCCGCCGGATCCCCGAAGAGTCGGGGCCGCGCAGCGGGTGCCGGCCGGGGCCGGCCGGGCGAGGAGGCCGGCGCCGCCGGCGAGGACGGACAGGACATCGGGCTCGCTTTCCACGTCACGTGCCGGGGGCCGTGCGCATGCGGGCCCCGGGCCGCCGCGCGGCCACGACGGCAGCGGGCCCTGTCCGTCTATCCCGGATCCCGGCGCGCCAGTCGTCCGCGGCGCATGATTCGTCCGCTTTGGTGCCCGAAGGCCCTCCATTGGCACATTCGTCGCCGCAGCGAATCGGGGAGGCCATCAGAAGGCTGCCGCGGGTCGAAGCTCCTGTGCCGAGGCGGCCGGTCGCCCCGATGCGGAGCCGTGATCGAACGCAGCCCCCACCGCTCCGGCAGCGGCGTGCCCGGGTGCGTCCGACGATGCGGGCCGCCCCCTTGACCGACTGCCGGGCGGCCGTCTTCTGGTCTCGCCTCTCGTTCCAAAACCCGTGGCAGCCTCGTCACCGAGGGCGGACAGTGGAATCAGGGATACCAGGGAAGCGAGATGATCATGGACCGTTATCCCTCCATTGCCGACCATGGACTCGTCGGAGACCTGCAGACCGCTGCTCTGGTGTCGTCGCAGGGGGTCGTCGACTGGCTCACGGCTCCCCGGTTCGACTCGCCGACCGTCTTCGCTGCTCTGCTCGACCATGACCGCGGTGGCTACTTCCTGTTCGCGCCGGAGAGCCGGAACGTCACCTGCAAGCAGCTCTACTACCCGGACACCGCCGTCCTGGTCACGCGGTTCATGTCTCCGGACGGAGTCGGTGAGGTCTTCGACTGCATGCCACCGGATCGCACCGGCACCCCGACTGACAGGCACGTGCTGCTGCGCGGCGTGAGGGCGGTACGCGGCACAGTGCACTTCACTCTGGAGTGCCGTCCGCGTTTCGACTACGCCCGTGCCACCCACCATCTCGACCTGCAGGACAGGACCGCGACGTTCCGGGCGCCGAACGGCACCGCCTGTCTGCAGAGCACCTTCCCCCTGCAGCAGGACGGCAACGACGCGCGGGGGGCGGTGACCCTGAGGCCGGGTGAGGTGGCTGCGGCGGTGTTCACCGTCGGCGGTCCCGATGGTGACCCTCCGCCGCCGGTCACCCCAGGCCTCGCGATGGAGCAGTTCTGGGACGTGGTGGACTTCTGGCAGCGCTGGGTGCGCCACTCCAGCTACCGCGGCCGGTGGCCGGGCATGGTGCATCGCTCGGCCATCACGCTCAAGCTGCTCACCTACGCGCCCACAGGCGCTCCCGTCGCCGCGGCCACCATGGGGCTGCCCGAGCAGATCGGGGGTGAGCGCAACTGGGACTACCGCTACACCTGGGTCCGCGACGGCTCCCTGTCCGTGCGTGCCCTGCTCGACCTGGGGTTCGACGAGGAGGCGGCGCAGTTCACGCGTTGGATGGAAGATCGCCTCCAGGCCCGCGAGGGCGTCGATGGCGAGCCGCTGCAGATCATGTACCGCGTCGACGGTGACCCCACGCTGCCGGAAGAGGTTCTCCCGCACTTCGAGGGCTACCGGGGTTCGTATCCGGTGCGGGTGGGGAACGCGGCGGCCGATCAGTTGCAGCTCGACATCTACGGGGAGGCGCTCTATGCCCTGTCGGAGGGCCGTGAGGTCACCATGCAGGGCAGCTACCACGGCTGGAAGAACATCGCACGGACGCTGGACTGGCTCGCCGATTCCTGGGACCGCCCCGACGAGGGCGTCTGGGAGACCCGTGGCGGGCGCAAGGACTTCACCTTCAGCCGGGTGATGGCGTGGGTGGCCTTCGACCGGGGGTTGCGCCTGGCGAGGGAGCACAGCCGTCCTGCCGACGCTCCCCGGTGGACCGCGGCTCGCGACGCGATCCTGGAGCAGGTGATGGAACGGGGCTGGAACGAGAAGGAGCAGGCCCTCGTCCAGCACTACGGAAGCGATGTCCTCGACGCTTCGCTGCTGCTCATTCCGCGTGTCGGGTTTCTGGCGCCCAGGACGGTGAGCTGGCTGTCGACGCTGGACGCGATGGAGCGCAGGCTGGTGTCGGACAGCCTCGTCTACCGCTACGACCCTGCGGCCTCCCCGGACGGGCTGCGCGGGGCCGAAGGCACGTTCAGTCTCTGCACCTTCCTCTATGTCGACGCTCTTGCCCGCGCCGGGCGGATTCGTCCGGCGCGCTACGCGTTCGAGAAGATGCAGACCTACGCCAACCACGTCGGCCTGTTCGCCGAGGAGATCGGTCCCAGTGGCGAGCAGCTGGGCAACTTCCCGCAGGCTTTCACGCACCTGTCGCTGATCATGGCCGCCACCACCCTGGACGGTGCCCTCGATCAGCAGCGCGACTGAGAGTCGGCCAGGGGCCCGCCTGCCGGCCGTGGTCGCACAGCGGTCAGCCTCCGGTGGCGAAGCCGGGGAAGAGGGTCATGCCACCGTCCACGTAGAGGGTGGTGCCCACCACGTAGTCCATGAGGTCCGAAGCGAGGCCGACGACCGCGTGGGCGATGTCCTCCGGATCGCCGACACGCCCATAAGGAATCAGCTGCAACAGGTCCTTCTCCGCGTCGGGAGTGTCCCAGGCGTCGCGGTTGATGGGTGTCCTGATGGCTCCGGGAGCAATCGCGTTGACCCTGATCCGGTGGGGCGCGAGTTCCTGGGCGAGTGTCGCCATCATCATCTGCACGCCGCCCTTGGAGGCCGCGTAGTTGACGTGGCCGGCCCAGGGGATGAGCTGGTGCACCGAGCTCATGCAGATGATCTTCCCGGCGGCTCGCGACACCTCGGGGACAACCCCCCGCCGGAGGAATTCCCTGGTCGCCTCCCGAGCGCACAGGAACTGGCCGGTGAGGTTGACGTCCAGCACCTTCTGCCACTGGGCCGTCGTCATCTCGGTGAACGGGGCGTCGCGCTGCAGCCCGGCGTTGGCCACGAGGATGTCGATGGTCCCGAACTCCTGCACCATCCGCGCGATCATCGCGGCGACCTGATCCTCCTGGGACACATCGGCCTCGTACGCCGCCGCCCGCACTCCGAACCGGGAGATCTCCTCGACCACCTGCTCGGCCTCCTCACGCCCGGCGACGTAGTTCACGACCACATCGGCTCCGGCACGTCCCAGGCCGATGGCCGTCGCCCTGCCGATGCCCGAGTTCGCGCCGGTGACCAGCGCCTTCTGGCCTCGCAGCAGATGCGCGGGAATGACGCCCGGCGGGGCCCCCTGGGCTACCCTCACGCTGGTTCTCCTTCCAGACTGGCCGACCCCAGGATTTCGGGTGAGTCCTGTCGGCTCTTGCCGACACCGAACCATCCGAAAGTCCAGGCCACATCCCGGGTGCGGGCTGATTGCGCCGAGCGGCCGAACACGGCCGGCCTTCGACATGGAGTCGGCGCCGATCGGCAAGAGAGCCCATTCCCGGCGTGCGGGCGATATGCGCACGGGATAGCCTGATCAGCAGGAAGTTCGTGATCTCTGGGCGGTTCCACCCGCCGGTCGCCTCGTAGGCGACGACCAGATTCCTTCTGCGGCGACCCGACGGGCGCGGCGCGCACCCTCACAGTTGGCAGAGGTGGGCAACAGCCCAGTCCCTTTCTCCCCAGCCGTGGCGCGCCTTGCGCGCCGAAATGGCGCCGGCTGCCGGGCCCGCAGCTTGCAGCCCCTGTGGAGGTCGGGATGCGAGTCGTCGTTGATCTTTCCCGATGCCAAGGGTATGCGCAGTGCGCCTTTCTCGCTCCGGACGTGTTCCGAATGCACGGCGAGGAGGCACTGATGTACGACCCCAACCCCGACGACGCCCGACGCGACCAGGTGCTGCGCGCCGCGGCGGCCTGCCCGGTCCAGGCGATCCTGGTCGACCAGTTGGAGGGACGGGACGCACCGGCGGAGGCATCGCCGTCATGACCAGCGCAGACAACCTGCAAGCGTTCAAGCGTGAGGGCCGCATCGTGGTCGTCGGGGCGTCACTGGCGGGACTGCGGGCCGCGGAGGCGCTGCGCGAGGAAGGCTTCACCGGCTCGTTGACCATGATCGGTGACGAGCTGGGCGAACCCTACGACCGGCCTCCCCTGTCCAAGCAGGTGCTGACCGGGTGGGTGCCGGCCGAGAACACCAAGCTGCCGCGACGTCGGGAGGTCGACGCGGAGTGGCTGCTGGGTGTGCCCGCCAGCGGGCTGGACCTGGCGACCAACCACGTGCGTCTGGCCGACGGCCGTGAGGTGCCCTTCGACCGGGTGCTGATCTCCACCGGGGTCCGGGGCCGACCCTGGTTCGTCGAGAGCGAGGCGGCGCTGGACGGAGTGTTCGTCGTGCGAACGCGCGAGCACGCCGCGGGCCTCCAGCGAGCACTCGCCGCCGGGCCCTCCCGGGTACTGGTCATCGGTGCGGGATTCACCGGCTCCGAGATCGCCTCCATCTGCCGGGAAAGGGACATCCCGGTGACCGTCGCCGAACTCGCGCCGGCGCCGCTGGTCGGGGCGCTCGGGGCCATGATCGGCGAGGTCGCGGCGGACATGCAGCGAGCACACGGCGTCGACCTGCGCTGCGGTGTCAAGGTCACCCGGCTGGAGGGCGACGCGCAGGGGCGGCTTCGCCGGGCCCACTTCGACGACGGCAGCACGATCGACACCGACGTGGCGGTCGTGGCACTCGGGGGCGTGCGCAACACCGACTGGCTGCAGGGCTCGGGGCTGGCGGCGGGCGTCTGGGGCATCGCCTGCGACACGGGCTGCCGCGCCCTCGACCTCAACGGCCTGGTCACCGACGACGTCTTCGCCGCCGGAGACGTGGCACGCTGCCCGAACCCGATCTACGAATACCGGCTCATCTCGCTGGAGCACTGGGCCAACGCCGTGGAGCAGGCCGAGGTCGCGGCGCACAACATGGTCAGCGGCCAGGCGGACCGCTGGCCCCACCTGTCGATCCCGCGGTTCTGGTCGATCCAGTTCGGGGTCAACATCAAGTCCGTCGGCGTGCCGACCTTCGCCGACGAGGTGGTCGTCACTCAGGGATCAGTGCCCGACCACCGCTTCGTCGCCGCATACGGCTATCGGGGCCGTGTCACCGCGGCGGTGAGCTTCAACAACGCGAAGTGGCTGGACCACTACCAGGCACTCATCGAGACGGCCGCGCCCTCCCCACCTCCCTGCCCCGCCCCCGATCAGCCCGCCGACGCGAAGCCGGTGCCCGTCGACTTCCCCGGCCCGACCCTGCTCGCCCAGGGCGCCACCGTGGTCGTCACCGGCCACGACCCGAGTGAGAGGCGCGTCACGGCCGCGTACCAGCACCGGTAGGAGGGAAAGCGAGATGACCACGACCGAGACGCCCAGCACGTTGCAACGGATCCTCGACTACTCCTCCCGAGCCGACCCGTACCCCCTGTACGCCGAACTGCGCAGGACGCCCGTGGCCCGGCAGGAGGACGGCAGCTACGTCGTCAGCACGTACCGCGAGATCACCGACCTCCTGCACAACCCGCACCTGAGCTCGGACACCCGTAACCTCTCGCATCCGACGGCCGGAGCCGAAGAGCAGGCCACCCCGGCGTTCATCAACCTCGACCCGCCCGCGCACGACCGCCTGCGACGAATGACCATGCGCCACTTCGGCCCCCCGCACACTCCGGGACTGGTGACCGGCATGGAGGACGACCTGACCGGCATCGTCGGCAGCCTGATCGACGACTTGGCGGGCAAAGAGCAGATCGACCTCGTCGACGACTTCGCCTACCCGTTCCCCGTGACCGTCATCTGTCGTTTGCTCGGCGTGCCGCACGAGGACGAGCCGCGGTTCCACCTCTGGGTCGACGACGTCGTCAACGCGATCGACTACAACCCCAAGACCGACCCGAAGGAGAAACTGGAAAAGGGCATACAGGCCCGCAACGAGTTGCGCCGGTACCTCGGCGGGCTGGTGGACCAGCGCCACGGGCGCCCCGGCGGCGAAGACCTGCTGGCCCGGCTGGCAAACGATGACGGCCCCGACGGGCGGATGACCGACGAGGAAATCGTCGCCACCGCCAACCTGCTGCTCATCGCCGGCCATGAGACCACCGTCAACCTCATCACCAACGGCATGCTGACGCTGCTGCGCCACCCGCAGGTGCTGCAGCGACTGCGTCACGAGCCCGACCTCGTCGTACCACTGACAGAGGAGCTGCTGCGCTACGAACCCCCCGTGCACATCATCCCCTGGCGGGCGGCGTACAGCGACATCACCGTCGCCGACACCGTCATCCCCAAGAGCTCGCGGATCATGCTGATGTTGGCCTCGGGCAGCCGCGATCCGAACCGCTTCCACGAGCCCGACCGCTTCGACCCTGACCGGCGGGACAACCAGCACCTCGGCTTCGGCAGCGGCATCCACCTGTGCTTCGGCGGCCCACTGGCCCGGCGGGAAACCCAGATCGCGCTGACCGAGCTGGCACGCCGGCTCGACCGCCCCAGGCTGGTCGCCGACCCGCCACCGTACCGGCGCAGCCCCGTTCTCCGCGGGCCGGTCCACCTGCACATCGAGCAGGGCGACGGTTACTAGCGCGGCAGTCTCAGGTGGCGAGGATACTGATGCCGTCACCCAGGAGTTTGAGGCCGAACACGAAGAACAGGGCGGCCAGGACAGCGACGTTGTGCTGCGCAGCCCAGTCGCGCCAGCTCCGCAGGATGCTTTTGGCGCGTTCGCCCATGACCAGGTAGACGACGAGTGGAGCGAGCACTCCCAGAGAAGCGATGACCACGAAGATCACGAGCGTGACGACCTGCTGCGTCGCGGGGAGCCCGGAAGAGCTGATCGAGGCGCCGGCAGCGATGGTCAGGGGCGCGTTCTTGAGATTGCCCGCCGAAAACAGCAGCGCCAGGCCGAGGATCTTGATCGGCGTGAAGCCGTCGATCGCCGTCATCCACTTCGGGAGCTGCGCCTGGGAAGCGTCTTTGGGGCGGCGCCGCCACTGACGAGCGCCGAAGACGACAAGGAGTGCGCCCAGAGCGAGCTTGAGTGCTCCGACCCAGGTGGCCGGGTTCTTGTGGGTCGAGGCTCCTCCTGTGCCACCGACGGCCAGCATGAGCGCCCCGAGCGCCGCGAGCCCCAGAACCCATCCCAGGGCGAACAGCAGTCCGTTGAGTCGACCCCGCGGGGTGGCCAGGATGAGGATGATCGCCACGATCGGCAGCGGGCTGACCGCGATACCCGCGGCCAGGCCCAGCACATCACCGACAGCGTGTCCCACTACGGCCTCCAGGGAGGAGAGACGGACGATCCGGAGCGGACTGCCGAGCCGGCTCGAAGCTGACATGGCTGGGCTCCGGTACGGGCGCAGCCCACTTCGTCATCATGAAGGGCGCCTGGTCCGGCATCCATCGGCCGGTGGTGAACGGGTGACCCGGCCACCGGGCTGGGAGGCCCTCTCGGTCGGGTCGCCCGGGAGAAGGCGGTCGACGAGGTGTTCCTCGCCTCGCCGTTCTGCGACGCGCGGGACGTGGTGCAGGTCGAGTACGAGATGGTGCGGCGGGTACGCGGCGAAAAGGTGCCCGTCGCCCAGGGCGCCCGTGCCTTCGGCCACCGCCGCCAGGCGGTCTACGAGATCGCCGCCGCCCTGGACGCCGGCGGGCCGGGCACCGTGGTCTCCGGCAAGCCCGGCCCGAAGGGCCCGACCAAGCTGACCGATGAGGTCATGGGCAGCGTCGACGCCTGGCGTTCGACCGAACCAGCCATCGCCGCATGGCAGTTGGCTGCCCGACTGCGTGACGAGGTCGGGCTCGTCGTCCACCCGCGCTCGATCGAGCGTGCGCTCGTGCGCCGCCGCGAGCCCCAAGGCGCCGGTGGTGAGGTGCCCGTAGCCCGCCGCGCTGCCCGGCCGTTCCGCACGCACTCGCTGCGCCGGTTCGTCTCCCTCGACGAACTGGCCGCGGCCATCGGGCCGCAGCCATCGACACCTTCGTCTCGGCCTATGACGAACACGACGCCGGGCCCTACCGCTGGACCTACGACGGCAGCCCACTCAAAGCCGCATGAACCCCCGAAGGATCAAAGCGGCGCTGCACTACTGCTGGAAGAGCACTTCCGGATTGTTCGGCGAGGGGCCGTCCAGCAGCGGACTGTCGCTCCCCTTCAGCGTCTGGTCGAAGAACGCCGTCACGTACTCGCGGGTGATCTCCACCCCGCGTTCCGGTGAGAGGGGCGACGCCGACGGGACCCCGGCCTGCTCCTGAAGCACGTCCTGGTCGGCGAAGCTGAAGTGGTCGGCGCCGGCGACCGTCAGCCACTTCTTGTAGCCGCCGAGGGCGTCCCATGCCTGCTTCCACACGACGTCGTCGCCACCCCCGCCGGGTGTGTGGCCGTCGGCCCTGCCCAGCATGAGGAACGGCCGGTTGATCTGGCCGGGCGTCGGGACCGGGAAGAAGGTGCCGTCCATGTCGACCCCCGCCCCTACGCGCGGGTCGGCGACCATCGTGGCGGCCGTCGCCGCTCCGCCGAGGGAGTGTCCGGCCATGCCGATCTCGTGCTTGTCGATGAGGTGGGCCAGGCGCCACGCGCCGTTGCCGTGCGTCAACTGGTCGATCACGAAGGACACGTCCCGCGCGCGGCTGGCGGCGACGGAGTCGAAGTCGAGCGTTTCCGGGTGATCGCAGATCGCGCACGGCGGCGTCTGGCCGTCCGCCAGCGTCTCGCCGGTGTCCTCGTAGGTGTGGCCGACGAGCGCGACGACGTAGCCGTGACTGGCCAGCTCGGTCGCGAGCGAGGTGAGCATCATGCGCGGGTTCTCGGCCGCGGCTGAGAGGACCACCAGCGGATGCTTGCCGCGTTGCGGCCGCGCGCCGTCGAAGGCGTGAGTGGTGACGCCGGCAAGGTTCTGCGGGGTGATGCCGGAGCTCGCCGGCATCTTCCGGTGCTGGAGGATTCCGGCTGCCTCGCCGAGGGTCATGTAAGGGGCCGGGGTCCCGGTCCCGGGGACGGCCGGGTAGACCATCGTGATGGTCAGTTGGCGCGGGCCCGATGACGGCACCCACGGGTCGGGACGGCTCTCGTCGGTGAGGTGGATGACGTCCTCGCCGGCGGCGTAGGGGCCGGTCGGCGCGGGGAGCGTGCCTTGGAAGGACCGCGGGGGCGCGGCGGCAGCTGTGACGGCGGTCGCGTGCACGGTGGACGGCGGGGTCGTGGCGGCGAGTCCGGTGCCGGTCGCGGCCACCGATGCGGCGAGACTCAGGATCGCGACAGCGCTGATACGGCGCTTGCGGTTCGAGGTGGTGTTCACGGGAACGATCCTGCCCGGCGCCGCCCTGACGCTCGATCACACTGGTTTCCGTCTTGACGGTGGTACTGGCTACACCCTGCGTGGGCTGTTGTGCGTCCGATCTTGGGCGGTGCCGATCGAAGGGGAGTCTCGAGCGGGCGGCTTCGGCAGGGCCTCGGGCAGCAGCAGATCTGGGCCGAGCTGGGGCGTGATCACACCGCCAGCCGGTAACTTTAGTTGTCGTCCTGAAGTTGTGAACTATAGTTGTCGCATGATGCTGCCTGAGATCACCCAAGAAGAACAGGTAGAACTCGACAAGGCTCTGTACGACGCCTTGAACCCATTGGCCTCGGCCATTCGCTCTCGAGAGACCGGGCTTTCCGCGGACCGCATGTGGGACGCGGACCCCGTGGCGGTGGCTCTGTCGGTCCTTGCCGCCTGGAGAGCGGTGGACGCGGAGGTCAAGCGACTGACCGCGAACGCGGCAGCGACGGCCGGCTCCTACGGGGCAAGTTACGAGCAGTTGGGCGCCGTGTGGGGCATCACCCGCCAGGGCGCCCGCAAGAAGTGGCCCGGCGCCATCACCCGCCCGGCGCTTGCGACAGCGCGCCCGACCAGCCTTGAAATCTTCGGTGGGACTGCCGAACTGGTCCAAGCTCCATCCGGCGGCTGGAGCTGGAGGGGCGAGGGCGCCGACGGAGCATTCGGTGCGGCCGACGACGGGGCGTGCTACGCGACCGCGGAGGAAGCCGCAGCCCATGCGGGCGCATTCCTCAAGGAGCATGCGGCTGACACTGCCGGCCAGCCCTGAGCGATGCTGCGTTTCCTCTGCATGAATGTGGCAGCGGCCATCGGCGGTGGCGGGCCCGTTCGCCCGGCGGGCCGACCGCTGGCCAGCCGGCAGCGGACCCGCCGGGGCAGCGCGCCCGGCCTCGACCCCGGACGTGGTCCGCGGCAGCCCAGCTCACTCCTCCGGTGACGGCGCCGCGCAGGCGTCGGCGATAGCCCGCGTGTCCCAGTAGAACGGGCGGACCTCCGTGATCCGCCCGCCCTTGACCGTGATCGTCTGCAGAACCGGGAAGTTGAGCACTCGGCCGGTCGCACGAGCGCGGGCGCGGACCTGCGTGAGCACGACCGCGGTCTCACCGGTGGCGAGGAACTCCTGCTCCACCATGTCGAAGGACTCCCACACCTGCCCCATCGTGAGGAAGAACCGCGTCATGCCCGCGTGCCCGCGCCAGATGCCCCCGTAGGGCAGTGCAGCTGCTTGGTGCAGCTCGACGTCCGGCGCGAAGAAGGGGGCGAGCAGGTCGAACGACGCCTCGCCGGGGCCTCCGGCCGCGAAGTACTGCGCCTCCGCCGCGTACATGCCGGTGAGAACTCGCACTGATTCCGTAGCGGATGACCTCGTCATGCCGCCAGCATGGGTGCCGCAGCCGAAACCCGCTGGCGGCAATCCGACATCGAGCTCCTCGCCGCCACGCTCAACCGCACCGGCCAGCCCGCCTGATCACACCCGGCGGCCATTCGCCGGGGAGGGCGTGCAGTACGCGGTCCTCCCACCCCGGGTCATCCACCTTCTCGGCACGGACCCGCTCGCACCCGCTCGCACTGCGGGCACTCCAACCGTTCCGGACCGGCCATCTCCCGCAGCTCCAGCGTCGAGCCTCCCTTTCCGCCGATCGAGCCCCGGCACGGCCAGTACGGGCGCAGCGCCGCGTTCACCGCCCGGTGCGCTCATGGGGGCCTGAACGTCTTCGCGAGTTGCTCCGAGCAGCGACGGGCGGGCCCCGCAGGCGGGCCCGCCGGTCGCTGTTCAGGGGTGGGCGCGCAGGGCTTGCGTGAACCAACGTGCCCGCGTTCTGCGACGACCTGGTCAAGGACTCTCCCGCCCACGCGGACGTCTACCGGGAGTCCCCGCCCGCCCCCGGCCGCCCGGTCACGGGGTGAAGGTCAGCTTCGGCCGCGGCTTGAGGCTCGTCAGACACAGCAGGTACTTGTCGCTCCCCCGCTTGTACGTGAAGTAGCTGTCGGCGTCGGGGTACTTGCGACACTCCGCTTCACCGTCGGTGGTGTCGTCGGCCCGGCCCACGACGCGGGCGTCAGCCTGCGGGTCGGAGCAGGGGACCACCTTGACGTCCGGGTTGTTGTCGTTCAGGCCGGACATGGCGAGCGGGCTGCTGTTGTGGACGCAGTCGCCGGCCTTGGCGAACTCGGGGTCGTCCTTCAACAGGGTGAAGAGCAGCGCGATCAGGACCGCCGGGATCAGCAGGCCGACGATCGTGGGCCGCAGGTAGACCGGCTTGCCGGTGTCCATCGGCGTGCCGGGGGCTCCGGGCAGCGGCTCCGCCAGCTTGTTGATCTTCAACCGCTGCGGGATGTTGAACAGCATGACGATCGGGTTGACGATCATCGACGGAATGCCCCACCAGCCCTGCCAGAGGGTGTCGGAGGTCATCTCCCGGTGAGTGGCGATGCCGCAGGTGCGGCAGAACGGACCCCGTCGCTTGAGGTAGCGCATGACGATGACGAAGCCCTGGTGGCCGCGGATGGTGGCGTCCACAGCCGGGACGGAGCCGCAGACGGCGCAGGTGAGGTGCCCCTCGCCGTACCCGGGCGCTCCCTGGACCGGGGCCGCGGAGGCGGTCTCCGTGGGCGCGGTGGCGTCGGGCAGCTCGGCAGACTGAGTGGAAATGGTGAATCCCCCGTGGTGGTCAAGAAAGTGTGTTCGGAAACCTACCGCCCTGCGAACACCGAGAACGGGCCATGGGCCTCCCAAGGGCCGGAAGGTCACCGAACCGTGATCATGGGGACAGCCTCCGGGCGGCCCGGATCCCGGACCCGCCCCGTCCGGGCGACGGCCCGGGGTCAGGACTCGGCAGGGTGGCCGGCCGTGGGCGTGCGTCGGATCGCGATGATCGCCGCGTCGTCGCCGAGGCGCCCCCCGCAGTGGGAGAGGAGGTCCCGGCGCAGGTGGGCCACCAACGCCTCGGGGGCACAGGTCGCCCAGCGGGCGGTGCGCTCGGCCAGTGGGTAGAAGACTCCGTCGCGGTCGCGTGCCTCGGTCACACCGTCCGTGTAGAGCAGCAGGGTGTCGTCGCTGCGGAAGGGGGTGGTCCGGCTGCGGTGCGCGTCCGGGGCCGCGACCGGGACGCCCAGGGGCGGTGCCGCCTCGGTGTCCTCCAGCACCCTGACACGGCCCTGCCGCAGCAGGAGCGGTGGGGGGTGGCCGCAGTTCGTCAGGCTGACGACCGGCTCGTCATCGGGAATGTCCAGGAGCAGTGCGGTGATGAAGTGCTCGCCGGTCTCGTCGCCGCTGTCGGCGAAGTCGACCAGGTAGCGTTCCACGTGCCGGTGCAGGGTGCGGGCGAGGTCGGCCAGGTCGCGGTGGCGCGCTGCGACCAGCCGGAACGCGCTCAACAGCAGCGCTGCCTCGCCGACGGCGGCCAGGCCCTTGCCGCGCACGTCGCCGATCAGGACCCGGGTCCCGTCGTCGGTGCGGGTGGCGGTGTACAGATCGCCGCCGATGTGGGTCTCGTCCTCGGCCGCGAGGTACGTCGTGGCGAGTTCCAGAGGGCCGATCCGATCGGGCAGCGGTCGCAGGAGAGCGCGCTGCGCGGCCTCAGAGACCGACTGCGCCCGTACGAGCTGGCGGTTGCGGTGTTCGCGCACCAGCGTGAAGACGACGATCAGCGCCGAGAGGACGGTGAGTGCGGCGATCTGCGCGAGGTGGTTGCTGGTGGTCAACCCGCCGTGCAGGACCGCGATGAACACCTGCGCTGCCACCGCGAGTGCCCCGATCGCCGCTGTGGCCCTGGGTCCGGCGAAGGACGGCGTGAGCGCCGGAGCGATCACCAGCAGCGGGCCGAGGTGGATGTCCTTGGAGGAGTGGATGTCGACCACGGTGATCAGCACGATCAGGGCGACCGGGATCAGCACCAGCATCCGATTCCGCCGCCCGAGCCTCTCGTCGTCAGCCCGACGCACCCCGACACCCATCCCCCAACTGTGCGCCGGACCGGCTCCAGCCGCACACCCTGTCCGCCCGGCGAGGGGTGACCGGTCACCGCACGACGCCGTTCGCAGCCATGCGCAAGCTTCGACGGAGGGCTCCTCCGGACCCCGCCCGGGCCACGAGCAGGACGCGCCCGTCATGGTCGATCACGGCGGCGGCGCGGGCGGCGGGCCGACTTCCTGTGCTCGTCCCCGCTGGGCACCCCGCTCGAATTCGGTTGCTTCACCGGTGTGTCCTGCGCCGATACTGCCGCATGACCAGAATCGCGCAGGTCCTCGTGCTGGCTCCGTGGGATGAGGAGGCGATGGCGCCGCTGTGTCGGCCGGATGCCTCGCGTAGTTGGTACGGGTGCTTCGTGCCGCTGCCCACGTTCACTGAGGCCTGGGCGGCCGAGTTCGACCGGATGGGGCAGCGGACGGGGTTGCTGCGCCACTTGGAGTCGCTGCCGTGGAAGGCGCCGGAGAGTGTTCAGGTGTTGATCCATGACGAGGAGGACGACTGCTTCGGGTTGTGGATGATGCGGGACGGGCGGTTGACCGAGATTCCCGTCCCGGGGCATCGGCGGCTCCATCCGCTGGCGCCCTCTACCGAGTTCGTGCCCGCCCCCGGGCTGCTGTGGCGCGCTGCGACACCGGTGCCGGCGGGGTTCTCCGAGGAGCGGAGGGATCCGCGGCCGGCCTGGTAGGGCATCAATGTCAGTGGGGCCTGCTCTACTTCCCGTGACGCACGAGACGCGCAGGGGAGGGCAGGACGATGGGTGTGATGACCGACTATTTCCGCGCGGCGGACGCGGCTGTGGTCCGGCGGGTGCTGGAGGCGGCCGACGGGGGATCGCCGCTCCTCGGGCCGCAGCGGGCGTTGGACGGGGTCGAGGCCAAGGGGCTGGATCCGACCGTCGTCCTCGGGCAGCTGGTGGCCGCTGTCCGCCAAGTGCCGTGGGCCGTCGACCTCGTGGGCGACACGCCGGTCTGGCCGGCCACGCCACCTCCCGGCCGGGACGGGCCCGAGGACGAGGACGACCCCTGGCTGACGGGCCCGTGGGTGTTCGAACTCGACGCCGGCACCCGCGACACGCTCGCCGCGATACCGGATGAGGACATTCCGGCGGTCGCCGCCCGCTGGGCGCGGGCGGAGGAGTTGCACGGGGCCTCCGCCGAGAGCCTGTGTCCGGTGGTCGGGGATCTGGCCGGGCTCGCGCGGCGTGCCCGGGTGGCCGGCGACCTGCTGTACTGCTGGACGTGTCTCTGAACCGGTGGATCCGGGGCCACCTGTTCGGTCGCCCAAGCCGTCACCGTCACGCGGGTCGTTGTTCGGCGACCCGGCATCAGCGGCCGTGCCGGCTACCGCCGCTCGCACGTCGGAGGAGCCTCACACGAATGTTCGGCGCGCCGCTCGTCGTGTCACCCGGGCGGCGCGTCAGGTCGTACTCCCGCCGGACCCGTTCGGACGCGGGTGCGGCACGTCTGCTCGCACTCGTCGATCCCGTCGGCTTCAGTGATCTCGTCATTCCGGCCGTTCCACGGTCGTCCCGGCGGGCCGGGCGGCCTGTGCCGGACGCCGAGTTCCCCTGGGAGGTTCAGTGAGATCGTCAAGGTGGTGTGTCGGCTTCGCCGCTGCGGTCGGCCTGGTCGGTTCCGTGGTCATGGGCCCATCCGTGTCGTCGGCCGCGCCCGCGGTCGAGGACGGCGCTCGTCGAGCGGGCGCCTTCGGGCAGGTCGGGTCGGGCGTGCCGGCGCCCGGGCCGGTGGGGTTGCCCGTACAGCGGGGGGACGAGGACGGCGATCACGGTCCGCGTGCGTGCAAGGGACTGGTGCCGTATCCCATCCCCGAGGAATTCCGCCCGTACTACTACTGCGGCGACTGGCGGCTGGGCCCCAAGCGGCTGCCGACCCGTGGGCTGCTGGGCAACATCCTTGAGGGCTACGACCGGCTCGGCGGGCTGACCGCCGTGGAGTTCCTGAACAGGTGGTGGGACCCCTCCCTGGATTCGGGCGAGGGCGACTGGAAGTACCCGAACGACGACGGCTTCGAGCACGACTCGATGGGCGGCGTGCTCGCAGCGCCGTTGCTGCTCCAGGCGGGCCAGAACCTGATGGTCGACCGGTTCGGCAACGAATCGGGCCGGTTCTTCTCCCCGGCGGGCACGAAGTACGGCCAGCGGGCGATCCCGCCGTCGAGCCTCAACACCATCGACCCCCGCTACCCGTACGACTACAACCTGTACCGGGTGGCGAAGGACGTCACCGTGTGTGCGGGGCCGGCCGCCCCGGCGTTCGAGCAACCGGGCGGGGCCATCCAGTACGTGGCGTCGAGCAGGTTCTGCCCGAGCATCCCCTTCGCCACCGTCGCCACGCTGGTGAACAACGGCACCCTGGTGAGGGTGAAGACCACGCCGGTGGACGAGGACGAGGCACAGATGGAGCGGGAGTCCGCGCCGGTGGCGGGGAAAGCCACCTCGCGATGACGTCGTGACGCCGAGGCCCGGCCCTCAGGGGCCGGGCCCCCGGTGTTTTGCCGGCGGGAGGGAGACTGGCTTCATGGACCGGTTCCAACTGCGCCGGGCCCTTCGAGCGGCCGGGGTCCCGCAGCCGTACTACGAGATCCCCGGTTGTCCCGGCGGCCCTCAGCGGGCCGACCGCTACTTCCTCGAAGAACGCGCCGGCGTGTGGGTCGTGGGAGTCCATGAGCGCGGCGAGCGAGCGGTGCTCGAGCGGTTCACGGACGAGGACCGGGCGTGCCGATGGCTCTACGACCGCCTGACCGACGGGGGACCGGCCCCCGTCCCGGCCGCGCCGGAGGAGATGGACGCGCTCCTGCACGACAGCGACGGAATCCAGCGGCGGGCCCGCGAGCAGTTCGAGCGGGCCCTTGCCGAGGCCCGCCGCCGGCCCCTCCAGGAGCCGGCCGCTGCCGACGGTCCCGCCGAGCCACCGCTCTCGCCGTGACCGCGGGAGGACGACTGACCGGCCACACCCGGACCGCGCGCCGGTGGCGCGCCCGCGGCGTGTGCGCGGCGGGTGCGCGGCGGGTGCGCGGCGGGTGCGCGGACGGACCCGGGGAGGCCCAGGGCGGACGGGCAGGGGCCGTCATGCCCAGGCCCCTGCCGCCGCGATGGGCGTCAACAGTTGATGTAGCGCATGCTGAGGCTGGTGAAGTGGCTGTTCGAGGGGGCGAGGAGGGTGATGGAGCGGGACTTGCCCTTTCCGCCGGCCCAGTCGCTGTCGACGTGGCCGCCGTTGGAGAGGTCTCCGCGCACGTAGGGGCAGCGGCCGTCCGCCTTGGTGTCGTGCACCGTGCCGATGACCTTGGTGTCGTAGTTGCACCACTTCCCGTTCGCGTAGCCTTCGGCGGAGCTGATGCTCCAGTTGTTGGTGCACGAGTCGGCGCGCGGTGCGGCGTGGGCGCCGGCGGCCGGGAGGAACAGGGCGGCGAGGGCGAGAGCGGCGACGGCGGCTCCGGGAACGGCGAGACCGCGGCTGGACATGGTGGTACCTCCACAAGGGGTGCGGGGTGGACATCCGGCCGGGGCGTCGGGACAGCGCTCCGCAGCGCGGCCGACGGCCCGCTCCGGGCTGTCCACCGAGCGTCACGTACTCGAACTACTTCCGTCAACGCCCTTGCGGGGAAAGGGCATTGCCGCGCGCCCCCGGGACACCGGGACGGTGCGGGCGCCCCATCGGCACGTCCAGCACCACGGACGCGGGGCCGGTCGGTCGCTCTGGTGCACGTGGTGGGGTCTGGAGTTCGAGTATTCGGAGCACCGCCCCTGCCCGGCTCCTGGCGGGGCGGGGCAGGGACGGGACGACGTCCGGCCGGTCCCGGCGGGGTCGGCCGCGGCCCAACCGTAGCGAGCGCGCACCTGCTCCTTCTCCGTCTCCCCGCCCCGACCCGGTAGGCGGCTTCCAGGAGGTTGCTCATCGACGTGCCCCGGGAACGGCACGGTGCGCAAGTGCCCTGGCCGGCCTGACTGGTGAGGCCACCGACCGGACGGCTGAGCCCATCGCCGTTTCCGCCCCCCTCGGCCCGTTGGCGGCGGTCGGCGCGCCGCGGGGACCGTCGGCCGACGCGGTGCGGGTCAGGGCGCGCGAGGGGTTCTTCGCTGCTCGGGGACGACGCCGGCGCCGGTCAGCGGTGGCTGACGATGACGGACACACCCCACCCGATCGCGGCGAGGACCACCGCGAAGCACACCGCGGCGACGAGGTAGCCGATCGGTCCGGCGGCCGGAGGCGTGGCGGCGGCCCTGTCCGTGCGGGCCGGCGGGTTGAGGGCGCGCACGCCGATGGCGAACAGCGCGGGCAGCCCGGCGCCGACCAGCACTCCCACCACGATGATCTTCCACAGCGCGTCGAGGTTGATCCAGGAGTTCACGGGCCGCTCCTGCGCGCGGCGCGCGGGACGACCGAACCCGTCCACGCGGCGTTGACGTTCTCCGGGGTGACGGCCGGGTGGCGGGAAGCGGCGTAGAAGGCGATCGCGGCCAGCACCAGCACGACGTCGATCGCCACCACCCCCGCGGTCCCCCCGATCCCGTCGGCGCCCCAGTAGGCGAGCGCGCCGACCACCGCCGCGGCGGGAAGGGTGAGCAGCCAGGCGACCACCATCCGGTTGGCGATCTGCCAGCGCACCACCGCGCCCTTCCGGCCCACCCCCGCACCGAGGATCGACCCGGTGGCCACGTGCGTGGTGGAGAGCGAGTAGCCGAAGTCGGTCGAGGAGAGGATCACCGCGGCCGACGCCGACTCGCTGGTCATCCCCTGCGGCGCGTCGATCTCCACCAGTCCCTTGCCCAGCGCGCGGATGACGCGCCAGCCGCCGATGTAGGTGCCGAGGGCGATCGCCCCCGCGCAGGAGGCGATCACCCAGGTCGGTGACTTCGCTCCGGCGGACAGCGTGCCGTTGGCGATCAGCGCCAGGGTGATCACGCCCATGGTCTTCTGTGCGTCGTTCGTGCCGTGGGCGAGCGAGACCATGCAGGCGGAGCCGATCTGGCCGAGCCGGAAGCCGTGCCGTTGCGAGTCCTCGGACACGCCGCGGGTGAGGCGGTAGACCAGGTAGGTGCCGAGCGCGGCGACCACGCCGGCGATGACCGGCGACAGGGCGGCGGGCACGATCACTTTGGAGACCAGCCCCTGCCACTTGACCGCGGAGCCGCCCGCCGCCGCCATCGTCGCCCCGACCACACCTCCGATCAGCGCGTGGGAGGAGCTGGAGGGGATTCCGAGGAACCAGGTCGTCAGGTTCCACAGGATGCTTCCGGTCAGTCCCGCCATGACGACCGTCAGGGTCACGTCGTGGCTGTTCACCAGGCCACCGGCGATGGTCGCGGCGACCGCCGTCGACAGGAAGGCACCGACCAGGTTCAGCAACGCCGACACGGCGACCGCGAGACGCGGCCGGAGGGCGCCGGTGACGATGGAGGTCGCCATGGCGTTGCCGGTGTCGTGGAACCCGTTGGTGAAGTCGAAACCCAGCCCGGTCGTGATCACCAGTGCCAGGACCACGTCATTGCCGGTCACGGTAGGAACCTAACCGGCCGCCCGGCCCGCGCCGGTGCACGACACTCCCCGGCCGTTCTCCCCGCTCCCGAGCGGGGAGGTCCAGGATGCCGGTGGCCTGGAGGGACGCGCGGCCCAGGAGGGGGAGCCGGTCGGAAAACGGCACGAGGGCCCGGGCCGCGCGGTTGCGCGGGCCCGGGCCCTGGTGGGTTGCCACGGTGACCCCTGTCCGGCCCCGGGGCACGGGGGGAGCCGGAGGTCGGCTCAGTACCAGTGGTGGTTCTGCCAGAAGGCCCACGCGGCGTTGGGGCTGCCGTAGCGGGTGTTCATGTAGTCCAGCGTCCACTTGATCTGGGTGGCGGGGTTGGTCTTCCAGTCGGCGCCGGCGGAGGCCATCTTGGAGGCCGGCAGGGCCTGGCCCAGTCCGTAGGAGCCCGAGCTCGGGTTGGTCGCGGTCACGTTCCAGCCGGACTCGTGGGAGACGATCTGGCTGAACGAGGCCAGCTGGTCCGCGGGGACGATCCGGGCGGCGACGGCCTGCGGGGAGGCGTCCGCGGCCGAGGCCACGGCGGGGACCACGGCGGCACCCAGGGCGGTCACACCGGCGGCGCCGGCCAGGATCGCGGCAGAGGTACGCATACGGAGCTTGAAAGCGGGCATGTAGAGCAAGACCTCAATCGGGTTGGGCCGCTCTCACGCCCCGCCTCGACCGTGGCCGGACAGGGGCCGAACAGTCGCGGGGCGTGAGTCGGCGGTTAGCCGCATCCGGCGGGACAGGAGCCGGTGTGGCTGACGACGAATGCCAAGCTGCCAGACCGCAACCGCCCCCGCCAAGACCCCCTTGCTACGACCCGCGGTCGTAGCCGCCGTGGCCGCATCGGTTCGGGGGAAGCGGCCACCCGTAACGCGCCCACCCTTCCGACCCGGGAAAACACCTTCCCAGCACGGTCCACATGGGCTTAAAAGAGAACAAAACGGACACCACTATCCGGCATCGTGTCTCACATTCCGATGTGAGGGCACTCACCCCGCGAAGCCTGCCGGCATCACCCACGCCTCCCCCGCCGTCACACTGGGTCAACACGGTAGTGGTGGCAGGTCCGCTCACCCACCTGTGGTCAGAATCGCCCTGATGGTGTCTTTCAAGGCCCGGGGCCAGTTCGGTGCGGCGGCTTGAGCGGAGATCCATCTGCTGTCGCTGCGCTTCAACCGGCTTACGGCGGACATGAGGATGTCGTCGTCGAAGATCCACGGCTGCTCCTCATAGCTGAGCCTGCCGTGGAGATGCTCGAGTTACCGGTCAGTCTTAATCGAGTGCGGACGTCCCAGTCCCGGTGATACAAGTTCCGCGTGACTGAACATCTCCACTTCTCCACCCTGCTGCGGATGATTGACGAGCGGTCCGCCGCGTTCCGCGCCGCCGTCGCGGAGGCCCCCAGCCTCGACGCCGACGTCCCGTCCTGCCCGGGGTGGACGCTGTACGACCTCGCGAACCACCTCAGTGAGGGTGACCGCTTCTGGGCCTACATCGTGCTGAACACCGCGCCGGGCGACGAGCGGCCGAGCAAGGACGGGCTGGCGGCGCCCAAGGAGCGCGAGGCCCTCATAACCTGGCTGGCCGACTCGACGGAGCAGCTGCTCACCGCTCTGCGCGAGGCCGGCCCGGACCGGGGCTGCTGGGCCTGGTGGGAGCCGCTGGCCTCGCCGCACACGGTGGCCGCCGTGGCCCGCCGCCGCGTCCCGGAGTCGCTGATCCACACCTACGACGCCCAGCTGGCCTCCGGTACACCGCAGGAGCTGCCGACGACCGAGGCGGTCGACGCCATCGAGGAGTTCCTCGCCACCGTCTGCACCGTCACGGTCCCGTGGCCGGACGAGCCCGCCACCATGGACTACCACGCAGCCGAGGCCGGCTCCTGGCGCCAGACGGTGGACGCCGCCGGTTCCCGCTTCACCCGCCTCAGCGCGGCGGAGGCCGCCGAGAGCAAGCCCACCGCCGCCATCTACGGCACGGCGAGCGAGATGGCCCTGCTCATGTACATGCGCATCCCGGCCGAATCGCTGCGGATGGAGGGCGACGCCGACCTGCTCCAGCGGCTGCAGAACTGGGGCTGAGACCGGTCCCCTGGCTGCCCTTCTTTCACACGGGCCGTCGTCCCAGGACCGTCGTCCCAGGACTCCTTCACGGCCGGGCGCCGACGTCGATGCGCGGCGGGTCCAGCCACTGCTGCGACAGGCCGAGGTCGACGACGCTCTTCATCGGCTCGCCGTAGCTCTGGCCGGGCGCCTCGCTGGTGAGGAACCAGCACTCGAAGTGGTCGTCGAGCACGCCCCGGGTCGACGGCAGGTAGATCGTGAACAGCGGGTTCGAGGTGATCCCGAGGTCGTGAAGGGCCACGACCTGCGGGGCGTCGCCGAGGAGCAGCCGGGCCCGGGCGCGCTTGCCGAACGCGATGTCGGCCTCCCCCTCGAAGTAGATGGACGACTTCATCAGCATGCCGCGGAACGCACAGTAGTTCGCCGCCTTGACGCGCAGCGGCAGCGCCGTCGCGGGCGGGCGGTCGATCGAGATGAACGTCCCCAGCTGGCCGTCGACCTGGTACTCGCTGGACACCGTGGCGTCGGTGACCCGGAAGTCGAGGTTGGCCTGGTGCTTGGGCATCCCCCAGATGCCCTTCCCGCCCTTGACCGAGATCTCGCTGCTCACCGGAAGGTCCAGGACGTACTGCCCGGTGCCGAAGACGCCCCGCAGGAGCCCCGGGAGCAGCGGCGGCGCGGGCCGGTTGCCGTGGGTGCAGGCGAGCGCGATGGAGTACTCGATGTAGCGGCCGATGTCGGTGCGCACGTAGTTGACGACCGTGATCATGAGCAGCCCGCGGCCGCCCGGGAGGGTCACCGGGTGGAGTTCGCCGCCGGGCAGCAGCCGGGCGGCCGCCGCTCGGTCGACGGTGAACGCGGCCATCAGACAGGGGGTGTCCGCCGAGTTGACCGGCATCTCGAACGGGATGCCGTCGACCAGCGCGTTGCGTCCGGCGAGCCGCCGCTGCCGCCTCGGGTACGGCGACGGCACGAGCGACAACCCCAGCCGGGCGAGGGACAGGATCGGCTTCATCGCCCGAGCTCCTTCAGGATCAGCGGGTAGGTGTCGGCCGCCGCGCGGCGGCCGAGGAAGACGTCGAGGTGGCCGTAGCCGGGCAGCAGGTGGAGGCTGTCGCGGCCGGGGCGGTGCCGTTGCAGGAAGTCGAAGGTGCGCTGCTGGCTCTCCGCCAGGAAGCACTGGTTCTGCTCGCCGGCGAGCAGGACGATCCGCGCGTCGGTGCTGGGCGCCCGGTCGACGACGGACCGCGGCAGGGTGGCGACGGGCTCCGTCCGCACCAGGTGGCCGGCCCGGATGCACCGGTTCATCTGCGCGAAGAACGTCATCGGGACGTCGGCGAACTCCCCGCGGATCCAGTCGTGCGTCCGCTCGTCGAGGTTCTCGTGGGACCACAGGGCCGGCCAGCCGGTGCCGTAGGTGAAACTGACCATCCGGCAGACCCTGTTCCCGCACTCCGGGTGGGTCGCGCGGACGAAGCCGACGATCAGCCGGGAGAGCGGGCCCTCCGGTTTGTCGCCCCAGCCGGGCGAGATGGCCGGCAGGGCACGGGCGATGAGCGGGGCCAGACGGCCGATCTTGAACCTGGACCAGCCGGGGACGACCGGGTGCAGCGACACCGCGTTGCTGACCACGGTGTCCACCTCGGGCAGGAGCCCGGCCGCCAGCGCCATCATGAACGAGGTCGAGCCCTGGCAGTGCACGACCGCCTTGAGCCGGTCCGCGCCGGTGGCCGCCAGCACGTGGGCCACCGCGGCGGGGTGGTCGTACGCGGCCGCCTGGTCGAGCGTCCAGGGCACCGGGTCGAGGTCGATCGAGGCGCGCCAGTTGAACAGCCAGACGTCCCAGCCGTCGTCGATCAGGGCGTCGACGAAGGTGCGCGGCAGCGGCGGGCGGAAGAGTTCGGCCCGGACCCCGGCGCCGTGCGCGACCAGCACCGGGCCCCGGGTGGGAGGGTGGCGGCCCTGGACGTGCACCAGGGTCAGCGGCCGGCCGTCGAGGGCGGTCAGCGGGCGGACCTCGGTGACGTGGTCGCGGCGCGTGGTCCGCCCGGCCGCCGTGGTGGGTGGTGGAACGGTGGTCATGGCGTCCTCGCGTTCCGCGCGATCACGACGGGGTCCTCGATCAGCCGTACGGTCGGCGGCGCGGCGGGCACCGGCCGCTTGCCGAGGGCCGGGTCGTCCTGCAGGTCCCATTCCCGGCAGATGCCGTCGAGCGCCAGGGGGTAGATCGTGATGTCGCCGTCCGGCGCGAGGTGCAGTCGCAGGAAGCCCTTGTGCTCCTCGATCGACTGGCCCGACATCTGCCAGTCGGTGGCCGCGCCGCTGCGCGCCGACAGGATCCAGAGCGCGAACGCCTCGGAGCCCAGCACCGCGCCCACCAGCGCGGCCAGCACCAGGCAGGCCATCAGCACCGCCCACCCGGACCAGGAGTCCGGGAACGGCACGCCCACGGCGACGGCGAGGACCGCCAGCGCCACCGCGACCTGCATCAGCAACGCGACCAGCGTCGTGGACGGCTTCGCCCGCACATGGGGGCGCAGCAGCCGGTAGAGCAGACGAAGCAGGAACAAGACCGCCACCGCACCGCAGAAACCGCCGACGAAACTGCCGAGGGCCCCACCGTCGGCGTGGCGCACGGCGTCGACGGGCTTGAGCACGCCCTGCGACAGGGCGAACAGGAAGCCCAGGAGCAGGAACAGCACGGCGTGCACGCCCGCTGTCAGCTCGGCGAAACCGGGGTTGCGGCGCGGCAGCCAGTACGGGGACCAGGGCCGTGCGAGGCGGCGCGCCATCCGGCGGGAGTCCGCGGCGTCGGGGTCGGTCGCCCGTGCGCGGTCGAACACCACCGGCGGGTCGTCCCTCTCCCGCAGCCGCGACCCGCTGGGCGGCAGCGGCAGCGCGGCGGGCAGCCGGTGCGTCGCCGAGAGGTACGCGCCGCCCAGGCCGCAGGTCACCATCTGGCGCCGCCGCGGGTCGGGCGGCAGGTGGCCGGTGGGCGCCGTGTCCTCGGGCAGCCGTTCGGCGTACCGGGCGTAGTGGTGCCGGTCGCCGGTCAGCCAGAGTCGGATCGACGCGCCGGTCGGGCGCTGCTCGCCGGTCTGCGGATCGGTCCTGGTCCGGACGTAGTTGCGGTCGAACCAGTGCAGCGCGTCGAAGGCGTCGGCCGACCTGTCGGCGCTCTTCACCCAGGTGGGCTCCGCGGAGCAGACGATCACGCCGTCCCCGGGTTCGAGGTTGGCCGACAGGTGTTTCTGGAAGTAGCGCAGCTGGGGGTCGTCGAAGTACTCCCCGAGCTGGCTGTCCAGGCCGATCAGCCACCACCGTTGCGGCAGCTGCACGACGAAGTAGCTGCGGCTCTGTGCGGTCTGCCAGCCGCCGATGGGCCGTTGCTGGGCGAAGATCCGCAGGAAGGCGGTGAGGCCGTCGTACCAGTCGTGGTTGCCCGGCAGCGCGACCAGCAGCGGATGGTCGTCGGCGGTCGGCAGGGCGGCGCGGTACGGGCCCTTCATCTTGTCCTCGTAGCCGCGCGCGGATGCCACCGGGTACACCTCGTCACCGCCGAGCACCAGCAGCGCGCCCCGGCTCGTCAGGCCGGGCGGCGCCGGACCGGGTGCGTCGACGGTGAGCTTCTCCGCCGCCAGCGTCCAGGCCACCGAGCTCGTCGCGTCGAAGCCGTCGCCGAGGTCGGCGACGAAGTCGATCCACAGCTCCTGCGCCCCGGGCTCGCACAGCGGGGCGTGCAGTGGACGCTCGGAGAGCGCGCCCTGGATCTCCCTCTTGTCCGCGTAGCCGGCGAAGACCGTGGCCAGGACAACCTTCACGGCCGTGCGGGCCAGCTGTCCCGGGGCCAGCCACCGGGTCTGCTCCTGCGGGGTGAAGCCGATCTCCTCGGCGTGCTTGCGGAGCTCGTGCGCCTTCATGTCGGCTCCTCGGTCAGACCGGCTGCCGGGCCCGGGCGAGCTGCGGGCCGTAGACGGCCCACAGCTCGCCGAGGAACAGCCGGCCGAAACGCTCCAGCGCCCGCGCGGGGTGCGGGCCCGCGGTGCGGAAGGTGGTCAGCTGGCGGACGAAGTCCCTGACCAGGATGTTGACGACCCCCGCGCCGAGCACCGGCGCGGCGGCGTCGCCGTCCGGGAGGACGTGCCCGGAGAGCAACCGGTAGTAGAGCGTCGAGGTGTCGCGCCACAGGTCGAAGCCGGGGTCGTCGTGCACGTCCTTGTGCCCGACCAGGGTCAGCGGGTTTCCGCCCGGATCGCGCAGGTGCAGCCGGTACGGCATCAGCCGCCGGCTCGGGTCGTCGCCGCGGGTGAACAGGTTGAACCATCCGCGCTCGACGGGCAGTCGGCCACCGAGCAGGTCGCAGTCGACGTAGCCGGCGGCGGTGGCCGGGTGATCCGGATCGACGACGAAGCGGTCCACGTCGGAGGCGGTGATGGTGAGCCGGAACATCAGCCGCTGGTGCCGGGAGCGGCCGAGCGCCCGCCCCTGCTCGGGGTCCTCGGTGTCGAGGGCGACGTAGCCCTTCATCTCCTCGGTGAAGGACAGGCTGGTCGCCCGCGGCCCGTCGGCCTGCGGCTGCGGGTCGGAGGCCGACGCCACGGCACCGGCCGGCAGCGGCGCGGCGGCCGCGGTCGCGGGCACGGAGGACTCGTCGAGGATGTGCTCGCAGGCCCGGTCGGCGAAGGCGGCGATCGTCAGCGACGGGTTCGCTCCCACCGGCCCGGGCAGCGCCGAGCCGTCCAACACGTACAGCCCGGGAAAGCCGAACACCTCGCCGTAGGAGTCGCAGACGCCCTCGGCGGGGTGGCGGCCCATCGGAGCGCCGCCCAGCGGGTGCACGGTGATCACCCGGTACGTCCACCACAGCGGGTTGTCGGCGAACTCGCCGCCGAGTGCCTCGGCCACCTCGCGCATGGTCGACCGGACGCGCTCGAAGTATCGCAGCGAGGTCTCCGCCGTCCAGTCGACCTCGAGGTAGTCCCCGGACAGGCTCAGCCGGCCGTCCGGCACGTCCCGGCCCATGCCGAGCAGCGGCAGCGCCGAGGCCGAGAACACGCCCGGGCCGAGCAGCAGGGCGAGTTGGCGGCTGACGTGGCTGTGCCGGGTACCGCCGAACCGGGACAGCAGCCGGTGCAGGCCGAACTCCACCGTCCGGCGGACCTCGCCCGGGACCTGCACCCCCTCGGCCAGCCAGTCCACGAAGCCCGGGTACCCCGCGTCCTCGACGTAGAAGCCGCGCCCCGAGGAGCCGTCCCCGTCAAGCTCGTCACCGACCCGGATGGCGCTGGTGATGACCGGGCCGGTGCTGCTGTCCAACCGGCGCGGACCGCGCCCGGCCGCGCCGTCGGTCGCGTTGAGCACCAGTCCCAGCAGGTCGCCGTTGCCGCTGAACCGGTTGCCCAGGGCCGGGCTGATGCCGCGCAGCCCGGCCCGGTTGCGCAGCAGCAGGTAGGTCGTTCCGAACGTGCCGGCCGCCAGCACCAGGCGCCTGCACCCGATCCGTTGCAGTGGGAGGCGGTCGATCGCTGTGGGATGGCCCTCGCGGGCGGGGTCGTGGACCACGTAGCGGACCTCCCAGCCGCCTCCGGGCCGGGGCGCGAAGCCGCGCACCTCGCAGCGGGTGCGCAGGTCGGCGCCGTGGTGCCGGGCGGCCGAGAGGTAGGTGTGGTCCAGGGTGTTCTTGGCGCCGAAGTTGCAGCCGACGTCGCACTCGCCGCACAGCCGGCAGGTGCTCCGGGGCAGGCCGTGGAGGTTGCCGTACTCGGGTTCGGGGATGGGGGCACCCGGGACGGGAGTGCCGGCCGGCCGGGGCGCGAAGGTGACGGCGAGCGGCGGCCGTTCGATCGGGACACCGAGCCGGTCGGCGGCCTCGTGCATCGCGAGGGTCTTCGGCGTGTCGTCGTACGGGTAGGGCGTTGCGCCGAGCATTTCCTCGACCGCGGTGTAGTGCGGATCGAGGTCGGCACGGCTGACCGGCCAGTTCTCGTAGCCGCCGCCGGGCAGCGGAGACTCCTTCACGAACCACTTCTCGTCCTTGCGCAGCAGCACGTTGGCGTAGATCAGCGAGCCGCCGCCCAGGCCGCTGGAGACCACCCCCTCCAGACCGCGGAAGGACCAGACGTCGAACAGGCCGTACAGACCCCGGCCCGGATCCCAGAAGTTGCGGGCCATCGCGGCCGGCGAGCGGGCGAAGCCGTTGGGCGGGTACGGCTTGCCGCGTTCCAGCACGACCACGGACCGGCCGCGCTCGGCGAAGCGGTAGGCGGCGACGGAGCCGCCGAAGCCCGAGCCGACCACGACGACGTCGACGTCATCCCCGGCACGGTCCCGGTCCGAGGAGCGGGTGGGCAGTCGTTCGTTCGACATCGGTGTTCCCCTTGTCGGGTCCTCAGGGGCATCGGCGCCACCGGGTGGCCCCGTTCCGACAGTCCATCCGTATGCGAATTGTCGAGGTCCGGCGCGGGACCGGACATCGGAACCGACGCCCCCTCCCCCGCGCCGCCCCTTACTTCCACCATGCGCCGGGCCGGGCGCGATGTCACCCGGGGCTCGCCCCGCCTCATAACGGTGCGGCGGTTCCGTAGCGGCCTCGGCGCCGGAGGCCTCGCCTGACGGCCCGGCCGTCCCGTCCTCGCGGGCGTTCGCGCGGGCGGAACCGGCATGTCCGCTGCCGCGACTCCAGTGGTCGGGCAGAACGTCGTGGGTGTGGCGCGCGTCCTTCGGAAGCCGGCCCTCGAGTCGCCGGGTCGAAGACGAACGGCCCGTCGGCAACCGGACTTCCGTCGTAGCCCACGCAGGCGGGCGTGAACTCCTGGACGGTGGCGCGTGAGCCGAGGCCGCCGCCCCCGTCCGGTCCCCGCACGGCAGGCGAAGTCCGGCTTCATTACGGCTTCTCGGGTGCGGGCGAACCGTCCCGGTCGATCTCCGCGAGGGGACGAGACCCTTCGAGTGAAGAACCGGGACAAGGCCGCCTGATTGGCGGTTCGCTGGCTGCCGGGGAGTTTTCCAGACCATACGTTCAACTCCGGCGCTCACGGCGGCGGCACTCGTGCGCAGAGTTCGTCCGCACCTGCCACAGACCACGAAGCCAGGAGGAACAGTCATGCGCCTGACCCGCTGCGCTCTCGCTGCCGCATCGGTGGCGGCTTCCGTCTCGGCCTTCGGCCTGCCCCTCTTCCTCATGGACCGGACATCCCACGGTTCCGATGCCACGCGGGTCCGCATGGTCGGAGCCTCCGGCACGTCGCTGGGCAAGGCCGAATCGTCCTGGCCACTCTCCACGAATCCGGGCCCGCAGGAATCAGTGCGCCCCTGTCACTCTTACGGCGGCCCGTACTGCGATCGGGTCGCAGCATACTGGGGCGGCTGTGACAGGGAGTGGGGCCTGAGCTTCGGAATCAAGAACCCCAACTGGATCTGCCCCCACGACCCCCGCCCGACCTCCTCGGCCACGCCGACCTCCTCGGCCACGCCGACGTCCTCCGGAAGCGGCAGTTCCTCCTGACCGGTTCCGCCGGGACGCCGGCCGTTCCCCCTCGCTACGGCTGGGCCGGCGGCACCTCGGGCTCCTGATCCGATGCACCGTCAGGGGTCGGAGGTGCGGCCGGTCCCTGTTCCGGCCGAGTGGCACGCTTCCGACGGCGTCGGCGAAGCCAGGCCGCAGCCAGCGCTCCCAGAACCATCAGCAGGCCGCCGGACGCGATCCCGATGCGCTTCGCGCCCAGGCGCCCAATGCTTTCACCGAAGGTCTCGCCACCGGGCGGAGGAGAGAGGCTGGTGCCGCCGGAGGTGGAGGTCTCCGGTGCGGGCTGGCCGTTGTGCCCCTGGTCCCCTCCCTCGGGTGACGGGGCGCCGGACGGGCCACCTCCGTCGGCAGCCACACCGTCGTGCGGACGCGCGTGGTCATCGCGGTCACCGTCCTCGTGGTGGCGGTGGTCGTCGTCGTAGAAGTCGTCGACGCAGCGGGCGGCTGCGAAGGGGAAGGCTCGCTCGTGGCGGTCGAAGGCCTTGACCACGAAGACCGGGTGTTCCCTGAAGAAGCCACGGATCTGGAACTCGTACTGGTTGCTGGTCTGGGTGGGATAGTTCACGTCCAAATACGTTGAAACGGAGAAGTTGTCCCATGGCGCCTCCGGCGACGAGGACGAGGACGGCGGACTCCCCTGGAGAACGAGAGCCTCCGGCCCACGCCGGCTGTTGGTCAGAATCGCCCTGAGGGTTCTGTCGATGAGCACGACGCGGCGGGCGCTGAAGCAGTGGCGCCAGGGACTGTAGTGACGGCGGTGCCCCTCCCCGTGCCCCTCCCCGTACCCCTCCCCCTCCCCATACCCTTCTCCCGCCCCTTCCCCGTCCTCTTGCCGGGGCCACGGGGAACCGGGCGCGTGCAGTGTGGACGCCTGCGCGGCGACGCCTGCAGGCGCAGGAGCAAGAGCGATGGCCACACCGGCCAGGGACGCTGCGGCCCAGGGTCGAAGATTCACGAGGATGACCTCCAGGGGTGGCGGACGCGGGCAACCGCCTTCCGGGCGACACAGTCGAGTGTCAGAAGAAGTTAAGAGGGCCCGACTCGTCACATCGTGAACATTTCCGGGGAGCCGCCCCCTTGTCACTCAGCCGCAGCAGCTTCGTGCCCGCCGGCCGGGACTCCGAGGCCCTGGCCCCGGGCCTGGCCGGTGACGTGTGGGCCGCGGTCGACGTCCAGGCACATGCGCTCTGTCCGCCGGTCCAGCCCACGGGCGGCCTCGATCCGCTCTGCGGCGATCCCGTGGGCCTCGTCGTGCGTCCCCAGCTGCACCGGAGCGGTGCCCACGGCGGTCCACAGCCGCAGGCGGACAGCGGATCGAGGGTTCGCCAACCCCATCGCCCGCGCCGTCGGCAAGGACATCGAACTTCCCGAGTGGATCCGTCCGCGCCTGAAGAGCCGCTGGCCGGACACACCCGGCATACGCTGCGGCCTGGCTGCCGGTCCTCTAGTCCTGGTCAGTACGGATGGCGGTCGGGCTTGTCCGTCCACGCCTGGTAGGCGGGTTCGCCGAGTGCGGGGTGGATCTGCTCGATGTGGATCCGGCGCTGGTCGTACGGCCGTTGGAAGTCCTCGTACTGGAGACCCACCCACCTCCTCAGGGGCGCCATGCCCCGGGCTCGGCGAGCGCCCTGTGGTACGAGTGCGCGCACGTCGAGCTGCTGGACCGCAGGTGGCGACGGCCCGTCCAGCCCCCGGCCGAAGCCCGGGGCTGGACGCACTTGTCGGCCGGCAGGTCCTGGAGACCAGGCGGCGAGGCGGCCGGCGGCCCTGGATCCATCACCGCTTGTGGCCGTTGCCGTGTCCGTTGGGGTGCAGGACCACCTTGGTCCAGCCCTCGTCACGGGCATCGAAGTGCTCGTAGGCGGTGGGGGCCTCGTCCAGGCTGAGCTCGTGGGAGACCACGAAGCTCGGCTTCGCCTTCCCGCCGACGATCAGGTCCCGCAGCGCCCGGTTGTACCTCTTCACCGGAGCCTGCCCGGTCCCCATGTGCTGGCCCTTGAACCACATCATCCCGAAGTCGATCGGAACCTTGCCCTGGGCCTCCAGCTCACCCTGGGCCTCCGTGCCGCCGGGATCATGGGGCAGGAAGACGCCCACCACGCCGATGTGGCCGGTGAACCTGACCGAGTCGATCAGTCCGTTGAGCGTGAGGCTGGCGTCCTCGTGTCCCTGAGGGTCGTGGGCCTGGTAGCCGACGCATTCGCAGCCGTTGTCGGCGCCAAGGCCGAGGGTGGCCTCCTTGACGACCTCCGCCGGATTCTGCTCGGCGGTGTTGATCGGGATGGCCCCGATCTCCTCCGCCTTGCGCAGCCGGTCGGGCTGGTGGTCCGCCGTCCAGACGCGGCCGGCGCCCCTGAGGAGGGCGGAGTAGGTCGCCATCAGCCCGACGGGACCGGCCCCGAAGACGATGGTCTGGTCGCCCGGTTTGACGTGGGCCATCTCGGTGGCGTGGTAGCCGGTCGGGAAGATGTCGGCGAGCATCACGTAGTCGGTCTGCCGCTCGGCGGCGTCCTCGCCCAGGCGCAGCGCGTTGAAGTCGCCGTAGGGCACACGCAGCAGCTCCGCCTGGCCGCCCTGGTAGGGGCCCATCTCGGCGAATCCGTAGGCGGCTCCCGCGAGGGCCGGTTCCGGCTGCATGGTCAGGCAGTAGTTGGTCAGACCCTGCTCGCACTGCTTGCAGAAGCCGCAGGCGATGTTGAAGGGCAGGACCACGTACTCGCCGACCTGCACCTTGCGGACGGCCGGGCCGACCTCCACCACCTGCCCCATGTTCTCGTGCCCCAGAGTGCGGCCGGACTCGAACGAGGTGCGGCCCTCGTACATGTGCAGGTCCGAACCGCAGATGTTGGTGGTGGTGATCTTGACGATGATGTCGCAGGGGTGTTCGATCTTCGCGTCCGGCACGTCCTTCACTGTGACCGTTCGCGGTCCTTCATATACCGCTGCTTTCATGATGACTTCCCTTGCTGCCACGGCATGACCGCGGCACGGCGATGACGAGTCGACGCGAAGAGCCCGACTCTCGGAAGGTGCTGCGCGGTCCCGGAAGTTGATGCGCGGGTCCGTGGCCGCCGGCCCTCCGGGCGGAGCTTCGGCCGACCCGGCCGCACACCTGCGGGTCCCCGTCGGCCTCCGACGCGAAACAACCCTTCACCGGTCGATCAGCCGATTTTTTTGCCCCCGAGCCACGGCACGGGCGGCCAGGCAGTGTACGGGCCCAGCCGCCCGGGGGGCTTCACCGTGCGGGGGTGCGGGGGCCGTCGCGGACGTTGGTCCGCACACGCCGTCAGCGGTGACGGCCGCCCACCCGATCGCGTAGACCCGGATTCGGCTCGCAATCCGTAAGAGGACAGCGCCGGGCCCATTCGAATTCGCGCGTACAAGATGCGTCACGATCTCATCAACTTCTTAAGGAAAGATTCAGAATCTCGACTACTTTGCCCCGAATTGGTGCGATGCCACCCCTGGACGGCCTTGCCTATGCTCCGGATCTCTTCAACCAAGAGCGAGTCAAGGAACCCTCATGCATATTCCAAGGCGGACCTTCGCCGGTCCGCTGTCCCTCGCGGTGGCACTGTCACTGGCGCTGGCCGGAGGAGCGCCGGTCGCGTTCGCCGCCAAGCCGCAGCCCAAGCCCTCCCCCGGCACGCCGCCGACGGCGGCCGCCGTCGACCCGACCGGCAGCATCGCCGCCGCCCGGGTCGCCGCGCGCTCCACCGGCCGGCGCGTCGAGGCGGTGTCCGAGCGCAGCGAGGTGTCCACCACCTGGGTCAACCCGGACGGCACGCTCACCACCGAGCTCGCCGCCGGACCGGTGCGCTTCCTGCGCGACGGCACATGGACCGACGTCGATCTGACCCTCAAGCGGGCGCCCGACGGCTCGGTGGCCCCCGCCGCACACCCGCACGCGATGAAGCTGGCCGGCCCCGGCGGCAAGCGGCCCCGCACCCTCGCGGAGTCACAGGCCGTCACGGCGCCCGCTGCCGCGGAGCCCTCCCGCACCCTGGTGTCGCTCGGCTCCGGCGACGACGAGCTGGCGCTGGAGTGGAAGGGCGGCCTGCCCGCGCCCGAGCTGGACGGCCCGCGCGCCGTGTACCGGGACGCCATCGGCGACGGCGACGGGGACCTGGTCGTCGAGGCCAACCGGAACGGCTTCGAGCAGTGTCGCTGTACAACATCCACTCCGGCAACAGCGACTGCCTGCCCTACACCTGGGAGGTGTGGGACACCGGGCTCGCCTCCACCGCCTCGCGCTGGACCAACCAGCCCTCCTGGAACGCCAGGAGGGCCACGTCCACCGAGACCAAGGGCCGCGACGCCTGCGGCGGTGACGGCTGGATCACCGCCAACGTCACGGACCTCGTCCAGGCCTGGGCCTCGGCGAAGAACCAGGTCTCCGGGATGGGCCTGCGGGCGCCCGACGAGGTCAGCACCAAGTACTGGAAGGAGGTGAACTCCGCCAACGCCGCCACCAACGTCCCCAAGCTGACGGTCAACTACAACTACCGCCCGCGCACGGGGACCAAGCAGGAGGCCGGTCCGCCGTTCCGCCAGGACGGCACCGGCACCTGGCGGGTCGACACCACCACCCCGGTGCTCCGGGACACCTTCATCGACCCCGACGGTGACAAGGTGACCGGCACCTTCCAGCTGGTCGACGCCATCTCCGGCGCCCAGGTCGGCAACGTCAACGTCTCCGGCTACGTGCCCAGCGGCACCCCCGCCGAGGTCACCGTGCCGGCGGGCCTGCTCCAGTACGGCCACACCTACCGGTTCCGCACCTCGCCCTACGACGGCCTGCACTACAACCTGGGCTGGTCCGCCTGGGCCACCTTCAGTGTCAGCCCACTGCCGGACGTGCCGAGCCAACTGCGGACCGGTGCCCAGCAGACCCTCACGCCGGTGCTCTCCGCCCTGGTCACCAACCCCAACCAGGGCCGGCTCCGGACCGAGTTCGTGCTCAAGGGCAGCAACGGCCAGCCGCTGCCGACCTCGATCGCCCCGGCCTGGGCGGAGAGCGGCACCCGCGCCTCCGTCCAGGTGCCGGACGGCGCGGTGACCGACGGCGGCGACTACACCTGGGCCGCGCGCGCCTGCGCCGCGGTCGGCTGCTCAGCGTGGACCGCCGACCAGCCGCTGGCCGTCCGCGTCCAGGCCCCGCCGACGCCGCCCGCGCCGACCACCGTGGTCCTCACCGGTCCCACCCTCGCCGACGCCTCGGCGGCCACCGGAGGCGGCTGCGACACCGGCGCGTGCCCGGCCGCCGACCCGGCCGAACTGCGGATCGGCACCATGCCCGACGGCAGCAGCTGGACCAGCTGGCTCAAGCCCGACCTGTCGGCCGTCCCGGCCGGCTCCCGGGTGATCGGTGGCAAGCTCGCACTGACCCGCTCGGACTGCGCGACCGGTACGGCCGGCTGCGACGAGGCCGCCGTGGACGTCTTCCAGCTCGGCGGCGCCTGGGCTCCGGGCCAGGGCGGCACGGCGCTGACCGCGTCCGCCGGGGCCGAGAGCTACGCCTCCGCAGCCAAGCTGTCGGAGACCGACCTGTCCGCGCTGGTCGGCTCGTGGATCGAGAAGGGCGAGGCCTACGGCCTGGCCCTGCGCCCGCCGGCCGGCTGGACCGGCGCGGCCCGCTACTCCTCGGCCACCGCCGCCGACCCCACGAAACGGCCCGAGCTGAGCCTCGACTACCTGGCGCCGACCGCGCCGGGTGCGGCCGAACAGGTCACCACCGTCAGCGGCGACGGCGCTCTGGTCGTCTCCTGGAACGCCCCGGCCGACCGCGGTTCGGTCGGCGAGGTCGGCTACACCGTCCGGGTCGAGACCTCGGCCGGCGTCCCGGTCCAGGAGGTGACCACCGGCGATCTGCGGGCCACGTTCACCGGCCTGGACAACGCCCGCTCGTACCGCGTGGTGGTCACCGCCAGGAACAGCTACGGCGCCGCCGCCCCGGTCGCCTCGGCGGTGTCCCAGGGCACGCCGACGGCCGGCGGCCCGGACCAGTACCGCGGCTACGTCCAGGAGTACCTGGACGCCCGCAACAAGATCAAGGTGAAGGCCGGCTTCACCGCGCCGGACGCCGCCGCCGAGGCCGCGCACGGCACCGTCTTCGTCGACCTGCTGGCCACTCAGGAGGCCTCGCTGGTCGCCAACCGCGAGGCGCTGGCGACCCAGAACCAGGTGTACACCGCCGCGGCGGTCTCCCTGACCGACGTGGTGGTCGACCAGCAGACGGCCGGCAAGGTCGTCGTACGGGCCACCGTCAAGGACTCCGTGATGGTCCGGTCGGGCGGCGCGGACTCGCCGAGCGAGAGCGTGGGCGCGAAGCGGTTCGAGTTCACCGTCGGCACCGCCGCGGTCCTCGTCTCCGAGGCCGACGACCTCGCGGCCCAGCAGCGGCTGTCCTCCTCCGCGGCCGCGCAGGCCCAGGTGGAGGTGGCCGACGGCACGCAGCCGGACCCGGCGGACGCCCAGAAGGCCGTGCCGCTGGACGCCAACGGCTTCCCGGTCCAGCCGGCCCCGCCGGCCGCCGGCGCCGTCCAGGCCGGGTACAACTACAACGGCACCGCCGACTGGGCCCGCCGCAACGTCAACATCGGCTGGGACTTCCCCCAGGACTGCACCAACTTCGTCTCCAAGGCGCTGTACTACGGTGGCGGCATGCGCCCCCGATACGGTTTCAAGACCTGGGACGGCGCCTGGTGGACCAACGACTACTGGCTGTTCGGCTGGCACAAGAACCGCAGCTACACGTGGGCCGGCGCGGCCAACCTGCACCGGCAGCTGCTGAACTACCGGTACTCGACCTGGTTGCGCTGGACCTCCGAGGCCCGACCTGGTGACGTGGTGTTCTTCAAGTGGCGCGACGAGCCGCGGATCAACCACGCCGCGGTCGTGGTCAGCTGGGGTGCCCAGATGGAACTGCGCCAGCACGGCCGCAAGGGTGTCACCACCCTGAACGAGGTGTTGTCCTACTATCGGCAGAAGGGCGAGCCGATCGAATGGTTCGTTGTGGTGCGTCCGCTCGGGACCAACTGATGGCGGGGGGACGGCCGGTGGCGGCCGTACTGGCGGCCGTGCTCTCGGCCGGCCTCCTGGCCGGCTGTTCGAGCGGCGCCGAGGAGGCCCGGCTGGAGCACTCGGCCGACTATTCCGCCCATCTGCATCTGAAGGTCACCGGATACCCGGTGCCGGAGACGCTGGGCCTGGTACAGCAGGTGGTGTGGCGCCTGGCCGACGGCTCGGCGGACCGGCTGGTGAAGCTGGCCGCTGCGGAGGGCACGGCCGACGCGCGCCGGGCGGCGGCCGAGGTGTGGATCCGCGACTACGGCCCGGCAGCCGCCGGGGAGGTCACCGCCGACTTCGGTGACGACCCGGCGAACCGGCAGACCGTACGGATCACCTTCCACGCGACCGGCCGGGTCAAGGAGCTGACCCTCCGCCTGGACGGCCGGGACGGCTCGGGCGGCTGGCGGGTCATGCTGACCTGATCCCACCCCCACGGCGGCCGGTCGTGGCCCGGACGCGAAAGCGAGTGGTCGTGCACTCCTTCAGGAGTGCCCGACCACTCGCGGTTCCCGGCCCGGACGAACCCGGCCAGGAGGTCCGGGCAGGGTTCGGAGCATTTGCCCGATCAGCCGTACACGTTGCCGTTGACCAGTGGAAATGGAGAACTCCTGGTCGAACGAGGCGGATTCAGGTGACGATGCGGATCGTCCAGAAGTCCGATGCGAGTCCCTGCTCGGTGAGGTAGGCATACGGCATGGTGAAGTAGCCGTCCATGCCCCAGCCGGGCCCCCAGGAGTTCCGGACGATGAAGCGTTCGGTCTGGTCGTCGTAACCCACGGCCATCACGGCGTGTCCGCCGATCACCTCCTCGTCCGTCGTCGGCAGCTGTGCGACGCCGGTCTTCTTGACCTCAGCGCTCTCGAAGTCGGCGTAGACGGTGAATCCGAAGACGAACGGGAAGCCTGACGCGAGACAGGCCTTGAACTGGTTGATGTCCCGGGTAACGCGTTGGTAGCCGGTCACCGTGGACTTGAGGGCCTCCGTGTAGCAGTTCGCCGGAGGCTTCTGGCCGGCCCGTGCGGTCGGCGGGAAGGGGCCTCCGTCGGAGAGTGCGGGTGTGCCGTCGTAAGGCCACTCGTCCTCCGGGCACACACCCAGGTTTGCCACGGACTTGATCCCGTCACGCAGCTGTGCGCCCGAGTCGGTACTGGTATGACCCTCGATCACCCGCTCGTTGTAGTAGATGAACAGCCGCGACGGAACGAAGGCCTGCAGGTTCTGCCGCATGAGCTCGAACTCGAACGCCGCGGCGATGGCGTTCGCGGTACAGCTGCCGATCTCGCCCTGGTCGTAGACCGGCGGGCACTGGCCGCGCAGATCCGCCGCGGGCGGCAGGCTGATGAGCGAGAGACGCGGTGCGGAGTAAAGGAAGTCGCGGGCGTCGGGCAGATCCGGTGCCCAGCCGTAGCGGGCCGTGCGACGCGTGGTCGGATGTGGCATGGCACTCCTGTCAGATCGGTCTGTCGGCGCGCGATCGGTGACCGGGCGCGGGTGTACCGTCTGTATCCAGACCATGCCGAGATCAACCGCTCTCCAACGCACGTCCCTCGGGCAGGTCAGTACCGTGTTCGCCTGCGGGCCGTGCATCGCCGAACTCCGAGAGCGGGTCCGGAAGTAGCAGGAGCGGCGCCTGAATTCAGAACTTCATGGTCCGGATATCAGGGCCGATGAAGAACTTCGCGATCGCGATCAGCACGGCCAACTGGGCCAGTACGTAGGCGATCTGTGCGGAGAAGCCGCGGAGCTGGTAGATCGAGAGCAGCAGTCCGAAGCGGCTGGGCCACAGACGCCGCTCGGCGCGGAAGGTGTCCGCGTCCATGGCGAGGCTGGTGAGGGTCAGCACCAGGAGCATTTGGCAGATGGCGATGGCCCAGTTGCCGAGTGGCTGGTCGGTGAGGAGGTTGCCCAGGATCCCCAGGATGATCAGCAGGGTGTAGACGGCGGTCAGGCTCAGGGCGCGTGTCGGACCGCGGCGGCCGGGCAGCAGGCGCCAGAGCGCTCCCAGCACCAGGCCCGCGCCCGCCGCGGTGAGCTCCCAGAGCAGGAACTGCCGGATCATCTCGGGTGCCCCGAAGGAGTCCTGCGCGGTGTGCATCCACTCGGTCTGCTCCCCCTGGTAGAGGAACCAGAGGATGAGGAGAGTGCCGGGAAGGCCGAAGGCGGCCGCCAGCAGGGCGGCCCTGCGGGCGTTCTCCCACCACCTGGCATGCGGGCCCCAGCTCAGGGCGATGTCCATGACCGTGAACTGGACGGGCAGCCAGGGCCGTGCCGTGTTGGCGGTTCCGGTCGGCGACCGCCAGCGGTGCAGCCCGCTCAGCTCCCGTTCGACCGCGTGCCGTTCCTTCTCTGCCGCATGTCTGCTCGCGGCTCCCTCGCTCTTCCCCGGCTCCATGTCACGGAGCTCGTCGGTCAGCTCCCGGTAGCGGCGGGCACGCGCGATGAGGTCGGAGTGGCCCGCCTCGGTGATCGCTTCGCTCAGCCTCGGAGTGTCCCCGCTTCCCTCGAGGTGCTGGGCCAGGACCGCCCACCGCTTGCCGACCGCCAACAGGGCGTAGAACCCGGCGATGTCCAGGACGAGCCAGAGGACAGCCCCGGCCTGGCTTCCTGCGTACGAGCCCTGGCGGTAGGCGACCACGACGGCGAAGAACACGGCGAGCAGGAGGCAGTCCAACCTGGTGGGATCCGCGCACGGCACGGGGAACGCCAAGTCCCTGGCCCGTAGCAGGGCCATGATGGCGATGCCGGTCAGCACCCAGGTCCCGGCGACGCACCATGCGGGAAGCTGGATGGTGTAGGACACCAGATGCTCGCTCAGGAAGGAGCGGTGCAGCCAACCGTACTCCTGCACGGAGCGGTCGCTCAGCCAGCTGGCCCGCTCCCACCCGCGGTCCTGGGTCCACCACTCCCACCCCAGCAGGAGGATGGTGATCACGGCCAGGACCGGCCCGAGGCGGCGCAGCCGCCAGGGTGACGCCGGTGTCCGGATCAGTCCGCCCTCACACGCGAGCCGCCAGGTCCACAGCGCCAGGCCGGCCAGCCACAGCCACAGGAGCGCCGCGGTCATGGCCACCAGCGGGGCGAAGCTGTGGACGGACCCGGTACCGGGGGGGAACAGCTTCTGGGGAAGGCCGAACAGGGACGGCCAGCCCGCTACCAGACCGCCGACCGCCGCCACCAGCGAGGCGGCCAGCAGCACCGACCTCTTCGGACGGGCGGTGGCCGTCAACGCCCAGCCGACCAGAATCCCGATCAGGATCTTCCAACGGTCCTGACCGAGGAGTGTGTACTGCGGTGGCAGGAACGTCAGGCTGACGACAGCGCTGACCAGGCCCCACTGCAGCAGGACCGTGCTGCTGCGGATTTCGAGCCCGGTGGCCTCGATGTGGGCCGGCCGGCGACGGGCGCGTAGAGCGGCCAACGCGACGATGGCGGACATGGCCACCCACCAGGCGGCCATCCCGATCTTGTTGCTGACGAGAAACGCGCTCTTCCCGCTCACCGCCGCCCATGCGCGCTGCCACGGGGGAGCCACCCGAACCGTCAGCAAGGAGCTCGACTCCTGAGGCCGGTCAGGGTCGCCCCACCGCATGGTCCCGTTGCCGGCGGCCGAGGGTTCGGGTGCCACGCTGGATGCCTCCAGGCCGCCCAGATCGACCGCGACCGAGTCCCAACGGGCCCCTGCCAGAGCCGTCGGCGGAACGAGGGACAGCTTCCACTGGCCCGGCTGCACATCGACTTCCCACGGCCCGACGCGGAACATACCGGGTTGGTCGAACCAGAAGATCGTCGGGTACTCGACCTCGACCCAGTCAGGCTCGACGCTCACCGCCGGATTGGACGAACGCCACTCGCGTCCGCGCAGGTACTGTTGCGGAGGCCGCCCCGACTCCTGCTCGTCGCGCAGGAGACAGCGCATCGCATTGCGGTAGGAAACAGAACTCTTCTCCAGCAGCAGGCCTTCGGCGTACTCCCAGGACCTGGGTACGCGGACGGTCGTGACTCCCCGGCCCTCGACCGTGGTGTGGGCGTGGTTGGCGAGTCTGAGTTCGACGTTCACATGGGCGGCGGTCAACTGCTCCGCATGACAGCTGCTCGCGGACGGGGCATCCGCTCGGGCGGGCCGTCCGCCCCAGAGCGCCAGTAGAACCAACAACGGCACGGCGCACAGTCCCCACCGGTACAGCGCGGCGCTGCGGACCCCTGTGTTGCGACCGTGCGACGGCGGCGAGGTGTTCGTGTTCACCTCGCCGCCGTCCTCGTACTTCAACGCGCCGTGCCCCTGCTTCCCGGGCACCCGCTGATCGGACTGCACTGCAGGATCACCTGGTAGGCGTGGCTCTCGACCTCACCGCTGTCGTGTCCGGTCTTCACGAACCGCCACTGCGAGGGCTTGGTGTGACCGGTCGCGCCCGCCTTCTCGACCCGGATCTGGAGCGTGCGTGCCGCGAGGTCATGGGTCTCGACCAGGACCTCGTCGCCCGCGACCGGAAAGTGCTCGTGCAGCAGGCACAGGCCGAAACGGTCGAGGTTACCGTGCTTTTCCAGTACTTCCACGAGATCGCGAACGAACTGGCTGTCCTGCGGACCCAGTCCCTTCGCTTCCTCGAATGTCGGAAGCGTCTGCTCGGGAGCGGCCTCCTGATTTCCCATGAATTGCTCCTCGATGTCATCTGAGCGGCTTTCGGAAGCCTAGGTTCGGTGGCGAACGGCTTCAAGCCGACACCCCGCAGGGACGGCCGGCAACACCGGCGGCCCCTACTCCGGTCGGCCGAATGCGGGTGCCGTCCGGTTGGCATTCGACGAGCCGCATGCCCGCACAGGGGTGGAGGGCGTGAGCACCAGGCCAGCGGCAGCGAGCGCCCCGATCCCCTTCCCGCCGACTTCCCACGCAACCGGGCCGTGTCAGCCGTAGGTCACCAGGACTGTGGTTCCCTTGGGTGCCACCGCGCCGGCGAGGGGTTGTTGCTTCACGACGTTCTTGCCGGCGGCCGGAGCGGGTGAGGTCGGGTCGACCATCAGTCTCAGCGTGGTCGTGCTCAGCACCCGCATGGCGTCGTCCGCGGTGCGTCCGGTCAGGTCGGGTACGGTTTCGGTTCCCACGGACGTGGTGAGCAGGTCATGGGCCTGGTCGGTCGACTTTGAGGAGAAGTAGAACGCGGTGGCCGCGCCGACGGCTGCGCCGAGGGCACCGATGAGGGTGCTGCGGGTGGTGGAGTCGTTGACCGCGAACGCGAGTACGCCGACGGCCAGGAGTCCGGCGGTCAGGGCGAGCGCGATCCAGCTGCGTGCGACGCTGCCCGTCACGCCCTTCGCGGCGGAGGCTCCCCAGAGGATCAAGCCGATCACGGTGATCATCCCGGCGATGATCAGCAGTGCGGCGAGGGTCTGGCCCCAGGTGAGTACGGTCGAGCCGCCTGGCGCGGGACTGGGGGAAGGCGTGGGCGTCTCGGCTGGAAATGCGGCCGGGAGCGGAAGTCGGAGCATGGCTACCCCTGGCGTCTTTCGGCGTCGTCATCGCTCCCCCGCTCCGATGCGGGGGCGACGGCATCACTCCATGCGGACAGGGCGTGGGTCTGTCGGCAATTGCCCTGCCCTTACTCCTCTTTACTCCATTTGATCACCGTCGAAGGGTGTGAGCCACCGGAGAGCCACATCGGTGAGAACGAAGCACCCGGGGGGACAGCTGGCGCGCCTACGTCGAGCAGGAGATCCACCGCCGCGGGACCGCCGCCTGCGGCCGCCCCTTTCGGGGGTCTGTGCCCGGCCCCGGTCACCGCTCGGCAGCGACGGACATAACTTCCAACAAAAGGATCGATTACGATCAGTTAAAAACTCTCCGAATTCCTTTCCCCTGTGTCGCGTCGATCGGCTTCGACACCCCGGGCGCGCCGTCCCTTCCCGCCGGCGGGACGGTGGGCGGCCGGCTTCACCGCCTGAAGTATCAGAACTACCCGAACTGCCTTGATTGCCTCATGACGTCCACGCTGCCGGCTGCCGGTCACAGCCGACGTTCCCTCCAGTGCCGGGCCGGGCGACGGCCGCCAGGACGGACCGCGGTCGCCGGTGCGAAGCCTGGAGCCGGTGGGGATCAACGACGCGCTGGACATCATCGAGTGGTCAACGCCTGGCCGTACATGGCGCTGCCAGGGGGCTGTTGAGCGCGAGTCGGTTCAAGGAGACGACGATGACTGAGCAACATGTGGTGCTGGAAGGAAGCGAACGGCCCTCCATGGCCGATGCGACTCGAGTGGCGGACGCGGACGCCCGGGCTCCGGTGAGCGTGACCGTCACGCTGCGCGGGAAGGTGGTCACCGACGGCCGGATCCCCCCGAGCGGTGCGAGGACGCCGAGAAGACCAAGGCCGTCCTGGAACGCTACGGACTCACGGTCGACGAAGTCCGGCTCCAGCCGGGCAGTGTCGTGGCCAGCGGTCCGGCGAGCGCCATGAACGCCGCTTTCCAGACGGACCTCGGCATCTACCGCAGCGCCGAACAAGGAGAACTCCGCGGCCGTGAGGGCGAGTTGCAGATTCCGTCCGAGCTGGCAGGGGTCGTGACCGGGGTCTTCGGCCTGGACGAGCGGCGGGTGGCACGGCGGGCCACCGCACAGGACACGAGCACGGGCGTCCAAGGACCGTTCACGCCGGCAGACCTCGAACGCCACTACGACTTCCCCGACGGCCTCTGAGCCAGCCGTCCCAGGTCCTACCGCCATCACTCGACTGGTCCATGTAGACGGACCAGGACTGCCCGTTGGTGGAGGAGCCCCTCGCCATGGCCCACTCGTGGTGGTCGATGAGGTCCGTCGCCAGCTGGACCAAAAGCTCCTGTCCGCAGTGGGCGCGGTCCTCCGCACCCCGGACGTGCGGATCTACCAGGCGTGCCTGTGGGCCAAGTACGGCGGCCCGCACACCTACGACCAGCGCCTGCACCTGGACTCCCGCAACCAGAGCCTGCTGGTGCCGTCCGAGGACCCGGCCTTCCACCAGGTCAACGCCTTCGTCTGCCTCAACGACGTGGACGACGACAGTGCCACCCGGGTGGTGAGCCGTCAGCACACCAGCGGGCTCGCCTACGACGAGGCCGACCTCGACCGCGCCCGGCGCCCGAAGCTGTACGCGCTGGAGCAGAGCACGGTCGGGCCGGCCGGCTCGCTGCTCCTCTTCGAGGCCCGCACCTACCACCGGGCCGTCGACATCTCCCGCCCGGGCGCGGCCCGCTTCGTGCTCAACACAGCCTTCCGCACGGCACAGGCGGAGTGGGTCGGCTACCACGCCTGGCCGTTCCGGGGGAAGCGGCCCGAGTGGGTCGCATGGTTGGCACGGTCCTCCCCCGCCCAGCTGCAGGCACTCGGCTTCCCACCGCCGCACCGCCCGTACTGGACGCCCGGCACCCTGCGCGCCGTCGGCCTGCGCTACCCGGGCATCGACCTGAGTGCCTGGGAAGCCTGACCGGAAGGCCAGTCGGTACGGGAGGCCGAAGAAGAGCGGCGGATCGGTGCCGACGGCGCGGAGGCGGTACACCCCGGGTTCAACGAGGCGACGCCCGCGGCTCGATGGGTGTTCGCCCGTCCAGGTGGGAACGCGTCATCGAAGGCCTTGTTTCGGACATGACTATGAGTTCCAAGGCAAAATCGGCACCACCCCTTCGAAACGTATGCCAAAGTTCTGGTCGTGGCGCGAATGAAATATCACATGTGCCACACCGTGAAAGTTCGCGAACGCATCCCAGCTCTCGAAGGAAGAAGCCCATGAACCCCGTCTCGCGTATCGCGGCCGCCGCGACCGGTGCCGCCGCGCTCCTTGCCACCCCCGTTCCGGCGCTCGCTGACGCGCCGCAGCCCCCTGCCGCCACCACAACCACCTGCGGCTGGTCCGGCCAACAGGCCGGCCTGTCCACCAAGGTGTGCGCGGAGGTGACCGGCGACCGCGTCGTGGTGTACGGCCAGATCGGGCTGGCGGGGCCGCCCTCGCCGGGGACGCCGTGGCCGCCGGCACCGCAGGAACTGATCACCGGGCTGTCGGCGGAGACCGTCGGTGGGGGATCGCTCGGCGCGGTGTCCGGACGCACCGTGTTCACGGTCAGCACGGTGCGGGTGGACGGCATCGTTGCCACGGTGCCGTGCGGCTCGGTCCTGCACGCCTCCTTCGCGGTGTCGAGCGCCTACCGAGGTCCGGTCCCGGTCACCCTGGAACTGCCGGTGAACTGCTGACACGCCTCGCGGCGGCCGAGCCCGGGGCCGGCAACGACCCGGGCTCGGCCCTCGCCTCGCGGCACGGGCGCGGCGCGAAAGAGGTCACCGTCGGCTGCGACCCCAGCCGACTGACGCAGCACAGGCGGCCGCGAGGGGCAGACCCACAGCGCGATCACCGGAGGGCTTCCCCATCGAGGCCGAACACGGTGAGTACGCCCACGCCCTGGAGCAAGGCGTCCAGGCCCGCCTCGCCGACCTCGAACCGCTGCACGTGACGCGGGTGGCCCGGCCGGTGGCCCGCCGGGGGTATGGTCGGCGAACCGGTCGGGGCGTGGTCGGCGGCCTGGTCGGCGGCGTCATCGGCAGTGGAGTCGGCGAGAGTGCGGTAAAGGGTGGTGAAGATCTTTTCGATTGGTAAGACCGGCAAGTCCGGTCCTCAGCAGCCCCGGCGCGAGCCGGCGCAGCGGGCGGCTCGACGCACCTATCAGCCGGGGGAGCGGGAAGCTCTGCTGATCGGGATCCTGCGCGGCACAGCTCCCGGGGGCGTCCAGATGCACGAGCGGTACGACGCGGCCTCGGACCTGGAGGACTTCCCCAGCGACGAGGTGACGGCTGCCCTGACCGAGATCGCCAGTGATGCGCAGGAGGACGAGACACTCGTCGCGCTCTGCGCCGAGTCGCTCGCGGGGATCTGGATCGCCCGCGGCGCGGTCGAGCGCGATGTGCTGGCCCGGCTGCCCCCCTGGGGTCGGCGGGAGGTGGAGCAGCAGGTGGCGAGGAGCGCACCGGAGCTGCTGACATCGCAACAGGACGCGGTCGCCGAGGTGGGCGACCGCGATGGTCGGACACTTCGGTGAGACGGGGCGACGGCCGGCCGGACCGCCTGCCCCAGGTGATGCAGCTGGTCTGTGAATCGCTCTCACCTGGGGAAATGGCCGGTCAGTGACATAGCCCCTGCAGGTAGGACACAGGCCGGCCCGGGGTGCGACTTCTCTGGATCCGCTCGGATGGACGACGACATGGCGGCGCCCGCCGGTGATGGCCCGGGGGTGTGCGTCCCGGGTCCGGCGGGCGCGTGCCGATTGGTGGTCAGGTGTCCGAGGGCGGTTCCTGGCCGTGCCGGGAGCGGCGGAGTTGTTCGTTGAGGCGCAGGGCTTCCTCGAGTTGGTCCTCGAGGACGACGATGCGGCAGGCGGCTTCGATGGGCGTGCCCTGGTCGACGAGGTCGCGGGCGCGCATGGCGATCCGCAGTTGGTAGCGGGAGTAGCGGCGGTGGCCGCCGTCGGAGCGCAGAGGGGTGATGAGGCGGTGTTCGCCGAGGGCGCGTAGGAAGCCGGGGGTGGTGCCGGTCATCTCGGCGGCGCGGCCCATGGTGTAGGCGGGGTAGTCGTCGTCGTCGAGTTTGTCGGGTGTGTCGGGGCTGGCCGTTGTAGTCACTGCACCTCTCTGGTTCTCGGGGAGAACGCGTCGAGGGGCCCCGGGGCCGTGTCGGCTCCGGGGCCCCGAAGGGGAACAACACCATCTACCGGCCTGGGCCGGTCCTTCAACTTCCGCACTGCCCCGGGAGAGGGGGGTACGGGGATCGCGTATGCGTGACCGGAAACCACCGTCCTTGCGTTGGGGTCTGCGGTGTCCGCCCGGGCGAGTGTTCACGGGCCGGGCGATCCTGATGGCGCTTGCGCCCTCCGTTCATCCTCTGTACTGAACTGTCACTTTTCGTACTGCTGGTACTGCACCTGCTGAACTGCGTACTGCTGATCGGTGGCCGTGAGGGCCCACCCGGTCCGGCAGCCGGCCCCGCCGGTCGTCCTGCACCTGCGGTGGCCCGGAACCTGCCCGGACCCCTCGGCACGCGCGCCGCAGTCATGGCGCCTTTGCCGAGGTCCTGCCTCTCTTGCGACTGCCGATACCTCACTCACTGAACTGCGTACTGCTGGTACCGCTGGTGGCGGCCCCTGATACCTGCGGGCCGCCCGGTCCGGCAGCCAGCCCCGTCGCCGTCCTGCACCTGCCTGGCTTCGGAACTCCACTGCCGGACCGAACCGCGAACTTCTGTCCAACAACCCCGGCCAGTTCGTGTCTGGCCGGTATCGCCGACTGCTGTCTACGACAAAAACGTTAGACCCGCCCGCGAGCAATGTCTACTCCGGCGCGCATAGATTTTGCGGCACCCGCGAGTGAGGTAGTCTCCCGCTGCGCGGCGGCGGCACCCCCCGAGCCGCCGCCGCGCCCCCGAAGAGACGAGCGGCACCGCGCAGGGAGGCGACAGTGGGACACCCCGTGCCCGTGGCACCGGAGGCGGTCCGGGACGGGCAGGCGGACCTGATCGAGGCGATCACCGAGGCCGTGCACGACGGGGACGACCGCACCGTCCGCCGGCTCCTCGCCCGCTTCGCGGAAGTGGCCGGCATCGCCGACCTCTACGCCCTTCGCGACGCCCTCATCCACGCCGAGCGTCCGGCTCGCCCCCCGCAACAGCCCGCCTGAACCGCCGGGCCCGGTTCCGGCGTGATCTGGTCCAGCTGCGTCGTTCACGGCCGCCGGGGATCGTCCGGCGGCAGCACCCTCCCCCGTCCGCTCGTACTGCGACAGCGCCAGACCCGTGCAGAAGAACGTCGGCGCCCACTCCCCCACGAAGATCCCCCCAATCGGCGGCCACCCGGCTCGATGGGACGTGTGAGGCATGGTGACGGCGGCCAGGCGGGGCGCCGCCTTCTCCTATCACGGCGCCAGCCAGGCCGCGATCTCGTCCACCACTGCGAGAGCGACATGTCCTGGCTTGCTGTAGTCGGCTGGGGTGGGAGCGCCGTCGCCCGGGAAGAAGAGGTGGTTGAGGTCCTGGTGGATCCGGATCCTCACTCCGTGTCGGTGTGCCAGGGCCTGTTGCCAGAGCGCCAGGTCGTCGGTGACGGTGACTTGGTAGTCCCGCCCGCCCTGCAGGATCAGCATCGGGTGGGTCAGTGCGGCCGCCGTGGCCAGCGGGTCGTAGGCGCGCAGGTCGAGCCAGTAGGCGGCGGAGAAGCCCAGGGGCAGAAGTTCCGGGGGTGTGTCGGGGGTGAGTTCCGGTGCTGCCACCAGCTCGGCCTTGCGGGTGAGCGCGGCCACCGCCTGGTCAGTGCTCGGGCCGGGGGTGAGGGCCGCGAGGTGGCGGGCGACCCGGACGGCGGCCTGGTGCATCGGCTGCGCGTCCGCGGCGAGGAGGACGAGGCCCGCGATCGACGGATCGGCGGCGGCGATCCGGGGCGCCGCCTTGCCGCCCATGCTGTGCCCGAGCAGATGGATCCGGTCGGGGTCTATGTCGGGGTGGTGCCGCAGCAGGTGGAGGGCGGCGAGCGCGGGTGGCAGGTACTCGTCGGCCATGGTGAAGTCGGCGGGCAGGCGGTCCGGGTGTGCGAAGGTCGGTTTGTCGAAGCGCAGCACGGCCACCTGGCGGCAGGCGAGGCCCCAGGCGAGGTCCTTGAGCGGTTTGTTCGGGCCGCTGGTCTCGTCCCGGTCGAACGGTCCGCCGCCGGCGAGCAGGACCGCGGCGGGCCACGGTCCTGGGCCCCGGGGGAGGGTGAGCGTGCCGGGCACGGCGAACGGCCCGGTGCCGAGCAGGACGTCCCGTTCGGTGAACAGGTCCTGCTGCGTGTAGTGCGGAGGCTGCCACGCGGCGCCTCCGTGCGGGTCGAGTCGCAGTCCGTGCAGCCGGCCGTCGTCGCCGACTGATGTGACCACGGTGAAGCTTCCGTCGGCGCAGGTGATCGCGATGCGCACGCGGAGCAGGTCGGTTTCACCGGCCTCGACCTCCGGCTCCTGGACCGCCCGGATCCCGCCGTGCGCGACGGCCTCGGCCGCCCATGCCAGCCGGAGCGCTTCGGAGGAGACCGCGGCCCGCAGCGGGGGCGCGAAGAGTTCCACGGTCTGGTCGAAGTGCTCGTCCAGCAGCAGCGCGGCGAAACGGCGCGCCACCTCCAGAGCCCCGTCCCCATTCATTCTCATAGTTGAGAACGGTAGCAGTTGTGAGAAGATTTGAATATGGACTCGCTGAAGCTGCTCGCCCACCCCATCCGGCTGCGGATCGTGCATGCGATGGGTGGCGGACGGCTGCTGACCACCGCTCAGCTGTGTGCGCGCATCCCGGAAGCCTCCAAGGCCACCGTCTACCGGCACATCGATCTGCTGGTGAACGGCGGGATCCTGGAGGTGGCCGAGGAGCACCGGGTGCGCGGGGCGGTGGAACGGCACTACCGGCTGTGCCAGGACCGGGCCGCCGTCGGCGCCGGAGTCGTCCGCACGCTCACCCCCGAGGACCATCGGCAGGCGTTCGCCACCGCGATGACCGCGCTGCTGGCCGAGTTCAACGCCTACCTCGACCGCGAGGAGGCGGACCCCGTGGCCGACCAGGTGGGCTACCGACAGCACGCCCTCTGGCTCAGCCCGGCGGAACTGGCGGAGCTGATCGGCGAGCTACGTACGGCCATCGTGCCGAGACTGGCCAACTCGCCCGGCCCCGAGCGGGCGCAGTACCTGCTCAGTCCGATCCACTTCCCGGTCGAAGCCCCGCAGCAGCCGGCCGGGCGACCGGCCACCGGCACCGGACCCTGACTCCGTCGACGACTACGCGGTTGTGACATCCGCAGCCGGACGACTCCCCGCCGACCGGCAGCGGCAGGGAACCCGAGTCCGAACCGGCCGCCGACAGGATCCCCCGACGACGTCGCCCAGGAGCAGCGACCCGAGCGACCGGGACCGCCCCCATCGCCCCCGGGCAGACGGGACGGCCGTCACCTGCGGTCGCTGCGGATCCGGGCGAGACCGGCCTCGGCAGCGGCCTTCACCTGCGGGACTCCGGGTCGCCGGAGCGGGCCGCGGCGGCGAACTGCGCCCGGGCTCCCGCCACGTCCCCGCGGGCCCGGAGCATGTCGCCGAGGTGGAAGGCGGCCTGCACGGCGGCGTGAGGCACCGCGCCGTGGGCCGCCTCGCGGTAGCAGAACTCCGCGAAGTCCCGGTCGCCGATGCGGTAGGCCATCAGCGCCTGGACGAGCTGGGCCGGGCCGACGACCTCGGGAAAGCCGCTGTTGATGGCGGCGCCGAGGTTGTCGAAGGCGTCCTGGTCCCAGCCCTGGGTCTCACGTACCAGCATCGCGCCCATGGACAGCCGGCGTTGCCGCAGCAGGACACCGCCCGGCGCATCGGCTGCCGCGGCCAGGGCGGCTTCCACCTCGCACTCCGCAAGGAGTGCGGTACGACACCCGGCGACCAACCTTAACGAGTACAGTATTTGCCTATAGGTCATAGGTAGATACACACTGGCCATAGGCATACTGAGAGTGGGTGATGGTTTTGGTTCGGGCAGGACTGAATCCGGAACGGCTGACGCTCGCCGGCGCGGAACTCGCCGATGAGGCCGGTTTCGGCCAGGTGAGCCTGTCCGCGCTCGCCCGGCGTTTCGACGTCAAGCCGGCGAGCCTGTACGCGCATGTGAAGAACTCCCACGAGCTCAAGACCCGGATCGCGCTGTTCGCACTGGAGGAACTCGCCGACCGGGTCGCCGACGCCGTGGCCGGGCGCGCGGGCAGGGACGCCCTGACAGCCTTCGCGAACGCCTACCGGGACTACGCCCGGGCGCACCCCGGCCGGTACGAAGCAGCGCGGTACCGGCTCGACCCGCAGACTGCCGCGGCCAGCGCCGGCGTCCGGCATGCACAGATGACACGGGCGATCCTGCGCGGCTACGACCTGGCCGAGCCGGCCCAGACGCACGCGGTCCGCATGCTGGGCAGCGTCTTCCACGGCTATGCCTCCCTGGAGGCGGCCGGCGCTTTCGACCACACGGACGTAGCCGCTGAGCAGTCCTGGGCCTGGACCCTGGACTGCCTCGACACCGCACTGCGGAGCCGGTCCCAACCGGCCGCCCCGACCGAGGATCAAAAGGCTTGAGGCGATGAGCACCGAACAGAACCTGATCACCACCCCCATCACTGCCGACTTCCTGCGCGGGCACCTCGACGTGGAAGAGACCGCCCACGGCCTGCTGCCGCACCGGCTGCCTGCGTGGGCGCGCCGCCGGATTCCCGACGACCGGCTGGCCGTGGCCGAGGCCCAGCCCTCCGGTGTCCGGCTGGTCTTCCGTACCAACGCCACCACCATCCGCCTGGACACCCTGCCCACCAAACGCGTCTACCGGGGCTTCCCGCCCCCGCCGGACGGCATCTACGACCTCCTGGTCGACGGCCGCCTCACCGCCCAGGCCACCGTGGACGGCGGGAACCTGCGCACCATCACCGACATGCAGACCCAGACTGCGGACTTCACCCCGGGCCCCGCAGGCACCGCCCACTTCACCGACCTTCCCCCGGGCGAGAAGGACATCGAGATCTGGCTCCCGCACGCGGAGATCACCGAGGTCATCGCCCTGCGCACCGACGCCCCCGTCGAGCCTGCCCCGGACAAGGGGCGGCGGGTGTGGCTGCACCACGGCAGCTCCATCAGCCACGGATCCAACGCCGTCTTCCCCAGCACCATCTGGCCCGCCCTGGCCGCCTCCGCAGGCGATGTGGAGCTGATCAACCTCGGCTTCGGCGGCAGCGCACTGGTCGACCCGTTCATCGCCCGCGCGATGCGCGACACCCCCGCAGATCTGATCAGCCTCAAGCTCGGCATCAACATCGTCAACAGCGACGCCATGCGCCTGCGCGCCTTCGCCCCCGCCATCCACGGCTTCCTCGACACCATCCGCGAGGGTCACCCCACAACCCCCTTGCTCCTGGTCTCCCCCATCTTGTGCCCGACCCACGAGAACACCCCCGGACCTCTCATGCCGGACCTCTCCAGTGGAACCCTGAAGTTCAGGGCCACCGGTGATCCGGCCGAGACCGCAGCCGGACGGCTGACGCTCACGATCGTCCGCGAGGTCCTGGCCGACATCGTCGAGCAGCGGTCCGTCGAGGACCCCGACCTCCACTACCTCGACGGGCTCGACCTCTACGGCGAGAGCGACCACGACGAGTTCCCCCTGCCGGACGCGATTCACCCCGGTCCCGAAGGACACCGCCGCATCAGCGAGAACTTCGCCGAGCGCGTCTTCGCGAACCACGGGCCTTTCGCCATCACGACCGGCTGACCGGATGACGTGTGCCGGGCGTGCAACCGACAGCGCCACGGTGGCCGCGCTCAGGCGGCGCGGTCCCTCACCGGGTAGAGGGCGGACGGGATCGTGGACCAGCTGGCCAAGAACCCGCCGCCGCAGCCCCGCCCTGCCGCCACCCTGGCGGACCTGGCGGTGCTCGACCGCAGCGCCGAGCTGTGCCCGTCCGTCCAGGAGCCGTGCCGCCTCGCGGACGTCTACTGAACACCCTGCGCCGGCTCCGACAGAGGCAGTGACCGAACGCTTGGGCAGACCGCTTGTACGGGGTCTCCGACCAGCGACGGGGCCCGCCCGTTGCTCCCGGAACCCGGGCAGCCGAGGCCCCGAGAAGGCACAGGAGGCCGCCACCCCCAGGTGGTGGCCTCCCGGCCTCTCAGATTCGCGAACTGGCCCTCGGCAGGGCCGGCCCGCGGGTCAGCCGTCCAGTTTCGCGTACAGGCCACGGCCCGGGCGCTGCGCCCGGCCGGATTTGGCCAGGCGCTCCAGCATGGTGCGCACCGCGTTCACGTTGTCCGCCGACTCCTCGATCCCCAGCCGGGCGGTCACTTCCCGGGCGCGCACCGGTCCCTGGGCGTCGGCCAGCACGCTCAGGACGCTGTCGGAGGTGGCACCGGTGGTTCGCCGCCTGGGCGCGGGCGCAGTCGTCTCGCTCTTCCCGGTGGCCGGTTCGGCGCCGGTCCGCACCGGCCCGGTGCCCGTGGCTGCGGCCTCCTTCTTCGCCCTGGTGCGCGGCCGCGCGCCGTCGGTGGTCTTCTTCGCCGCGGTCTTCTTCGCGGGTGCCGCCTTCTTCGCTGTGGCCTTCTTCGCTGTGGCCTTCTTCGCTGTGGCCTTCTTCGCTGTGGCCTTCTTCGCGGGTGCAGCCTTCTTGGCGGTGGTCTTCTTCGCCGTCTTCGTGGCCGTGTCCGTGCCCGTGGTGGCCTTCTCGGCCGACTCCCGGCCCAGGTCCAGCGCCGCCCCGACTTCGGCCGCGAGCTGCTCCGGCCGGTCCCCGACGATGGCGTCCGCCTCCGCCCGGATACTGCCCACCGGCGTGATGTCCTGCGAGGCCGGCAGTCCGGCCAGGGCCTGCAGGCTCTGGATGGCGCCGCGTACGGCGTTCTCGCGCGCCACGGCAGCGGTCAGCTCGTCCTCCAGGCGCCGCCGCCGCGCCTCGATACCGGGAAGCTCCGCCTCCAGCTGGGCGATGGTCTCACTGAAACGGCTTTCTGCCACGGTTCCTCGTCTCATCCGCCCACGCGATCTGTCGCTGGGACTGTGCGATCTCTACCCTGTTCCCGTGTCTGCCGACAAGAAACCGCGCCGACCCGCGCGGCCCGGGCCGGGCCGCTTCCGAACCCCTGACCGGCCTCCGGGCGGTGAACGGGGCAAACCTCGCAACGCCGCCCGGCGAGTCGGCAAACCGTCTGAGGAGAAGGCTCGATGAAAGCGCTGGTCCTGTCCGGGGTGATCGGCCGGGGCGCCGCAGTCAGTTCCGGCCGCTCGCGCCACCGGCTGCTGGTGGGCGACGACGCCCGGGTGGAGGTGGCGGTGTGAGGCTGCTGGTGACCGGTGCGGCCGGTTTCATCGGGTCGCACTACGTGCGCACCCTGCTCGCCGGCGGCTACGCGGGCTACGAGGACGCCCGGGTGACGGTGGTGGACAAGCTCACCTACGCGGGCAACCGGGCCAACCTGCCCGCCGCACACTCCCGGCTGGACTTCGTACGGGGCGACGTGTGCGACACCGCCCTGCTGCGCGAGCTGCTGCCGGGCCACGACGCGGTGGTGCACTTCGCGGCCGAGTCCCATGTGGACCGGTCCATCGCCGGGGCCGCCGCCTTCACGACGACCAATGTCGGCGGGACGCAGAGCCTGCTGGAGGCATGCCTGGCCAGCGGCGTGGAGCGGGTGGTGCACGTCTCCACCGACGAGGTGTACGGGTCGATCGCCACGGGCTCGTGGACGGAGGACTGGCCGCTGGCCCCCAACTCGCCGTACGCCGCGTCCAAGGCGGGGTCGGACCTGATGGCGCGCAGCTACTGGCGCACCCACGGGATGGACGTGTCCATCACGCGCTGCTCCAACAACTACGGGCCGTACCAGCACGTGGAGAAGCTCATCCCCCGGTTCGTGACGAACCTGTTCGAGGGGCGGCCGGTGCCGCTGTACGGGCAGGGCGCCAACGTCCGCGAGTGGCTGCACGTCGACGACCACTGCCGGGCCGTGCAACTGGTGCTGACCTCGGGCCGGGCCGGTGAGGTCTACAACGTGGGCGGCGGGAACGAACTGACCAACCGGGAGGTCACGCAGCGGCTGCTGGAGCTGTGCGGGGCGGGTCCGGAGATGGTCCGGCACGTCGCCGACCGCAAGGGGCACGACCTGCGGTACGCGCTCGACGACTCCAAGATCCGTGAGCAGCTGGGGTACGCGCCCCAGGTGCCGTTCGAGCGGGGCCTGGCCGAGACGGTCGGCTGGTACCGCGACCGCCCCGACTGGTGGAAGCCGCTCCTGGAGGGCGGCGCCGGGGACGCGGGCGGGCCCAGGGCCTTCGCCGACGGGGCGGGCGCCGTGTGAGCGCCCTGCGCCAGGCCTCCGCGCCGGCCCGTACGGGGACCGCGTACCCGGCCGACGGCGTGCCGGGGCCGCGCCCGGACTCCCGGTGATCCCGTGAAGACCCCGGCCGAGAACGACTGCTTCGTACTCCACCCGAGCCGTTCAGGGACCAGAGGGACCGGATCCCCGAATCAGGCGGTGGTACGCGCGGCGGCGGATCCCTGCTGCGAGCGCTCGGTCTTCATGCCCACGTGCCGCGGCTCGATCGTGCGGGGGTCCACGGCTTCGCCGGGGGCTCCGGCGCGGTAGAGGCCGTCGGGCTCCGCGTCGCGGTCGTGCGGCAGCAGGTAGAACACCCGGCGTTTCTGCAGACCGCTGTCGGGGTCGGCTTCCGCGGTGTCGCAGAGTTCGGCGAACCCGACCATGCGGCCGTCCCGGTAGTAGCGGGGCTTGCCCCGCCGGCGCGGGGTCTTGTCGAGGGCCTGGCGTACGTAGTCGAGTTCAGCGGGATCTTCCAGCCACACCACCTTGTCCTCGTGGGTGATGTCACTTGCTTGCAGTAGCGAGCTCATGGCTTTCGCCCCTCCTCGGTTTCGGTGCACGCCGTGCTCGTCGAACTTCCTGCCCACGCTACCGAGCGGCACGCGCGCGCTGTGACGGTGCGCCGGGTGACGGCCCGTGCCTGGCTCATTCGCTGTGGTCGCATGGTAGGTGGTGGCTGGTGGGGTTCCGGACAGTGGTACCGAGCCGGTCCAACACCGGGAACGGTCCCATCGCCCCGTGCTCTCATCAGTGTTCGTCGGCGAGCAGGGCGAGACCGGGATAGAACTTGGCGCCGTTGGAACGAAGCATCTCGCTGGGTGAGGAAATGCCGACCTCGGCACGGATGCGCATTGCGAAGGCGCGGGTGGTCGCGGGCCGGAGCCCTTCGTCATCTTGGCACCAGTTGCTGTAGGCGCGGTAGAGCGCGCCTTGTTCGACCTTGAGGTCGCGGGGTTCCTCGGAACCCTCCCCGGCGGTGCAGCATTCGGCGAGAAAGCGCCCGATGTGGTCCTCGGTGGTGGCGTAGGCCTGGGTCGCGGTGCGCACGACGGCGGGTCCGTCGAGGGAGGGCTTGGTCCGGAGGTAGGACATCGCGCCCTGGATCATCCAGTGGAGGATGCCGGCCCCCTCGTGGTTGACGAGTTCCTCGGCAAGGTTGTCGATCTTGCGGTGGTCCGGGACGACCTTGTCGAACGGGATCAGGCGGATGCGGCGCCAGAAGGCGTGGCCGCCGGTCCCGACCTCGGGGCGATGGTTGCCGAGCAGCCACAGCTTGTGGGTGGGCTCGAAGCTGAAGTAGTCCTGCCGCATACGGCGTGCCTTGAGGCGGTCGCCACCGGTGAGGAGCTTGACGCGGGCCTCGTCGAACTTGTCGTGCGGCTTGAGCTCGCTGCAGACGAACAGACGGCGGCCGTGGAGCTCGGTCAGCTCGGTGGAGTGCTCGTTGAACCTGCCCCGCTCCATCAGGAAGCCGGGCGGTGCCACGTCGGCGTAGTCACCGAGGATCTTGATGACGATGTCCATGAGGGCGGACTTGCCGTTGGCGCCGATGCCGTAGAGGAAGGGCAGGACCTGGCCGCCGACGTCGCCGGTGATCGAGTAGCCGAGCAGGAGGTGAACGAAGTTGATCATCTCCCTGCCCTTGTCGTCGTCGCCGAAGGTCTCCGTCAGGAACCGGGCGAAGCGGGGCGCGGGACTGGGCTCGGGCGCGAGGTAGGTCGCACGTGAGTGGAGGTCCCTGAGTGGATCGGGCTTGTGGAGTTCGCCTGTGCGAAGGTCGACGACGCCGGCGGGGGTGCACAGGGCGTACTTGTCACCGTCGAGGGCGTCGGGGTCCAGGGCCAGTTCGGGTGAGGCCTTCGCCTGGGCGAGCATCGCCTTGACCCCGGACGTCGACATGGCCCGCTTGCGGTGCTGGACGAGTTCACGGTCGGTGAAGTGGCCCCTGGGGTCGTGGAGCGGCATCTCCTCGGCCATGTCACCGGCCGCCCAGATCGCGGCGTTCTCGCCTCCTGTGCGCTTCCACCGGTACTCGTCCCACACGTACCAGCCGAGGCCCTCGACATGGCGGAAGCGGTGGTTGTGCAGGTGGGCGAAGAGCTTGGCGTTGCCCCGGTCGGTGAGGTTGACCAGCAGGCCGGACTGGACGAAGTCGTCGGGCCGGCTCCCCGCCGAGGGAGCGGAGACCTGCTGGGCGGGCAGCTTGGCGGTCGGGCGGGGTTCGGCGGCGAAGACCGCGAGCTGCTCCGCGGCGGCGTGCGCGTCGAAGCCGGTGCTTCCTTCGCTGCTCATGAGCGTCCCCCGGGGTGGATAGGGCGGTGGCTGCCTGCGCGGAGCGCGGAGTCGATGACGAGTTGGTCACGGCGCGGTTGCGTGGGGCGTCCCGCGTACGCGGCCCCGGGGAGGAGGGTGGCGCACGCGGGCAGGGCGATGTGGCCCGCGGCGGCGAGGCCGCCGCCGGTCGAGGCCGCCCGGTTGAGCCTGTCGCTGAGGGGGTCCCGACGGCGCGTGGGCGCAGCCCCGCACCTCATGGTGTCTTTCCTCGGCTGTCAGAGCTGCTGGCTCGGTTGTCGCGGGATGGTGGGAGACCGGTCCATCGAACCCCCGTTCAGGGACTGAAGGGACTGAAGCGACTGAAGTTCCACAGCGTCTGACCCTAACTCAGCGACACGCCTGCAGCTTCGCGGAGCGGTGACCATCTCGTTGTCCTGGTCCCTTGAGTCCCTATGAGTCCTTGAGATCCCCGGCGCCGGGGACGGCCCGTGCGGGGCGGTCGGGTCGGACCCTCCGAGCCGCTGCTGCCGGGCGACAGGGGCTGGGGGTGAGGACGGCCCTCGGGGCCCCTCTGCCCGGGACCCAGGCTCCCCCCCGGGGCCAGGGGTGGAACCGTCGTTGGGAACAGTTCGGTCCCCGTCACTTCGGTCACTGATGAACCTGTAGGTCAGCGGGCTGGGGCTCGAGTCAAAGGGACTGAAGGGACTCAACTTCCCAGCTGTGAAGCGCATAACGAATATGTGGCTTCTCACGCCCGCGCATACGCACACGCAGGTAGAGGCCGGAACAGTGAGAATTGAGTCCCTTCAGTCCCTGTCCTGCCTACTGGACGTGCTCTGAACTGCGGAAACATGGAGTGACTGGAGGAGGAAGGGGCCGTGTCTCACCGCGCCCGTGGGTGAAGGCGAGTCAGGACCGGCGCCACCGAGCACCGCGCCGCTTCGCCTCAGCGGCCGGGGACTGGGGTGCGCGGTCGGAGGCGCTCTCCCTGCGGCCCGAACATGACCAGGTATTCGACCGGTCCGCCGGGACCGGCGTTGGCGACGCCGTGGGCGGTGCGGGTGTCGAACTCGGCCACCTCCCCGGCGCCCAGGACGAGGTCCTGGTCACCGAGCGCCAGCCACAGCCGCCCGTACAGGACGCACAGCCACTCGTACCCGTCGTGGGAGACCTGCCGCGGCCGCGCCGGTGGCGCGTCGACGGCGGGCAGGACGTGCTTGTGGGCGTGCAGGCCCCCCACGAACCGGGTCAGCGGCAGCACCACCTTGTCGTCGGCGGGGCGCTGCGGCACCCGGATGCGCGGTCCGGCCGCGGCGACCGGTCCGGTGCCGGCAAGCTCGTCCAGGGAGACGTCGTACGCCTTCGCGAGCCGCAGCAGCACCTCCAGGGTCGGCTTGCGCCGACCGGTCTCGATCCGCGACAGCGTGCTCAGCGAGATGCCGGTCGCGCGGCTGACGTCGGTGAGGGTGGCGCCGCGCTGCTCGCGCGCGGTCCGCAGTCGAGGGCCCATGACCGCCAGCGTGTCGGCAATGCCGTCGTCCGTCACCATCGCCCCACCCCCTCCAGCCATGCCGCCTCCACCGCCCTGTCCTGCCAGTTTGCCAGGATGACAAGGGTTCTCGCGTCGGGCGCCCGCCGCGCCGCAAGATCGGTGGGTAACCGCGGCCGCCCGTGAACCGAGGAGAAGCCATGCACCAGCCCGCGCCGTCCGCCGACCTGCGCCACCGCACCATCGAGGCACCCGCCGGGCGCCTGCACCTGGTCGAACAGGGCACCGGACCGCTGGTCCTGCTCGTCCACGGCTTCCCCGAGTCCTGGTACTCCTGGCGCCGCCAGCTCCCGGCCCTCGCGACGGCGGGGTACCGGGCCGTGGCGCTCGACGTGCGCGGCTACGGCCGCTCCTCCAAGCCGGCCGCGACGGACGCCTACCGGATGCTCGACCTGGTGGAGGACAACGTCGCCCTGGTGCGCGCCCTGGGCGAGGAGAAGGCGGTGATCGTCGGGCACGACTGGGGTTCCGGCATCGCCGCGGCCTCCGCCCTCCTCCACCCCGAGGTCTTCCGCGCCGTCGGACTGCTGAGCGTCCCCTACGCGCCGCCCGGCGGCCCCCGCCCCACCGACGTCTTCGCACAGATGGGCGGCGACCAGGAGTTCTACGTCTCGTACTTCCAGGAGCCCGGCCGGGCCGAAGCGGAGATGGAGCCCGACCTCCGGGGCTGGCTCGCGGGCTTCTACGCAGCCATGTCCGCCGACACCATGCCCACCCCGGGCGAGCCCGACCCCCACTTCGTGGCCCGCACCGGCGGCCGGCTGCGCGACCGCTTCCCCGGCGGCAGCCTGCCCGCCTGGCTGACCGAGGACGACCTCGACGTGTACGCCGGGGAGTTCGAGCGCACCGGCATGACCGGAGCCCTCAACCGCTACCGCAACATGGACCGCGACTGGGAGGACCTCGCCCCCTACGGCGGCGCCCCGATCGAGCAACCGTCCCTGTTCATCGGCGGCGCCCTCGACGCCTCCACGACCTGGATGGCCGACGCGATCGACGCCTACCCGGCCACCCTCCCCGGCCTGACCTCCAGCCACATCCTGGACGGCTGCGGGCACTGGATACAGCAGGAGCGTCCCGAGGAGGTGAACCGCCTGCTGACCTCCTGGCTCGACTCACTCCAGGGCTGAACCGCCGGGCGTCACCGGTCCTACGGGGACCGGTACTGGGCACTGCTGACCGGACGGCGGTCCGCCCGCTACGGTTTGCCACCGCTCCGTCGGGTAGTTGACGAATCCGGCGGACGCCGGCGCCCGCCGCGTGGTCGCGCGGTGTCGGCGCCTGGTGGGCCATCGCGGTTGCGGGGTCAGTGCCCGCCGGGTTCGGGCGGCGTCGACGGCGCGGTTCCCTGCCTCGCCACCGAGGGTTCGCCCTGGGCGGACGTTCCTCCTTCGTCTTCCCGCCCGGCTGCGCGTACGGCCGCCGCACGGCACTGGTGTTCCCTGAGGGCCGCGGAGACGTCGAAGGGCACAATGGTGGCCGCGACGTGCGGGATCCGACTGACGGCGTGCGCGATCGCGTCGCCGCGGCGGGCGTGCAGGAGCCGTCCCACGAGGGGCCCGTAGGCGCGGCGCGGGATCAGCAGGGTGACCTCGGTGCGGCCGTCGGCACTCGTGCGGGAGGCGAGGCCGGCGACGGCCCGGTGCAGCCGCCGGTCCGGACAGTCGACCAGGTCGAGGGGGATGTCCGCGGCCTGGCTGGCCTGCCACGCGCGCTGGAGTTGCTCGGCGTGTGCGCTGTCGAGCGCGATGTGGACGGCCCGGAGGTCGGCGGCCCGCAGGGTGTGCGCGTAGCGCAGGGCGGTGATGACGGCCAGGTCCAGGCGGTCGACGAGGAGGAGGACGACGTTGCGTGACCGGGTGGCGGTTGTCGCCGTGGCGGGCGCCGCGTTCAGGACGGCGCTCTCCGCGCGGTAGCGCTCGTTGGTCCGGATGAGGGCCCACACCCCGATCGGGAAGACGACGACCACCGCCCAGGCGCCTTCGGTGAACTTGGTGACGGCGAAGACGACGACCACGGCGGCCGAGGCGGTCGCGGCCGCCGCGTTGACCGCGGCCTTGACCGTGCGGTGCTTCTCGCGACGTCGCCAGTGGTACCTGGTCAGGCCTGCGGTGGCCATGACGAAGCCGGTGAACACGCCGATGGCGTAGAGCGAGACGAGCCTGGTCACGTTTCCGCCGGTCACGAGCAGCAGCCCCAGGGACACGGCGGCGAGCACCAGGATCCCGTTGGAGAACGCGAGGCGGTGGCCGCGCAGGGTGAGCCGGCGGGGCAGGAAGGCGTCCTCGGCGACGAAGCTGGCCAGGAACGGGAACCCGTTGAAGGAAGTGTTCGCGCCGGTGTACAGGATCAGCGCCGTGGCCACCTGGACCAGCGCGAACATGACCTGTCCGAAGCCGCTCTGTCCGAAGACCAGGTGCGCCTCCTGCGCCAGCACGGTGGGGCTGCCGGACGTGAAGGGGACCGCATGGGTCTGCCAGGCGAGGGTGGAGATCCCCAGGACCAGGGCCCCGAGGGTGGCGCTCATGATCACCAGGGTGCGGCGGGCGTTGGCGCCCTGCGGCGGCCGGAAGGCGCCCACGCCGTTCGAGATCGCCTCCAGGCCCGTCAGCGAGGACCCGCCGTTGGCGAAGGCCCGCATCAGGACGAACAGCGAGACACCCGCCGCCATCCCCCCGCCGGGGGCGCCGACCGGCACGGCCCCGGCCGCGTGCAGGTCCGCGTCGCCCAGGCGTGGCAGGCTGCCCGTGGCCAGCCGGACCAGGCCCACGACGACGGTCAGGCCCGCGGCGAGGACGAACAGGTAGGTCGGCACGGAGAACGCCCGACCCGCCTCCCGGATGCCCCGCAGGTTGCCGTAGCACAGCAGGCACACCACGCCCAGGGTCACCCACAGCTTGTCCGGGCCGATGTCCGTGTGGAAGAGCAGTTGCAGCATGGAGGCGACCGCGTCCGTCCCCGCGGCGGTCTGCACCGCCACCGTCACGACGTAGTCGATCAGCAGCGCCACTGCCGCGACCTGCGCGACGCGCGGGCCGAAGTTCTCCCGCGCCACCACGTACGAACCACCCGCACGGGTATAGGTCATGACCACGTCGCGGTAGGACAGCGTGAGCAGGACCAGCAGCGCCAGGATGACCCCGGTCACCGGCATCACCAGGGCGAAACCCGCCACCCCCGCCACCGGCACCAGCTGCGTCAGCATCTGCTCGGTCCCGTACGCGCTGGAACTGATGCAATCCGGCGCGAGCACCCCCAACGCCACCGGCTTCGACAGCTTCTCGGCCCGCAGCTGCGCCGTGACCAGCGGCGGCCCGAGCAGCAACCTCTTCACCCGGTAGCCAATGCGCTCCGGCACACCGGCCGCCACCTGCTCGTTCGCCGGTGCCTTCCCCGTCACAGCCGCCACCTCGAACCGCCCTTCGTCCGCCCGCTCCCAGCGCGTCGCGCCACCGGCCAGTGGACGACTGCCCCCGCAGCCGCGGAACAGTCCCCGCGCGGGGCCCGCTCGGTCGCCTCGCCGCCGGTCCCGGAGGACGGGGCCGGAGGACGGGGCCGACGGTTCCGCCCCGGTGACCGTGCCGGTCCGGGCACATCACGGGGGCGTCGTCCGGGAGTTGGTGCCGCGCCCGTGTCCGTGGTCAAGATCGTCCAGGTCACGGGTGTGTACCGACGATCGGCGACGCCGTCGACGGGGCGCGGCAACGCTGCGAACCGGCATCCGGGCAGGTCGGCAGCAGGATACGGCGCGGCCCGGCGGGCGACGGCGCGGGTGGTCTCCGGCCGTACATGTCACAGCACTGTCCTGGGGGCGGTCCGGGTGGAACGGTCCGCCCCGGGCGGCGGTCCCTGCCTTCGGAAACCCGCTCACACCGAGCACCAGGCGCCACCGACCCGTCCGGAGGAAAACACCGTGCACGCTCGCAAGCTCGCCTTCGCCGCCCTCGCCGTCGCCGCCGCCCTCTCGCTCACCGCCTGCCAGAACGACGACACGGACACCGCACAGGGCACCTCGACCGCCGGCCCGACGGCGTCCACCGGCACCGCCCCCGTCGGCGGCCCGGCTTCGAACGCACCGGCCACGAGCAAGCCGGGGAAGCCCGGCACGGCCCCCACCACCGCACCGGCCGGCTCCACCGGCGCCGGGAAGACCGCCAAGTGCCGGACCGCGGACCTGACCATCACCGCCGCGGACCACACCATCACCGGCGACCCCACCAACACCGTCGTGGTCGAGCTGAAGAACCACAGCGGCAAGGACTGCACGCTGTCCGGATACGCGGGCGTCGACCTGACGACCCCCTCGGGCACGCTGTCCGCGAAGCGCTCCGGCGAACCGGTCGTCACGGGCGTCGTGGCGAACGGCAAGTCGACCTACTTCGGCATCAGTTACCCGGCCAACAACACGGGCGGCTCGGGCCTGCGGATCACCGGCCTGGTGGTGACCCCGCCGGACGAGACCCAGTCGGTCACCCTGCCCTGGCCCGGCGCCGGCTCGCTGCCCGCCGCCGACGACAGCGCCCCGGTGAAGATCGGCCCGATCGGAAGCGCCGGCCAGGGTCAGTAACCGCGGCTGCCCCTCCCGGACACCGTCATACCGGGGTAGCACAGCGGACTTGACACCCCGGTATGACGGCTTCCGCCCCTTCCCGCCCGTACCGTCGCCCCTGCCGAGGGCGAGACGGAACCGAACGAGGAGGAACGGCGATGAACGGGCGAGGACGGGCCGTGGCGGCGGTGCTGCTGGCGGCGACGGCGGTCTTGGGCGTGGTCGCCGCACCGGGGGCGGTCGCCGCACCGGGCGCGGTGGCGGAGCCGGAGCGGGGCACCGAACGGCAGGCGAGTGCCTGGCTGCCGCAGCCCACCGGGCCGTACCCGGTCGGCACGACGTCCCTGCAGCTCACGGACGACCGCCGGGACGACCCGTGGAAGCCCGGACAGCACCGCAAACTGATGATCAGCTTCTGGTACCCGACCACCCGGCCCGCCACCGGCGACGACCGTACGCCGTACATGCTCCCCCCTGCCGCCGATCACTTCGGCAGCGCCGGGAGCGTAGGCCAGAGCGAACACGGATTCGAGCCAGGCCGCACCGACTGGAAGGGCATCCGCACCCACGCCCGCGCCGACGCGCCCGCCGTCCCCGGCGGCCGGCGGCCCGTCGTGCTGTACTCGGCGGGGTTCGGCGACCCGCGCACCTGGGGCACCGGCCTGGTGGAGGACCTCGCCTCGCGCGGCTACACCGTCGTCACCGTCGACCACACCTACGACGCCTCCGAGGTCGCCTTCCCCGACGGGGACCTCGCGACCTCCGTCCTCCCCGCGCTGATGGAGCAGCCCGGTCTCGACATGGGCGCCCTCCTGCGCAAGGTGCTGCAGACCCGGGTCGACGACACCCGCTTCGTCCTGGACCAGCTCGCCGGACTGCACCACGACGACGGGCGGCACCACGACCAGCAGCTACCGGCCGGCCTGGCCGCCTCCCTCGACCTCGACCGGATCGGCATGGTCGGCCACTCCGGTGGCGGCTCCACGGCCCTCCAGACCATGCACGACGATCCGCGCCTCAAGGCCGGCGTCAACCTCGACGGCCAGCTGCACTTCCCCGGCCCGGACGGCAGGACCGGCGTCTTCCTGCCCAGCGTCGCCGAGGACGGCCTGACCAGGCCCTTCCTGCTCATGGGCACCCAGGACCCCGACTCCGGCAGCTACCACCGGCAGCCCGGCTGGGACGCCCTGTGGCAGCACAGCACCGGCTGGCACGCCGACGTGACCCTCACCGGCTCCCGCCACGGCTCCTACACCGACGCGCAGTCCCTGCTGCCCCAGCTCGCCCGCCAGGGCGCGATCAGCGGCGCGAACCTGACCGCCGACGTCGGCGACGTCCGCCCGGACCGCGCGGTGCTCGCCACCCGCTCGTACGTCGCGTCGTTCTTCGACCGCTGGCTGCGCGGCCACGACGACCACCTCCTTGACGGCCCGTCGCCGCGCTTCCCCGAGATGATCTACGAGCGGTGACGCGCCATCGGAGCGATGTGGGGTGTCAGGAGGTCAGGTTGATGACGAAGCCGCTGCGGGGGCGGGCGATCACCCTGCCGAGCGCGATGGTGAGGTCCTGGTCGGGGACGGTGTAGTCGAGCCGTGCCAGCCGTGGTGCGAGGGATTCCAGCAGCCCCACCATGACGCCCGCGCCTGGGCAGCGGTGGCCGGTGGCCGCATCGCCGCCGCCCTGCGGGATCAGCTTCTGCGGGTCGGCGGGCACGTCGAGGAAGCGCTGGGGGTGGAAGCGGTAGGGGTCCTCCCACAGCGCCGGGTCGTGGAGGTGCCCGTAGAGATCGAGCAGGACGAGGGTGCCGGCAGGGCCCGCAAGTGGCGCGGGCCGATGGTGGCGAAGCCGTCCACCATGGCAACCAGGTCGCGGGCCAGCGGCGCCACCTCGTCATCGTGGAGGGTGAGGCCGGCCCAGCGGGCGACACCCGCGGTCAGCACCCCGGCCACCGCGTCGAGCACGACGACCTGTCCGCGTTCGCGCCAGCGCGGAACCGCCGCGGCCCAGGCCTCGCCCACGCTCCCGACCAGCCGCTCCAGCCGGCGCGGATCGGCGAGCAGGCCGAGGAACATCGCCTTGCGCAGCTGGTGCGCAGCCCCGTCGAGGCCGTGGACGGCGCCGTGGCCGAACAGGGTGGCGCGCACCGGCTCCGGCAGCGCGCCGGCGCGGCGGATGTGGCGCTCGTCGTAGAAGAAGCGCACCGCTTCCGGGCCGTGCAGGGCCACGGCCGGGCGGCCGAGCAGCCGGGTTCGCAGCACCGGCCCGGGACGGCGGCGCAGCCGGTTCGGCAGCCACGCGTAGCCGCGCAGCAGCAGCGGCAGGGTGCTGTCGGCCCTGGGGGAAGATCGTCGGTCCATGGGCCTCGGCTGCCCGGGGCGGGGGTGCGAGGCGAAACCGCGGGTCGCCCGGATGCCCCCCGGTCGCGGGCCGGGGCGTCCCGGCCCGCCACCGACCCCGGAGCCCGTCAGCGGGCGGCCGGGGCGGGTGTTCCGGCCCGGTTGACGATCCCCTCGACGATCCGCATCAGGCGCTCGCCCGTCCGGTCGATGCTGCCGTTCTGCTTGCTGACCTGGGCTCCTTCGAGGACGAAGGTGATCTCGGCCGCGGTCTGTTCGGGGTCGGGCAACCCGGCTCGCGCGCACATGTCGACCAGCCGGCGGGTCTGACGCTCCTTGTGCTGTTCGATCACCTGCCGTGCGGGGTGGGCGCGGTCGGGCAGTTCGGCGATGGAGTTGATGAAGGGACAGCCCCGGTGCGAGACCGCCGGCAGCCCCTCGGCGATGAAGCGGGCCAGGCCGAGGATCTGCTCCCCGGGCCGGCCGGGATGCTCGGCCTCGACCCGGTCGAACGCCGCCTGGTAGTCCGCGGCGACGATCCGCAGCCACTCGGCGACCAGTTCGTCCTTGGTCTCGAAGTGACGGTAGATCGCCATCTTGGTGGTCTCGGCCTTCTCGGCGATCGCCTGGACGCCCACGCGCCGGATGCCCTCGCTCTGGAAGAGCTCCTCCGCGGCGTCGAGGATGCGCTCACGGGGCGGCAGTTTCGCCACCCGGCTCGGTCGTCTGTCGGGCGATGTCATGGCGGTTACGGGCCTCCGGTCGCTCGCGGGTCTTCCGCTTCCCGCTCTTGCTGTTTTCTCCGTTCTTCCTGCTACGGTACCAGTCCGTTCCATGCGATACCGATCGGTATCGTCAAAGACCGAGCGGTATCGCTCTCGATTCCAGGAGTGACCCAGTGGACGTCAAGGACTACGTGGGCTTCGACGCGGTCGGGCTCGCCGAACTGATCGCCCGGGGCCAGGTGACCCCCGCCGAGGTGGAGGCGGCCGCGCGGGAGGCCGTACGGGCCGTCGACCCGCAGCTCAACGCCGTCGTGGAGATCTGGCCGGCCGACGACGGGCCCCGCCCCGGCAGCGCGCCGCTGGCCGGGGTCCCCTTCCTGATCAAGGACCTCGGAATCACCATGGCAGGCCGGCGCACGGAGCTCGGCAGCCGCCTCGCGGCCGGGAACGTCGCCGCCGCCGACTCCACCCTGATGTCACGCTTCCGCCGCGCCGGCCTCGTGACGTTCGGACGGACCGCGACCCCGGAGATGGCCTACAGCACTACGACGGAATCCGTGTTGTACGGCCCGACCCGCAACCCGTGGGACCTCACGCGCAGCGCCGGCGGCTCCAGCGGCGGCGCGGGCGCGGCCGTCGCCTCCGGGATCGTGCCGCTCGCGCACGCCACCGACGCGGCGGGCTCGATCCGCATCCCCGCCGCCTACAACGGCCTGTTCGGGCTGAAGCCGACCCGTGGCCGCATACCCGTCGGCCCCGACGTCGACGAGATCTTCAACGGCCTGGCCGTGCAGGGCTGCGTCAGTCGCACCGTGCGCGACAGCGCACTCCTGCTCGACCTGGTCAGCGGCCCGGCGGCGGGTGACCCCTACGTCGCCCCGGAGCCGCCCCGGCCGTACGCGCAGGAGGTCTCCCGGGACCCGGGCTCCCTGCGGATCGGCGTCCTCGCCCAGCCGTGGGGCGGGCACCGAACCACGGCGCCCGTGGCCGAGGCGCTGTCCCGCACCGTGCGCCTGCTGGAGTCCCTCGGGCACCGGGTGGAACAGGCCCAAGCCGAACTCGGCGTCGACTGGGAGGAGTTCGTCCTGGCCAACGGCCGCCAGTGGACGGCGAACCTCACCGCGTGGATCGACGAACTGGCCGCCGCCTCCGGCCGGCCGGTCGACTTCTCGACCCTCGAACCGCCGATCCTCGCCAGCTACCACTACGGGCGGCGGGTCACCGGCACCGAGCTCGTGACCGCTCTGGCCGTCCGCAACCGGGTCTCCCGGAGCCTGGCACGGTCCTTCGACGCGTACGACGTCCTGCTCACCCCGACCATGCCGGACCTCCCCGTGCCCCTGGGCACCCACGGCCGGGGAGCGGAGACGCTGGACGGCCTCGGCTGGCTCCGCCGGCTCCTCGACCTCTCGCCCTTCACCGCGGCGTTCAACGTGGCGGGCACACCCGCCATGTCGGTGCCGGTGACGGCCGACCCCGGCACGGGGCTCCCGGTCGGCATGCAGTTCGCCGCCGGCTACGGGCGCGAGGGCCGCCTCTTCCGCCTCGCCGGGCAACTCGAACAGGCCGCCCCGTGGTCGGACCGCATCCCCACGGTGTGGGCGGGAAGCCATCCGGGCCGCTGAGGCCGCCCCACAAGGGGATGCGGCCTGCGACAGGTCGGGAACCAGGTCGGGTCCCGGGCTGCCGAAGCCAAGGGCAAAAGATCCGAGGTCGCCCTGAGAGGCCCGACAACTCCGACGGGGCCGCCGGGACAGGCACCGGGTTCGACGATGATCGCCAACGCTGACTACCCTTCCGGGGATGTGGACAGCCATTGCCGCAGTCGCGGTTCTTCTCGGTTCGATCAACCTCGTACAGGTCTTCACCGGCCGTCAGTTGGTCCGGCCGTCAGCCAGCCGACGCTCTGCGCTTGAGATCCGCCGGCAGTCGGCCGCCGCAGCCGTCATGATGCTCGGCATGTTCCTCGTCGGGCTGCGCATGTTCTGGGGTCTTCTGTTCGTGGTGATCGGCTACGTGGCGCTCCAGCTCGTCCGGAAGCGCGCACCGAAACACTGAAAGCGGCGACGGCAACGGCGGCTGCGGGCGCGCGCGGGCGCGGGCGCGGGCGGGCGCGGGCGCGGGCGCGGAGATCCCGGGGCGGCGGCCGGGCACGAACGTGTCCGGCCGCCGCCCCACCCCGTCGCTCTCCGATCGTCGCCGCGTTCTGCGACGACCTGGTCAAGGACTCGCCCACCTACGCGGACGTCGACCAGGAGTCCGTCGGCGGGGGACCCGGCGCGGACGGGAAGTGACGTCCCGCCGGCTACAGCTCGGCGATCCAGGGGTGCCCCGGGTGCACGCGGATGAGCAGCCCGGCCAGGCTCGCGCGCTGGGCCGCGCTCAGGTGGGGGACGGTCGCCTCGAAGTCCGCCCGATCCTTGGGGCGGGCGTGCTTGGCCTTGAACAGCAGGACCAGTTCGGGTGCCAGGTACGGGATCCCGTCCGGGGTGTGGTGGACGATGTCGCCGTAGGGCAGCCGGATCGTCGGATCGCGTCGGCAGATCCAGGTGTCGCCGTCGTGCGGTTCGCGGAACACGTCGAGCAGGTAGTCGCCGGTGGCCGGATCGCGGAGCCAGGTCTGGTGCACGGCGCCCAGCACCTCCGGCGCGGCGTCCTCCCAGATCCGCCCGCCGCCCGCCGCGTCGAAGACGTGGCCGGGGAAGCGGTCGCGGACCTCGGGGAAGCCCGCGGCCGGGACCGCGATCTCGATGTCCCCGTGAGCGCGCGTCCGCCCGCCGCGGAACAGGTCCAGCGCCCAGCCCGCGGCCACGTACCAGGGCGTGCTGATCCCGGCCAGCCGCTGCGCGACCTCCCACGGGGTCCAGCAGGACGACCACCTGGCGGGAAGTGCCTCGATCTCCGCGGACGTCAGTTCCAGACCGCCGCTGTGCAGTTGCTCGCTCATCGCAGGAATCTGTCAGCGGCCCGACGGGTCCCCGGGGCGTGGCGGCCGCGGCCCGGGGGCCTACGCCCCGTCGCGTTGCAGGGAGGCTGCGAGGGCGTCGAGTTCGGCGAGCCGTGCTGCGGTGTCGAGGCGGGACGCGGTTGCGACGAGAAGGAGTTCGGTGACGGCGATCTGGTGGGTGAGGGGGGTGATCGGTCCGGCAGCTTCGTGGGGCAGGGGGATGAGGACCTGGGCGTGGTCGGCCAGGGGTGACCTCCAGGCGTCGGTGACGAGCAGGAGGCGGGCGCCGCGTTCGCGGGCCGTACGGGCGTAGGCGGACGTGGCGGCCGAGTAGCGCCTGAAGTCGTAGGCGACGACGAGGTCGTGGGGTGTGATGTCGAGGAGGGAGCGGGCTCGTTCGTGTGCGGGCCCGGGGACCAGGCGCACCTCCGGGCGCAGTGCGCCCAGCTGGCGGACCAGGTAGTCGGCGGCCAGTTCGCTGAGCGGGCCGCCCAGCGCGCGGACCGAGCGGGCTGCGGCGAGGGCATCGGCCGCCGTGTCCAGCAGGGGGGTGTTCACGGCCGCGAGCGCGCCGGCCAGACCGTCCTGCAGTTCGCGTGCGGCGCTGCCGGGGTCGGGGGTCTGGGCAGCGAACTCGCGCAGTCTCGACCGGTCCTGGGCTTCGGCCCGGACGCCGGCCTGGAAGTCGGTGAACGAGTCGTAGCCGAGCCGGTCGACCAGGCGGGAGGCGGTCGGGGGGCTCACCTCCGCGCGGTCGGCGAGGGTGCGCAGGGATTGCAGCGCGGCGAACGGATAGTCGTCCAGGATGACCCGGGCGACCGCGCGCTCACCCCGCGGAAGCCCCGGGTAGGCGGCTTCGAGTCGGGACACCACGGATTCCATGACCCGAATGTTACACCAGATGGTCATTGACAGGCTTGATGAAACGAGTGTTACGTTCTGGGTCATGGAAACCTGGCAAGGGCTCATCGACAGCCCCTACCGGCGTTGGCTGCCGGTCACCGACCGCACTCCGTCCATCTCGCTCAACGAGGGCAACACTCCGCTCCTGCGCTCCCGGCACCTCTCCGACCTCACCGGCTGCGACGTCCGGCTCAAGCTCGACGGGGCCAACCCCACCGGCTCCTTCAAGGACCGCGGGATGACGGTGGCGATCAGCAGGGCCGCGGAGGCCGGCGCCGAACTCGTCGTCTGCGCCTCCACCGGCAACACCAGCGCCTCGGCCGCCGCCTACGCGGCGCGGGCCGCGATCGCCTCGGCCGTCCTGGTGCCCGCGGGCCGCGTCGCCCTCGGCAAGCTCGGCCAGGCGGTCCGTTACGGCGCGCGGATCGTCGAAGTGGCGGGCACCTTCGACGACTGCCTGCGCATCGCCCGCGACCTCGCCGCCCACCACCCGGTGGCCCTCGTCAACAGCGTCCGCAACGAACTGCGCCTGTCCGGCCAGCAGACCGTCGCCTACGAGACCGTCGACGCGCTCGGCACCGCCCCCGACATCCACTGCCTGCCGGTCGGCAACGGCGGCAACATCACCGCCACCTGGCGCGGGTACCGCACCTACCACGCCGAAGAACGCGCCGCCCGGCTCCCGCGCATGTGGGGCTTCCAGGCCGCCGGAGCCGCACCGCTGGTCCACGGCGCTCCCGTCGCCGACCCGCAGACCGCCGCGAGCGCGATCCGCGTCGGCAACCCGGCCACCTGGCAGGGAGCCGTCGACGCCCGGGACCAGTCCGACGGCCTGATCGCCGCCGTCACCGACGAGCAGATCTTCGCCGCCTACCGACTCCTCGCCCGCCACGACGGCGTCTTCGTCGAACCTGCCTCCGCGGCCGGTGTCGCCGGGCTCCTCGACCAGCACGGCCGCGGCCACCTCGCCCCGGGCCAAACCGTCGTCATCACCCTCACCGGGAACGGCCTGAAGGACCAGGACGCCTCCCTGCGCGACGGCTACACTCCGCTCGAAACCGGCTCGTCCACCGCCCAGGTCGCCCGTGCCCTGGCGCTCACCGCCCCTACCGGCTCAGCCCGCGTCTGAGCGCCGGTGGCGGCAGCCAGCGCGACGACAGTCAGCGCGACGGCGGCCGACGCGACGGCGGCCGAAGCGCGGACGCTCCGCCACGCGCTCCCCCGGCGCCCCCGCACGCCCTCTACCGTCCGGTACGGGGGCCGCGTGAGGATGGCGGACGACCGTGTCCCGCACACGACCGAAGGGAACCGCCATGGGTGATCACTCGAAGCCGGCACCCGATCCGGGGAAGGGGTCGCCGCCCCCCGGCAACGCCGACAGCAAGGTGGACAAGCCGGCCGGTGGCACGGGCAAGCACAAGAAGGGCTGAGCGAGCGTGAGCAGCAACGGCGACGGCGGCAGCAACGGCGGCGACGGCCTGGCCGGGCACCGCGCGCGCCTGGACGCGGAGATGGAGCGGTGCGGCCAGTGGCCCGCCGATTCGCCGTGGCTGCGCGAGGCCTTCGCCGCGCTGCCCCGCGACCGGTTCGCGCCGCAGCGGCTGTGGCGGTGGGACGGCTGGGCGTACGTGCCGGTCGACCGCGCGGCCGATCCCGACGGCTGGGCCTCCGAGTTGTACGGCGGTGTCAGCTCGGCCGCCGTCACCCAGCTCACCGGCGGGCTGCCGTCGTCGTCGCTGTCCGCACCCGGGGCCGTGGCCGACATGCTGGACAGCCTACGGCTCGAGCCCGGGCACCGGGTGTGGGACGTCGGCACCGGCCAGGGGTGGACCGCGGCGCTGTCCGCGTGGCGGGCCGGTCCGGGCCTGGTGGTATCCAGCGAGGTGGACGAGCGCCTGGCCGGGTTCGCCCGCGAACGCCTGGCCGCCGCAGGGCTGGACGCCGAGGTGCGGACCGGCGACGCCACCCGCGGCGGAGTTCCGGGCGGCGGTCAGGTCGACCGCCTGCACGCCACCTACGCGGTGGAGTCGGTGCCGTGGTCCTGGGTGGAGGCGGTACGGCCGGGCGGACGGATCGTCTACCCGTGGGGCCGGCTCGGGTACGTGGCGCTCACCGTCGCCGACGGCGGCGCCGGGGCGCGCGGCTGGGTGCACGGCCTCGCCCAGTTCATGGGCGACCGGCACGCTCCCGCCCAGGCGACCGACGGACCGGCCGCGCACGTGGCCGTACGGGCGGGCGCCGATCCGCAGGTGCGGCGGGTGCTGGACCGCGACCCGGCGGGCCTGGAGGACTGGGACCTGCGCTTCGCCGTGCGGGTCGCCGTGCCCGACGCCGTCCTCACCACCGAGCAGGGGCCGGAGGGTCCCGCCGTCCTGGTGCACGACGGCGCCCTGTCCTGGGCGGAGTTCCGTGCGGGGGCGGACGGCCGGCCCGTACTGCTGCAGGGCGGACCGCGCCGCATCGGCGACGAGGTGATGGCCGCGTGGGACCAGTGGGAGCGGCTGGGGCGGCCCGAACTGTACGACTACGGAGTCACCCTCACCCCCGACGCCCAGTGGGCCTGGCACGGCAGCCCGGACGGCCCGCGCTGGCCGATCGCGCAGCCCGCACCGGCCGGGCGTTGAACCGGCGCGCCTGCCCGCGCGCGTTGCCGGGGAACCAGATGACTCCGTGAGCGCCACACCACTCCGACACCACTCCACGCCACGGCGCACCGTCCGCGCGCACATTCGCGAGCCGTCGCTCTCCCGCTTCGTTTCCCCCCTCCGCCGGCCGCGGATCCAGCACGCACCGGAAACCGATTACGGGGAAGGGGACCAGACGAACAGTCGCGCTTCCGGGAAATCCAGGACCCGGAATCGCGGCCATTGTGCTCCGACACACCCGGGGCGTGTCAGACCCCGAGTCGATCATCTGGAATGCTGTTCCAGTCCGCCGCCACGGCTTTGAGCGGCGGGCATCCGCAGTACCGGGCAAGCCGCCCGGGAAGCCCACGGAGAGAACGGAACATCATGAAGCCATCTGTGCTTGTCGTGTCCACCGACCCCCAGGGATCGGCGGTCGTCTGGGCCGAGCGGGTGGGGGAAAACCTGCCCTTCGATTTCATGGCGGCGCACGACCAGGCCGAGCAGCTGGTCCACCTCAAGAAGACCGGCGCGAAGATCCACGTGATCGCCAACCAGAAGGGCGGCGTCGGCAAGACCACCACCACGGTCAACCTGGCGGCGTGCACCTTCGACGTCCTCGGCGCGAAGGACGAGTACGAGCACATCTTCATCGACACGCCGGGCACCCTGGCCGACGAGGAGATCCTGCGCCGGGCGCTGGAGATCGCGGACGACGTCCTGGTCCCGATGATCACCGAGCCGCTGTGCTTCGACCCCACGGCGCGCACCATCAAGAAGGTCATCGAGCCGATGGACATCCCGTACCGGGTCGTCGTCAACAACTGGGACCCCCGGGACGGCCGCGCCGACCTGGAGGACACCGAGGCGTACATCGCGGCGCGCGGATGGCCGCGTGCCAAGACCGTCCTGCGCCGGTACAAGATCCACTCCCGGGCGGTGGCCGAGGGAACGGTCGTCACCCAGTACAAGGAGAGCGGCACCGCCTACCGGGCCCGCGAGGACTTCTTCCGGCTGTCCCTCGAACTCGGTTACGGGGGTCGCTGATGGCAGGCCGTCGCGTCTCCTTCGCCTCGATGGCCGCCGACCCGGTCGTCGACACCCCCGGTGTGGACAGCCCCCGTTCGGGCAGCCCCGGTTCGGCCGTCCCCGGCGACACCCCGGCGCGGTGGATCCGTACCGCCAACTGCCTCCCCAACCCGCGCAACCCGCGTGACGACCTGGGCGACCTCTCCGACCTGGCGAGCATCAAGGACCGCCAGCTGCAGAGCTGCCTCGCCGTCACCCCGGCGGCCTACCTCCGGCTCTGGCCGGAGGACCGGCAGGCGCTGGGCGCGGGCCCGGACGACGTCGTCGTCATCAACGGCAACCGCCGGCGGGCCGCCGCACAGCTGTACGGGCGCGAGCAGCTGCTGGTCGTCGTCGACGACTCGGTGGCGGAGTCCAAGGCGACCCTGCTGCGGGCGGCGCTCGACGAGAACATGGCGCGCAAGGACTTCGACCCGATCGAGGAGGCCAACGCGGTCCTGCTCATCGTGGCGCAGTACCCGACCGCCAAGGAGGCCGCCGAGGCGGAGGGCTGGTCCCAGAGCTGGATCTCGCACCGCAAGAACCTGTTGAAGCTCCACCCCGAGCTGCAGCGCCAGGTACGGGCCAAGGCGCGCGGCGAGGAGGGCGTCTCCATCAACGTCGCGCGGCGGCTCGGGTCGGTGAAGGGCATCGAGGAGATGTCCCTGGCCGAGCAGACGGCGCAGCTGGAGCAACTGCTCCAGGCCGACGCCGACGCCGTGGCGGCCAGGCGCGCGGCGAAGCTGGAGGCGAAGGCGGCGGCTCCGCAGGCGGCTGCACCCGTGGTGACGCCGACTCCGGTTCCAGCGCCGACTCCGGCGTCGACTCCGACTCCGACTCCGACTCCGGCTTCGGCTCCGGCTCCGGCTCCGACGCCCACGCCTGCTGCCGACCGGTCGGGGCCCGCCCCGCGCAGCCCGCAGCCGACGAACCCCGAACCGGCTCCGAGCGCCGACCGATTTTCCGCGGAAAATTCCGAGCCCCGCCCGATGCCGGAACAGCGCGCCGTCGCCCCGGTGGACGAGGAGCCGACGCCGGCCGCCCCGCAGCCTGGCCTGGGCAACGTCGACTGGCACAACGTCGAGGAACTGGCGGACGCCATCTGCCGCACCCTCTCGGCCGACGAGGCCTACCGCCTCGCCGACGCCCTGGCCAACCGCCTGCTGACGACCAGCAGCTGACAACAGGCCCTGGTGCCCTCACCGCCCCCGGGCGGTGAGGGCACCAGGGTTTCTGCCGCCACCGCAGCCCGTGGGGCGGCCGGGGACCCGCGAGCAGCCGTTCGGCCTCGGCTACGAGTGCTCCGGCGAGCTCCTCCTGCGTGTGCAGCTGCCTCCCGTACCCGTTGTCGTACTCGATGACCGGCCTCGCCAGGGGCAACAGTGCCCGGGACCGGGCCAGTTCGCCCCGACTGTCGTGCGCGATGACGTCGCCGCCGGTTGCGGGTGCATGCCTCCGTTCACGATCAGCCGGAGCCGCCAGCGGGCCAGCTCCCAGCGGGCCGACTCGTTCGCGGCATTTCCTCCCCCCGGAAACCCGCCCGACCGCACCCGTGGGAACATGATCGCCTTTGGAGGAGGCGGGTCTACGGGATCGCGCCGGACGAAGGGTTGCACCATGGGGGACATATCGGCCGAGCGGCGTCGCATCCTGCAGTCGCCGCCGCCGGAGCTGGTCGCGGAGGCCGCCGCGAATCCCGGCGGGTCGGTTGCCGCGATCGACCCCGATCTCATCGGCGACCCCGACGGCTACGTTCCGAGCGAAGCCGTCCAGGGTGTGTGGCGGGTCGGAGCGGACGGGAAGCTGACCGGGGAATTCGTGGAGAACCCGAACTACGGCCCGCCCAAGGACGACTTCACCAGGCTCACGGAGTCCGAGCACTGGCTGGGCTGGCTGGGTGAGGAGCCCGCGGTCGCGGTGCGCGAGTCCATCTCGGGGATCCTGCGTGAGCAGGTGCCAGACGCGGTCCTGGAGTGGCTGAAGATCACCGACTCTCCGCGCTACCTCACCGGAGGCCGCCCGCGGCAGGACGACCCGAGCCACCTGATCGTCACGCGGACCGGCCTCGCCGTGGCGTTCGCCCTCTCCGTGACCTCCCCAGGGCGCCGGCGGGACGTCCTTCAGGGCGTCTTCTCCTGGGTCGCCGTCGGGCTCGACCAGCCCGACGGCCGCAAGGACCGGCTCTGGTTCGACCTGCGCGCCGACCTGGACTGGGCCGAGGCGGAGCTCCGCAACCGGATCTACCTCGTCGGCCAGTCCCCCGAGCCCGGTTCCACGCCGCTTTCCTGAGTCCGCCGCCGCTGCGGACGGCGCCCCTGTGGACGGTGGCACGCGCTACGACGCTCGCGGTGCCGTGTGCCCGGGCCCGCTGGTGAAACCGTCAGAGGCGGCCTGGCACGGGCGGCGGCCCTGCTGCAGCAGGGCCGCCGCAGCGGAGGTGACGGCGTACCAGGTGTTCTCGGTGGCGTCGGTGGCCGGGGACCAGGCGACGATGACGGGGAGTTCGCAGTGGTCGCCGGGGGTCAGCGGGGAAGAGTCCAGGAGATGCGCTGGGGGTGGTCGAGGTCGACACCCCAGGGGAGGGGGGCCACGGGACGGTGGGGAGCAGCGCCGGGGGGCGGGTGGTCACGAGGTGGTGCGGACCGGGAAGCCGGTGGGGCGGCCCTGGGCCTTCAGCCAGCTGAGCACCTGGCCGAGGGCCTCGACGGTCTGCTGGCGGTCGCCGCCGCCGTCGTGGAAGAGGAGGGTCGGACCGTTGCCGATCTCCTTCTTGACGGTGTCGACGATCGCGGCGGTGCCGGGCTTGGTGAAGTCCTTGGAGTCGACGTTCCAGCCGAGCGGGCGCATGCCGTTGGCGGCGGCGATGCGCCGGCTGTCGGGGGTGAAGGAGCCGCCGGGGGCCCGGTAGTACTGGACCTGGGCGGCGCCGCCGGCGGCCTCCTCGATCATCTTCTTCGCGTCCAGGATCTCCTTCTCCTGGTAGGCGACGGGCTTCTTGTCCATGGTGGTGTCGTGGTCGACGGTGTGGTCGCAGAGCCGGTGGCCGCCCGCGACGACCTGCTTGACCAGCTCGGGGTGGGCCTTGGCCTGCGGTCCGATCATGCAGAACGTGGCCTTCACGCCGTACTGCTTGAGGACGTCGAGAACCTTCGGGGTCCAGACGGGGTCGGGGCCGTCGTCGATGGTGATGTTGACGGCGTTGCCTCCGGCTTCGGAGGCGTGGGCTATGCCCTCGGGTACGGCCCCGGCCGGCTGCGCACCGCCGCCGGCGCTGCCGCTGCCCTGGGCGCCGTCCTGGCCGTTGTGGCCGCCGTCGGCGGTCGTGTTCCGGTCGTGGGCGGCGGTCGAGTGGGGAGCGGCGATCGACTCGGTGACGGTCGGGATCGCCCACGCGGCCGCCACCGTGACGACGACCGCCGCGGCGACGGCCGCCCATGAACGCTTCCGCTCGTTCCCCGTGCGCGCCTTGAACTCCATCAACGACCACTCCCCCCAACCCGCTGCTGCCTGCTTTCTGAGGTCCATGACGTCAGCGGGGTCGACGGGGTTCCCCGGTTCCACGCGCGTAGCCGGCCGGTGACGAACTCGGGAAATTTGCGCGGGGGCCGGCGCGGGGACGAGCCCGGGCGTCAGCCGGGAAGGCCGGTGCGCCCGAGGGACTCGGCACGGGAACGGGCGTCGTCGCGCAGGGGACAGACGCCCGGAGCATGCTGCGTCCAGCTGTGCCCGGCCGCGCCTGGTGGCACGGGAGACAAGGTCAAAACCGACGAGTGAGCGGAACCCCGCCCGCATGGATCCACCCCCTTCCGAACATGCCGCTGCTCCCGGCCCGCAGGCCGGGAGCAGCGGTAGATCCGGAGCAACGGCGTGCCGCGGCTCGGTCCAGGACTGCCCGTCAAAGGACTGTCCGTCAAAGGACTACCCGTCAAGACAGTCCTGGCGCTCTTTCCGATCTGGTGAGGCAGACACCGCTATCGCCTGCTGGCGGCCTGGCGGCCCGGCCTCATTTCAGGTGTCGGGCGAAGAACCGGGCCCCAGCGTCGAGCTCGAACTTCGGGACGCCGGTGTGCCCGCCCATGTTGGCGTGCAGGGTCTTCTCCCTGGAGCCGAAGGCGTCGAACAGGTCCAGGGCCGCCTGTCGGTCGTTCCCCTCGTCATCCCACTGCAGCAGGACCTGCAGCGGGACGGTGACCTCGCGGGCCTCCTCGACGATGGTGGCGGGCACGAAGCTCCCGGCGAAGAGACCGGCGGCCGCGATGCGCGGCTCGATCGCCGCCAGCCGGACGCCGATGGAGATGATGCCCCCCTCGTACCCGACCGGGCCGCCGATCTCGGGCCGCGCAAGGAGGGCGTCCAGGGTGGCCCGCCATTCCGGGACGGCCTTCTCGACCAGCGGGAGGATGAGGGCGTCGACGATCTCGCCGCTGACCGGCTCTCCGGCCTCGACCGTCCGGCGCAGGTCGGCGCGGGCCTGGTCGAGGACGGCCAGACGGGGCCGGTCACCGCTCCCGGGGAGTTCGATGGTGGCCACGGCGAAGCCGTACTCCGCCGCGTAGTACCGGGCCCGCCCGGCCAGCCGGGGGTACATCTTGTCCAGCCCGAGCGGCGGCGGGCTGATCACGATCAGCGGCGCCGGTGCGGATGCGGACGCGGACTCGGGCGTCCACAGGAAGCCGGGGATCCCGTCGAGGATGAATTCGCGTTCGAGGACGTCGTCGTCGAAGCGCTGCTCAGAAGTGACGTGCACAGTCGTGCCTTTCGGGAGTGCTCTGAAACGGCGCTCCCGGACGACCTATCGCCCGACCGTGACCCCGGAGGGGAGCACCCATGTCGATACTGCGTTCACGGGTACCACCTCCTCGTTCTCTCGCACGGCCACCGGAAACGTAGCAGTGACCTTCGTGGTCCGCCAAACGGTTTTCTCGCACAGGACTCCGTGGCCGGACGGGCGGCGTGCCCTGAGCACTCTCGCGGGCGTCAGTCCCGGCGGTCGGCGCGCAGGCAGTGCCCTCCTGTGCTCCAGCAGAGAGTGCCGTGGAAGCCGTGGAAGCCGTGGGCGCGGACCGCCTGACCGAGGCAGGCCTCAGGCCGAGCGCGTCGCGGCCAGGGACAGCGCGCGGTCGAGTGCCGCCTCGGCGTCGCACGGCACGTCGGGCCGGACGCCGGTGCCCTCCCAGTTGGTGCCGGAGACCGGGTTGACCGCACGGGCCACGGGCACGCTGAGTTCCAGGTTCGGGTGCACCGTCCAGCCCTCGCGCGGGTGCGCGCCGCCCCGGGTGGCCTCGCCGACGATCTCGGCGCGCCCGAGCTGCTGCAGGTCGTAGGCGAGTTCCTCGGCAGCGGAGAAGGTGTTCGCGCTGGTCAGCACCCAGAGCGGCTTGCTGCCGCCGAAGCGGGCGCCGGGTACGAACGGGGGCGTCCAGAACTGCTCGGCCACCTCTCCCTGCCGCGAGAGCAGGGTGTTGAGGTGCGTCCGGCGGTCGAGGAGGTAGCCGCAGACGAAGGCGACCGTGTTCGGATCGCCGCCGGTGTTGCGGCGCAGGTCCAGGATGAGGGCGCGGGCGGGGGCCACCAGGGAGAGCGCCGCGGCCAGCGGCTGCGCCGCCCAGTCCAGTGGGAACATCTTGGGTGCGATCTCCAGGACCGCGACGCCGTGATCGAGGAGTTCCACGCGGGGAACACCGTTCAGGGAGGTGTCGAACTCCCTCCGCATCGCCGCGAGTGCCGCCTCCCCCTTGTCCGGCGGCACCGGTACGGCGTGGTGCTTGAGGGCCAGGTGCAGGTCTCCGTTGACGGACCGCAGGTCCGTGGTGACCGCTTCAGCCAACTCATCGGCGGATTCGGCCCGGTAGGCCCCCTCGACGCTGCGGCGCCGCAGCAGGGCCGCCAACTGCCCGGCGGCGTCGGGGAAGACGTAGTTCTCGCGGACCAGGTCGGCGATCGACTCGACGACGGCGGTGGTGTCCAGCGCGGGTGGCACGGTGGTGGAGGTCATGCGAGGGAGTACACCAGCGACTTGCCAAAGCGTCAAACATACTTAACGCTTGATCTGGTGAGCCACCAACGAGACGCAGACGTCCAGCGGGTCAGCACGCCCGTGCAGCACACCGCACTCGCCCACCCCGTCCGCCAGCGCCTGCTCTTCGCCCTGAGCGCCCGGCCGTCGACGATCAGCCGGCTCGCCGCGCGGCTGGGGGTGAACAAGGGCAGCGTCTCCCACCACCTCAAGGTGCTGTGCGAGGCGGGGCTGGTCCGGGACGCGGGAACACGGACGGTGCGCGGCGGCACCGAGAAGTACTACCGGCGCACCGCCGAACGACTCCTCGTCGACGAACCGCAACCCGAGGGCACCGCCGCGCTGTTCGGCGCCGTCGCCCAGGAGCTGGACCGCTCACCCTCCGACCACCTCCTCACACTGCGCCACGTCCGGCTCAGTCCGGCCAAGGCGGCGCGGCTCGCCGAGGCGCTGGCCGCACTGGTCGACGAGACGGAGGAGGACGCGGAGGGCGAGCCGGTGCACGGCCTCCTGGTGACGCTCTACCAGCAGGCCGGGGCGTAGGGCCGGTCCCCCGGTCCCCGCGGGCTCGGGCTCCCGGGTCGTGACGACCCTGACGGCCGTGACGGTTTGTTCCCGGCCGAATCCCGCCCGAGTGCTCGCCATCGAAGTCCCCCGGTGCGCAGGCTGGTTCCATGACCGCGTCAGTACGGATGCGGAGCGACCGGAAGGACGAAACATGACGAGCACGCGCGGCCGCGTCGCCGCCCTGGTGGGCGCCGTCGCGGTGGCCGCCTGCACCACCCTGGCCGCCCCCGCCGCCGGCTTCGCCGCCACTGCCGGACCGGACCGCGCCGGCCCCGGCATCAGCACCGGCGGTGGGATCACCGGGCAGGCCCCCTGCCCGGACGCACCCGAGTTCGTCTGCGGGACCCTCACCGTCCCGCTCGACCACGGCGGCCGGACCCCGGGAAACCTCCAGCTCGACGTGGCGATGACCGGCAACGCCGACGCCCCCAAGGGCGACCTGCTGTTCCTCACCGGCGGCCCCGGCCAGCCCGGCGTCCCGACGATCAAGCGGATGGCGAGCAAGCTGGAGCCCGTCCTCAAGGACTATCGCCTGGTGGTGTACGACCAGCGCGGCACCGGCCGGGGCGCACTCCGGTGCCCGGGCCTCCAGGAGGACATGGGCTCCTCCGACCTCGCCGTGCCGCGCAAGCGGTCCATCGCCGACTGCGCCACCGCCCTCGGCCCGAACGCCCGCTTCTACAGCACCGCGGACACCGTCGCCGACATCGACCAGCTGCGCCGCGCACTCGGCGCCCGGCGCCTCACCCTGGACGGCGTCTCGTACGGCACCTTCGTCGCCGAGCGCTACGCCCTCACCCACCCGGCGCACGTGGCCCGGCTGGTGCTCGACTCGGTGGCACCGCAACAGGGCTTCGACCCGCTCGACCTGGCCGCCCTGCCCGCCACCGCCCGGGTGCTGCGCACCGCCTGCCGGGCCACCGGCTGCACCACCGACCCTGCCGAGGACCTGGCCGCCACCGTCCGGCGGTACGGCAACGGGGCGCAGATCCTGAGCGCGCTCACCGGCTACGAGTTCATCGACCCGGACTACGGCGGCGTCCCCGAGATCCTGCACGAGGCCGCCGCCGGGCAGCCGGCGAAGCTCCAGGACTTCTTCGACCTCGTCCACCGGGAGGTCGACGCCGCCTCGGCCGAGGAGCTCAGCCAGGGCCTGCACTCCGCCGCCCTGTGCGCCGACTCCCGCTTCCCGTGGGGCACCACCGACACCCCCGTCGCGGACCGCACGACGGCGCTGGAGCGCACCCGGCAGCAGCTGACCGCCGAACAGACCTGGCCGTACGACCCGGCGACCGCGACCGGTCTCGGCAGCCTCCTGGTCTGCCTCGACTGGCCGCGCGAGCAGGTGCCGCCGGCGCCATCGGTCCACCGCAAGCTGCCGAACGTGCCGGTGCTGCTGCTGGGCGGCGACCGGGACATCTCCACCCCGTACGAAGTCCTCCAGAAGGTGGCCGAGACGGCGCACGACCCGCAGATCGTGATCGTGCCCGGGGCGGCACACTCGGTGCAGAACCGGGCGGCCAACCCGGCCGGACGGCAGGCGGTGTACGACTTCCTGCTGAAATAGCAGGAGCCCTGCGGGGCGGGCCGTTCCGAACGAGGGACGGAACGGTCCGCTTCCGGTCCTCAGCGCGCCGCTGCTCACCGACCGGCCGACTGCCAAGGAGACTGAACGCCGTGACCGATGCACGCGAGATCCTGGACTACCAGACCTTCGGCCGGGCGGTGCGCGAACTCGCGCAGACGATCGCCGACGACGGCTACGTGCCCGACCTCGTCCTGAGCATCGCCCGCGGCGGCGTGTTCGTGGCGGGCGGCCTGGCGTACGCGCTGGACTGCAAGAACATCCACCTGGTGAACGTCGAGTTCTACACCGGCGTGGGCACCACCCTCGACATGCCCGTCATGCTGGCACCCGTCCCCGCGGCGATCGACTTCACCGACAAGAAGGTCCTGATCGCCGACGACGTCGCCGACACGGGCAAGACGCTGAGGCTGGTGCACGACTTCTGCCTCGACCACGTCGCCGAGGTCCGGTCCGCCGTCGTCTACGAGAAGCCGCACTCCCTCGTGAAGTGCGAGTACGTGTGGAAGAGGACCGACGACTGGATCGAATTCCCGTGGTCGGCGGAAGGCCCGGTAGTCCGGCGCGCCGGCCAGGTGCTCGACGCCTGACCGGAGGAGGGCGCGGCAACGACGGCGGGGCGGACGGGCAGGTCCCTGAGCAGGAATGCCGGGCGGGCAACGTCGTAGACCGCCGTGGGCCGCCGTGGGCCGGCGGGCGCCGAGCAGGCGGCTGCAGATGGCTGCGGGCGCAGGATCGCCGGATTTCGCCGGACGCAGTGCGGCTGCGTCGATATCGGGACCTCTGCGCATTCTTCGACGGATGTGCTGTGGGTGTGGCGAGCTCAGCTCTCCCGTGGTGGTGAACGGTGACGGCCCCCGCCCGGTTGGTTCCGCCGGGCGGGGGGGATCGGATAGGTGTTGTTCGAGGTCGGACTATGGATTGGTCGCCGTTGCGCTGTCCCGGCGGACATCATCGTGGGGCGGGCTGCAGCGACTTGTGGAAGGATGCTGGTGTCGTGCCCCGGCCCGATTACGGCGGGCCGGGGCGCCGGATTATGCCGTTGGAGTCAGTTCTACTTCTCGCCGCGCTCACCGCCGCGCTCGCCGCCGCGGCCGCCGAAGCCGTAGTCGTGGTGCACGACCCGGAAGCTGCCGACGACGCCGTCGTCGACCTCGACACCCTCGTGGACGCGCTTCGGGTGCACGCCGTCGCTGGAGCTGTGCGGCCCGACGGTGGCGATGGGGGCGCCGTTGTCGCAGACCGCGCCGCTGAAGACCTCGACGGTCCGGTGGCTGTCGTTGCGGACGTTGAGCGATTTGGCGCCCAGGCCGCTGACCACGGTGATGCAGCCGAAGTCGTCGGCGGAGTACGACCGCTCGTTGACGTGGATGACGCCCCGGTGCTCGCGGTGCTCGCGGTGCTCGCGACGCTCGTGGCCCTCGTTGCCCTTGCCCTCGTTGCCCTTCGTGCCCCCGTCGAGCGGAGCCTGGGCGGGAACGGCCGCCGGGGCGGCCTTCTCAACGACCGGGGCCGCCTTCGTCACGGGCTCGGAAGCGGCCGACGCGTAGCTGATGCCGGTCACGGCCACGGCCGCCGACGCCGCGAGGACAATGGCGGTGGTCATCTTGTTCATGGACCTTCTCCTGTTTCTGGACTGAATCGGCTTGGCGCCGACATGAATGAACGTACCGGCCGCCTAAATGACTGTCATATTAGTCCGTGCCAAATGGATGACGAGCAGGTCTAAATGAGTGTCAGGTGGGTCTCGGAACCACTGCCGCAGCCGGCCGGGGACGGTCGGCTTTGTGTTCCAAATCGGCTTCGGATCAACGAAGTTGACGGTCAGGTTGGAGTTCTCGGAATGGCACTTGACCTCTCCTCACTCATTCGGCCGATCTCGGCTTTCGTTCGCGGAAGCGGGGCCGGAATGACGGTGGGCCAGATCGCTGCATCGGCCGGACGTGCCGAGGGCCGGGCCGCCCGCGGCGGGCCTGCCGGGCTCCGTGCCAGCGGGGGCCTCGGGCCTCCTGGGGAGTGGGCCCGAAGCGGACTGGTGAGGGCGTACGCGCCGGGGGGTTCGGCTGCCGCCGCGGTCACGAGGCTCGCCGCGGCTCGCGGTCGAAGGCCACCGGGCGGCCACCGAGTCCCCCCGCGCCACGGCCGGTCGGCGATCTGGTCAGCCCGCTCGGGGATGGTGCGGCCGATGCCGCGGCGCCGCAGCAGGGCACGGATCACCTTCCAGCTGACGGCGACGAACTGGGTGCAGCCGTCGACGTTCCCACCGGTCAAGACCGGAGCCAGGGATCGGCCGAGTCCGTCGACGGCCAGCTGAAGCTTGGCGGTCAGCCCACCCCGGGAGCGGCCGGAGTGGGTGGCTACGTGCTGGGCGGCAGGGCTGAGAACCCCGCTGCCCGAAACCTCGTCGAGCAGCTGTCCCACCGAACGGGTGAAACCGGCGACGGCTACGCGCGCCCGGCCGCCTCGCCGACCAGTGCGTCCGAGACCGCCTCGGACCCGGCCGGACGGCTGGGATCGAACAGGCTCTCGCCCGCCTGCGCACTGGGTTCCGCTGCTTCATCGCCTCCGTGCGCGACCGGCCGGAGGACACCTGGCCCGCGCCCGCGAGGTAATCGAAAAGTACCCGTTCGACCCGGGCTCGCCCGGAGGTAATCCGCTTGAACGGCGCACTCGAACAGCACCATCATCGACGCCACCCCGTCGTGACGATCCGCCAACTCACTGTAATACGAGTCGACTTGGGCTGTTGGGTCGGCTGCTTCGGCGCTTCCTCACGTCCACGCACCGCTCTGCGTCTGGAGGATCTGTGGCCTGTCCCCCCGCCCCGGCGATCCACGTCCCACCCACCCCGCGCGCGTCCGCGTCACGCGAGGAGGCGAACGCGTGAGCACCACGACCACGGCGTCGGCCGGAGCCCCCGACGAGGAACTGCAGTGGCTCGCCGACGGGCGCCGCATCGCGGCGATCGAGGCGATCAGCGTCAGCGCGATGGCCCGCCGCCTGCCCGCGCTCGTCGTCCGCGCCTTCCGCCTCGGCTGGCGCATCGACCGCGCCTCCATCGCGCTGCTGCTGACCTGCCAGGCGGTGTCCGCCGTGCTCGGCGCGGCGGGGCTGTTCGCGACGACCGGCACGATCTCGGCGCTGTTCGGCCCCGGCCGGCTCGACGACAAGCTCGCCCACGCCGCGCCGTCGATCCTCGTGATCGCGGCGGCGGCCGGCGCCCGCTCCCTGCTGGCCATCACCATCCGGACCGTCACCATCCACCTGTCGCCGCGCATCTCCCGGGAGGCGGAGGCCGCGGTGCTGCGCGCCACCGTGGCGGCCGAACTGACCGCCTACGACCACGCCGGCTACAACGACGAACTGGAGGCCGCCGACCGCGGCGCCGAGGTCTGCGTGGACATCGTCGGGGAGGCGCAGAACCTGCTCGCCGCCCTCGCCTCGCTCGTCGGCGCGGCCGGCGTGCTGACCGTGCTCCACCCCGCCCTGCTGCCCCTGCTGGTGCTGGCGGCGCTGCCACAGGGGATCGCGTCCGTGCACGCCGCCCGGGTGCAGTTCCTGGCGAACCGGGCGGCGATCGGCGACCGCCGGATCATGGCGAACCTGCGCTGGTACATCCACCTCAAGCGCAACGCCGACCAGGTCCGCTCCGACACCATGGGCGACTTCCTGCTCGCCAAGTACGACCAGGTCGGCCGGCGGCTGGACGCCACCTCGCGGCGGGCGGCCCGGCAGAGCGCCCGGGTGTCGGTGATCGGGGCCGCCGCGTCCGGCCTCGGGACCGCGGTGGTGTGGGGGGCGATGCTGTGGCTGGTCAGCACCGGCCGCATGAGCCTGCCGCGCGGCGGCGCGGCGGTGTTCGCCCTGACCGCGGTCAGCACCAGCCTGCACGGCATCGTCGGCTACGGAGCGGACCTCTTCCGCACCGGCATGTACCTGGACGACTGGTCGAGCTTCCTCGACACCGCCGGCGGCCACCGCCCCCGGCGCGGCACCGAAACGCCCGAGCCGCCGCGCCGGATCACCGTGGAGAACCTCGGCTACGCCTACCCCGCCTCCGACCGCAAGGCGCTGGACGGGGTCGACCTCCACGTCGAACGCGGCGAGATCCTCGCCCTGGTCGGGGAGAACGGGTCCGGCAAGACCACCCTCTCCAAACTCCTCGCGGGCCTCTACCTGCCCGACACCGGATCGGTGTGCTGGGACGGCCGCGACACCCGCGACCTCGACCCGCACGCCCTGTGGCGCCAGGTCGCCGTGGTCCCGCAGGACTACGCCCGCTGGCCGCTCACCTGCCGCGAGAACATCACGCTCGGTCAGCCCACCGCCGAGGGCGACGCGGCGGTCCTGCGCGCCGCCGACGCCTCCGGGGCGGCCGACGTCGTCGCCAAGCTCCGCCGGGGCCTGTCCACCCTGCTGGCAGTGGAGTGGATGGGCGGCGAGGAACTCTCCGGCGGGCAGTGGCAACGCCTGGCCATCGCCCGCGCGTTCCACCGCGAGGCCGGCCTCCTCGTCCTCGATGAGCCCACCGCCGCTCTCGACCCGCGCGCCGAGCACCGCATCTTCCAGAACCTGCGGGCCGTCGCCCGCGAGCGGGCCGTCGTCCTGGTCACCCACCGGCTCACCAACGTGGCCGTCGCCGACCGGATCGTCGTCCTCGAGGACGGCCGGATCCTCCAGCAGGGCACCTTCGCCGAACTGGTGGCCGACCAGAACGGCCGCTTCCGGGAACTGTGGGACCTGCAGAACGAACGCACCGGCCTCCCCTCCCAGAGGGGCGTGCCGGTCGGGGAGAACAGGGAGCCCCTCCAGTGATCGACTTCGATGTGCTGACCGGCCCGGCCCTGCGCGAGGGCATCGAGCGGATCTGCGTCGGCGTGGTCGCCCGCGACGCCTCCGGCCGCGTCCTCGGGATGCGCTCGACCGCCGACCCGGACGTATGGGACATGCCCGGCGGCACCGTCGAACACGGCGAGAGCCCCTTCGACGCCACGGTGCGCGAGGCCAGCGAGGAGCTGGGCCTGGACCTGGCCGCGGAGAACCCGCAGGCGCTCCGGCGGCGCCTGGTCGCCGTGATCCACACCCAGGCCGACGCCGACCACCCGGTTCCGGCTGCCGGCTACGTGTTCGACGGCGGCACGCTGACCGCGGAACAGCAGGCCCGGACCCGGCTCGATCCGGCCGAGCACACCGAGTTCCGGTTCGAGACGGCCCACGACTGGCGCCACCACATGACCCCCATCCACTACCAGCGGCTCCGGCAGGTGCTGCGCGCCCACCGCTCCGGTGTACCGCTCTACCCGGAGCGCCCCGCCCCCGACGGCGACGGCTTCGAGGGCGTCCTGCTCTTCGTCACCGACCGCGCGGGCCGACTGCTGATGCACCAGCGCGAAGCCGGGCCGGGCATGGCCCGGCCCGGCTACTGGACCCCGATCGGCGGCCGACGCAAGGCCGACGAGAGCGCCCGGGAGAGCGCGGTGCGCGAGGTCCGCGAGGAGGCCGGCATCGAGATCACCGGACTGCGGCCCCTCCCCGGCCCACGCCCCGACCTCGACCTCCCACTCACCCGCGCCCTGCACGCCGTCTGGACCGGCCCCGAGGGCGACCTGCGGCTCGGTGACGGGGGCCTGGCCGTGCGCATGGTCCCCTTCGGCGAGGTGCTCGACCTCAAGGTCCCGCCGTACATGCACCACTACCTGCCGCTGCTCGCCGCGGCGACGGCCGAACAGCCCGACCAGCCCGACCAGCCCACGGGGAGGAACTCGTGACCCAGCCCGACCACACCGGCCACCCGGCGGAAACGGTGACGGCCAGGCCCGCGACGGACCCGCTGACGCTGGTCGTCGGGGTCCACCTCGTCCTTGCCGACGACGGCGCGGTGCTTCTCGGTCGGCGCCGCAACACCAGCTACGCCGCCGGCCTGTGGCACCTCCCGGCCGTTCACTAGGCAAGCCGTGTGTCGTGATTGAAGTTGTCGGCTTTGCGTTCCACAGCGCATCCGGCTCTACCTTCGAGAAGGGTTGAGATCAGTCTTGAACGTGGACACTTCGAGCGATGCGCCCGTGTTGGGCGACGTGCTGCTCGGCTTCTGGTCGGCTCGGGACCGCTTCCTGGAGGCGGGCTTGGCGACCAACCGCAGCGACCCGATCGGCGGCCTCGCGGAGTCTCTTGCCGCTGCAGCGTTTTGGTCGAGTGCCTCGGTGCGGGCGACCTGCGAGAGGGCACGCGGCGTCCGCACTGGGATCGACCGCTCAGGCGAGTTCGGGCCGGCGCTTGGCTCCATGCCGGTGGCGGGGAACGGTCGTAGGAACTCACTGGCTGTCGACCTTGCGGTGCCCTGGCGGTCCTTGGTGGAGCGGGTGCCGACGTTGGCGGACTTCGCGCGCCAGCGCCAAGGCGAGCGGTGGGCATGGGATGTGGCTTCAGGCGGGGCGTACGGCATCGGATCCGACGGGCCGCCTCAGAACCAATACGCGGGGCTGGCCCGACTGCAGGTCAAGGCCCGCTTCGCACCTGATGCGCCGAGCCACGGCCCGTTGGATGCGGTGCCCTTCGAGCTGGTGCGCGACGGTCCGGTGCCCGCGAATGACCTGTACGTGCTGGTGATGTTCGCCCGGATCGACGAGGAGTACCGCGACCTGAGAGCGCATAACTTCGTCTGGACGGCGGTGATCGTCACGAACGAGTGCCTGCGTGCTCTGGACCACGGTGTCTCCTCGGCAAAGCTCGACTGGAAGGAGATCCACTCCTGGTGGGGTGAGGGGAGATCGTTGCCGGCTGGCGTCCACGACGTGACCGGACTTCTGAGGTCCGTTCCGATTCCGGGCTGGTAGGTGTGTGGGTCCGTCCAGCCGCATCCGGGCGTTCACCAGGGCTCGGGGGCACTCCGGGATGTAAGCGCCAGCCGCCGGGCGACGAGAGCACGGAGATCAGGCCGTGTCGACCGGACACCGTCAGGCCTGGACCAGGCGAAACGATCGTGTTCTGTCTGGTTGATCCGGACTGGCCCGCGACTGGGCGGTTCCTCGGCGGCGAAGAAGAACCCCCTGCTGGCGGGCAGCAGGGGGTTCTCGTGGGCTGGGTAGTCCAGGTGGCCGATGTACAGCGCGCTGGCGATGGCCAGCCCGGCCTCCTCCTGGACCTCACGCGCGAGAGCTTCGGCGAGAGATTCGCCGGTCTCGACGCCGCCGCCGGGCGGTTCCCAGCGGCCGGCCCAGGAGTCCGACGCCGCGCGTCGGAGCATCAGGAGCCGGCCGTGGCGGACGATGAGTGCACCAACGCAGAAGGCGTCGTATCCGTCTACGCGGGCCTGGTCGATGAGCTCACGGTGCACGATCAGCGGGTGACGAGTTCCCGTACGGCGTCGCTGACGGCGGGGATCTCGTCGGGTCCGGCCCACTCGTGCGCGTCGTGCTCGGTGAGGGTGACCGGGCCGGTCCGGGTGACGGTGACCTCGAAGGTCAGCTGCCGGGTGAGGGCGCCGCTGCCGGAGGTGTAGTCGAAGTGCCCGAGATACTTCTCGACCGCGTCGATCCGCAGGCCGGTCTCCTCGTCGACCTCCCGCAGCAGGGCCTGCTCGATGCGCTCGCCCCTCTCGACCTTGCCCGACGGCAGCTCCCACAGGCCGGCCATGAACTCGCCCGCCGGGCGCCGCAGGAACAGCATGCGGTCGCCGTCGGTGATCACGGCGGCCACGACGAACCGTTCCACCCCGTCCGTCTCGGCGGCGGCGCGGATGGTGTCCTCGAACGTGGGGTCGGCGAAGGGAGAGTTCATAGCAGCTCCTTGTGGTGGTCGCTCACCTTGATGGCCGCGCGGATGTACTGCTCGGCCAGCGGACGATCCTGTTCACGATGCCAGACCGGGAGCTTGATCGTGTGCGCGTGGGTGTGCTCGGCGACCGGGAAGTCCCCTGCCCGGTAGCGGCGGTGAGCGTGCGGGTGGCCAGGGAACAGCATGGCCGGGCTCTGGTACAGCGGCAGCTGGTTCATGGGGCAGGTGGAGCCCGGCCGGTCGAACTCGACCGCGCCCTCGGCGACCAGGGCCTGGTGGAACCGCTCGACGCTGAGGCCACCGAGCTCCTGGGGGCGGTAGGTGAGCGTCAACCCGTACCAGGACGGGACCACTCCTTCGGGCATCGGGATGACCTCCAGCCCGGGAATCCGGGCGAACTCCTCGGTCAGGTAGCGGGCGATCTCCGCCCGTCCGGCGAGGTAGCCGTCGAGGCGGCCGAGCTGGTCGTGCGCGATGGCGGCGGCCAGCGGGTGGATGCGGAGCTTGAGGCCGGACCCGGTGACCGCGTACTTCGCGAGCGGGTGCTTGGCCGGGATCTCGGACTTGGCGCGCTTGTTGTAGTGGCCGAACGTCAGGAGCCGGTAGTACGTGTCGTCGTCGTCCGTGAGGACGAACCCGCCCTCGCCGCCGGACAGCGGCTTGGGGCCGTTGAGCGAGAAGGCACCGGCCAGGCCGAAGGTGCCGACCTTCTTGCCGCCGTGGGAGGCGCCGTGGGCGTGGGAGCCGTCCTCCAGCAGGAGGAGGGGTAGTCGATCTGGGCGGTAGCCGCGCTGGCCGGGGCTTGCGGGCGCGACAGCTCGTCGACGACCTTGCCGTGCACATCGAGGCGCTGGACCTGGCCCTTCGTCAGCAGGACGGAGCCGAGGGTGCCGACCACGTGCAGTTTCTCGGTCTTCGGGGCCATCCAGCGGGACAGGAGCACGGTGCCGTACAGGTCGTTGTCGTAGCCGAGCTGGATGACGGCGGTGTCCTCGGCGTCGTACCCGCCGTCGGGCAGCGCGGCGGTCGAGAAGTCGGCCATGATCCGGTTAGGCATCCCGAAGTACCACAGCAGCAAGTCAACGATGTGGTAGCCCATGTCGATGATGCAGCCGCCGCCGGCCTGGCTGACGTCTCCGCGCCAGCCGGCGCCGGGGTCGTCGGTGTGGAAGGTGTACTGGCCGTCGATGAGGAACGGGGTGCCGATCTGGTCCAGGAGCTGGACCACGGACGCGTGGAGCGGGTTGAAGCGCCGTTGGAGCGTGACCATCAGCTCCACCTGGGCCTGCTGGCAGATCGCGGCGAGCTCGCGCGCCTCCGACAGGGAGGTGGCGAACGGCTTCTCCTTGAGGACGTGCACGCCTCGGACGGCGCACTCCTCGATCACGGCCCGACCGGCGTGGTGCGGGACCGCGACGATGACGAAGTCCGGCGCCACGTTGTCCAGCAGGTCGGCGGCCCGGGTGAAGCCCGGAACGTCGTGCGTGTCCTGCTGGGCCCGCAGGGTGTCCGGGTCGTTGTCGCAGACCGCGACCAACTCGGCCCGGTTGGAGGCGAGCAGGCCGGGAAGGTGGTCTTCGAGTGCCTGGTGTCCGAGGCCGATGACCGCCGCGCGTCGTTTCATGGGCTGACTCCTTCCGCTTCGTGAGGGAACTTGTCGATGCGTGTCGAGTACAGCGCCAACTCCGCTTTCCTGGACAGGCATTGTCTGTAGTCCCGGGGTTGTCCCGCGCTCGCGCGCAGTAGGCTGCCTGTCACTGTCGATGATGGAATTGGCCCCGTGGACGACCCGATCCGGCACCCCCTCGCCTACGCCCGCGAACTGCGCGGGTGGTCACAGAACGACCTCGTCGTGTTCCTCGACCGGGCCGCCCGCAAGCACGGGCTCCGCTCCGGCGCGGACAAGACGGCCGTCAGCGGAGAACTGGCGCAAGCAGCCGAACCTGGACTCCCAGATCCTGATCGCGGAAGCCTTCGACGTTCCGATCGCCGACATGGAGCTGTTCGGGTGGCCCGATTGGCTGCCCGGCCGCGAGGTTCCGCTGCCACTGGGATCGGCGTACACCGTCCAAGCACTTCGAGATGCACAGAGAGCCGCCATGGACCGCCGCAGCTTCATGACCTTCAGCGCCGTCTCACTGGCCGGCCTCGCCGCCCAGTGGGCCACGATCGAGCCCGATCGCCTGACTTCCGCCCTGGACGGCAGGACGGCCGTGGACCCCGGGCTCGTGGACTGGCTGGAGGAAACCAGCGCGAAGCTGACGACGCTGCCCACCGAACAGCGCCAGCACACGATCAAGCTGATGGACGCTCATCTCGCCACCGTCACTGACCTGATCGAGGGCGGCGGCCACGCCGAGCACGTCTCCAAGCGGCTGCACCTCCTGGCCGCGTCACTGGCCACCACCTGCGGCTGGTACCGCTTCGACCAGGGAAAGCACTTCGCTGCGGGAAAGCTCTGGGCAGGGGCCTTGCAAGCCGCCAACGCCGCAGGTGACCGCGACTTCGGCGCCGGTGTGCTCTCCGACTTCGCCTACCAGTCGAACTGGATCGGCCAGCCGAACATCTCGGTGGACCAGCTCGGCCACGCACTGTCCGGTACCAAGCACCCCACCGCCCGGTCGCTGCTGTTCCTCCGGCGGGCCAGGGCCTACGCCGCGCTCGGCGAACGCTCCGCGTGCTACCGCGACCTGTCCGACGCCGAGACCGCACTGTCGACGCGGGCCAGCGACCCCGCGCCAGGCTGGTGCGCGTGGATGAGCCCCGCGGACCTCGCGGTCGACTCCGGCCAGTGCCTGCTCGATCTCGGCCGGGCCGACGAGGCGCACGTCAGGATGGCCGAGGGTCTGGCCCTCCTACCCAAGGCCCGGGACAAGACGCGTGGCATCTTCCTGACCTACCAGGCCAAGGGCTTCCTGCAGTCCAACGACGTCGAGCAGGCTCTCGCCGTCACCACCGAATCCCTCGATCTGGCCACCCGCATCGGCGCCGAGCGGTGCGTCACCCTGGTCCGCGAACTCGCGCCGGCGTTCAAGCTGTACCGCCAGGTTGACGGCGTCGCCGATCTCATCGAGCGCGTCCGGGCTGCGTGACGGGCGCTCGGATCAGAGTCGCGGTGATCAGCGGCCCGGAGAGGATGATCCGAGCCGCCGTCGTCAGGAGGCTGCCAAGCGCCAGTCTGCGAAGCCCGGCCCCATGCGGGTCGCGGGGCCGGGCTTCGCGCCGCTGTCAGCGAGAAGTGCTGGATGTGCTCGCAGGAGCGCACGTCTTGGGGGTGGCGTCGTGGTGGTGTCCGGCGAGCCAGAGCCCGGCGAGGAGTCCTGCGATCGCCAGGACCTTGTGCCGGTTCTGCTTCCACCATGACGGTGATCCGGCTGCCATGAAGCACAGTTGCGTGAACTCAGGATGCTCGCGGGGCGGCGTGTCCTTGAACAATCCCATCTCTGGTGAACCTCCTCTCCCCCTTGGGAGGTTCATGACCATACGGCGCTCTCTGCCTTGATCGCAGACATTTACTGACCTTGGCGCTTCGAGGTGATTGGCCTGTTTGTGTAGCTGACTGACGGCCATGTGCGCGCTATGCCGTTGGTATGCGCTATGCGGATGGGGGCGGGCTGACGGCGAAGGCACGTCAGCGCCGCGAGGCGGTGCGGCTGGAAGCCGCCGAGTTGTTCGACGAAGGTGTCCCACCGAAGGAGGTTGCCCGCAGGTTGCGGGTGACCACGAAGTCGGCCTACCAGTGGCACCAGGCCTGGCGGGAGGGCGGGGCCGGGGCGCTGGCTTCACGGGGACCGGGTGGGCAGCGTTGCAAGCTGTCGGCGCGGTGCCGGGCGAAGCTGGCCGAGTACCTTGAGCAGGGGCCGGCCGTGCACGGCTGGGACGAGGACCAGGTGTGGACCGGCGCTCGGGTGGCGACGCTGATCGGCCGCAAGTTCCACGTCACTTACAGCGTCTCGGGAGCCACCCGCCTGATGCACCGACTCGGCTTCACCCCGCAGGTCCCCACGCGGCGTGCCGCGGAACGCGACGAGCAAGCCGTGTCCGCGTGGATGGAGGTGACCTGGGCGGAGGTAAAAGCACCCGGGCGGCCTGCGACGGATGGCTCTGCTTCGAGGACGAAGCCGGGTTCACCCGCAGACCGCCCAAGGCACGCACGTGGGGACGCCGTGGCATCACCCCGGTCGTGAGGGTGGGCGGCCGGGGCTCCGGACGGGTCTCGGTCGCCGGGCTGATCGCGATGCGGCCGGGCTCGCGGACCCGGCTCTGTCACCGGCTGCGGTGCCATACCGGGCGCAAGGGCGAACGCCGCAGCCTGTCCGAGCGCGACTACATCGGGCTGATAGACGGGGTCCACCAGCTGGTCAAGGCGCCGATCGTGCTGGTGTGGGACCGGTTGAACACCCATGTCTCCCATGCCATGCGCGACTTGATCAACGCGCGGGACTGGCTGACGGTGTTCATCCTGCCCGCATACGCACCCGAGCTGAACGCGGTCGAGTACCTATGGGCCCACGTCAAACGCAGCCTGGCGAACCTCGCCAGCGTCGCTCCGGAGCGACTCGCCGCGCTCGTCCGCAACCGCCTCAAACAGCTTCAGTACCGCTCCGACGTCCTCGACGGCTTCCTCGCCGGGACCGGACTCTCCCTCGACCTCCCACCGCCATCACCTTGAAGCGCCGAAGTCAGTAGCCTCCAGATGACCGACCTTGGTGGTGCCGGTCAGGACGACGGCTCGGCAGAAGGCCGCCACATGGACTTTCCGCCGAAGCCGAGGGAGCACCGCGGTCGTGCTGAATCTCTCCCGGACGAACACCGTCAGCAACCGTCTCGCCCGATGGGCAGCAGGTCGCGCAGTCCTTCGGCGAAGACCGGGTACGTGTACCGGTCGGTGCCGGAGCCCGGCATCTCCAGCTTCTTGAGCTGGCCGCCGACGATGTGGGAGACAAGTGGCACGGGCAGGGCGTCCGGCCAGAGGCCGGTGCGCTTGCCCTCGGTGAGCACGCGGCGGAAGGCGCCGGTGGATCCGCGCAGGTTCCGGCCGTTCGCCTTCAACTCCTCTGCGGCACATTCGCCTTCGCCTTCGACGACCTGGAGCAGGATCTGCTGGGCACGGGGCGGGAGCCGGTCGTAGTACGAGCGGGCCCGTTCCGGTGTCCAGCGGTCGTCGGGCACTGCGGTCACGACGGCGGCGGGCATGGCGGCGAGGGCGAGCAGTTTCTCGAGGGCCTCGGGGGTCGGGTCCTCCACAGTGATCGTGATCTTCATGGCTGACACCTTTGCAGCGCGGGGCCTTGAACACAAATAACATCACTAAACGCGCGCCGCCGACGACCTCGCCACCGCCCGGCCGGCACCCACCAGCCGGACCTACGCCGAACAGTGGCGCTCCTTCGCCCGCCGCACCGAACAGACCGCCTACCACCGCATCGACGCTATCGTCTTCGAACACCTGGAGGACGGCACGTGCGGCAGTACATCGCCCGGCTCACGACGCCGTGGCGGCCGGCAGCCACTGCCGCCGGGAACGTACCACGGCGCTCACAGTGCCAACGAAGCGTTGGCACAGAGTGATTGAGGAAACGTCCCTGCAGTTCATCGGGTGTCCGGGCCTGCATGAATGAGTAGCCGTACTCATGCACCTCTCCCCGTTCGGCTGGCGCAAGCCGGAGCCTGGTTCTGGGCCATCGCGCCGCGCTACCTCCTGGATCCTGCGGCCCCGGTCGTCACGACCCTGGGCACCGTGCTCCTGGCCGTCGCCGGCACCAACCGCATCTTCCACGGCCTGCTCGACGCCCGTACCCTCGGCTTGCTCGTTCCGCTCATGTGCGCAGGCCGGGCCACCCTGGCGGCCACCTCCGTCCCCCTCAGGCCCAGGGCGGCCCGCCCGTCCCCTCCGCCCACAGGGCGAGGGCCCGCCGGTCGACGGCCCTGATGCCGACCTGGGCGCAGAACGCGGCCGCGGCCTTCGTGAAGGAGCTGGTGGTCACCACGGCGGCCAGGTCGCAGCGGTGCACGTCGCGGTAGGTGCCGTTGACCCTCTGGACGTCCTGCGAACCGACGAAGGTCCGCGGGCCGTAGCGCTTGGCCTGGATCAGGATCCGCTGCCCGGTGGGCGTGGTGGCCAGCACGTCCGCGGCGAGGTCCCCGGCTCCGCCGACCACCGACACCTTCGTACAGCCGTCCCGCCGGCACAGGTCCGCCAACGCGTGCTCGAACGCCTTCGGCGTCATCGACAGGAACGGCTCGATGTGCCGCAACTGCGCCGCCCGCACGTCGAGTTCCCGCTGCCGCACGCGCACGCGCGAACGCAGCACGGCCACACCCGCCCCCGCCCCGACGACCAGCAGCCCGGCCACCAGCACCAGGTGCTGGACCAGCCAGTGCACCGCCACCGACACCACCGCGAGTCCGGCCACCGCGGCGATCCCCACCAGCAGCATGTTGTCCCCGGCCTGCCGCACCCAACGGGCGGTGCTGCGCGACCGACGCCGCCGAACAGGCCTGCGAGCCACGGCTTTCCCCCTCACACCCCGGTATCCGTGCGAGCGTAGAAGCCCTCGCCACCGCGCCGCCGGGTTGCGGCACCGAGTTGGCCGGAACCCGGCGCCCGACGGCCAGTACCAGCTCCCGGTCGTCCGCCCGCCGTCGCGTCACAGCCCGGTGGCCAGCCAGACGGTCACGGCGGCGGTGACGACGAGCCCGGCGTTGAGGGCGATCCGGCGGTCCTCGCCGGTCAGGTGCACGGCGATCGCGCCGGCCTGCAGGAGTACGAGGCCGATGGCCGCTGCCGGCGCCAGCGGGACGGCGATGCCGGTCAGCGGTGGCAGGACCAGGCCCGCCGCGCCGAGCACCTCGACCGCGCCCAGCGCCCTGACGGCGGGCAGGGGTACGCGGTCGACCCAGGCCATCATGGGCCGCAGCTGGTCGCGGCTGCGGATCAGCTTCAGCGTGCCGGCGTAGAGGTAGAAGAGCGCGAGTAGCCCCGCGACGATCCAGTAGGAGATGTTCATGGTTTCCGTTCATGGGCCACCGGGGTCACGGGGGCCGTGGCGACGTCGGGTTCGGACGTGCTCGGCTTCAGGCGAGGTCGGTGGCGGGCTCGGTCGCGTAGCGGCTCATCGCGTCGATGTTCGCCTGGGGTGTCAGCGGCCGCCCGCCGTCGAGCGCGTCCTGGAGGTCCCGGAAGTACTGGACGTACAGGTCGGGGGTGAAGGTGCTGAGCATGACGGCGGGTTCGTCGGTCAGGTTGGCGAAGGTGTGCGGGGTGCCGGGCGGAACCATCACCAGCGTGCCCGCGGCGGCCTCGTGGTCCTGGTCCCCCACGGTGAACCGCACCGTCCCGGAGAGGATGTAGAAGCCCTCGTCGTGCCGGGCGTGGCGGTGCTGCGGCGGCCCCTGGGTGTGCGGGGCGAGGACGGACTCGGCGATCGCGAGGCGGTGCCCGGTGTGGCTGCCGTCCTCCAGGACGCGCATGCGCGTGGTGCCCAGAACGATCGTCTCGCCCTCGCCGGGGCCCACCACCGACAGGGCGGGGCGGTTCTGCGCTTCGCTGTTCTTCGTGTCTTCGGTCATGCCCCCGAGTCCACCGCCGCAGGCCCGTCGGCGTCCAAGACCCGTTCCGGGGCCCCGATACCTCCTGGGTATCGTTGCAGCGTGGAGCTACGCACCTTGCGCTACTTCGTGGCGGTCGCCGAGGAACTCCACTTCGGCCGGGCCGCCACCCGACTGCATATCAGTCAGCCGCCGCTGAGCCGGGCGATCAAGCAGCTGGAGGCGGAGGTCGGGGCCCTGCTGTTCACCCGCTCGCCCACGGGGGTCATGCTCACCACGGTGGGCTCGGTGCTGCTCGACGAGGCGCGGTCCCTCCTCGACCATGCCGACCGCGTCCGGGTGCGCGTGAGCGCGGCAGCCGGCGTCGCGACCCTGACCGTCGGCATCCTGGGCGACGGCACCGACCCGGGGGTGGCCAGGTTGGCCGCCGCCTTCCGCCGGAGCCACCCCGGCGTCGACATCCGCATCCGCGACGCCGACCTGACCGACCCGACCTGCGGGCTGCGCGCCGGACTGGTCGACATCGCGCTGACCCGGGCGCCCTTCGACGAGACCGCCCTGACGGTGCGTGCGCTGCGGACCGACCCGGTCGGCGTGGTCCTGCGCGCCGACGACCCGCTGGCCCGCCGCGACGGGCTGCGCCTGGCCGAGCTGGACGACCGCCGCTGGTTCCAGTTCCCGCCGGGCACCGACCCCGAGTGGCAGTCGTACTGGAACGGCGGCACGCCGCGCGAGGGGCCGGTTGTGCGCGCCGTCCAGGAATGTCTGCAGACCGTGCTGTGGAACGGCACGGTCGGTCTGGCCCCGCTCGGGCACGACCTGCCTGCGGAGCTGGCCGTGGTGCCACTGGTCGACATGCCGCCGAGCCGCGTGGTGGCGGTGTGGAACGAGGGCGACACCAACCCGTTGATCCGGTCCTTCGTCAGGACCGCGACGGCCGCCTACCGCCGCTGAGCTTCCTGTTCAACATCCCGTCCGGCCTCGTCGGCGGCCACCTGGCCCGGCGCAACCTGCCAGCTGACCGCCCGTCGGAGGACGGCGCGAGCGGGACGGACGGGATGAACGGGATGAACAGTACGGACCGGACGGTTTCGGCGTCGTCCCCGTCGTACCCCGGGACGAGGCGCGGTCAGGGCGCGCCGGACAGGACTTCGACCGCGCCGGTGTCCAGCGAGTAGTAGGCGCCGACGACGGCGAGGGAGCCCTTCGCCACGAGGGGGGCGAGGTCCTGGTTGGAGCGCAGGTCGGCCGCCGTCAGCGTGACCTGGGCGCGCGACATGGTCTCGACCGGGTCGGCGCCGCCCTCCTTGACCGCCTGGTCGTACGCCGGCCGCAGGGCCTTGGCGATCGCGTCCAGGTTACCGGGCAGCGGCTTGCCGTCCCGGAAGGACTCGTACGCCGCCTTGACCGCGCCGCAGCGCTGGTGCCCGAGGACCACGATGAGGGGGGTGCCGCTCGTCATGGGCCCGTACTCGACGGATCCGGTGACCACCGGGCCGACCGCCTCCCCGCCCGTGCGCATCACGTACAGGTCGCCGAGGCCGGTGTCGAAGAGCAGCTCGGGCGGCACCCGGGAGTCGATGCAGGAAAGGATCGACCCGAAGGGCTCCTGCTCCTGGGCCACCAGCTGACGCCGGTTCGGGTCCCGGTCGGGGTGCTGGAGGTCTCCGCTGACCCAGCGCTTGTTGCCGTCCATCAGCCTCGTGAACGCCGCGGCGGGCGTGGTCGGCCGTGCCTCCGCCGAACCGCCGCTGCCCGTGGGCGTGGCGGGAGCGGCAACTCGCGAGTCCGCCCTCGTCGTCGTACACCCCGCGAGCGCGACCGCAGCGCTCATCAGCCCACCGGCGAGCAGCGCTCGACGACTCGGGCTACCGGCTCCGTCCATCGGTTCGTTCCCCTCACTGCCACTCGGACTCGTCCTGTGTCCGGACCAGGACGATTGTTCGGCCTGGTCGGGGCGACGCGGCGGCAGGCGCAAGGGGGCGCGCGCCACATTGCTGCGGACGGCCCACACCACCCGCCACCCACCGGGGTCACGTCGTCCGGCGGGATACGCGGGCATCACCCCGCGGATGCGGGAGAGGGTGAACACCCGCGCGTCCTCCCGCGGGGGCCGTGCTACCGCGCCGGGCGTTCCGGGTGGGTCAGGTTGGCCCCGCTGCGGGGGTCGAAGACGTGGATCCGGGCGGTGTCGATCCGAAGGTCCAGGGGGCCGCCCTCGGTGGCGCGGGTGGCGGGGGCGAGCCGTGCCACGACGTGCTGCTCCTGCATGCCCGTGTCGGCCCGGCCCGAGTCGGCGGCGAGTTCGGCGAGTTGGTCCAGTTCGTCGAGTTGGGTGAGTTGGGTGAGTCCCGCCGTCGGCGCCGGTCCGCCCCCCTGCGTGAAGTGGACGTAGACGTCGGAGCCCACGGACTCCCTGACCTCGACGGTGACGGTGCAGGTGACCCCGCCGCCGTGTTCGGTCAGGGCGGCGTCCTCGAAGTTCTCGGGGCGGATGCCGACGATCAGCTCGCGCGGGGCGTCCGCGCGTTCCAGGGCGCGCCGGGTGCGGTCGTCCAGCGGCAGCGCGCCCAGCGAGGTGTGCAGCGTGTTCTGCTCCAGTGCGGCGCCGAGGAAGTTCATGCCGGGCGAGCCGATGAAGCCGGCGACGAAGAGGTTCACCGGCTCGTCGTACAGGTGCTGCGGCGAGCCGACCTGCTGGACGACGCCCGCCCGCATGACGACCACCCGGTCGCCGAGCGTCATCGCCTCGACCTGGTCGTGGGTGACGTAGACGGTGGTGGTGCCCAGGCGGCGCTGGAGCGCGGCGATCTGGGTGCGCATCTGCACCCGGAGCTTGGCATCGAGGTTGGAGAGCGGCTCGTCCATCAGGAAGGCCTTGGGCTCGCGGACGATCGCCCGGCCCATCGCGACCCGCTGGCGCTGCCCGCCGGAGAGGTTGGCGGGTTTGCGGTCGAGGTGCTGCGTCAGGTCCAGGATGCGGGCGGCCTCCTCGACCTTGGCGGCGATGGTCGCCTTGTCCGCCTTGGCCAGGCGCAGCGCGAAGCCCATGTTGTCGCGCACGCTCATGTGCGGGTAGAGGGCGTAGCTCTGGAAGACCATCGCGATGTCGCGGTCCTTGGGCGCGCGGTCGTTGACGACCTGTCCGGCGATGCGCAGGGTTCCGTCGGTGATGTCCTCCAGCCCGGCGATCATGTTGAGCGTGGTGGACTTGCCGCAGCCGGACGGGCCGACCAGGATCACGAACTCGCCGTCGGCGATGGTGAGGTTGACGTCGCGGACGGCGAGGGCGCCGTCGGGGTAGCGCTTGGTGATGCCGTCGAGGACGATCTCGGCCACGGTCCGCCTTCCTGGTCCGCCGGGTGGGGCGGTCTCATCCTTTGACTGCGCCGGCGGTGAGGCCGGCGACGATGCGGCGCTGGAACAGCAGTACGAAGACCACGATCGGGATCGTGATGACCACGGCGGCGGCCGCGATCGAACCGGTCGGCTGCTCGAACTGGGAGCTGCCGGTGAAGAAGGCGATGGCGGCCGGTACGGTCCTGGCGGCGGTGGTGGAGGTCAGCGAGATGGCGAACAGGAAGTCGTTCCAGCAGAAGATGAAGACCAGGATGGCGGTGGTGAACACGCCCGGTGCCGCCAGCGGTGCGATGACCAGACGGAACGCCTGCCAGGGCGTGGCGCCGTCGACCTTGGCCGCCTTCTCCAGGTCCCAGGGGATCTCGCGGAAGAACGCCGAGAGCGTGTAGATCGCCAGCGGGAGCGAGAAGGTCATGTACGGGATGATCAGTCCGGGCCAGGTGTCGAAGAGGCCGAGCACCCGCTCGATGTCGAACAGCGGTGAGACCAGCGAGATCGGCGGGAACATCGCGATCAGCAGGGAGATCCCGATCAGCAGCCGTTTGCCGGGAAAGCGCAGCCGGGCGACCGCGTAGGCCGCCATGGTGCCCAGCACGACGGCGATGGTGGTGGCGATCACCGCGATCCCGATCGAGTTCACCAGGGCCCGGGTGAACTCCGAAGTCCGGAAGATGCCGCGGTAGTTGGCCACTGTCCAGGTGCGCGGCACGAAGTTGCCGTCGGTGAGGGTGGCGGGGTCCTTGAAGGAGAGCGCCACGATCCACCACACCGGGAAGAGCGCGTAGAGGACGACCGCGAGATTGGCGATTCCCCAGCCGGTCAGGGTCCGGGTGCGGCGGGTGCTCATCGGCGCTCCGGTTCGGTGCCCGGCGCGGCCGTGCCGAAGAGCTTGACGAAGACCAGTGCGATGAGCGCCACGCAGACGAAGATCAGGACGGAGATCGCCGAGCCGATGCCGAGGTTGAGCGCGGTGAAGAGGTTGTCGTAGCCGAGGATCGAGACCGAGCCGGTGCCGTTGGAGCCACCGGTCAGCACGTAGATGTCGTCGAAGATCCGGAAGGCGTCCAGGGTGCGGAAGAGCAGGGCGACCAGGATCGCCGGTTTCATCAGCGGCAGGATCACCAGGCGCAGCCGCTGTCCGGAGGTCGCGCCGTCCACCATCGCCGCCCGGACGGTCTCGTCGGGCACCAGCGCGAGGCCCGCGAGCAGGAGCAGGGCCATGAACGGGGTGGTCTTCCACACCTCCGCGAGGATGACCAGGCCGATGGCGGGCCACTGCTCGGTCAGCGGGGCGCTGCCCCCGGGCAGCAGGGCGGCCAGGTAGCCGGTGCCCGGTGTCCAGGCGTACTGCCAGGAGTAGGCCGCGACCACGGTCACGATACCGTACGGCACCAGGACCGCGGTGCGGACGGTGCCGCGGCCGAAGACGGCGCGGTGCATCACCAGGGCGAGGGCGAGTCCGAGGGCCAGCTCGACGGCCACCGACACGACGGTGATCAGCACGGTGACGCCGAGCGCCTGCCACCAGACGGGGGAGGTCAGCACGGCGCCGTAGTTGGCGAGTCCGACCCAGTGCGCCTGGTCGGGGAACCGCAGGTCGTAGCGCTGCAGCGAGAGGTAGACGGCGTAGCCGACCGGGTAGGCGGTGACCGCGAGCATGACGACGGCCGCGGGCGCGCACAGCAGCAGGCCGAGCCTGCGTTCCTGGCGGGCGCCCCGGGAGGGCCCGGCCGCCTTCGGAAGGGCGGCGTCGCGGGCTCGGGTGGGTGGTGTCACGGAATCAGCCCCTTCGAGCCGAGGGCGTCCTGGATCTGCCCGCGGAGGTCGGCCACGTCCTTCTCCGGGCGGATGCCGGCGGGCGGGGAGAGGGTGTGGGAGATGGCGATGGACACGTTCTGGTAGGCGGGCGTCTGCGGCCGGACGCTGGCGCTGTCGAGGGCGGCGAGCACGTCGGCGGCGAAGGGGTAGCTCCGGGTGAGTTCCTCGGTCCGGTACAGGCTGCGCAGCGACGGCGGGAGACCGCCCTTCAGCGCGTTGGTGAGCTGGTTGTCCCGGCTGCGCAGGCACAGGGTGGCCTCGAAGGCGAGGTCGGGGTGCCGGCTGTAGGCGCCCACCGCGAGGTCGATCCCGCCGATGGTCACGCCGGCGGGGCGGTCGGGCGTCACGGCGGGATAGGGCGCCCAGTGGAAGTGCGGGAACAGTGCGGGCTGGTTGGCTTTCATCGACGGGTAGACGAACGGGTAGTTGAGTTCGAAGGCGGCGGTGCCGGACTCCATGGCGAGCCGGTTCTGGTCCTCCATCTGGTTCGGCAGCGAGGGGTCGGCGGCAGCGGAGGTCGCCAGGTCGTGCATGACCGTGGCGGCCGCGACGGCGGGTGGCCCGAGCGAGGGGGCCTGTGCGTCCGGGGTGAGGACGGAACCCCCGGCGCTGGCGACCAGGGTGTTGAACCAGACCGTCAGTCCCTCGTACTGGGCGCCCTGGATCTCCACGTAGTGCGGTTTGCCCGCACGGGCCAGGTCCTCCGCCGTGGCCAGCATCTCGGCCCAGGTCCTGGGCGGGGTCCGGACCAGGTCGTCGCGGTACCAGAGCAGTTGGGTGTTGGAGTTGTACGGCGTCGCGTACAGCCGGCCCCGCCAGGTCGCGGTACGGACCGCTGCGTCGAGGGTGTCGGCGGTGCCCCGGTCGCGTAGCTTCCCGGTCCACTCCCGGATCCATCCGGCCTCGGCGAACTCGGCGGGCCAGGTGACATCCAGACCGAGGATGTCCACGTCGGTGTCGTGGGCGGCCATCCGGCGCACCAGTTGCTGGCGTTGGCCGTCCGCGCCGCGGGGCAGCTTGTCGTACCGGATGGTGTAGCGCCCGCCGGACTGCTGCCCGCAGCGGTCGGCGGCTTGCTGGAGCGCGCCCGAATCGTCCGGGAAGTTGTACCAGTTCAGCGTGACCGGGCCGTTCTGCCCGCCGCTGCCGCAGCCGGCCAGGGTGGACACGACCACGGCCAGCCCGGCGGCGGCACTCGCCCACCGTGAACGGAGGCTGGGGACCGTCGGCATCGTTCTCCCGTGGTGGGGCGGAGTCGTTCTCCCGTGGCGGGGCGCTCCCGTCGGGGCGCTCCCGTAGCGGGGCGGACCGGCCCCGACGACCCTAGCCCGCCGCCCCGGCCGAGTCCCCGCGTGCCGCGCCGTCGACCAGCCGGACGGCCCAGCCTCCGGAGACCGGCGAACCGTGACGGGGTTCGACCGGTGGCGGGGTTCGACCGGTGGCGGGGTTCGACCGGTGGCGGGCTCGTCGGCGTAGGAGATCCGGGTGCCGGTGGTGGAGATGCGCACCTTCACCACGACCGAGGCGCTGCCCGCGATGAATCCCCGGGCGGGCGGACACCACCACCCCGGTGGTGTCCGCCCGCATGCGGCCGGGCCTCGGCTACCAGCGGTCGTGCACCTGCGGCCGGATGCGGCGGTCGTACAGCTCCCGGACGGCGTCCAGCGTGGCCGGCGGCAGCGGCGCCAGTGCCGCAGCCGCGGCATTGGCCCGTGCCTGCGCCACGTTGCGGGCACCGGGGATCACCGTCGTCACCCCGGGCTGCTGGACGACCCACCGCAGCGCGGTCTGGGCCGCAGTCGCGCCCTCGGGTGCGAGCGCGGCGAACTCCCGTGCCGCTTCGACGCCCGTCGCGAAGTCCACGCCGGAGAAGGTCTCGCCCTGGTCGAAGGCCTCGCCGTGACGGTTGTAGGTGCGATGGTCGTCCGGGGCGAAGACGGTCCGCTCGCTGTAGCGGCCCGAGAGCAGCCCCGAGGCGAGCGGCACCCGAGCCAGGATCGCGACCCCGGCCGCCTCGGCGGCCGGCAGCACACGCTCCAGCGGCTTGAGCCGGAACGCGTTCAGGATGATCTGCACGCTCGCGACGCCCGGGCGCGCGATCGCGGTCAGCGCCTCCGCGCACGACTCCACGCTCACCCCGTAGGCGGCGATCCGCTCCTCCGCCACCAGGGTGTCCAGGGCGTCGAACACCTCGTCCGAGGAGTAGACGGGCGTCGGCGGGCAGTGCAGCTGCACCAGGTCCAGCCGCTCCACGCCCAGGTTTTCTCGTGAACGGTCCGCCCAGGCACGGAAGTTGGCGAGGTGGTAGTGCTGGGGACGCTGCTCGACCCGGCGGCCGAACTTGGTGGCGACGAACACCTCCGCGTCCGGGCGCTCCTTCAGGAAGCGGCCGATCAGCCGCTCACTGCGGCCGTCGCCGTAGACATCGGCGGTGTCGAAGAGCGTCACACCCGCCTCGACGGAGGCCTCCAGTACGGCCAGGGCGTCCTCCTCCCGCACGTCACCCCAGTCGGCACCGAGCTGCCAGGTGCCGAGTCCGACGATCGAGACGGGACGGCCGGTGCGGCCGAGTACACGCTGTTCCATGGCACGAGCCTCTCACGACCTCCGGGGACGGCCCCTCCGGCACCGCACAACCGGCCCGTGACCCAGGTCACCACCCCCGTCCACGCGCTCGGCAGCGTCGCGGGCACGGAGTCGGTTCCCGGCGCCGACGGGCAGCGCCCACACGCTCGGCACCGCCCACGACGCCTCCGTGTTCGCCGAGCGGGTCCACACGCCCCGTGTTCGTGTTAAGGAGGTGTTCGACTTCAGCCACGCGGAGATCGGCGAGGCCGTCGAACGCTCGGAGTCGGCGGTGCGTCAGGTCGCCCGCCGGGCGCGAGCACGTGCAGGCCCGCCGTCCGCGCTTCTCCGGCGACCGGGCGGTCAAGCAGGACGCGACCGAGCGCTGCAGGGCCGCGTCCTGACGGTGCACAACGTCGCCAGTCCCGAGAAGCTGCGGGCCGTCAGCGAGGGCACCGTGCACGACCTGCGGGGTTGAAGCAGAGCGCGTCCCCGGCCATGAGGCCCCGGGAAAATCCGCCGGACGGGCCCGGTGCTGGGGCTCCCTCAGCGTGAATCGGAAGTGGCGTGCAGTCCGGCGGTGGGCACGTCGTCGAGGGGGACGGCCGCGACGGTGTCCCAACGGATTCGCCGGCCCGAGGCGTCCGACCCGTCCACCGGCACCCGTTGCCAGTACACCTCGATCAGCTCGATCCGGCGCACCGTGAAGGGCGCGTGACCGGGCCGGACGCGGTGGATGACCTGCGCCAGCTCGTCGGTGTCGACGTCCGCGGCGGCATACCCCGCGGTCATGTGGAGGACGCCGAGGGGGTAGGCGGTGGAGTCGGGGCCGCAGACCTGGTGGATCGCGGAGCGGACCCGGTGCTGGAGGACGGCGAGTTGGTGGTCGGGGTGGAGGTCGAGCCGTACGCCGGTGCGGTACGCGAGCGGTGATCCCGCCTGGAGGACGAGCGGTCCGGTACCGGCGACGGCGGTGCGCAGTCGGTCGGCGAGTTCGCGGCGTTCGGCCTCGCCGATGGCGTCGGGCGGCGTGGAGGTGATCATGTCGAGCGTGATGTGCGCGTGGTCGTCGGGCACCGGGACCACGGGGAAACCGGCCAGTGACTTGCGCAGGTCGCCGAGCAGCGTGCGCAGGGCCGATCCGGCGGAGAGATCCGGCAGCGCGTACACCTGGAGGACCCGGACGCCGTCGGGCCACGGCTGCCGGCCGAAGGTGGGGTGGAACGCTTTCACTACCGCCTCCTCGTGGTCGGGATCGGCCGGGCTCGGGCGCCGGGTTCGGTCCGGTCGGCCTGGGTCGGCCTGGGTCGGCCTGTCCGATCCTGGCGCATCGGGCATCGGTGGGAGGAGGTTGAGCGGTCGAGTCACACGATCGTGCCAACGGAAACCAGGTGGTCTGATCCCTCGTCCACTACGATGATCGTTTTTGCTTGGGCCGGCCGACTGGGGGGACGTGCCGACATCTGGCCATCCGCCTGCGCTCAGCCAGGCCGCCGCCGCCACGTTGCCGATGCCGCGGTTTTGAGTGGCCACTGCTCTCAGTGGCCACGGGCGCCCGTGGCGCCCGTGGTACTCAGCCGTACGTCGCTCCGGAAGCAGGGCTCGCGACCGCTGGCGGCCGCGCGTACGAATCCGACCGGCGAAAGGCCGACAGACATGACCACAGACACCGACAACACTACTGAGCGGCCCTCAGCGGCCCCCGACGACCGAGCACCGTCACGGCGGCGGCTGCTGCGGATCGGGGCCGGCGTCGCGGGCGGCGGCGCCCTGCTCGGGGCCGCGGCCGGGGGCGGGATGCTCGCCGGGTGGGTGCCCGGTGGGGTGACGCTGAAGAAGGCGCTGGGGATGACCGGGACGGACGGCAGGATCCCGGCCGTCGCCCCGGGGCCCGTGCGCGTCGAGAAGGTGCGTTCGGCGGCGCGGGGCCGGGAGGTCACGATGGTGACCATGCTCCCGCCTGGTGCCGCGGCGAGCACGAACCTGCCGGTCTGCGTCCTGCTGCACGGCCGCGGCAACGACGCACAGGGCATGGTGACGCTCGGGGTTCCCCAGTTCCTGGCGGCCGCGGTCCAGGGCGGTGTGCCACCGTTCGCCGTCGTCGCGGTGGACGGCGGGGACGCCACGTACTGGCACCGGCAAGCCGCCGACGGCGATGACCCGCAGGCGATGCTCCGCGAGGAACTCCCCGGCTGGCTGCACGCCCGCCAACTGCCCACGCCGCGTGCCGTGACGGGAATCTCGATGGGCGGATCGGGCGCCCTGCAGTACGCCGTCGGACGCACCCAGGCCGGCCGCAACCTGGACGCCGTGGCGCTGCTCAGCCCGGCCGTCTTCCGCACCTGGGCGGACGCCCGCACCACCGGCGGGTACGCCGACGAGACGGACTGGCAGGCCCACGAGCCGACGCTGCGTCTGGACCAGTTGCAGACCGGCACCCTCGGCGTGTGGTGCGGTCAGGAGGACCCGTTCTGCCCCGCCGCCCGCCAGGTCGCCCGGCAGGCGCGAGCGCGGGTCGGGCGGTTCCCCGACGGGGAGCACACGGACGGCTTCTGGCGGCGGGTGATGCCCGACGCGATGTCGCTCCTGGGGCACGCGCTCGCCACCGCCTGAAAAGTCCCGCTCGCGGAACCCGTCGCGGTCCGGAGCGGAGCCAGAGCCGGAGCCGGAGCCGGAGTCCGGAGCGCCGTCAGCGGTACCAGGTGCGGATGACTGCCGCGGCCTCCCGCACGTCGGCGTGCCCGGCGCGGATACGGGCGGCGAGGTCGACGGCCTGTTGGGGCTCGGCGGTGACGATGACACCGGAGGCGCTGAGGTAGGAGGCGGCCACGACGGCAGCGAAGTGCTCGTTGGCGGACTCCAGGGCGGGGACGCGGATCAGCTGGTGCATCAGCGCGGCGGCGCGCTGGTTCACGGCCTCGTAGACGGGAACGCCCATGACCTCGTCGGCGTGCCGGGCGACGGCGGCGGCGAGGGTGCCGTAGTCGGTGACGTCCGGGTCGCCGGGTACGAACTGGTGGGCGATGTCGAGCAGCCAGGCCCGATCGATCCGCAGGATCACGCCGCGCCCGCCGCCACGCCACGGGCGGGGGCCGCGCCCGGGTGCCATCCCGGGTACTGGCCGCGTTCCGCCTCGAGGACCGTCCCCCGGGCCTGCCCGGCGTTCTCCGGTCGCGCGCTCAGCTGCTTCATGTGCGCGAGCGTAGCGGTGAGTAGCGGGCGCTACCAAGACACGGGGGAACGCGGGGGAATGCTGCCCGGCCGACCGACGGGCCGTGCCGGAATCCGCAGCATTGGCATCACCCGCGCATCCGGTGGCCGAGCCCTTGCGACGCCACTCCCCCGGTGTCGGTGGGTCGCTCTGTGAGCGAACTCCTTTCCCCCCACCTGAGCCTGCCCGTGCCCCGCCGGCCCCGGCACGCATTCGGCGCTGCTGAACCGGGACCTGGGGCCGGTGGAGTACGCGGTGGACGAGGACGCGGAACCACCGCGCCTCTACGTTTCCCGGATCCTGCGCTCCGACTGACGCCCCGGCCCTCCGCCGGGTGGCGCGCGGCCGCCGTCGTCGTGTCACAGCGCTCTGGAAGGCTGCGGCCCGTGATCGATCTTCCCCGTACCGGCATCAGCCCGGTGTTCGCCCCGGTGAGCGAGTCCTGGAGCGTTATTGATGCCTGGCTGGCCGACCACGTTCCCGCGAGCCTGGCGGAGCTCGGCCCGCCCGCGACTCCCGAGGCCGTCGCGAGGGCCGCGGTACGGCTCGGCCTCGTGCTCCCCGCCGACCTGCGTGAGTCGCTGCCCTGCCACGACGGGGACGATTCCTACCTCCGCATCCTGCCCTGCGGCCCGCTGTACTCGAATCCGTCCGCTCCCGCCCGCAGGATCTGCGGGGCCAGATGCCGTCAGCCCGGACGGTACGGCCGTCGCTCCCGTCCGCGAGCGAGTCCGTGGTGGGGGCATGTCCGTACCAGAGTCGCTTGGGTCGCTTGGGTCGCTTCGGTAGCTGGCTCGACAGTTGGCGTCAGGGCCTCCAGCCCCGGGCGGTTTCCTGCCGGGGAGGCAGCGACCGAGCGACTGAAGCGACTGAAGCGACCCAAGGTCGGAGATCCTGGCGGCGCGCGTGAGCGCGCCGGTGGTTCTTCCTCGGTCGGCGACCGGAGCTACCGAAGCGACCCAAGCGACCGAGCCGGCGACTTGCAACCGGGTCCGACACCCGCGACACGCCGGGGGAGGGCCCCCGCGAGACTCAGTCGCTTTCGGTCGCTGGGCTTCAGTCGCTGGACAAAATCCCAGGTCAGAGCACATGCACCCACCCCATCAGCGACCCAAGCGACTCAAGGTCGGGTATATGAAGACATTCCCGTGTGCGTGTGCGCGTTATAGACCCGGGCTTCAGTCGCTTCAGTCGCTGTTTGTTGGGAAAATCGGCTCCGACCTGCGAAAACGCTGGTGGACCGAAAACAGCGACCGAAGCGGCTCGGTCGCTGGCCCCGGGTTCGGTCGCTCAGTTTCCTCGCAAGTACCGGCGGTCCGGGACGGTATGTGCTCGCTCGGCTAGTCTGTGTGAGCTATCTTCTGGACTTCGGTCGCTTCAGTCGCTGATCCGGCACCTTCCAGTGCTCTGACCTGGCTTTTTGCCGTCAGCGACTGAACAAGCGACCCAAATCCGGGCAGCTACCCAGCTACCGAAGAAGCTGGGCGAGAGCTGCAGCAGCTACCGAACCAAGGGGAAGGGACCAGCGTGACGGCGCCGAAGGCCGTGGGGAGCGACCGAACGGAGCGTCAGCCGGACGCGCTGGCCGTCGCGCGCTGGTGTGCCGCCCAGGGATGGCCCGTCCATCCGCTGGCTCCCGGGAGAAAGACCCCGCCGGCGAATTGCCAGCCCTGCCAGGAGTCCCCGCACTCCCCCGCCGAGTGCCTCTGCCCACGGGTCGGTCGCTGGTGTCACGGCTTCCACGCCGCCACCACCGACCAGGAAGTCATCAGTGCCTGGTGGCGGGTCAACCCGGGCTTCGGCACCGGCGTCGCCTGCGGGCCGTCCGGCCTGGTGGTCATCGACGTCGACAGCCACCCCGCGGACGTCCCCGCCAGGGACCGGATCCTGCCCGGGATCCCGATCCACGACCGGGTCGACCTCGAGGGCCTGGAGAACGGGTACCACACGCTCGCCCTGCTGGCCGCCCTGCGCAAGGCTCCCGACCCCTCCGCAGACGCCGGGACCCTGCGCGTGCGCACCCCTTCCGGCGGCCTGCACATCTGGTACCGCGACGACGCCCACCACCGCTTCACCTGCTCCACCGGCTCCTCCACCGGCCGTGCCCTCGCCTGGCAGGTCGACGTCCGCGCGCACGGTGGCTACATCGTCGCGCCCAGCACCGTCACCACCAGCGGCACCTACCGGCCCCTGCCCGGTGCCACCGTCCCGGCCCCGCTCCCCCGGTGGCTCGCCGAGGAGCTCATCCGCACCGGCCATCTCAAGGACCGCCCCCAGCAGCCCGGCAGCCCGCTGCCGGCCGTCCCCGACCGGGCCCGCCAGGCCGTGGTCGCGGCGGGCGGCGGCAGGCGGGGCGCCGAAAAGGTCCTCGACACCGTCCTCCAGGACGTCACCGACTGCGCCACGATCCCCGAGGGAGCCGGGTTCACCGGCAAGCTCAACCGCGCCGCCTACACCGTCGGCGGCCTAGTCTCCGCCGGACACCTCACCCACGCCGCCGCCGAGCGGCTGCTGACCGACGCCGCCCGCACCGCCCGTCCCGCCCAGGACCGGCAGAGCTCCGCCGTCATCCGTTCCGGCCTTGAGGCCGGAGCCCGGCAGCCACTGCACATCGGGAAGGCGCGAGGATGAGCGACAGCCCCCGCAAGAGGACGGTCTTCGATCCCGTGGCCGCTGCCCAGCAGATCCTGGAGTACTCGCCCGTCCCCGGGCCCGCGCAGGCCCCCTGGCACGGCACCGCCGTCCAGGAGAGCCTCCTCGACGCGCCCGCCGCCCCTGCCCCTGCTTCCGCTCCTGGTCACGGCCCCGGCGCGGCTTCGCAGGCGCCCGTCCAGCCCTTCCACGACTCCCAGGAACTGCCGAGCGTCCGGGCCCAGGCGGGCCCCGTTTCCCAGGCGGGCTCGAAGGCTGTTCGGCAAGAGGGCCGGCAAGAAGGTAGAGACGGTCGGCAAGAAGGTGCGCAGGCGAGTCAGCACGGCCTCCTGCCCGACTCCCTCTCCGACCGCGGCAACGCCAAGCTCTTCGTCCACCTCTACGGACGCGACTACCGCCACGTTCCCGGCATCGGCTGGTACCGCTGGGCCACCCACCGCTGGCAGCTCGACGAGGACGACACCGTCCTGTGGGCCGCCGGCGAGATGGCCGAGAGCATCGCCACCCACGACGCCCGCGGCCTCTACACCAACACCGACCTGCGTCGGCACCGCCGCCGCGCCCTGTCCACCTCGGGCATGAACGCCATGCTGGCCCAGGCCAAGTCCGCCCCCGGCATGGTCCTCAACGCCGCCCTGCTGGACGCCGACGCCTACGCCCTCTGCACCCCGGGCGGCGTCGTCGACCTGCGCACCGGCGCCATCGTCCCGCCCGACCCCAAGGTCCACCACCACTCGCGCTCCACCACGCTCGCCCCCGCCCGGATGCCCACCCCCCGCTGGGACCGCTTCCTCACCGACACCTTCGGCGACGACAAGGAAGGCCGCCAGACCCGCGACTTCCTCCACCTGCTGCTCGGCTACTCGATCAGCGGCGACGTCGGCGCCCAGGTCATGCCGTTCCTCTACGGCCAGGGAAAGAACGGCAAGTCCGTCCTCCTGGACGTCATGATCCAACTGCTCGGCGACTACGCGGACGCGGCCCCGCCCGGCTTCCTGATGGCCAAGACCTTCGACGGCCACCCCACCGACCTCGCCGAACTCCACGGCCGCCGCATCATCGTCTGCTCCGAGCTCAAGCCCGGCGACCGCTTCGACGAGGCCCGGGTCAAGCTCCTCACCGGCGGCGACAAGATCAAGGCCCGCCGGATGCGCCAGGACTTCTTCTCCTTCGAACCCACCCACAAGCTCTGGCTGCTCGGCAACCACCGCCCCGAGGTGGGCACCGGCGGCTTCGCCTTCTGGCGCCGCATGCGCCTCATCCCGTTCGAACGGGTCGTCCCCGAGGAACGCAAGATCGACAACCTCGCCCACGTCCTCGTCGCCGAGGAGGGCCCCGGTATCCTCGCCTGGCTCATCGACGGTGCCCGCCGCTACTTCGCGGGTGAGAAGGACCTGGCCGGACCCCAGGCCGTCCAGACCGCCACCACGGCGTACGCGGAGACCGAGGACCACGTCGGCCGTTTCCTCAAGGAGGCCTGCGTCACCGGGGAGGGCATGCGTGCCGAACAGTCCCAGCTATTCGGCGCCTACACCCGTTGGTGCGGCTTCGAGGGAGCCAATCCCGTATCCGGCCGCGCGTTCGCCGCACGAGTCCGCGAGACACTGGGTATGACCTCTCCCAAGGAGATGGTCCTGTCCAACAGCCGCAAGTACTACCCGGGCATCGGCCTGATCACCGACGACACAGAGGAGCAGAACGCGTGAGCGCGCTGATCGACCCGGCCGAGCTCGCCCACGAAACCGATCTCGTCTGGCTTGAGGACACCACCGACCTCGACTACGTGCGCCAGTCGCTCGACCGCCTCACCACCCGGCGCGGCCGCCCGGCCTACCACCGCGACGGCCGCATGGTCGGCTACGCGATCCTCGGCCCCGACGCCAAGTCCTCCCGCGCCTCCGGCACCTTCCGCCGCCGCGTCTTCTGGCTGCTGCCCCACGACCGCGACCAGGACCCGGACGGCCTCTACACCACCGGCGCCCCCTCCGAGGCCGTGGACCCGCGCACCGTCGCCCCGGGCGTCAAGGGCTACAAGACCGAGCGTTCCGAGGGCGGGCCGGCCTCACCGGCCATGCTCGAACTGGGGATAACGCTGCCGAAGGCGTGACGGCCCCGGAACTGTGCGGGGGGCGACCCGAGAACTCGGGGTCGCCCCCCGCACAGTTGTCCGGCTGCTTGTCGGCGGGCGCAGTTACTGCTGGAGCGCCGGTTGGCCGGACAGGAGGCTCTCCAGGAACTGGCCGCCGCTGCGCGCGGGGGCGGGGGTGTTCCGCGGTTCCAGGGTTTTCGGGGGATCCGGGGGCGCCAGGGGCTCGGGGCGGGTCCGCAGAACCTGGGTCCGCTCTTCGGTTCGTTCCTCCGCCCGCTTCCCGGTCCGCTCCTCGGTCCGAGCGGAGACCATGACACCGAGGGCATCGGCGATACGGGTCATCGACTGGGGCTGCCCCGGCTGGTCCTCGACGGTCACTGCCGCCGTACCCGTCGCCGTACCCGTCGCCGCAGCCGCACCGCGCAGCCGACTGACCTCCGCCTCCAGCGACTCCAGCCGCGCCCGCAGGTCGTCCAGCTCGCTCTTCTTCCCCATGCTCCAGGACCCTCCCCGGCCGTCCACGGCCCTCTGACGTGCTGTTCCAGCCTATCCGGGCCCCTCCCCCGCCTCCACGGCCGTCCGGCACCTCCGCTCCCCGGTAAGTTGACCTGATCAAAAGTCAGTCGGGGTAGTGCCCGACCGTGGGGCCGTCGGTCGCTGGCGTCGCCGGCGGCGTCATCCCGGCCGGCCGGTCGCACCATCGGCTCGCCGACGACCCGGCGACACGCCTCGCAGCGGCACTGACTGCAGGAAAGCACCACGGCAGTTGAGCCGTAGCCGGTCCTCGTGAACAGGGCGACGTGGGCGAAGGGCACTGCGGGCGTGTGCGTTGAGGGCGCCCCGGCGGCGCCTGTTGAAGCGACCGGCAGGGGCGAGACCCCGCCGGTCGGGGTGCCGAAGGGCAGTCACGTCTCGCTGTCCGATCAGCCGTGCAAGGGATCCTCGAGGACGGGGACGCAAGGAGACAGCATCGGCTCCGCGTGCTCGCTGACCTCGCCCCGGACCATCCGGAGGACGTAGACCTCGTTCTCGTGAGCCGGGTTCTCGTCATCGCGCACGTGCAGGAGGCCGTACGAACCCGGCGCCCGGCGGCCGACCTCGCGGAAGAAGTCGAGGACCTCCGGATCGCGGTGGTTCCGCTGGCCCCCGAAGTGGAGGAACAGCGCACCGTTCATCCGGCGCAGGTCCAGGAGGTGGGGGCTCGCGATCTCCTCGACCCGCTGCTGGATGCCTTCCGCGATGACGTTCAGGCGGCCCTCTTCGAGGCGGATGTCCTCGTCATCGGCGCCGGCGGTCTCCAGAACGTTGATCCAGCCGTGGTACTCGAACACGGGTCGGCAGCCTACCGCCGGGCCCGACCTGGTGCCGCTTTCCCATGCGGAGCAGCGGCCGGCAGTCCGCCGCGGTCGAGCAGCTCGTGGAGCCGTGCGACGGGCAGCGACGGATTGGCCGCGGCCCCCTCGGCCAGCTCCGGGGCGTCCAGGAGGGAGGAGATCAGCCCCAGCGGAAGCAGTGGGTTGGCGGCCGCTGCCCGGCGGACACCAGGGTCCGGGTCGGACAGCAGCCGGAGCGGCGGCTCGGCGAGGGTCCGGTCGGCGGCGGCCAGGGCGCGGACCTCCGCGTCGGCGTGGTCGAGGAGGTGGCCCAGCCCGGTACGCGGCAGCCGGGGCAGCGTCAGCAGGTACGGGCGGTGGCGCGGTACGGCGGTGAAGGCGTCGAGGACGATCGCCGGCGGTGCCAGCGGATGGTTGAGAGCGAGCAGGTGCCGTACGTCCGGGTCGGGGTCGGCGGCCAAGCGCCGCACCGACTCCCCCGGCAACCACGCGCACGTCGCGGCGACCCGGCGCAGCCGGGGCTCTTGCGACGCCGCGCACGCCTCGTACCAACTCGTCCCCGGCGCCAGGAACATCTCGCCGACCGGGCCGACGCACTCGGCCGTGTGCCCGAAGGCCCGGTCGAGCGCGGCGCGCTGCGGCCAGGTGCGCGGGAGCGGCTGCAGCCGGGCCCGGGTCCGAACGGTCTCGTCCGGGTCCTCGGAGAGCACCGCCAGCAGGGCCGAATCCAGGTCGGCCCGGGCGGCCACCCGCTCACGCACCTCCGGATCGGGGTCGTGCGCCAGCCGGGCGACGACGTCGGCGGGCGTGTGGTGGTTGGAAGCGAGCGCCCACAGATCGCGCCCCTGCATGAGGCACCGCTCGGCCACCGCCCGGGACACGGCGTAGTTGACGAGCAGCAGGGCCCGGTGGTGGCAGTCGGGTTCCGGCAGGTCCGCCTCCATCGCCGCCGGATCCAGGATCCGGCTCTGCTCGCGTGCCGTCTCCGACACCGCCGGATCCGGGTCGGCCAGGAGCGTTTCGCGCTGTTCGGGGGTGAGCCACAGCCACAGGCTCGTGGCCTGGGCCCGCAGGTCCGGGTTCGGGTGCTGAAGCATCCCGCGACGGAACGACTGCGGGATCTGCCCGGATGACGCCAGCTCCTCCTTGATCTCGTCGGCGGTGAGACGCTGCTCCGACCAGTCGTCGTTGTGCGCGGTCAGCAGCGTCTCCAGCACCTCGTCGGGGAGAGGCCCTGCCACCCCCAGGCGCGGACGGGGGCCTGCGGCCAGGGCCGCGCGAACGAGGGAATCCGGGTCGTCGACCAGCCGCCCGCGCTGAGCGGGATCGGCGTACCGGTTACGGGCGAAGGCGCGGCGAACCGCCCTCTCGGGGTGGGCGAGCACCGCCTCGACGACCTCTGCGGGAAGCGCTCTCTCCCCGCAGAGGAGCGGCCAGGCGGTGTGCGCCTGCGGGGCGAGAAGTCGCAGCAGGACCTCGGAAGGGGCGGCCGGGTTTGGCGGCGACGCCGCGCAGCCACAGGTCGGGGAGAGGTGAGGAGGACATAGGAACATCGTCGCAATGATCAACACGCGGCGTGGGCGGGAGGCCCGCTCTCGCTCCCGCTCCCGCTCCCGCTCCCGCTCCCGCTCCCGCTCCCGCTCCCGCTCCCGCTCCCGCTCCCGCTCCCGCTCCCGCTCCCGCTCCCGCTCCCGCTCCCCCGAATTTTCCGCGGAAAATTCCGGAGTCCGGCGGCGGCCGGATCCGGCCGCCGCCGGACTCCGCTCCCACCGAAATCCAGTGGTTCCGTGGACGCCATCCGAGGTTCGATGGCTCCGCCGCCGCCCAGGCCGCCGACCATCCCCCACCCACACCGGAGACCGACCTGATGACGGACCAGTCCCACGACGCGACACCGGCAAAGCGCTACGTCTACCTCGACCCGGACGGATGCGGCGGCGGCTGGATGTTCGTCATCGTGGCGGCCCCCACCGGCGTCGTCTACCAGAACCAGTGCGGCGGCTACGCCTGCGCCCAGTACGAGCAGGAGGGCTACCTCGTCCCGCTCTACGGAACGGACCTGGACGAGGGTATGAACGAGATCTTCGTCGGCGAGCTGAAGGGCTACGGCATGCGCGGCCGGGAGTGGCCAGCCGGGGTGCTCGACCGACTGCGGACCGCCGTCGACTCCCTGGGGATGTACGGCTCCGGCCGTAGCGACGATCTCCGCCCGCCGTCGCTCATCCTCGATGAGTCCCGGCTGTCGGAGGCGGCAGGCCTGGATCCCGGTCATCACGCCTGACGGCCCGGGCGTACTGGTCTGGGAGAACTCGGACTAGCCGCCGACCGGTCCGGGTTCCGGCGACCGATTTTCCGCGGAAAATTCGCGAGCCGCAGAACCCGGGCCCCGGTTCGAGGGATGTCGCTCCCAGGAGGATTCGGACGGTTCGCGCCCCGCTCCCCCGGCGCCGCAGATAGCGTCGTCCCATGGCGGAGCATTCGTACGGCGACATCCGAATCGAGGCGCCCGAGTCCGGTGCCCTGGTACGCAAGCGCCTGCACATGTTCTTCGCGGTCGGACCCGAGGACCCGCCACTGGGTGCGAACGTGCTCTCCGTTCTGGGCGAGGGCCCGCTCCACGCGGCGAACGCCGAAGTCCCGGCGCACATCGGACCGGACGTCACCCTCCCCACGGAGTTCGACAGCTTGGACCTGCACGGCCCACTGTGCTCCGCGCCTCCCGGCCTCGGCTCGCTCCTGATCCGGGACCACCGGCGCGGCCCTGCGGTACGGGAGGTGCGGTACCACTGACCACTCCCCCACCACCTCGGCGACCCCTTCCGTAGGGCCTCCGAATTTTCCGCGGAAAATTCGTGACCCACCGGCCCCGCGGACTGCCCATCGCGGACTGCCCATCGCGGACGAGCCGTCCGCTGGCCGGACGGCGGGCGCGAATTTTCCGCGGAAAATCGAGCGACGGCCTGGGTTGTCCGGGCCGCTCCCTACGGTCGCCGGGTGACGGACGACGAGATCCCCGGAGCAAGCCTGCCGAAGGGTTGCTCGGGAGCGGAGCGCGCCGGTCGGCGTGGGGGAGTGGTGCGAGTGCACCGCAGATGCCTACGAGCACAGCCCGGATCGGTCGCCGAGGCGGCGAGGGACCAGTACCTGGGTCCGCGACCGGCGGACCACCTCGGCGGCTGCTACCTCGGCGGGTGCTACCTGTGCGCGGGCGACGACTGCTGGGGGAGGCGGCGGACGAAGTCCAGCAGCAGGGTGCAGAACACCGCGGGCTGTTCCAGGGGCGCGAGGTGTCCGGCGTCGGGGATGACGGTGATCCGGCCCGCGCCGAGGTCGCGGGCCAGGCTCTCGCCGCCTTCGTGGAAGTCGGGCATGTCGTGCTCGCCCACGCCGACCAGGGCGGCCACGCCCCTGAGCGCGCGCAGCGGCGCCGGGCCCGTGCCGAGGGGGTCCGTCGCCTGCGGCGGTTCGCCGTGGGTGAGTTGTTCGGTCAGCTGGCGGTGGAGCATGCGGGCGGCGTGGGTGCGTACCTCCTCGGTGGCTCCGGTCGAGGTCCACGCCTCGACGCCGGCCTTGACCGCGGCCTCCAGGTCGCCGGCGGCCAGTGCCGTCCGTTCGGCTTCCCAGGCGGCGTCCAGCCGTGGGGAGGCGGGCTGGTCGTGCGGCCGGTACCCGACCAGTGCCAGGCCGTCCACCCGCTCGGGTGCCGTGACGGCGACTTGGAGTGCCACCAGGGCGCCCAGTGAGTTCCCGGCGAGTACGAAGCGGTCGGCCCCGAGGTGGTCGAGCGTGTCGAGCACGTCCGACCAGGGAGCCACCACGCGGCGGTCGGGCACGGTCGCGTCGCCGTGGCCGGGCAGGTCCAGGGCGATGGCCCGTACGCCCGCCTCGGCGAGCAGTGGGAGGTGGGCGTTCCACATGGTGCGGTCGGTGGGCCGCGCGTGGAGCAGGACGACGGGCCGTCCCCGGCCTGCCTGGGTGGAGGGAAGCAGCATGGTGCGAGGTGCCTTCTTCAGTGGGTGGGTGGGGGAGGGCCGGCCGGTGTGAAGGGCAGCGCCCAGTCCCGAGGGGAGATCATGTGGCGTCGGCGTCGGTGAGTTCGCCGAGTTCCACGTCGGTCAGGCGCAGCGTCGCCGCGGCCAGGTTCTCTTCCAGGTGTGTGACCTTGGAGGTGCCGGGGATGGGCAGCACGACCTCGGAGCGGGCGAGCAGCCAGGCCAGGGCCACCTGGGACGGCCGGGCGTCGTGGGCGGCGGCGATGCGGTCGACCGGCCCGCCGGGGCGGGTGAGCTCGCCGGCGGCCACCGGCGCCCAGGGGATGAAGCCGATGCCGTGGCGGGTGCAGTGCTCCAGGACGTCGGCGGAGCTGCGGTCTGTCAGGTTGTAGCGGTTCTGGACGGTGGCGATCTCCGCGATCGCGCGCGCCTGCTCGATCTGGTCGACGGTGACCTGGGACAGGCCGATCGCGACGATCTTGCCCTCGTCCTGGAGCCCTTTCAGCTCGCCGACCTGGTCCTCCAGCGGGACCTGGGGGTCGACGCGGTGCAGCTGGAAGAGGTCGATGTGGTCCAGGCCGAGCCGGCGAAGGCTCAGCAGGGCCTGTTGGCGCAGGTACTCCGGGCGCCCAAGGGGCGGCCACGCCTTGGGGCCCAGGCGTACCAGCCCGTCGCGGGTCCTGATCGTGTCCGGGCCGTTGCGGGTCAGCCCGGCCTTCGTCGCGATGAGCACGTCGTCGGGGTAGGGGTGGATCGCCTCCCGGATGATCTCCTCGCTGACGTGGGGGCCGTAGGAGTCCGCGGTGTCGATCAGCTGCACGCCGAGTTCGACGGCCCGGCGCACCACGCGGACGCACTCGTCGCGGTCCGCGGGCTCGCCCCACACACCGAGCCCGGTCAGGCGCATGGCGCCGAAGCCGAGGCGGCTGACTTCCTTGCCGGCGATCTTGAAGGTGCCGGCGGTGTCGAACAGGGCGGTGGTCATGATCGGGCGTCTTCTTCCTCTGCGGGGGAGTCCTGGTCGGTGGGAGCCGGGCCCTGTTCGGCCAGTCGGCGCAGCAGGACCAGGGCATCGGCACTGGCGCTGCCGGGTTCCGCGCTGTAGACGGACAGGTGCTGGCCCGGGGCGCTGCTGACGGCCAGCGCCTCGAAGTGCAGCCGCACCTCACCCACACCGGAGTGCCGGAAGTGCTTGTCCTCCTGCGTGCGGGGACGGACCTCGTAGCGTGCCCACAGGCCGGTGAAGGCGGGGCTGCGCACGCCGAGCTCGCCGACGATCCGCTCGATCCGCTCGTCCTGGGGGAACTGCGAGGAGGACGCCCGCAGGTTGCCCACCGCGGTGTGCGCGGCCTTGTCCCAGTCGACGTAGAACTCCCGCGCGAACGGGTCGAGGAAGATCATCCGCAGCAGGTTGTCGTACCGGGTGAACCCGCGGTACAGCTCGCGCGCCATCGCATTGGCGGCCAGCACGTCCTGTGCCGCGCCGACCACGAAGGCCGGCACGTCGCGCATGCCGTCCATCAGCCGCACCAGCTCCGGGGCGACGGTGGGTGCCGCGGCCTCCGTGGCGAAGACGGGCAGGCCGAGCCGGAACAGGTGACCCGCCGCGGCACCGTCCAGCCGCAGTGCCGCGGCGATCGCCCGGAGCACCTGCTCGGACGGGTTGCGCTCACGGCCCTGCTCCAGGCGGATGTAGTAGTCCGTGCTCACCCCGGCCAGCAGCGCCACCTCGTCCCGTCGCAGGCCCGGCACCCGCCGTTCCCCGCCGTCGAACAGCCCGACGTGCCGCGGCGTGATCATCGCGCGGCGAGCACGCAGGTACTCACCGAACTCGTTGTTGCTTTCCATGTCCGCCACGCTAGACCGACCGCACGGGTCGGGGCGTGGGTGCGGTGCACCCACCCGGGACTGCGGCCACAGACCAGCTGCGTGCCTCGGCTCCGTCGGTCGACAGGCTTCGGATTTTCCGCGGAAAATTCCGCGGCTCGACGACGACCGATAGACGGCGCGGCAGCGGCAGCCGACCACAGCGCGCCACCGTGCCGTCGGCAGCCGTCCGCACGGCTGGCCAGCGGCTGGTCCGGATTTTCCGCGGAAAATCGAAGCCGGGGGAGTCGCGCCCTGGCCGATGCCGGCGCCGGCTGTCCATCAGCTCCCCCGGACCCATGGGCGGCTGGACTGTCAGTGGCATCGGGGATGCTCGGTGGTTGTTGCTATCGACCCAGGGGGCCTCAGATGTCGATCCGTATTGCCAGCCGCCGCCGCGCAATGGCGTCACTGATCGCGGCCTTTCCCGGCGCCGAGATCATCGACGTGACCTCCAAGGCACCGGAGCCGTGGGTGCGGTTCAGCCCGTTCTTTCCGCACGGCGGCATCCCGGTCCCCTTCTCCGAGGGAGTGACCAGCCAGTCGGTGGAGGGTATCTGGCAGGCCCTCAAGGTCTTCCACGACTCCGACGTCGACCCCGCGAAGCTCGGAGTCACCACGATGAAGGGCCTGAAGCGGACGGTCCGCCGGTACGGCCCCGTCCAAGGCCACCGAACCGGCCTGGACGGCGACCGGCTGCTGCCCTACGAAACCGCCCGGCGCCGGATCTACCTGCCGGCCTACCGGTGGATCCTGGAGCACCGAGTGGCCGACCTGGTCGAGCAGCTCAGGACCGGGAGCGACGTCGTACTCCTGGACTACACCACCAACGGGGACGTCACCGACCCCACCACCCCGCTCTCCCACGCCGCGCTCATCCAACTGCACATAGAAGGGCGCTGGCCCACCGAGGACGACGAAGACGGCCCCGACGCTCCCGTCAGCCTCAGCCATCGAACCCCATGACCGATCCGAGAGAGACTCTGTCCTTCGCCCGAGCGCGAACAGGGTCCCACCGATTTTCCGCGGAAAATTTTCCGACCGGGTTCGTGCACCGGAACCGCCGCCCGGACACCAGAAGGTGGCGGCCGGATCCGACACGACCCCCACGACACTTCCTTGAGGCGGAGCCATGGATGAGTACGCAGTCCCGATCCTTCCGAGCCGGGACCTGGACGAGACACAGGAGTTCTACGGCCGCCTCGGCTTCGAGCCCCGCGGCCGCTGGGACGGCCCGGCCGGCTACCTGATCGTCGTCCGTGGCACCGTGGAACTTCACTTCCGTCACGACCCCGGGGTGGACCCACTGGCCACCGCCGGCAGCTGCTACCTCCAGGTCCGGGACGCGGACGCACTGCACCGCGACTGGGCCCGAATCGGCATCCCCACCGACCCGGGCACCGGCAGCCGCCTGACACCGGTGGTCGACACCGACTACCGGATGCGGGAGTTCGCCCTGGTCGACCGCAGCGGCAACCTCCTCCGGATCGGCAGCCTGCAGAGTTCCTAGGGAGTGTCGAATGGTCAGGCAGCGCTTGGAGACGGAGTCCGCGGTGGCGGCCTCCCCCTGCTGGAGGCCGGTGACTTCGCGAGCAGGCCGACCAGCGCAACACGGGACGATGGGGCGGTCGTCGCGGGACTGCTTCGTGGCCCCGATTTTCCGCGGAAAATTCCAGCCCCCGGAGTCGGGTAGATCTGACGTGGGGGAGAAGCGGAACTCCTCGCCGTCTCCAGGCGCCTGGTCCGGCAGAACCACCCGGCTCCCGGCCAGGCAACGGTCCGGCTCTTCTTGACCACTCGTGCGCGAACCAGCGATGCTGCCAACGGCACCGGTCGAGCGGTTGCGGTTGCGGATGCGGCTACCCGATGCCGATGTTCGATCGCCCGAGCTGTGGCGAGTGCCGGTCGCTGGAGCGATGTCCGGAAGGGGAGGCTGACATGGGGCCCATCGAAACGCCAGGTCCGGAACTGGGCTGAGAGCCGGCCCCTCGTACGAGGGCGATAGGCCGCCCGTTCTCCCGGATTAAAGGACTCGGCGCATTTCGCGCACGCCGTGCTTTGAGCTCTGAACACAAATGACGTCAGTAAACCTGCAGTAGATCGGGCTCGTGGCGATGGCCGGCTCACCGGAATCAGCGACGCGCGGGTCAGGAGTCCCGGAGTGACTTCGCCCTGCTGCCCGACCGTGAGGTCCGCCGCGACCCACCGACCCAGAGGCGAGGGAAAGCACGGAAATGACGAACGTCGACTCCGGTCTCGAACCGGCAGAAAGCGTTGCCCGGCCGATCAGTGTGTGGCGGCAGCGCAACTTCCAGGCCATGTGGTCTGCGCACACTCACCGCGCCCCTGATCCTCGTGGTCGACTCCGCGAGCTACCTGGCGTCCGCGCTGCTGCTCAACCTCATCCGAACGCCCGGGGCGCAGGCACCGCAGCCCCGAACGAAGACCAGGATGCGCACCCAGATCGCCGAGGGACTGCGGTTCGTCTTCCGCCACCGGACCCTGCGGTCCCTGGCTCTGGCGACGGGCATCAGCAACCTCGTGGGGCTGGGCGGCGCGCTGGGGGCCGTACTGACCGCGTACGCCCTGCGGGATCTGAAGCTCTCCCCGGGAGAACTCGGGCTGGCTCTGACCGTCGGCAACTGCGGCGCGTTGCTCGGCGCCACGCTCAGCAGCCGCCTCATCAGGACCGTCGGACTCGGCCCGGTCCTGATCGCGGCCAAGTCCATGTCGGGAATCGCCGTGATCCTCCTGGCGACGGCGGCCCCGGCTCGCGCCGTACCCACCCTGATCGCCACCACCGGCATCATGGCGTGCGGCATCACCGTCTACAACATCGGCCAGGTGAGCCTGCGTCAGGCCATCACACCCACCGGCATGCAGGCCCGGATGAACGCCTCCGTCCGCTTCGCCATCTGGGGCACCCTCCCGATCGGCGCGCTGGCCGGCGGCTACCTCGGCTCCGTCCTCGGCACACGTCCCACGCTGTGGATGATCGCCGCAATCGGGCTCCTCTCCTGCCTGCCACTGATATTGACCCCGGACGTCCGAACGCTGCGGGTGTTTCCGGTGCAGGCTGCCGAGTGACAGGAATCGGGACTCCGTGATCCACATCGGCCGAGTCGGCCACGAGACGCTCTGCCCGTAGGAGGCGAACCTGCGGATCCGGCCGGGAACTTCGACGAGCTCCTCGACTGGCTGAACCGGCTCCGAGGAGTGGTGGAAAGTGCGCGTTCTTCTCCCGCAGGACGACGACATCGCCAGGCGCGTACTCGGGCGCTTCGGTGTGACTGACCCGACCGGGCGCTTCCTACCGCCGCCTAGCGCCGCCGTTGTCCGCCGTCACCGCTCATGGCCGGGTAGCGCAGCTCCAGACCGAGCACGGCGGCCGGAGGCTGCTCGTGGTAGCGGACCCGGAAAGGGGCTGCGGCGGGTTCGGCCTGGGGGTGGCAGTGGTGGCAGAGCTGTAGTCTGCGGGCCATGACGCTGGCGATCGGGGCGGTGCACGGCTTTGCGGCACGCAACTTGCTCGCGCACGCGGGTGTGGATCCGGACGGTCTGCGGCTGGACGCGTACGAGCAGGTGGACCGTGGGGTCGCGCTCGCGCTGAGCGGGTTCGACTCCGAGCGCTCCGAGCTGGTCGAGGGCGCGGTCGCCATCGCCTCGGAGATCCTGCGGCGATGGCGCACACCCCGGCCGGAGTTGGTGGCCGGTCTGGTGCGGTGCCTGGAGTCCCGTCATCCTCACGCCAGGGGGCAACGCGGCGATGCTTCTGGCGCGGCTCGTGCGGGCGGACTCCACGCAGGACGTCATGCAGGACGTCACGCAGGACGTCACGCCGGCCGTTCCGGCGCTGGTCGTGGCCGCCGGTGACTCGTACGACCGGGTCGCCGGGCCGGCGGCGCTGGCCCTCGCCCGTTTCGGCCATCCGGGGGCCCTGGGCCCGGTGCACCGGTGGCTGGCGTCGAGCAGCAGGCTCCCGTTCTTCCAGGTGACCTCCCTCGGAGAGGTACTCCTGCCGCTGGTGGGACGTGCCGACGAGTTGCTCCCCGGGATCCGCCGCATGCTCGTGGACTCGGCCGACGCCGAGCAACTGCGTCCGGTCCTCAGAGCGCTGGCCGAGTGGGGCCCGCCGCGAGCCCGGCGGTTCCGGAGCTGGTGTCCGCACTCGCCACCGGCAACGCCCGGTGGGCCTGTGACGTGCCCGGCGCCGTCGGCGCGGCGGCCTCGCCCGCGGCCGACATTCTCGACGGCTTCGCCCGCGGCCTTGCGCGGCCTCCGCGCCTCGGAGGCGGGGCCCTGGGGCCGGGCGGCGTACGGCGGTGGCACGGCGCCCAGAACGCGGCGTGGGCCCACTGGCGGATCACCAGCGGACCGGGTGTCTTCCTGGCCTTCCTGGAGGACGCGTCATCCCGGGGCCTGGCCGCCGCCGACCTCGGCCGCCTGGCGGAGCTGGGGCCCCGGGCGGCGGGGTGTGCCGGCGCACTCCGGCCGTTGCTGGAGTCGCCCGGCCCGTGGACCCGGGTCCAGGCCGCCCATGCCTGGTGGAGCATCACCGGCGACGCGGGAGACCGCCGTCCCGGTACTGCTGGCGGCACTGGAGCCGCTGAGGGCGGCCCGGGCCGACGAGCCCTGCCGCGCGGCGGTCCGGTACGTCGCCCGTATCGGTGCACCGGCCGCCGCCGCGGCACCGCTGCTCGAAGCGGTGCTGTCGTCCGAGCGGTGCTTCCCGGCGGACGTCTACCTCGCAGCCCGCGCGGCCCTGGCGGCCTTCGGGGACCACCACCGACGGTAGACCGTCGGTTCTCCCGTCGGTTCTCCCCTCGGCCGCCGGCGTCCGGAGGGGTCGGTCACGGGCACGACCGTCAGCTCGCGGCTTTCCCGGCCGCCCCGTACTCGCGGTGCATGTCGAGGTAGGGCAGCCGGACCTGCTCCCGCCAGTCGTCCACCTGCTCGTGGGCGGCCGTCCGCACCGCGGCCGCCTCGGCCGCGTCCTCGGCCCAGCCGTACGGGTACGGGCTGCCCAGGGCCACCGCCGCCGCGGCGAGGTAGCGGGCCATCGCCGCATCGTCCGGCACGGCATCGCGCACGGCCTGGTGCCCGACCGGCCGCCGCGTCACCGGCTGGCGATCGCCCCCGGCGACCGCACGGCCGTGCTGGAGGCGCTCCACCGCCTTCCACGCCCCGCGCGGCACAGCTGCGCGGGGCGTTGCGGTCGGTTCGGTGCTGCGCGGGCCGCTCCTCTGCTGCGACCCGCTGCCGGAGGCCGTTGTCGTCGCCCGGTCAGCCGGGCTTCGTCATCCCGCCCAAGGGAGTTCGGCGTGCCGAGACCCTGCGGCAGCTGATCCGCCAGCCGTCAGCGGTGCGCACGACGGTGTCGTCGTAGGTGACGGAACCGCAGGAGCCGTCCGCCTTGATGCCCAGCCCCTTGGAACGGACCTGCACCCGGCCGTCCGCCCCTGCGGTGACGACGACGTTGGTGACGTGATGCGCGACGGGGTTGGCCGCGCCCAGCGCCCAGGCCGCTTCCCGGACGGCGGCCACCCCTGACAGCGACTCCTGGCCGAAGTCGGTGAGGTCGTAGACCACATCGGCGGTGAACAACTCGTCCAAGCGGTCCAGGCTTCCGTCGTCAACGAGGTGACCGTGCAACGAGACCAGTTCGATGACGGACAGGCGATCTTCAAGAGCGAGTGACACGCGCGTCCTCTCCGGCCCGACGTGGATGGCGCCGAGCCGAGTAGTCAGGGGGATCCGACGTCAGCACGGGCACTCCGCGCAGGAGCAGGGCCGTGCACGTCGTGATCGTCCCTCACCGGCGGTCGGCCTGCCACCGACTTCCCCAACCCGCGCCCTGCCACGGTCAGCTGAGGCACGGCTGCTCCGCCGCCCTTCCGCTTGATCCACTCGCTGTTGCCCAGCGGGTAGGCCTCGGGGTCGGACTCGCTGACCTTGTACGGGAACACGCTGGCCGCCCTTGACGGTGATCACGGGACTGCCCCGGTCGAGGTCGATGTCGAAGGACTTGGTCTCTGCACGCCAAGGGCCGGTTCTCCAGACGCATCTGACACCGCCGAACCACCCGACGACGTCCCGCGAGCGCCCGTCGACGTCCCGCGAGCGCCCGCCCGAAAGATTTTTCACCGGCGAGCGATGAGTTTCCCTCCCGGGCCCGGTCTACCTTCCAGAACACCGACACGAGAGGGAGAGCGCACATGTCCTTTCAGGCGTACCTGGACACCATCGAGACCAAGACCGGCCTGACCCCGCGCCAGTTCGTCGCGCTCGCCGCGGAGCGCGGCTTCGACGACCCGTCCACGAAGGCGGGCGTGATCCTCACGTGGCTCAAGGAGGACTACGGCCTGGGCCGGGGGCACGGCATGGCCCTCGTCCACGTCTTCAAGCACGGCGCGAAGATCGACGCCAAGCACGTCGGCACGACGGGCTCGCACCGCGACGCCTCCGACACGCTCTGGCTGGACGGAAAGGCGACCCGGCCCGCATGACCCCCCACACGCAAGCCGCCACCAGGACCGCCACCGGGACCGCCACCAGGACCGCCGCATGGACGGAGCGCACGGTGGTGCGCGACGGGGTCCGGCTCTCCTGCCGCGACTGGGGAGGCCCGGGCCCGTCCGTGGTCCTGCTGCACGGACTGGCCGGCCACGCGGGCGAATGGGACGCGTCGGCCCGGGCCCTGAGCGACCGGTACCGGGTGATCGCCCTCGACCAGCGCGGCCACGGCGCCAGCGACCGCACACCGGAGGACCTCTCCCGTGCGGCCCACGTCGCCGACGTCGTCGCCGTACTGGAGCAGCTCGACCTCGGGCCGGTGGTGCTGGCCGGCCAGTCGCTGGGCGGGCACACCGCCATGCTCACGGCGGCGGCCCACCCCGAGCACGTCCGCGCCCTCGCACTCGTCGAGGCCGGGCCCGGCGGGCCGAACCCGACTATCGCCGCCGAGGCCGGGCGCTGGCTCGACTCCTGGCCGCTGCCCTTCCCCTCGCGGGGGGCGGCGGTCGCGTTCCTCGGCGGCGGCCGGGTCGGCGAGGGCTGGGCCGCCGGGCTGGAGGAGCGCGACGCGCAGTGGTGGCCGCGCTTCGACCGGGACGTGATGGTCGCCTCGCTGGCCGAGAACGCCCGGCGCTCGTTCTGGCAGGAGTGGGAGCAGGTGGCCTGTCCGGCCCTGCTCGTGCTGGGCCAGTCCAGCTTCATCCCCGTGCGGGAAGTGGACGAGATGCTCGCGCGGCGCCCGGGCACGCTGGCCGCGAGCGTCCCGGGAACGGGGCACGACGTCCACCTGGAGCAGCCCGAGGTCCTGCACCGCCTGCTCTCGGAGTTCCTCGACGGGGTCGACCCGGCCGCGGAGTCCGCCCCGGCGTTTGCCGCAGCGGCCCGCGCCGCCGGATAGGTGAAGGGTCGTCACGACGCGGTGGCGACCGGGTATTCCGACCGGAACAACCGACTGAACGGGAGCAAGGGCATGGGCCTGATCCACATCGAGCTGTTCGCGACCCTCGACCTCGTCGGGCAGGCGCCCGGCGGCCCCGACGAGGACCCTGAGGGGTTCCCGTTCGGCGGCTGGCAGGCGCCCCTGCTGCACGAGGTCACCGGGGCGCAGATCGCCGCCGCGTACGAGGGCACCGACGCCCTCCTGCTCGGCCGGCGGACGTACGACCTCTTCGCCTCCTACTGGCCGCACCAGAAGGAGGGCGAGATCGCCGAACTCTTCAACAGCGTCCCGAAGTACGTGGCTTCCCGCGGCCGGGCGGACCTTTCCTGGGCCGGGTCCACCCAGCTCGGCCCGGACCTGGCCGCGGCGGTGCGCGAGGTCCGGGACCGGCACCGCAACGTGAAGGTCGTCGGGAGTCTCAACCTGGTGCAGACCCTCCTGCGCGAGAAGCTCTTCGACCGTCTCGATCTCTGGCTGCACCCGATCGTGCTCGGCGTCGGCAAGAAGGTCTTCGACACCGGCGCCGTCCCCACGAACCTCACCCTCCTCCACCCCCCGGCCGCCAGCCCCACCGGCACCGTCCACCTCCGCTACGGCCTCGCCGAGGGCACGCCCCGCACCGGAGACATGTCCGCCCCCGACCGCGGCCTCGGCGACGACGCCTGAGCCCGACCCGTCCCGTACGCTCCCGCCCCGCCGTCGCTGCCGGTGGCCGTCGGCCACCGGCGGGCGGAGGAGGGAGGGGGGAGCCTGCGCGCCGCGCACCGGCGGTGCTCGGCCACCTGCTGGATCCCGTCACCGGGTCCGCGTTGGGCGAGGCCCTGGTGTCAGCGCCGCCAGCGGTGGTAGGCGTCCCACTCCTGGGTGATCCAGGTGCCGTCGCCGAGCGGTGTCACGTTGTCGACCTCGGGCACCGGGTACTCGACGCGGCCGTGCAGGGTGCCGGTGGCGGGGTCGGCGAGCCAGTGGCTGTGCTGGCGCCAGCGCTCCTCGCCGAACAGGTACACCGCGGCCTCGTCGTACGGGTTGTAGAGCGCCACCAGCGCCGTGTCGTCGTCCACGAAGCCGCTCGGGGAGGAGATGTACGGGTCGTTGTGCACCGAGCAGTCGCCGGTGCCGGGGGCCGGGAAGTCGCTGAGGGTGAGCGAGGCGGTGACCTGGTAGCTGGGGAGGTCGTGCCAGCTGACGTCCCGTCCCCTGGGGTCGAGGGTCATGCAGCGGGTGCGCTGTGAGTCCGTGCCCAGGTGGTCGCGTCCGCTCGGGGGCCGACCGTCGCCGTCCTGCGGCAGCCGCCTGCCCAGGACGATGCCACCGTTCTCGCACCGCGCCTCGTAGTGGGTGGCCGGCGCCCGCCCGTCGGACACGGACACGCCGCGGATCTCGCCGTTCCCGTCCCGGAGCAGGCCGACGAACTGCCCGTAGCCGCCGCACTGGAGCATGCTCCGCGCCAGCTCCGCCCCCTCGGCGTCGAGGGTGAGGATCAGGGTGCTGTCGGGCAGTCCGGAGGGCAGCCGCAGCCAGGTCCGGGGCTCCTGGCCGGTGCCGGTCATCGCGAGGTGGGCGGGGTCAGCGAAGTCGACGTAGCCCCAGCGCCCCACCTCCCACGTGCCGTACGGCTGCTTCCACACCGTCCTGCCGTTCCGGGCGACGGCGACGTACTCGGTCGCGGTGCCGAAGACGGCGAGCGACTGGTCGGGGGTCACCCACTCCCTCGTCCACCGGTCGGGCGTCGGGGCCGGGAACCGTGCCGTCAGTTCGGCCTGTTCGCGCAGCTCGTAGATGTGCAGGGACTCGGCGCTGCGCACGTGCAGACGGGGTACGGGGCCGGAGGGGTCGAGAAGGGTCCGGGTGTCGGCGTCCCGGTCCGGGATCGGGTACGTGGCCACCAGTGTGGGTGTGATCGTCACACCGGAATCTTCCCGCAGCGGTTGCCGGGCGCCGGGCGCCGGTTGGCGGTCGCCGATTGGCGGGATCTTGGCGACCCAAGGCGTTGACGCCACTCGTCGGGCGGGCCCGGGGACCAGAGGATGGAGCCATCGCCGACCGGGGGAGCCCGGTACGGCCCCCGAAACCCGAAGGACCCCCATGTCTGCGACCGCCGCTCCCGCCGCCGCGCCCACCGAGAGCGCCAGCGCCGTCCTGAACGTGCCCGCCGCCGCCCCGGCCGAGGCCGCCGCCCACTACGCAGCCCGTCTCGCCTTCGAGGCGGACGTATCCGACGTCCACGCCGACCTGGAGTCCGGCGCGCCCGGCATCGTGGTGGTCGACACCCGCGGCGAGGCCGCCTGGGAGCAGGGCCGCATCCCCGGCGCCCTCCACATCCCCACCGCGCGGATCGCCGAACTGGCGCCGCAGCTGGTCGACCCGTCCCTGACCGTGGTCACCTACTGCTGGGGCCCCGGCTGCAACGGCGCGACCCGCGGGGCGCTGGCCTTCGCCCGCCTCGGCTACCGGGTCAAGGAGATGCTCGGCGGCTTCGAGTACTGGGCGCGCGAGGGCTTCGCCTACGAGACCGCCGCCGGGACCGACCAGCGCCCCGTCGACGACCTGACCGCCCCGCGCTCGGGCATCACCTGCGCATGCTGACCGGCACCCCACGGCCGGGCGGCGTGATCCGCCCGGCCACCGCGGCCGACCTGCCGGCCGTCGCCCGCCTGTGCGCCGCTCACGCCGCCTTCGAGCGCGCCGGACCCGTGCCCGCCGACCTCGCCGCCCGCCTGGAGCCCGTGCTGTTCTCGGCCCACCCGCGGGCCTGGTGCCTCGTGGTCGACCACGGCGGCGAGCTGATCGGCTACCACTGGCGTCGGCACCGGCACCGGCACCGGCCTCGGCACCCGCACCGCCACCGGCACCCGCATCGGCACCGGCCTGACGCTTCCGCAGGGCCACGACCGCGCCGACCAACGACAGGAGCACGACGGCCACCGCCAGGGCGTACGCGCTGAGCAGTTGTCCGGCCTCGGCGACGGTGACGTGCAGGTCCAACGAGACGTCGAGCAGCAGCCCGATCAGCGCGAACTCCGCGTCAGGCGTCAGGAACGTGGGCCGCGTGACGTGTCCAGCTTCTCGATCTCCTCCTTGAGGACCTGGTAGGCCTCCCGTTCGTCGCTCGTGCGGGGCCGTCCCGCCTCGAACGACTCGAGTTCCTGTTCCAGGAGCTTGTAGGAGCCGTACTGGGAGTACTCGTCGAACAGCTCCCGCCGGAACGCTTCCGCGAGCGGGGTGTTGTCCCCGACGTTCCTGGAGGCGAACCGCTCTCCCCAGGTCGCGCGTTCGTCGGCGAGGTCTTCGATGACGTCGAGATCGGTGGGGCTGTACGGCATCGGCACCTCCTCGTCGACGGTGACGGCCTCGTACACGGCCCGTACCTGCGCCTCGTGCCGGTCCTCGTGCAGGGCGAGGCCGTACACGGGTGTCTTCTTGCCGAGGTAGCGCTGCAGGTAGTGCTGAGCCGAGACCAGCGACTGCGCCGACTGCGTGTAGTCGACGAGGAGGACCTTGCCCGGCAGGTCCTTCGGCAGGAACTCGGCGAAGTGGGCGTCCAGCATGGCCTGCTGCTGTTCGGACGGCGGGGCGCTCGGCCGCTTCACCGTGGACTCACGGCCGAACCAGTTCTTCTCCCGCGACTCGGTGGTGAGCACCTTCCCGAGGATCGAACCCGGGTCCTCCGGTCCGGGGCGGAAGCTCGACAACGGAATCGAGTAGGTGATGCCGGGGTTCCTGCTCTGGAGGTGCGCCATGACGGCGGCCGGGCTGCGGCCCAGCCCGACGTAGACGAACTTGCCGGGTGGGTACGTCTTCTCGATCCAGTCGCCCAACTCCACTACCGACGTCAGGAGTTCATCCTGCTTCTCGGCGTCCTTGCCCGCGCTGAAGGCCGCCAGTTCGTTCATGAACGGCGCCTGGTCGTTCGGCTCGTACTCGCGTTCCGGACCTGACTTCAGGAAGGTGTCGAGAGAGCGGTACGCGGTGCTCTTGTAGTACGGCGACCGTTTGTCGTTCTCACCCAGGCCGCCCGCCTCGAGCCACTTCTTGGCGAGCTCCGGCCTCAGCTTCTTCGTGTCGCCCGTCGCTTCGTGCAGCGAAACCTGGAACACGGAGTCGTCGTCCTCGACGAACTCGTACTTGCCGTCCCGCATCTCCCAGGCGCCCTGAACGGTCGCCGCGGAGGACAGCTGCGCTTCCTTCCGCACCGCATGACCGGGCCGCGCCGTGTCCGCCGTGGCGGTCGTGTCCGTCGCATGCCGCGCGCCCGTGGACATCAGGCGGGTCGCGTTCGCCTCGGCCTCCCGCTCGAAGCGGTCCGACGGGTCGGAGACCCGCAGGCCCGTGCCGTTGTCCGTTCCCGCCACCGGGCCCTGCCGCTGCTGGATGACATGGGTCAGTTCGTGCGCGAGGGTGTGGCGATCGCCCCCTCCTTCGCCGATCACCACATGGCTTCCCGAGGTGTACGCGCGGGCGCCGACCTCGGCGGCGGAGATCCTGGCGTGGTGGTCGTCGTGGATGCGGACGTCGGAGAAGTCGGCGCCGAACCGGGACTCCATGTCGTCACGGGTCGCCCTGTCCAGCGGGCGGCCGGGGGAGCGCAGTACGTCGTGCACGGTGGAACGCTGCACCAGTGGCTGCCCGCCCTGACGACCGTCGTCGACGAGGAGCTGGAGCCGGCTTCCGGCCGGGAGGTGCCCGGCCCGCCGGAGCATCTGCACCACCGCGGCGTTCCCGACAGTGCCTTGCAGGAGCTGCAAGGGCTCCAGGGGCTGCGGCGCCGGCCCGGTGCGGCGCGGCCGACCCGGTCCGCTCGCCTTGTCGTTGACAACGTCCGTCTGCTTGCCGCTGTGGAACACGCCCGCTCCCGGATCCGTCCTCAATCCGCCGATCTCCACCCACCAGGGTCCCGGCGTGCACGGTGCACCGGCCAGAGCCGCACATGCAGCCCGAGGGCAGAGTTCGGTGCCCTTCCGGACAGACCGGGAGCCCGAAGGGTGGCGGCGGCGCCGGGAGAGCAGTGCAGGGCGCGCGACCTCGTGCCGGATCCCGTGCACGAACTTGCGGCCGTGGCGGGGCCAGCAGTCCACCGAGCCGGCCGCGGCCGACGCCAGCTGCGCCTGTGCCTGCGGCTGACCCCACCGACCGGTCCACGGCCGGGCGCCCTTCGGCGTCAGTCGTGGACCGCCTGCGCGGCCTGCGGTCCGTGGTCGGCCGCGGCGGCGGCCGTCAGGTCGTCGAGCGGGGACGGGAGCCACTCCGGTTCGGTGCGCGAGGTGGCCCGGGCGATCAGCAGTACACCCTTGCGGAAGGGGTCGTCGACGTCGGCGACCCTCAGCGGGGTGTCGCCGTCGTAGAAGTAGCTGCTGGGTTCGCCGAGGAAGGCGAGGCGGCGGCGCAGCACGGTCGCCTGGGCGGCGGGGTCGGGCAGGTGGCGCAGGAAGGCGAGGAGTACGAACCAGCCGGTTCTCGTCGGTGATGAATCGCTCGGCGGGCTCCCGCAGGTTCCGCAGCAGTTCGGCCCGGCCAGCCTCGGTGGGGCTGAGCACGTGCCGGGGTGCGGCCACCGCGCCGGGCTGCGCCTCGCGGGTCAGCAGTCCGGCCGCCTGACAACCGGGCGATCCGGACCCGCAGTTCGTAGCCGTGCAGCGGCTCCTCGTACTGGAACCCGGGGATGGCAAGATCCAGCATGCTCGACATGGTCGGAGTACAGGCCGGAGCCGCCATATGCCGGTCCGACGCGTGCTGCGGTGGCGTCAGCGGCCGCGGCGGTCAGGCCGGTTCGACGCCCAGCCGGGAGCCGCGCCCGTTGAACCCGAGGCCGGGTGTCACCTTCCGCGACCGGGGCCCGGGCCCGCCGGTGAGGGAAGCAGGCCTGCCCGGGCCCGTACGGAGCGGGTCGGTAGGGTGCGCTGTCATGGCGGACGATTGGCAGGACGACAGGATCGGCAGTGCCCTGAAGGGGACGAACCCCACCGTGCTGCGGCGACTTGACGCCGGATTCGCGGTGATCGGCGATGTGCAGTTCCTGCCCGGGTACTCGGTCCTGTTGACGGACGAGCCCGGTGTGGAGCGTCTGTCGGATCTTTCACGGGGCAGGCGGACGGCCTTCCTGGCCGACATGGACCGGCTGGGCGAGGCCGTGGAACGGGTCTGCCGGCGTCTGGACCCGGAGTTCCGGCGGGTGAACCTGGAGATCCTCGGCAACACCGACGGCTTCCTCCATGCGCACGTGTGGCCGCGGTTCGAGTGGGAGCCCCCGGACCTCGTCCGTCGACCGGTGTGGCTGTATCCCGCGGAGAACTGGTGCGATCCGGCGAGCGCGCTCGGACCGGAGCACGGCCTCCTGCGCGAGGCGATCGGCCGCGAGCTCGATGTGCTGTCGGCTCCGACGGGTTGACCGCCTTCGGCTGTCCGGTTACGGCGCGCGAGCGGGGCGGCCCCGCAGCAACGCCACCGGGCTGCTGAGCTCAGGGCACGGAGGCGGAAAACGTCCAACTCCGGGCCGGCGGCAGGTGTGAACCCGCGTCATTGCTCCGAACGGGTGGCGGCCGGGTTCGGCGCCGGGGTGGGATGGGCAGAGCCTTCGGCATGACGACTCCCACCCGGCGCCACCGCCGAGGCCACCGCCCGGACGCCTTCACCGCCGCCGCTCCGGCCCGTGCCGCGCGGCCGTCGGTACCGGCCCGGCCGCGCGGCAGCGGATGCTGCCGCACCTGGTCCAGCGAGCACCTCACCCCGGGCGGCACGGTGGTGCGCACCACCTGGCACGAGCCCGCCTGCAAGACCCGGGACTGAGCCGAGCCGCCGCGTCCCGTCGCCGCCGCCCGCCGCCCGCCGCCCGCTGCCGCGCCCGCCGCCCGATGCGGCGGGGCGCAGCGGGCCGGCCCCGTGGGCGTCACGGGAGGCTGCGACCAGCACGGTGATGCGCCTCAGTGGACGCAGAACTCGTTGCCGGCCGGGTCTCCGGAAACAACTCCATCACGCTGCCTTCGCGATGCAGTTGGCGCACGTGCACGGCGGCCAGCCGTTCGCCGGGTGCCTGCCGACTCGGGCGCTGGTCTCGGGGTCGTACTCGTCCAGGGGGTTGCCCGCTGCAAGCCGCTTGCGCTGCTCGGCCTTGTACTCCTCGTACGTTTTTGACGTGGCTGGCCACCTCTGGTCATGCGTTGCTCCGATTACTGACCCCCTGATCGTGTCCTGTCCGCCCGAGCCGTTGCGACGGCGGGAAGGCGTCTCTCAGGCTTCCTGACAAGACGTCATTTCCATGTCATTGGGCGACGTTTGGACGTGCCTTGGAGCCATGACGACGCCGAACGAGACTCCGCGGGCCGTGCGCCTTCGCCTGCGCCTGAGCCAGGACGAGTTTGCGAAGCGCCTGCGCGCGGCGGGAACGGAACAAGGGGAGACCAACGAGGCGAGCAAGCGGCTTGTTCAGCGCTGGGAATGGTTGGCTTCGGCAAGGAATTCGATGTGAATACCGGCCCCTGGGAGTTTCTCCTGTTGGAGAAGTCCACAGTCGACGAAGTCCTTGCGCAGTACAGCTCTCCCCCTGCGGAGTAGCGGAAATCTGAAAACGCAGTCCAATTGTTGTACCTGCTCTACAAGCCGTTCATCCACAGCCGCACCTTACCTGCCGCAGGCAGCTCCCGGGCCGCACCGTCAAAACGGGCCGGGAGGGTGCTCCGGCTGTTGCAGCAAGCCGCTTCCTGGATTGGCAGTGGGGATCCTCGAGAAATAGCATGGGTCGGCGTTGTCGGCGATGAGCGTACCCAGTCCCAGGCCCCCGTGGCTGCCCACCGCGACGAGCATCGCGCCAGAATCCCCGTCCTCGGGCCTGCGAGTTACGGGGCCGACGCGTATGGTGTCCCTGAACAGACAAACATATGTCGGCCTAAGAACCTTCAGTAGTGAATTGACAGATTTGACGCGCCCTCCGTGGAAACCGGTCATCACTCCCGCGAAAGCCACGTCGAGCCCATAGGCGGGACTCCGGTGCCTTCGCCGCCGTCCTGCAGAACCCGCGGGGGAAGAGCACCCTCACCTTCTCCGGGGCCGACCTGCTGGACCCCAACGACATCGGACCGATCCCCGAGCCCGCCGCCGACATGCTCATCCCGCAGGACGGCCCCAGCGTCCTGGTGGCCACCGGTCTCGTCCAGCACGGCACCACGTCCCGCACCCCGGTGAACACGGGAACGAACGAGCAGGTCGGGCTCGGCGTGGCCGTCACCCGCGAACAGTTCTGGCACTCGACGGGAGAGTCCTACAGCCTCGCGCCCGGCGAGACCAGGACCGTCAACTACAGCGTCACCCAGGGCATGCAGGAAAGCAGCTCGGAATCCGAGACCACCAACGCGTCCGTCGGCGTGAGTGCCAGCGCCGGATGGGGCCCGTTCAGCGCCTCCGTCTCCGCCTCCCTGAGCGAGTCCTCCATCACCACCCAGCAGCTCACCGTGTCCACCCAGACGACCACCTTCGTCTCCACCACCTACCTGAACCTCAGCAAGCACCCCGAACTCAACCTCTTCTGGCAGCTGACCGACGTCGCCACCGTCTACGACGAGAACGGCCTGCCCCTGGCCTCCGTGATCTCCGGCGAGGCCCCACCGGTCGTCTCCGGTCCCTGGGACGTCCAGGAGATCGAGGGGACGAAGCAGCGGAAGCTGGAGCGGAAGTCGAGCCACGACCGGCCGGCCAAGGCGTGAGCACACAGGGTCAGTGGCGGTGGGTGAGGCGGTGCAGGACGGTGGCCGGAGTGAGGCTGCGTTCGACGGGAAGCAGGTAGGCGACCGGCCCCGTGACGTTTTTTGACGGCAAGCTCATCGCTCGACTTCCGCGGTTCTGATGGGCGTGGTGTGATCATGCCGCGTGGTCGATGCCTGCTCGGGCCCAGGCTTACTGGACAGCCCGGATTTCGGCGTGGGCCGGCCTTCGGTGGCCAAGGCGTGAGCGTTCGCCCTGGTCGAGGCCAACCACCCGACCCTCCACACGCAGCTGAAGCAGCTGCCCTGGCGGGACATCCCGCTCATGGCCCGTACCCGCGCCACCGCCCACGGCCGCGACGAGATCCGGCGACTGAAGGTCGCAACCGTCCCCGGCCTGCCCTTCCCCCATGCCGACGCGCCTCGGCCATACAGCGAAAGGTCCCGGCCGCCCATAGGACAACCGCATCAATCAGGACACATCTTGAACAAAGTAGGATGACTCAACTCCCGCGCTACGCGCGAAGAGTTCCATATATATGTCATTTGCCCGAATTATCTCCCGCTTCACACGCACGGAGCCACCCTCATGGACAACACGTCCAGCGCCGTCACCGACGGCGCGATAGAGACGCGCGGTATCGAACCCGTCCCCGACCACGAGCGCCGGGGCAGAGTCCGCGAGCTCTTCCCGACCTGGGTCGCGGCGAACATCAGCGTCCTGCTGCTCACCATGGGTGCCGCCCTGGTGGTGTTCAACCAGCTGAACTTCTGGCAGGTCCTGATCGTCGCGGCGTGCGCCGCGCTCGTCTCGTTCGGCCTGGTCGGGGTGCTGTCGGTCTCCGGCAAGTGGGGCGGGGCGCCGGGCGCGACCCTCTCGCGGGCCACCTTCGGGGTGCGGGGGAACCTCTTCCCCGGCGCGATCCTCTGGATCGCCCGCTTCGGCTGGGAGACGATCAACGCGGTCACCGGCGCCTACGCCGTGCTGACCGTCCTCGACCTGCTCTTCGGCATCAAGAGCAACACCGCGCTGATCGTGATCACGCTCTTCGCCTTCGTCGCCTGCACCTTTCTGGTGTCCGGCATGGGCCGCAAGGCGCTGAACGTCTGCAACACCTGGTCGACGTACCTCTTCGGCATCTTCAGCGTCCTGGTGCTGGGCTACCTGGTCGCGACCATGCACTGGAGCGAGGTCTTCTCCAAGCCCGCTGGCACCACCGCGATGATGATCGCCGGCATCGGCACCATCGCCGCCGGCGGCATCAGCTGGGTCCCCACCGGCCCGGACTTCGCCCGCTACCTTCCGCACGCCGCCTCCGGCCGCAAGATCGTCGGCGTGACGGTCTCCGGCGCCGGCCTGGTCATGGTGCCGATGGTGCTGATGGGTGCCGTGATGGCGGTGGCCTCGCCCGGACTGGCCCAGGCCGCCGACCCGGTCTCCTTCCTCGGTGACCTGCTGCCGACCTGGCTGGCCGTGCCCTACCTGCTGACCGCGATCGTGGGCATGCTGCTGATCAACAGCCTCTCCATGTACTCGGCCGGCTTCACCGCGCAGACCATGGGCGTCAAGCTGCCGCGCGCCATGGCCGTCAGCATCAACGCCGTGATCTCGCTGGTCGGCGGCCTGATGCTGATGCTGGTCGCCAAGAGCTTCCTCGGCTCCTTCATCACCTTCCTGATCCTGCTCGCCGTCTCCTTCTCGGCCTGGATCGGCGTCTACGCGGTGGACATGTTCCGCCGCCGGACGCGGGCGGTGCGCTACGACGCCGTCGCGCTGATGGACACCAGCAAGGGCAGCCGGTACTGGTACGCGGGCGGCTTCTGCTGGCAGGCCATGGTCTCCTGGGTCCTGGCGCTGCTGATCGGGCTCGCCTTCACCAAGTGCGACTGGTTCTCCGGCCCGCTCTCCGGCACCCCCGTCGGCAAGTACGGGCTCGCCTGGGCGGCGACCATCGTGATCTCCGCCGTCATCATGGCCGTCCTCCCGACGCCCCGGGAGAACACCCGGGCCGCCGACGCCGACGCCGCCGACGCCGAGGCGAAGCAGGCCGAACGGGTCACCGTCTGACCCGCTCGACCTGACGTCCGTCGCAGGAAGCGCCCGGTCCTCCGCTCAGCCGAGCGGAGGACCGGGCGCTTTGGCGTCCGGCTCTGAGTGCCGGTACTCAGGCGGGGAGGCCGTCCGCGCCGGTGCAATGGGGACGTGAGCACAGCGAAGAACGCCCTGGACACTCCCGACCCGAAGTGGTGGCACTACCCGACGGCCGCCGCCCTGCTGATCCCGCTCTGCTGGGCGGCTCTGCTGGTCGTCATCGTCGGGAACGGCCTGTTCGGCTACTGCGCCCTGCACGGCGGGTGCGACCACGGGCACCGGGAAGCCCGCCGGCACCTCGCCCTCGGCCTCGGCTACGCCCAGCTGCTGCTCGCCGCGGCCTCGTGGCCGATGCCCCGGATCCGCCGCTGGACGATCGCCCGCTTCGTCCTCTGCGCCTTCTCGGCCCTCTGCGGCCTCAGCGCCGGCCTGGCGGTCGTTCTCGCATGAGCCCTCAGCCCCGTTCCGTTCCCGGGCCCGGCCGTCGCTGTACGACGTCGGCGAGCACCGCCGTCACCAGCTTGTTGACGGTCTCCGTGGTCGGCGGGCCCGGGTCGCGGTCCGCGAACAGCAGGTGGCCGCCCCCGACCAGGGAGAGCGTGAGGGAGTCGATGTCGGCGTCGGCGGCGATCCGGCCCGTCGCGCGCTCGTCGGACAGGTAGGCGGAGACGGCAGTCGCGACCTGGGAGAGGACCGCGATGCCGCCTCCCGGCGTGGCCCGGCGCAGCCGCGTGCGCAGCTCGTCCCGGAAGGTGATGAGCGGGATGATCGCCACCGGGACCGGCCCGAACAGGGCGGTCAGCGCATCGGTGAGGTTGTCGGCCACGGTGCCGGTGCCGGCGGTCTCGCGCAGTGCCCGCGCCTGCGCGTCGAGCTGTGCGGCCCGGTCGAGCACCAGCTCGGTGAGGAAGGCGTCGAAGTCGGCGAAGTGCCGGTGCAGGACGCCCTTGGCGCAGCCCGCCTCGTCGGTGACGGCCCGGCTGGTCAGCCCGTTGGGGCCGTCCCGCAGCAGCACGCGTTCGGCGGCGTCGAAGAGCTGCTGGCGAGCGTCGCGAAGGTGTACCCCGGTTGGCACGGACGGATCCTCTCGTGGGTCTGGCTCCTGGTGCGCCCCTTGGCGGGTGGGCGATTGCCCACTAAAGTGAACGCATGCCCACTTTACCGCGGGAACGCCCTGAGCCGCCGGAGCCCCACCAGCCCTCCCAGGCGCATGAGGCCCGCCGGACGGCCGAATCCTTCGGCGCCGACGCCCACCGCTACGACCAGGCCCGGCCCCGTTACCCCGACGACCTCGTGGCGCGCACCGTCGCCGGAAGCCCGGGACCCGAGGTGCTCGACATCGGCTGTGGCACCGGCATCGCGGCCCGCCAGTTCCAGGCCGCCGGCTGCACCGTCCTCGGCCTCGACCCGGACGTCCGGATGGCCGACCCCGCCCGGGCCCGCGGCCTGCCGGTCGAGGTGGCGACCTTCGAAGCCTGGGACCCGGCGGGCCGGACCTTCGACACGGTCATCGCCGCCCAGTCGTGGCACTGGGTGGATCCGGCCGTCGGCGCCGCGAAGGCGGCCCGCGTCCTGCGGCCGAACGGACGCCTGGCGATCTTCGGCCACGTGTTCGAGCCGCCCGCCGAAGTGGCCGAACCCTTCGCCGCGGCCTTCCGGCGGGTGGCCCCCGAATCCCCGTTCAGCAGCCAGCCCGCCCGACGCCCGCTGGAGACCTACCAGGCGGGGTACGCGAAGATCGCCGACACGATCCGGGAGACCGGCCGGTTCAGCGCCCCCGAACAGTGGCGATACGACTGGGACCGCCCCTACACCCGCGACCAGTGGCTGGACCTCCTCCCCACCACCGGCGCCCTCACCCGCCTCCGCCCCGACCAACTGACCGAAATCCTGGCCGCGGTCGGCCACGCCATCGACACCCTCGGCGGCCGCTTCACGATGCACTACACCACCCTCGCCACCACCGCCACCCGCACCGCCGCCCCCTGACCCCGGCCGGTCGCACGCCAGGCTCGCTCATCCGTGGGGGCATCCGACTGGAGCACCGGGCGCGTCGGGTCGCCGGGCCCGTCGGGTCGCCGGGCGCGTCGAGGTGTTCAGCGTTCCGGTGCCGGCCGGCTGTCGTTGAGCCTGCGGTAGATCCGTTCCGGGGTCAGCGGCAGGGCGCGGAAGCGGACGCCCGTGGCGTCGTGGACGGCGTTGGCCAGGGCCGGGGCCACCGGGTTGATGCAGCACTCCGCCATTCCCTTCGACCACAGGGGCCCGAGGGAGTCCGTCGACTCCACCAGGAGCACGTCGGTGCGGGGGACGTCGGCGTAGGTGGGGATGCGGTAGTCGCGGAGGTTCGGGTTGACCATGACGCCGTGCTCGTCGATCCGGTGGTTCTCGGTGAGTGCGAAGCCGATTCCCTGGGCGACACCGCCCTCCACCTGTCCCCGGACCTGGGCGGGATTGACGACGGTGCCGGCGTCGGTCGCCTGGACGCTGTGGAGGACGCGGATCTCACCCGTCACCGGGTGGACGGCGACGCGGAACCCATGGGTGTTGGAGAGGACGCTGCGCGGGGAGCCGTAGGCCTTGCGGGCGGCGGCGAAGCGGATCCCGCGCGCCCGGGCGAGGGCGACGAGCTCGGCCAGCGGCACGCGCCGGTCGCCGCACAGGACCCCGTCGTCGTCCATCGAACACAGCGCGACCTGGACGCCCGTGCGGGCGGCGGCGAACTCCAGGATCCGGTCGCGTACGGCGTCGGCCGCCCGGAGCACCGCGTTGCCCGCCACGAAGAGGCCCGTGCTCGCGAAGGCGCCGGTGTCGAACCCGGTGCGGTCGGTGTCGGACTGCACCAGCCGGATCCGCGACGGCGTGGTGCCCAGCCGCTCGGCCGCGATCTGGACGTGGGCGGTGGAGGTACCCTCGCCGAACTCGGCCGTCCCCACGGCCAGTTCGTACCGGAGGTCGTCGCCGAGGGTGAGCCGGGCCTCCGAGCGGTGCTCGGTCGTGGGCGCGGTCTCGTGCAGGGAGCTCGCCACGCCGACCCCGACGAGCCATTCCGGGCCGGGGGAGGGCCGGCCGGCCGTACGGGCCAGGGCCTCCTCCACGCGGTCGATGCACGCGGCGAGACCGTCCTCGGCGAACTGCACGTCGTCGGGCCCGTCGTGCAGGGCGACCAGCGGCTCTCCCGGCCGTACGATGTTGCGCCGTCTCAGCTCCAGCGGATCGAGGTGCAGCGCACGGGCGAGTTCGTCCATCGCCGACTCCACGGCGAACACCGGCTGCGTCGTGCCGTAACCGCGCAGCGCACCGCTCGGGAGGGTGTTCGTGTAGACCGCGTAGGCGTCGTACTTCTTGTTGGGGCAGCGGTAGATCATGACGGCGGCGCCGCCCGTGTACAGCGTCTCGCCGCCGTGGTTGCCGTAGGCGCCCGTGTTCGACACGTTGCGGACCTGCAGGGCCGTCAGCGTTCCGTCGGCCTTGGCGCCGAGCCTGACCGTCAGCGTCATCGGGTGCCTGGTCGGGGCCGTGGTGAACTCCTCCTCGCGGGTGTACTCGAAGCAGACGGGCCGTCCGGTGTCCAGGGCCGCGAGGGCGGCCAGGTCCTCCGAGAGCAGCTCCTGCTTGCCGCCGAAGGCGCCGCCCACGCGCTTGCAGAACACCCGCAGCTGCTCCGGGCGCAGCGCGAACAGGTGGGCGAGCTTGAGCCTCGCGATCGACGGCGACTGCGTACTGGTACGGACGTTCAGGCGGCCGTCCTCGAGCCACGCGATCGACCCGTGGGTCTCGAGGTGCGCGTGTTGCACGCGCGGCGAGGAGTACGTGCCCTCGTGGACGACGTCGGCCTCGGCGAAGCCCGCCTCGACGTCGCCGATGTGGGTGTGGAGTTCCAGCAGGACGTTGCGTCCGGGGTCGTGGGCGAAGGCGACGTCCGCGCCGTGCAGCCGCGGGGCTCCCTCGGCCATCGCCTCCACGGGGTCGAGGACGGCCGGCAGCACCTCGTACTCGACGGAGACCCGCCGGCAGCCCTCCTCCGCCGCCGCCGGGGTGTCGGCCAGGACCGCGACGACCCGCTGGCCGACGAAGCGGACCGTGTCGTCGAGGATGCGGGTGTCGTCCGGATCGACCAGGTGGTCGTTGTGCAGCGCCGTGCTGAAACGCCTGCGCGGTACGTCCTGCCAGCTGTAGACGCGCCGCACGCCGGGGACCGCGAGCGCGGCGCTGCGGTCGACCGAGACGATCCGGGCGTGCGCGTGCGGCGAGTGCAGCACCTTGAGGTGCAGCATGCCGTCGAAGGAGGTGTCCATGGTGAACTCGGCGCGGCCGGTGACCACCTCCTCCGCGGCGGGCGCGCCGACGCTCGTCCCCACGGCCCTTCCCGGCGCGGCGGCCTCGACGCCGGCGACGCCCTTGACGGCGTCCTCGATCGCCCGGTATCCGGTGCAACGGCACAGGTTGCCCTTCAACGCCCGCGGCAGGTCCTCCCGCTGGGCCTCGGTGAGCGCCGCCGACGTCATGATCATCCCCGGGGTGCAGAAGCCGCACTGGAACCCCGGGGCGTCGCGGAAGCGCCGCTGCACGGGATGCAGGTCGCCGGGCGCTCCGAGGCCCTCGATCGTCGTCACCGCACGGTCCTGGGCGCGGAACGCGGGGGTGATGCAGCTGTGGACCGGGGCGCCGTCCAGCCACACCGTGCACGCGCCGCAGTCGCCCGTGTCGCAGCCCTTCTTGACGCCGTGGTGGCCGAGCGAGCGCAGGAAGGTGCGCAGGCACTGGCCGGGGGCCGGCTCGTCCTCGAACCGCCTGCCGTTCACGACGTAGGTCATGCCGGGCCCCGCGCCATGAGTTCGCGGCGGATCTCCTCGGCGAAGTGGTGCGTCAGGTGCCGGCGGTGCTCGGGCGTCCCGTTGGGATCCGCGAACCAGACGTCGCCGGGCACGGCGTCGATGCTCCGAGCCAGGGCGCGGGCGCCGGGCGCGGTGTCGAAGGCGAGCCGCACCGGCCGGGTGGTGCCGGCCGTGACGGTGAGCAGGAGGTCGTCCCTGCCGGGCGTCCGGGTACCGACGAGGAACACCGTGGAGCGGCCGAGACGGGTCAGCGCGAAGCGGCGGTACGCGGCGTGCTTCCTCAGCGCGCCCACCGGAACGGTGATGCGCCGCAGCACCTCCCCGGGAGCCAGCACGTTCCGGTGGTCGCCGGTCACGAAGTCGAGCGCGTCGACCACCCGCGCCGACCCGTCCGGGGCCCACAGCTCGTACCTCGCCTCGAGGGCGACGGTCAGCGTGATCATCGGTCCGGCCGGCAGGGACAGGCAGACGTTGCCGCCGACGGTCGCCGCGTTCCACACCTTGAAGGAGGAGAGGAACGCCTCGCAGCTCCGTGCGAGGAGCGGGCCCGCACGCCAGTCGGCCGGCGGCACGAAGGCGTACAGATCACGGACCGTGCACGTGGCGCCGATCTCCAGGCCCGTGCCACCCGGCACGAGCGCCGCCCAGCCCAGCGCCGTCAGATCGATCAGGCGGCGCGTACCCGGCTGCTCCGCGGAGTACAGCCAGGTGCCCCCGGCGAGCCAGGCATCGCCCTCCCGCCAGAGCGAACCCGGCTGGGCGGGCGGGCGCCGCACGACCTCGGTGACGGTGTTGAGATCCACGGGAACCGGTCTCCCTCGCGACGGTGGGCGCGCGGCGGACGTCTTCCAAGGCTAGGCAGAACGGGCCAGGCCCCGCCAACCCGACCGACGCCCCCGCGTCCGTCCCGGGCGTTCCGGTTCACCCGGGTGCTTCAGTTCAGGCGGGCGGCGGGGACGTGGGTGGCGCGGGTGAGGACGGAGACCGGGTACCGGGTGTCGCAGTACTCGCTCCCGGTCGACACGACGCCGGTCACCACGCCGTTCGCCACCAGCGGCCCGCCGGAGTCGCCCTTGCAGATGCTGTCGGTATCGGGCCCGGGCGGGCCGCAGACCCGGCTACCAGGGGACGGTCCGGCCGAAGCGGTCCAGGTACGCCAGGCCGGGGGTGCCCAGGCGGGAGAGCAGGACGTCGACCAGCAGGGGGACGGTCTCCTCGATGGTGAACGGCGCGTCCGGGCCGCCCAGGTCCGTACGGATCCAGCCCGGCGCCAGGAGGACGAAGGCGCGCCCCGTCCCGCTCTGCCGGGCGGCGAAGCTGCGCAGGAGCATGTTCAGGGCGGCCTTGCTCGCCCGGTAGACCTCCCGCCCGCCGGCGGTGTTGTTCGTGATGCTGCCCTGTCCGGAGGACATCGCCCCGATGAGTCCCGCCGGGGGTACCAGGTCTTCGAGCGCCTCGATGACGCGCATCGGGCCGAGCGCGTTGGTGACCATCACGTCGACGAAGTCGGCCGTCGCGACCGCGCCGATGGGCGTCCGCTGGTTGTTGGTGATGCCCGCGTTGACGAAGAGCACGTCGAGCCGGCGGTGCGCCAGGCGTTCGCGCAGCGGGGGCAGGCGGCCGGGGTCGTTGAGGTCCAGGTGCTCGATCGTCAGCCGCCCGTCGGCGCGCTCCGCGAGGTCGTGCAGCGGCGTCCGGGCGGCGGTGTCGCGGACCGTGCCGACGACGTGCCACCCCCGGTCGAGCAACTCCGCCGCCATCGCGTGTCCGAGGCCGCGCGAGGCGCCGACGACGAGGGCGGTCGGGGGGTGCTGTTCGGTACCGGTCGATGACATCCGGCGTCATCTCCTTCTCGGGTGTCGTACTGCGTGCGTGCGTGGGTGCGTGCGTGGGTGCGTCCGTGCCGACGTGAGAGCGGCACGTCGAGTGGACCCGCGTCGCGTCGCGTCGAGCCGAGTGTTCCGTCCGCACCGCACCGCGGGCGAGCCACGGGCGCCGGTTTGTAGGATTGCCGCCATGTCGAGGGTGCTCACGACGGAATCCGCTGCGCTGCAGCCCGACGATGTGCGAATCATCCGGGCGCTGCAGATCGCCCCACGGGCGTCGTTCGCCTCGATCGCCGCCGCCCTCGGCCTGACCGAGGGCGCCGTCAACCGCCGCTACCGCCGACTGCGCGCCGACGGTGTCATCCGCGTCGCCGGCGTGGTCAACCCGGGCGCCCTGGGGCAGAGCAGGTGGCTGGTGCGACTGCGCTGCCGCCCCGGCAGCGGCTCGGCGATCGCCGACGCGCTGGCCGAGCGCGACGACGTCAACTGGGTGGCCCTGAGCGCGGCTGGCTGCGAGATCACCTGCGCGACGCAGTCCCGGACGCGGGAACAACGCGAGGACCTCCTGGGGCAGCGGCTCCCCCGTACGGCCGCGGTGATCGACATCAACGCCTTCGCCATGCTCCGTCAGTTCCTCGGCGGTCGCGGCCACTACTGGTCCGCCCTGCAGGGCACCCTGACCCCGGAGGAGGAAGCGGCGCTGGGCAGCGACGGGCCCCCGTTCACCGAGTCCCCGGTCGTCACCCGCGAACCGCTGCGCCTCACCCCCGAGGACGAGAAGCTGCTCGCCGCGCTCGCCGCGGACGGCCGCGCCGGTCTCGTCGACCTCGCCGCCGCCTCCGGCCTCACCCCGGGGCGCGTCTCCCGACGCCTGGACGCCCTGCTCCGGCGCCGCGCCGTCCACATCGACGTCGAGATCGCCGCAGCGGCCCTGGGCTATCACGCCCGCGCGAACCTGTGGCTGCGCGTGCACCCGTCGGCCCTGAAGAGCGCGGGCCGCGCTCTCGCGCAGGAACCCGAGATCGCCTTCGCCGCGGCCCTCTCCGGGCCGTGGAACCTCCACGCCGTCGCCCACTGCCGGGACCTCGACGAACTGTTCGAGTTCACCTCGGACCGCATCGGCTCCCTCACCGGACTGCAGAGCATGGAGGTCTCACCCGTGCTCAGGCACGTCAAGCAGGCCGGCACCCGGCTCTTCGGCGACCGCCTCGTCGAGCCGCCCGGCGCCCGCACGCGCCGCTGAGGGCCCCCTGCCGCCGTGCGCGGCGCAACGGGGTCTCCACCCTGGAGGCCGTCCGGGTGACTGTTCGGTCACGTTCTGTGCTCGGGCGGGCGGGTGTGTGGTGCGATGCCCACGTGAAATCCAGGAGTCGGCCCCGCTCGGTGAGCGCCGGCCCGTCCCGGATCCGTGGACGATGGAAGGGAAGCCCATGCTGCTCCGCGCGCTGGCCGCGACGGGTGTCGCCACGTCACTGTTCGGCTCGCCGGCCTTCGCCGGCAGTCCGCCCCCGCCGCAGGACCGGATCGTCATCGACAGCGTGACGGCCAGCGGTACCGGCTGCCCGACCGGGACGGCCGCTGCGGCCGTGTCCCCGGACGGCACCGCCTTCACCGTCACCTACAGCAACTACCTCGCCCAGATCGGGCCCGGGGCGTCACCCGCCGACGCCCAGAAGGACTGTCGGCTCAGCCTGCACGTGCACGCCCCCGGCGGCTTCACCTACGCGGTCGTGTCCGCGGGCTACAGCGGCTTCGCGTCGCTGGCGCCGGGCGCGTCCGCGACCCAGCGGGCCAGCTACCACTTCCAGGGCGACCCCCGTACCACCACCTCGAACCACCACTTCAAGGGCCCGTTCGACAACACCTGGCGGACGACCGACACCGTGCCCGTCACCGCCGTGGTCTTCGCCCCCTGCGGGGAGGAGCGCAGCCTGGACATCAACACCGAACTGCAGGTCGCCCAGGGCACGTCGAGCCCGAGCGCCACCAGCTTCATGGAGATGGACTCGACGGACGGCAGGATCAGCACCGTGTACCGCGTGGCCCTTCAACGGTGCAAGTGACCTCCCGGCGCAGCGTCCGGCCGGTGCGTCCGGGCCGTCAACGGATCATGCGGGTGCGCCCGGGAGTCCGGCGCTCGGCTGCCGCCGCCAGTCCTCGACCGGCAGCGGCAGCGGGCCGGTGACCGACCGGGCCCCGCAGGCGTAGGCGGCCCAGCGCAGTTCCTCGCAGGGGATCACCGTCTCCCCACGGGTGTCGAGCCAGACGAGGACCGTGTGCCCGTCGGGGGTGGTGGCGTCCCACCAGCGCCAGCGGCGCAGTTGCGGGTCGAAGCAGAAGAGCCATTCCTGGAGGTCCCAGGGGTCCTCGTCCCGGTCCGCGCCGTAGCGGACGGCCCCGGCGGCCACTTCCCCCGGAACGTCGGCGGGCGTCTTCCCGGCGGTACCGGCTGTACCGTGCGCAGCGGCCGTACCGTGCGCAGCGGTCGTACCGTTCGCAGCGGTCGTACCGCGTACGGCGGTCGTCGCGGTCACCGCGGAGAACCAGGACGGGATCCGGCTCTCGTCGAGCGCGTCGACGTCGAAGCCCTGCGCGGCCCCGGTGCGGACGGCGCCGGACAGCACCTCGCGCAGCCGGTGCGCGTAGGTCTGCGGATCGCCGACCGGTTCGACCCGGAGGGCGGTGACCGCCGGGGGAGTCGTGCCGGCGGGGCGGGCGGTGAAGCGGGCGATCTCCTCGGAGGCGGAGTGCTCAAGCATGGTTGCGCCTATCGGATGATGCGCCCGGAGCCGGGCACGATGCTGTCGATGAAGTCGTCGATGAGGTCCGTGGGCAGGCCGATCAGGCCCGGGGAGACCTTCGGGTCCGCGATCTCGGGGGCGTTCTTGCGCGCCTGGTTCCACTCCCGGCGCGTCCCCGGGTAGCCGCGGGGCATGCGCTGCGGCAGCGCGGCGTCCAGCAGACGGGTCACTCGGGAGCTCGGTACGTCGAAGGCGATGATCTGTCCGCTCCCGCCGCGGAAGGCCTGCGAATGGGTGATGTCCCCGCTCATGTTCAGGTACAGGTTGCCGTTCCCCTGGACGCTGACGTTGCCGTTCTTGTCGACGACGAGCCGCTTGCTGTCGGGGTGGTCGCTCTGCACCCGGTAGACGGTGGTAGTGCACTCCTGGCCCGGCGTCGGTGCCTCGGCCGGGGAGAGCACCCGCGGCGTGAGGCCCGCTCGCACCGCCGTCGCCCCCCGGGACCGTACGCCCGGGGCGGACGCGCGGCCGGTGCCGGCGCAGTCCGCCCGCCGCTCGGCCTGCTTGACGGCGGCGTCCCGCTGCTTCCGCTGGGCCTGGACCGTACGGTCGAGCTCCGCCTGCCCGACGGCCATCGCGGTGATCCGTACGCGGGCGCGGAAGTCGAGGGAGTACTGCAGGTTGACGGAGCGACCGGTGGCCTGGGCCTGCTGGTCCGCTTCCCGCTGCTTCTCCGCCCGGATCTGGGCGACGACGGGGGCCGTTCCGGCGGCCAGGCAGGTCATGGTGCCGCTGCCGTTGACCGGCAGGCTCGCGCTCTGGCTGCAGCCGCCGCCCGCCCGCCCGTTGACGGTGACCTCGGCGTTCATGACGGCCGTGACGGTTCCGGAGACCTTCACACCGGGCTTCGCCGTCGTACGGGTGGTGACGTTCTCCGTGACGGTGCACGACTCGGAGCAGTTGAGGTTGCCCGTCTGGTTGAAGTTGAAGTCGACGCCGAGGTCGACGGCCCCGGAGAGTTCCCCGGTCCGCTCGATGAGCTCTGCGTAGGTCCGGTCGACGTCGCCGGAGGACGAGGGCCCGAGGTCGAGGGGGCCGGTGGCCGCGGCCAGGTTGAGGGCCGGCACCCCGGCGCGGAGCGCGGCAGGGACGGCGTCCGCCCGCGGGGAGCCGGCAGTCGCCGACGGGTCCAGGCGCAGAACGCGGTACGGCGCCTCGGCGGAGACGTAGAGGACGCCTTCGGCCGTCCGGATGGCCAGCGCCTTCTGGCTGCCGACCCGGGTGCCCGGGTCGGACGGCGCGGGGAAGTCGGAGTCCTCCAGCGCTGCCCACAGCCGGCCGGCGAGGTCGGCGGGGGAGGAGACCCCCTGGGGTACGAGGCGGGACAGTGACGGCACGCCCGTGACCCACTTGCCGTCCAAGGACTCGCCGGAGGTGCCCCCGGGCAGGCTGCCGAGCAGGGACGTCGGGGGTTTGACGTACGTGCGCCCGTCGACCACCAGGACGGGGATCCGGGTGCCAGCCTCGTGGACCTCACCGGTGACCGCGCCGTCCCCGGTGACCTTCAGGTCCCAGCCGGGCGCTCCTGCGGCGGGGGCGCTGCGGTAGTTCACGACCGGTTCGGTGAACAGGCTCTGCACGGCGCGGTAGAACGGCGCCCGCTGTGCGGCGGGTATCTCCGGCTCCGGCGACGGCCAGGCCAGGTAGCCCGCGACGACGGCGAGGACGAGTGCGAGCAGTCCCGCGACCGGGATCCACCGGCGCCGCCACCAGCTGCGGGGCGTCGTCGGCGGCGACGGCGGGGGATCGGCGGTGTACTGCCACGGATTGCTGTCGTTGATGCCGTTCACGGCCCGTGCACCTCCGCGCGCATGTGCGTGCCGCCGTTGCGCATGCGGCTGACGTCATGTCAACTTCACTGTTTCACAGTTGACATGGCGAAATCCGGTGATTGCGGAAGAGGAGGCCCTGCGTCAGCTTTCGGCGGGCCGGCCTGAGGCGGGGCGGGAGAACGGGCGTTCCCGGAGCGGCCGCGACCGCGCGGGTCGGCGCCACCGACCCGCGCCCATGCCGTGAAGTCCGCGTCGACGCCGTGAAGTCCGCGCCGTCGCCGTGAAGTCCTCGTCGAGGGCCGCGTTCAGGCACCCGGATCCCCTCATCGGGCCGCTCGCGTAAGGTCGCCTAGGCTGGCGCGGTGACTGATGAGCAGGAGCGGGTGCAGCCGTCGGGAGTGTGGGCCACGGCGGTGGGGGTGGCCAGGGTGCGGGCGCTGGAGACCGAGCGCGAGAACGCGCTGTTCCGCGACCCGCTGGCACAGGCCTTCGCCGCCGCCGGCGGGCTGTGGCCCGCCTCGCCCCCGCTGCCCGATGACGAGGCCGCGCGCCGCCGCCGGCTCGCCGTGTCGTTCTCCATCGTCATCAGGACGAAGTTCCTCGACGACCTGCTGCAGCAGGCCTGCGCGGCCGGGGTCCGGCAGGTCGTCCTGCTCGGCGCCGGCATGGACAGCCGGGCCTTCCGGATGGACTGGCCCGAGGGCACCCGGCTGTTCGAGGTCGACACCGCCGCGCCCCTGGACTTCAAGGCCTCGGTGCTGCAGCAGGAACGGGCCGTCGCACGCTGCGAGCGGATCACCGTCCCGGTCGACCTGCGCGAGGACTGGCCGGCCGCCCTGGCCGCCGCTGGCCACGACCCGTCGGCGCCGACCGTCTGGATCGCCGAAGGGCTGCTGATCTACCTGCCCCAGGACGCGGTGGAACTGCTGCTGGCCCGGATCGGCGCGCAGTCGGCGACCGGCAGCCGGATGGGGCTGACGCTGGGCTCGCGCGGTGTCATCGAGCGCTTCGGTGCGGACGCCGCACCGGGATCGGCGGCCTCCATGTGGGTCTCGGAGATGCCCGACGACCCGGTGGCCTGGCTGGCCGGCCACGGCTGGGAAGCCAGCTGCCACACCCTGCGCGAACGCGCCGCCGCCTACGGCCGCCCGATCAACACCCCGCCGCAGCACGAGGAGCGGCCCGGCGGCCTGATCGCGGCGATCCGCCGGTAGCGCCCCTCCGGTTCGGCTCAGTGCGACCCTCTTGGCATGAGCCTCGACGGAAACGACCACTGGCAGCGCTTGATGACGAGGTTGCTGGCCGTCCTTGCAGCTGATCCTTCCGACCAGCTGGCGTGGGCCGGCGAGCACCGAGTGACAACTGCCGCCGTCGCCGACGACGTCGAGTTCGTCCTGCGGCTGGCCGAGGGCATGGCCGAGCGGGGAACTCTCGATCCGGACGCCCTCCATGACCTCCGGGCCATCGACCGGCTGCTCGGTGAGCCGGATGTCCGCACTCGTGCCGGTCGGTGGGCCGATGCGCTGGCTGCCGATGCGATCTGGAGTGAGGCGAGGACCGCGGCTCGCCGGATCCTCACCGCCGAGCTGGGCGATTGGCACCTCCCCCTGCCACGCCGCGTGCCTTCGCCCGCTGTCGACGTGCACCCGGACGTGCCCAGTTGTGTACAGGGTGAAGGTGCTCACGGCTCCTGCAGCTGATTCAGCTCAGCCGCCGGTATGCCCCGGGGCGAGACCGTGGGTGCGCTTGAACGCGTTGGCGAAGGCGGACTCGGAGGCGTACCCCACTGGGCGGCGATGGATCTCAACGGCGCTTCCGTCGCCTGCAGTCTCGCGCTCGGCTGAAGTGGGCTGGGCGGTCAACTGCCGGGCGCGGTTCGTGCGATGCCAGGTACGGCACGCGCTGAGGGTCTCCAGCAGTCCCTGCGGGACACCGGTCGCGACCACAGCTGGCGCCGGCGCGGGGCTGTGTGCGGACGAGTGTGGCAGGAGTGGACTCCGGAAGACGTGGGCTGATGGTTCCGGCTACCGGCTGGTCAGGCCGCGGTCACAGCGCCTCTCCGAGGGGCCCGTATTCGTCTTCCAGACTGTTGGCCCAGTGGGCAGCGAAGTCCGGCTGGGTACCGTCGATATCGGTGAAGCCGTACTCCTGGTACAGGCCCCAGGTGGCCAGTGCCCGTCCGGTCTTCGTCATGACGTCGGGGTCGGCGGCCAGCGCGGCGACTGCTCGACCCAGGTAGGCGGGGGTCTCGGAGTGGGCGAAGTTCGGGTCCTTGGCCGCGCCGTCGCGCCAGTTGGCCTCGGTGACACCGAAGTGCTCCAGCACGGCCTCCGAACGCAGGAAGCCTGGCGTGACCGCCACGGCCGCCACACCGTGCGGCTTGAGCTCGGCGGCCTGTGCGACGGCGAGCCGGATGACTGCCGACTTCGCCAGGTCGTAGAAGAACGAGCCCCGGTAGCGGGCGGTGTTGCCATCGGTGACCTCCACGACCAGTCCGCTCTTGCGGGCGACCATCAGCGGAAGCGCGAAGTGGCTGGTGACCACGTGGGTCTCCACCGCCTGACGCAGCAACCGGAGCCCGGTCTCCAGGTCCTGTTCCCACAGGGGGTGCTCCCAGTCGGTCAGCGGGTCCCCGCCCCACACGGAGTTGACCAGGATGTCGAGCCGCCCTTCCTGCTCGCTCGCGATCCGGTCGACCAGGGCGCGGACCTCGTCCGGGCGGCTGTGGTCGGTGCGGACCGGGATGCCGAGGCCACCGGCGGCGGTGACCTTCTCGGCGGTCTCCTCGATGGTCTCCGGGCGGTCCAGGGTGGAGCGTCCTGAACTGTTGCTGCGGCCGGTGACGTACACCGTGGCGCCGGCGGCCCCGAGTTCGACGGCGATGCCCCGTCCGCCACCGCGGGTGCCGCCGGCGACCAGCGCCACCTTTCGGGCCAGCGGCCGCTTGCTGATCGTCATGATTGCTCCAGGTCGTCGTGTCCGGGTGGCATGTGCGGGGTCAGCACCGCCCTGAGTTCGTGCCGCAGCCGCTGGGCAAGGGCGCCGCGCCGCTCCAGGGCCCAGACCAGGCCCGCACCGGCGGTGATCGCCTGCACGGAGCCGGCCAGCACCGCGACGTTCGTCCCGGCGTTGAGCTCTCCCGCGGCGACGGCTTCCGCGAGCAGTGACTCGATCGCCCGGCGCTGGGCCAGGTGCGCGGCCAGGGCGGGCTCGTAGAGCTGCGGATCGGCAAGATCCGTGCACAGGAAGGCCAGGTGATTGGCGAAGCGCTCGGGCGTGTCCATGGGAGCAAGCCACCGCACGACCAGTGCCGCCAACGCGCCGAGGGCCGTTTCGTGTTCTGCGCGCACCCGCTCGGGCAGCGCGTCCGCGTCCTTCGCGGACTGCTCGGCGAGTGCCACGAGCAGACCGCTCTTGGAACCGAACCGCTGGATGAGGGTCCCGGGCACCAGGCCGACCTCCCGCGCCACTGCGGCAAGGGTCAGCCCGGCGGGACCCACTCGGCCCATCACCTCGGCAGCCGCACGCAGGATCACCGCATCATCGACCCCACGGGGGCGTCCAGCCACTGTCACCTCCATTAATAAATGCTCGTTCATTCATTAAATAGTCCACGCCGCCGGGCGGCAAGGCGCAGCCCGCCGCCGGGCGTCCGCGCTCGCCCAGGTTGGCGCCGAGGGCGACGAGGTGGAGGACGGGGAGGGAGCCCCGGTCGCCAGGCCGCTGTGCAGCCGTTGTCGTACCGATCTCGGCGAGCGTCGGTTCGAGTGAGGAGGCCGGGTTGGGTGACGTCCGGTAGGCGCGTGCACGAAGGCAGGGCCTCCGGCTTCGGCTCTGGATTGTCGAAGTCCGAGCGCGGACGTCGTACCGGTGTGACGACCCGTACGACACGTGCGCGGACGCGCGGACGCGTGGACCCCTGTGCCAGCCGGCCGATTACTCAGCGTCGGCCCCGGGGCACATGCAAAGATCCGCTCATGCAACGGGGGGCGGACGAGGCACGGAAACGGCACTGGGCTGCCGGTATACCGCTGGCCGTCCTCGGGATCTGCCTGCTCGGAAGTGCGGTGCACCTGGAGAAGCAAGGCCACGACTTCGAAAGCTGCGCCGTACACGCAATGGCGACGATCATCCAGACCGTGCAAGAAGGGAAACGGTCGAACCAGAACAGGTCCGCTACCGCGCTCTCGACGTGGTCGGCGTAGCGCTCGATGTCGTCGACGCCTTCGGGCAGGCGCAACGTGCGCTTGGGCGCGTCGCCGTAGGGCGCGAGCTGCTCGGCGCTCCACGGAGCGCCGAGCAGCAGGGGATGAAGACGAGGGTCGGGGTCTTCTCGGAAGTTCTCATATCGGACACATTGCACAGTACATGTGTCGTGACACAACTTATCTGGGTCACATCACCCCGGCGTCTGGAGGAGCGGACCCGTCGGTGGTGAGGCGGTCCGTCGAGCGGTCGAGGGCCGCGTACGGGCACGCCTGGGAGATCCGCGACGCCTACGGCTACTTCGTGTCCCGGGAACCAGCACTGTCGCTTGACCGTCATAGATGACATGCCGTCAGTTCTCGTTCTCGGAATCGACCCACACGCAGTGCCTGGCATGGACGGGGCCGTCATCCGCGCGGCCCTCGACCAGGAGCTGGCACGGTTCGGCGCACACGCCATCGACGCGTCCATGGCGCTCATCGCGTTGGACGAGTCGGCCGAGTCCACGATGATCACCGCGCTGTCCGAGCGCGAGTGGGACGTCGTCGTCATCGGCGGTGGAATTCGCAAGCCGGAACCACTTCTGCCGCTGTTCGAGCAGGTCGTGAATCTGGTCCGGCGGCACGCACCGAAGGCCTCGATCGCGTTCAACACCAGCGGAGGTGACAGCGTCGAAGCGGCCAAGCGGTGGCTGTGAACCCGGGCTCGGCTGACCTGTCCACGTAGGGAACCACCCGTTCTTCCCTCCTGCGGAGGTGCTGGGACCGCAGGAAGGGCTCGGCCTCACCAGACGTTGCCGCGGTGAAGCCCCGCAGAAGCGGGCCGATGCGCGTCGAGCGGCGGCTGGGTCGAGATGGTTCTCGCGCCTGGAACGAGCACTCGCCCGGCGTCCTCGACCAGCTCAACGCGCGCACCCCACTGCGCCGTGCGGCCGACCCCGACGAGATCGCCCGGGCCGCCGCCTGGCTCCTGAGTGACCGCGCCTCATGGGGGTCAGCGCTGGGTGCGGCGGAAGGCGCCCGGGGGTTGGCCGGTCTCCCGGGTGAAGAACTTGCCGAAGTTGGTGGGTTCGGTGAAACCGAGGGTGCGACCGATCGTGGCGACGGGCAGGTCGGTGTGGGCGAGGAGGCGTTGGGCCTGGAGGGCGACGCGGGCGTCGACGAGTTGCTTGGCGGTGCGGCCGGTGGCGGCCAGGCAGGCGCGGCTGAGGGTGCGGGGGGAGTAGCCGAGGCGGGCGGCGTAGTCCTCGACGGAGCGGGTGGAGGTGAAGGAGCGCTCCAGTTCGCGGCGGAAGGCGAGGAGGAGTTCCGCGCCGGGGTCGGTGCGCGGGGCAGGATCGGAGTCGGGGTCGGGGGCGGGGAGGCGGGCGATGCGGATGAGGAGCGCGCCGAGGAGCTGGCGCAGGAGGGCGACCGTCAGCTCGGCGGTGGCGTGGGCGGTTCGGAGCGTCGCGTACTCCGCCGCCAGTTCCGTGGTGGTGCGGTCGAAGGCGGCGAGGTCTTCGGGGGAGAGGTGCCACGCGACGGGCCCGAACCCGTCGAGCACGGAGCGGGTCGCGGGCAGGGGCGGCGGGAAGTCGGCGGTGAAGAGGAGCAGTACGGCGTCGAGGTCCGCGGGGCGGCCGTCCGCGTCGTGGGGCAGCCGCTGGACCTGACCCGGCCGCAGGTGCAGCAGGGTGCCGCGGGTGCACGGGTGGGTGACGAAATCGACCATCGCGGTGGCCTCGCCTCCCCGGACGAGCAGCAGCTGGTGGAAGTCGAGGCGGCTCGGCCGTCGGGTGACCGACCTCTTCAGCCGGGATCGCAGGGCGTCGAAAGTCAGCACCTCGAGGCCCGTGTGCCGTTGGTCCGGGTTCTCGTAGGCGATGTCGATGACGTCGCGCTGTCCGTTTTCGACCATCACGAGTCCTGACCCTACCTCGCTGCGGGGGCAGCCCCGGCGGGATCGTGGAGTCACGGCGGCCGAGCGCCGCCGGCACCGTCAACCCTTCGAGAATCGAGGCCCGTTCACCATGTCCTCCGCCGTCATCACCGACCCCGCGCAGCTCCCCGTCGTCTTCCAGGACGCCCTGAACTCCGGCGACGTCGACGCCGTGCTGGCCCTGTTCGCCCCCGGTGCGGCCATGCGCACCGTCTCCGGTGAACTCGTCACCGGTCCCGGAGCACTACGCGCCGAGATCGGCGGGACGGTCGCCGCCCGCGGCCGACTGACGAACGTCCAGCGGCACACGCTCGTCGGTGCGGGCACCGCCCTGCTGGTCACCGACTGGACGCTGGAGATCGACACGCCCACCGGCGACCGCATCGCGCCGACCGGCACCACCGCCAACATCGCCCGCCAGGACCCCTCCGACGGCGGCTGGCGCTTCGCCCTCCTCAACCCGCTCGGTACCGCCTGAGGCGGGTGGGCCGCCGGGTCACGGCAAAGTGACCCGGCTGTCCGGCTGTCCGGCTGTCCGGCGACCGCCCCCGGCCTCCTACCGGCCGGGGGCGGTCGCCGGCGGGGTGTCCAACACGCGGAAGGAGATGCCCGCCGCGACCAGCCGGTCGATCAGCGGCCGACCCATCGCCACCGCCGTGGTCAACTGTCCCGCCAGCGGCGGCAGGTCGTCGTACGCCAGGCAGAGCGCCGACTCCGCGAGCATCTTCGCGGTCTCCTGGTAGCCGGGGTCGCCCCCGGACACCTCGGTGAGGACCGTCCGTCCGTCATGCGCCCGCGCCACGAACCGGACGGCGAACCAGGACCGTGCCCACTGCTCCGCACCGGGCCCGTCGCCGGGCTTGCGCAGCCGCCCCAGGGCCCGGCGCAGCAGCGGCAGCTGGGCGGCGACGGCGAGCGCCGCGACCGCGGCGACACCGCCGAGGGCGATCGGCAGCCGCCGCACCGCCGCGTAGTGTGCGTAGCCGAAGTCCGGGCCGTAGTTCTCCAGCGCGGCGGCCGAGCGGGACACCACCTGCGGGTCGATCGTGGGCAACGGCAGCGCCCAGGCCCGGGCCGCCCGCGACCGGTGCGGGCGTCCGGCCGGGGTGCGGACCAGCCGTCCCTTCGGCCGGGGCTCGACCGCGCGGCGCGCCCGGGCGGCCCGGGCCATCGCCCGCGGTCGGGAGAAGGCCGTCATGGCCGAGGCGAAGGTGCCGCCGGAAACGGTGCCGCCGGCGCGGACGAAGCCCTCGACCGAGACCCGGGCCGCCGGGCCGCCGCGGCGCAGCAGCTCCTCGACGGTGAACAGCACGCCGAGGTCGTGCGGTACCGAGTCGAAGCCGCAGGCGTGCACCAGCCGTGCGCCGGTGGCCAGCGCCCGCTCGTGGTGCCGCAGGTACATCCGGTCGACGAACTCCGGCTCGCCGGTGAGGTCCACGTAGTCGGTGCCGCTGTCCGCGCAGGCTGCCACCAGCGGTTCGCCGTGCCGCAGGTACGGGCCGACCGTGGAGACCACCACCCTGGCGTCGGCGGCCACGGCGCGCAGCGCCTCGCGGTCCGCGGCGTCCGCGACCAGAAGGGGGAGGTCGGCGCAGCGCGGGTCGATCCGCGCCAGCTTCGTCCGGACGGCGGCGAGCCTGTCCGCGCCCCGTCCCGCCAGTGCCCAGCGGCTGTCGTCGGGTGCACACCAGAATCCGTCCGCGGGCGGTGTGGGCGGCGTAGTGGGCGTCGAGGGTGGGACCTGCGCACCGGCCAGGCGATCGGCCATCCCCTCACCGGCCACACCGGCGAGGTGAACGCGGTGGCATGCACCACGCTCGACGGGATCCCCGCCGCTGTCACGGCCAGCGCCGATACGACGGTGCGGGTGTGGGACCTGCGCACCAGCCAGACGATCGGCGACCCTCTCATCGGCCACACCGGACGGGTGACTGCGGTCGCATGCAGCATGCTCAACGGCATGCCCGCCGCTGTCACGGCCAGCGCCGACAAGACGGTGCGGGTGTGGGACCTGCGCACCGGCACCGCTACGGCAGTGGTCGCACTCAGTGCCCCTTACGGCGTCGCCCTCACCACCACCGGCGACCTCGTCGTCGCCTTTCAAAGCGACATCGCGCTCTACCGACGCCAAAGGTATGACGGCACGGCACATTTCTGAGACCGCGTTGTCAAGCGGATAGGGCGACGTTGCGGCAGCGCAGGGGCCGGCAGTCAAGCAGTCCTGTCCGTGACACCTGATCTGATGCCACGGCAACGCGAGGTGGGTGACTCACTGAGCGAGTTCCGCGGCCCCGGGGATTCCCCGCTTGCTGTAGACAGCCATGGTCAAGCGTAGTGTCTTCAACTCCCGCTTGTTGCGGTCGGACGCCACGCCGTCCATGACAGGCACTGGTCCCAGAGGAAGCCGCCAACGACGCCGAAGCGGAAGCGGTGATGTGGCACGGCCCGCCGCCGCCAGGCCTGTCCATCCGAACCTCGGGAGGCAACGGTGTAAACGCCGTTTACTCCGTCACCGATGATTCCCTTCCCGGCAGGCGCAGACCAGGACGGGCTGGGCACCTCGCGGTGCCCAGCCCGTCAGTCAAGATCCCCTTGCGATCAACTGTCGGCTGCGCTCTCCGGCGCGTACTCCTCCAGCCGACCCAGCACCTTAGTGGCGACGACCCTCAGCTCATCGGGCTGCAGAAAACGACAAAGCCAGGTCGCCACCCCATCAAGGTCACGCCAGTCGGGCACTCCGACCCCGCCGGACGGCACACCCGTCCTGTCCCCCTCCTGCAGCTGCCGCCGGACCATGTCCACCGAAGGCTCCGCCGTCGAGAGCGTGACCCGGTCACGCTCATCGGTGCGGGCCTCGCGCTGGTCCGGAAGACCCACGGAGTAAACGCCGTTTACTTCGCCACCAGCACTGGGGTCCCCGGCAGTAGGTGCCGAGCCGTGCTCAATCGCCTTCTCCCCCGCCGGACGCTCTGCACGTTTGGCCGTTCGAGCCGCCTTCGCAGCCTGCTTTTCGGCGGCAGCCTGCTTCGCGGCCTCGGCCCGCTCGTGCTGCTCGGCCCGGGTGATCTTCCCAGCACGGGCCTCGGCGCCGATCCTGCGCGCGTCCTCGATGGCCAGCTCTCCGGCTTCCGCCTGCTCCTGAAGCTCAGGAGAGAGATGGAGCAAGGCCAACCGCTGTCCCACCCACGCGCGGGACTTGCCCAGCGCCCGCGCGACGGCGGCCTGGTTGCCCTTGTACACCGTGTTCAGCAGCTGCTCAATCGCTTGGGCCTCTTCGAACGGCGACACGTCCTCGCGGTGGGCATTGGCGATCAGAGCCGCCTCGACCATGTCCGAAGCCCGCGAGACCAGCTCATCATTGAGGTCCACCCGCAGCGTTTTGAGCCCGGCCTGCTGCGCAGCCCGCAGACGGCGGTTCCCGTCGAGCGCGATGAAGTCCGCCTCGCCGACCGCCTCCGCCTGATCAGGGTGGGCGTCGAGGAACGCGCCACGGCTCACCACGGTGACCGGCACAATCTGCCGACGGGTCAAGCTCTCGGCGAGCTCGTCGATCGACTCGCTGTCGATGGTCTTCCGCGGGTTGAGCGGATTGAAAACGATCGAGGACACCGGCGCCGACGACGCACGCCGCACCCGACCGGTAGCGTCCAGCGCCTCACTGCGCGCCCGCACCTCGTCACCACGCACCGCGCCCTGAGCCAGCGCCCCGAACGACCCGCCACCACCCTGCAGCTTCTTGGCGATACTCACGACAGCCTCCGACGAATCTCACGCATCCGCTGCGCCTGGATCGATGTCGGGGCGTACATGAGCAGCGGCTGCTTCACGTGAACGGCCTCCCGCTGCTCCTTGAGGTCGGGAACGACGGAGACGACGGGCGGTGTGCCAAGGGACGGCCAGTTGTCGAGGGAGTGCGTGGCGACGTAGCCCTTGCGCTTATCGAACTTGTTGACGACGAGTCCGAGCCGGTCGATGTCGACCTCGTAGTCGAGGCTGACGGTACGGATCTGGCTGTCCAGCATCGCGTAGGCGTCTGCGGAGGAGTCTTCCGCTTCCACGGGGACGAGGATGGTTGAAGGCCAAGGCTCTGCTGGACTCGGAGCACGCGCGCAGGGCCATCGGTGAGGTGGCCGTTCCGTACGGCGTGTGCACTGAGCCCAGCAACGTCGCCGCCGGCGGGCAGGACTGCCCCGTGCGGTTCCGCTGCGTCGGCTGCGGGCACTTCCGCACCGACGTCTCCTACCTGCCCGACCTGGAGGCGTACCGCCGACCTGCTGCGGAACCGGGAGCGACTGCTGTCGGCCGTCGACACCGATAACTGGGCAAAGCGCGAGGCCATGCCCTCCGATGAGGAGATCGCGCGGGTCCGCCGACTGATCGGACGGGTCAAGACCGAACTCGACGGACTCGGGGAGAACGAGCACGCCCAGATCCGGGAAGCCGTCGCCATCGTCCGCCGTGCCCGCAACGGCGTGGTCGGACTCGGCCTGCCTCGCATCCGCCAGCCCCTGCCCGACGTACGAGTGGAGCGCACCGCATGACTACTACCAACCCGATGATCGAGGGCCGGCGGACTGACTCAGCTCGCCGACGCGAACGCGTCCTCAAGGCCCTCCGACACGCTGCGAGGAACGGCACCGCGATGAGCGTGTCCGCGATCGCCCGCGCCGCCGGGGTGGACCGCACCTTCCTCTACCGGCACCGCGACCTACTCACCCAGATCCACGCAGCCTCCAGCGAACCGCCCGGCACAGACGGAACGGGCCCCCTGGTCAGCCGGGCCTCGCTCCAAGCCGATTTGGCCAGCGCCAACGACCGGGCCGGACGGCAGGCGGCTCAGATCCGACAACTGGAGCACAAAATCGCCGAGTTGCTCGGCGAACAGGTCTGGCACGAATCCGGAATCGGCGCCCCAGCAGACATCGAACAACTACACCGCCGCATCACGGCCCTGGAGCAGCAGCTTGTAGATCTCACCGCCCAGCTCGACGAGCGCGCCCAGGAACTTGAAGCCGCACGAGCAGCCAACCGCGAGCTGATGACCAGGCTGAATACCCGGTCCCAGCCAGCTGGCCTGGTACACCAGGCCGAAAGCTAAGGACGGCAGGCGTCCCTGCGAGGTGGGTCGGACCTTCGGCGTAACTGGCGGAGCGTCAGTTAGGGGCTCTACCCTCGTGGGCGAATGCGTCGGGCGGTCGAGTCGTGAGGTATCTCAGGGCGGGAAGACGAGGGGAGCGCTTCATGTCGAAGGCGGCATTTCGGTTTCCTGCACTGCAGTCGCACGATCCGGACAGTCTCGGGGGCTTTCGGCTGGTGGCGCGGCTGGGCGAGGGAGGTATGGGGCAGGTGTTCCTTGCCCTTTCCCCCGGCGGCCAGCCGGCGGCTGTAAAGGTGATCCGTAACGAGTTCGCCAGGGACGCGGAATTCGGGCAGCGATTCGCGCGCGAGGTGAGCGCCGCGCAGAAGGTGCGCGGCGCCCACCTCGCACCGCTGCTAGACGCCGACCCCCAAGCCGAGCGGCCATGGCTGGCCACGACGTACGTGGCCGGGCCGTCCCTGCGGGACCTGGTGGTCGAGCACGGACCACTGCCTGCCGGTCAGGTGACGCTGCTGGCCTGGGGCATCGCCCACGCCCTCGCCGACATCCACGCCGCGAAGGTGGTGCACCGGGACCTCAAACCCGGGAACATCATCCTGGACGAGAGCGGCCCGAAGGTCATCGACTTCGGCATCGTCAAATCCCTGACACAATCGGTGACCTACACCAGCCACTCCACCCGGATCGGCACCCCGCTGTACATGTCGCCCGAGCAGGCCGCGGGCCGGGCCGTGGGTGCGGCCTCCGATGTCTTCGCCCTCGGCTCCACCCTGTACTTCCTCGCCACCGGCCGTGAGGCGTTCGCCGCGGAGAACGAGTGGGCCGTCGCCCACCGCGTCGTCGCTGACACCCCGGACGTCTCTGTCATCGCCCCGCCGTTACGCCAGCTGATTGCCGCCTGCCTGCACAAGGACCCCGACCAGCGCCCGACACCGGTACGTGTGCGGAAGTGGTGCGAGGAGGAACTGGGTGACGTGCTCGGTCCGGGTGCTTGGATGGGGATCACTGGTGCCCGTGCGGCGATCCAGGAGCGCACCGGCGCTTTGCGTGCCCTCACCGCCCCTGACGCGGTAGCGGCCAGCACCGTCTCCCCCGATCAGCCGGATTCCCCCAGTGTCACCGCGGACAACGTAGGCGGCAAGACACCAACGATCAGGCCCGTCGCATCGCCAGCTCCCGCCGCGGTGCCCGATCCTCAGAAGCCACCGACGCAGGGGTCGAAACCGACCGCGCTCGCCACTGTGGGCGGCGTGATCGCCACACATGTGACGGAGATCCTCCTGGCAGCGGCGGCGCTCCTCGGGGCGAGCCTCCTGCCGTTCATGTCGGAGACCTGGAAGGAGAAGTCCTCCGGCACTCAAGTGGCACATGTGACGGAGGCCTTCAACTGGCACCACCCATGGGAAGCAGTTCCCAGCGGCATCCCCGGAGTGGCAACGACCTGGCAGGTGATACCGGTCGGGATCATCGGCACAGCAGCCGGCCTCGTCTTCGCAGCCCTGTTCCTGCTGAAGCTGGCCAGCGACCATGACCTCAAAATGTGGGGCCGGGCGGCAGGCGGGATCTGTGCTGTCTGGATCTTCGTCTTCGCGCTAATCGGTCTGGTGGTGCTCGCGATGACATTCGGCTTGGAGCCTTCGGATGACAACCCGGCATACACAGATCGCGGCGCGTACATGCCTGGGGGGTGGTTGCTACTCCTGGCAAACGGCCTGATGGCCCACGCGCTCTCGCGCACACAGGGATATCTCAAGAGGCGGCCAGCGGGAACCGCCTGACGTCGGCAGTGCCCGCTGGTACCCGCCCGATCAGCAGCCGATGCACCAGGTCGCGTCAGTGAGCCTCCTTGCACCACACATGTTGCGATCAGTAGGTTCGGGCTCCAAGCCACTGAGCTGCGGACACTCCGAGAACGTCCGCGCCGGGACTGGTGCCCCCGAGAGAAGCGGCCAGCCACGGCTGGCGGATCGTCAGCGCGGGGACTTCGGCGGCGAGCTGCGCCATCGGTTCGGGCAACTCGCCGATGCGGCGCAGCGCCTCGGGGAGGGCGGTGTCCCCGTCGCCTTCGAAGCACATGCCGCGGTCGTCGATGTAGATCGCTCCACCGAGTTTCTTGTTGGTCACCAGCAGGGGGGCGCCGGTCCTTGTTCTGGTAGTCGCTGTGTCCCTCACCCCTGGTGTCGCACTGGTCTGGTCATCAGGCGAAGGCCTGCTGGTACGGGATGTGCCTGCAGCTGTCGCTTTCCGTCCTTCGCTCAGACAGCCGCGACGTGATTGAGGTCTTGTCGCGTCGCGACATCCCCTCAGCGTGCTGGCTCTTCGAGGACGAGGCCGGGTTCTCGATGACGCCGCCGCGCGCACCTGGGGTCGGCGCGGGCACACGCCCGTCGTCCGTGTCCGGGGACGCTCGCGCCGCCGGATCTCGGTGGCCGCGCTGTGTTGCTACAAGCCCGGCGAGAAGAGCCGGATGACCTACCGGCCCCGCTTCCACCATCCGCTGAAGGGGGCCCGCAAGAGCTTCGCCTGGACCGACTACCACGACCTCGCCGTCCGCGCGCACATCCAGCTCGGCGGCCCCATCGTCCTGGTCTGGGACAACTGTGAGACTTGCGACGTGCCGCTGGGACCGGAAGCCTGACCCGTGGGACAACTGGCCGCAGTGCCCTGTTTAGGATCTTTCGACGTCCGGTCCCAGCGGTGAATGCTGTCGCCGGCCCGGTGAGCGTGTCCCGATAGGGGCTTTGCTGCACGGAGCACCATCACAGTTCTGACCGCCTGCCGGACCGGCGTCGGCCACCAGCCCCAGTTCGAGGAGCCTTGTGACCGCCGCCAGCTTGTCCCAGCCCGCACTCAACACGCAGCATGATTCGGCCCTGGCCGAGGACGTGATCCTGGGGGTTGACACCCACAAGGACATCCACGTCGCCGCCGTGATCACCACCCTGGGAGCATCCCTCGCACACCAGGAGTTCCCGACCACTGCCGTCGGCTATCGCCAACTCATTTCCTGGGCAAAGTCGTTCGGCATCGTCCGGCGCGCTGGCATCGAGTGCACCGGCTCCTACGGAGTCGCACTGACCCGGGCCCTGCGTCGGGAGCACATCGACGTCATCGAGATCAATCAGCCCGACCGCGCCACCCGACGCAAGCGGGGCAAGACCGACGCCATCGACGCGGACGCTGCCGCGCGGGCCGTCCTGTCGGGACGCGCGACCACCATACCGAAGACCGCAGACGGTCCGGCAGCGGACTTGCGGGTTCTGCGGTTGGCCAAGGAATCGGCCGTCAAGGCGCGCACTCAGGCGATGAACCAGCTCAAGGCAGTCCTCCTTGCCGTCGAGCCGGACCTTCGCGAACTGCTCACCGGCTTGACCAATCCGGCGCTGGTCGCCACCTGCGTGGCACTGGGCGAGGATCGAGGTGAGGCCGTCTTCACGATGCGCCTGCTCGCCCGCCGGATCCAGAACCTTGGTCAGGAGATCAAGGAGTTGACCCGGCGAATGACCGCAGCTGTCCGGTCCAGCCGGCCCCAGCTCCTGGATCTCGTCGGCGTCGGCCCCGACAGTGCCGCGGTCCTCCTCTCCGCCGCAGGTGACAACCCGGACCGGCTCACGGACGAGGCGTCGTTCGCCGCATTGTGCGGGGTCAGCCCAGTCGAGCAATCCTCCGGGAAGACCCAGCGGCGACGGCTGAACCGCGGCGGTCACCGGCAGGCCGACGCTGCCCTCTACCGCATCGTCCAGTCCCGCCTGCGCTGGGATGAACGCACCCAGGCCTACCTGCAACGGCGCACCGCCGAGGGCATGTCCAGGCGTGAGATCATCCGCTGCCTGAAGCGCTACGTCGCCCGAGAGCTCTACCGGCACATCCGGCCTTCTGCGAGTCCAGTCACTCCTTCGGCAGTTTGACGAACCATAGGGGCATCCTGAACACCCACCTGACCGCCGGCATGAAGCGCTACGCGGCCGAGCACGACTGGCTCACCGTCTTCCAGCTGCCCTCATACGCACCGGACCTCAACCCGGTCGAAGGCCTCTGGTCACTCCTGCGGCGCGGCCCGATGGCGAACAAGGCCTTTACCGACGCTGACCACCTCCCCCGCACCCTCCGCCGAGGCCTGCGACACATCCAGCTCCAGACCGCCCTTATCGAGGGATGCCTGGCCGGCACCGGTCTGCCACTCGATCCACCGACTCCACCCTGAAAACCTCAGTACCCGAACCTGCGCTCCGCGCCGTCGCGCGCCGGCCAGGCTCTGTCATCGGCGGCCAGCCATGGCTCGTGCGCGGCGGCGGCGGGAGTTGTCCCGGTGAACGCGCGGACGTCGTGGTGGAGGTGGGACTGGTCGGCATAGCCGCCGTCCGCGGCCACCTGCGCGGGGGTGTCTCCGCGGACCAGGCGGTGGATGGCGTGATCGAAGCGGACCAGCATGGCGGCGCGTTTGGGTGTCAGGCCGATCTGCGAGCCGAAGCGTGACCACGTGCGCTGCCGACTCCAGCCGATACGGCCTGCGAGCTCGCTCACGCGGGCCTGTCCGTGGCTGGCGACGATCCGGCGCCAGGCCCAAACCACTTCGGGATCAACCTCCCTGCCCGCATGGAACCGGGTCATCAGTTCCATGTCGATCAGCGCGAAGCGCTCCGGCCAGGTCCGCGCATGGTGAAGCCGCTCTCGCAGGCGCGGCGCGGCACGGCCCCACAGGTCGTCGAGCGCGATGACGCTCCCGCGCAACTCCGCGAGTGGGAGTCCGAGTACAGGGTGCGCGACCAGCGGAGACAGGCGTATCTGCACACACTCGACGTCCTCGGCGCACACCTGGAAGGCGCTGAAGCCGAGCCCGGCGGTCAGACTCTCCACCCGCATCCGGCCGACCGCGCCGTCGATGTCGAACGGGCGGTCACCGAGCTCGACAGCCACGGTGACGGCCGGGTGAGGAATGGCTCGTAGATCGATCGGGCTGCCACCCCGAATGCGGAACCCGGCCATGTCGACACCGGGCAGCGCGGTCACCCGCGACGGTCGCGCGATCTCCCAGGCAGCGGTGGAGTCTGCCGTCCGGACAACAGGTTGCACACCCCGACGGTACGAGCGGCTCGGCACCGGAATCAACCACCGTGCGAGGCGCGACATTTCTCCAAGACGCCCCGCGCCCGCCACCGCGAGAGTGATGGCACCCAGCACCGACCGACGGAGGAGCCATGGACGAGACGACCACCCCGCAGAACAAACTCACCCACAGCCGCCCGGACGCGGCACCGAACGTCCCGCGCAGACGGCGGGTGCGGACCCGCCGGTGGCGGATCACCGCGCTGGCCGCTGGCGTGCTGGCCCTCCTCCTCGCGGGAAACACGGTGTCCGTGCTCACGGAAACGGCCGGGGCCTCCGGCGACCAGATCGTGCGCATTCCCGGCGGGGACCTCCACGTCGTCCAAGACGGGCCGCCCGACGCGCCCACGGTGGTGCTCCTGCACGGCCTCGGCGGCTCGACGGCGTGGTGGAACCCGGTCCTGCCGGCGCTGCGGGACCTACACGTGGTGCGGGTGGACCTGCTCGGGCACGGCAGATCGGCCAAACCGGCCAGCGGCTACGGCATGGCGGAGCAGGCGCGCCGGGTCGCTGCCGCGCTCGACCGGCTCGGGGTGCACCGCGCGACCGTCGTCGGGCACTCCACCGGCGGTGCCGTCGCCACCGCGCTGGCCGAGCAGCGCCGCGACCTGGTGGGGGCGATCGCACTGGTCGACACCGGCCCGCGGCTAGACGCGTACATCGGCGACAGCTTCGCCGCCCACCTGATGTCCACGCCGGTGGTGGCGGAACTCATCTGGCGCCTGCGCACCGACGGCACCATCCGCGCCGCGCTGAGCTCCGCGTTCACCCGCGACGTGAAGATCCCTGACCGGATCGTCGCCGACGTCCGGGGCATGACCTACCGCAGCCTCACCGCGACCGACGCGGCGTCCAGCGCGTACCTGAAGGAACGGCCCATCCCCGACCGGCTCGCCGGCCTCGGCCTGCCGACCCTGGTGGTCTTCGGTTCCCAGGACCACCGCTGGCGCCCCTCCTCCGCCCAGGACTACCGCCAAGTCCCTCACGCCCGCATCGAGATCCTCGACGGAGTCGGCCACACCCCCATGCTCGAGGACCCCGACACCACCGGAACCCTCCTCCACGGCTTCGCCATCGAAACCGCGCCACACTGATCACTCATGGGTCAGGGTCCACCGCTGGTACTCGACGCCGTGGGCGGCCGGCTCCTCGGTGGTCAGGCCCCCACCCTGCGCATGCCGCATACCACCGGCGCACCACGGGGAGGATCACCGCTTGTCGCCACCCGACAACGGCACGAAAACCGTAGAAGACCGCACAGTCCGACCGGCCTTCAGCTCACAGCCTGAGCGCCCCGCCCGGGGCGCTCAGGCCGCGGCCGTACTCGGTAAGAGCGAGCGAGCCGTGCCCTACTCGCGGATGCCTGCTGCTTCGATTGCCCGTCGGCGGGTTGCCCGCCAGGTCGCTGCCGACGCGGTGACCAGGGCGACGAGGGCGCAGAGCGCGATGGTCCCCCCGATCTGGGTCCATGGGATCACCGTCGGCGCGCCGGTCACGAGCTTGTTCAGCGAGACGTGCTGGGTCGCCGCGGCGAGGCCGGTCGCCAAGGCGGCGAGCACGGTGCCCACGACTACCGCCACGGCCGACTCGGCCGCGGCCACCTTCACGATCTGACTGCGCACCGTTCCGGCCAGCCCGAGGAAGGCGAACTCTCGTCGTCGTCCGGTCGTCGCCATGATCAGGGTGTTGGCGACCGCGATCAACGCGTAGGCCAGCGCGATCCCGAGGATGATCACCGCGGCATTGTCCGTCTGCTCTGCGGCGTGCGCGCGCTGGGCCTCCAGGTAGGCGTCGTGGCTCATGACGTGTGCGCCGGAGCCGGCCAGCGCCTGGTTCACCGCGGCCGTCCGCTGCGCGTCGAGCGGCAGGCCCGCGCCCGTCTGGGAGTCGAGGTAGACCCGGCTCGGCATCACCGCGCCGGTCAGTGATGCGGACAGGTAGGTGTCGTCGCCGTTCAGGCCGCGTGCGACGACCGCGGCGATGACGGTCGGCACCCGCGCGCCGGTCGGCAGCAGGGTGACCACATGGTCCCCGGCCGAGAGACCGTCGGACTGGGCCGCGTGCTCGTCGATGACCAGGAAGTTGTCGGGCAGCGAGGTGAGCGAGCCGGAGACCACGGGTGGTGTGATGGTCGTGCCCAGCGCGGACGCGGGTACCGCGTTCGTGCTCAGCGAGTCGATCTGCTCGCCCTTCGCGGTGCCGATTCGGATGTTCATCGAGGTGACCGGGGTGACCTGCACCCCGGGCACGGCCGCCAGCTTCTCCAGCGTCCGCGCGTCGATCCCTGTGCCGCCGGGCACCACCACGTCGGCCGCGTGGACCTCCTGCTGCTGGCGGGCCAGGACCGCGGCGTCACCGGACTTCTGCATCGTCAGCAGGGTGGCGACCAGCCCGACAGCCACCACGATCGGCGCCACCGTGGCGGCGGTGCGCCGCCGGGAGGTGAGGATGTTCTCGCGCACCAGCAGCGGGCGGGCCTTGGCCGATCCGCGCAGCGGGCCGATCAGCAGCCGGGTGACCGGCCGCAGCAGGATCGGCGCCAGCAGGGTGACCGCGCCGACGTACAGGACCGGGACCGCCTCGTACTTGCGGGCGCTGGCCGCGAGGTAGGGCTCGGTCCGGCCGATGACGATCCCGAAGACGACCGCGCCGATCAGCATCCCGGTTCCCAGCAGCCATCGCACGGGTGTCATCACGCGGCGCTCCACCACGCTCTCGCGCAGCACCTCGATCGGGCGCACCAGTGAGACCCGGACCAGGGTGGCGGCCGAGCCGGCCAGTGCCGCGGTCACGCCGATGACGAAGGAGAGCAGCAGCGGCAGCGGGTGGAAGGGGATGGTGAACCAGGACGGGGCCACGTTGTGGTCGAGCATCCAGGAACGCAGCGGCACGGTGCACAGCGGGGCGAGGATGCAGCCGGCGATCGCGGCGGCCAGGCCGATCAGCAGGGCTTCGCCGAGGACCATGCGGCGCACCTGTCGGGGGGCTGCGCCGACCAGGCGCATCAGGGCGAGTTCGCGGCGGCGCTGTTCGGTGGCGAAGGCGAAGGTGGCGATGACGACGAACACGGCGACGAACACCGCGAGTCCGGTGGTGCTGCCGGCCATGGCCTGGGCGTTGGCCAGGGCCTGGGCGCCGCCGGTGGTGTCGGTGTCGAGCCGGGTCAGGTCATCGCCGGTGAGAACCACGGCCTGACCGCCGACGAGGGCGGACAGCTGCTTGGCGTTCTGGTCGGTGACCAGGGCGTTGACGCCGGGCGACAAGCGCTCGGCCTCGGCATCGCCGAAGAAGACCGCGTTCTCGAACCAGAGCGCGTCGGTGACCCCCACCACCCGGTAATGGCCGGCTCCGTCGGAGGTGGCGGCCTGGGCCTGACGCCCGATCAACGTCTGGTCGCCGCCGCCGACGACGATCTCGTCCGCAGTCTGCGGCGCGCGCCCGGCCGTCAGGTGGTAGCCCGCGAAAGCGGCCGAGGACCAGGGGTGACCGGTCGTCCCCGCGGAACCGGGGTTCAGCCGTACTGGGAAGCTGCGGTCGGGTGTGGCCTTGCCCGCCGCGCTCACCTTCGTCACGACCTCGGCCGGCAACACCGCCGGGGCCTTCATCGCACGTCCCTCGAAGCCCTGCGGCGCGACGACCGTGTGGGCTTCCTTGAACCGCTGCGGGCCCGGGTGCGGCGTGCCGAAGGTGGCCGCCAGGGTCAGCGTCATCATGCCGATCATCGTCGTGCCGAGCGCGAGGGCGAGGAAGGCGCCCACGAGGCCTATCCAACGGTAACGCAGGGTGGCTACGGCGATTCTCAGCACGGGTTCGCCCCGCTCCCGCCGGGCTCCAGCGCGGTCATCCGCAGGGCCACCGTCTCGGCCGTCGGCTCGAACAGCTCGCCGGTCACCTTGCCATCGGCGAGGAAGACCACCCGCTGCGAGTACGAAGCGGCCACCGGGTCGTGCGTGACCATGATCACCGTCTGCCCGTGCTCCTCGACGACACCGCGCAGCAGCGCCAGGACCTCCCGCGCGGTACGCGAGTCCAGCGCGCCGGTCGGCTCGTCCGCGAAGATCACCTTGGGCCTGGTCACCAGCGCACGCGCGATGGCGACCCGCTGCTGCTGACCGCCCGACAGCTCGGCGGGCCGGTGCTCGCCACGCTCCGCGAGGCCGACCTCGGCCAGCCCTCGGTCGATCGCCACCGAGTCGATCGGGCGCTCGGCCAACCGCAGCGGCAGCTCGACGTTCTGCCGGGCCGTCAGCGCCGGGATCAGGTTGAAGGACTGGAAGATGAAGCCCATGTGCTCGCGGCGCAGCTCGGTCAGGGAACGCTCGGAGAGCTCGTGCAGCGGCGCGCCGTCGAGCAGAACCTGGCCCGCGTCGACTCGGTCGAGGCCCGCCGCACACTGCAGCAGCGTCGACTTGCCCGAACCCGAGGGGCCCATGATGGCGGTGAAGGTGCCCGCCTCGAAGTCGATGTCCACCCCGTCAAGCGCCCGCACCCGATTGTTACCACGGCCGTAGGTCTTGTGCACGGCAGTCAGGCGGACAATGTCGCCCACCCTCTTTGCACCGACGAAGGCCGGGCTCGAAGCCCGTGCCGGTAGAGCCTTGTTCCGGAACACTCGCTCGCCTTTTCCGTGGGGGCATCGGTCGGGGGCATCGGTCACCCGCCTCACCGACGCTAGGGCCGTTCATGGCATCCACGCCTCCGGACTGCCCCTGATCTCGACCCTGAGGAACCCCTGACCTGTGCTGTGCGACATCCCGCGGGTTCTCCTGAGCCCGCCGTAGAAGTGTCACGCGATCCGACGCTGAGCTCGGCCGACGGCATCACTCCGGCGAGGGATAGCGCAACACCTGTTGCACCCGATAGCGTCCTCAGCACTGCCGTTGAGCTGCGCCGACTCACCTCACCTCGTCGTGCAACACCGATCTGCCCCAGAGAAAGGTGACCCACCCGGCGACGGCGGAGTGGAATCGACGGTGGCGGGCGGTGTAGTTATGGGGGTCCGCCGTGCAGGTACTCACCCTGGTTCCCTGCTTGTCACTGATCAGCGGCACACTGCGCACATGAGTACTGATCCACATGCCGTCCGGATGACCCTCGATCTGACCTGGGTCGAATCCATGGGTGGTCCTCTGATCGTCGTCCCGGTGTCCGCACTGCAGTACTGGGGCGGCTGCACTGAGGACGGCATGATCATCGGTGAGAGCGACCAGCCAGACGACTACGACCGGGCCTGCGGGGTCGAGGGCCTGGCCGAGGTGATCGGCCTGCGCGGCCGCAGCGACGTCTCCGCGCTGGTGCTGGGCGACGAGCCCGCCACCACCTGCTACCTGCCCGAGCAGGGGGCCTTCGTGCGCTGGCTCGCCGCCGACTCCGACGCCGAGCTGCTCGCCGCTGCCGAAGCGGCGCTGAACGACCCGGCGACGCCTTGGGAGGAATGCGGTCTCTGGGAGACCGACGGACCGGCGGTCCTCATGGACTCCGCCGAGGCCGGCAAGAACCTCGGCGTGCCATACCCGGATGGCAGAGGCGAGCCGGACCAAGCCCCCGTCCACCTGCCCGCAGGGCGCTGGAGGGTCCGCGCGTTCCAGAAGACCGGCGACTCCCCTTGGATCAGCGTGGTTCAGCTCCTTCTACAGGTCGACGGCCAGTCGACAACGGCTCCTTGACTCGCACGCGGTCCTCACGGGTTCGACCTGCGTGCGGTCCGGAAGTCCTGGTACTCGTCGCAGACGATGCCGTCGTTGACCCAGCGTCGCGGGTCTGCGGCGAGTTCACGCTCGGACAGATGCAGGGCCTCCTTGGGGGTGGGCAGGACAGCGATTTCCCGTCCCCAGGTCTCGTCCTCGGGGTCCAGGGACGGGAACTCGGTGATGTCGAGGAAGGCGTCGGTGCCGACGTCTTCGACCTCGCTCAGGTAGATGGTGATGCCCGCACAGCCGGGGCTTAGGGCGATCCAGCGGAGCCCGGGCCGGCCGTCGATTTCGATGGCGCCGAGGAACTGCTCAATCTGCTTCCCGCGTTGGAGGCCGCTGAGGGCAAAGGCGGGGGTGAGGTGCCGCATGGCAGCTCCTCTGTTCTGGTCGGACAGGCGTCCCGGACGGTCAGCCTGAAAGGATTTGTCGAGCCTTCACCAGACGCTCTCGATGGTCTTCGATCCAACCCGCGGGCGGGGACATGGGCAGGCTGACCGTCACCTGCGAGGACGGGTCATCGCTGATCGACACCCCGATCGCCCTGGGGCTGAGCGGCTTGATCTTCAGCTGGACCGTCCGGCCGGAGTTCAGCCATGAGACGAACCTGTTCCCGGCAAGGCTGTCGAGAGCCTCTTCCCACATGTCGAGGTCGAAGGCCGAGATCCCCACCCGGAAGTTGCCAGAGACGGTCTCTGTCGACACGACGAACTCACACTCCAGGAACCCACCGCCCGGATCCGGTCGCTGCAGCACCCGCAACGCGACGACATGACCGCTCGTCCCAGGCGGGTCGGCAAGGTAGATCAGATCGTCCAGTGCGTCGTCCATCACAGCCCTCTCACTCGATCTCGAACAAGGGCATCATTCCGGACGACACCGACACGCCCCGGGGCGCTCTCACTTCTCACCGACCCTTCGCGCGCCACTGGCAGGCATCTGGTCTCCAAAGCCACCAACGACTGCTCTCGATGGCCACCTGCACAACCAGAGCTCACACCCGCAACCCCGGAGGCACGGACACTGGGACCGGTCCGAAGGCCTTACAACGCCCAACAGGCGCTCACGATCGATACGCGGCGTGGTGATGGCTGCGCAGCCGGGGGCTACGGATCGCGGGCAACCCGACCAGGGTGTCCCTGAAAGCGCCGTCGTGGGGTTCCAGGGAGTACCAGGGGCGAGATGGCAGTGGGTAGTCGTCGCCCAGGACACCTGCCGGGATCACCCCGGGGGCGGGCGGTGGCGGTGGTCATGGCGGTGCTGCTCCCTTCCGGGACGCGGCGGGGCCGGCGGCCCCACCCGGGGCCGCCGACGGGTTCAGGGCTGCTTGGGCCGGAGGGTGAGGAGCCGGCCAACGCGAACCGGGTGGTGGCCGGACCACCCCGGCCGGGGTGGTCCGGGTCCGGGGCGAGGTGAACGTGCTGCTCGGTTGCGAGCGTCCAGTCGGCCCAGGGCAGGTCGGTGATGCGCGGGGAGTGGACGAGGCGGGTGGCGGTGGCGATGCGCAGCAGGAACAGCGCCATGCGCTGGCCGTAGGAGGCGGGGGACTCGCTGCGGCCGCGGGCGGGGTCGGACGCGGCCGCGTAGTCGCCGAGCGGGTGGCGGGCGGTGCCGGCCGGGCCGTACGGCTGCTGCCGGTGCAGGCCCCAGGCCGGGTCGAGCAGCGGGTCGTCCGGCATGCAGTAGCCGATCACCGCCTCGCTGCCGCCGTCCACGGGCCGGGTCGTGTAGAGCACGGCGTAGGCGCCCCAGTCGGGCCCGGCGCCTCCGCCGGTGCGGGACAGGGTGACCCTGCCCGCGCCGACGAGGTGGCCCGGCACGGTGTGCCGGCGGGCGGCCATGGTCAGCCGGCCTGGGCGAGCGTATCGGGGTGAACGTCGTACCAGGCGCGCAGCACCGCCTGGGGGATGACTCCGCGGTCCGCGACCGGGTGCCCATGCAGGTTCGCCCAGGCGCGGATCGTGTTGCGGACGGTTTCGTCGGCGGGCTGCGCCAGCTCGGCGGAGCCAGCAGCCGCCCCGGCCCGGGTGCTCGACGCCGAGGTGGTGGGCTTGCCGGCCTTGGCGTCGCGCAGGGCCTGCTCGGCGCTCGCCAGCTGCGCCTTGAGGGTGGCGACCTGCTGCTCGTACATGGCCACGGCCTGGTCGGCCTCGCGCTGCGCGGTGAGCTTCTCCAGCGCCTGGCGGGCCTGCTCGGCCGCTCGCTGGACCTTGGCCTGCGGGTGCTGGGCGCCCCAGGCGAGGAGCTCGTCCACGGCGGTGCCGAACTCCGGGCCCGCGTCGCCGGTCTCGGTCTGAGGGTTCCGGGCGGCGAGGGCCTGCAGCTCGCGGAGCGCACGGAGCAACCCCCCGCGAGCGCGGGGCCGACCGCCTCGCCACGCACTGCGGGTTGTCGTCGGCGGTTGAACCGTGGTTCTGGATCACTTTCCGTGCCAGAGCCACGGAGCGTCACCAGAGCCGCGATCATGAACGATCGTGGCTCACGCTCTCCTCCAGAACCTCTGGTTCCACCACACCGACAACGTCGAGCTCAACACCATCACCATCCACCACCAGCACGTGACCATCCACGCCGCAACCACCGGCGACGTCATGCCGCGTGGAGGACGCGAAGGCGGAGCAGGTCGAAGTTGGCTCGGCCGAACATCTGCCGCTTCAGCATTTTGATCTTGTTGTTGTGGCCCTCGACTGCACCGGAGCTGTAACGGAGGCTGAGCCCGGGGGTGTGTCCAGCCAACGGTGTAACTCAGGTTGATTTGTACTACCGGCGGCCGATGGAGAGTCGGCCGTCGAAGGTGATCTCGAAGGCGTTCAGTGCGGCCTTCCAGCGGGTGGTCCAGCGTTTGCGGCCGGCTCCGGTCGGGTCGAGCGCCATGATGGCCATGTAGACGCACTTCAACGCGGCCTGCTCGTTGGGGAAGTGGCCGCGGGCTCGGACGGCCTTGCGGATGCGGGCGTTGACCGACTCGATCGCGTTGGTGGTGCAGACGACCCGGCGGATCTCGGTGTCGAACTGGAGGAAGGGGACGAACTCGGCCCAGGCGTCCGACCACATCTTCACGATCGCCGGATACTTGTCGCCCCAGGCCTCCTGGAACTCCAGGAACCGGTCCTCGGCCGCTTTCGCGGTCGGGGCGGTGTAGACGGGCTTGAGTGCCTTCGAGATCTTGTCCCAGTCCTGGCGAGCTGCGTATCGAAAGGACGCGCGCATCAGGTGGACCACGCAGGTCTGGGTGATGGCCTGCGGCCAGACGGTCTCGATGGCGTCGGGCAGGCCCTTGAGGCCGTCGCAGACGACCATGCACACATCGCCGACGCCGCGATTCTTGATCTCGGTGAGGACGTGGAGCCAGTACTTGGCGCCCTCGCCGCCGTCGCCGGCCCACAGACCGAGGATCTCGCGGGTGCCCTCGACGGTGACCGCGAGCGCGACGTAGATCGGGCGGTTCGCCACCTGACCATCGCGGATCTTCACGTGGACGCAGTCGATGAAGATCACTGGGTAGACCGGGTCCAGGGGCCGGTTCTGCCACTCGGCCATCCCGTCGATCACCTTGTCGGTGATGGTGGAGATGGTCTGCTTGGACACGTTCGCGCCGTAGACCTCGGCCAGGTGGGCGGAGATCTCACCGTGTGTCAGGCCCCGGGCGGACAGGGACAGGACCATGTCGTCCACGCCGGTCAGCCGGCGCTGGCGCTTGCGCACGATCTGCGGCTCGAAGCTGCCCTCCCGATCGCGGGGCACGTCGATCTCGACCGGCCCTACGTCGGTGACCACGGTCTTCGAGCGGGTGCCGTTGCGGGAGTTCCCCGAGCCGGCGCCGGCCGGGTCGTGCTTCTCGTAGCCGAGGTGGTCGGTGATCTCGCCCTCCAGGGCGGCCTCCAGGACGCGTTTGGTGAGCTGCTGCAGGAGCCCGCCCTCGCCGGTCAGTTTGACGCCTCCGGCGCGGGCCCGGTCGACCAACTGCCCGATCAACTGCTCGTCCAGTACGTCCGGCGCGAGCTCGACCGGCCGGACTTCCTCAACCGCCTCCGCGGAGACGATCACGTCGCTCATCAGGTGTTCTCTCTTGATCGGGAGTTACACCGAAGACCGTACAGACCCGAGCCCGGCGGTGACGGCGTCGAGGTCCTGGCCGAGGCCGGTGACGAAGGTGTGCAGAGCGGGCAGGTCGTCGGCCTGAACAGCCACGATCCACTTGTCCAATTGCCGGCCTTCGCGGTTGTTCATCAGCTCGGCGAACGCGCGGACGTGGTGGGCGGTTCGGTCGAGTGCCGGGCACCGGGCCAGGATCGCCTTGAGCTGCTGGGCCTGGCCCTCGGTGAGGCGGTCGGGGCGGCGGGTGAGCCAGGTGGTCACATCCCGCACCGATGGTGCCTTACGGGGTGGGACGTGCGGGAGGCTCTCCCGGAGCTTGGCCACGTAGACCTTCACAACGTTCTCGCCGCCGGGGTATCCGCGCTCGCGTACTTCCTCGAACAGCCGGTGGGCGACGGTGCAGCCTTCGGCCCATCGCTGGTGCAGGTATGGCTTGTAGGGATCGAGGATGCTGGCGCGGCCGGTCCACCGCCCGACCAGGAGCTCGTCCGCGCACGCCGCATGCGCGTAGCGGCGGACAGTGTTCCGCGCCAGCCTGAGCTGGCGGGCGATCACCCGCAGTGCGATGCCCTGGTCAAGCAGGGCGTGGACGGCCGCGTGCTGTTCGCGGACCCGGTCGGACAGCCGGCCGGTGGTTCGCGGTTCCATCGGCGATGCCGCTTCGAGGTCCAGGTTCTCCATGACCGCGGCGGCCGTGGCGGTGGTGTTGTCGCTCGGCTCACGCAGCAGGGCTCGGTGCTGGACGACGGTCTTCTCGACAGCCTCGGCCAGGTTCGACCAAATGTGCCAGCGATCTGCGACATGGACCGCCTCCGGGGCACCGAGGCGACCGGCCTCGGCGAAGGCGGGAGACCGGTCCCTGCAGATCACCTCGACACCGGGATGCTCGGCGAGCCACCGGGCCACCGTCGACGTCGTGCGGTCCGGCAGCAGGTCGACGGGCTTGCGCGTCTCGATGTCGATCAGGATGGTGCCGTAGTTGTGCCCTTTGCGCAGGGCGAACTCGTCGATGCCCAGCACTCGCGGCGTCGCCGCTGCCCGCTCGGGCAGGGCACGTATCAGCCGCAGCAGCGTCGAGCGGCTCACCGGAACGGCGAGCGTGTCCGCGAGGCGCGATCCGGCTCGCCCAGCCAGCATCAATGCCAGGCGCTGCAACGCGGCGTGCAGCCCCTGGGTTCGCCGTCCGTGGCGGAACGTCAGCCCGGCTGCCTGCTCGACGAACGTGGCCCGCGGGCACGACAGTTCGCGACACCGGAACCGGCGGACCTGTAACTCGATCACGACCCGCCGCTGGCCTGCGGCGGTGTGGGCGAGCCGACGCCGGTACCGGCTGTGAACCCGCGCCGAGCTGGTTCCGCAGGACGGACAGGCCGCCCGGTCGCCGGTGGTTGCGGCGTGGATGGTCACGTGCTGGTGGTGGATGGTGATGGTGTTGAGGTCGACGTTGTCGGTGTGGTGGAACCAGAGGTTCTGGAGGAGAGCGTGAGCCACGATCGTTCATGATCGCGGCTCTGGTGACGCTCCGTAGCTCTGGCACGGAAAGTGATCCAGAACCAGTTTTCACCCGTCGCCGACAGTGCCCTTGACCGTGGGCTGTGTCTTCTGGTTGTAGATCTCCTTGCCGTCCGCGTTGTAGGCGTGGACGTAGGGGTCCGGGGGGAAGGAGTTCCCGTTGGGGCTGGTGGAGATGGCCGCCGTGTGGACGAACGCGCCGCCTGCCATGACGGCCGGGTACTGCGTCGGGTCGTCGCCGTAGCTGATGGTGACCTTGGCGACATCGGGTGTGTAGTGCCCGGCGCCCAGCGAGAGGGACTGCCCGGCGCCGGCCGGCGCGCTGAAGCTGTCGAAGTACTCGATCAGGTGACCGGTGCCCCACAGGCGATCGTTGATGAACGTCGGGGGGACGGACCTGCTGTTGCCCTTGTGGCCCTTCGACTCGCATTGCACGTACTGGTTGGCGGAGTTGACGGCGATGACCACGCCGTCGGTGGTCGACGAGGCGACGGGCGCGCGGACCGCGATCACCGCGTGGTACTGCGACGCCTCGGAGCCCAGGCAGGAGGCCAGGATCTCGGCGACGGCCCCAGCGTCGATCGGGGCTGTCGCCGTGCTGGTGACGGTGGAAGCGGCCGGGGTGGCAGTCACACCGGTGGCGGACGAGCCGGCGCCGTGGGGCGTGGCGGTGGGCGCACCGGAGGGCTTGCCGTGGGCCGTGGGGGTGGGTGTGGAGGTGCCGGTTGCGGCGGTGGCCATTCCCCCCGCGGTCGCGATGGCTGCGGCGGTGGCGGTGATGAGCATGATCGGGCGGATGCGCATGAATCCGTGTCCTTTCCTGCGGGCGTCCGGTTGATGCCAGCACCCCTGTACGCCTCCCGGCGCCCGGCAGGTCGCACCCAGTACAGGTGATCCAGGTCATAGACCGTCGGTGCAACCCCGGGACGGCGCTCGTGCGTACAGGGCGGGAGGCTCCGCCCAGGACGCACGGCTGCCCCGCCGCGGCCGAGGAGTGCTTCCTCGCGTGCCGCGCGTGCCGCGAGCTGACGGACAGCCCCGGAGGAGAGGCCTTTGATGACGCCACAGGAGTTCGACGCGTTCTACGCGGCGTCCTTCTCCCGCTTGACCGGGCAGCTCTACGTGATAACCGGCAACTGGTCCGAGGCACAGGACGTGGTCCAGGAGGCCTTCATCCGTGCGTGGGGCCGAAGGCGTACCTTCGACCCGGGCAATGCCCCGGAGGCATGGATCCGGACCACGGCCCGGCGGCTGGCCCACTCCCGCTGGCGGCGTCTCGCCCGGGGCCTGCTCCTGGCCGGACGCCATCACCGCCAAGAACCATTCACCGTCGAGCCGCCCACCGAGGAGCACCTGATACTGGTCACCGCGCTCCGCGACCTGCCCGAGGCACAGCGGAGCGCCCTGGTCCTGCACCACATGTGCGACCTCTCCGTCGAGCAGGTCGCGGCCGAGACCGGCGCCAGCGTCAGCGCCGTCAAGAGTCGCCTCGCCCGCGGCCGGACCGCGCTCGCGGCCATACTCGCTGACCAGGCCCCGACCAGCGAGGAAGGAAAGCTCCGTGTCTGACCCCATCCATGAGACCCTCGCCGACCGGCTGCGGCTGCTCGGCACGCAGATGCCCGCACCGACCCTGCCCGCTGCGGAGATCCGCCGACGCGCCGACCAGCGCCGCCACCGTCGGCACGCTCTGGGCGCGACCGCGGCCTGCACCGCAGCAGTCCTGTGCCTGGCTCTCCCGTCCGTGCTGCACTCACCGGGACCACAACACTCACCGGGACCACAACAAGGAGCAGCCACCACAGACGTCCCCTCCGTGTCGGCTTCCCCCCACACCCCGGCCGCTTTCACCGTCACCAGCACGACGACAGCCCCGATCGACGCTGGGGCCGTCTCCGAGATCCTGGCCTCCTGCCTGGGCTCCGAGGCGTCGCAGTACCACGCGGTGATCGCGGTCCGCGCGCCCGTCGCCTCGTCGACCACCGACGGCGTGGTCATCGCCGTCAACTCCGCCAACCAGTACGTGCAATGCGAGTCGAAGGGCCACAAGGGCAACAGCAGGTCCGTCCCCCCGACGTTCATCAACGATCGCCTGTGGGGCACCGGTCACCTGATCGAGTACTTCGACAGCTTCAGCGCGCCGGCCGGCGCCGGGCAGTCCCTCTCGCTGGGCGCCGGGCACTACACACCCGATGTCGCCAAGGTCACCATCAGCTACGGCGACGACCCGACGCAGTACCCGGCCGTCATGGCAGGCGGCGCGTTCGTCCACACGGCGGCCATCTCCACCAGCCCCAACGGCAACTCCTTCCCCCCGGACCCCTACGTCCACGCCTACGACGCGGACGGCAAGGAGATCTACAACCAGAAGACACAGCCCACGGTCAAGGGCACCCGTCAGTAGGCGGTCTGTACGAAGAACGGCTCTGCCTCGCAATGGGCGGTACGAACGGTGACGGTCGTCGTTGGCATGGCATGCACGATGTCAACGGATCTGTGGGCGCTCGGGATACGGGCGTACCCGCCGACCGGCAGGTGCGGCCCGATGAACTCCCACTCTTCGTCCGTCAGCTGTATTCGTGTCACGCACAGCGGTCTACCGGATCAGGCCTCGAAGCGCAGGCAGAACCACAGGACGATCACGACGCGATACGCGCACGCGTCCTGGTCGCTGAGTCAACCTTGTGCCGGTTCACAGTGCGATCACGATTTTGCCGTGAACATGCCCCTCGGCCTGCATCGGCACGGCTTCGCGAATCCGCTCGACCGGGAAGGTCGCCGCGATCGGCACCGTGATCTCGCCGGAACGGATCGCGTCGGCGATCCGTTCCAGGGCGCCCGGACCCGCATCGAGGGCGCCCGTCTTGCGCACACCGGGCGGTGGGGCGGGGCCGTCGGCTACGACGGAGATCCGCTCGGGTGCCACGCCGAGCTCGAGCGCGGTCTCGGCCGCCTCCCTTCCGAACAGGTCGGTTGCGGCGGTGATCCCCTCGGGTGCCAGGGCCCGAACCCGGTCCGCCAGGCCGGGGCCGTACGCCACGGGTTCGGCGCCGAGCCCGCGCAGGAATCCGAACGTGCCCTTGGAGGCGGTGCCGAGCACCCGGGCACCCGCAAGCTTCGCCAGCTGCACGGCGAAGACGCCCACGCCGCCCGCCGCCCCACCGATCGGGACGGTGTCCCCGGCGCGGAGCCCGATCGCGGCGAGCGCGGCGGAGGCCGTCAGGCCGGACACCGGAAGCACGCTCGCCACCTCGTCGGCGACGCCCTCCGGGGTGGGCCACAGGTGGGCGGCGGGGGTCTCGACCAGCACGAAATCGGCGACGGACCGGCCGATCGCAGCCCCGTACACCCGGTCGCCGGCCGTGAATCCCGTGGCTTGGGCGCCCACCTCGTCCACCACTCCGGCGAAGTCGCTGCCGAACCCGGCCGGCAAGGTGATGCCGAACCGCACCGGAAAGCCCCTCCGGAGGCGAATGTGCCGGTAAGTGTCCGGTCGGCCGGTCCGAACTCGGCCTGAAACGCATCCAGTTGACCACCGCGCGCGGCATACCGCCGGTCACGGAACCGGCACCGGCCAGCATTCGCGACGGCACCCTGCTGCCTGCCACCCTCGACCGCTACACCGCCCTGGAGACGGCCCTGGGGCCGCTGTCCGAACACCCGCTCCGACCCTGGATGCCGGATACGACTACCGCCCGGTCCACGACGACCTGCCCGACCGCCGGATCGAGGCCCGCATCGCCCCACGCGGCGTGAAGGCCCCGACCCAAAGCGGCGGCCGATGGGTCGTCGAACGCACGAACTCCTGGATGAACAACTTCGGCAAGCTCCGACGCCGCACCGAGCGGCGCAAGGCGGCGGTCCAGTTCTTCCTCGCACCGGCCTGCACCGTCGTCACCGTCCGCTGCCTCATCCGACGCGCCTGGACCCACCGCCGCTGGAACGCCCGACCTCGTAGCCCACGCATCCGATGACCTGCTGGCGGAGCCTCTGAGCGCGGTGCCGGTGATGACGGCCAAATACGCCAACTACCCGGCGTTGTGAAACGTCCCTGCCCCGACATCCTTCCCCGGACGACCGCCGCATTGTGCCGGTGCGCCCGCCGCGGAGCCGACGGGCTTCGTCTGAAGCCTTGACACGGCGGCGAGCCAGGCCGTTCGATATCCCTCGCCATGTTCGAACTAGTCGGATTCTGGCGAGTTCTGTTTAGTTTTGACGATCCGTTAGAGGCTGGGGAAGCGCATGGCGCCGAGGGTGAACCGGAGTACGCGGATGCGGCGGGCGGCGGCGGCGGTGGCGGGGGTGCTGGTGGCGGGGCTCGGTGCGGTTCCGGCCGCCGCCGACACCGCCGCGCCGCTGCTGCAGGTGCCGCCGATGGGATGGAACGCCTGGAACACCTACGGGTGCAACGCGACCCAGGCGCTGATCGAGTCGGTTGCGGACAGCATGGCCGCCAACGGCATGCGGGACGCCGGGTACCGGTACGTCAACGTGGACGACTGCTGGATGACCCGGGACGCGAACGGCCACCTGACCGGCAACTCCAACTACCCCGACCTGAAGGGCCTCGGCGACTACCTGCACGCGCGGGGCTTCAAGTTCGGCATCTACGAGTCGCCAGGTGCCAAGACCTGCGCTGGGTACTCGGGGAGCGCCGGGCACGAGACCGACGACGCCAACACCTTCGCGTCCTGGGGCGTCGACTACCTCAAGTACGACTACTGCGAGAGCGCCTCCTCGCTCTCCGGCCAGGCCGCCGACTTCGCCCGGATGCGCAGCGCGCTGCGGGCCACCGGCCGGCCGATCGTGCTCAGCATCAACCCGAACAGCGGCAACAACACCGGCGCGGGCGTCGTGCGCTCGTGGGGCGACGTCTCCGACCAGGCGCGCAGCACCGAGGACATCGGCAACCAGTGGTGGAGCCAGAGCTGGCCCAACGGCATCGCCAACATCGTCAGCGAGAACGCCACCCTGGCGTGGCGGGCCGGCCCGGGCTCGTTCAACGACGCGGACATGCTGGAGATCGGCAACGGAGGGCTCAGCACGACCGAGGAGCGGACCCACTTCGCCATGTGGGCGATGATGGCCTCACCGCTGATCGCGAGCGCCAACCCGGCGAGCGTGAACGCGACCTCGCTGGCACTGCTGAAGAACCCGCGGCTGATCGCGATCGACCAGGACTCCCTGGGCCTCCAGGGGCGGGTCGTCGCCGGGAGCCGGCTGGTCAACTCCTCCGGCTCGCTCGTCCTGGCCAAGCCGCTCAGCAACGGGGACGTCGCCTTCGCGCTGTACAACGGCTCCGACAGTGCGCAGACGCTGAGCACTTCGCTGGCCGCGGTGGGCGTCCCGGGCACCGGGACCTGGACCGACCAGTACAACGGGGCCGTCGTCCAGAGCGGCGCCGCGAGCGTCGCCACCCAAGTCCCGGCCCACGGCACCGCCGTGTACCGCGTCACCACACCCGGCGCACCGGCCTCCTGGTACACCTCGTTCGTCGCCGCCACGGCGGGCGCCCACGGCTACGAGGCCGAGGACCCGGCCCGCTCGATCGTGGCGGGCCGCTGGACCACCAACTCCGGCGCCGTCTTCTCGGCCTGCTCGGTCTGCTCGGGCGGTGAGAAGGTGGGCTGGATCGGCGGGACGAACAAGCTCCACCTGAACGGCATCTACGCCCGGAATGCAGGCACCTACCCGGTCACCGTCCAGTACGTGAACGGGGGCGGCGACCGCTACGCCACGATCTGGACCAACGGCGACAACCCGCAGAAGGTCTCGTTCCACGGCAACGGCGACTGGAACTCGACCCAGACGACCACCGTCCAGCTGGCCCTGCAGGCGGGCTACAACACCGTCAGCTTCGGCAACGAGTACGGCGGCTGGGCGCCCGACATCGACAAGATCTCGGTGCCTGCCACCGGCTGATCGCCCGCCGCATTCACCGGGCCGTCTCGTCCTCGATGTGACGGGGCCGGACGGCCCGGGAGCAGGTGAGGGTCTGGGGCACCAGCAGCGGGGCCAGTAGGCCCGGCGGCAGGTACCAGGTGCACGTGCACATTTCAGGAACACCGGACCTGCTCGAGGGTCTGGGCACCGCCGAAGTGTCCTCGCAGCGGTGCGGGCACGTGATCCGATCCCGTGACACGGTGATTCGCTGGTTCCCGGGAAGGCACATGGTCGCCGCGCCGACGCCGTCACGTCTCATGGTGGGCGTAGCCGTTCCGCCAAGCCCACGCGGCGACCTCCACACGGTTGCGAGCCGACAGCTTGGCCTGGATGTTGGTCAGGTGCGTCTTCACAGTGCCCACGGTGATGTGAAGCGCCTCGGCGATCTCGGCATTGGTCAGCCCCTGGGCCACCAGGCGGACCACATCGAACTCGCGCGGCGAGAGAACTGCTTGCGCGCCTTGTGGAGGGGGCGTCCGCATCATCCGTTCCAGCAGACGGACGGTGATGGCGGGGCTGATGAGCGAGTCGCCGACCGCCGCCGCACGTACCGCCTCGACCAGGAGGCGGGGGCCGGCGTCCTTGAGGACGAAGCCGCAGGCGCCGGACTGAAGGGCCCGGGTGACGTACTCGTCGTCATCGAACGTCGTCACCATGACGACTCTCGGCATGTGAAGCGCGCCGGGCCGGGTCAGGGCCCGCAGGGCGTCGAGCCCGTCGAGGCGGGGCATGCGGATGTCCATGAGGACGACGTCGGGACGGTGGCGTGCGGCCAGGGCGACGGCCTGCACGCCGTCCTCGGCCTCGGCCACGACGGTGATGTCATCCTCCACGGAAAGGATCATGGCCATGCCCGTGCGGACGATGGCCTGGTCGTCCACGATCATGGTCCGGATCACGCGGCGTCCGCCCGATGAAGCGGGAGGGACAGTGGCAGGCGTGCGTGGACCTGCCAGGTGCCGTCGCTCCCGGCACCGGTTCGCAGGCTGCCCCCCGCGCTGGTCACCCTCTCCTTCAGGCCCGTGAGGCCGTAACCGGGCGGGGCCGTGGGCCCGGCCACTCCGTCGTTGTCGACCGAGACGGCGACGTGCCGCTGTTCGGCCTGCACCCGCACGGCCACCGTGCGGCAGGCGGGAGCGTGCTTGCGGATGTTGGTCAGGGCTTCCATCACCACGCGGTGGACGATGGCTGCCGCGTCCGTCGGAAGCTGCTCAGTGGGTCCGTCCTCGACAAGTCGCACGGACACACCGACGGGGCCGAAGCCCGCTACCAGTGCGCGTACGGCGGTCATGCCGCCGGGCGGGGTGAACGGGGCACCCGGATCGTCCGCCCTGAGCGCGCCGACCATGCGGCGCAGGGACACGAGCGCTTCCGCGCCGGTGTCCTCAATGCGCCGCAGGGCGGCCGGCACGAGGTCGGGCCGCTTGTCGGCGATGGCGCCGGCGCCCTGGGCCTGGACCACTATGCCCGTCACGTGATGAGCGACGTAATCGTGGAGGTCCCTGGCCAGTCGCAGGCGTTGTTCGAGGCGGATGCGGTACTCCCGTTGCCGCCGGTCGGCCACGACGAGTCGGGCGGTCACGGCGGCGCCCGCGACAGCCACGGCGATCAGCGTCAGGATGAAAGCGACGATGACGCTGCCCTCGCGGACCTCCACCGCGAGGGGGCGCGACACGACGGCGGCGATCAACGCCACCGTCCCCGCCGCCGCGGGGGCGGCTGCACCGCGCCGGGCCGTGAACGCCAGCACGATCAGCAGCGCGACAGGCTCGAAGGCGCCGTACGCCGTGGACGCGCCGTGGTCCGCGCGCAGGTGCACCGCCGTGGTGAAGGCCAGCGACGCCACCGCGGCGCAGAGGCCCGCACAGGCCGTGCTCCAGGGACCGGCGCCACACAACGTGGTGAAGGGCAGTGCGAGCAGGACGACTGCCGTCGTCATCGCCGACAGCCCCAGCAGCAGACCGGTGACCGGCTGGTGGAAGGTTCCCCACCGCAGGTCGAGTCCTGCGGCCGCCGCCGCGAGAAGGAGCAGGGCTGACCACCGCAGTGTGACCGCACCGCGCAGGAGGGCCGGCAGCCGAGGTCGAGGGGAGGACATGCAGTGAAGGGTAAGACAGCCGGCTCGCCTCGCCCTCTGCCGAAAGTCGTAAGTATCGCCCGAGAAACCTGTCTTTCGCGGGATCCGCACAGTGACCGGCGTCCGGGAAGGTTGCCACCGATACCCCGTCGGACCCCGGAGCGACTGACGCATGAATGTGAACCTGACCATCGAAGCGACGTACGTGCTGGGCCCCGCCCTCGCCGCCTTCCTCGCTTTGGCCGCCGTGCGCCACCACCGTGCACAGCCCGGCTGGACGGGCCGGCACGTGGTACTTCGCGCCGCCGCGTGTCTCTACGCCGCGGCCGTGCTGTCGATCACGGTCTTCCCCCTGGAGGTGACCTGGGGCAAGTACGCCAATCAGATGCCGTGGTGGAACCAGATCAACTTCGTTCCTCTGGTCACCGCCGACATGACCGCGATGCCCAACATCCTGATGTTCGTGCCGCTCGGCGTCACGCTGCCTCTCCTCACGCGCGTGAGCAGCACGGTCCGGGCCGTCGGGGTGAGCGCGCTGGCGAGCCTGTGCATCGAGTCGACGCAGCTGCTGTCGTACGTGCTCTTCAACAACGGCCGCGCCGTCGACATCAACGACCTGCTCGCCAACACCCTGGGCGGGCTGTTCGGCTACCTCCTCGTGCGCCTCTCCCTCGGCAGGCCCTCGGCACGTGAGCTGCTGCGGCGCTTCGCACTGCCCGGATCTGCCGCGGGGCGGCCGGTCGTGGCGGCGGCCGCTTGACAGGTTGGGTGACGGAGCCGCGCCGGCCGTCTGCCGTGCCGGGCCGGCGCCGCGGGTGAACCTGGCCCTGCACGTCACCGTTGTGGTCCACGGAGCGCCGACAGCGGGTGGACCACCGTAGGCGTACGCCCGGCGCGTTCCATGACCTGGGAGATCAGAAGTAGCACGTGCCATCGGTCCGACCGGTCCGTCGGGCACGATCCGCCGCACTCCGCACACACCGTGCTCGCCGTGCTCTCCATACGCTCCGCCACCTGCCCGAGACCGTGAACAGAGGCTTCTTCCTCTTTCGCGTGGCCCGCCGGCCTGTGACGTAACTTCGGGTTCCTGAAGCGTTCTCAGCTCGTGCGACCGATCTGCGGTCCGGTCGAAGGCGAGGAGGCGCGGTCCTCGATGCCTAGCTTGCCCGTATGGAGGCCGATCAGAAGAGCTCGAAGGGTTGACGTCCGGTCGGCGGCCGGCCGCTACCGGTCACCGACCAGGTGCGCCCAGAATCCAACCAGGGTCCAGAAGTTCTGGCCGGGAGACCCGTCAGAACTCTGGGCCCGGTCGCGCCTAGGGCCTTTGGATGCCAGCTCCGCCAGCAGCCGGCGCAGCTCCCTCCGGCTCCAGGGCCTCGACCTAGTGTTAAGCGACAGCACCACCGGACACTGACCCGGCAACTTGGACATTACGGCCAAATCATCGAATGTCTATTTTCGCCGACTCCGCGCTTGTGGATCCCCGAGTCGAGGATGACGCTGAATAGAGAAGCATATCGAAAGAGAGTCTGATCATGTCATTCCTTGCAAGTATCCGTTCCTTCGTGCGCGACGGTGGAGACCACGGCGGTCGCGGCGGTTACGGCTTCGGCGACTTCGCGCGCTCCGGTGGTGACCACGGCGGTCGCGGCGGTCGCGGCGGTTACGGCTTCGACGACTTCGGCGACGGTGGTGACCACGGCGGCGGCTACGACGACTGGGGCGACGGGGGCGACTGGGGCGACTAGATGATCAATTCCAAGGGGTCAGTCACCTGAGTCCAGTGCCCTCATAGCTGGCTGGCTCCTTCGGCAAGGGTGCGGCGAACGCCGACGTGCTTGGTCAGTGCGGTCGGAGTCCGTCGAAGACCACATTGAAGATTCGTTGCCGGGCCTCCGGGTTTGCTTCGAGATGCTCCATCGTCGTGCTGGTGCCGGCCAGCAGGGCGAGCAGTTCCGGCAGGCCGAAGTCCGTGCGGACAGCTCCGGAGCGCTGCGCCTGGCCCAGGAGTGCGGCAAGCTGGCCCTGGATCATCTCGGTGGAATCCTGTAGGGCCGCATGTGCGTCTACGCCTGCTGTGGCGAGTGCCTGGACGAACTCGTTCTTGCCGGCGGACTGTTCGACAATCAGCTGGAAGCAGGCGAAGAGGGCCTGGGAGGGTTTCGTCTCGGCGGCCAGACGTGCGGTCTGGGCGGCGATCTCCTCAAGCCTGCGCACCATCACGGCTTCCAGCAGCGCTTCCTTGGTCGGGAAATGTCGGAAGAGTGTGCCGACCCCGACCCCGGCGGTCCGGGCGATCTCCTCGGTCGGCACGCCGACGCCCCGGGTGGTGAACACCTCCGTGGCGACGTCCAGCAGCCTGGCCCGGTTACGGGCCGCGTCCGCCCGCAGCGGGCGCCCCTCGGCAGCACTCATCCCCTTCAACCTTCCTGCACCGGTTCGCGCAGCCTCGCTAGACAAGCGGAGCGGCCAGTCCGTATCGTCGAAGCGGACTCGCTAGTCCGATTCTAGCGACGGATCCCGCCGGAGGTTGACCATGCCCGAGACGCTGACGCCACGTGAGGTCTTCACCAAGCTGCTCGACAACATCGCCGCAGGCAGATACGCCGAACTGGCCGGGCTCTACGCCGCGGACGCCGTGGTGGAGACCGTCTTCGAACCGGTCGGCCCGCGCCGCACCGAGGGGCGGGCCGCACTCGAGGAGCGGTTCGCGCAGGTCGCCGCAGTCAGTCCGGTGGAGCTGACGCCCGCGAACGTGGTCATCCGGGAGACCGACGATCCGGAGGTGATCGTCGCCGAATGGGACTACCAGGTGCGCCACCGGCCGACCGGGAAGACCTTCCAGTCCGCCAACATCCAGGTACTGAAGGTCCGCGACGGCCTGATCGTCCACAGCAGGGACTTCCACGACCACCTGGCCCTCATCGCAGCCACCGGCGCATTGCCGCAGCTGGTGGCCGCGCTGGACGGCAAGTAACGCAGTCAGTGATCGTAGGCGGTCAGCGAGCGCAGGACGGGTCGGCCGGTGTGGTGGTTGTGCCAGATGGCGGCGGTCATCGCGAGGATGCGCTGGAGCACGCGGACCATCACCCCACCAGGAGTGCGGGCACGGTGGCGCTCCAGGTCGAATTGCCCCTTGAACGTCTCGTTGATCGACTCGATGACCTGCCGCAGCGGCTTGAACAGGCGTGCCCCGGCCCGCTCAGCCTCACCCTTGCGGGCCGGACGCAGTAGTTCAACGCCCAGCTCGGCCAGCTGTGTCTCGAAGTCGCGGCCGAAGTAGTTCTTGTCGCCGATCAGTGTCTGCCCGGGCCGTTCGGCTGTGAGCGTCGGCTCGGTGGCGAGGATGTCGAGCAGGGTCTCGCGCTCGTCGGCCTTCGCCCCGGTGAGCGCGTAGGCGATCGGCAGCCCGCCGAGGGTGCACACCAGGTGCAGCCGCAGTCCCCAGAAGTAGCGCGAATGGCTGGCGCAGTAGCCGTACTGGGCCCAGCCCGCGAGGTCGGACCGCTTGACGGTCTCCCGGGACCGGCCGCACTCGACCGGTGTGGAGTCCACAACCCACACGTCGTCGGTCCACAGCGCGGTGTCCATGGCCAGCACCCGGCTGGTGTGCCGGATGAGTCCGACTGCCTTGCGCAGGCGCTTGTTGTAGCCGGGCTGTTTCGGCAGGTACGGGAACAGATGCCGCAGATGAGCGTACGCATGACGCAGCCACCTGGCCTCGGAGGTGAAGCCCAGCAACGCCTGCATCATCGCCAGCGTCACTGGGCGTGTTTCGAAAGTGCTGGTCACAGCCACTCGTTGATGGCTGCAATCAGCACGGTCGCTTCGTAGCGGACGGCGAGTTTGTCGTACCGGGTCGCGACCGCGCGGTGGCGCTTGAGACGGTTGATCCCGCACTCCACCGCGTGGCGCTCCTTATAGTCGTCCTTGTCGAACTTCGGCGGCCGCCCGCCATGGGAGCTGCGCTTCTTGCGGTTGGAGATCTGGTCGCGCTTCTCCGGGATCGTGCAGCCGACGCGGCGTCTGCGCAGGTAGGCGCGGTTCGCGCGCGAGCCGTACGCCTAATAGGCGTTGAGGGCTGGGAGTTGGGTCAGCTCTGGCAGGGGCCGGGCGAGACGTCTTGCTGTATGCCGCGCTTCGAGCGCTTCGACAAGAGCGACGCGTGCGCGGCCCCCCGGAACCTGTTCAACCGCATGCTCGGCCAGCTCCACCACTGCCTGACCAGCCGCCAGCCGTTCGACGAAGCGATCGCGTTCGCACCGCCGAAATCAGCACCACTCGCCGCAGCTGCTTGACCCGATAACTGCATGGGGTGTCTTGTCCCCGGTGACCGCGTCCGGCCGGGTGCGGGGACGGCCGACCGGCACCCGGACCCGGACCTTCTTCAGCACGGGGACGAGCTGCGGGCTGTCCGCGGTCTGGCCCTCAGTCAGGATGAACACCAGCGGGCGGCACTTTCGGTCGCCGGCGCAATGGATCTTGCTGGTCTGCCCGCCCCGGGAACGTCCGAGCAGGGCTTCCTTCAGCCGGAGCTTGCGCCGCCGCCGGATGCGTCGCCGTTCTGCCCGTTTCGGGTCACCTGAGGCGTCCCGCCCGTCTTGTTCCTCCGGGCCTCCCCCTTTTGCCGGGCCTTCTCCGCCTCCCCGGCGGCCTTCTCCAGAGCCGCCAGGGCGTCGGGGCCCAGGTGCATCCCGGCGGCGTCGTGGTGAGCCCGCACAGTCGTGGAGTCCACACTGACCAGGGACAGATCCACCTCGCCGCGCTTCGCGGCTTCCGCGATCAGGCCCTCCATCAGGGCTTCGAAGACGCCGGCGTCCCTCCACTGCCGGAACCGATTGGAGACGGTCGACCACGCACCGAACTCCTTCGGCACCTCCCGCCACTGCCCGCCCGTCCGGAATCGCCAGATCACGCCCTCGAACTGCTGCCGCAGCCGCTCCGGGTACGGGCCGTACTCGCCGATCGGCAAGTACGGCTCGATCAACACCCACTCCGCATCCGTCAGTTGCGCTCGTGTCACGCACTACGGTCTACCGGATCGGGACCCGCCGCGAAGGTGAATCGCGCAGATTGATCACGACCAAATACGCGCCCTAGTCGCGGGCGATATGCGAGTTTGGCGGCTGTGGTCCTCCGGCCGCTGGCTCGCATTGGCCATCGGCCAGGCCGATCCGAGCGGCCACCGGGCAGGCCGCTGACCTGCAGTGGGGAGTTTCGCCCCAGGGCGGTGAGTTTCGCCCCGGGGCCGCCGGTGAGTTTGCCCGCCCAGGCACGAGCCCGCCTGCCCGACCTGGGCCCGGCAGTGACCGCCAGCGCGGTGACCGGGCCGGTCCGGGTGCGGGTGTGCGCGGTGCTGGTCCACGACGGCCGCGCCTGTCTGATCCGCCAGAGGCAGCCAGCCGACCACGACCACCAGGAGACGCCCGTGAGCACCCATCAGCGCCCCGCCCAGCCCGGCGACCAGGACGACGCCGTCGAACCGGCCGAGCCGTCCCGGCCGGGACGGACCGCGTTCCCCGCTCCGAGATGGGCTCCACGGCCCGGGGCGCCGGACGGGCTGGTGCCCAGCACGCGACGCGGTAGGCGGTGAACTTCGCCGCCACCCGCGCCGCCCGGCAGCGTGAACTCGGCCTCGGTCGCCCAACAGTCATGCCGGGGTCGGCGGCGTTGATGCGCAACGCCGGACGCTCATCGGCATCGAGGCGACCGAGCTCCAGTTCAGCCATGGGCGTACTCCGCGCTGTTCCTGGGCTTGGGGACCAGCGTCCTGACATTTCCTCAACTCGCAGCAAGATTAGCCTAATTATGATGATATGTGATGCAGCGGTGAGTTTTCGAACGGCCGTCATGGAGGCGGCGCCATACGGCTGAGCCGCGCCCGACACGGCACCGATCACCCCGGCGTCGGGCGGAGGAGGTGGATAACTGGGTTCTGCCACACCCACAGATGAGTCGCCCGCCCTCACACCGTGGCCTGGAAACGTCCCCGGCGTGCCCGGGGCGCCGGGAGGTCACGACCGCCGCCGCACGCGGGTGGGGGCTGCCTCGGACGATGCCGTCGCCAGACGGCCGATCGGGTTGGCTCACCGACCCGCTCGGAGGATTGATGCACCTATCCCGTGCCATGCGTTCGGTCGTCGCCGTCGCCTCGATGGGAGCCACGCTGGTGGCCGCCCCGGCGTGGGCCGCCCCGCCCGCCGCCGGAGCCGTACTCAAGCCGGCTGTCCACGGGCAGGCTCCTCGGTCCGATGACTCCGGACCCGCACTGCACCACGACACCTCGCCACCGCTGCGTGAACTGGGGCAGACATCCGGACAGCACCGGTCCGCCCCCGGCGTCACGCGCCCCGGCAACGCGCCGCACCCGTCGCTCACCAAGGGCGTCCGTCCGGATCGGGTGGTGCAGGACCGCGACGGCAACCGGGACCAGATCCACTTGGACGTCAGTTTCGACGGCATCCGGGAAGCCGGGGGCGTCCCCCCCGACCCCAACGCCTCGGTGGGCTCCAGCCAGATCGTGGAGATCACCAACTACGACCTCGCGGTGTACTCCAAGACCGGTGCCACGCTGCTGGGGCCGCTGAGGACCCAAACCCTGTTCAGCGGGTTCGGCGGACCGTGCGAGACCTCTCAGAACGTCGACATCGGAGATCCCGTGGTCCGCTGGGACTCCCTGGCCCACCGCTGGATCATCAACCAGTTCGCCCTCGACGAGACGGGCACCACGAATCGGCTGTGCGTGGCCGTCTCCACCACCGAAGACGCCACCGGCGAGTACTACCGGTACGACTTCGGGTACCAGCACTTCATCGACCACCCGAAGGTCTCGGTGTGGCCGGACGCCTACTACGCGGCCTTCACCGGCGGGGCGTTCTTCGAGGCGTGCGCCTGGGACCGGCAAAGGATGCTGCGCGGAGCCGACGCTGACCAGCAGTGTTACACCATCGCGTCACCGACCATCCCGCTCGGCTCGGACCTCGACGGCACGACCCCACCCCCGCAGGGCGAGCCCAACCTCCTGATGGCCCTCAACCCGGCCAGCAACAGCCTGCAGTACTGGCGGTTCCACGTCGACTGGGCCGACCAGACCCGCACCGCCGTCACTGGTCCCGGGGAGCTACGGGTGGCCCCCTACAACCCGGCCTGCGTACGTACCGATCCCACCCGATGCGTCCCCCAGGCCGGAACCACCCAGAAGCTGGACTCGCTCTCCTACTCCGCCATGTACCGGCTCGCCTACCGCAACTTCGGCGACCACCAGTCCCTGGTCGTCAACCACGCGGTCGACGTGCCCGGCAGCGTGGGGGTGCGCTGGTACGAACTGCGGCTGGACCACGGCCGACCGGTCGTCCACCAGCAGAGCACCTACGCTCCGGGGCCCTCGTACCGGTGGATGGGCTCCGCGGCCCAGGACAAGGACGGCGACATCGCGCTGGGATACTCGGCGTCGTCCTCCCAGGACCATCCGTCGATCCGCGCAACCGGACGCCTGGCGCACGACCCGCGGAACGAGATGACATTCCGAGAGACCACCGTGTGGACCGGCACGGGCTCCCAGACCGGGAGCAACCGCTGGGGTGACTACACCTCCATGGCGATCGACCCGGTGGACGACTGTACGTTCTGGTACACCAACCAGTACCAGCCGGCCGACGGTACCGGAAACTGGAACACCCGTATCGCCTCCTTCCAGCTCTCCGACCGCTGCGACCGCCACCGCCACGGGTGACGCCCTGGGCGGACGGCGCACAGCCTTCCGCCCCGGACCCCCATCGGGAGAAGACAACTGCCACAGGCCCGAACCTCAGCGGCGGTCTCGGCGGCGACCGGCTCCTGGTCCTCGGCCCCGGGCGCGCGCCGAGCAGTCACGAGACCGGTGACCGGCAGGAGTCGCTCCGGCCATCCGGGTCGGCCCGTCACACCTTGCGTAACAGAAGGCCCGGTCCGCCTCAACTCCTCTTGTGGCGGTCCGGGTGACGGTCCGCCGACTCCGAAGAGATGCGAGGGGGACCGAACGATGAAGCGGATACTGCGCCGGGCGGCAGGGACACTGGTGGTTGCCGCGGTGACAGTACTGGGGCCCCGCCGGCCCTGGCCGCGGCCGCACCGGCCGCACCGGACGCCTCCGGGGCGGTCGTCGCCGACGGCTGCTCCTCGGTCCGGCCCGCCGGGCCGTGGTCGACCGCCGGCTGTTCGCGGGCGGGGTGATCGCCGCGCTGCTCGTGCTGCCCGACCTGTGGTGGCAGGCGCACCACTGCGCACTTGCCGCGCTGCTGGAAGTGTCGCCCTATCGACTGAGCCGGGTGTTCTCACAGGAAATGGGTGTCTCGCTGACCCGCTAGCGCAACCGCGTGCGCGTCACCCGGGCTGTGGACCTCATCGCCGAGGGCGCATCCAGCCTCGCCGACCTGGCAGCCCAACTCGGCTTCGCCGACCAGGCGCATCTGACCTGTACCGTCCGCGAGCACGTCGGACACACGCCCACCGCCCTGCGCCGGCTGCTCGTTCCCGACGCGCGTGGGTCATGAGCTGCGGCTCGAACACCTCTGACCGGGAGGCGGATGGCGGCCGAACGTTCAGGTGGTGCCCGGCTCGGTGATCCCCGTCGGTGCGGTGCGCAGCCGGGAGAGCCGCGCCCGGGACTGCTGCCGGCCGGGCGTGCCTGCCGACGACGTGCTGCGCAACCTGGTGCTGCCGCGCGGTGCCGAGATGCCAGCCCCGATCACGTCCGTGTCGGTCCCCGGGTCCGCGCTCCGGTCGGGCGGGGCACGGCGGTGCCGGGAGGCCGTGGGCCCGGGGGCGGTGCTCCGGGTCCACGGCCGGCGGGGACGCCGGCTCGACGGCGCGGCGCGGAACGGTGCCGCGCTCAGGCCTCGGCCATGGCGGCGACGAGGCTCGCGGGACGCATGTCGGTCCAGTTCGTCTCGACGTAGTCGACACAGGCCTGGCGGTTGTCGGGACCGTGGGCGATGGTCCAGCCGGCCGGGACGTCGATGAAGGCGGGCCACAGCGAGTGCTGATTCTCCTCGTTGACGAGAACGAGGTAGGTGCCGTCGGCGTCCTCGAAGGGATTGGCCATGGTGGGTTCCTTTCTGGATGGTGGTCGGGGCGGGAGTGTTCACCGGCCGACCAGGACAGACCATGATCGACGGTGGCGAACGGAACAAGGTCCTGGCATGACCGTCGGGTGAACTTGCTTCAGACGGGGAGGTCGTAGCGGCGGCGGATGCTGCTGCCGTGGCGCCGGACGTCAGTGCCGTAGACGTGGAGCGAGACCGCGAGGTCGTCGCCGCCGTTGCGGACCAGGTGGATGTCGCCGGGCGGGGTCAGGTAGGTGACGGTGCCCGGCGGGTTGACCGTCGTCGCTACCGGCTCCAGAGCGGAGCTGCCGTCGGCGTGACGGGTGAAGCGGTAACTCGTCTCCTCCTCGGTTCCGCGGTAGGTGCCGACGACGCACCAGGTGGTGTGGTCGTGGACGGGCGTGGCCTGACCGGGGAGCCAGATCAGGGCGACGAGGGAGAAGCGTCCCTCGGGGTCCACGTGCAGCACGTGCTGCCGGTAGCGCTGCGGGTCCGGTGCCAGGTGCGCGGGAGCGAGCAGATCCCGGTGGTCCAGGAAGCCGGCGAGCCCGCGGGCGACCCGGTCGGCGGTTCTGTGGGCGGGCTCGGTGCTCGGGGCGGCTCGCACGGCCTTGGTGAGCACGTCGCAGAGCTCGACCGTTCGTGAGGACGCGCCGGGCGCCGTAGCGTGCAGGGGTGACGGTAGGGAAGCGAGGGACATGGGGACGGCCGCTCCTCGGCGCTGGGGTCCTGGCTGAGGTGGTGGGGCTGAGGTCGTGGGTTGCGGTGTGGATGACCGGGTGTCGCGGGTCTAGGGCCCGACGGAACCAGCCACCTGACGGGCCATCCGCTCACTTCGGTTGACGACGGCCGCGATCTCGGCGACCGACCGTGCGTCGTGGGCGGCCTCGCGCGGGACGACGAGCGTCGGTGCGTTGGCCTCGAGGCGGTGCTCACGGCGGTATCGGGCCCGGCCTCCGCCCGTGATGTTGAGCAGGACCGCGGCTCCGGGGGCTACGCGCCCGTCTTTCAGGGCCGAGCGCAGGGCGGCAAGCGCGATGCCCGCCGGCGGTTCGATGTCGGGCCCCTCCAGTTCGGCGAACGCGTCCATGGCGCCGCGGGCGGCGGCGGCGTCCTCGGTCAGCACGTCGCCGCGGCTGTCCCGCAGCGCGTCGGCGAGTCCGCCCGCGATGTCGTACGGCGGGCGGCGGTTGGTCAGCTCTGGGGCGAACGCCCGGTGGACCGCGTCCGGTTGGCGGTCGGCGCCCTCCCAGGGCCGGACACCGGTGTGCCAGGCGGTGTGGACGGGGGCGAAGCAGGAGTTCTGGGCGAGGACGAGACGGGGGAGCGGCCCGGCCTGCCCGCCGCTGGTACATCGCAGCCGCAGGGCGGCCTCGTGGGCGGCGATCGCGCCGGCCCCGCTGCCGATCGCCTGCACGTAGACGTCGGGAAGGCGGCCGAGCTCCTCGTAGGCGGCGAGCATGACCGTGCCGAGGCCGTCACGTCGGCCGACGTTGCGGGTGCCGCCTTCCGCGGTGAAGCCCGGCAGCGCGGCCAGCGCGTCCGCCAGGGCGATCGCGTCGGCGTACTCCGCGTCGGCCACGGCCACGAGCCGCACCGACGGACCGTAGGGGGTGCGCGAGCACAGCTGTCCGAGTGCGCTCTGCGGCACCACCACCACGACGGGGACGTCGTGTCGTGAGCAGAGCTCGGCGAAGGCGGCGGCGGTGTTCCCGGCCGAGGCGACGACCAGGGTGCCGGCCGACTCAGGTAGCCTGCCCAGAACGGTGGCGGCCTCCAGCTCCTTGAACGAACCGGTGGTCAGGTCGGCTTCCCACTCGGGATGGTAGCCGTTGAAGGCGATCCACAGCTCGCGCAGGCCGAGCATCGCGCCGAGCCGGTCAGCGCGGCGGACGACGGTGCGTCCGGTGTCCGGCAGACTGCGGCGCACCGGCAGCCACCGGTGGTAGCGGTAGACGCCCGTCGCCCGGTCGTCCGGTGTGAAACCGTCTCGGGTGTACTCGGTTCGCAGCAGGGAGGGGCCGTGCGGGGCGGGACAGGCGAGAGCCGTCCCGTCGTCCTCGCGGCGGTCGCCGCATTCGCAGCAGACGAGCCGGTAGTGACCGGCGTCGGTCTGGGGCAGTCGGTCAGCGGGCATGGTTACCAGTCGCCTCGGGGATCAGGGTGCTTCGCAGGGGTGCGTCGGGGGTCCGGCGTGCGCGGACCGGGCGTGGAGCGCCGTCGGTCGAGCAGGACGCGCGGCGGTCACGCACCGTGGCACTTGTCAATCTAGCCTGTGCCGTTCGGAGGAACCCCGGCCGCAGCCGTCGAACACATGAAGATCATCTGAATGGAAGATCAATTTCCGCTTTCCCGTGCCGTGGGGAAGAGTCGCTGGCCAGTGCAAAGTTCCACCTTGGCAGCGGTGTTGGGCCAAATCTCGGGCTCCGGCGGGCGACTGTCGCCGCAGCTCCCGGGCCGCTACTGTCCGGATCACTGACGTCCCCTCGAAGCAAGCAGAGGAACTGATCATGGGTTCCCGCCCTTTCGCCGATTACGCACAGTTGCTGGTCGGCGATCTCCACGCGTCTCTCGCCTCGCCGGTGAGCGAGTCGATGAACTTCCTCAACGAGATCGCGCTGCGCTACCCCGGCGCGGTCTCGCTCGCGGCAGGGCGGCCGTACGAGGGCTTCTTCGACCTCGACGACCTCCCGCGCTACCTGTCGCTGTACCAGCAGCATTTGACCGAGCGCCTCTCCGGCGACGAGGAGCGCGTGCGCCGCACCGTGCTGCAGTACGGCCGCACCAAGGGGGTCATCCACGAACTGGTTGCCGAGCACTTGCGCCTGGACGAGGGCATCAACGCGAACCCGCAGGACCTCGTCGTCACCGTCGGCTGCCAGGAGGCCCTCTACCTGACCCTGCGCGCTCTGCGCCGCGACGAGCGCGACGTGCTTCTCGCCGTCGCGCCCAGCTACGTCGGCGTGCACGGGGCCGCGGGCCTGGTCGACATGACGCTGGTGCCCGTCCGTGATGCGGCTGACGGCATCGACCTGAACGACCTGGTGATGCGGATCCACGAGGTCAGGGCCCAGGGCCGCAACCCCCGCGCCTGCTACGTGATCCCCGACTTCGCCAATCCCAGCGGCACCCGTATGAGCCTGGAGACGCGCCGCCGGCTGCTGCGCATCGCCGCCGAGGAGGACCTGCTGCTCCTGGAGGACAACCCCTACGGGCTGTTCGGCGACCCGGACGGGCCGCCCACCCTGAAGGCCCTGGACACCGCCGCCCGCGTGGTCTACCTCGGCAGCTTCGCCAAAACCGGCCTGCCGGGCGCCCGCGTCGGCTACGTCCTGGCCGACCAGCGCGTCGTCGAAGCCGGCAGCACGGCGGCGGACGGCAGCGCCGGCACGCTCGCGGACCAGCTGGCCAAGATCAAGAGCATGCTGACGGTGAACACCTCGCCGATCGCCCAGGCCGTCATCGGCGGCAAGCTGCTGGCCCACGGGTGCAGCCTGCGACGCGCCAACGTCCGTGAGATCGCCACATACCGCGACAACCTCACCCGGATGCTCGCCGGCCTGGAGCGCCGCCTCGGCAACGTCCCCGGCGTCAGCTGGAATGCCCCCGAAGGCGGGTTCTTCCTGCTGCTCACCGTCCCGTTCCCAGCCGGTGACGACCTGTTGGAACTCTGTGCCTCGACGTACGAGGTGCTGTGGACACCGGTGCACCACTTCTACGCCGACACCCGCCCCCGGAACGTCGTGCGGCTCTCCTTCAGCCACCTTCGGCCGGAGGAGATCGAGACGGGCCTGGACCGGCTGGCCCGGTTCGTCCGGGACCAGCAGCAGAACTGACGACGGGACGGACCCACCGATGACGAACACCACCACGACCGACCTGGCCCGCATCGTCGCGGTCAGCACCGCCGTCCCGGAGACCTCCTACTCGCAGGCGGAGCTCCTGGACATCTTCCGGATCGAGGACTCCCGGGTCCGGTCCGTCTTCCTCAACAGTGCCATCGACCGCCGACACCTGACCCTGCCGCCCGAAGGCCCCGACGGCACCCGGGTGCCGGAAGTTCAGGGGCAGCTGCTCGCCAAGCACAAGACCCACGCGGTCGACATGGGCGTGCGCGCCGTTCAGGACCTGCTCAAGCGGACCGGCGCGGACCTGTCCGACATCGGCTACCTGTGCTGTGTCACCACGACCGGCTTCCTCACCCCGGGGTTGAGCGCCCTGATCATCCGCGAGCTGGGCATCGACCCGCACACCAGCCGCCTCGATGTCGTCGGCATGGGCTGCAACGCCGGCCTCAACGCCCTGAACGCCGTCAACGGCTGGTCCCGCGCCAATCCGGGCCGCCTGGCGGTCATGGTGTGCGCGGAGGCCTGCTCCGCCGCCTACGTCTTCGACGGCACCATGCGCACCTCTGTCGTCAACAGCCTCTTCGGCGACGGCGCCGCCGCGGTCGCGCTGATGGCGGGCGAGCCCGAGCTGCCGCTCACGCAGGTCGAGGGCCCGCGGATCCTGAAGTTCGCCAGCTACATCATCACCGACGCCGTCGACGCGATGCGCTACGACTGGGACGACACCCAGGACCGGTTCAGCTTCTACCTTGACCCGCAGGTCCCCTACGTGGTCGGCGCCCACGCCGAACGCGTCGTCGACCGCCTGCTCACCGGCACCGGCCTGCGGCGCAGCGACATCCGGCAGTGGCTGGTCCACTCCGGCGGCAAGAAGGTCATCGACGCCGTGGGCGTCAACCTCGGTCTGACCCGCCACGACGTGCGGCACACCACCGGGGTGCTGCGTGACTACGGCAACCTCTCCAGCGGCTCGTTCCTCTTCTCCTACGAGCGCTTGCTGCAGGAACAGGTCGTCGAACCCGGCGACCACTGCGTGCTGATGACCATGGGCCCCGGCTCGACGATCGAGACCGCCCTCGTCTGCTGGTGACCGGGCCACCAACCTGGCCGACCGCGCCGGCAGAACCCCCCGCATCCCTCCCCGAGCAAGAAGGCCGCACCCTCATGAACAGCATTCCCGAGCCCCAGCTGACGCTCGACGGCAGCGAGCCGCTGACTCCGGCGACCGTGCGGACCCTCGACGCGCTGTGCGACGCCGCCGAGGACGCCACCGGAGCGACTACGCCGCTGGTTGTCGCCGTCACCGGCGCCCCGGCCGCCCGGATGGACGTGCCGCTGCCGCTGGTCAACAAGTGGGAGCGGGCCGTGCGCCGGCTGGAGAAGCTCGCCGTGCCGACCGTCGCCCTGGTCACCGGGGACTGCGGTGGCACGGCCCTGGACGTGCTGCTCGCCACCGACGTGCGCGTCGCCACGCCCGACGCCCGGCTCCTGCCGCTCGCCGGCGCCGGCACCGATGAGGTCTGGCCCGGCATGGCCCTGTACCGGCTGGCCAACCAGGCCGGCGTCGCCGCCACCCGGCGCGCCGTCCTCTTCGGCGACGCCCTCGACGCCGAGCGTGCCCTCGCCCTGCACCTGTTCGACGAACTCGCCGCCGACCCGGCCGCCGCATTCGCCCCCGTGTTCGAGAAGCTGACGGGCGGCGCCGGGACGGGCATCCGCCGCCAGCTGATGCTCGACGCCAGCACCACCAGCTACGAGGAAGCGCTCGGCCGTCACCTCGCCGCCTGCGACCGGACGCTGCGCGCCGCCGTGGAGGCCGCCTCGTGACCGCTCCCGTGGTGCCCGCCCAGGAGGCGGGCCTCGCCCGGGCCGCCCGCGAACTGGCCCGGATCGCCGAGCGGACCGACGCCGTACTCGCCGCCCTCCCCGTTCCCGCCCAGCGCGATCCGCGGCATCGCGAGCGGGCCGCCGACGCCAAGAACACCGCCCGCACCGCGCGCGCCCGGTTCCTCGACCAGTACGCCGAGGCCGTCTACCGCCACCTCACCGCGGATCTCACGCTCCACCTGCGCCTGCCCGAGCTGCTCGCCGCCGCGGGCGAGGAATGGCCCGGCTTGGTGCCCACCGCCGAGCAGTTGGCCTCCGAGCGCGGCCGTCTCCAGGCGGAGAAGGAAGGCCACGAGATCGACCAGGGCCTCTTCCTGCGCGCCGTGCTGCGCTCGCCCGTCGCCGGGCGCCACCTCATCGACACCATGGCGCTGCCCACCGAGCGAGCCCTGAAGCTCCTGCCCGAGTTCCTGCGCACCGCCGAACTCGACCTCGGCTCGGTGCACCTGGCCCGCCGCGACGGTGCCGCGCACCTCACCATGACCCGGCCCGACTGTCTCAATGCCGAGGACAACCGCCAGGTCGACGACATGGAGACGGCCGTCGACCTCGTGCTGCTCGACCCGGGCGTGCGCGCAGGCGTGCTCCGAGGCGGTGAGATGACCCACCCGCGCTACCGCGGGCGCCGGGTCTTCAGCGCGGGCATCAACCTCAAGAGCCTGCACAGCGGCGACATCTCGCTCGTCGACTTCCTGCTGCGCCGCGAGATCGGCTACATCAACAAGATCATCCGCGGCCTGCGCGTCGACCACGACGGCGCCTGGCACACGCCCATCGTCGAGAAGCCCTGGGTGGCGGCCGTCGACACCTTCGCCATCGGCGGCGGCGCCCAGCTCCTCATGGTCTTCGACCGCGTCATCGCGGCGGCCGACTCCTACATCACCGTCCCCGCCGCCCAGGAGGGCATCGTCCCCGGCGCCGCCAACCTGCGGCTCGGCCGGCTCGCCGGCGGCCGGGTCTCCCGTCAGGTCGTGCTGTGGGGACGCCGCCTCCGCGCCTGCGAGCCCGACGCGCGCCTGCTCGTCGACGAGGTCGTGGAGCCCGCCCGGATGGACCAGGCCATCGCCGAGTCCCTCGCCCGCCTCGACGGCCCCGCCGTGACCACCAACCGGCGGATGCTCAACCTCGCGGAAGAGCCGCCGGAGCAGTTCCGGCAGTACATGGCCGAATTCGCGATGCAGCAGGCGCTTCGCCTGTACAGCGCGGACGTCATCGGCAAGGTCGGCCGCTTCTCGGCCTGACCGCCGCACCGCCTCCGGGAGCCCGAACCCCCGTCGGGCTCCCGGCCCCACCTCTTCTTCCCCAGGCAGGACAGCAGATGGAAGCCGCCGACCTCACCCGCGTGCGCTACGAGAAGCGCGGCCGCGTCGCCCACGTGACCCTCGACCGGCCCGACCGCGCCAACGCGATGGACCTGCGCATGCACGAGGAACTCGCCTTCGTGTGGGACGACTTCGAGTCCGACGACGAGCTGTGGCTGGCCGTCCTCACCGGAGCCGGGCAGCGCGCCTTCTCGGCCGGGCAGGATCTCAAGGAACTCGCCGCCAGCATCGAAGAGGGCAGCAACGCCCCCTCCACCTTCGGCAGCCGCGGCAAGCCCGGCTGGCCGAGGCTGACCGAGCGCTTCGACCTCGCCAAGCCCGTCGTCGCCCGCGTCAACGGCGCCGCCTTCGGCGGCGGCTTCGAACTCGCCCTCGCCTGCGACGTCATCGTGGCCGCCGACACCGCCACCTTCGCCCTGACCGAGGCGAAGCTCGGGCTGACGGCCGGAGCGGGCGGCGTGTTCCGCCTCACCCGGCAGGCCCCCTACCGGGTCGCGCTCGGCCACCTGATCAGCGGCCGCCCGATGACCGCCGACCGCGCCTACGAGCTCGGCCTGGTCAACGAGGTCGTTCCCGCCGCGGACCTCGACTCCGCCGTCGACGCCTGGGTCGCGGACATCCTCGGCTGCGCCCCGCTGGCCGTGCGCGCCGTCAAGCAGGCCGCTGCTGCCGCCGCCACGATGCCGCTCCAGCAGGCGTTCCAGACCCGGTTCCCGTGGGAGGAGCGCCGCATGCACAGCGAGGACGCCGACGAGGGCCCGCGCGCCTTCGTCGAGAAGCGCCCGCCGCGCTGGCAGGGCCGCTGACGGGGCCTCCCGCCGTCGCCCCACTCCTCGTCGCGGCCGCGACCGCCGCACCGCACTGACTCGCACCTGACACGAACGGGAGCACTGACCATGTCGGACACCACCCCCGCCACCTGGCCGCTGACCGCCGCCCAGGCGGGCGTCTGGTTCGGCCAGCAACTGGACCCCGCCAACCCGGCGAACCAGGTCGCCGAGTGCGTGGAGATCCACGGTCCGGTCGACGCCGCCCTGTTCGAGAAGGCGGTGCGTCAGATGGCGGCGGAGGCCGAAGCCCTGCGGATGCGGTACCGCGTAGAGGCCGGGGTGGTGTGCCAGTTCACCGCCTCCGACGAGGGCGTCCTGCTCCACGTCCAGGACGTCAGCGGCGAGAGCGACCCCGAGGCGGCCGTCGAGCGGTGGATCCGCGCCGACCTCGCCCGTCCGGTCGACCTGGCCGAGGACCCGACCACGGCGCTGGCCCTGTTCCCCGCAGGACCGGACCGCTTCTTCTGGTACCAGCGCGCCCACCACATCGCCTGCGACGGCTACGCCGGCTCGCTCGCCTCCGCCCGTGTGGCCGAGATCTACTCCGCCCTCGCCGCGGGCAGCGACGACCTCGGTACCCCGCTGCCCACCTTCCGCTCCCTGCTCGACGAGGACCTCGACTACCGCGCCTCGGACCGGTTCGAGGCCGACCGCGCCTACTGGGCCGAACGCCTCGCCGACCGCCCCGAGCCGGTCACCCTCGCCGGGCGCCACGCCCCCGCGGGCCATCACCACGTGCGCCACGAGCGCCCGCTCGCCCTCGAGCACGCCGAGCGCCTGCGCGCAGCCGCCCGCCGCCTCGGAACCGGCCTGCCCGTGCTCGCCGCCGCGGCGGCCGCCCTCCACCTCGCCAGGCTCACCGGCGCCGAGGAGGTTGTCCTCGGCCTTCCCGTCACCGGCCGCGCGACGGCACTGCAGCGCCGCTCGGTGGCGATGACGGCCAACGTCCTGCCGATCCGGCTCTCCCCGCGCCCCGAACTGAGCGTGCGTGAGTTCGTCCGCCAGACCTCGAAGTCGATGCGCGAGGCACTGCGCCACCAGCTGTTCCGCTACGAGGACATGCGCCGCGAGCTCGGTGTCCCCGTGAGCGGCGCGCTGGTCGGGCCGAGCGTGAACGTCATGTCCTTCGACCGCGACGACATGACCTTCGCCGGGCACCGAGCCACCTTCCTCAACCTCGGCAACGGGCTGGTCGAAGACCTGGCCTTCGTCCTCTACGACCACCGAGCGGGCGCGGGCGGCAGGCTGGTCGTCAACGGCAACCCGGCCCTGTACAAGGCCGAGCAGCTGCCCGGCCACGCCGACACCTTCCTGCGGGTCCTCGACGCCTTCGCCGACCAGGCGCCGGAGACACTGCTCGGCCGCATCGGGCTCGCGGCGGACGCCGACACGCAGGCCGCGCTGACGCTGGGCACCGGCCCGCGCGTCGAGCGGCCGCGCACCACCCTCACCGCCGCCTTCGAGGAGCGCGCCGCCCGCACGCCCGGGGCGACCGCCCTGGTCTGCCGCGACGAGGCAGTCGACTACGCGTCCCTCAACGCCCGCGCCAACCGGCTCGCCCGCCTGCTCGTCGAGCGCGGCGTCGGTGCCGAGACCCTGGTCGCCCTGGCGCTGCCCCGCTCCCCCGAGCTGGTCGTGGCGCTGCTGGCGGTGCTGAAGGCCGGCGCCGCCTACCTGCCCGTGGACCCGACCTGGCCCGCCGAACGCGTCCGCTTCATGCTCGGCGACGCCCGCCCCGTCCTCGCCCTGACCGTCGCCGAGACGGCCTCCGTCCTCACGGACACCGACGTCACGGCACTGGCGCTGGACGCGCCCTCCGTCGTGGCCGATGTGGCGGGACGTCAGGCCGTCGATCTCATCGACGCCGAGCGCCGCACGCCGCTGCGCCCCGAGCACCCCGCCTACGTCATCTACACCTCCGGCTCGACCGGCCGCCCCAAGGGCGTCGTGGGTGTCCACGCGGCCGAGATCAACCACCTGGCCGCCATCGCCGCCCGCGACCCCTACCGGACCGGCCGCCCGGCGCTCGCCAAGAGCTCGATGAGCTTCGTCGACGGCTCCACCGAGATCCTCGGCTCGCTGCTGCACGGCGAGGGCCTCGTCCTCGCCGACAGCGACCAGGCCAAGGACCCCGTCGCCCTCGTCGCGCTGATCGAGCACCACGGCGTCGGCCGCATCATGCTCGTCCCGAGCCTGCTCGCTGCCCTGCTCGACATCGCCGGCCCGGAGCGGCTGGCCACCTGCGAGCTGTGGGTGACCACCGGCGAGACCATCCCCGCCTACCTCGCCGCCCGCTTCGCCGAGGCGCTGCCGCACGCGCGCCTCACCAACTACTACGGCGCCTCCGAGATCAGCGGCGACGCCGTCACCGGCGACGTCAACGGCGAGCGGCAGCCCATCGGCCTGCCGCTGGACAACATCGACGCCCACATCCTCGACGCCGCCCTGCGCCCCGTCCCGGCCGGCGCCACCGGTGAGCTCTACGTCGGCGGCGACGCCCTCTCCCGCGGCTACCTGCGCCGCCCGGCCCTGACCGCCGAGCGCTTCGTCGCCGATCCGTTCGGTGCCCCAGGCGCCCGCCTGTACCGCACCGGCGACCTGGCCCGCTGGACGGCCGAGGGCGCCCTCGAGCTGCTGGGCCGCGCGGACGCGCAGGTCAAGGTGCGCGGCCAGCGCGTCGAGCTCGGCGAGGTCGAGGCCGCGCTCTGCGCCCACCCGGGCGTGCGGCGGGCCACCGCCGTCGTCCGCGAGGACCGCGCGGACGACCCCCGCCTGGTCGGCTACGTCGTGTACGAGGACGGAGCACAAGTCACGCCGGAGGAGATCCGCGCCCACCTCGCCGCGACCCTCATCGATGTCATGGTGCCCAGCGCCGTCCTCGCGCTGGACGCACTGCCGCTGACCCCGAACGGCAAGATCGACCGACTGGCCCTGCCCGCACCCGAGTTCACCGCCACGACCGGCTACCGCGCGCCCTCGACGCCGCGCGAGAAGGTTCTGAGCGAGGTCTTCGAGCAGGTCCTCGGCGTCGACCGCGTCGGCGTGGACGACAGCTTCTTCGCCCTGGGCGGCCACTCGCTGCTCGCCGTCTCTCTGGTGGAGCGGTTGCGCTCGCACGGACTCGGCGTTGACGTGCGAGCGCTGTTCGGCGCGCCCACCGTCGCCGGGCTGGCGACCGTTGCCACGGGCGTCGTCGGCGGTGAGGAAGACGACTTCGCCGTCCCGCCGAACCTCATCCCCGCCGACGCGAAGCGCGTCACGCCCGAGATGCTGCCGCTGGTGTCGCTGACGCAGGACCAGATCGACCGGATCGCCGAAGCGGTCCCGGGCGGCGCCGCCAACATCGCGGACATCTACCCGCTGGCACCCCTCCAGGAGGGCATCCTCTTCCACCACCTGACGGCCGCCGAGGGCCGCGACGTCTACGTCCTGCCCGTGGTGCTCGCCTTCGACGGTCGCGAGCGGCTCGACGGCTTCCTCACCGCGCTGCGGTCCGTCGTCGACCGCCACGACGTACTGCGCACCGCCGTGCTGTGGGAGGGCCTGCCCGAGCCGGTCCAGGTCGTCGTACGCCACGTCACCGTCCCGGTCGAGGAGGTCGACTTCACGGCGGTCCCGGCTGCCGACGGCGCCGCGGTGCACCCGCTCCTCGCCGCCTGCCCGACGACCATGGACCTCGGCAGCGCCCCGCTGCTACGCGGCCACGTCGCAGCCGAGCCCGGCACCGACCGATGGCTGCTGCTGCTCCAGCAGCACCACCTCGTCGTCGACAACACCGCCCTGGCCGTGCTCCTCGCCGAGGTCCAGGCGCGCCTCGCGGGCGAGGCGGACCGCCTGCCGCCGCCCGCGCCCTACCGGGACTTCGTCGCTCAGACCCGCCTGGGCTGCCAGGACGCGGACCACGAACGCTACTTCGCCGGGCTGCTCGGCGACGTGGCCGAGCCCACCGCGCCGTTCGGCGTGCTGGACGTGCGCGGGGATGCGGGCGGCCACGCCGAGGCGACGTTCCTCGTCGAGGCCAGGGAGGCCGAGCGACTGCGCTCCCTGGCGAGCCGCCACGGTGTCAGCGCCGCCGCGCTGTTCCACCTCGCCTGGGCCCGGGTCGTCGCGGCCACCTCGAACCAGGACGACGTCGTCTTCGGCACCGTCCTCTTCGGCCGCGCGGCCGGTGGCGGCGACGTTCCGGGGCTCTTCATCAACACCCTGCCCGTCCGCCAGGCCACCGGCGCCGTGGCCGTGGCCGACGCCCTGCGGGAGATGCAGACCCAGCTCGCCGCCCTGCTGGCCCACGAGTGTGCGCCGCTGTCGCTGGTCCAGCGGACCTCCGCCGTCGAGGGCACCGCGCCTCTCTTCACCGCGCTGCTCAACTACCGCCGCGTACAGGGCTTCGCCCTGCGCGCGGGCACGGTCGAGGCGTTGCCCGGTGTCGAGCTGGTCCACCTGGAGGACCGCACCAACTACCCGCTCGCGCTGACCGTCGACGACCGCGTCGACGCGTTCACCTGCTCCGTCCAGGCCGTCGCGCCGATCGATGGGGCGGCCGTCGCAGCCCTGGTCGAACAGACGCTCGCCTCGCTGGCCGACGCGCTCGACCACGCCCCGCGGACCGCCGTCGGCGACCTCGACGTGCTCGGCTCGGAGGAGCGGCAGGGCCTGCTGACGCAGGGCAGTGCAGGCGGTCCGGTCGCGCCCGCGCTGTTGCCGGAGCTGGTCGCCGCGCAGGCGGCGCGCACGCCGGAGGCGACCGCGCTGGTCGTCGGCGACGCCGCGATCTCCTACGGCGAGCTGGAGGCCCGCGCCAACCGCCTCGCCCGGCTGCTCGTGCAGCGCGGCGTCGGCCCCGAGGAGCGTGTCGCCGTCGTGCTGCCGCGCACCGCGGAACTGCTGGTCGCCCTGCTGGCCGTGGTGAAGGCCGGCGGCGCGTACGTGCCGGTCGACCCCGAATACCCCACCGACCGCATCGGCTACGTCCTCGACGACGCGGCACCCGTTCTCGTCCTCGCCTGCGCCGAGACCGCCGAGCGGCTCGGCCACCGGGCCCCGGCGCGCGTACTGCTGCTGGACGGCGACCCGGCCCGCGACCACGCGGACGCCCCCGTCACGGACGCCGACCGTCGTGCGCCGCTGCGTCCCGCGCACCCCGCCTATGTGATCTACACCTCCGGCTCCACCGGCCGCCCCAAGGGCGTCTCGGTGCCCCACGCGAGCCTGGCCAACTTCCTGGCCGACATGGCGCTGCGCTTCCCGCTCACGGAGGCGGACCGCTGGACGGCGGTCACGACGATCTCCTTCGACATCGCCGCGTTGGAGCTCTACCTGCCGCTGGTCAGCGGCGCCGTGGTCGACCTCGCTCCGCGCGACGTGGTCGTGGACCCGGCCGCGCTCATCGCGCTGCTCTCCCGCACGGGCACGACCGTCATGCAGGCCACGCCCTCCCTGTGGCAGGCCCTGGCCGAGCACGCCCGTGAGACCGGCGCCGCGCTGCCCGCACTGCGCGTCCTGGTCGGCGGCGAGGCCCTGCCCGGCCCGCTCGCCGCCTCCCTCACCGCCGCCGGCGAGGTCACCAACCTCTACGGCCCGACCGAGACCACCATCTGGTCCACCTCCCAGCGCGTGGATCCGGCGGACGGGGCTTCCACCCCGCGGATCGGCGTGCCGATCGCCAACACCCGCGTCCACGTGCTGGACCGCCGCCTCCGCCCGGTCCCGGCCGGGGTCATCGGCGACCTGTACATCGCGGGCGACGGCCTCGCCCGCGGTTACCTCGGGCGCCCCGCGTTGACGGCGGAGCGTTTCGTCGCCGATCCGAACAGCTCCCGTGGCGAACGCATGTACCGCACCGGCGACCTCGCGCGCTGGGACGCGGCGGGTGAGCTGGTCTTCGTCGGCCGTGCCGACACCCAGGTGAAGGTGCGCGGCCACCGCATCGAACTCGGCGAGATCGAGGCGGCGCTGCTGTGCCACCCGCGCGTCGCGCAGTCCGCGGTGATCGTGCGGGAGGACCAGCCGGGAGATGTGCGCTTGGTGGGCTACGTCGTCCCGGCCGGCGGGGGCCTGGATGTGGCTGAGTTGCTCGCGCGCGTCGCGGCCACGCTGCCCGACTACATGGTCCCGGCCGGGCTGGTCCTGCTGGAGGCGATGCCGCTGACGCCGAACGGCAAGCTGGACCGGCGGGCCCTGCCGGTGCCGCAGTTCGCGCAGAGCGCCGTCGGCCGTGTCGCGCGTACGCCGCGGGAGGAGCTGTTGTGCGCGGTGTTCGCGGAGGTGCTGGGTCGGCCGTCGGTCGGTGTGGACGAGGACTTCTTCGCGCTGGGTGGGCACTCGTTGCTGGCGACGCGGCTGGTGAGCCGGGTGCGGTCGGTGCTGGGGGTGGAGGTGCCGATCCGTGCGGTGTTCGAGGCGCCGACCGTCGCCGGGCTTGCGGCGCGGTTGGGTGAGTCGGGGGAGCGGCGTCCTGCGTTGGTCGCGGGTGTACGGCCGGAGGTTCCTCCGGTGTCGTTCGCGCAGCGGCGGCTGTGGTTCCTCGCGCAGTTGGAGGGCCCGAGTGCGACGTACAACATTCCGATGGCGGTCCGTCTGACCGGCGCGCTGGACGTGGCGGCGCTGGAGGCAGCGCTCGGAGACGTGGTGGAGCGGCACGAGGTGCTGCGCACGGTCTTCCCGTCCGTCGACGGCGAACCGCACCAGCACGTCCTGTCCGCGCAGGAGATCGGCTCGCTGCTGACCGTCCACCCCTACGACGCCGACGCCGTCGCGGCCGCGACGACGCACCGGTTCGACCTGAGCCGTGAACTCCCGGTCCGTAGCTGGCTGTTCGAGCAGGGCGAGTTCGAGCGAGTGCTGGTCGTTGTGGTGCACCACATCGCCGGTGACGGCTGGTCGTTGGCGCCGCTGGCTCGTGACGTCTCCGTCGCCTATGCAGCCCGCGTGCGCGGCGGCGTCCCGGTGTGGGAGCCGTTGCCGGTGCAGTACGCGGACTACGCGCTGTGGCAGCGTGCGCTGCTGGGTGAGGAGTCCGACCAGGGCAGTGTGCTGGCGCGGCAAATGGAGTACTGGCGCGGCACCCTGGCCGAACTGCCGGAGGAGCTGGCGCTCCCGGTGGACCGGGCGCGTCCGGCGGTGGCGAGCTATGAGGGCGGGACGGTGGAGTTCTCCGTCCCGGCGGAGCTCGACGCCCGGTTGCGGGAGGTGGCGCGCGCCGAGGGTGTGACGCCGTTCATGGTGCTGCAGGCGGCGCTCGCGGTGCTGCTGTCGCGCCTGGGCGCGGGGCAGGACATCCCGATCGGCACGCCGGTCGCGGGGCGTACGGACGAGGCGCTGGACGAGCTGGTCGGGTTCTTCGTCAACACGCTCGTGCTGCGCACGGACCTGTCCGGCGACCCGACCTTCACGGAGTTGCTGACCCGTGTCCGTGAAAGGAGCCTGGGCGCGTTCGCGCACCAGGACGTGCCGTTCGAGCGGCTGGTGGAGGAGCTGGCGCCGTCGCGGTCGATGGCCCGGCACCCCCTGTTCCAGGTCATGCTTTCCGTGCAGAACAACGCCGCCGCCGTGCTGGACCTGCTGGGCGTGGACGCCCAGGTGATGGCTGCCGGGGAGCTCGCGGCCAAGTTCGACCTCGCCTTCACCCTGGAGGAGCAACCCGGCACCGACGGACTGCGCGGCCAACTCACCTTCGCCACGGCCCTCTTCGACACCGACACCGCCTCCGCCCTCGCCGCCCGGTTCGTGCGAGTCCTGGCGTCCCTGCTCGCCGACCCGGCGCAGCCCGTGGCCCAGGCCGAGATCCTCGACGCCGCCGAGCGCCACCGCATCTCCGTCGAGTGGAACGACACCGCCGTCGACCTGCCCGCCGCCACACTCCCGGAGCTGTTCGCCGCCCAGGCGGCGCGGACCCCGGACGCGACGGCCCTTGCCTTCGGCGACGAGAGCCTCAGCTACGCCGAACTCGACGCGCGCGCCGAGCGGTTGGCGCGGCTGCTGGTCACGCGGGGCGCGGGTCCGGAGCGCACCGTCGCGCTCGTGCTGGAGCGCTCCGTCGAGATGGTCCTCGCGCTGCTGGCGACGGTGAAGGCCGGCGCGGCCTACCTACCGGTGGACCCGGAGTACCCGGCCGACCGCATCACCGTCGTGCTCGCGGACGGTAACCCGGCGCTCGTGCTGGCTACCCAGGCGACCGCCGCCGTCGCGCACGCGGCCGGCGCCGATCCGCTGCTGCTCGACGCCGAGGAGACCCTCGCGGAGCAGGCCGACACCAACGCTGCTCTCGAGGTCGCGCTGCGACCCGAGCACCCCGCCTACGTCATCTTCACCTCCGGCTCGACCGGCCGCCCCAAGGGCGTCGCGGTCCCGCACGCCGGCATCGTCAACCGTCTCGCCTGGATGCAGCACGCCTACGGCCTGACCGCCGAGGACCGGGTCCTCCAGAAGACGCCGTTCGGCTTCGACGTGTCCGTGTGGGAGTTCTTCTGGCCGCTGCTGGAGGGCGCCACGCTCGTCCTGGCCAAGCCCGGCGGTCACCGCGACCCGGCCTACCTGGCCGAGCTGATCCGCCGCGAGCGGATCACCGTCACGCACTTCGTGCCGTCGATGCTCCAGGCCTTCGTGCAGGAGCCGGCTGCCGCCGAGTGTACGGACCTGCGCGCCGTCATGTGCTCCGGCGAGGCGCTGCCGGCCGACCTCCGCGACCGGTTCTTCGCCGTGCTGCCGCAGGTTCCGCTGCACAACCTCTACGGTCCCACCGAGGCATCCGTCGACGTCACCGCCTGGGCCTGCACTCCCGCCGACACCGGCACGAGCGTGCCGATCGGGCGACCGGTCTGGAACACCCGTGTCCAGGTGCTCGACGCCGCGCTGCGGCCCGTGCCGGTCGGCGTCGCGGGAGAGCTCTACCTCGCGGGCGACCAGCTCGCCCGTGGTTACCTCGGGCGCCCCGCGTTGACGGCGGAGCGTTTCGTCGCCGATCCGAACAGCTCCCGTGGCGAGCGCATGTACCGCACCGGCGACCTGGCCCGGTGGAACGCCGACGGCGCCCTGGAGTACCTCGGCCGCACCGACGACCAGGTCAAGCTGCGCGGGTTCCGCATCGAGCTCGGCGAGATCGAGGCGTGTCTCGCCGCGCACCCTGCGGTCGCGACCGCCGCGGTGATCGTGCGCGAGGACCAGCCCGGCGACCACCGCCTGGTGGGCTACGTCGTCCCGGCCGGCGGGGGCCTGGATGTGGCTGAGTTGCTCGCGCGCGTCGCGGCCACGCTGCCCGACTACATGGTCCCGGCCGGGCTGGTCCTGCTGGAGGCGATGCCGCTGACGCCGAACGGCAAGCTGGACCGGCGGGCCCTGCCGGTGCCGCAGTTCGCGCAGAGCGCCGTCGGCCGTGTCGCGCGTACGCCGCGGGAGGAGCTGTTGTGCGCGGTGTTCGCGGAGGTGCTGGGTCGGCCGTCGGTCGGTGTGGACGAGGACTTCTTCGCGCTGGGTGGGCACTCGTTGCTGGCGACGCGGCTGGTGAGCCGGGTGCGGTCGGTGCTGGGGGTGGAGGTGCCGATCCGTGCGGTGTTCGAGGCGCCGACCGTCGCCGGGCTTGCGGCGCGGTTGGGTGAGTCGGGGGAGCGGCGTCCTGCGTTGGTCGCGGGTGTACGGCCGGAGGTTCCTCCGGTGTCGTTCGCGCAGCGGCGGCTGTGGTTCCTCGCGCAGTTGGAGGGCCCGAGTGCGACGTACAACATTCCGATGGCGGTCCGTCTGACCGGCGCGCTGGACGTGGCGGCGCTGGAGGCAGCGCTCGGGGACGTGGTGGAGCGGCACGAGGTGCTGCGCACGGTCTTCCCGTCCGTGGACGGCGAACCGCACCAGCACGTCCTGTCCGCGCAGGAGATCGGCTCGCTGCTGACCGTCCACCCCTACGACGCCGACGCCGTCGCGGCCGCGACGACGCACCGGTTCGACCTGAGCCGTGAACTCCCGGTCCGTAGCTGGCTGTTCGAGCAGGGCGAGTTCGAGCGAGTGCTCGTCGTGGTGGTGCATCACATCGCCGGTGACGGCTGGTCGTTGGCGCCGCTGGCTCGTGACGTCTCCGTCGCCTATGCAGCCCGCGTGCGCGGCGGCGTCCCGGTGTGGGAGCCGTTGCCGGTGCAGTACGCGGACTACGCGCTGTGGCAGCGCGAGTTGCTGGGCTCGGTCGAGGACGGGGGCAGCCTGCTGGCTGAGCAGTTGGGTTACTGGCGCGAGGCGCTGGCCGAGCTGCCGGAGGAGCTGGCGCTGCCCACCGACCGGCCGCGTCCGGCCGTCGCGAGCCACGCGGGCGGAACCGTCGCCTTCGCCGTGCCCGCCGACGAGCACGCGCGCCTGCTGGAACTCGCCCGCGCCGAGGGTGTGACGCCGTTCATGGTGCTGCAGGCGGCGCTCGCGGTGCTACTGTCGCGCCTGGGTGCGGGCACGGACATTCCGATCGGCACGCCGATCGCGGGCCGCACCGACGACGCGCTCGAGGAGCTGGTCGGGTTCTTCGTCAACACGCTCGTGCTGCGCACGGACCTGTCCGGTGATCCGACCTTCACGGAGTTGCTGACCCGTGTCCGTGAAAGGAGCCTGGGCGCTTTCGCGCACCAAGACGTGCCGTTCGAGCGGCTGGTGGAGGAGCTGGCGCCGGCGCGGTCGATGGCCCGGCACCCGCTCTTCCAGGTCATGCTGGCGGTGCAGAACAATGCCGCCGCGCTGCTGGAGCTGCCGGGCCTGGACGCCGAGGTGGTCGGGGCCGGGGAGCTGGCGGCCAAGTTCGATCTCGCCTTCACCCTGGAGGAGCGGCCGGCCACCGACGGGCTGCGCGGCCACCTCACCTTCGCCACCGACCTCTTCGACCGGCGCACCGCGGAGGAGCTCGCCAACCGGTTCGTGCGAGTCCTGGCGGCCCTGCTCGCCGACCCGGCGCAGTCCGTGGCCCACGCCGAGATCCTCGACGCCACCGAGCGCCACCGCATCCTGAGCGACTGGAACGACACCGCCACCGACCTCCCCACCGCCACACTCCCGGAGCTGTTCGCCGCCCAGGTCGCGCGGACGCCCGACGCCGTGGCGGTCGTCGGCCCGGACGGCGTCGAGCTCACCTACGCCGCGCTCGACGCCCGCGCCGAGCGGCTCGCACGACGCCTAGCCGCCGAGGGCGTGGGCCCGGAGCGTGGCGTGGCGGTCCTGATGGAGCGTTCCACCGAGCTGACCGTCGCCCTGGTGGCGATCGTCAAGGCGGGCGGCTTCTACGTCCCGCTGGACGCCCGCTACCCACTCGCCCACCGCGAGGCGATCACGGCGGAGACCCGCGTCGGCGTCGTCCTGACCGACGAGCCGCTGCGCGCGCAGGCGGACGACCTGGGCCTCACGGTCCTGACCGTCGACTCCGACACCGGTGACGAGGGCAGCCCCACTGCCGTCGCCCGCGACCCGCGTCAGCTCGTCTACGTGATGTACACCTCCGGCTCGACCGGCCGCCCCAAGGGCGTCGCGGTCACCCACCGCGACGTCATCGCGCTCTCCTCCGACCGGCGCTTCGCCGGGCCGGACCTGGGCGCGGTGCTGATGCACTCGCCGCACTCCTTCGACGCGTCGACGTTCGAGCTGTGGACGCCGCTGCTGACCGGACGCCGCGTGGTCGTGGCGCCGGCGGAGGACCTGACGGCGCAGTCGCTCGCGCGGCTCGTCGCCGAGCACGGCGTGACCTGGCTCTTCCTCACCATCGGCCTGTTCGGCCTGTTCGCCGAGGAGGACGCGGCCTGCTTCGCCGGGCTGCGCCAGGTGTGGACGGGCGGTGACGTGGTGTCGCCGACGCTGGTCGCCCGGGTCCGGGCGGCCTGCCCGCGGACCGTGGTCGCCAACGTCTACGGCCCGACGGAGACCACCACGTTCGCCACCGCCGAGCCGGTGCGCGGCACGGACGCCGCGCTGCCGATCGGCGGCCCGATGGACAACATGCGCGCCTACGTCCTCGACGACCACCTGCGGCCCGTCCCGGTGGGCTGCGTGGGTGAGCTGTACCTCGCGGGCGCGGGCCTGTCGCGCGGTTACTTCGACCGCCCGGCGCTGACCGCGGAGCGCTTCGTCGCCGACCCCTACAGCACCCAGGGCGACCGCATGTACCGCACGGGTGACCTGGCCCGCTGGAACCGCCGCGGTTCGCTGGAGTACGCGGGCCGCGCCGACCAGCAGATCAAGCTGCGCGGCTTCCGTATCGAGCTGGGCGAGATCGAGGCCGTGCTCGGCGCGCACCCCGCCGTCGGGCAGGTCGCCGTGGTGGTCCGTGAGGACCTGCCGGGCGGCAAGGGCCTGGTCGGCTACGTCGTCCCCGCCGGGGAGGTGACGGCCGAGGAGCTGCGCGGCCACCTCGCCGAGCGGCTGCCGCAGTACATGGTCCCGGCCGCCTTCGTGCTGCTGGACACGCTGCCGCTGACCGTGAACGGCAAGCTGGACCGGCGGGCCCTTACGGCGCCCACCGTCACCGTCACGCCCGGCCGCGCGCCGCGCACGCCGCGCGAGGCGATCCTGTGCGAGCTGTTCGCGCAGGTCCTCGGCCTGCCGCAGGTCGGGATCGACGACGGCTTCTTCGAGCTCGGCGGCCACTCGCTGCTCGCGACCCGCCTGGCCAGCCGGATCCGCACGGCGCTTGACGCCGAACTGCCGATCCGCGTCCTGTTCGAGGCGCCGACCGTCGCCGCCCTCGCCGAGCGTCTGGGCGGCCTGGAGGGCGTGCGGGCGGACCGTCCGGCGCTGACGGCGGGGGAGCGGCCCGAGCACCTGCCGGTCTCCTCCGCGCAGCAGCGGCTGTGGTTCCTCGGCGAGCTGGAGGGGCCGAGCGCCACCTACAACATCCCCCTCGGGCTGCGCCTGACCGGCCCGCTCGACACCGAAATGCTGCACCAGGCGCTGCGCGACGTCGTCGCCCGGCACGAGGTGTTGCGCACCGTCTACCGGTCGCAGGACGGACGGCCGGTGCAGCGAGTGCTGCCGATGGACGAGGTCGGCGCGCTGCTGACCGTCACCCGCACCGAGGGTCACGACGAACAGGCCCTCGCGCGCGCCGCCGCGCACGTCTTCGACCTGCGTCAGGACGTACCGCTGCACGCCTGGCTGTTCGAGGAGGGGGAGGACACCCACACCCTCGTCCTGGTGGTGCACCACATCGCGGGTGACGGCTGGTCGATGGCGCCGCTGGCCCGCGACGCCTCGACGGCCTACGCCGCCCGCCTGCGCGGCGAGGACCCGGTGTGGGAGCCGCTGCCGGTGCAGTATGCCGACTACGCGCTGTGGCAGCATGAGCTGCTGGGCTCGGTCGAGGACGAAGGCAGCCTCTTGGCCGAGCAGTTGGGCTACTGGCGCGAGGCTCTGGCCGAGCTGCCCGAGGAGCTGGCGCTGCCGGCCGACCGGCCGCGTGCGGCCGTGGCCACGCACCGCGGCGGGTCCGTGGCCCTGGACGTCCCGGCCCACCTCCACGAACGCCTGCGCCTGCTCGCCCGCGCCGAGGGTGTGACGCCGTTCATGGTGCTGCAGGCGGCGCTCGCGGTGCTGCTGTCGCGCCTGGGCGCGGGGCAGGACATCCCGATCGGCACGCCGGTCGCGGGGCGTACGGACGAGGCGCTGGACGAGCTGGTCGGGTTCTTCGTCAACACGCTCGTGCTGCGCACGGATCTGTCCGGTGATCCGACCTTCGCCGAGTTGCTCGGCCGTGTCCGCGAGACCAGTTTGGGCGCGTTCGCGCACCAGGACGTGCCGTTCGAGCGGCTCGTGGAGGAGCTGGCCCCGTCGCGGTCGATGGCCCGGCACCCCCTGTTCCAGGTCATGCTGTCCGTGCAGAACAACGCCGAGGCCTCGCTCGACCTGCCCGGCGTGCAGGCCTCCCCGCTCTCCCTGGACGCGGACGCCGCCCGCTTCGACCTGGGCTTCACACTCACCGAGTCCTTCGCCGCGGACGGCGCCCCGGCCGGCCTGGCCGGCACCCTCACCTACGCGGCGGACCTCTTCGACGCCCCGACCGTCGAGACGCTCGCGCAGCGCTTCGTCCGCGTCCTGGAAGCGGTCCTCGCCGCGCCGGACCAGCCGGTGACGCACGCGGAGGTCCTGGCGGACGAGGAGCTCCACCGCATCCTCAACGAGTGGAACGCCACCGGTCGCACCGTCCCCACGACGACCCTGACAGCGCTCTTCGAGGCCCAGGTGGCCCGCACGCCGCAAGCGGTGGCGCTGGCCCACGAGACCACCGAGCTCACCTACGCCGAGACCGGCGCCCGCGCCAACCGCCTCGCCCATCTGCTCGCCGCGCGCGGCGTGCGCCCGGAGGACCGCGTCGCGGTGCTGCTGGAGCGCTCGAACGAGCTGGTCATCAGCCTGCTGGCGGTGCTCAAGGCGGGTGGCGCGTACGTGCCGGTCGACCCGGAGTACCCGGTGGACCGGATCGCGTACATGGTGGCCGACTCGGCACCTCGGGTGCTGCTGACCAGTCGCGCCTGCGTGGAGCGCGCGGGTGACACCACGGATGTCGAGGTCCTGCTGCTGGACGAGCTGTCCACCGACGGCTTCGACGACACCGACCTCGGTGTGGCCATCGAGCCGCAGCACCCGGCGTACGTGATCTACACCTCCGGCTCGACCGGCCGCCCGAAGGGCGTCGTGCTGCCGCACGCCGGTCTCGTCAACTACGTGCTGCGTGCCCAGGAGGCCTACCTCGAAGTCCAGGGCAATACCCTGCTGCACGCCTCCATGTCCTTCGACGCGGGTGTCACCGCCCTCTACGGCGCGCTGACCTCGGGCGGTCGCGTCCGCGTGGCGGCGCTGGACGAGCGTCTCCCGGGCGTCCTGGGCGCGGAGCGGCTCACCTTCCTGAAGGTGACGCCGAGCGGTCTGGCGTACCTGGATGCGATGTCGGACGCGCACGTGCCGACGGGCCGGCTGATGGTCGGTGGCGAGGCCGTACAGGGCGCGCAGCTGGAGCAGTGGCGCAAGGCGCACCCGGGGGTCGCGGTGGTGAACCACTACGGTCCGACGGAGGTGACGGTCGGTTGCACCGACTACCTGGTGGGCGACGACGTCGAGTCGGGCACCGTCGTCCCCATCGGCCGTCCGATGTGGAACACGCAGGCCTACATCCTGGACGCCGGGCTGCGCCCGGTGCCGGCGGGTGTGGCCGGTGAGCTCTACATCGCGGGCGCGCAGCTGGCGCGTGGCTACCTCGGCCGCCCGGCGCTGACGTCCGAGCGGTTCGTCGCCAACCCCTTCGGCGCCTCCGGCACGCGGATGTACCGCACGGGTGACCTGGCGCGCTGGCGTGGGGACGGGAACATCGAGTACCTGGGCCGTACCGACGACCAGGTGAAGATCCGCGGTTACCGCATCGAACTCGGCGAGATCGAAGCCCAGCTGGCCGCCCAGCCCGGCGTGGTGCAGTCCGTCGTGGTTGTCCGTGAGGACGTGCCGGGCGACAAGCGCCTGGTCGGCTACGTCGTCCCCGAGCCCGGATTCGACGCGGCCTCCGTCCGGACCGATCTCGCTGCGGTCCTCCCGGAGTACATGGTCCCGGCGGCGATCGTGGCGCTGGACGTCGTGCCGAGGACGGTCAACGGCAAGCTGGACCGCCGGGCGCTGCCCGCGCCGGACTTCGGGTCCGCCGTCGCGACCGCCTACCGTGCGCCCGCGACGGCGCATGAGGAGGTGTTGTGCGAGGAGTTCGCCCGCGGCCTGGGCGTGGAGCGGGTCGGTGTGGACGACGACTTCTTCGAGCGCGGCGGGCATTCCCTGCTCGCCGTGTCGCTCGTGGAGAAGCTGCGCGCCCGCGGCGTCCCGGTCGATGTGCGCACCCTCTTCACCTCCCCGAGCCCGGCTCGGCTCGCCGCCGCGACCGCAGCCGGTGACGCCTCGGGCGTCGTGGTGCCGCCGAACCTGATCCCGGCCGGCGCCGGGCATCTCACCCCGCAGATGCTGCCGCTGGTCGAGCTGAGCGAGACGGAGATCGACCGCATCGTCTCCGCCTTCCCGGGCGGCGCGGCGAACATCGCCGACGTCTACCCCCTCGCCCCCCTCCAGGAAGGCATCTTCTTCCACCACCTGATGGCTGCCGGCGAGGGCGGACGTGACATGTACGTCGTTCCGGCCCTGCTCACCTTCGACTCGCGCGAGCGCCTCGACGCCTTCCTCGGCGCGCTCCAACAGGTGATCGACCGTCACGACATCCTGCGTACGGGCGTGTTCTGGGACGGCCTGGCCGAGCCGGTGCAGGTCGTCGCGCGCCATGCCCAACTGCCGGTCGAGACCGTCAACTTGTCAGGCCCCGTCGAGCAGGCGATGGGCGAGCTCCAGGGGGCCTGCCCGCCCGTGATGGACCTGACCCGGGCGCCGCTGCTGCGTGCCTTCGTCGCGGCCGAACCCGGCGGCGGGCGCTGGCTGCTGGCGCTCCAGCGCCACCACCTGGTCACCGACCACACGGCGCTGGACATCCTCCTCGGCGAGATCCGGGCCGTGCTGGCGGGGGAGCAGGACCGCCTGCCCGCGCCGCTGCCGTTCCGCGAGTTCGTTGCCCAGGCCCGGCTCGGCGTCTCCCGCGAGGAGCATGAGCGGTTCTTCGCGGGCCTGCTGGGTGACGTGGCCGAACCGTCCGCGCCGTTCGGGCTGCTGGACGTGCGAGGTGACGGCAGCCGGGTCAGTGAGGCGGAGCACGTGCTCGCGCCGGAACTGGCCGCTCGTATCAGGGAGCTGTCGCGGGTGCTGGGGGTGAGCCCGGCGACGCTGTTCCACGTCGCCTTCGCCCGCGTCGTGGCCGCGACCGCCAACCGCGACGACGTGGTGTTCGGCACGCTGCTCTTCGGCCGGATGAACGCGGGCAGCGGCGCCGACCGGGTGCCGGGGCTGTTCATCAACACCCTGCCCGTCCGCCTCGACACCGCCGCCCACACCGTCGCCGACGCGGTCGGCGCGATGCGCGGACAGCTCGCCGACCTCCTCGTCCACGAGCACGCCCCGCTCGCCCTGGCCCAGCGAGCCAGCGGCATCACCGCCCCCGCCCCGCTGTTCACCGCCCTGCTCAACTACCGGCACAGCCAGTTGGTGGACGAGGAGGTCGAGGGCAGCGGCCTGGCCGGCGTCGAGCACGCCGAGCACGGCAAGGACCGCACCAACTACCCGCTCACGGTCGCGGTCGACGACTTCGGCTCGCGACTCCAGCTGTCCGTCCAGGCGCTCGCGCCGATCGACCCCGAGCTGGTCTGCGCGCTCGCGCTCACCACGCTGACGGGCCTGGTCGACGCGCTGGAGACGGCCCCGGAGACGCCCCTCGCCGCCGTTGACGTCCTCGACGAGGACCGTCGCCGGACGGTGCTGCACACCTGGAACGACACGGCGGCCGGCATCTCCGCCGTCAGCCTCACTGACCTGTTCGAGGCCCAGGCGGCCCGCACTCCGGACTCCGTCGCCCTCGTGGCCGACGACATCGCGCTCAGATACGCCGAGCTCAACGGCCGGGCCAACCGCCTCGCCCGCGTGCTCGTCGAGCGCGGCGTGACCCCGGACTCGCTGGTCCCGGTGCTGATGCGGCGCTCGGCCGAGCTGGTGGTCACCCTGCTGGCCGTACTCAAGGCGGGTGGCGCGTTCGTGCCGATCGACGCGCGGGCGCCCGAGTCCCGGATGGCCGTGATCCACGCCGACGCGGGCGGCGGGCTCCTGCTCGCCGACACGCTGACGCGCGAGCACGCCTTCGTGCGCGGCGTCGAGGCGGCCGGCACCGACGTCCTGGTGATCGAGCCCACGGCCGGAACCGGCCCCGGCGACGACACCGACCTGGACGTGCGCAACCTGCCGGACCAGCGCGTCTACGTGATGTACACCTCCGGCTCCACCGGCGTCCCGAAGGGCATCGCCAACACCCACCGCGGTGTGGTCGACCTCGTCTCGGACCGCTGCTGGAGCGAGACCGGCCAGCACCGGGCGCTGTTCCAGGCCCCGCACGCCTTCGACGCGTCCACCTACGAGCTGTGGGTGCCGCTGACCTCGGGCGGCACGGTGGTCGTCGCGCCGGAGGGGCGGACGGACGCCGCGGCGATCCGGTCGCTGAAGGAGCGCCACCAGCTGACCCACCTGCACCTCACGGCCGGCCTCTTCCGGGTGCTGGCCGAGGACGACCCGACCGCGTTCGCGGGCATCCACGAGGTCGGCACCGGCGGCGACATCGTCCCGGCGAGTGCCGTGCGACGCGTTCTGGAGGCCTGCCCCGGCATCGTGGTCCGCAACACCTACGGGCCCACCGAGACCACCCTGTGCACCACGCAGGTCCCGGTGACGGACGTGGAGCAGATCCCGCCGGTGCTGCCCATCGGGCGGCCCATGGACAACAGCCGCGCCTACGTGCTGGACGCGGCGTTGCGGCCGGTGCCGGTCGGCACCGTGGGCGAGCTGTACCTGGCAGGGACGGGGCTGGCCCGCGGCTACCTGGGCCGACCGGCACTGTCCGCGGAGCGCTTCGTGGCCTGCCCGTTCGGTGCCGCAAACGCGGCAGGCGCCTCGGGCGAGCGCATGTACCGTACCGGCGACCTGGTGCGCTGGACGCAGGACGGCCAGCTGGAGTTCGTCGGCCGCGCCGACGACCAGGTGAAGATCCGCGGATTCCGCATCGAACTCGGCGAGGTCGAGGCCGTGCTCGCCGCGCACCCGGCGCTCGCCCACGCGGCCGTCGTCGCCCGCGAGGACCGGCCCGGTGACAAGCGCCTGGTCGCCTACGCCGTCCTCGCCGACCCGGCCGACGCGGCCACCGTCACCGGCGAGGACCTGCGGCGCCACGTGGCCGCCTCGCTGCCGGACTACATGGTTCCCTCGGCGGCGATCCTGCTGGACGCGCTGCCGCTGACCCCCAACAGCAAGCTCGACCGCAAGGCCCTGCCCGCCCCCGAACTCGGCTCGACGGTCGCGCACCGCGCGCCGACCACGCCGCGCGAGGAGCAGCTGTGCGAGGCGTTCGCGCAGGTGCTGGGCGTCGAGGTCGAACGGGTCGGTCTGGACGACGACTTCTTCGAACTCGGCGGTCACTCGCTGCTGGCCACCCGACTGGTCAGCCGGATCCGCACCGCCATGGGCGTCGAACTGCCGCTCCAGGCGCTGTTCGAGACGCCGACCGTCGCCGGCGTCGCCGCGCGGATCGAGAGCCTCACCACCACCAAGAAGAAGGCACGGCCCGCGTTCCGGCCGATGCGCGGGCACAAGGAGTCCTGATGATCCCGGTTTCTTTCGCACAGCAGCGGCTGTGGTTCCTCGGCCAGCTGGAAGGACCCAACGCCACCTACAACATCCCGCTCGGCCTGCGGCTCACCGGCCACCTCGACGCCGACGTGCTCGACGCCGCCCTGCGGGACGTCGTCGGCCGGCACGAGGTGCTGCGCACCGTCTTCCCCGCCGTCGACGGCGAGCCCTGGCAGGACATCCGGCCCGCCGACAGCGTCGGCTCGCTGCTGACCGTCGTCGACGCCACCGGCCTCGACGAGGCGGGGCTGCGCGAGGAGGTCGCCCACGCGTCCCGGCACGCCTTCGACCTGGCCGACGAACTTCCGCTGCGGGCCTGGCTGTTCAGTCGGAGCCCTGACAGTCACGTGCTGCTGCTGGTGGTGCACCACATCGCCGGTGACGGCTGGTCCATGGGACCGCTGGCCCGCGACGTCTCCACCGCCTACGCCGCACGCCTGGCGGGCGGCGAGCCCGAGTGGGACGAACTGCCCGGCCAGTACGCCGACTACGCACTGTGGCAGCGCGAACTGCTCGGCGACGAGGACGACCCGGAGAGCCTGCTCAGCGAGCAGCTCGCCTACTGGCGCGAGACGCTGGCCGACCTCCCCGAGGAGCTGGCCCTGCCCTACGACCGTCCGCGCCCGGCCGCCGCCGGGCATCGGGGCGGCACCGTCGAGTTCGCGGTCCCGGCCGAGCTGCACCAGCGCGCCGCCGGCCTCGCCCGCGCCCAGGGCGGCACCCTGTTCATGGTGCTCCAGAGCGCCCTGGCCGTCCTGCTCTCGCGTCTCGGCGCCGGAACCGACATCCCCGTCGGCACCGCCGTCGCCGGCCGTACGGACGAGGGCCTGAACGACCTCGTCGGCTTCTTCGTCAACACCCTGGTTCTGCGCACCGACCTGTCCGGCGACCCCACCTTCGCCGAGGTGGTGCGCCGTTCCCGCGAGGCGGGGCTGGGCGCCTTCGCGCACCAGGACGTGCCGTTCGAGCGGCTGGTCGAGGACCTCGCCCCGTCGCGGTCGATGGCCCGGCACCCGCTGTTCCAGGTCATGCTGTCGCTTCAGAACAACGCCCAGCCGCAGCTGGACCTCCCGGGCCTGACGGTCGCGGCACTGGAGGGCGGCGAGGCCCCCGCCAAGTTCGACCTCGCCTTCACCTTCGGCGAGCAGCCGGCCTCAACCGCCACGTCCGCGTCAGGCCTGTGGGGCAACGTCACGTTCGCCGCCGATTTGTTCGACGCCGCGACCGCGCAGCAGCTCGGTGACTGCTTCGTCCGCGTGCTGGCGGCCGTGGTCGCCGACCCCCGGCAGCCTGTCTCCCGCGTCGCGATCCTGGACGCCTCCGAGCGCGACCGCCTCCTCGCCGACTGGAGCACCGGTGTCGCGCCCCGTCCGGAGGCGGCCGGGACGCTGCCGCAGCGCTTCGCCGCCCAGGTCGCCCGCACCCCGCACGCCGTCGCCGTCGCCGCGGCCGACGGTGTCGAGCTGACCTACGCCGAGTTGGACGCGCGCGCCAACGGCCTGGCCCGGCGCCTGGCGGCCGAGGGCGTCCGCGCCGAGAGCGCCGTCGCGGTGCTGATGGACCGCTCCGCCGACCTGGTCGTGGCGCTGCTGGCCGTGGTGAAGGCGGGCGGCTTCTTCGTGCCCCTGGACTCCCGCTACCCCCTCGCGCACCGTGAGGCGATCGTCGCCGAGACCGGCGCGAAGCTGGTCCTCACCGACGCCGCCTCGCGCGACGGTGCCGAGGCGCTGAGCCGCACCGTCGTCCTGGTCGGCGACGAGCGCGGCGAGGTCGGCGACGCCGTGGAGGTCGCCTGCGACCCGCGCCAGCTCGCCTACGTGATGTACACCTCCGGCTCAACGGGCCGGCCCAAGGGCGTGGCCGTGACGCAGCGGGACGTGGTCGCGCTGGCGTCGGACGCCCGCTACGCCGGGTCGGCGGCGTTCGAGCGGGTGCTGGTGCACTCGCCGTACTCGTTCGACGCCTCGACGTTCGAGCTGTGGGTCCCGCTGCTCAACGGCGGCTGCGTGGTCGTCGCGCCGGCCGGCGAGCTGTCGGCGGCTGCGCTCGGCCGCGTGGTGGCCGAGCAGGGCGTGACGGCGCTGTGGCTGACGGCGGGCCTGTTCGCCGTCGTCGCCGAGGAGGAGCCGCGCAGCCTGCACGGCGTCCACCAGGTGTGGACCGGTGGCGACGTGGTCTCGCCCGTCGCGGTCGCCCGTGTCCTGGACGCCTGCCCCGGACTGACTGTGGTGAACGGCTACGGCCCGACCGAGACGACGACCTTCGCCGCCACCCACGCGGTGACGCGGGCCCCCGAGGGCGCGTTCCCCATCGGGCGCCCGCTCGACGGCATGCGCGCCTACGTGCTGGACGACCGCCTGCGGCCGGTCCCGGTGGGCTGTGTGGGTGAGCTGTACCTCGCGGGCGCGGGCCTGTCGCGCGGCTACTTCGACCGCCCGGCGCTGACGGCGGAGCGCTTCGTCGCCGACCCGCATGGCACCAGCGGTGAGCGCATGTACCGCACCGGTGACCTGGCCCGCTGGAACCGCGGCGGGCTGCTGGAGTACGCGGGCCGCGCCGACCAGCAGGTCAAGCTGCGCGGCTTCCGCATCGAACCCGGCGAGATCGAGGCCGCGCTCGGCGCCCACTCCGCCGTCGGGCAGGTCGCCGTCGTGGTCCGCGAGGACACGCCGGGCGTGAAGCGCCTGGTCGGCTACGTCGTCCCCACCGGGGACGTGGCGGCCCAGGAGTTGCGCGCCCACCTCGCCGAGCGGCTGCCCGAGTACATGGTCCCGGCCGCCTACCTGGTCCTGGACGCGCTGCCGCTGACCGTCAACGGCAAGCTGGACCGCCGCGCCCTGCCCGCCCCGGACCTGGCGGTCACCGAGGACCGCCCGCCGCGCACGCCGCACGAGCAGGTCCTCGCCGACCTCTTCGCCGAGATCCTCGGCCTGTCGTCCGTAGGCGTCGACGACGACTTCTTCGCCCTCGGCGGCCACTCGCTGCTCGCCACCCGGCTCGTCAGCCGTGTGCGCACCGCGCTCGACGTCGAGCTGCCGATCCGGGCGCTCTTCGAGGCGCCCACCGTCGCCGCGCTGGCCGCCCGTCTGACCGGCCGGCAGGACGGCGCCGGGCGCCGCCGCCCCGCGCTGACCGCCGCCGAGCGACCCGAGCACCTCCCGGTCTCCTTCGCACAGCAGCGCCTGTGGTTCCTCGGCGAGCTGGAGGGCCCGAGCGCCACCTACAACATTCCGCTCAGCCTCGACCTCACCGGTCCGGTGCAGGCCGACGCGCTGGAGGCGGCCCTGCGGGACGTCGTCGCCCGGCACGAGGTGCTGCGCACCGTCTTCACCACTGTCGCCGGCCGGCCGTGCCAGCGCGTCCTGCCCGTCGAAGCGGTCGGCACGCTGCTGACCGTCGGCGCCCACGACGAGGAGGTCGTCGCCCGCGCCGCCCGGCACGTCTTCGACCTCAAGGCCGAACCGCCTTTCCGCGCCTGGCTGTTCTCGAAGGACGCCGAGCGGCACAGGTTCGTCGTGGTGGTGCATCACATCGCCGGTGACGGGTGGTCGTTGGCGCCGCTGGCCCGCGACGCCTCGACGGCCTACGCCGCCCGCGTGCGCGGCGGCGTCCCGGTGTGGGAGCCGTTGCCGGTGCAGTACGCGGACTACGCGCTGTGGCAGCGCGAGTTGCTGGGCTCGGTCGAGGACGGGGGCAGCCTGCTGGCTGAGCAGTTGGGTTACTGGCGCGAGGCGCTGGCCGAGCTGCCGGAGGAGCTGGCGCTGCCCACCGACCGGCCGCGTCCGGCCGTCGCGAGCCACTCGGGCGGAACCGTCGCCTTCGCCGTGCCCGCCGACGAGCACGCGCGCCTGCTGGAACTCGCCCGCGCCGAGGGTGTGACGCCGTTCATGGTGCTGCAGGCGGCGCTCGCGGTGCTGCTGTCGCGCCTGGGCGCGGGGCAGGACATCCCGATCGGCACGCCGATCGCGGGCCGCACCGACGACGCGCTCGAGGAGCTGGTCGGGTTCTTCGTCAACACGCTCGTGCTGCGCACGGACCTGTCCGGCGACCCGACCTTCACGGAGTTGCTGACCCGTGTCCGTGAAAGGAGCCTGGGCGCGTTCGCGCACCAGGACGTGCCGTTCGAGCGGCTCGTGGAGGAGCTGGCCCCGTCGCGGTCGATGGCCCGGCACCCGCTCTTCCAGGTCATGCTCTCGCTCCAGAACAACGCGCAGGCCGTGCTGGACCTCCCCGGCCTCGACGTCCGCCACGTCCCGGGGGACGACCTGGCCGCCCGGTACGACCTCGCCTTCACCCTCGGCGAGCGACACGACGCCGACGGCGCCCCGGCGGGCCTTCACGGCACGGTGACCTTCGCCCGCGACCTCTTCGACGAAGCCACCGCAGAGCGGCTCGCCGCACGCCTGCTCGCCGTCCTGCGGACCGTGCTCGCCGAGCCCGGCCTCCCCGTCGCCCGTGTCGAGGTGCTGGACGACGACGAGCGGCATCGCATCCTCACCGAGTGGAACGCCACCGGCCACACCGTCCCGGACACCACACTGACGGGCCTGATCGAGGCTCAGGTGGCCCGCACCCCGGACGCCGTTGCGCTCGTCGACGAGAGCGCCGAGCTGACCTACGCCGAGATGAACGCGCGCGCCAACCGCCTGGCCCGCCTGCTCGCCTCGCGCGGCGTGGGCGCGGAGACGGCGGTGGCTCTGCTCATGGAGCGCTCGGCGGACGTGTTCGTCGCCATGCTGGCGGTGCTCAAGGCGGGTGGCGCGTACGTGCCGGTCGACCCGGAGTACCCGGTGGACCGGATCGCGTACATGGTGGCCGACTCGGCGCCTCGGGTGCTGCTGACCAGCCGTGCCTGCGTGGAGCGCGCGGGTGACACCACGGATGTCGAGGTCCTGCTGCTGGACGAGCTGTCCACCGACGGCTTCGACGACACCGACCTCGGTGTGGCCATCGAGCCGCAGCACCCGGCGTACGTGATCTACACCTCCGGCTCGACCGGCCGCCCGAAGGGCGTCGTGCTGCCGCACGCGGCCGTGGTCAACTACCTCTCCCGCGCCGTAGAGGCGTACCCGGAGGTGCGCCAGAGCACCCTGATGCACTTCTCGGTCTCTTTCGACGCGGGTGTCACCGCCCTCTACGGCGCGCTGACCTCGGGCGGTCGCGTCCGCGTGGCGGCGCTGGACGAGCGTCTCCCGGGCGTCCTGGCCGCGGAGCGGCTCACCTTCCTGAAGGTGACGCCGAGCGGTCTGGCGTACCTGGATGCGATGTCGGACGCGCACGTGCCGACGGGCCGGCTGATGGTCGGTGGCGAGGCCGTACAGGGCGCGCAGCTGGAGCAGTGGCGCAAGGCGCACCCGGGGGTCGCGGTGGTGAACCACTACGGTCCGACGGAGGTGACGGTCGGTTGCACCGACTACCTGGTGGGCGACGACGTCGAGTCGGGCACCGTCGTCCCCATCGGCCGCCCGATGTGGAACACGCAGGCCTACATCCTGGACGCCGGGCTGCGCCCGGTGCCGGCGGGTGTGGCCGGTGAGCTCTACATCGCGGGCGCGCAGCTGGCGCGTGGCTACCTCGGCCGCCCGGCGCTGACGTCCGAGCGGTTCGTCGCCAACCTCTTCGGCGCCTCCGGCACGCGGATGTACCGCACGGGTGACCTGGCACGCTGGCGTGGGGACGGGAACATCGAGTACCTGGGCCGTACCGACGACCAGGTGAAGATCCGCGGTTACCGCATCGAACTCGGCGAGATCGAAGCCCAGCTGGCCGCCCACCCCCTCGTGGCGCACGGCGCCGTGGTTGTCCGTGAGGACGTGCCCGGCGACAAGCGCATCGTCGGCTACGTCGTCCCCGAGCCCGGATTCGACGCGGCCTCCGTCCGGACCGATCTCGCTGCGGTCCTGCCGGACTTCATGGTGCCCGCGGCGATCGTGGCGGTGGACGTGCTGCCGAGGACGGTCAACGGCAAGCTGGACCGCCGGGCGCTGCCCGCGCCGGACTTCGGGTCCGCCGTCGCGACCGCCTACCGTGCGCCCGCGACGGCGCATGAGGAGGTGTTGTGCGAGGAGTTCGCCCGCGTCCTGGGCGTGGAGCGGGTCGGTGTGGACGACGACTTCTTCGAGCGCGGCGGGCATTCCCTGCTCGCCGTGTCGCTCGTGGAGAAGCTGCGCGCCCGCGGCGTCCCGGTGGACGTGCGCACCCTCTTCACCTCCCCGAGCCCGGCTCGGCTCGCCGCCGCGACCGCAGCCGGTGACGCCTCGGGCGTCGTGGTGCCGCCGAACCTGATCCCGGCCGGCGCCGGGCATCTCACCCCGCAGATGCTGCCGCTGGTCGAGCTGAGCGAGACGGAGATCGACCGCATCGTCTCCGCCTTCCCGGGCGGCGCGGCGAACATCGCCGACGTCTACCCCCTCGCCCCCCTCCAGGAAGGCATCTTCTTCCACCACCTGATGGCTGTCGACGGCGAGGACCCCTACGTCCTGCCGTCGCTGCTCACCTTCGACTCGCGCGAGCGCCTCGACGCCTTCCTCGGCGCACTGCGGTTCGTGATCGACCGACACGACATCCTCCGTACCGCGTTCTTCTGGCAGGGCCTGCCCGAGCCGGTACAGGTCGTCGCCCGCCGGGCCGAGCTGCCCGTCCAGACGGTCGAGCTGAGCGGGGAGCAGGATCCGGTCGCCGAACTCCACGCCGCCTGCCCGGCCCGCATGGACATCGGCGCCGCCCCGCTGCTGCGCGCGTTCTTCGCCGCCGAAGTCGGCACCGGGCGCTGGCTGCTGGTGCTCCAGCGGCACCACCTCATCAACGACCACACCGCCCTGGACGTGCTGATGTCCGAGATCCGGGCGGTCCTGGAGGGCGCGGCCGACCACCTGCCGGCGCCGCTGCCGTTCCGCGACTTCGTCGCGCAGGCCCGGCTCGGCATCTCCCGTGAGGACCACGAGCGCTACTTCGCCGGCGTGCTGGGCGACGTCGCGGAGCCGTCCGCGCCGTTCGGGCTGCTGGACGTGCGCGGCGACGGCAGCACCGTGGACCGCGCCCGCCTTCCGCTCGCGCCCGAACTGGCGGCCCGCGTCAGGGAGCAGGCACGTGTGCTGGGGGTGAGCCCGGCGACGCTGTTCCACGTCGCGTTCGCCCGCGTCGTGGCCGCGACCGCCAACCGCGACGACGTGGTGTTCGGCACGCTGCTCTTCGGCCGGATGAACGCGGGCAGCGGTGCCGACCGGGTGCCGGGGCTGTTCATCAACACCCTGCCCGTTCGCCTCGACACCGCCGCCCACACCGTCGCCGACGCGGTCGGCGCGATGCGCGGACAGCTCGCCGACCTCCTCGTCCACGAGCACGCCCCGCTCGCGCTGGCCCAGCGAGCCAGCGGCATCACCGCCCCCGCCCCGCTGTTCACCGCCCTGCTCAACTACCGCCACGGGCGTGGCCACGGCGACGAGCCCGCCGCCGACCTCGGCATCGGCCTCGAACACGGCGAGGACCGCACCAACTACCCGCTCACCGTCTCCGTGGACGACCACGGCACCGCGCTCAACCTCTCCGTGATCGCCGTCGCGCCCATCGACGCGGCACTGGTCTGCACGCTGCTCGGCACCGCGGTGGAGGGCCTGGTCACCGCACTGGAGACGGCGCCGCACACCTCCCTGCGCGCCGTGGACGTGCTCGACGACGCGCTGCGGCGGCGCATGCTGACGGAGTGGACCAAGCACCCCGTCCGCATGCCCGTCTCGACCGTTCCCGAGCTCTTCGAGGCGCAGGCCGCGCGTACACCCGAGAACGTCGCCGTCTCCTTCGACCGTACCGATGCCGACCGCACCGAGCTGACCTACGCCGAGCTCAACGCGCGGGCCAACCGCCTCGCCCGCGTCCTGGCCGACCGCGGCGTCGGACCGGAGACGCTGGTCGCCGTCGCCATGCCGCGCTCGGCCGAGCTGGTCGTCGCGCTGCTCGCCGTCCTCAAGGCCGGCGGCGCCTACCTGCCGATCGACCCGGACTACCCGACCGACCGCATCGCCTGCATGCTCGACGACGCCCGCCCGCTGCTGACCCTCACCGTTGCGGGCAGCAACGAGACGCCCGGAGAACGCCTGGTCCTGGACGACCCCGAGACGCGGCAGCTCCTCGCGGCCGTCTCCGACGCGGACCTGACTGCGGACGAGCGGCGCGGCCGGCTGCTCCCCGAGCATCCCGCCTACGTGATCTACACCTCCGGCTCCACCGGCCGCCCCAAGGGCGTGCTGATCCCGCACGGCAACGTCGCCCGCCTGTTCGGCGCCACCGACGACTGGTTCGGCTTCACCGCCGACGACGTGTGGACGTGGTTCCACTCCTTCGCGTTCGACTTCTCGGTGTGGGAGCTGTGGGGCGCCCTGCTCGTCGGCGGTCGGCTCGTCGTCGTGCCCGCCGACGTCTCCCGCTCGCCCGCCGACTTCCTCGCACTGCTGGTCCGCGAGCAGGTGACGATCCTCAACCAGACCCCTTCAGCCTTCTACCAGCTGATGCAGGCGGACGCGCAGGACCCGGAGCTCGGCGCGCGGCTGCGGCTGCGCGGCGTCGTCTTCGGCGGCGAGGCGCTCGACCTGCCGCGCCTGCGTTCCTGGTACACGCGCCACCGTGACGACGCCCCGGTGCTGGTCAACATGTACGGCATCACCGAGACCACGGTGCACGTCAGCTACGCCGAGCTGGATGCCGCGCTGGTCGGGGGCGGCGCCACCGGCAGCGTCATCGGCCGCGCCATCCCGGACCTACGCGTCTACGTCCTCGACCCGTCGCTGCGGCTGTGCCCGCCCGGGACGGCCGGCGAACTCTACGTCGCCGGTGCCGGACTGGCGCGTGGCTACCTCGGCCGCCCGGCCCTGACGGCCGACCGCTTCATCGCGGACCCCTACGGCACGACGCCCGGTGAGCGCATGTACCGCACCGGCGACGTGGTGCTGTGGAACCGCGACGGCGAGCTGGAGTTCGTCGGCCGCGCCGACGACCAGGTGAAGATCCGCGGCTTCCGCATCGAGCTGGGCGAGGTGGAGAACGCGCTCGCCGCGCACCCGTCCGTCGCCCAGGCCACCGCCCTGGTCCGCGAGGACGTGCCGGGGGACAAGCGCCTGGTCGCCTACGTCGTCCCGGCGGAAGCCTCGGCCTCCCCCTCGGCCGTGCCCGACCCGGTCGAGCTGCGCCGCCACGCCGCCGCGTCGCTGCCGGACTACATGGTCCCGGCCGCAGTGGTACTGCTGGACGCGCTTCCGCTGACCGTCAACGGCAAGCTGGACCGCCGGGCCCTGCCCGCCCCGGAGTTCACCGCCGCCGCCGGGTACCGGGCGCCGTCCGGTGCCCGCGAGGAGGTCATCTGCGAACTCTTCGCACAGGTCCTCGGCGTCGAACGGGTCGGCGTGGACGACGACTTCTTCGAGCTCGGCGGCCACTCGCTGCTGGCCGTCTCGCTCGTCGAGAAGCTGCGCACACGCGGCGTCCAGGTCAACGTCCGGGCGCTGTTCTCCACGCCCACGGTGGCCGGGCTCGCCGGCGCCGCTACGGTCGCCGAGGTCGCAGTGCCGCCGAACCTGATCCCGGCAGACGCGACCGAGCTGACGTCGGACATGCTGCCGCTGGCGGCCCTGACACAGCCGGAGCTGGACCGCATCGTCTCCGTCTTCCCGGGCGGTGCCGCCAACATCGCCGACATCTACCCGCTGGCGCCGCTCCAGGAGGGGATCTTCTTCCACCATCTGATGAACGCGGGCGGGCGCGACGTGTACGTGCTCCCGACGGTCCTCTCGTTCGACTCCCTCGCCCGGCTGCACGGCTTCCTCGGCGCGCTGCAGACGGTCGTCGACCGCCACGACGTGCTGCGCACGGCGGTCGTGTGGGAGGGCCTGGCCGAGCCGGTGCAGGTCGTCGCCCGAACGGCGGAGATCCCCGTCACGGTCCTCGAACTCACCGGCTCCGACGACCCGGTGGTCGAGCTGCACGCCGCCTGTCCCGGGTCCATGGACCTCGGCGCCGCGCCGCTCATGTGCGCTCACATCGCCGCCGACCCGTCCCGGGAGGGGCGCTGGCTGATGCTGCTGCAGCGCCACCACCTCACCACCGACCACACCGCCATGGAGGTCCTGCTCGCCGAGATCCAGGCGGTCCTGGCGGGGGAGGGCGACGGCCTTCCGGTCCCGATTCCGTTCCGCAACTTCGTCGCCCAGGCCCGCCTGCGGGTCACCCGCGAGGAGCACGAGCGGTTCTTCGCCGAACTGCTCGGCGACGTCACCGAGCCGACCGCCCCGTTCGGCCTGCTCGACGTGCGCGGCGACGCGGCCCAGGTCGCCGAGGCCCGGCTGCACCTCGCCGACCCGCTCGCCGAGCGGCTGCGCGGCCAGGCCCGCCGCCTCGGCGTCAGCCCGGCGACGGTGTTCCACCTCGCCTGGGCCCGCGTGGCCGCAGCGACCTCCAACCGCGAGGACGTGGTCTTCGGCACGGTGCTCTTCGGCCGTATGAACGGCGGCTCCGGCGCGGACCGGGTCCCGGGGCTCTTCATCAACACCCTCCCCGTCCGGGCCCGCACCGCGGGCGTCAGCGTCACCGACGCGCTCGCGGCGATGCGCGGGCAGCTCGCGGACCTGCTCGTGCACGAGCACGCGCCGCTCACCCTCGCGCAGCGCGCGAGCGGCATCGGCGGCACCGCTCCGCTGTTCACCTCGCTGCTGAACTACCGTCACAGCGCAGGCGTGGAGGAGCCGGCTCGTCCGGCGGCACCGGAGGGCATCGAGCTGCTCATGAGCCAGGAGCGCACCAACTACCCGCTCACCGTCTCCGTCGACGACCTCGGCGCGGGCTTCCGGCTCACGGCCCAGGCCCTCGCCCCGATCGATGCGGAGCGGGTCTGCCGACTGCTGCACACGACTCTCGACGCGCTGGTCGACGCCCTGGAGAACGAGCCCGGCACGGCGCTCGGCACGGTGCCGGTCCTTGACGGGGCCGAGGCGCGGCAGCTCCTGGACGCAGGGAACGGTACCCCGCGCGAGCGCCTCCTCGGCTCCGTGCCCGAGCTATTCGCCGCCCAGGCGGAACGCACGCCCGATGCGGTCGCGCTCGTCGGCGACGGCGGTTCGACGTGGACGTACGCGGAGCTGGACGCCCGGGCCAACGCCCTGGCCTGGCGGCTCCGTTCCGAGGGCGTGGGGGCAGAGCGAGCCGTCGCCGTGCTGATGGAGCGCTCACCCGAGCTGATCGTCGCCCTCCTCGGCGTCCTGAAGGCGGGCGGGTGTTTCGTCCCGCTGGACGCCCGGTACCCGCTGGCGCACCGCGAGGCGATCGTCGCCGAGACCGGTGCCGTGCTGGTCGTCACCGACGCGGCGATGCCCACCGAGGCCGCGCGGCTGGGCCTTCCCGTCGTCCAGGTCGGCACTGAGCAGCGCACCGACGCGCCGCGGAACTCGAGTGACCCGCTCCAGTTGGCGTACGTGATGTACACCTCGGGGTCCACCGGCCGCCCGAAGGGCGTCGCGGTCACCCACCGCGACGTCGTGGCGCTCGCCACTGACTCCCGCTTCGCCGGGGACGCGTTCGAGCGCGTGCTGGTGCACTCGCCGCACTCCTTCGACGCGTCGACGTTCGAGCTGTGGGCACCGCTGCTGGGCGGCGGTCGCGCGGTCGTCGCTCCGGCGGGCGAGGTGACCGCCTCCACGCTGCGACGGATGGTGACCGAGCACGGCGTCACCGCGCTATGGCTGACGGCGGGACTGTTCTCCCTGGTCGCCGAGGAGGAGCCGAGCTGCCTGCGCGGGGTCGCACAGGTGTGGACGGGCGGCGACGTGGTGTCTCCGGTCGCCGTCGGCCAGGTGCTCGCGGCCTGCCCCGGCACCGTCGTCGTCAACGGCTACGGCCCCACCGAGACCACGACCTTCGCCGCCACCCATGCCGTCTCCGACGCGCCCTCGGGCTCCCTGCCGATCGGCCGCCCGCTGGACGACATGCGCGCCTACGTCCTCGACGCGGGCCTGCGCCCGGTGCCCGCCGGCTGCGTCGGAGAGCTCTACCTGGCCGGCGCCGGCGTGGCCCGCGGATACGCCGAACGCCCGGGCCTCACCGCCGAACGGTTCGTCGCGGATCCGTTCGCTTCCGACGGCGCGCGCATGTACCGCACCGGTGACCTGGCGCGCTGGTCCACGGACGGCCTGCTGGAGTACGCGGGCCGCGCGGACACGCAGGTCAAGCTGCGCGGCTTCCGGATCGAGCCGGGCGAGATCGAGGCCGTCCTCGCCGCCCATCCGTCGGTCGGCCGGGCGGTGGTCGTCGTCCGCGAGGACAGGCCGGGCGTCAAGCGCCTTGTCGGGTACCTCGTCCCGGCAGGGGCAGTGGCGACCGACGCGCTGCGCGCCCACCTCGCCGAGCGGCTGCCCGACTACATGGTCCCCTCCGCGCTCGTGGTGCTCGACGACCTCCCACTGACCGGCAACGGCAAGCTGGACCGTCGCGCGCTTCCCGTCCCCGAGACCCCTGTCGGGTCTGGCCGCGAGCCGATCACCCTGCGGGAGGAGGTGCTCGCGACGCTCTTCGCAGAGGTGCTCGGCCTGCCGAGGGTCGGCGTGGACGACAGCTTCTTCGAACTCGGCGGCCACTCGCTGCTGGCCACCCGCCTCGTCGGGCGCATCCGCGCGAGCACGGGTGAGGAGCTCTCCCTGCGCGACCTGTTCGAAGCCCCCAGTGTGGCCGCGCTAGCCGAACGGCTGGCGAACGGACCCGAGTTGGGCGAGAAGTTCGCCGAGCTCATGCCCCTGCGCGGCGAGGGCACCCTGCCTCCGCTGTTCTGCGTACACGCGGGCTACGGCGTCGGCCTCGGCTACAGCCGCTTCCTGCCCTACCTGCCGGACCGGCCCGTCTACGCCCTCCAGGCACGCAGCCTCACCCGCACCGACGGCTTGCCCGCGACCGTCGAGGAGATGGCGGCCGACTACGTCGCCCTCATCCGCGAAGTGCAGCCGCAGGGGCCCTACCACCTGCTCGGGCACTCCTTCGGCGGCCTCGTCGTCCAGGCGATGGCCACCACGCTGGAGGCGATGGGCCAGGAGGTCTCCCTGCTCGCGGTCCTCGACGCCTACCCGTACGCCGACTACACGGTCAAGGGCACCGAACGGGACGAGCAGGAGACCCTGGCGGTGTTCCTCCAGATGTTCCGGGCACCCGCTGCCACCCCGGACGGCACGCCCGACGGGACTCCGCTGACTCGGGAACAGGTCATCCAGACACTGGTCGAGCACTCCTTCGGCTCCTTCTCGGGGCAGGACCTTCTGGCCATGGGTGAGGCCTGGGAACGCCACGTCGCGATGATGCGTGCCTTCGCGCCGGCCCGCTTCACCGGCGACGTGCTCTTCTTCACCGCGACCCGGCAGCGGCCCGAGGGCACCCCGTCGTCCTCGGCGTGGGCCCCGCACACGGGCGGCACGATCACCGACCTCCACCTGGACGTCACCCACCACGGCCTGATGGACCCGCGACCCGTGGCGAAGATCGCCCGGGAGATCCTGACGTACCTGGAGGCGCGGGACTGAGCCGAGCCGCTGCCTCGCGTCCAGACGCCGCTTGGTCGGGCTCGCCGCGCCGTACACCCGATCGACGGGAACGCACGTTCGTGGTCCGTCGGCATACGCGCCTCTCAGCTCCGGGTCGCGTCGGTGCCGGCTGCCACGTCCAGCCCGCGCCCGAGCATCGCGCGGAGCGGCGGGGCCGCCGCCGCGGCGGCGCCATACCGGCACGCGAAGGTCGCGCCCTGGTACCCCGGCCGGTGCTGGACCCGTCGGGCGTCGCCGGTCCCCGGTGTGGACAAGCGCGTTGCGGACGACCGGATCAGCGCGGTCGTTTACCGGGCGGTCCGCAGGCCGGCCACGGGCATCGATGTCATCGGAGCTCCTCGCTGCGGTGGGTGCTATCTACAGCAGAGCGTCTGGGGGCCGGCCCCGGTGCGAAGCCTCGGTGAGGGGCGAAGCTCAAACTGCTGGCAGGTTGCATGGAGTTCGGCGGCGTGGTCAGCCAGGAGCGGCAGGAGGACCGAGTACGGCGAGCGGGGCTTGTCTCGTCACACCTCAGCGCTGCCAGAGACCGCACATGACCACTACTCAACGTGACTCGACCGGCCCCGGGACCACCGCTCGCAAACTACAGCTCGCATTCGCAATCTATCGATCGGAGTCACAGCCGGCTGCGCAACCGCCGACCGGAATGCGACGGTGCGACCGGCGTCGCAGCCGCCCGGCCCCGGGCGCGCAAGGACCGGTGAGTTCGCCGCACACCGGGTGCGGCGCAAGCTCCCCACCGCACCCATGAGGGCCGGGCCTGTCAATTGGCAGGCTGGTTCATCCGGGAAGGTGTGATGGCTTCCCGGGGCGATCTTCTGGGGCTTCCCGGCAGCTGTTCGGCCAGGTCGCCGGGTGGGAGAGGTCCAGTTGGAGCGCCCGGAGCCCGCGAGGAACGAGCGGGCGAGGACGAACGAGCTGGACGCCGACGAGCGGCGACCGATGATGGTCCGCCGGGATGTTCCGAAAGTCGTTGTGGCGACAGCAGGTTGGTGTCCCCTGGGACGTGTGGTCGGTGCGTGCTGTCACATGCACCCATCCGGCGTCCGGCCTCGGCCGGCGCCATGACCGTGGTTCGGGGGACCGGGCTGCTCAGTCAGGTCATCGAGAACGGCGGGTTGCGTCTCATGCGGTGGATGCGAGCTCACCCGGAGTGTGTGGCTGTCTGTGTGAAACGGTGGACGCCGGGTTTGTGGTGGGAGGTGGCCTGCGGGTCGTGGACCTCGCGCAGGACGTGGTAGGCGTGGGTGAGGAGCTTGCGCGCCACGGCGGTGGTGGCGATCTTCTTGCCCCGGCGGCGGGTCATGTCCTGGTAGCCGGGGGCGAACAGCGGGTGGCGTTTGGCGGTCTGGGCGGCCTCGCACATGATCCAGCGCAGCCACGGCGAGCCCTGCTTGGAGATGTGCCCGTGGTGGACGGTGCGGTCGGAGTTGCGGACGGTGGGGGTGAGTCCGGCCCAGGAGGCGAGGTTGCGCGCGGAGGGGAAGCGACTGATGTCGCCGACCTCGGCCACGATCGCCAGCGCGGTGAGGGTGCCGATGCCGGGCAGTCGCATCAGCGCGGTGGTGCGGGGGTCGCCGCGGGCGAGTGCGGCGAGTTCTTTGTCGAGGACGCCTATGGGCGGCTGCAGGGCGTCCATGACCGCCAGGAGGTCGTCGACGACATGGCGGGAGGCGTCCGGTAGAGGCAGTCCGGCCAGCCAGACGCGGCCTGGGCCGGTGAAGCAGCCGCCGGTCGGTCGGGTGTGGCCGAGGTCGGCCAGGACGGCGTGGATCCGGTTCCTGAGCAGGGTGCGCAGGCGGACGAGCTGGAAGCGGTGGCGGAGCAGGGCACGCTGCTGGCGCACGTCCAGCGGGGCGATCCATGCCTCCGGCAACAGGTCGGCGCGCAGCAACTGCCCGAGGGTGGCGGCGTCGACCTTGTCGTTCTTCAGCCTGGCGGAGGCGATCGCTTTGCACTGCAGAGGGTGGACGAGGTGGGGTTTGTATCCGTAGTCCTCCAGGAGTTCGACCAGCCAGCCCCATCCGTAGGCGGCCTCGAACGCGACTGGGGTCCCGATCGGCAGATCGCCGATCACTCCGAGTCCGTCTCGACGCTGTTGGGGACGTTCCGGTTGACCTGGACCTCGCCGTCCTGGCCGACCAGCGCGATCTGGGACCGCTTGCGATGCACGTCGATCCCGACGTAGACAGACATTGCCGGGCCTCCTTCCCGAGCTCGTGTGTACCCGGACGATAAGCACCGCCGGGCTGAGCACGGAAGGGGGCCCGGCCCTCATAGGGTCAGGTCAAACCGTGGAGCTATCCCCGCGCATGCGGGGCCGACGATGACCGGCGCGACGATCTGGTTCAACGCCAGGAGCTATCCCCGCGCATGCGGGGCCGACACTTCCTGACCTGCTGTGATTCGCTCAGAGTCCGCCCATCCCATTCAGTACGAATGCATGCCCCCCAGGTGCGGGGCCGAGACCGAGTAGTGGGCCGAGGCGCTGCTGCCGGCGGAGCCATCCCCGCGAGCGCGGGTCCGACGGCCGGGAGCGTGATCGGCTCTAGGAGCCCGTCGTGGCACTGTCAACGGTTCCGGCCGGGGGAGGGCATGGTGTGCGGTGACAGCTGCCGCGATCCGGCACAACCGCGAACGCCGGCGCCGCGTCTTCGAGGGGATGTTCGGCGTCCGCGAGCGTCCTGTCCCCGTGGACGGACGTCACCCGGTCCGGCGGCACCATGACCACCCACCCTGCGGACCTTCCCCGGAGCGCCGCACGTCTTTCAGGGCTTCGCCCCGCTCGTCGACGAGGCGGCGCAGGCCCTCGACCAGGTCGCCGCCTTCATCAACGGCCATGTCCAGTCGGACGGACGCGAGACCGGCGTGTCCGAGGTTTCCGAGCTGCCCTGCGCCTGACCGGCTGACGGGCCGGAGCGGCTGCGCGCGCCGCTGCGACCCGTCCTCTACGGTCGCAGGATGACCGATCGGCCTGTAGTGATCCGTCCTCCCGAGACGCTCCTGGAGGAGCCCGGGAAGCGGCTGTCCCATGGGGGCGTCCTCGACACGCCGTCGGGGTTGTTCACCGTTCTGGTCCTCGAGTGTCCGAGTCCGCCGGCGCGCGAGGAGTCGGTGCCGTCGTGGACCGTCTACCTGACCGAGCCCGGTACCCGGCACGCCGTGCTCGCGCTTCCGCGGGCCATGGCCGCCCCGGACCACGGCGTCCACTTCATCGCCTGCAGCTTCGGTCCGGTGCCCGACCCGACCCGGATGCTGATGGTCGTGCAGCACCGCGATCTTCCCCGGGTGCGGACCGTCGACCTGCGTACACTGCCGTCGGCCGGGCACGGGGCCCTGTCCTGGCTCGCCACACCTGGGGCGCTGCGGGGGACCGGACCGGAGCCCGCCCACGTGTGGCACTGCGGGCTTCTCCGGACTCCCTCGCTGGTCTTCACCCACCTGGAGGCCAACCCGAGCGTGCCGGACGCGCTCGCGGCGCCGGGGTGGGAGCTCTCGCCGTACCGGAGCGGGGGCCGCTCCGGGCCGCTGGCCGCCGACTTCACGCCCAGCCGGCTCCTCCACGGCACCTCGACCGGCGGGGACCGGTTCTCCAGCTACGACGCGATCTTCGAAGCACCGGAAGCCGCCGCGTCCTTCACCTGGACCTGCGTCCCTCTCGAACTGTCCACCACCCAATCGACACGGGGGTAGGCCGGAGGGCGGCGTCGGACACGCCCCGAACACGCGTGAGCCGCGCGTAGAGGGCCCGGGCCGCACCCGTGGCTGCGGGGACAGCGACCGAAGCGACCGAAGCGACCGAAGGCCCGGCTTCCGTCGGGCGTTGGGCGCGCAGGAGGTCTCCGGTACCGCGTCGCCCGTAGCGGTACCGGCGGGCCGACCCCGGCCCTGTCGGGTGTCGGGGAGGGCGCCACCGGCCGCGATGATACGGATCCCCGACGACCGACCCAGCGGCCAGCAGGTCGGAGGGCAGGGTGTCCTGACCGACCGGTCCCGGGCCGCCTGGTGTCGGGGAGGGGCGCCGTACGCCGGTGGCGAGGTCCCCAGGTCGACGAGCGCGGGGCCCCTGCCACTCCGCCGGCGCGGCGCGGCAGGGCCAGCCAGGTCACACGGGTGGCGTGAGCTGGCAGACCACCACGAGTTCCAGACGCGGGACGACGTAGTAGGCGAGCAGGCCGCCGGCGACATCGAGGTGGCGCATCGGCTCGCCGCTGCCCTGGTAGGAGGTGCCGTCCAGGTAGAGCACCTCGGCGGCACGGACGAGTTCGGCGGCCCGCTCCTCGACCGCGGTGAGGAAACCGGCCGGGCATCCGGCGGTGACGTGCTGCTCGCTGGGAAGGTACTCCCAGCTCCAGGTCACGTATTCACCGCCGCGTAGGCGGCGCGGTAGAGCTCGGCGACGACAGCGGCGTGCTCGCGGCACTCCTGGGCGGTGCCGGCGTGGTTGGCGAGGTAGTTCGCCCGGTGGTAGACCTGCGCGGTGGCCGGGTGCCGCTCGATCTCCACGACGGTGGCCCAGTGCGCGACGAAGGCCCGGATCGGCTGGACGCTGCCGGTGGTGATGGCCTCGGCCATCGCCCTCGTCTGCCCGTCGATCATCTCGGGGAGGCGGTCCGCGGCGACGACGGCCAGGGCGGCCTTGAGCGCGGCCGGGCTCTGCTCGGGCCGGGGGATCAGCTCGACTCCGTCGTGCACGGGCTGACTCATGGTGTCACTCCCCTTCTCGTCTGCTGCGAGACTACTCGCTCCGCGACGTACGGTCGGCGCCCTCATGCGGCACCCGAACGGGTGCAGACTCCGCGGACGAGCGGTGCGCAGCGGGGTCGCCCCGGCCCGGGTACCGCGGGCGACCGGGCCGGCTGCGCGGTGGGCCGGCGTCGCGCCGGGTGGGCCGGTCGTCGGCCCACGGGATGCTCAGAGCAGGGCGTCGGTGTCGACGGGCCCCGCCGTGATGTGCAGGCTGCGGATCCGCGGTGCCGCATCGTCGCTCCGGTCGAGGTGGAAGATGTGCGTGAATGGGGCGCACACGACGGTGTCGGGCTCGGTCTTCTTGGCGACGGTCGCCTCGCCCCGAAGGATCAGCACGTCGCCGACGGTCCACGTCTCGATCACCTCGTGCGTGGTGACGAGCGGGGCGTCGATCTTCACGAAGAAGTCCTTGATGGCCTCGACTCCGTGCACGCGGGCCGTGCCGAAGATCATCTCGGTGTCCTGGTCGAGGTGAGTGGCGAACGCGGTCGCGAACTCGAGGGTGTCGATCTCGTGCAGGAAGTCGTTGATCCAGGCGGGGGCTCCGCCGTGGCCGGTGATGGTGGCGGTCATGCTCGTCAGATCCTTTCCAGCGCGGGCGGCGCGGGCGGCGCGGGCAGCTCGGCGAGGAAGGCGTCGATCTCGGCGTTGACCGCCTGCGGGTTCTCGCGAGCGGCCAGGTGGCCGGTGCGCAGCAGCACTTTGAAGGTGGCGGTGGGGATCGCGTCGGCCATCCGGCGCACGGCGTGCACGGGGAACTGGCTGTCCTCCTCGCCGGCGATCACGAGGACGGGCACGTCCTTGATCGTGGCGAGCAGGCGGTGTTCGTCGCGGCGGCCGATCAGGATGCTGCGCAGCGCCCAGGCGACCGACTTGGGGTCGTTGGTGAGCACGAACTCCAGGAACTCGAGGAACTCGGGGCGTTCGGCCTCGGCCGTCGGCCCGGCGAACGCGCCGCGGGCCGCCTTCAGGGCCAGTTGCGGCATCTTCGAGTTCAGCGACAGGTAGCCGGCCAGCGCGGTGGCCCAGATGCTCTCGAAGGTCGTGGGGAGCGAGGCCGTGCAGTTGATGCCGACCGTCCCGGCCGAGCGGTCCGGGTGGTAGGCGGGGAAGACGCCGGCGAGCATGCCGCCCCAGCTGTTGCCGATCAGCACCGCCTTGTCGATGCCGAGGGCGTCCTGGACCTCGACCAGCGCGTCGGCGCACTGCTCGAGGTCGATGATCCGGCGCAGGGCGTCGGACTTGCCGTGTCCGGGGCTGTCGACGAGCACCACGCGGTGGGTGGGGGAGAAGTGCTCGTACTGATGGCGCCACATGGTGCCGTCCATCATCAGGCTCGGCCAGAAGATCAGGGCCGGGCCGTCCGCCTTGCCGCCCTCGCGCACGTTGATCAACCCGAGCGAGGTGGGGACGAGCCGCTCGGTAACGCCGTCGAGCCAGGTCGTGGTCATGACGTTTCCTCCCGCTATGGGGGTCGTTCCCCGGCCCCTTACTGGAAGCGTATTGCCACTAGTTCTCGTCTGCAACCAGTGGGACCAGGTTCGACGCCTGGATCGGCTGATGGCAGACACCGCACGCCAGGTAGGGCTCGGTCTCCTGGCCGCACACGGTGTGCAGCAGCGGCCGACGCGGGCCGGCGCCGGCGGCCTGCGCATCCGGCCCGCGCTCCTCGGCCCAGCGGGTGATCGCCACGATCGCCGGCACGACCAGCTCGCGAGCGGTGTCCGAGAGCTCGTACTCGAACCACTGCTTGTCCTCGCGGTAGGGCCGCCGCGTGAGCAGGCCCAGCTCGGTCAGGGCGTTCAGGCGCGTGGTCAGGATGTTCGCCGAGATGCCCAGCGCCCGCTTGAGTTCGCCGAACCGCGCGGTGCCGAAGAAGACCTCGCGCAGGATCTGGTAGTTCCAGCGCTCCGAGATCGTCGCGAGGAACGCCTGGCCGTGCTGGAAAGCGACGGGTTTCGAGTCGTTCGTCATGGCACCTCGTGATTTCATTTCGAGACTGGTTTCACCACGATGCTAGTGATGGTCCGCCTGGACTGCGGCCGCGCGGGAAGTCGAGATGCCGATCCCCGGGAACGGTCGGACCAGGTGTCCGATCGCGTTCAACCCGTCGGCGGCGCCGGCGCCGTCGCGTGGCCCGCTCCGGCCGGGCCGGGCAGCTGCTCCCGGTTGCCGGCGGGGAACGGCCGACGGGCGCCTTGGTGGCCGTCGGGCCAGGAGCCACCGCGGCAGCGAGGCCGTCAGGCCAGGAACCCCCGCAGCAGCGAGGCCGTCGCGGCGAGGTGTTCCTCGGTGGCGCGCCGGGCGGCGTCGCCGTCGCCGTCGAGGATCGCCCGGACCATCGCCCGGTGCTGCTCGGCGGCGTGCTCGATGTTGCGGTCCAGCATGGGGATCGCGTTGAGCAGGTCGTTGAGGCGCATTCTGGCCTCGGCGATGGCCGCGGCGAGGGAGGGGGAGCCGGTGAGCTCGCCGATGGCGAGGTGGAAGCGAGAGTCGAGCTGGCGGTACTGCTCGGCCGGGGCTGCGTCCAGTTCGGTCAGCCGGTCCTCCAAGTGAGCGCGCTGCTCGGGGGAGAGGGGGCGCCGGGCGGCGGCCTCGGCGGCCCCGACCTCCAGGACCTGCCGGTAGGTCAGCGCGTCCTCCAGGGCGCCGCCGAGGTCGCGGGCGGCGCGGCGCAGGTCGGCCACGTCCGGTTCGGGCATCCGGTAGGTGACGAAGGTTCCGCCGTAGCGGCCGCGGCGGGGGGCGACGCAGTCGGCCTGCTGGAGCGTGCGCAGCGCCTCGCGCAGGGTCTCGCGGCTGACACCGAGCCGGGCGGCGAGGTCGCGTTCGGCGGGCAGCCGGTCGCCGGGGCCGAAGACGCCGAGCTTGATCGCCTGGAGCAGCCGCTCGACGGTCTCCTCGAAGGCGTTGCCGGTACGGATCGGGCGGAAGATCGTCCCGGTCTCCCAGTCGAGCCGTGCCTGCTCACGCGTCACGTCCACGTCCACGCCGGAATCGTACCTGCGAACGGATCCCACGCACTCGTTCCCGTCCCACCCTTGACGCGGCCGCCGTCCAGCCGGAACGATGCTGCTCACCCACCCAATGGTCCGACTTCAGACCATTGACGAGCCGTCAGACCGTCGAACCCGCCGGGGCGGGTGCGCCACGCCGTCGTGGCCGCGTGCACCCGGCACACCCTCAACCCCCAGGGGTGCCCATGACCGACGCACGCTCACCCGACCACCTTGGCCCCGCCGTGTTTCCGGTGGACTCTTCCCCCGTTTCCGCCGACGAACAACGCCTCCGCGAGCTGGGCTACACCCAGGAGCTGGCCCGCTCGATGTCGGGCTTCTCCAACTTCGCCGTCTCCTTCTCCATCGTCTCGATCCTGTCCGGCTGCCTGACCCTCTACGGGACGGGGATGAAGACCGGCGGCCCCGCCCTGATCATCTGGGGCTGGCCGGTGGTCGGTCTGCTGACGCTCTGCGTCGGCCTCGCGATGGCCGAGATCTGCTCCAGCTACCCGACGGCCGGCGGGCTCTACTACTGGTCCGCCAAGCTGACCCGCACCCGCGGCCCGGCCTGGAGCTGGTTCACCGGCTGGTTCAACTTCCTCGGCCAGGTCGCGGTGACCGCCAGCGTCGACTACGGCGCCGCCTTCTTCACCAACGCGTTCCTCGAACTGCGCTACGGCCTGGCGGCCACCCCCGCCCACACCATGGAGATCTTCGCGGTCATCCTGCTGGTGCACGGCCTGCTCAACACCTTCGGGGTGCGCCTGGTCGCCGTCCTCAACAGCGTCTCCGTGTGGTGGCACCTGGCCGGCGTCGCGATCATTGTCGGCGCCCTCGCGCTGCTGCCCGAGCGGCACGCCTCCGCCTCCTCCGTCTTCACCGAGTTCGTCAACCGGACCGGCTTCCACAGCCAGTTCTACGTCGCGATGCTCGGCCTGCTGATGGCCCAGTACACCCTCACCGGCTACGACGCCTCCGCACACATGACCGAGGAGACCCAGGACGCCGCCCGCTCCGGCCCGCGCGGCATCGTCAACGCCATCACCGTCTCGCTGGTGGCGGGCTGGATCCTGCTGCTCGGCATCACCTTCGCGATCCGCGACTACGACGGCGCGCTCGACAGCACCACCCAGGTCCCGCCCGCGCAGATCTTCATCGACGCGATCGGCTCCGGCGGCGCCCAGTTCCTGCTGCTCATCGTCATCGGCGCCCAGTTCTTCTGCGGCATGGCCTCCGTCACCGCCAACTCGCGCATGATCTACGCCTTCTCCCGCGACGGCGCGCTGCCCGGCTCCCGCCTCTGGCACCGCATCTCCCCGCGCACCCAGACCCCGACCAACGCGGTCTGGCTGGCCACCAGCGGCGCCCTGCTCCTCGGACTGCCCGCGCTCTGGAACAACACCGCCTACACGGCCGTGACCTCGATCTCCGTCATCGGCCTCTACATCTCCTACGTCATCCCGGTGTACCTGCGGCTGCGCCAGGGCGAGGACTTCCCGCGCGGCCCCTGGCACCTGGGCCGCTGGAGCACGCCGATCGGCGTCGTCGCCGTCGCCTGGACGGCGGTGATCAGCGTCCTGTTCATGCTGCCCACCGCCAGCCCGATCACCGCCGAGAGCTTCAACTACACCCCGGTCGCCGTGGTCGTCGTCGGCGGCTTCGCCGGCGTCTGGTGGCTGGTCTCCGCCCGGCGCTGGTTCACCGGGCCGCACGTCAGCACCACGCCGTCCGCGCGCCCCGGCCTCCCGACCGGAGGCCCGGTGAGCAGCCCGCAGCCCACCCCCGACACCGAACCGGAGACCCGATGACCACCCCCCGGCTCACCCTCGACGAGCTGCGCACCCGCGTCGCCGACGGGTCCGTCGAGACCGTCGTGCTCGCCATGACCGACATGCAGGGGCGCCTCCAGGGCAAGCGCGTCGCCGCCGACTACTTCCTGGACGACGTCGTGACCGGCGCCGCGGAGGGCTGCGGCTACCTGCTGGCCGTCGACGTCGACATGAACACTGTCGACGGCTACGAGGTCTCCTCCTGGGACAACGGCTACGGCGACCTGACCCTGCGCCCCGACCTGACCACCCTGCGGGCCGTCCCCTGGCACCCCGCCACCGCCATGGTCCAGTGCGACGTCGTCCACCACGACGGCACCCCCGTCGCCGTCTCCCCGCGGCAGGTCCTCCGGCGCCAGCTCGACCGCCTGGCCGGCTACGGCTGGCAGGCCCAGGCCGCGACCGAGCTGGAGTTCATCGTCTTCCGGGACAGCTACGAACAGGCCTGGGACAAGGACTACACCCGCCTCACCCCGGCCAACCAGTACAACGTCGACTACTCCATCCTCGGCACCGGCCGGATCGAGCCGCTGCTGCGCCGGCTGCGCAACGGCATGGCCGGCGCCGGCCTGACCGTCGAGTCCGCCAAGGGCGAGTGCAACCTCGGCCAGCACGAGATCGCCTTCAAGTACGCCGACGCCCTCACCACCTGCGACAACCACGCCGTCTACAAGACCGGTGCCAAGGAGATCGCCGCCCAGGAGGGCTGCAGCCTCACGTTCATGGCGAAGTACGACGAACGCGAGGGCAACTCCTGCCACATCCACCTGAGCCTGCGCGACGAGCGGGGCGCCCCGGTGTTCGCCGGGGACCGCCCGCACGGCTTCTCCCGCACCATGGAGCACTTCCTCGCCGGCCAGCTCGCCTGCCTCGCCGATTTCGCCCTGCTGTTCGCCCCCACAGTCAACTCCTACAAGCGCTACGTCCCCGGCAGCTTCGCTCCCACCGCCATCGCCTGGGGCCGCGACAACCGCACCTGCGCCCTGCGCGTCGTCGGCCACGGCCCGTCGCTGCGCTTCGAGAACCGCGTCCCGGGCGGCGACGTCAACCCCTACCTCGCGGTCGCCGCCCTGATCGCCGCCGGACTGCACGGCGTCGAGCAACAGCTCGAACTCCAGCCGGAGTTCACCGGCAACGCCTACGCCTCCGACGCGCCCCGGGTGCCCGCCACCCTGCGGGACGCGGTCGACGCCTTCGAACGCAGCGCCGTCGCCACCGAAGCCTTCGGCAAGGACGTCGTCCGGCACTACACCCACGCCGGACGCACCGAACTCGCCTCCTACGAAAGGGCGGTGACCGACTGGGAGCGGCGCCGCGGATTCGAGCGACTGTGACCGGCACCGACGTGACACGCACCGCCCCGACCGGCACCAGCGTGACCGCCACCGGCACGACACCACCCGACGGCCACCGACGACCACTCATCGGCATCAGCAGCTACCAGGACGACGCCGCCTGGTCGGTCTGGAACCAGCGTGCCTGCCTCGTGCCCCAGACCTACGTCGACGCCGTCGTCCGCGCCGGCGGCACCCCGGTCCTGCTGCCGCCCCAGCCCGGCGGGACCGGCCACCTGCTCGACGCCCTCGACGGACTCGTCCTGGCCGGCGGACCGGACGTCGACCCGTCCCGCTACGCGGCGGCTCCCCACCCGCGCACCGGCCCGCCCCACCACACCCGTGACGACTGGGAGAGCCGACTGCTGCACGCCGCCCTCGCCCGGGACCTCCCGGTGCTCGGCGTCTGCCGCGGCATGCAGCTGCTCAACGTCGAACTCGGCGGCACCCTCGTCCAACACCTGCCCGACGACAGCCACCAGATCGTCCCCGCCCGCTTCGCCCGCCACCGGGTCACCCCGGTGCACGGCAGCCGGCTCGCCGCCGTCCTGGGGCCCGCCACCGAGGTCTCCTGCTACCACCACCAGGCCGTCGACCGGATCGGCACCGGCCTCAGGGCCACCGCGCACAGCGCCGACGGCACGGTCGAGGCGCTCGAACTGACCGGACACCGCTTCGCCCTGGGCGTCCAGTGGCACCCGGAGACCGATTCCGACGACCTGCGCCTGTTCCACGCGTTCATCACCGCAAGCCAGAGGGAGACCGCCCGATGACCGAACCGGACCTCTTCGAGGTCGTCAACCCCGCCACCGAGGAGGTGATCACCACCGTCGAACTGGCCGGCACCGCCGAGACCGACGCCGCCGTCGCCCGCGCCCGCGCCGCCTTCGACACCTGGCGCCGGGTGGCCCCCGCCGACCGCGCCCGGCTGCTGCGCGCCTTCGCCGCCGCCGTCGACGCCGACCGCGAGCACCTCGCCGCCCTGGAGGTCGCCAACGCCGGACACACCATCGGCAACGCCCGATGGGAGGCGGGCAACGCGCGGGACGTCATCGAGTACTACGCCGCCGCCCCCGAGCGGCTGTTCGGCCGCCAGATCCCCGTCGCCGGCGGCATCGACGTCACCTTCCAGGAACCGATCGGCGTCGTCGGGGTCATCGTGCCCTGGAACTTCCCCATGCCGATCGCCGCCTGGGCCCTCGCCCCGGCCCTGGCCGCCGGCAACACCGTCATCGTCAAGCCGGCCGAACTCACCCCGCTCACCGCGCTGCGCCTGGCCGAACTCGCCCTGGAGGCCGGGATCCCCGAGGGCGTGCTCCAGGTCCTGCCCGGCCGCGGCCCGGTGGTCGGACAGCGCTTCGTCACCCACCCCGACGTGCGCAAGGTCGTCTTCACCGGCTCGACCCGGGTCGGCAAGGAGATCATGGCGGGCTGCGCCGCCCAGGTGAAGCCGGTCACCCTCGAACTCGGCGGCAAGAGCGCCAACATCGTCTTCGCCGACGCGGACCTAGCCAAGGCCGCCGCGACCGCGCCCTACGCCGTCTTCGACAACGCCGGCCAGGACTGCTGCGCCCGCTCCCGGATCCTCGTCGAACACTCCGCGTTCGACGACTTCATGGCGCTCCTGGAGCCGGCCGTGCGCGGGGTGCGGGTGGGTGATCCGGCCGACGAGAAGACCGAGATGGGCCCGCTGATCTCGGCCGCCCACCGCGAGCGGGTCTCCTCGTACGTCCCGGACGCCTCGGCCGTCGCCTTCCGCGGCAGCGCCCCCGACGGGCCCGGCTTCTGGTACCCGCCGACCGTCCTCGCGCCCGTGCGGCACGAGGACCGCGCCTTCACCGAGGAGGTCTTCGGCCCGGTCGTCGCCGTCGTCCCGTTCCGCGACGAACAGGACGCCCTGCGCATCGCCAACGCCACCGAGTACGGCCTGTCGGGCTCCATCTGGACCAGGGACCTCGGCCGCGCGCTGCGGGTCTCCCGCGGCGTCGAGGCCGGCAACCTGTCCGTCAACTCGCACTCCTCGGTGCGGTACACCACGCCGTTCGGCGGCTTCAAGCAGTCCGGACTCGGCCGCGAACTCGGCCCGGACGCCCTCGACGCCTTCACCCAGACCAAGAACGTCTTCATCTCCACGGAGGAATGATCAGCATGACCCAGCGACTCGACGGCCGCGTGGCCGTCATCACCGGCGCCGGCAGCGGCATCGGCCTGGCGACCGCCCGCCGCTTCGCCGCCGAGGGCGCGAAGGTGGTCTGCGTCGACCTCGACCCCGAGACCGGCGCCAAGGCCGCGAACGAGGTCGGCGGCCTGTTCATCCAGGCCGACGTCACCGACGAGGCCGCGGTGCGCGACCTCTTCCAGCGGGCCGTCGACGAGTACGGCCGCCTCGACATCACCTTCAACAACGCGGGCATCTCCCCGCCGGACGACGACTCCATCCTCACCACCGGCCTGGAGGCCTGGAAGCGCGTCCAGGAGGTCAACCTCACCAGCGTCTACCTGTGCTGCAAGTACGCGATCCCGCACATGCAGCGCCAGGGCAAGGGCTCGATCATCAACACCGCCTCGTTCGTCGCCGTGATGGGCGCGGCCACCTCCCAGATCTCCTACAGCGCTTCGAAGGGCGGCGTGCTGGCCATGTCCCGCGAACTGGGCGTGCAGTTCGCCCGCGAGGGCATCCGCGTCAACGCCCTGTGCCCCGGCCCGGTGAACACCCCGCTGCTCCAGGAGCTCTTCGCCAAGGACCCGGAGCGCGCCGCCCGCCGCCTGGTCCACATCCCGCTGGGCCGCTTCGCCGAGCCCGAGGAGATCGCCGCAGCGGTGGCCTTCCTCGCCTCCGACGACTCCTCCTTCATGACCGCCAACACCTTCCTCGTCGACGGCGGCATCTCCGGCGCCTACGTGACCCCGCAGTAGCCGCGCCCGCCCGGGAGGACACCGGCGGCACCGCCCCGGTCCCACCCGGCGCGGGTGGGACCGGGGCGGCCGGGCGGCGGTCACGGCCGCCGGGCCGCCCCGGTGCGCGTGGAGCCGCCCGGCGTCGGGCAGCCGATTCCGACGCCGGGCGCCGCGCATCCCTGACCCGGCACGCGGAGGGCCCCGCACCGCCCGGGGCCGTGCACGGCCGGGGCCCCGGGTGTGTCAGTGGTGCGTGCAAGGATCGCCGACATGACCGAAGAGACCTTCGACTGGCGCTCGTTCCTGACGCGGTGGAGCGAGGAATGGGCCGGCGCGTACGGGAGCCCGGACGAGCTTCCGGCCGCCGGCGACGGGGCGGCGTGGCGCGCGCGGTGGCTCGGCTCCGAGCCCGCGTCCGGGGAACGCATCGCGGCGGTCGAGGAGCGGTTGGGGTACCGGCTTCCGCCGTCCTACCGGGCGTTCCTGGAGGTCACCGACGGCTGGCGGCACGCGGGCGGCTTCGTCCACCGGCTGGCCGGCAGCGGTGAGGCCCGCTGGCACGAGGACGCGTTCGGGCTCAGCGAGTACTACGGCGAGGGCGAACTCGAGGGCATGTGGGCGCGCGCTCTCCAACTGGACGTCGAGTCGGACATGACGACCGTCCTGCTGGACCCGCTCGCCGTCGGCGAGGACGGCGAGTGGGCGGTCTACTGCCACAAGTCGTGGGCCCACGGCGCACCCACCAGGTACGGCTCCTTCCGGGAGTTCATGCTCGACATGTACCAGGAGTTCCACCGCCTCACCGCTCGCCGCCGAGGCCCGGCGTTCGTCAACGACACCACCCGTCGACTGGACGCCCAGGTGGAGACGGCCCGGCAGGACGCGCTGCGCGGCGAGCACGAGCGGGCGGCCGCCGCGCTCACCGAGGCCGCCGGATTCGGCCGGCCCCGGGCACACGGCATGGCCGACCAGCTGCGCCGCTTCCACGGGCAGACGTACAGCGTGCACTACGGCGGGTTGGCCCAGGACCCGCTCTACTCCGGCGAGTTCGTCCCCCTCCTGGCGGTCGAGCACGTGGAACGGAGCTGGGACGCGGCCTCCTGGACCAGGCAGATGAGCTCCGGGTCCGACGAGCACCGGGAGGCGGCCGAGGAGATCCTGCGCGAGGTGACGGAGCGGACGTTCCGCTACACCGCCGGAGGTCCGTTCGGCGAAGCCGTCGAGCGGGCCCGCGAACAGGCCCGCTGGGGGCGGACGGAGACGGCCTGGCGGACGCTGCTCGCCGCGATCCCCCGGTGGGCACCGCTCGGGCCCGACCACCTCGCGCCGGTCGGCCTGCTCGCCGACCCGTTCCTCGGTCCGCTGATCACACCGGACCGGGGCCGGGAGCTGCTGGCCACCCCTCGGGGCCCGGAGGCGGTGGAGCACAGCGGGGAGGCCGACGAGGCCCGGGAGGCCGAACCGGCGGACGGTCTCGTCTGGTTGGCTGATCCGCCGCCGAACAACAGCCGCCCCGAGTCGTACCGCTTCGTCCTCGTGGAGGAGGCCGGACCGGCCGAGCTGCCCGCGCGGCTGGGCGGTCAGGACGCGGTGCTGGACGCACCGGTGACGTACTGGGAGCTCAACCGGCGCAGGTTCGGGGGAAGGGTGAGTTCGACCTACGAGGACTGCGCGGTCGTCACCGTCGGCCACGCGGGCGACTCGCGGTGGAGCTTCGCCCTGGACCTGTTCGCGCAAGGTCACATCGCCTCCCGCTTCGTGTCTCCCGCCGTCGCCGCCTCCCTGGGCGCGGCCCCGCGGGGCGCGGCCTTGCCGGACGGCACCGCGCCGTCCGGGGCCCGGGCTGTGGTGGTGTGGTGCGTACCGGAGCGCGGACTGTTCCACCTCTCCGTCGCCGAGCGGGGCATCGAGCGGTACGCCTTCACCGTCGACGGCCCCGAGGTCCGCCGCAGCGGCGGCCCGATACCGCCCGGGCTCGACCCGGACACCCTGTTCACCGCCCCGGCCGCTCCCGGCGAGGGCGCGTTGGACCGTACGGGCGAGCGCCGGGCGCTGACGGCGATCGCGGCCGAGTTCGGTGTGAGCCTGCCCCGGTTCGCGATCACCGAGGGCCGGCTGCACACCTTCACCACCCGCTCCTGGACCCGCCCGCCGGGCCCGGACGAGACGTACCTGGTCGTCACCTTGGGGGGCTGATCGGGTAGCCGGTCCGCCACGGGGATGCGATGTCCCCGCCGCCTGCCCGCACAGCTGCGCCATCCCGCCGACGCCGGTCCCACCGTCGCCGAGCTCCTAGCCGTCCTCCTGCCCCGGCCCGCCGACGGCCGGCGCGCCTTGCCGTCGACGGCCCTGGAGCCGACGCGGCAGTGACCGCCACCGCGGGCCCGTGACCCGGGGGGACGCCGGATTCCGCGGCACGCTGCCCGGTCCGGCCGGCGGCACCCATTCCCGCGCGGGACGGGACGGCGCCGGCAGCTGCGGGGCATGACCGACACGCATGGCCTGGCGCCCCGGCAAGCCCTCGACGTGCTGCCGGCCGGCAACGGGCGGTTCGTCAGTGGGTGATCAGCAGGCGGGGTGCCGGACAGGCGTGCTGAGGTGCCGTCAATGTCCGGTCGGGTCCGTGAAGGTGGCGGAGAGGATCCGGTTGACCAGGGCGAGATCGTTGCCGCCGCCGGTGGTGGGGTTGAAGGAGTACGTCAGGCGCCGGCGCAGGTCGCGGGTGGTGAACATGCCGTCGGTGTATCCGAAGGTGCTGCCGGTCTTTCCCCACACGGTCACTCCGTTGGGGAGGGTCGCGCGCAACAGGCCTGCGCTGTAGTAGGCCCGGCCGTGGCCCGGGTCGTGGTCGGTGCCGCCGAGGTAGGGGACGTCGGGGACCTCGAAGAGCTCGGCCTGTTCGGTCGGGGGGAGGAGCCGTCCTCGGAAGAGGGCGGTCAGGAAGCGGTCGAGGTCAGCGGTGGTGGAGACCATGCCGCCGGCGCCCGGGTTCTGTTCGGTGATGTCGACCAGTTGCGTTCCGCCGGCCGGTTGCGGCACGGCGATGTAGCCGTGGGAGTGGGGGCCCGGGATCGTGGTGCCGGTCTCTGGGGCGGTGGTGTCGCGCAGGTGCAGCGGCTGCACGATGCGGGTGGTGATCTCCTGCTGGTAGGGGTGCCCGGTGAGGTTCTCGACCAGCATGGCGGCGACGTAGTAGCCGGTGGCGCCGTAGACCTGCATGCGGCCCGGGTCGCTGAAGGGACGCTCGTGGCGGACGGCCTTGGCGACGAGTTCGGCGAGCGGGTGGTCGTCGAAGCGGTGCTCGACGATGCCGTCCGGGGTGGTGGGCAGGTCGTCCGCGGTCAGTTCGGGGAGGCTGCTGGTGAAGTTGAGCAGGGTGCGGACGGGGATCGGCGGGTAGCTGTCGGGCAGGACGTTCGGCAAGTAGCGCTGGACGGGCTGGTCGAGGTCGACGCGGTCCTCGGCGGCCAGTTGCAGCACCACGGTGGCGATGAAGGTCTTGGTGACGCTGCCGAGGCGGAACCGGCCGTCGACCGGCACCGGCGCCCCGGTGGTGACGTCGGCGGTCCCGTACGTCCCGGTCCAGTGACCGTCCGGACCGCTCACCCGCGCCAGCACGCCCGTGACCCGGTCGGGCGCACTGGACAGTGCCTGCTGCAAGGCCTTCGGATTCAGGTCCGGCAGCTGGTCACGGGTGTGCTCGACAGACACCGCGGCCCGGGTGGCGGGGGCCGCCACCGCCGGGACAGCCGTGCCCAGCGCCACCGCGGTGAGCAGCGCGCAGGCGAGCGCCGCCACCGGCACCCGCCTGAGCCGGGCAGCTGTCGCCGTGGTTTCGGCGTCGGAAGAAGAAGGCTTGAGAGTCATGCCCACGACCGTGCCGTACAGCCACGGTGCGACTCATCAGGGATCGCCCCCGACAACACCCCCATCGATCCCTGAGACCGTCTCAGCCGCCACGGCCGGCCGGACAGGAGATTCAGTGGGTGCAGGGCCGGTAAGGGGTGTTGCCGTCGGTCGTGCACATCTAAAGCTGGTGCACTCCGTCACCGCGGTACATCGACTGCGTGGCGGTTTCCACGGCCGGCGGCCGGGGCTGCGGTGGAGGCCGGGGCCGCGACCGCGGCGGGTTCGTGCCCGACTCTCAGGCGCCGTCCAGGCGGGGGAAGACGTACTCGTCCAGGACCAAGCCCAGCGCGACTGCGGCCGGGACCGCGACCAGGGCCCCGACGAGACCCAGGAGCGCGCCGCCCAGCAGGACCGCGATCACCGTCACGACCGGATGCACGTCGACCACGAACTTCATCGCCCGAGGCATGATCAGGTAGTCCTCCAGCAGCCGGAAGGCGATGTAGAAACCGGCGGTGGCGAGGGCGATCGGCAGGGACACCGACAGTGCGACCAGGCTGACGACGATGCCTCCGATCGTCGAGCCGACCATGGGGACCAGGTCCATGAGGGCGACGAAGACCCCGAGCGCCCCCGAGTAGGGCACGCCGGTGGCCGCGCACCAGGCGAAGGTCGCCAGACCCGCGACGGCGGAGGTCAGCACGTTGCCCAGCATGTAGCGGCCGGTCCGGCTGAGGATCTCCTCGGTGATCTCCTCCACCCCCGCGCGACGGCTGCGCGGGACGAACCGGTAGCAGAACGCCTTGATGTCCGGCAGCGCCGCCATGACGTACAGGGTGACGCTGATGACGATCACCGCGTCCGTCACGGTACTCAGCAGGAGCCGGCCCGCGCCGAGCACGCCACCGAAGAGGCCGGAGGCCGAACCGCCGGAACCCAGCTGCTCCTTGGCCCGCTCGACCAGGTGGTAGTGGTCCTCGATCCGGCCGAGCGTCGACTGGCGGTCGTGCAGCTGCTGGAGCCAGCCCGGGACGGCGTCGACCAGCGCGCTCACCTCCTCACCGACCGGCGGGATGACCACCGCGAGCAGACCGGCCAGCACCGCCGCCAGCCCTGCGACCACGACGGCCACCGCCCGTCCCCTGCGCAGGCCGCGGTGCTCCAGCCACGTGACCACGGGTTCCAGGCTGACCGCGATGAACACGGCAAGGAGCAGCAGCGTGAGCAGGGAGGTGAGTTGGAGGACGGCGTCCACCGCGTGCCACGCCAGCAGCGCCCCCACACTGAGCGCAAAACCCACCCCGAACCACGACTTCACCCGCGGTGCCCTGCGCCCGGTGGTCCTGATCCGGGCCCGCGGTCCGCTGGCCCGCCTGCCCGGCGGCAGATCCCGGGGGTTGATGCCTGGGGGCGCCTCGTCCACGGCTGCTCCTCGGTCTCCGGTTCGGTCGGCATTCGGCTGACCGCTGGTTGCCCGTCTGCCCGCAATGCCTTCGGAAAGCGCCGCTGCCGGCTCGGGGTTCGGAGGCGGGCGGGCTCCATGCCTGCGGCCCCGGGGCGCTGTTCCCCTCGGAGCGTTCGGCGCGACGACCGGACACCGCCCAGCGGTCCGCACGTTTGCGGCGCCCGGTGGACGCGGCGACGTGTCGTGCACACCGGTGTGCACGACACGTCGCCGGTCCCGCGTTCGTCCGGGACCTACCAGCGGTACCAGCGGCCCCGGCTGCCCGATGCGCCGGTGCCACGGGCCACGAACCCCAGCAGCCACACGACCAGGACCACGATCGCCACCCACCACAGGGCCTTCAGGGCGAAGCCGGCACCGAACAGGAGCAGAGCCAGTAGCAGAACGAGCAGAAGGGGAACCATTTCGACCTCCGTAGTCAGCGTCAGCGATCCGGTTGCCCCGCGCCACGGAACATATTCGGAGGAATATCCCCACCGGACGGGGGCAGTCGGCGGAGCAACGAAGTTCCGACGAACCGGAGGCCGGGATGAGTGCCAGCGACAAGATCGAGAACGCCGCCGAGAAGGCCAAGGGCGCGGTCAAGGAAAGCGTCGGCAAGGTGACGGGCAACGAGCGGCTGCAGGCCGAGGGCAAGGCCGACAAGGCCAAGGGCGACGTCAAGCAGGCGGGCGAACACGTCAAGGACGCCTTCAAGGACTGACCCTTCACGGTCCGCGGCGGTGGTCCCACCCGACTCCAGGGCGGGACCACCGCCGCGCGCTTCGTGGCAGGTCCGGCGTCACGGCCCGTCAGGCCGGCTCCGGCAACCGCCCGCCCGCCGGAGAACCCCAGCGTGCGTCGGCCTCGTCGATCAGGTACCGGAGTTCGTCGAAGACCCCCGACCGGGCCCGAGCCGCCACTGCGAACATGTTCGTTACGATCGGACGATGACTGCGAGAAGAGAGCCGATCAGCCGCCGGGAGCGCCCGGCGAAGCCTGCCCTGTCCCGACGCTGGATCGTGGACACCGCCGTGCGGATCATGCGGGCGGAGGGGCTGGGGAAGGTCACGATGCGCCGCCTGGCACAGGAGCTGGATACCGGGCCGGCGTCTCTGTACGTCTACGTCGCCAACACCGCCGAACTGCACGCGGCCGTTCTGGACTCCCTGCTCGGCGAGGTCGACCTGACCGGGCGTGAGGGCGGCGAGGACTGGCGCGAGCAGCTCCGTGCCGTCATGGCGTCGTACACCCGAGTGCTGTTCGAGCACCCGCAACTGGCACGGGCCGCGCTCGTCGCCCGCCCGAGCGGGGAGAACTACCTGCGCCTGGTGGAGCGCATCCTCGATCTGCTCTCGCGGAGCGGCGCCGCCCGCGAGCAGGTCGCCTGGGGGGTGGACAAACTGCTCCAGGACGCGACTGCCACGGCCGCCGAGCACTCGACGCGTGAGCACGACCCCGCCTCCGAGGACGACTGGAACGCCACCGTGCGTGCGCTGCACGCCGTGGACGCCACCACGCACCCGGCGATCACCGCGCACATGCCCGCCCTGATCGGTGGCTCGGTGGCGGAGAGGATCCGCTGGAGTTTCGACGTTCTCGTCGACGGCATCGTTCACACTCCTGTCCCGGACGCGCTGGACTGATCCCCCGGCGGGGCGGCCGGCCCCGGTGGCGGACGCGTCCGGGGGGACGGCGGGAACGACAGCGCTCCCCAGCGCCCGTCGCGGGACACGAGAACCATCGGGCGAACTTGTTCGCAACGAACATGTTCGTTACGGTGGACGGAGTGAACGAGGCGTTCCTCACTTCCTCGCCTGCCCGCCGCGCGGCCACCCCCGCCGGGAGCCCTGCGGCGCACGCGGTGATGACCCGGCGCGCCGAGGTGTTCCCCCTATCCGCTTCAGGAGGCCCCATGAGCACCAGCCACGTCCCGATCGCGATCATCGGCGCGGGTCTCGGCGGCCTGACCGCCGCCCGCGTCCTGCACGTCAACGGCATCGAGTCGACGATCTTCGAGCGGGAGGCGTCAGCGGCGGCCCGTACACAGGGCGGGATGCTCGACATCCACGAGAACAACGGGCAGAAGGCCCTGCACGCCGCCGGCCTCCACGACGACTTCCTCGAGATCGTCCACGAGGGCGGTCAGGCCATGCGCCTGCTCGGCGCCGACGGCACGGTGCACCTGGCCGAGGAGGACGACGGCACCGGCGGCCGGCCGGAGGTGGACCGCGGCGACCTGCGGGACCTGCTGCTGGGCTCCCTGCCCCACGGCACGATCCACTGGGGACGGAAGGTCACCGGCGCCCGTGCGCTGGGCGACGGGCGTCACGAGGTGACGTTCGCCGACGGCTCGGCCATCACCACCGACCTCCTGATCGGCGCGGACGGCGCCTGGTCCCGGATCCGGCCCCTGGTCTCGGACGCCACGCCCGTCTACACCGGGATCTCCTTCGTCGAGACCGATCTGTTCGACGCCGACACCCGCCACCCGCGCAGCGCCGCGGTGATCGGCGGCGGGTTCTTCATCGCCCTGGGGGGCAAACACGGTGTCCTCGCGCACCGGGAGAGTGACGGCAGTCTCCACGTCTACACGGCGCTCAAGGTCGACGAAGGCTGGCTGGACACGGTCGACTTCACCGACCACGCAGCCGCCAAGGCCGCGGTGCTCGCCCACTTCGAAGGCTGGGCCGAGGACCTGCGCGCCTTGGTCGCGGACGCGGAGACGATCACCCCGCGCCGTATTCACGCCCTGCCCGTCGGGCACCGCTGGGACCGCGTCCCGGGCGTGACACTGCTCGGTGACGCCGCCCACGTGATGTCCCCCTTCGCCGGGGAGGGCGCCAACCTCGCCATGTTCGACGGCGCCGAACTCGCCCTGGCCATCGCCGCCCGTCCCGGCGACACCGAAGCCGCGCTGGCCGCGTACGAGGAGGCCCTCTTCCCGCGCAGCGAGGCGTCCGCCGCCGGGTCCGCCGCCAACCTGGACACGATGTTCGGCGAGAAGGGTCTGGAGCGGACGGTCGAGTTCTTCACCTCCGGCCCGGAGGCCCAGTGAGGCCCGCGCCGACGGCCACCCCCGCTCAGTCCCAGAACCCCACCCCGCCTCGGCCGATCCGGGAGGAACCCATGACGACGCCCTTTGGCCGCACCATCCCGCTACGGCCCGGCCTGAACCTCGAAGTGCGCGAGGCCGGCAGGGGCGGCAGCCCGGTCCTCGTCCTGCACGGCGGCCCCGGACCGGCCGGCGTCGCGCCCCTGGTCGAACACCTCGCCTCGGACCACAGGGTGGTGGCGCCCACCCATCCGGGCTGGGACGGCACCGTCCGGCCCGGCGACCTGGACTCCGTGCCCGCACTCGCCGCTGCCCACCTGGGCCTGCTCGGCCGCCTCGGGCTGAGGGACGTGACGGTGATCGGCACGTCCTTCGGCGGCTGGGTCGCCACCCAGACCGCCCTGGACGACCGCGAGGGCCGGATCTCCCGGCTCGTCCTCGTGGACGCCATCGGCCCCGTCATACCCGGCCAGCGGATCACCGTGCCAACCGGTCCACCGGCTCCGGCGTCGCAGGGCGGACCGTCCGCACAGGCGATGGCCGCCCTGCGCGCCTACGCCGGGCCGACCATGGCGGACGCCGACCTGCTGCCCCGCCTCTCCACCGTCACCTGCCCGGTACTGGTGCTCTGGGGCGTCGACGACACGGTCGTCACCCCCGACTTCGGCCGCGCCTACGCCGCGGCGTTCCCCCACGCGCGGTTCGAACTCGTCCCCGGCGCAGGACACCAGCCCATCCGCGAGAAGCCCGAGACGGTCTTCACCCGTCTCGACTCCTTCCTCACCCCTCGCACCTCGGCGACCGGCCACTGAACCCCGGGTGCCGCACGCTGGACCGAGATCCGCGTCCGGGTGCCGGTTGCCGGAACCGCGCCGGCCGGAGTGCCGTTGACGGGCACGATCGTCACGGCCACCAGGCGTGCCCACGGACGGGTCGCGAGGACACACCGGATGAAGACGTCGTCGGCGTCGCCGGTCTCCATGCCGCACACGAGCGGAGGGCTCACCGCACGTCAGGTCTCCGCGCCGGCCGAGGGGGACCTTCGGCCGGCCGTTGCCCGGCCGAGGGAGAAGGTGACGCGGATCCGTTTCCCGCCCTGCGGCAGGGCGTCGATGTGGCAGGTGGAGGCGAGGATCTGGACCAGGGCCCAGCCGCGGCCGCCGGCGGCGGTCGGGTCGCGCCGGTCGAGCGGCTCGCCGACGGGGTGCCGCTCGTCGCCGTCCTCGACGTCCACCACGAGACAGCCGCGCTCCAGGTCCAGGCGTGCGCCGAAGCCGGTCAGCCCACCCCCGTGCCGGTGGGCGTTGACGACGAGTTCGGTCACCGCGAGCTGCGCGTCCGCGAGGAGCCGGCCGAAGTCCCCCTCCAGTCGGCCGAGGAGGTCGGCGAGGTGGGCGCGGGCCTGTCCGGCGGTTCGGACCGGAGGCCGCCCGTGGGTCGTCCCCCTGCGGCGCTCGGGCCCCGCGGGGCCTGTGGCCGGCGCATCTGCAGGAGACATGTGGCGGCCTCGCATCAGGGGGTGGGTGGTGTGCGCGGATCGGTGGGGTCCCGTGCGGGTGCTGCGGCTCGTGTACCCGCTGGGTCCGCCGTGATGCCCGGACGTGCCAGGGGCGATCACGAGCGGCCGGTGCCGTGCCCGAGGAGGACGTCCGCCACGGCCTCGGCGGCGGCCATGTCCTGTGCGATGGTGAAGTGCTTGTCGGTGGAAGGGCACGGGTCGGTACGGCGGAACCGCGCTTTTTGGCGCGGTCGGCCGGAAGCGGCGACCGGCCGAAGCCGAGCGGTCGCAGTCACTCGGCCACCGGTCGGGATCGCCTGTCGGAGGGCACCGGTTCCGCTGCGCGGGACGCCGTCAGTGAAGCCGCGGCAGTACCAGGAGGGCGGTCTGCCGGGCGTCCTCGGCCGTGGGCGCCGTGATCTGCACGAGCCTGCTGCCCTTGAGGATGTCGAGCAGGACGAAGTCCCTGGACTCCTCCTGCACGTGGAAGCTGTACGCCGCGTCGGCGAGCCCCGCCTCCGTCGCTGGTTGGCCCTTGGTGCGGTCGACGACGTCGCGGAAGGACTGCCTGTCGTAGGAGGCATGGGCAACGCTGACGTAGAGCTCCGCTTCCTGGTAGGCGCATTCGCTCACCTCCTCCTGCGTGATCTCCTTGGCCGGGCCGGGCGAGCGGTGCAGCACGTCCGTGGCCTGGGAGGCGCTCAGCAGGAGGCAGGGATGACTCAGCGGGTCGGGAGCGGGTTCGGGATCGCCGGCGCATCCGCTGAGCAGCCAGCCCCCACCGAGTAATGCGATCGCCAAGGCACCGGTCGCACGCCGGAGATCGATCCCCTTCACTTCGCCCCACTTCCCCTGCCGTCGAACTCCCAGGCGCAGCATGCAAGGTGACTCCTCTCCCGTCAACAAGCCGTGGTGGCGGGCCCGGACGTCCGGGAACGTGGAGCACCGGCGCGGGACACGGGCGCCGCCTGACAGTGGGGACTCATGAGCGGTTCCCGGGACCGCTGCGTCCATGCCCCGGCCGTCAGGTCGGGTGCATGAAGTGGATGGGCGGGGGTAGCCGGAGGTCGCGGGCAGGGCTGGCGGCGCGCGGGACACCCCCCCGGACACCGCGCGCCGCCAGGTGCCCGGTGCCGTCGCCCGGGGCGGGGAGTCCGCGCGAGTGGGGATTTCGAACCGACCGGCCGTCGGCCCTTCGTCCGCCCGGCGTCGAGGTCCGGGCAGCGGTGTTCAGCGTCGAGCCGGCCTGACCGGTCGGCCCCGACGGGGACCTGGGGGTCCGCCCCTGCGAAGGGGCGGACCCCCAGGTCCCGAACACGACGTCACGGCGTCGGTCCGCCGGCCGACCCATCCGCCCGGTTGACACCGGCGGAACAGGCCCGGAAGCGGCGACGGTACGCGTTCAGCTGCGCTTCACCGGGGCCCCGCGGGGAGCCCGCGATCTTCCTCTGGTCAGGGGTTCACCGTCACGGTGATGTTCTCGGGGCTGCCGCCGTTGCCCTGGTAGACCGAGTCGCCGCTGTAGACGGCCGTGATGACGTGCGGGCCGGTGGTCCGGAAGAAGACGACGCGCCCGGCGGCGGCGCAGTTCCCGAGGTTGAGGACCAGGCGCGCGGTGCCCAGAGTCACTCCGGCGGTGGTGTCGGTGAACGTCACCGTGCCGGTGGGCGGGGTCGTGGCGCCCGCGCCGGCCGGGCAGACCAGGTCGTCGAGGACCACCGGTCGGCCGAGCCGGACCTGCTGGGGGATCGCGATCAGACGGGTGGTCACCGGTTTGCCCGGGGTGGGGTAGCTGATGGTGATGCCTGCGGCGGCGCCGGTCACGGCGGGGCCGGTGCCGCCGGCCGGGACGAGGGACGATCCGCCGCCTCCGCCACCAGCGCTCCCGAAGGGGCTGACATTGGCGTTGAGGCTGCCGCCGCCACCACCCCCGTAGTAACCGCCGCCGCCCGCGCCGCCCGTGCCGGCGCCGCCGTCGCCGCCGGTGCCCAGGGTGCCGGGCGAGCCGTTCGTATTGCCGGGGCTGACGCCGCCGGGCCCGCCCTGGGTGGCGGTGCCCGCCCCGCCGCCGCCTCCCCCGGTGCACATCCCGTTCGCACCCGGCTGGCCGGCGTCCCCGCCCTGGCTGCCGCCCGTGCACGACGGGCTGAAGACCTCACCGGCCCCTCCGCCGCCCGCGGCCACGATGAGGCGGGAGTCGGTGGTGGTGAGGGGGGTGGTCCGGGGCTGGGTGCGGACGTCGGAGGCTCCGCCTCCACCGCCGCCGAAGTGGCTGCTGCCACCGCCGTTGAAGCCGCCGACGCACGGCGAGAAGGGGTAGCAGCTGGAGGGGAGCGTGGGGACGCCACCGACCTCGACGTACAGGGTCTGCCCGCCGGACAGCCCGGTGAGCGTGCCCGAGACCTGGGCGCCCCGGCCGCCCGGGGTGGTGTTGACCCCCGACAGACCGCCGGCCGCGCCGATCGCCGTGACGTCGACCTGGCTGACGCCGTTGGGGACGGTGAACGTCTGTTCGGCGCCGGTGAAGGCGAACGTGCAGGTGGTGGTGGGGCCGGAGACCGTACAGGTGCCCTGCGCGCGGGCGGGCACGGACAACGCCACCGGGGCGAGGGCCGCGGCGCCGAACACACCGGCCGCCACGGCCAGCACCCGACCCCGACGCCCGGCAGCGGGCCGGCCGATGGCCCCCGACAGTGAGAACGTCACGCTCAACTCCAAAAGACGGAAGAAGGACTCGGCGAGGTTTCGCCTTGCGCCACTGTCGATCACGCAAACGGAGGTCAGGGCCCTCACCGGACTGACACACCGTCGGTTCACGCCGACGGGCCTGCGGACCACGCCTTCGCCGGCATCCGAGCCCGAGCGCACGACCACGGTCCGCTAGCACGGACCCGGGTGCTCCGAAAAGCCGGCGCCGGCGCCCGGGCGGGGCGAAACCCCTCCAGGGCGCTCCGGCCCCGATCTCGTGGCAGTCACCGAAGCGTGGCCCCGGCGTGCTCGTTTCCCGGAGTCCGGCCGGGCGCGTGGTGGTGATTCCCCCGTCGACGTAGAGGGTGGTGCCGTGGATCATCCGGGCCGCGGCCCGTGGCGTCGTCCAGCAGCAGTCTGCGGGCGGACCGGCCGTTCAGCCCGGCAGAGGCTCGCGGCTCGGGCCGGCGGTCCCGGCGGGTGCCGTCAGGTCCGGATGCGCACGGGTGTGGCCACCGAGGGCGGTGAACACCGCTGGGAGGTCCGGCAGACGGTCAGCGGCCGTGGATTGGGACCGTCGAGGACCTGTACGGCCCACAGGACCGGGTAGCTGATGCCGCAGATGGCGCAGGTCGGGGGTGGGGGAGGGGCGAAGCCTTCGGACGGCGGCCCGAAGCCGGGCGGGGCGGTGGGTGCGGTGGGTGCGGTGGGTGCGGTGGGTGTCGGGACGGTGGCCGGCATCGGCGGGACGGCGGGCGGTGCGGGAACCGCCGGGCGCGGGGCGACGACCGGTGAGGGGGGTGCCACCGGGGCGGGGGGCGCGACCGGCGGAACGGGAGGAACGAGAGGAACGGGAGGGATGGGAGGAACGGGAGGAACGAGAGGAACGGGAGGGATGGGAGGCGCTGGGGGAACCGCCGGCGGAACGACCGCCGGTGGCGGCGCCACGTTCCAGACCGCGAGCCCGGCCACCAGCGCCTCGAAGTCGTACCCGCACTCACCGCAGGAGATCAGCGCTCCCTCGGTGCGCATGTCCCCGCAGCCGGGGCAGAACGTCACCGGTTGCTCGTCGGCCTCCGTGCTCTCGCAACGTGAGCAGATGAAGTCGGGCTCGACCTTGCCGTGCTGGAAGAACGCCCCGAAGATCTGGAAGGGGTGGATCTCGCCGTCCTTGCTGTGCGCCGCGCGCAGCACCGACTGGATCGTCTTCAGCCGCCGTCGCCGCTCCCGCAGGCGCTGGAGGTCCAGGTTGACGACCTTGGTCTGCCGGCAGTCCCGGCACGTGCACAGGGTCCGAACGGGCAGCCGGGAGCGGATACCGAACTGCCGGTACAGGAACTCGAAGGCTGCTCGGTGCTCCTCCCCGACCGGGACGTCCGCCACACCCACGCCGACGGCCGCGAGGAAGCCCTCGACGGTGGCCGCCAACTGCGCCACGCCGGAGCCGAGTCGCTCGGGTACGCCGTCCGGTCGGCGGCTCATCATCACCGGGATCGACAGCAGGCCGGGGAGTGCGTTGCGGTCCACGGCGACGAAGCCCTCCCGGGAGCGGAAGACGACGCCCTGGATCCCGGCCCACAGGGACGGCCCGGTGGCCCGGGGGCCGCCGGAGAGCCGCTCGTTGATGAGGGAGGCCACGCCTCCGACCACGCGCTCGCCGGTCTGGTGGTGGCGGGCCAACGTCTCCGCCTGGGGTGCGCGGGCCCACCAGCGCGGCTGGGGGAAGTCCGCGTCCGGATCGAGGCCGGCCAGCGTCCGGTCGAGCGTGAGCAGCGCGCTCCGGTAGGCCTCCACGTAGGGGGACTGCACGCCCAGCGCGACGACCGAGACGGCACGGTCGGTGAGGTGCACCGACACCGTGGTGTGCGGGTCGGCGCCGTCCGGCCCGCCGGCGAACAGCACGCGTATCGCGAGCGGGACTTCGTCAGGCAGGAGCATCGCGGAGCGGACGGCCGAGCCCCGCTGGGCCTCCACCACGGTGGCCATCTCCGAGGTGACCCGGAAGCCGAGCGAGCGCAGCGCGTCCACGGCCGCGACCCGAACCCGTGCGGCGTCGGCACGGACGCGGCGCTCGGCGTCGAGGGTGATCGAGACCAAGGCTCCTCCGCGGGCGGACGGCGTGACGGATCGACCGGTCGGACGACCGCACGACGGTCCGGGAGTCTAACCAGGAAGGCCGGCGCGCGCAGACGGAACGTCAGGAATGGTCCGCCGCCCCGGGCGATGCGGGGGCGACGCGCCGTCAGGCTCCGGAGGGGCCGGCCGGGGCCGGATCCCCGGGTCGGCGGGCGAGGAGGCCCTGGCCCGCGGCGTAGGCGGCGAGGCCCTCCGGGGTGTGACCGGCCCAGCCGAGGTAGCCGTCGGGGCGGACCAGGAAGACGCCGGTGCCGTACGCCTCGTACGCCGGGATGCGGACCACGGGGGTGGTCAGGGTGGGCAGCGGGTCGTCGGTGCCGACGGTGACCAGGGTCCAGTGCGGGCCCCGGAAGGCGTCGAACAGGCGGGTGCCGCCGCGGCGGCCGTCCGGGGCGCGGTCGCCGGCGCGCAGCGCTTCCTCGGGCAGGTCCGGGCGGGTGTCCACGGTGAGGGAGGACCCGCGGTAGCCGAGGCCGAGTTGCCGGGTCGCCCGGCCGCGGCGCTCCTGGCCGCGGTGGACGCGGGTCGACAGGGCGAGCATCGCGGCGGCGTTGGGGCGGCGTTCCTCCTCGTAGGTGTCCAGGAGGGAGGCGTCCGCCCGGCCGGCGAGGACGGCGGCGAGTTTCCAGGCCAGGTTGTAGGCGTCCTGGACGCTGGTGTTCAGGCCCTGTGCGCCGGCCGGCGAGTGGACGTGGGCGGAGTCACCGGCGAGGAAGACCCGGCCCTCGCGGAAGCGGTCGGCGAGCGCGGCGCGGGGGCGGAACTCGGAGATCCAGCGCAGTTCGGTGACCTGGTCGGTGGTCAGGTGGGAGCGGGCGGCCACCACCGTGCGCAGGCCGTCGAGGGTGAGGTCGACGGCCGTGCCCTCGGGGAACTGCGCGACGAGCTGGAAGTCCTCGGTGCCGCCCATCGGGCAGATCGCCAGCAGGCCCTCGTCGGCTGGGAACACGTGCCAGTGTTCCCGGCCGAGCCCGGAGATCCGGACGTCGGCGACCAGCAGTGGGTCCGGGTCGACGGTCTCACCCGTCATCCCGATGCCGAGCAGCCGCCGGACCGTCGAGCGCCCGCCGTCCGCGGCGACGAGGTACCGCGCCCGGACCGGTGCGCCGGTGGCGAACTCGGCCGTCACGCCCTCCCCGTTCTGGGTCAGGTCGACCAGCTCGCGGCCGAAGGCGACCTCGCCGCCGAGTTCGCGCAGCCGTTCGTGGAGGATCCGCTGGGTGCGCCACTGGGGCACCATCAGCGTCTCGGTGTACGGCTCGGCCTCGGAGGGCTCGGCCGGGTCGTACATGGTGCGCTCGCCCTGCGGCTCGCCGTCCTTCCAGAACAGGTTGGGCGGGTAGTGGCCCGCGACCGCTCGGATCCGGTCGAGCACGCCGAAGTCCTCCAGGACCTCCAGGGTGCGCGGCTGGAGTCCCTTGCCGCGCGAGCCGGGAAAGAGCCCCGGACCGCGTTCGACGGTCAGGGCGGTGACGCCGTGCCGGGCGAGGTCGAGTGCGAGGGCGAGGCCGGTGGGCCCGGCTCCGATGATCAGGACGTCCGTGTGCGTGCCGTGAGAGGCCACGACAACCCCCTTAACGTTGTTAAGTAGCCGTTGCCGGAAGCGTGCACTTAACGGCGTTAAACTGTCAAGCGTGACTCCGAAGAGAACCCCCAAGCTCGACCGCGCCCAGGTCGTCGACGCCGCGCTCCGCCTGCTCGACCAGGTCGGCCTCGACGGCCTCACCCTTCGTGCCATCGCCTCCGAGCTGGACGTCAAGGCGCCGGCGCTGTACTGGCACTTCAAGGACAAGCAGGCGCTGCTGGACGAGATGGCGACCGAGATGATGCGCCGGATGACGGCCGGGGCGACCGCGGCGGGCGGCGACCGGCCGGAGCGGGACGGCGACTGGCGGGCGCTGTACCTCACGACCATGCGCACCCTGCGCGCCGAGCTGCTGCGCCACCGCGACGGCGCGAAGGTCTACAGCGGCGCCCGGTTCACGGACACCTCGTACGCGGCCGGCCTGGACGCCTCGCTGCGGGTGCTCACCGAGGCCGGCTTCACCCTGGCGGCGGCCACCCGGGCCTGGTACACGGCGTACAGCTACACCGTCGGTTACGTCATCGAGGAGCAGGCCATGGCCCCGAACCCCTTCGACGGCGACGAGGGCTACGACGTCGAGGCCCGCGCCGAGCGCCTGGCCGCCCACCCGCTGGCCGCTGAGGCGGGCCGGGTGATGTTCCAGGACTTCGACGAGGGCTTCGAGCAGGGCCTGGCGGCGGTACTGGCCGGTGTCGAAGCCACGCTGCTCGGCTGATCACGGTCGATCACCGGTCCACCAGCGACGGCTGCAGGACGCCCTGGTCGGCCGGCGCGACCAGCAGGCCCTGCTCGACCACTGCCCCCGGATGGCGGCACCGGTGCTCGATGCCTTCGGCAAGCTGCCCGCCCCCCGCTCCGGGCCGGTGGGCTGTCACCCTGTCATGCGAGGATCCGTGGCCATGATCTCCGCTGAGCAAGTGATCCACCGTGCCGGTGACGAAGGCGTGATGCCGTTGATCACCCTGAACGAGTTCTTCGACGGCAACGACAACGAAGGAAGCATCGCGCCGAACCAGTGGGGCTACGGGCGGCCTGCCCTCGCGGAACTGGCCGAGCGCCTCCGCGTCATCGAGCAACGCGAGGACGTTGCCTGGGTCCGGGTGCAACTGCACCCGGAGACGATGGAGATGGAGGAACTCGCCGGGGAGGCCGTCGCCATCTGTACCACGGCCGGGGAGAGCGTCCGTGCCGCGTGGATCGAGGGACTCGAAGCCAGCGGCACGATCCCGGAGTTGGTGGACGTCTACCGTGACATCCCTGCTGTGCCGCACGGCGCCACCGTATGGTCCGTGATGTGGGACTAGCCAGGCTCCGCGGCGCCGGTGCCGGTCACAGCCACTCATCGCCCCGGGCCGGCGTTGCCCGTGGTGATCGCGGAGTCCACCACCCGTCGACCTCGCCCAACCAGTGCCTGACGCCTTTGGCAGGCGCCAACGTGACTTTTCCCACGGGAGTTCGGGCGCGATGCCGCTCGCCTCACCGGCGCCCGGGGCGGCTCCACCACTGGGCGGAAGGGCGGCGGACGGGCCCGTGAAGCTGTGGTGCGGCCCCGCTGCGGAGTGCGCGGCTCACCGCGGGCCACAGCGCCTCACGGGCCTGGCTGTTCTGCCTCGGTCTGCGCTGAGCCGGTCCGGCGCCCGGCCCGCACCGGCGGAGTTCCGCACGGCCTGCGCGCCGCCGCCTTCCTGCTCAGGCCGCTGACCACCCGGGAGAACCGGGCCGGCGCCGCAGGGCCCCGGCGCCGGACCGGCGGACGCGCCCGCAGCATCCCGCCGACGCCGCCCGCGTCCTCACTGACGCCCACTACCTCCTCGACCGCGGGTCCGGCTCACAGCTCGGGGTTCCCGGGATAGGTGGGGATGTCGTATCCCTGGTCGCGAAGCCACTGGCAGGTCACCGCGGCACGGTAACTGCTGTCGAAGGAGGGAAAGGACTCGTCGGCCTCTTCCCGGGGCGGGGTGGTCTTCTCGTCGTGCTCCATTCTCTCGACCACGGCGTCGGCGATCCGGGCTGCTGTGTCGCCGCCGAGGTCGCCCCTTTCCCGCCAGCGGGTCAATTTGTCCTTGGCCTGCCGGGCCAGGCGGGCACTTTCGGCGGCGTACTCCGAGCCGACCGCGGCCACCGCCGCCTCATTGGCCGATCGCAGCCATTGGCCCAGGCAGTCGGTGATGACCTGCTTGGCGAAGGCGGCTCGCCACTCTTCCCGCTGCTGATAGTCATCCGTCATAACGGCAGCCTAGCGAGAAAGGGAAATCGGTCAGGCCCCCTCCTGTATTGATTTTCGAGCTCGTTCGGGAATCGTCGTCCACCGCCATGCGCTCGGCGTACGTGGCCGCGTTCCCGGGTGTTCGCCCGCCTGGACCGGATCATGCCGGAACCGCGCCCCTCCCGGCAGACGCGTTCTCCCCGAGAACCGGAGAGGCACCCCTCCCGCAGCCCCGCCGGTCCTCGTTGTCCCCGCTCCGCGGGGCCACCGGCCGGGGCGGCCCGGTTTCGTGATCCGGTCAGTCGGCCGCGATGTCGCGGAGTCGCTGCCATCCGTGCGCCTGCCGCACAGCCCAGCACAGCCCGGCACAGCCCCGCGCGGTTCCGTCGGCATCCGCGCACCGCGCGGGAAGTCTCGCAAATTCCTTAGCCCGGCCGGTGGTTCGCTGGCTGTTGCCGAGAGCGGACCACGAGCAGTGGCTGAAGGGGAACGGATGTCCAAGCGAGCACTGATCACCGGGGTGACCGGCCAGGACGGGTCGTACCTGGCCGAGCACCTGATCTCCCTGGGGTACCAGGTGTGGGGCCTGAGCCGGGGGCAGGCGAACCCCCGGAAGGACCGGGTCAGCCGGCTGATCCCGGAGCTGCGGTTCGTCGACGGCGACCTGATGGACCAGGGCAGTCTGGTCTCCGCGGTCGACACGATCCAGCCGGACGAGGTGTACAACCTGGGGGCGATCTCCTTCGTCCCGATGTCCTGGCGCCAGCCGGAGTTGGTCACCGAGGTCAACGGCACCGGCGTGCTGCGGGTGCTGGAGGCGATCCGGATGGTCAGCGGGATCAACAAGCCGGCCGCGACCGGCGACGGTACCGGTCAGATCCGGTTCTACCAGGCCTCCAGCTCCGAGATGTTCGGCATGGTCGCGGAGACCCCGCAGCACGAGACCACCCGGTTCCACCCGCGCAGCCCGTACGGCGTGGTGAAGACCTACGGGCACTACATCACCCGCAACTACCGCGAGTCCTACGGGATGTACGGCGTCTCCGGGATCCTGTTCAACCACGAGTCGCCGCGCCGCGGTGCGGAGTTCGTGACCAGGAAGATCTCACTCGCGGTCGCCCAGATCAAGCTCGGCCTGCAGGACCGGCTGCTGCTCGGCAACCTCGACGCCGTCCGCGACTGGGGCTTCGCCGGGGACTACGTGCGGGCCATGCACCTGATGCTCCAGCAGGACGAACCGGGCGACTACGTCATCGGCACGGGCCGGATGCACTCGGTCCGCGACGCGGCCCGGATCGCCTTCGAGTGCGTGGGTCTGGACTGGGAGGAGCACGTCGAGGTCGACCCCGCGCTGGTGCGGCCCGCGGAGGTGGAGACGCTCTGTGCCGACGCGCAGAACGCACGCCGCGTTCTGGGCTGGGAACCGACGGTGGACTTCACCGAACTGATGCGGATGATGGTCGAGTCCGACCTCGAACAGGCCCGGCTGGCCCGCGACTACGGCGAGGTGCTGACCGGCGCGCGCTGGTGACGGCGGGTACCGGCGAGAGGGCGGTGGGGGACCGGACGGAACCGGGCCCCCACCGCCCTAGGGGCGTTCCGGGGCCGGCGCAGGGGAGGCCGGCGGGCGGGACAGCTCCAGGATCGCCAGCGCGATCCCGGCGCCCTGGTCGCCGAGCCGGGCGGCGTAACGGAGCAGCATGGCGTTCTCCTGGGCCAGGCTGGTGGTCGGCAACCCGGCGGCGCGGCGGCTCAGTTGGTGGCCGCGGGCCAGCCGGATCCGGTGCACCAGCTGCGCGATCAGCTGCTCGTCGAGTGCGCTGAGCTGCTCCGCCGTGTCGTCCGCGATGCCCTCGGTGGCCCGCGGCGGTCTCGGCTGGTCCCCGTGCGGGACGGATTCGGGCATGGCGGTCATCCTCGTCGACGTCGGTGGCCCGCGGCGCGCCCGACGGACCGCACCCATGGCTCGCGCATCCGACGATCCAGCCGGAACGCCCGGCAATTCCCTAGAGTCCGGGCACCGTTCGCCGACCACCCGGACGACTCCCGCCCGCCCTGCGGCCCGACGGGGGCCGACGACAGACCCTAGGGATTTCCCGCGCCGGGCCGATCGAGACTGATCGCCGAAGTGCGGGAATGCGAGCGCCGCGCGTGCGGAGCACGCGGGCCGTCCACAGCGGACCCCCTGCCGTTCGCCGGTCCTCCAGATGGGTTGCGTCGATGATGGACAAGGAACAGAAGCTCCGGGACTACCTCAAGCGGGCCAGCGCGGATCTCCAGCGCTCCCGGCAGCGGGTGGACGAACTGGAGGCCGCCGCCCGGGAACCGATCGCCATCGTCGGCATGGGCTGCCGCTTCCCCGGCGGGGTGGCGAGCCCCGAGGACCTCTGGGCGATGCTGGTCGACGGCCGGGACGGCATCACCGGCCTGCCGGCCGACCGCGGCTGGGAGCTCGACCCGGCCGACGGTCCGACCGACGTCCGGGGCGGCTTCCTGCGCGGCGCGGCCGACTTCGACCCCGGCTTCTTCGGCATCTCGCCCCGCGAGGCGCTGTCCATGGACCCGCAGCAGCGCGTCCTGCTCGAGACCGCCTGGGAGGCGTTCGAGCGGGCCGGCATCGACCCCACCGGGATCCGCGGCACCCGGACCGGCGTCTTCGTCGGCGCCATGCCGCAGGACTACCGCACCGGCCCGGACGACGACGTCCAGGGCTTCGTGCTGACCGGCAACGCCACCAGCGTGATCTCCGGCCGGCTCTCGTACGTCTTCGGCGCGGTCGGCCCCGCGGTCACCGTGGACACCGCCTGCTCCTCCTCGCTGGTCGCCCTGCACCTGGCCGCCCAGTCGCTGCGGGCGGGGGAGTGCGGCCTGGCGCTCGCCGCAGGCGTCACGGTGATGTCCACCCCCACCACCTTCGTCGAGTTCGCCCGCCAGGGCGGGCTGGCCGCCGATGGCCACTGCCGGTCCTTCGCGGACTCCGCCGACGGCACCGGCTGGTCCGAGGGTGTCGGCGTGCTGGTGCTGGAGCGGCTGTCGGTGGCCCGGCGCAACGGCCACCGGGTGCTGGCCGTGCTTCGCGGCTCGGCCGTCAACCAGGACGGCGCCTCCAACGGCCTGACCGCCCCCAACGGCCCCTCCCAGCAACGGGTGATCGAGCAGGCGCTGCGCAACGCCCGGCTCTCGGCCGACCAGGTCGACGTGGTCGAGGCGCACGGCACCGGCACCGTGCTCGGCGACCCGGTGGAGGCGCAGGCGCTGCTCGCCACCTACGGGGCGAACCGGGAGGCGCCGCTGCTGCTCGGCTCGGTGAAGTCCAACCTCAGCCACACCCAGGCGGCGGCCGGCATGGCCGGGGTGATCAAGACGGTGCTGGCGATGCGGCACGGCCTGCTGCCCCGGACGCTGCACGTGGACGCGCCGTCCTCGCACGTCGACTGGGAGTCCGGGGCGGTGCGGCTGCTCACCGAGGCGACCCCCTGGCCGCAGGGCGCCGAACCGCGCCGCGCCGGGGTCTCCTCCTTCGGCCTCAGCGGCACCAACGCCCACGTCATCATCGAGGAGGCCCCGGAGGTCCCGGCCCCGGACGCCCCGGGCGCGTCGGAGGGCCAGGCCCAGGCCGAGGCCCAGGCCGAGGCCGAAGCCGGCTCCGGGGCGCTGCCCTGGCTGGTCTCGGGCCGGACCGTGGAGGCGCTGCGCGCCCAGGCGGAGCGCCTGCGGGACTTCCTGGAGTCCGGCCCGGCCGGCTCCGACGCCGAGCTGGCCGGCGCCCTCGCCACCACCCGGGCCGCCCTGGAGCACCGCGCGGTGGTCACCGCTCCCGACCGGGCCGGGGCGGCCGCCGCCCTCGCCGCGCTCGCCGCCGGCACCGGCGACGGACGGCTGGTCCGGGGCACCGTCCAGGGCCGCGGCAAGCTCGCCTTCCTGTTCGCCGGGCAGGGCGCCCAGCGCCTCGGCATGGGCCGCGAACTGGCCGCCCGCTTCCCGGTGTTCGCCGCCGCGCTGGACGAGGTGCTGGCCGCGCTCGGCGACCGGCCGGGCCCGTCGCTGCGCGAGGTGATCCTCGGCGCCGACGAGGACCTGCTCAACCGCACCGGACAGGCCCAGCCCGCGCTGTTCGCGATCGAGGTCGCGCTGTTCCGGCTGCTGGAGTCCTGGGGCGTCACCCCGGACTTCGTGGCCGGCCACTCGGTCGGCGAGATCGCCGCCGCGCACGTCGCCGGGGTCTTTTCGCTCGCCGACGCCGCCGCCCTGGTCTCCGCCCGGGCCCGCCTGATGGAGGCGCTGCCGGAGGGCGGCGCGATGATCGCGCTCCAGGCCGGCGAGGACGAGGTCCGGCCGCTGCTCGGCGAGGACGTGGCGCTGGCCGCCGTCAACGGCCCGCGGGCCGTGGTCGTCGCCGGCGCGAGCGCGCCCGCCGAGGCCGTCGCCGCGCACTTCGAGGCACTCGGGCGCAAGGTCCGCCGACTGCGGGTCTCGCACGCCTTCCACTCGCCGCTGATGGACCCGATGCTCGACGGGTTCCGCACCGTCGTCGCCGGGCTCTCGCCGCAGGCGCCGGTCATCCCGGTCGTCTCCACGCTCACCGGTGCGCCCGCCACCGTCGAACAGCTCACCTCCGCCGGCTACTGGGTCGACCAGGCCCGCCGGACCGTCCGCTTCGCCGACGCCGTCGACCGGCTCGCGGCCCACGGCACCGCAACGTTCCTCGAACTCGGGCCGAACGGCACCCTGGCCGCGCTCGCCCAGACCTGCCTCGACGAGTCGGCCGCCGACGGGGCCGGCGCCCTCGCGGCGCTGCGCCCCGGCCGGGACGAGACCGAGGCGCTGACCGAGGCGCTGGCCGGGCTGCACGTCCGGGGTGTGCCGGTCCGCTGGGACGCCTACTTCGCCGGGACCGGCACCGCCCGCCACGTCGACCTGCCCACCTACGCCTTCCAGCACCGCCGGTACTGGCCGAAGAGCGCGCTCGCCCGCACCGGCGACGTCCGGGCGGCCGGGCTCGGCTCGGCCAACCACCCGCTGCTGGCCGCCGCCGTGTCGCTGGCCAACACCGACGGCCTGCTGCTGACCGGCCGGCTGTCGCTGCGCACCCACCCGTGGCTGGCCGACCACGCCGTGGCCGGCACCGTGCTGCTGCCCGGCACCGCGTTCCTGGAACTCGCGGTGCGGGCGGGCGACGAGACCGGCTGCGACCGGGTCGAGGAACTCACCCTCACCGCGCCGCTGCCGCTGCCCGCGGAGGGCGGCGTGCAGGTCCAGGTGTGGGTCGGCCGGCCGGACGCCACCGGGCGGCGCGGCATCGGGATCTACGCCCGTCCCGAGGGGGACGAGGACGCCCCCTGGACCCAGCACGCCGACGGCCTGCTGGCCGTGGACGAGCACCCCCGTCCGGCCGGGGAGTCCGGCGCCTGGCCGCCGGCCGGTGCGGAGCCGCTGGACCTGACCGGCCCGGACGGCCTGGACCAGCGGCTGGAAGGCGCGGGCTTCGGCTACGGGCCCGCCTTCCGCGGGCTGACCGCAGCCTGGCGCCGGGACGAGGAGGTGTTCGCCGAGGTCGCGCTGCCGGAGACGGTGCGCGGCGAGGCCGGCGGGTTCGGCATCCACCCGGCACTGCTGGACGCGGCGCTGCACGCCGCGGGCTTCCTGGTGCCGGGCGGGGTGCCGTTCTGCTGGCAGGACGTCAGCCTGTACGGCGCCGGGGCGTCGACCGTCCGGGTGCGGCTCTCGGCGACCGGCGAGGACACCGTCGCCGTCGAGGTCGCCGACGCCGCGGGCGGCCCGGTCGCCTCGATCGGCGCCCTGGTGCTGCGGGCGCTGCCGAGCGGTGCGGGCGCGGGCACGGGCCCTTCGGCGGAGGCGCTGTTCGAGCTGCGCTGGGCCCGTCCGCGCGGCGGCGGGGCGCCGGTGCCGGCCGCGGTGGCGGTCGACGGGCCGGACCCGCTCGGCCTCGGGACGCTGCCGCCCGCCGGGGACGGGCCGGCCGGGGTGGTGCTGGTGCCGCTCGCGGGCGACCCGGCCGACCCGGTCGGCGCGGCCCACGAACTGACCGCCCGGGCCCTGGCCAGGCTCCAGGCGTGGCTGGCGGACGAGGCGACGGAGGACGCCCGGCTGGTCTTCGTGACCCGCGGCGCCGTCAGCACCGGGGCGGACGAGGAGGTCACCGACCCGGCCGCGGCCGCCGTCTGGGGCCTGGTGCGCTCCGCGCAGGCCGAGCACCCGGGCCGGTTCGGCCTGGTCGACCTCGATCCGGCCGGCGGTCCGCTGCCCGAGGCGGCCCTCGCCGGGGACGAACCGCAGCTGGCGGTCCGGGCCAGCGGCGTGCTCGCGGCCCGGCTGGCCCGGGCGGGCGCCGTCGCCGGCGCGCTCGCGGAACGTTCCGGGGCGGCCCAGGAGCCGGCCGGGGCCGGGTGGGACCCGGCCGGGACCGTGCTGATCACCGGCGGCACCGGCGGGCTCGGCGCCGTCCTGGCCCGACACCTGGTGGCCGAGCGCGGCGTCCGACACCTGCTGCTGGTCAGCCGGCGCGGCGCGCGGGCCGGGGGCGCCGCCGAACTGGCCGCCGTTCTCACCGAGGCGGGCGCCGCGGTCACCGTCGAGGCCTGTGACCTGACCGACCGGGCGGCCGTGGACCGGCTGCTGGCCGGCGTTCCGGCCGAGCACCCGCTGACCGCGGTCGTGCACGCCGCCGGCGTGCTCGACGACGGGGTGGTCACCGCGCTGACGCCCGAGCGGCTCGCCGCCGTCCTGCGGCCCAAGGCCGACGCCCTGTGGCACCTGCACCGGGCCACCGGCGGCCTCGACCTGGCCGCCTTCACGGTGTTCTCCTCCTTCTCCGGCACGGCCGGCGCGCCCGGCCAGGGCAACTACGCGGCCGCCAACGCCTTCGCCGACGCACTGGTGCACCACCGCCGCGCCGCCGGGCTGCCCGCCCAGTCGCTCGGCTGGGGGCCGTGGGCGCCCGCAGGCGGGATGACCGGCGGCCTCACCGCCGCCGACCTCGACCGGCTGGCCGCGGCCGGCACCCCGGCGCTGTCCGCCGCCGACGGCCTCGCCCTGTTCGACGCCGCGCTCACCCGGCCGCAGGCCGTGCTGCTGCCCGTCCGGCTGGACCTGCCGGTCCTGCGGGCCGGCCGGGAGGTGCCCCCGCTGCTGCGCGGACTGATCCGCACCCCCGCCCGGCGCGCCGCCGCGGCCGCCACCGAGGCCGCCGTCGAGCTGGTCCGCGCCGAGGTCGCCGCCGTGCTGCGGCACGCCGACCCGGCCGAGGTCGACCCGCAGCGTCCGTTCCAGGACCTCGGCTTCGACTCGCTCACCGCCGTCGAACTGCGCAACCGGCTCGGTGCCGCGACCGGCCTGCGGATCCGCGCCACCGTCGTCTTCGACCACCCGACCGTGGCCGCGCTGGCCGAGCACGTGCTGGACGGACTGACGGGTGCCCAGGCTCCCGCGGCCCCGGCACCGGTACGCGCCGCCGACGCCGACGATCCGATCGTCATCGTCGGCATGAGCTGCCGCTACCCCGGCGGCGTCGCCTCGCCCGAGGACCTGTGGCGGCTGCTCCACGAGGGCACCGACGCCGTCTCCGGGCTGCCCACCGACCGCGGCTGGGACCTGGACGCGCTCTACCACCCGGACCCGGACCACCTGGGCACCAGCTACACCCGGTTCGGCGGCTTCCTGCACGAGGCCGCCGACTTCGACCCGGCCTTCTTCGGCATGAGCCCGCGCGAGGCGCTGGCCACCGACGCCCAGCAGCGGCTGCTGCTGGAGGCCTGCTGGGAGGCGGTGGAGCGCTCCGGGATCGACCCGGTCGCGCTGCGCGGCAGCCGCACCGGCGTCTTCGCCGGCGTGATGTACAACGACTACTCCGCGCTGCTGGCCGGCGGCCGGTTCGAGGGCCACCAGGGCAGCGGCACCTCGCCGAGCATCGCCTCCGGGCGGGTCTCCTACACCCTGGGCCTGGAGGGTCCGGCGGTCACCGTGGACACCGCGTGCTCCTCCTCGCTGGTCGCCATGCACTGGGCGATGCAGGCGCTGCGGACCGGCGAGTGCACCCTCGCGCTGGCCGGCGGCGTCACGGTGATGTCCACCCCGACCTCGCTGATCGAGTTCTCCCGCCAGCGCGGCCTGGCCCCGGACGGGCGCTGCAAGGCCTTCTCCGACCGGGCCGACGGGGTCGGCTGGTCCGAGGGCGTCGGCGTGCTGGTGCTGGAGCGGCTCTCCGACGCCCGGCGCAACGGGCACCCGGTGCTCGCGGTGGTGCGCGGCTCGGCGGTCAACCAGGACGGCGCCTCCAACGGCCTCACCGCCCCCAACGGGCCGTCCCAGCAGCGCGTCATCCGCGCCGCCCTCGCCAACGCCGGGCTGACCGCGGGCGAGGTCGACGTGGTCGAGGCGCACGGCACCGGCACCCCGCTCGGCGACCCGATCGAGGCCCAGGCGCTGCTGGCCACCTACGGGCAGGACCGCGAACTCCCGCTGCTGCTCGGCTCGGTGAAGTCCAACCTGGGCCACACCCAGGCCGCCGCCGGCGTCGCCGGGGTGATCAAGACCGTGCTCGCCATGCGGCACGGCGTGGTCCCGCGCACCCTGCACGCCGCCGAGCCGTCCTCCCACGTGGACTGGGAGGAGGGCGCGGTCGAGCTGCTCACCGAGGAGACGCCCTGGCCGGAGACCGGGCGTCCGCGCCGGGCCGGCGTCTCCTCCTTCGGCTTCAGCGGCACCAACGCCCACGTCATCCTGGAACAGGCCCCCGCCGCCGTCAGCGCGCCGCCCGTCCCGAGCGTCGCGGAGCCCGTCCTGCTCTGGCCGCTGGCCGGGCGCAGCCCCGCCGCGCTGCGGGACCAGGCCGCCCGGCTGCGGTCCTTCGTCACCGCCCGCCCCGGACTGCGCCCGGCCGACGTCGGGCTCGCGCTCGCCACCACCCGCTCCGCGTTCGGCCACCGCGCGGTGGCCGCCGGCGCCGACCGGGACGAACTGCTCGCCGCCCTGGCCTCGTTGGCGGCCGGTGAGCCGGCCGCCGGGCTGGTCACGGGCGAGAGCGGCGGCGGGCGGCTCGCCCTGCTGTTCGCCGGCCAGGGCGCTCAGCGCCTCGGCGCCGGGCGCGAACTCGCCGAGCGGTTCCCGGTGTTCGCCCGGGCCCTGGAAGAGGTGCTGGCCGAGTTCGGCCCCCGGCTGGAGCGCCCGCTGCGCGAGGTCCTGTACGGCGACGACGAGCAGCTGCTGAACCGGACCGGCTGGGCCCAGCCCGCCGTCTTCGCGGTCGAGGTCGCGCTGTTCCGCCTGCTCGACTCCCTGGGCGTGCGGCCCGACCTGCTGCTCGGCCACTCGATCGGCGCCGTCGCCGCGGCGCACTGCGCCGGCGTCCTCACCCTGGCCGACGCCTGCGCGCTGGTCGCCGCCCGGGCCCGGCTGATGGACGCGCTGCCCGAGGGCGGCGCCATGGTCTCGGTCGAGGCCGCCGAGGAGGAGGTGCTGCCCCGCCTGGTGCCGGGCGTCGCCCTCGCGGCCGTCAACGGCCCCCGGGCCGTGGTGCTCTCCGGCCTGGCCGACGAAGTCCTGCGGATCGCCGGCGAGTTCGCCGCCGAGGGCCGCCGGACCAAGCGGCTGGCCGTCTCGCACGCCTTCCACTCGCCGCTGATGGAGCCGATGCTGGCGGAGTTCCGCGAGGCCGTCGCCGCCCTGGAGTTCCACCCGCCGCGCATCCCGTTCGTCTCCGACACCACCGGCGAACCCGCCACCGAGGCCGAACTGCGCTCCCCGGACTACTGGGTCGAGCACGTCCGGCAGGCCGTGCGCTTCGCCGACGCGGTGCGCACCGCCCGCGCGGCCGGCGCCGTCACCTTCCTGGAGCTCGGCCCCGACGGCGTGCTGTCCGCACTGGCCGAGGACGTCCTGGCCGGCGACACCGCCGTGACGGCCGTCCCGCTGCTGCGGGCCGGCCGCCCCGAGGAACGCTCCACCGCCGGGGCCCTGGCCGCCCTGCACGTGCGCGGCCACGCCCCGGACTGGGCCGCCCTGTACGCCGGCACCGGCGCCCGGCCCGTCGAACTGCCCACCTACGCCTTCCAGCACGAGCGCTACTGGCCCGAGGCCGAGCCCGGCACGGCCGCCCCGGCCGCCGACCCGGCCGACGCCGCCCTGTGGGGAGCCGTCGAGCGCGGCAGCGCCGCCGAACTCGCCGGGCTGCTGGGCCTGCGCGACGAACAGCACGCCGGCCTGTACGCCCTGCTCCCGGCCCTCGCCGACTGGCGCCGCACCCGGCACGAGAAGACCCTGCTGGACGCCGCCCGCTACCGGGTGCGCTGGCAGCCCCTCCGGCCCACCGCCGCGCCGGTGCTCGACGGCAGCTGGCTGGTGGTCACCGCCGAGGGCGTGGACGACGCCGAGCTGCTCGCCGCGCTGCGCGGCCACGGGGCCCGGCTGGAACGGCTGGTGCTCGACGAGGCCTGCCACGACCGGGCCGAACTCGCCCACCGGGTCGAGGGGTTCGGCGAACTGGCCGGAATCCTGTCGCTGCTCCCGCTGGCCGACTGGCCCACCCCCGGGCCCGGCCTGCCAGCCGGCCTCGCGCTGGGCGCCGTGCTCGCCCAGGCCCTGGGCGACCTTCGCTCGGCCGTCCCGCTGTGGACCGTCACCCGCGGCGCGGTCTCCACCGGACCGGCCGACCCGCTCACCAACCCCGTCCAGGCCGCCTCCTGGGGCTTCGGCCGGGTGGCCGCCCTGGAGCGGCCGCAGGCGCCGGGCGGCCTGGTCGACCTGCCGCCGGTGCTGGACGCGCCGACCGTGCAGGGCCTGGTCGGCGTCCTGGCAGGCGGAGGCCGCCGCAGCGGCGAGGACCAGGTCGCGCTGCGCGGCACCGCCGTGTACGGCCGCCGCCTGGTGCGCCACCCCGTCGACGAGCTGCCCCGGGCCGAGGAGTTCACCGCCGACGGCACCGTGCTGGTCACCGGCGGCACCGGCGCCCTCGGCGCCGAGACGGCCCGCTGGCTGGCCCGGGCCGGCGCCCGGCACCTGCTGCTGACCGGCCGCCGCGGCCCGCAGGCGCCCGGGGTCGCCGAACTGGTCGCGGAACTGGCCGAGCTGGGCGCCACCGCCACCGTGCTGGCCTGCGACGCGGCCGACCGGGACGCGCTCGCCGCGGCCCTGGCCGCCGTTCCGGCCGAGCACCCGCTGACCGGCGTGGTGCACGCCGCCGGACTCGGCCAGGCCGCCCCGCTGGCCGACACCCCGGCCGAGGAGCTGCACCGCCTTACCGCCGCCAAGCTGCACGGCGCCGCCCACCTCGACGCCCTGCTCGCCGACCACGACCTGGACTTCTTCGTCCTGTTCTCCTCCGTCGCGGGGGTCTGGGGCAGCGCCGGTCAGAGCGCCTACGCCGCCGCCAACGCCTACCTGGACGCGCTCGCCGAGAACCGCCGGGCGCGCGGCCTGACCGCCACCTCGATCGCCTGGGGCCCGTGGGCGGGCGCCGGGATGGCCGCCCACGAGGCGGTCTCCGACGGCCTGCGCCGCCAGGGGCTGCGCCTCCTCGCCGTGGAGAGCGCGCTCACCGAGCTGCGCCGCGCGATCGTCCACGAGGACACCGCGGTGACCGTCGCGGACGTCGACTGGGAGCGTTACGCCCCGGTCTTCACCGCCGCCCGCCCCAGCGCGCTGTTCGACGAGATCCCCGAGGTCCGGGCACTGGCCCGGACCGCCGCCGCCGGCACCGGCGCCGCCACCGACCTGGCCCGCCGGCTGCGCGGGCTGGCCGGCCCGGAGCGGGACCGGCTGCTGGTGGACCTGGTGCGCCGCGAGGCGGCCGTGGTCCTCGGCCACGGCTCCGCCGACGGGGTGCCGGAGAAGCGGGCCTTCCGGGACGCCGGCTTCGACTCGCTGACCGCCGTCGAGCTGCGCAAGCGGCTGGCCGCCCTGACGGGGCTGTCGCTGCCCAGCACGCTGGCCTTCGACTACCCCAACCCGCTCGCCCTGGCGGCGTTCCTCGGCGAGGAACTGCTCGGCGTGGAGGCGGAGACGGCGGACCGCCGGACCACCGTGGCCGACCCCGCCGAGCCGATCGCCATCGTCGGCATGGGCTGCCGCTTCCCCGGCGGCGCCGCCGGCCCCGAGGAGCTGTGGCGGCTGGTCGCCGAGGGACTGGACGCCACCTCCGAGTTCCCGGACAACCGCGGCTGGGACGACGGACTCTACGACCCGGACCCGGACGCCAACGGCCGCACCTACTCCACCCGCGGCGGCTTCCTGCACCAGGCCGGCGAGTTCGACGCCGCCTTCTTCGGCATCTCCCCGCGCGAGGCCCTCGCGATGGACCCCCAGCAGCGCCTGCTGCTGGAGACCACCTGGGAGGCCTTCGAGTCCGCGGGCATCGACCCGACCTCGGTGCACGGCAGCGCCACCGGCACGTTCATCGGATCCACGTACCAGGAGTACGGGCTCGGCATGGACGACAGCTCGGCCGGACACGCCGTCACCGGCACCAGCCCGAGCGTGCTCTCCGGCCGGCTCGCCTACCTGCTCGGCCTGGAGGGCCCGGCCGTCACCGTCGACACCGCCTGCTCCTCCTCGCTGGTCGCCCTGCACCTGGCCTGCCAGTCGCTGCGCGGCGGCGAGAGCAGCCTCGCGCTGGCCGGCGGTGCCACCGTGATGACCAACCCGAACGCCTTCATCGCCTTCAGCCGTCAGCGCGCGCTGGCCGCCGACGGCCGCTGCAAGGCCTTCTCCGAGGCCGCCGACGGGATGACCCTCGCCGAGGGCGTGGGCGTCCTGGTGCTGGAGCGGCTCTCCGACGCCGAGCGCAACGGCCACCCGGTGCTCGCCGTGATCCGCGGCTCGGCGATCAACCAGGACGGCGCCTCCAACGGCCTCACCGCCCCCAACGGGCCCTCCCAGCGACGCGTCATCCGCCAGGCCCTCGAGAACGCCGGGCTCACCGCGGCCGACGTCGACGCCGTCGAGGCGCACGGCACCGGCACCGCCCTCGGCGACCCGATCGAGGCCCAGGCGCTCCAGGCCGCCTACGGGCGCGACCGCGACCCGCAGCGCCCGCTGCTGCTCGGCTCGGTGAAGTCCAATCTCGGGCACACCCAGTCGGCGGCCGGCGTGGCCGGGGTGATCAAGATGGTCCAGGCGCTGCGGCACGGACTGCTGCCGCGCACCCTGCACGCCGACCAGCCCTCCTCGCACATCGACTGGACCCCGGGCACCGTCGCCCTGCTCCAGGAACCGGTGGCCTGGCCGGCCGGCGAACGGACCCGCCGCTGCGCGGTCTCCTCCTTCGGCATCAGCGGCACCAACGCCCACGTCCTCCTGGAGGAAGCCCCGGCGGCCGTCCCGGCCCCGGAGCTCCCGCAGGCCCCGGACGCCCCGGCCGGCGGCCCGGTCCCGTGGGTGCTCTCCGCCCGTACGCCCGCCGCGCTGCGCGCCCAGGCCGCCCGGCTGGCCGAGCACCTGGAGGCCGAGCCGGGCCCGTGCCCGCGCGACGTCGGACACGCGCTGCTGACCACCCGTACGCTGTTCGAGCACCGCGCCGTGGTGCTCGGCGCCGACCCGGCCGAACTGCGCGCCGGTCTGGCCGCGTTCGCCGCCGGTGGCTCCGCGCCGAACACCGTGCACGGCCTCGCCGAGGGCACCGGCCGGACGGTCTTCGTCTTCCCCGGCCAGGGCTCCCAGTGGGCCGGCATGGCCGCCGAACTGCTCGACGAGTCACCGGTGTTCGCCGAACGGCTGGCCGAGTGCGCGGCCGCGCTGTCGGCGCACGTCGACTGGTCGCTGCTCGACGTGCTGCGGCAGGCCGACGGCGCGCCCGGCCTGGACCGGGTGGACGTGGTACAGCCGGCCACCTTCGCGGTGATGGTGGCGCTGGCCGCGCTGTGGCGCGCCCACGGGGTGCACCCCGACGCGGTGATCGGGCACTCCCAGGGCGAGGTCGCCGCCGCCGTGGTCGCCGGGGCGCTCTCCCTGGAGGACGGCGCCCGGGTGGTCGCCCTGCGCAGCCGGCTGATCGGCCGCGTACTGGCCGGCTCCGGCGGGATGGTCTCGGTGCCGCTGCCGGCCGCCGAGGCCGAGGAGCGGATACGCCCGCACGGCGACGGGCTGGGCATCGCCGCCGTGAACGGCCCGCGGACCGTCGTGGTGTCCGGACCGGCCAAGCAACTCGACTCGCTGATGGCCGAGTTCGAGGCCGAGGGGATACGCGCCCGGCGGATCAGCGTCGACTACGCCTCGCACTCCGCCCAGGTCGAACTGCTCGCCGGGGAACTGGTGGCGGTCCTCGCCCCGATCCGCCCGCGCGCCGCGGAGGTGCCGTTCCACTCCACCGTCACCGGCGAGCGGCTGGACACCACCGCCCTGGACGCCGAGTACTGGTACCGCAACCTGCGGCAGCCGGTGCGCTTCGACCCCGCGGTCCGTGAACTGATCGCCCAGGGCCACGAGTTGTTCATCGAGGTCAGCCCGCACACGGTGCTCAGCATGGCCATCGAGGCCACCGCCGAGGACTGCGCCGGCCGGGCCGCCGCCGTCGGCACCCTGCGGCGGGACAAGGGCGGCACGGCCCGGTTCCTCGGCTCGCTCGCCGAGGCATTCGTCCGCGGCGCCCGGGCCGACTGGTCCGGCCTGCTGGCCGGGGCCCGGCCGGTCCCGCTCCCCACCTACGCCTTCCAGCACGAGCACCTGTGGGCCGTCGCCCCCCGGCCCGGAGGGGAGCCGGAGGACGGCGAGTTCTGGAGCGCCGTCGAGGAGGCCGACGTCGAGTCGCTGGCCGCCCGGCTGCGCATCGACAGCGGCGCGCTCGCCCCGGTGCTGCCCGCGCTCTCCGACTGGCACCGGCGCCGCCGGGACCGCTCCACCGTCGGCACCTGGCGCTACCGGGCGGCCTGGAAGCCGCTCGGCAACGCCGCCGCCACCGCCCCCACCGCCGCCGCCCGGCTGGAGGGCACCTGGCTGCTGGTCAGCACCGCGCCGGACACCGTCCCCGGCACCGGGCCGGACACCGTGCCGGTGGCCGGACAGGACGTCGTCGAGGCGCTGGCCGCCCACGGCGCCCGGATCGAGCACCTCGTCCTGGACGGCGAGTGCACCGACCGGCAGCGGCTCGCCCATCGGCTCGCCGCCCTGGACGGTACCGAGCTCACCGGGATCGTCTCCCTGCTCGCCACCGCCGAACGGCCCGCCGAGCGCCACCCCGCGCTGCCCGAGGGCCTCGCGCTCACCCTCGCGCTGATCCAGGCCCTCGGCGACACCGGACGGGACGCCCCGCTGTGGTGCCTCACCCGGGACGCCGTCGCCGCCATTCGCGGCGACCGGCTCGCCCACCCGGTGCAGGCGCAGGTCCACGGCCTCGGCTGGACCGCCGCGCTGGAACACCCCCAGCGCTGGGGCGGCGTGATCGACCTGCCCGAACGGCTCGACGAACGCGGCGGCGAACGGCTGGCCGCCGTGCTGGCCGGTGCCCTCGCGGGCTCCGGCGAGGACCAGGTGGCGATCCGCCCGTCCGGCGCGTACGCCCGCCGGATCGTCCGGGCCGAACCGGCGACCGCCCGCCCGGCGGCCGCGCCGCGCGGCACCGTCCTGATCACCGGCGGCACCGGCACCCTGGCCCCGCACCTGGCTCGCCGGCTCGCCGCCGACGGCGCCGAGCGGATCGTGCTGACCAGCCGCCGCGGCCCGGACGCCCCCGGCGCCGCCGAGCTGCTCGCCGAGCTCGCCGCCCTCGGCTGCGAGGCCGCGATGGTCGCCTGCGATCTCACCGACCGGGACGCCGTCGCCCGGATGCTCGACGCCCTGGCCGCCGACGGCCACCCCGTGCGCACCGTGGTGCACACCGCCGCCGTCATCGAGCTGCTGACCATCGAGGAGACCACCCCCGAGGCCTTCGCCAAGGTCCTGCACGCCAAGGCCACCGGAGCCAGGCACCTGGACGAACTCCTGCCCGACGACCAGCTCGACGCCTTCGTGCTGTACTCCTCCACGGCCGGGATGTGGGGCAGCGGCCGGCACGCCGCCTACGTCGCCGGCAACGCCTACCTCAACGCGCTCGCCGAGCACCGCCGCGCCCGCGGCGGCCGGGCGACCGCCGTCTCCTGGGGCATCTGGGCCGACGACCTCAAGCTCGGCCGGGTCGACCCCGGGCAGATCCGCCGCAGCGGACTGGTCTTCATGGACCCGGCCCTCGCCCTGGACGGGCTGCGCCAGGCCCTCGACGGGGACGAGCGGGTGCTGGTTATCGCCGACGTCGACTGGGAGCGGTACCACCCGGTCTTCACCTCCGGCCGCCCCACCGCGCTGTTCGAGGACGTCCCCGAGGTGCGACGGCTCGCCGAGGCCGGCCGGCAGGCCACCGGAGACGGCGAGTTCGCCGCCCGGCTGCGCGCCCTGCCGGTCGCCGAGCAGGAGCGCCGGCTGCTGGACCTGGTCCGCGCCGAGGCGGCCACCACGCTCGGCCACGCCTCGCCCGAGGTGCTGTCCGAGCAGCGGGCCTTCCGCGACGTCGGCTTCGACTCGCTGACCGCCGTCGACCTGCGCAACCGGCTGGCCGCCGCCACCGGACTGACCCTGCCCAGCACCCTGGTCTTCGACCACCCCGACCCGCGCGCCCTGGTCCGCCACCTGCGCGAGCGGATCGCCGGGACGGGCGCCGCCGCACCCGTGCCCGACACCGGCCCGGCCACCACGAACGAGCCGATCGCCATCATCGGCATGAGCTGCCGCTACCCCGGCGGCGTCGCCTCCCCCGATGACCTCTGGCGACTGGTCGCCGCCGGCGGCGACGCCATCACCGAGTTCCCCGCCGACCGCGGCTGGGACACCGAGGGGCTCTACGACCCGGACCCGGACGCGCCCGGCCGCACCTACTCGGTGCGCGGTGGGTTCCTGCGCGAGGTCGCCGACTTCGACGCCGCCTTCTTCGGCATCTCCCCGCGCGAGGCGATCGCGATGGACCCGCAGCAGCGCCTGCTGCTGGAGAGCGCCTGGGAGGCGGTCGAGCGGGCCGGGCTCGACCCGGCCGCGCTGCGCGGCAGCCGCACCGGCACCTTCATCGGCGCCAGCTACCAGGACTACACCCCCGGCGACTCCGTCCAGGACGGCGCCGAGGGCCACCTGGTCACCGGCACCATCCCCAGCGTGCTGTCCGGCCGGATCTCCTACACCTTCGGTTTCGAGGGCCCGGCCGTCACCCTCGACACCGCCTGCTCCTCCTCGCTGGTCGCCCTGCACCTGGCCTGCCAGTCGCTGCGCAACGGGGAGAGCAGCCTCGCACTGGCCGGCGGCGTCAGCGTGATGGCCACCCCGAACGCCTTCGTCGGCTTCAGCCGCCAGCGCGCGATGGCCGCCGACGGCCGCTGCAAGGCCTACGCCGAGGCCGCCGACGGCATGAGCCTCGCCGAGGGCGTCGGCCTGGTCCTGGTCGAGCGGCTCTCCGACGCCCAACGCCTCGGCCACCCGGTGCTCGCGGTGGTGCGCGGCTCGGCGGTCAACCAGGACGGCGCCTCCAACGGCCTCACCGCCCCCAACGGGCCGTCCCAGCAGCGCGTCATCCGCGCCGCCCTCGCCGACGCCCGGCTGGCCGCGAGCGAGGTCGACGTGGTGGAAGGGCACGGCACCGGTACCGCCCTCGGCGACCCGATCGAGGCCCAGGCGCTGCTGGCCACCTACGGGCAGGACCGCGAACTCCCGCTGCTGCTCGGCTCGGTGAAGTCCAACCTGGGCCACACCCAGATGGCCTCCGGGGTCGCCGGGGTGATCAAGACCGTGCTCTCCATGCGGCACGGCCGGGTGCCGGCCAGCCTGCACATCGACCGGCCGTCCAGCCACGTCGAGTGGAGCGACGGCGCCGTCGAGCTGCTCACCGAGGCCCGTGACTGGCCGGACACCGGCCGCCCCCGCCGGGCCGGCGTCTCCTCCTTCGGCCTCAGCGGCACCAACGCGCACGTGGTCCTGGAACAGGGCCCCGGCATGCCGCCGGCCGCCGCGCCGGAGGAGGGCCAGGCCCTGCCCGTCGTGCTCTCGGCCCGCACCGACGAGGCGCTGCGCGACCAGGCCGCCCGACTGCTCGCCGTCCTGGACCGGCAGCCCGAACCGCCGCTCGCCGACCTGGCGTTCTCGCTCGCCACCACCCGGGCCGCGCTCGACCGGCGGGCCGCCGTCAGCACCGCTGACCCGGTGGACCTGCGCCGCGCCCTCACCGCCCTGCGCGACGGGCTGCCCGACGCGGCCCTGGTCACCGGCCGGCCGGTCGGCGGCGGCCTGGCCTTCCTGTTCACCGGCCAGGGCAGCCAGTACGCCGGCATGGGCCGTGAGCTGTACCGGCGGTACCCGGTCTACGCCGAGGCGCTGGACGCGGTGCTGGCCCGCTTCGACCTCGTGGGACCGGACCCGGACGGTGCCGGCCCCGACCGTGGACTCCCCCTCCGTGACGTGTTGTTCGCGGTGGAGGGGTCGGTGGAGGCGGGGTTGCTGGATGACACGGGGTTCGCGCAGCCGGCGTTGTTCGCGCTGGAGGTGGCGTTGTTCCGGCTGGTGGAGTCGTGGGGTGTGCGGCCGGACTTCGTGGTGGGTCATTCGGTGGGGGAGCTGGCGGCCGCGCACGTGGCCGGGGTGTTCTCGCTGGAGGACGCGTGCACGCTGGTGGCGGCCCGGGCGCGGTTGATGTCGGCGCTGCCCGGTGGGGGAGCGATGGTGTCGGTCGAGGCGGCGGAGGAGGAGGTGCTGCCGTTGCTGACGGACGGCGTGTCGATCGCCGCCGTCAACGGCCCGCGCGCCGTCGTCCTCTCCGGCGACGAGAGCGAAGTCCTGCGCATCGCCGCCGGGTTCGGCGACCGGCGGACCAGGCGGCTGCGGGTCTCGCACGCCTTCCACTCTCCGCACATGGAGCCGATGCTCGACGCCTTCGCCCGGGTCGCGGCGGCCCTCACCCGGCACGCCCCGGCGATCCCGCTGATCTCCACCGTGACCGGAGCGCCCGCCGGCGCCGAGGACCTCGGCGCCCCCGACTACTGGGTCCGGCAGGTGCGCGGCACCGTCCGGTTCGCCGACGCCGTCCGCGCCCTCGCCGGGCGCGGCGCCGGACTGCTGCTCGAACTCGGGCCGGACGGCACCCTCACCGCCGCGGCCCGGGACACCCTCGGGGACGACGGCGCGCTCCCCGGCGCCGCCGCGCTGCGCCGCGGCCGGCCCGAAGTCCCCACCCTCGGCACCGCGCTGGCCACGCTCTTCGTCCACGGCACCCGGCCGCACTGGCCCGCCGTCTTCGAGGGCACCGGCGCCCGCCGCACCGACCTGCCCACCTACCCCTTCCAGCGGCAGCGCTACTGGCCCGAGGCCGGCCGGCCCGCGCCGGCCGGCACCGATCCGGTGGACGCCGCGTTCTGGGCGGCCGTCGACCAGGGCGACCTGAGCGCCCTCGACGCCGGACTGGACCTCGACCGGGACACCGTCGCCGCGCTGGCCGGCTGGCGCCGGGGCCGGCGCGAGCACGCGGCCGTCGACGCATGGCGCTACCGCGCCTCCTGGACCCCGCTCGACGCCGCCGTCAGCACCGGCAGCACCGGCAGCGGCCCGGCGGCCGGCCGCTGGCTGGTCCTCGCCACCGAGCCCGTGCCGTGGCTGGAGCGGGTCGTTGACCAGCCCGTACCGCTGATCACCCCGGCCGGTGCCGACCGGGCCGCGCTCGCCGAACTCCTGCGCGCAGCCGCCCGGGAGAGCGACGGGTTCACCGGCGTGCTCTCCCTGCTCGCCCTCGGCAGCGACCCGCTCGCGGCCACCGCCACCGCCGTCCAGGCCCTCGGCGACGCCGACCTGTCGGCCCCGCTGTGGTGCCTCACCCGCGGCGCCGTCTCCACCGGCCGCTCCGACCGGCCCGCCGATCCCCGGCAGGCCGCCGTCTGGGGCCTCGGACGCTCCGCCGCCCTCGAACTGCCCGCCCGCTGGGGCGGCTTGGTCGACCTGCCGGACCTGTCGGAGCCGTCGGAGCCGTCCGGGCAGCGGGACGGCACCGCGCAGCCGGCCGGCACCGCGCAGCCGGACAACACCGCGCAGCCGGACGACACCGTGCTGCGCCGACTGGCCGCCGCGCTCACCCGCACCGACGGCGAGGACCAGCTCGCCGTCCGCGCCTCCGGCACCTTCGCCCGCCGCCTGGTGCGGCACCCGATCGGCGACCGGCCGGCCACCCGGCCGTACGCGCCCCGCGGCACCGTGCTGATCACCGGCGGCACCGGCGGCCTCGGCGGCCATCTCGCCCGCCACCTGGCCGAACGGGGCGCCGGACACCTGTTGCTGCTCAGCCGGAGCGGCGCCGACGCCCCGGGCGCCGACCGGCTGCGCGCCGACCTCGCCGCCCTCGGGACGGAGGCCACCCTGGTCGCCTGCGACGTCGCCGACCGCGACGCCCTCGCGGCCGTCCTCGCCGCCGTACCGGCCGACCGGCCGCTCAGCGCGGTGTTCCACACCGCCGGCGTGGTGGCCGACGGCACCCTCGACACCCTGGACGCCGACCGCTTCGCCGAGGTGCTCCGGCCCAAGGCCGACGCGGCCCGGCACCTGGACGACCTGACCCGTGAGGCCGACCTCGACGCCTTCGTCCTGTTCACCTCCACCGCCGGCACCCTCGGTGCCGCGGGCCAGGCCAACTACGCCGCAGCCAACGCCCACCTCGACGCCCTCGCCGAACAGCGGCGAGCCGACGGCCGTCCCGCCACCGCGATCGCCTGGGGCCCGTGGGCCGGCGAGGGGATGGCCGGGGCCGGCAGCGGGGTCGAACAGCGGGTCCGCCGGGGCGGATACGCGCCGATGGCGCCCGGGCGCGCCCTGGCCGCCCTCGGCCACGCCCTCGACCACCAGGACACCGCGCTCACCGTCGCCGACATCGACTGGCAGCGCTTCGCCGCCGTGTTCACCGCCCAACGCCCGTTCCCGCTGATCGCCGACCTGGCCGGGCCGGCCGGGCGCCGCGCCGACGCCGCCCCGGAGTCCGGGCTGCGGCAGCGCGTCGCCGAGCTGCCCGAGCAGGCCCGCCGACGCTTCCTGCTGGACTTCGTACGCAGCCGGGTCGCCGCCGTCCTCGGCCACGCCGGCGGCGACGGAATCGGCGCCGACCAGGCCTTCACCGAGCTCGGTATGGACTCGCTGACCACCGTCGAACTGCGCAACACGCTCACGGCCGCCACCGGGCTCACCCTGTCCGCGACCCTGGTCTACGACCACCCGACCCCGGCGGACCTCGCCGCCCACCTGCTCGCCGAACTCCTCGGCAGCCTGCCGGAGACGGGCCGCACCGCGGCCCCGCGCCCGGTCGCCGAGGACCCGGTGGTGATCACCGGCATGGCCTGCCGCTTCCCCGGCGGCATCGAGACCCCCGAGGACCTGTGGCGGCTGCTGGCCGACGGCGCCGACGCCGTCCGCCCGTTCCCCACCGACCGCGGCTGGGACCTCGACGCCCTCGGACAGGGCGGCTCGGCCACCCTGCACGGCGGCTTCCTCGACGACGTCGGCCGCTTCGACGCGCGCTTCTTCGGCATCTCGCCGCGCGAGGCCCTGGCGATGGACCCGCAGCAGCGGCTCCTGCTGGAGACCTCCTGGGAGGCGCTGGAGCGCTCCGGCATCGCCCCCGACCGGCTGCGCGGCAGCGACACCGGCGTGTTCGTCGGCACCAACGGCCAGGACTACCTGACCGTGCTGCGCCGCGGCACCGCCGACGTGCGCGGCCACGCCGCCACCGGGAACACCGCGAGCGTGCTCTCCGGCCGGCTGTCCTACACCCTCGGGCTGGAGGGCCCGGCCGTCACCGTGGACACCGCCTGCTCCTCCGCCCTGGTGGCGCTCCACCTGGCCGCCCGCGCGCTGCGCGCCGGCGAGTGCTCGCTGGCCCTGGCCGGCGGCGCCTCGGTGATGTCCAGCCCGGACGCCTTCGTCGAGTTCACCGCGCAGGGCGGACTGGCGGCCGACGGCCGCTGCAAGGCCTTCGCCGACGCCGCCGACGGCACCGCGTGGTCCGAGGGTGCGGGCGTCCTCGTGCTGGAGCGGCTCTCCGACGCCCTCCGCAACGGGCGCCCGGTGCTGGCGGTCCTGCGCGGCAGTGCCGTCAACCAGGACGGCGCCTCCAACGGGCTGACCGCCCCGAACGGCCGGGCCCAGCAGCGGGTGATCCGCGCGGCGCTGGCCGACGCGGGCCTGACCGCCGGTGAGGTGGACGCCGTCGAGGCGCACGGCACCGGCACCGCCCTCGGCGACCCGATCGAGGCGCACGCCCTGCAGGCCGCGTACGGGCGGGAGCGTGAACTCCCGCTGCTGGTCGGGTCGGTGAAGTCCAACCTGGGCCACACCCAGGCGGCGGCCGGTGCGGCCGGGGTGATCAAGACGGTGCTGGCCCTGCGGGCCGGCGTCCTGCCGCGCACCCTGCACGTCGACACGCCCTCGCGGCACATCGACTGGACGGCCGGCGCCGTCGAGCTGCTGGCCGAGGCCCGGGAGTGGCCGGAGACCGGCCGCCCGCGCCGGGCCGGCGTCTCGGCCTTCGGGGTCAGCGGCACCAATGCGCACGTGCTGCTCGAACAGGCCCCTCCGGCCGAACCGGCTCCCGAAGCCGCACCGGCCGCCGCTGTTCCGGTGCGGGCCGGTGCCGCGCCCTGGGTGGTGTCCGCCAGGTCCGAGGCCGCGCTGGACGCCTCGCTGGCCCGGCTCGGCGCCGCGGTCGAGGGCGTGTCCGCGCTCGACGTGGCCCACTCGCTGGCCGCCGGCCGGGCCTCCCTCGCCCACCGGGCGGTGCTGCTGGACGGCGTCGAGGTCGCGCGCGGCCTCGCGACGGACCGGGCGGTGGCGTTCCTGTTCTCCGGGCAGGGCTCGCAGCGGCTCGGCATGGGCCGCGAGTCGTACGCCCGGTTCCCGGTGTTCGCGGAGGCCTTCGACGCGGTCTGCGCCCGGCTGGACCAGCACCTGGACCAGCCGCTGCGGGAGGTGGTGTGGGGTGCGGGCGCGGAGCTGCTGAACCGGACGGACTTCGCCCAGGCGGGGTTGTTCGCGGTGGAGGTGGCGCTGTTCCGGCTGGTCGAATCACTTGGCGTGCGGCCGGAGTTCGTGGCCGGTCACTCGATCGGTGAGATCGCCGCCGCGCACGTGGCGGGGGTGTTCTCGCTGGCGGACGCGTGTGCGCTGGTGGCGGCGCGTGGCCGGTTGATGCAGGCGCTTCCGGAGGGTGGCGCGATGCTGGCGATCGAGGCGACGGAGGAGGAGGTCAGGCCGCTGCTCGGCGAGTCCGTCGCGCTGGCGGCCGTGAACGGGCCCACCTCGGTGGTCGTTTCCGGCGCGGAGAAGGCCGTGGAGGCGCTCGGCGAGCACTTCGCCGAGAGGAGGACCAGCCGGCTGCGGGTGTCGCACGCCTTCCACTCGCCGCTGATGGACCCGATGCTGGCGGACTTCCGTGCCGTCCTCAACGGTCTGACGTACCACGCGCCGTCGATCCCGCTGGTCTCCAACCTGACCGGGGAGCTGGTCAGCGGCACGACCGACGCGGACTACTGGGTGCGCCACGTCCGCGAGACCGTCCGCTTCGCCGACGGCCTGGCCACCCTGCTCGGCGCCGGCGCCGGCGCCCTGCTGGAACTGGGCCCGGACGGCGTGCTCAGCGCGCTCGCCCAGCGCTCCACCGGCGAGCACGACTGCGTGGTGGAACCGAGCTGCCGTCACGACCGGCCGGAGGGGCACACCCTGGTCACCGCGCTCGCCCGGCTGCACGTCGCGGGCGTGCCGGTCGACTGGACCGCACTGCTCGCCGGCACCGGCGCGGCCCGCGTCGACCTGCCCACCTACCCGTTCCAGCGCGAGCGGTACTGGCCCGAGCGCGCCCCCGAACCCGCCGCGGCCGGTGGCGACCCGGCGGACGCCGCCTTCTGGTCCGCCGTCGAACGCGCCGACACCGCCGCGCTCGGCACCGCCCTCGGACTGGCGGACGACAGCTCGCTCGCCGAACTGCTGCCCGCACTGTCCACCTGGCGCCGCCGGCAGAGCGCCCGGACCGACGCCGACCGGCTGCGCTACCGCGCCGCCTGGCGGCCGTACGCCGTCCCCGCCGGACCGGAAGCCCTGCCCGAGGGCTGGCTGGCCGTCCTGCCGGCCGGCCGGGCCGACGACCCGTGGACCACGGCGGCGCTCACCGCCCTCGGCCCGGACGTGCTCCGCCTGGAGACCGGCCGGGACGGCCGCGCCGCGCTGGTCGAACGGCTCGCGCCGCACGCCGGGGCGGTCACCGGCGTGATCTCGCTGCTCGCCGCCGAGGACACGCTGCCCACCGGGCTCGCCCGGCCGGACGAACTGCTCGCCGCGCTCGGCGAGGCCGGCATCGAGGCGCCGCTGTGGTGCCTCACCCGGGGAGCCGTCGCCGTCGGCGACACCGAGGCCCCGGACCGCCCCGCCCAGGCCGCCGCCTGGGGCATCGGCCGGGTCATCGCGCTGGAGCACCCGCGGCGCTGGGGCGGCCTGGTCGACCTCGCCGAGGCCCCCGACACCCGCACCGCGGCCCGGCTGCGCGCCCTGCTGACCGCTCCCGACGGTGAGGACCAGCTCGCCCTGCGCCCCTCCGGCGCCTTCGCCCGGCGCCTGGTCCGCGCCACCACGGACGCCGACGCGCGCCCCTGGACCCCGCACGGCACCGTCCTGCTGATCGGCGACCCGGACGGCCACGCGGCGCCCACGGCCCGCTGGCTCGCCCGCAACGGGGCCCGGCAGGTGGTGCTGCTCACCGCGGAGGACACGGCCGACGGCTCGTCCGCCGTCGAGCGGATCGAGGCCGAACTCGCCGGGCACGGCGCCGGACTGAGCGTCGTCACCGGTGCGCCCGGCGACCCCGCCGCCCTGGCCTCCGCGCTCGGCCGGCCCGAGCTCACCGCCGTCCTGCACACCGGCCGCACCGCCGCGCCGGGCACACCCGACGAGCAGCTCGCCGGGCTCCTCGCCGAACTCGCCGCGCTCGACACCGCGCTCGGTGACCGGCCGCTCGACGCCTTCCTGCTGTTCGGGTCCATCGCCGGCACCTGGGGCGTCAAGGGCCGGGCGGACGAGGCCGCCGCCGGCGCCCTCCTGGAGGCCGCCGCCCAGTCCCGCCGGGCCGCCGGACGGGCCGCACTCGCCGTCGCCTGGGGCGCCTGGACCGGCAGCACCCCCGACTCCCTCGCCGCTCACCTGCGCGCCAACGGGCTGCCGCCGATCGCCCCCGAGCGCGCGCTGACCGCACTGGCGGCGGCCGCCGACGGCCCGGCCGCCGTCACCGTCGCCGAGGTCACCTGGGAGCGGTTCGCCCCCGCCTTCGGCGAGACCCGGACCACCCGGCTGTTCGCCGAACTGCCCGGGGCCCGGCGCACCGCGGAGCCGCAGCAGCCGGGCGGTGGATCCGCCCGGGCCGAGGCACTGCGCGCCGACCTGCGCGACCGGTCCGCCGCCGAGCGCACCGAGGCCCTGCTCGCACTCGTCCGGGCCGAGGCCGCCGCCGTGCTCGGCCACGCCGACGCCGACGACGTCCCCGCCGGGCACCCCTTCAAGGACCTCGGCTTCGACTCGCTGACCGCCGTCGACCTGCGTAACCGGCTCGGCACCGCGACCGGCCTGAAGCTGCCCGCCACCCTGGTGTTCGACTACCCGTCCCCGGCGGCCCTGGCCGCCCACCTGCGGGCCGAACTCCTCGACGAGGCGGGGGAGGCCGAACGCCCGGTCGCGGCCGTCGACACCGACGACCCGATCGTGATCGTCGGCATGGGCTGCCGCTACCCCGGCGGCGTCCGCTCGCCCGAGGACCTCTGGCAGCTGCTGCTCGACGGCACGGACGCCATCGGGCCGTTCCCCACCGACCGCGGCTGGGACCTCGACCGGCTCGCCCACGGCGACCGCGACGGCCGCGGCCGCAGCGTCACCGGGCACGGTGGATTCCTGTACGACGCCGCCGAGTTCGACGCGGCCTTCTTCGGCGTCTCGCCGCGCGAGGCGCTGGTCGTCGACCCGCAGCAGCGCCTGCTGCTGGAGACCGCCTGGGAGGCGCTGGAGCGCGCCGGGATCGACCCGGCCGGCCTGCGCGGCGGCGACACCGGCGTGTTCGTCGGCGGCGGCAGCGGCGACTACCGGCCCGCCATCGGCCAGCTCGGCCACGTCGAGACCGCCCAGTCCGCGAGCCTGCTCTCCGGCCGGCTCTCCTACACCCTCGGCCTGGAGGGGCCGTCGGTGAGCGTGGACACCGCGTGCTCCTCCTCGCTGGTCGCCCTGCACCTCGCCGCCCAGGCGCTGCGCGCCGGCGAGTGCTCGCTGGCCCTGGCCGGCGGCGTGACGGTGATGTCCAGCCCGGTCGGCTTCGTCGAGTTCGGCGAGATGGGCGCGCTGTCCCCGGACGGGCGCTGCCGGGCCTTCTCCGACGGGGCCGACGGCACCGGCTGGTCCGAGGGCGTCGGCGTCCTGGTGGTCGAACGGCGCTCCGACGCCGAACGCCTCGGCCACCGGGTACTGGCCGTGCTGCGCGGCTCCGCCGTCAACCAGGACGGCGCGTCCAACGGCATCACCGCGCCCAACGGGCCGTCCCAGCAGCGCGTCATCCGGCGCGCGCTGGCCGGCGCCGGCCTGACACCCGGTGAGGTGGACGCCGTCGAGGCGCACGGCACCGGCACCCGGCTGGGTGACCCGATCGAGGCCCAGGCGCTGCTGGCCACCTACGGCCAGGACCGCGAGCGGCCGGTCCTGATCGGCGCGCTGAAGTCCAACCTGGGCCACACCCAGGCCGCCTCCGGAGTGGGCGGGGTGATCAAGATGGTGCTGGCCATGCGGCACGGCCTGCTGCCGCGCACCCTCCACCTGGACACGCCGTCCGCCCACGTCGACTGGACCGCCGGCGCCGCCGAGCTGCTCACCGAGGCCCGCGACTGGCCCGAGAGCGGCCGCCCGCGCCGGGCCGGCGTCTCGGCGTTCGGCGCCAGCGGCACCAACGCCCACGTGATCCTCGAACAGGCCGCCGAGGAGCCGCCGCCGGCGGCCGGGGACCGTCCGGACGACCGGACCCTGCCCGTCCCGCTCTCCGCCGCCACCCCGGAGGCGCTGCGCGAACAGGCCGCCCGTCTGCTCGACCGGCTCGCCGGCCACCCCGGCCTGACCGTACGGGACCTCGGCCACTCGCTGGCCACCACCCGCGCCCTGCTCGACCACCGGGCCGTGCTGCTCGCCGCCGACCGGGAGGAACTCGTCCGGGGCCTGCGCGCCCTCGCCGACGGGAACCCCGGCGGCGAGGCCGTCCAGGGCTCGGCCCGGAGCGCGAGGACCGCCTTCCTGTTCCCCGGCCAGGGGTCGCAACGCCCCGGCGCCGGAAGCGGGTTGTACGCCTCCGAGCCCGTGTTCGCCGAGGCGCTGGACGCCGTGCTGGCCGGCTTCGAGGGCCGGCTCGCCGGCCCCCTCCGTGAGGTGTTGTTCGCGGTGGAGGGGTCGGTGGAGGCGGGGTTGCTGGATGACACGGGGTTCGCGCAGCCGGCGTTGTTCGCGCTGGAGGTGGCGTTGTTCCGGCTGGTGGAGTCGTGGGGTGTGCGGCCGGACTTCGTGGTGGGTCATTCGGTGGGGGAGCTGGCGGCCGCGCACGTGGCCGGGGTGTTCTCGCTGGAGGACGCGTGCACGCTGGTGGCGGCCCGGGCGCGGTTGATGTCGGCGCTGCCCGGTGGGGGAGCGATGGTCTCGGTCGAGGCGGCGGAGGAGGAGGTGCTGCCGTTGCTGACGGACGGCGTGTCGATCGCCGCCGTCAACGGCCCGCGCGCCGTCGTCCTCTCCGGCGACGCCGACGCCGTCGAGCGCATCGCCGCCGGCCTGGCGGCCGACGGACGCAGGACTAGGCGTTTGCGGGTGAGCCATGCGTTTCACTCCGTACACATGGACGCGATGCTCGACGACTTCGAGCGGACCGCCCGGGGCATCGCCTACACCGCCCCGCGCATCCCGCTCGTCTCCAACCTGACCGGTGAGCTCGTCACCGGGGAGACCGGGGCGCACTACTGGGTCCGGCACGTCCGGGAGGCCGTCCGCTTCGCCGACGGCCTGGCCACCCTGGCCGCCCGCGGCGTGCGCCGCCACCTGGAACTCGGGCCGGACGGCGTGCTGTCCGCCCTGGTTCAGGCCGGCGGGGCCGACCAGGCCGACCCCGCCCGCCCGGTGGTCACCGCGACCGCCCTGCCGCACGGCCGCGACGAACGGACCACCCTGCTGACCGCCGTCGCCCGGCTGCACGCCGACGGGCTGGCACCGCACTGGCCCGCCGTCTTCGAGGGCACCGGCGCCCGCCGGGTCGACCTGCCCACCTACCCGTTCCAGCGGCAGCGCTACTGGCCCGAGCCCACCCCGGCTCCGGCCCCGGCCACCGCCGACGGGGAGTTCTGGACGGTGCTGCGCACCGAGTCCCTCGACGCGCTGGCCGACACCCTCGACGTCGACGGCGACGCGCTCGCCAAGGTCCTCCCAGCGCTGCGCGACTGGCACGACCGGCGCGAGGAGCAGGCCGCCGTGGACGCCCTCCGTCGGCGGATCGTCTGGCAGCCGCTCGACCGGGCCCGCTCCGGCGCCCCGGCCGGCACCTGGCTGGCCGTGCTGCCGGCCGGCCACGGCGACGACGCCTGGGCGCAGACCGTGCTCGGCGCGCTCGGCCCGGACACCGCCCGGCTGACCGTCGCGGCCGGCCTCGACCGCGCCCGCCTCGCCGAGAAGCTCGCCGAACTCCCGGACGCGGGCCGCGGATTCAGCGGAGTGCTGTCCCTCCTGGCGCTCGACGAGAGCACCGCGGACGGCACGCCCGCCGGACCGGCCCGGACCGCCACCCTCCTCCAGGCCCTCGGCGACGCCCGGATCGGCGCCCCGCTGTGGTGCCTCACCAGGGAGGCCGTCGCGGCCGCCCCCGGCGACCGCGTCACCGGCCTGCCGCAGGCCGCGGTCTGGGGACTCGGCCGGGTCGCCGCCCTCGAACTCCCGCAGCGCTGGGGAGGGCTGATCGACCTGCCGGGAACCGTCGACCGGGACGCCGCGGCCCTGCTGGCCGCCGTCCTGGCGGACCCGGCCGGTGAGGACCAGCTCGCCGTCCGCCGCACCGGCCTGTTCGCCCGCCGGCTGGCCGCCACCCCCGGCGGATCCGGCGACGACCAGGGCCTCTGGGAACCCACCGGCACCGTGCTGATCACCGGCGGCACCGGCGCGCTCGGCGGCGAGGTCGCCCGCGGCCTCGCCGCCG
>NZ_JPRF03000020.1 GCF_001188955.3 Kitasatospora aureofaciens | reverse complement strand
GTCCGTGGCGACACCCTCCGCCGTGACGAGATCCGCCGCCCGGCCGAACCGGCCGGTGCCGCCAGGACGCCGTACGGCGCGCGGACCAGCACCGGGCGGTTGCCCAGTGCCCCGGCCAGCACCCCCAGCAGCACGCAGACCACCGAGGTGACCAGCCCGGCCAGCAGCGCCGGGCCGACCCCCGGCTCCCGCTGCGCCCCCGGACCGGCCACCGGCCCGCTGACCCACCACAGCGCCGCCACCTCGCCCACCGCCAGCAGCAGGCCCGCCGACAGCGCCGCCAGCAGCGCGCCCAGGTGCACCCGTGCCGGGCCCGCCACCGCGACCAGGCAGGCCCGCGAGGCCGGCGGCTCGGCGGTCAGCGCGCCGCGCACATACCAGGCGCTCACCGGCACCAGGAGCCCCGCGCCGTAGCCGAGTCCGCCCAGCAGCGGGTCCCCGGCCGTCACCCCGACCACCAGCAGCAGCGCGAACGCCAGGAACGGCGGCAGCCAGGCGTGCGAGCGCACCAGCAGCTCCAGGTGGTACCGGGTCAGTGCCCCGACCTGCCTCACCCCTGCCCCTCCCGTCGACGCACCGCCAGCACCCGTACGGCCGGGCGGCCGAGCAGCAGGCTGCGCAGCAGCGCGTCCGAGTGCGCGGCCGCCACCGTCAACCGCACCGCCGTCCCACCCAGCGCGGTCGGCTCCGGCCCCCCGGGCAGGCGCTCCGGCAGCGGGGCGCCGTCCGGGACGTCCACCTCGATCTCCATCACCGGGCCGCCCCCGCCCACCGCCCGCGGTGGCGGCTCCTCCTCCGCCGGGCACAGTCCACCGTCCGCACCGACCCGGTAGGCGGCGCTGGTCCGCCCGGCCAGCCGGGCCGGGTCGTGGTCCACGAACAGCACCGCGGCGCCCGCCGCCGCCCGTTCGGCGGCCGCCTCGTCCAGCACCGCCCTGGCGCCGGGGTCCAGCCCGGTCCAGGCCTCGTCCAGCAGCAGCACCCGGGCCTCGGCGATCAGCGCCTGCGCCACCGCGACCTTCTGGCAGGTGCCCTTGGACAGCCGGCTCAGCGGGGTACCCGCCCGGTCCGCGATGCCGAACCGGTCCAGCCACTCCCCGGACCGCCGCCGTGCCACCGCCTCCGACAGCCCGTGCACCCGGCCGACCCGCAGCAGGTACGAGGCGGCGTCGAACGGCAGCGCCGGCGGGAAGCGCTCCGGCACGTACGCCGCCGCCCCGGGCCGAACCACCCGGCCGGTGCTCGGCCGCTCGATCCCGGCCACCAGCCGCAGCAGGGTCGACTTGCCGCTGCCGTTCGCCCCGGTGATCCGCACCAGCTCCCCCGACCCGACGGCCAGCCGGACACCGCGCAGGATCCACCGGCCGCCCCGTCCGTACCGCTTGCCGACCGCGGTCAGCTCCATCCGCACGCCCGCCTCCCTCCGAACCGTACGAAGGCTATCCGCCGCGGATAAGCCCGGCGTGAGCACGACGGCCCGCAAACGCCCCTCGGCGCGCCGGAGTTCACACCGGGGCAGGTGGGTGCACCGTCCGGTCCCGTTTGGCCCTGACGAACTGATGATCCCTAGGATCTGCCGGGTGAATACCGGACGACGACCGAAGACCAGGCTCGGCAGCCTGCTGGCCGCCCTGGCGATAACGGGCGCCTCGCTGCTCCTCGGCCTGCCCGCCCACGCCGACGAACCCTCAGCCGGCGCCTCCGCCGCACCCAAGGAGAACCCCAGGGTCGACCTGATCCTGGACGTCAGCGGCTCCATGAACATCGCCGACATCCAGGGCAAGAGCCGCATCTCGGTGGCCCAGAACTCGCTGAACGAGGTGATCGACGCCCTGCCCGGGGAGACCGATTTCGGCATCCGTACCCTCGGCGCCACCTACCCCGGCAACGACAAGACCGCCGGCTGCCAGGACACCAAGCAGCTCTTCCCGGTCGGCAAGACCAACAAGGTCGAGGCCAAGACCGCGGTCGCCACCCTGCGCCCCACCGGCTGGACCCCGATCGGCCTGGCCCTGCGCGGCGCGGCCCAGGACCTCGGCAAGGGCGACGCCACCCGCCGGATCGTGCTGATCACCGACGGCGAGGACGACTGCGCCCCGCCCGACCCGTGCGACGTGGCCCGCGAACTCGCCGCCCAGGGCATCCACCTGGTGGTCGACACCCTCGGCCTGGCCCACGACGACAAGACCACCCAGCAGCTGATCTGCATCGCCAACGCGACCGGCGGGAGCTTCACCGACGTCCGCACCCCGCAGCAGCTCACCGACAAGGTGAAGCAGCTGGTCGACCAGAGCAACGACACCTACACCATCAACCCGGTCAGGACCACCGGCACCGACAAGTGCGAGAGCGCCCCGGTGCTCACCCCCGGCGTCTACAGCGACCGGGAGAAGTTCTCCGAGCACCGCGTCTACAAGGTCCCGGTCAAGTCCGGCCAGGAGCTGCGCGCCTCGGTCAGCGTGGGCCTCGACCGCGCGATGGCGCGGGACTACGGCGTCCTGCTCCAGGCCACCAGCGCCACCGGCCAGGAACTGGTCCGCGGCACCGACGCCGGCAGCACCCGCACCGACGTGATCTCCACCGGCCTGCGCTGGTCCACCGACGACTCCAAGGGCTACGTCACCGCGAGCCCGACCACCTCGGCCAAGGACAAGGACAAGCCGGACACCACCGTCTGCCTGGTCGTCAGCAACTCGCTGGCCCCGCAGGCCGGTGTCCACACCGATCCCGGCATGCCGCTGGAGCTGACCGTGGACCTCGCCTCCGCCTCGCCCGCCCCCGAGGGCGCCGCGATGGGCCTCGGCCGCGGCTGGATCCTGCTCCTCACCCTCACCCTGGCCGGCCTGTTCTCCGGCCTGGTCGCCGGCTGGATCGCGCGCTGGCGGATCGCCGTCTGGCGGGAGAACTGATCATGCGTACGACGATCCGCGGCGTCCTCGCCGCCCTCGCCCTGCTGCCCGCCCTCGCGCTGGGTGCCCCGGCCGCCTCCGCCGCCCCGCCGTCCCCGACGGCGACCGCGAGCGGCACCGCGGCCCCGGCCACCAAGGCCGGCACCTCCTTCCTGACCGCCGTCAACCTCTCTCCCGGCCAGGACGCCGACGTCGCCGTCTCCACCGGCGACTACCTGTACTGGGCGTTCGGCGCCTCCGAGGGCCAGACCCCGACGGTCAACCTGTCCGTCAACCTGGCCCCGGCGGGCGACCGGCACGGCCCGCAGACCTGGACCGTCGAGGTCTTCGACGGGCTGCGCCGCCGCCAGTCCTGCACCGCCGGCACCCAGAACGCCACCGGCGACCAGAGCGCCACCAGCCTGACGCTGAGCTGCACCCTGCGCGAGGTCCGCACCTGGGCCGAGCCGTGGTCCGGCGACCCGCTGCCCGGCACGTACTACGTCCGGCTCTCGGTCACCGACGCCCCGCAGCCCGACCTCGGCCTGGCCGCCACGGCCCACCTGCACGTCGCCGCCAAGGGCAACGCCGACAACGCCCAGCCCGAGGGCGGCACGCTCAAGGCCCCGCTGGTCCCGCCGGTCGGCGGCGGTGCGAGCACCGCCAAGGCCGCGGCCCCGGTCGCGGAGAAGGAGCACTGGTACACCGGCTGGTTCTCCGGCTGGAACAGCCGCTGGTACTGGACCATCGGCGGCGGCTTCCTGGCCGCCCTGGCCGGCGTCCTCGGCTACCACCTGACCCGGCACCCGCGCGGCCGCCGGCCCGGCCACTACGGCGCCGTCCCGCCCCAGGGCTCGCACCAGCACGGCTCCTACGCCGAGCGCCCCTGACGAACCCACTCCCACGGGGGCCGGCCGGACACCTTCCGGCCGGCCCTCCGGCGTGTCCGCCCCGACGGCGGTGTCTACGCTCGAACCATGCAGCCGCACGGCCTGATCGTGGTCGGTGTGGACGGCTCCGCGCCCGCCCGCGCCGCCGTCCGCTGGGCGGCCCGCCTGGCCGGCCTCACCGGCGGCCCGCTGGAGGCGGTGGCCGTCTGGGACTTCCCCTGCCTGCTCGGCGAGCACGGCCTCGTGCCGCCCGCCCTGGACGGCTTCGAGAGCGAGCGCCGCGCCGCGGAGATCCTCGCCGAGACGGCCGGCGCCTGCACCGTCCCGGTCCGCCGCAGGCTCAGGACCGGTCCACCCGGCCCCGCCCTGGTCGCCGCCGCGACCGGCGCCGCCCTGCTCGTGCTCGGCAACCGCGGCCACGGCACCCCGCCGGACGCCCCACTGGGCACCGTCGCCCAGTACTGCCTGCACCACGCGCCCTGCCCGGTGGTGATCGTCCGGCGGGACCAGAGCCGTGAAGACAGGCCCTGACTCACCCCTTGAACAGGTTGTGCCCCACGTCGGACGGCACCTCGTCCTGCACCGGCTTGCTGCCCGGCCCCGGCACGTGCTCACCGGGCACCGGCTCGGTGCTCTCCCGGTGCAGCAGCACCACGCCGTCCTCGGCCCAGAGCTGCCGGTAGCCGTGCGCCAGCAGCAGTTCGATCCGGTCGGCCTGCTCCTTGTCCGTCTTGAACGGGAAGGACCGCTTGTCGGACCGGGTCAGCACGTACTCGCGTCCGCGCGGCGTCCCGTCCACCAGCACCACGTCGGTCCGGGCGGTCAGCCGCGGGGCGATCTGGTTGTCCGCCTCCACCGGGGCGCCGTCCGGGATCAGCCGGGCCGCCCGGACCAGCGCGGCCTCGCTCGCCCTGGGCTCCCAGGAGGACGGCACCGCCAGCTGCAGCAGTCCGATCGGCACCGCCGCGACCAGCGCGACCCCGACCGTGCCCAGGCCCAGCAGCCGGGCCCGCCGACGGGTCCGCTCGGGCCGTTCGACGCTGCTCATCCGCCCCAGCACCTCGACGGTGGCGGTCAGCAGGACCGGCCAGAGCATCGAGTCGTAGTGCCGGGCGATCGACCAGTGATTGGGGTTGCTGGACAGGATGCGCTCGGCCAGCAGCGGCAGCATGCACAGCACGGTGGCCGAGCGCAGCGGCAGCAGGAACAGGGTGCCGAACAGCCAGAGCAGCAGCAGCGGCTTCAGCGGCTGGTCGAAGGCCGCCTGCACCAGCAGGAACGGGTCGTGCAGCAGGTTCCGCAGCGCGTCGCCGCCGTCGTCGCCGAGCGCCTTGTAGTTCCAGTAGTAGCCCGGCTCGCCGCCCATCGCGGGGATCAGCCACTTGATCGCCACCGCCGAGGCGATCGGGCCGCCCAGCAGCAGTCCGATCCCGGTGAACCGCCCGGCCCGGTCCGCGGTGCGGCGGGTGCGCAGCAGCAGCACCAGCCCGTACGCGCCGACCAGCAGGCCCAGGTCCTCCTTGGTGCAGCAGAGCAGCACCGCGGCGAGCACCACCGTGCCGTAGCGGCGGGCCTGGCCGCGCTCCAGCATCAGCAGGGTCAGCGGGACGGCGAAGGCGACCTCGTGGAAGCCGACCCGGGAGGCGACCAGCAGCGGCCAGCCGAGCGCGTAGGCCAGCCCGGCGAGGTCGGCGGCCCGGCGGGCGGTGCGCTGCTCGGCGGCGGCGAAGGCGTGCGCGGCGATCCGCCGGATCAGCGGCACCCCGAGCGCGAACAGCAGCGCCTGCCCGATGATCAGCGAGCGCGGGTCGTCCCAGATCCAGTACAGCGGGGCGAGCAGCGCCAGCACCGGGGAGAAGTGGTCGCCCAGCAGCGAGAACCCGGGCGGGAACTCGTGGTGGTAGTACTTCAGCGTGGAGACCGGCAGGTGGAAGTGGGCGTAGCCGCGCACGCCCTGGTCGAAGATGCCCAGGTCGAATCCGCCGAGCGAGACGGAGGACCAGCCCTGCATGCCGATGGCGCACATCACCGCGAAGCACAGCACGCTGAGCAGCACGGTGCGCCGGACGGGCGGGGCCAGGACGGCCGCGGCCCTGCGGGCGGCGGGCGCGGCGGCCAGGGGCGGCGACGGGGTCGCGGTCTGGGTGGTCACGTCGGCTCCGGTCCGTCTCTGGTCCGTCAGGTCCGATTGGTCAGGGCGCGGTCACGGGCGGGGTCGTGCTCGGTGTCGTGCTCGGGACCGCGGTCGCGGTCGCGGTCGAGGGCGAGGTCGAGGTCACGGTCGGCGTCGGGGTCGAGCCTGGCGCCGAGCAGCGCCCAGGCCCCGGCCGAGGCGTCGGCCTCCTGCCGCCGGGCGCGGTACAGCCGCAGGCCGATGACGACCAGGACGGCGATGCCCAGCGGCGGGTAGATCGCGCCGGGCAGCTGCCAGTACCAGGCGACCCCTCGGCCCCAGCGGTGCGGCACGGCCCACATCACGTGGGAGAGGAACACCAGCAGCGTCGCACCGAGCAGCACCCTGCGCCCGGTGCTCCTGGCCTCCGCGGCCAGCAGGGCGATCAGCGGGATGCACCAGACCCAGTGGTGGGTCCAGCTGATCGGGGAGACCAGCAGCGCGGTGAGCGCGGTGCAGACGCCGCCCCAGGCGTCGGCCCGGCGCAGCACCCGGACGGAGCGCCCGGCGAGCACGGCCACCCCGAGCCCGAGCGCGGCGACCAGCCCGGTGGCGATCAGCCCTACCGTGCCGGGGTCGTTGGCGTCGAGCAGCCGGCAGACGGCCCCGCGCAGCGACTGGTTGTCCACCAGCACGGTGACGCCGACCCGGCTCGGGTCCCACAGGTACTTGGTCCAGAAGCCGTACGAGCCGTCCGGCAGGGCGACCCAGCCGATCAGGCCGGCCGCCAGGAAGGTGCCGATGGAGACCAGCGCGGCCCGGATCCGGCCGGTGAGGATCAGGTAGACGGTGAACAGGCCGGGGGTGATCTTGATCGCGGTGGCCAGGCCGATGCCCACGCCCTTGAACCGGCTGCGGTCCGGCCGGGTCAGGTCCCACAGGACCAGGCAGAGGATGGCGAGGTTGACCTGGCCGTACTGGAAGGTGGTGTACACCGGCTCCAGCCAGACCCCGAGGCCGGTCGCGAGGACGGTGGCGGCCGGGCGGTACCGGCGGGCGGGCCAGCCGGCCAGCTTGAGCGACAGGTGCACGGCCAGGCCGAGCAGCGCGTAGTTGCCGAGCATCACCAGGATGCGCAGCGGGCTCACGTCGAACCAGGTGCTCGGCACGAACAGCATCGCGGCGAACGGCGGGTAGGTGGCCGGCAGGTCCCAGCCGGGCAGCCGCATCGCGTACAGGTCGTCGCCGTTGACGACGGCTTGGCCCTCGGCCCGGTAGACGAGCATGTCGACCATGTTCGCCCCGTGCAGGTGCCGCTGGACGACGAAGGCCGTCAACGACAGCACCGCGACGCAGACCGCCGCGACGGTCCAGGAATTCGGTCTTCCGTTCGCCGGGCCGCTCTCGGGCCCCGCCGGGTTCGCCTGCCGCGTCCACCGTTTCAGACCGAACTCGCGCACCGCGATGGCACCCCGTTGAGATAGACCAGATCGTTCCCTCGTCAGCGTCTGGGCCCACCCACCATAACCGACCCCTCTGAGACTCCCCTGAGTCCCAAAGTGCGTCAGATTCCGCCTGCTGAAGGCGGTGTGAGCTCCGTCACGAGGCGAGTGCCCACCCCCGATGAGGGCCGCAAAGCACGAAATCCCGCCGGGAGTTGACTCCCGGCGGGATTTGCTGGGCCGGTCGGAACCGGTCCGTTGGGTGGAGCTGAGGGGATTCGAACCCCTGACCCCCTCGATGCGAACGAGGTGCGCTACCGGACTGCGCCACAGCCCCAACGAGAAGAAACTCTAGCACCTTTCGGAGGGGGGTCGTGACCACCCCCTGGTCGGGGGCGGTCACGGCGGTCACTCGTTGGCCGCGCGGGGGCGGGGCTCCGGAGCCGGGGCCTCGGCGTACTGGTCGAAGAGCGGGGTGCTGCGGGTCTCGGCCGGGCGCCCGGCGGTCCAGGTGCCGGGGGCCGACAGGTCGAGGCCGCGGGACACCCGGGGGGCGACCGGTGCGGTGACGTAGGTCGGCAGCGGGACGGGCACCGGCTCCCAGGAGTCCGGGCCGGCCGCACCGCGCTCGCGCATGCCGTCGACCCACTCCTCGTGCTCGGTCGCCTCGGCCACCGCGGAGGCGGAGGCCATCTGGACGGTGGCCTCTCCGGCCTCGGCGGCCAGCCGCAGGTGCGGACGGCGGCCGGCCCCCTGCTCGGCGGGCGGGTCCCGGTCCGGCTCCACCGCGACGGGCGTCTCGACCGTCGGCCGGTCGTCCGTCGGGGCCTCGGCGCGCTGCCGCTCGCGCTGGCGCAGCCGCTCGGCCGCCTGGGCGGCCCGGGTGCGGTCGAGCTTCACCTCGTACCGCTGGCGCTCCAGCTTGCGCAGGTGCCCGATGTAGAGGGTGAGGAGGAGCGCCGGGACGGCCGGGACCCAGAGGAAGGCGAGGCCGGCCACCGCGGCGACCACCGCGCCGAGGGCGAAGGCGAGGAAGAGGACGGTGACCATCCGGCGCCGGCGGGCCAGCAGCCGAGCCCGGCGCTCGCCGCCGACCGCCCGCAGCGGGGCCGGCCGTTCGGCCGGGCGCTCCGGGGCGGGTTCGGGCTCCCGGGTGGCGGGGTCGCCGGAGGCGGCCTCGTCCCCTTCGGGAGGGCCGTCGTTGCTCTGCTCGCCGTCACGCGGTTCGTCGCCCAGGGCCCGGGCTGCCCGCCGCTCCAGCGCCGAACGCCCGGCCAGCAGGCGGATGGCGGTGCTGAAGCGTTCCGTCGGGCGCGCCTCGTTGAGTTCGTCCTGCCTGCGGAGCCACATCGGCACCAGATAGGCGGCCCAGGCCCCTACGATGACGGCGTAGATAAGGCCGCTACTGCTCACGATTCACACCGTACGGGCGCCGGGGAAGGCCTGGCAGCAATTTGGCGCGGCGTGTCGTGTGTTCAAGCTGATTCTCCGACTATTTTGCCGGCATTTGTGACGGTCCGCCACCGCGTCGATGCCATATCGATATTTTTTTCGAACAAATATTCAATTGCCTGGCCCGCGGCCGGAACTGAGCGCCCGCCAGCGCTCCAGCATCCCCTCCGGGACCTCCTCGGCGGTCAGGGCGTAGACCAAGTGGTCCCGCCAGTCCCCGTCGATGTGGAGATAGCGCGGGCGGATTCCCTCCGAACGGAAGCCGAGCTTTTCCACCACCCGGCGGCTGGGGCCGTTCTCCGGGCGGATGCAAACCTCGATCCGGTGCAGCCCGAGGGTGTGGAAGCAGTAGTTCACCGAAAGCGCCACTGCCGTCGGCATGATGCCCCGCCCGGCCACCGCCTCGTCGATCCAGTAACCAATGTTGGCCGAGCACATCGAGCCCCAGGTGATCCCGCCGACGGTCAGCTGACCGACCAGCTGGCCCTTGTGGATCACCACGAAGGGCAGCATCCGGCCGGCCGAGGCCTCGCCGCGCAGGAAGCGGACCATCTGCCGGTACGTCGGGCGGGGGCCGACGGCCTGACCCGCCGGGCCGGGCGGCACGGTGGCCTCCCAACGGCGCAGCCAGTCCCGGTTGCGGCGGCTCACCTCCTGCCACTCGCGCTGGTCGCGGGCCCGGATCGGGCGCAGCACGACCTCCCCCTCCTGGAGCTCTACCGGCCAGCCGGCGTTCAGTGCGCTCTCCCGGAAGCTGGTGCGTCGGGCCGGGGGTGGTCCCCGCCGCCGAGCTGGTCGACGGCGTGGGCGAGCAGCGGCTCCAGGACGGCCAGGCCGTCCTTGACGCCGCCGGTCGAACCCGGCAGGTTGACGATCAGGGTACGTCCGGCGAGCCCGGCGAGCCCGCGGGAGAGCGCCGCGGTCGGCACCTTGTCGCGGCCGTGGGCGCGGATCGCCTCGGCGATGCCGGGGATCTGCCGGTCGATGACCCGGGCGGTCATCTCGGGGGTGAGGTCCATCGGCGAGATGCCGGTGCCGCCGGTGGTCAGCACCACGTCGTACCCGGCGGCGACGGCCTCGCGCAGCGCGATCTCGACCGGCTCGCCGTCCGGAACGATCCGGGGGCCGTCCACGGTGAAGCCCATCGCGGTCAGCCCGGCGACCAGCAGCGGGCCGCCCCTGTCCTCGTACACCCCGGCCGAGGCCCGGTTGGAGACGGTCACGGCGAGTGCCCTCGTGCGCCCGCTCACTCCGCCACCTCCGGCGCGAACCAGTCGCCGCTCTTGCCACCGGTCTTGCTGAGCACCCGGACGGACTCGATGGCGGCACCCTTGTCCACCGCCTTGACCATGTCGATCACGGTCAGCGCGGCGACCGTCACCGAGGTCAGCGCCTCCATCTCGACGCCGGTGCGGTCGGCGGTCTTCACGGTGGCGGTGATCTCGACCGCGTCGTCCGCGACGGCGAGGTCGACCTTGACGCCGGAGACCGCGATCGGGTGGCAGAGCGGGATCAGGTCCGGGGTCCGCTTGGCGCCCATGATCCCGGCGATCCGGGCCACCGCGAGGGCGTCCCCCTTGGGCACGCCCTCGCCGCGCAGCAGCTCCACCACCTTCGGGGAGACCCGGACCCGCCCGGCGGCGACGGCGGTGCGCGCGGTGGTGGCCTTCCCGGACACGTCGACCATCCGGGCGGCGCCCTGCTCGTCGACGTGGGTGAGTCGGTCGCCGGGGTTCGGTGTCGTCACGGGTACTCCAGGGGCGCGCAGGTCGAATACCGCGCTACCGTACCGCTCCCCGACTCGCCCGCTCGCCTCCGGGCGCTCTTGACCCGGCGCCGACGGTCGGCGCTCCGTCGCTCCCTCGCGCTCTCACTTTCGACGCCGGCGCACCCTGCGGCTCGGGGCGGAACCCGCACGCCGAGCGCGGCAACCACTCCCCTCCGGGGTCCTCAGGAGTCCAGCAGCACCACGTCGACCTCGCTGCCGGCCGGCAGCTCGGTGGTGTCCTCGGGGACGGTGATCAGGCAGTTCGCCCGGGCCAGTGCGCCGACCAGGTGCGAGTCGGCGCCGCCCACCGGTTCGACGGTGCCGTCGGCCGCCGAGTACCGGCCGCGCAGGAACTGCCGACGGCCGGCCGGGGAGCGCAGCGCGGACGGGCAGAGCGCGCGCACCACCGGGCGGTGGACGTCGGCCGCGCCCAGCATGGTGCGGATGGCCGGGCGGACGAAGAGCTCGAAGGAGATGTAGGCGCTCACCGGGTTGCCCGGCAGGGCGAGCAGCGGCACCCCGGCCGCGCCGCCGATCCGGCCGAAGCCCTGCGGTTTGCCGGGCTGCATCCGGAGCCTGCGGAAGTCGATGCCCCCGTAGGACTCGAAGACCTCCTTGACCACGTCGTACGCACCGACGCTGACCCCGCCGCTGGTGACGATCAGGTCGGCCCGGCCGAGCTGGTCCTCCAGGACGGCGCGCAGCAGGTCCGCGTCGTCGGGGACGCCGCCGACCCGGTAGGCGATGGCGCCGGCCTCCTGAGCGGCCGCGGTGAGGGTGAAGCTGTTGGAGTCGGCGATCTGCCCGGGCCCGACCGGCTCGCCGGGCTGGACCAGCTCGCTGCCGGTGGAGAGCACCACCACCCGGGGCCGCGGCCGGACCTTCACGGTGGCCCGGCCGACCGCCGCGAGCAGGCCGAGCTGAGTGGGGCCGAGCCGGGTGCCGGCCTCCAGCACGGTGGTGCCAGCCGCGACGTCGCTGCCGCGGCGGCGGATGTGGGCGCCCTCGGCGACCGGGCGCAGCACCCGGACCTCCTCGTCGGCGACCGGCGCGGTCATCGCGGCGGCGGCCGTCCCGGTGCCGGTGCCGCCGTCGGTCCACTCGACCGGGGCGACGGCCTGGGCGCCGGGCGGCAGGGGCGCGCCGGTCATGATCCGGGCGGCCTGGCCGGGGCCGACCTTGGGGAGTTCGCCCGCGCCGGCGGCGATGTCGCCGACCACGGTGAGCACCGAGGGGTAGATGTCGGTGGCGCCGTCGGTGTCGGCGGTGCGCAGCGCGTAGCCGTCCATCGAGCTGTTGTCGAAGGGCGGCAGGTCGCCGTCGGCGACCACGTCCTCCTCCAGTCGGCAGCCCTGGGCGTCGAGCAGCTGGAGCTCGATCGCGGGCAGCGGGCCGATCGCGGCCAGGATGTCGGCGCGGTGCTCGTCCACCGTCCAGAAGCGAGGAGCCGCCGGTGCCCGGTCCGCGGACCCGTCGCAGCAGGCTGCGGGGGTGGTGCTGTGTTCCGTGGACCCGGTCATCGGCGGCTCGCTCTCTGTGTGGGGGATCAGTCCTGCAGCTCGGAGCCGACGAACTCCCGGAGCCAGGAGCGGAACTCCGGGCCCAGGTCCTCGCGCTCGGCGGCCAGTCGGACGATAGCGCGCAGGTAGTCGGCGCGGTCGCCGGTGTCGTAGCGGCGGCCCTTGAAGAGCACGCCGTGCACCTGGCCGCCGGCCTCGGGGTCACGGGTGGTCAGCTCGCGCAGCGCGTCGGTGAGCTGGATCTCGCCGCCTCGGCCGGGCGGGGTCTCGCGCAGCACGTCGAAGACCAGCGGGTCGAGGACGTAGCGGCCGATGACGGCGTAGTTGGACGGGGCCTCGCCGGGCTCGGGCTTCTCGACCAGGTCGGTCACCTGGAAGACGTCCTCGCCGAAGCCGTTGGCCTTGACGGCGGCGCAGCCGTAGAGGTGGATCTGGGAGGGGTCGACCTCCATGAGGGCAACGACCGAGCCGCCGAGCTCCTGCTGCACCTCGATCATGCGGGCGAGCAGCGGGTCGCGCGGGTCGATCAGGTCATCACCGAGCAGGACGGCGAAGGGCTGGCCGGCTACGTGCTGCTCCGCGACGGAGACGGCGTGGCCGAGGCCCTTCGGGTCGCCCTGGCGGACGTAGTGCATGTTGGCCAGCTCGACGGACTCGCGGACCCGGCGCAGGCGGTCCTCGTCGCCCTTGCGGACGAGCAGCTCCTCCAGCTCGTAGGCCCGGTCGAAGTGGTCCTCCAGCGCGCGCTTGTTGCGGCCGGTGACCATCAGTATGTCGGACAGGCCCGCCGCGGAGGCCTCCTCGACGACGTACTGGATGGCCGGCTTGTCGACGACGGGCAGCATCTCCTTCGGGGTGGCCTTGGTCGCCGGAAGGAAGCGGGTGCCCAGTCCGGCCGCGGGTACCACGGCCTTGGTTACCGGAATACGGGAGGTGGTCGTCGTCATGCGTTTACCTTACTCAGGCACGTTTTCGCCCGGCCGAGCACGGTCGGACGGCTAGGACAGCACGTTCCGGGGCACGGCCACAGTGGCAGGCGTATGGGAAGCGACCGGCTGGGCCAGGGGGTCCCCTCCGGTACAGGCCGACAGACTACCCGGCTTTCCCGAACGGTCACGTTCGGCAGTCGACGGCCGCTCCGGGGCCGAAGCCGGCCGCTCACGGGGGCCGCCGGAGGGCTGTCCGGGGCGCGGTGCGATCCGCCAGCAGTCGCCGCCGGCGGCCCGTGCCGCGGCCAGCGCGGTGTCCGCGGCGCGCACCAGGACGGCCGCGTGGGTGCCGTCCTCCGGCAGCACGGCGATGCCGGCGGCGGCGGTCAGGCCGTTGCCCGCCGGGCGGGGCGCCCGGGTGCCGGAGGACCAGTCGAGCAGCAGGTGCCGACGGACCGACCAGACCAGCCGCTCGGCGACCTGCACCGCGCCCTCGGCGCCGGTGTCCGGGAGCACCACCAGGAACTCCTCGCCGCTGTACCGGCCCAGGGTGTCGGCCCGGCGGATCTCCATCGCGAGCCGCTGGGCGAGGTCGCGCAGTACGGCGTTGGCGCGGGCGCGGCCGTGCTTGGCGATGACCGCGTCGAAGCCGGCGATCTCCAGCAGCAGCACGGCCAGCGGGCGGGGGCCGTCGGCCTGGTCGGTGTGCTCGGCGCGGCGGGCCCGTTCGATCTCCCGGTCCAGGGTGAGCTGCAGGTGGCGGTAGTTCCAGACGCCGGTGAGCGAGTCGCAGGAGGCGGTGCGCTCCAGCTCGGCGCAGCGCTCCTCCAGTTCGGCGATCCGGCCGTTCAGCCGCTCCCGGTCCTCGGCGGCCTCGGTCCGCTCCCGGCGCACGCGCAGTCCCAGCACGGTGGCGCCGGCCAGCGCGGGGGCGCTCAGCGCGGCCAGGGCGTGGACCAGCAACGGGGTGGACAATCGGGGCACCCTTTCGCGTGTCAGGCTCTGCGCGTCACGGTTTTCGGACGTGGAGGATCCGGTGCACAACGAGAAGAGCGACCTGAGGACACGGCTGTTGACGCGGCGCCGCGCCCTCACCGCCGAGGGGCGCGCCGAGGCGGCCGACGCGCTGGCCGGACACGCCTGGGAGCTGGCCGCCCCGGGCTCCACGGTGGCCGCCTACGTCTCGGTGGGCGCGGAACCCGGGACCAGGCCGCTGCTGGACGCGCTGCGGGAGAGCGGGGTGCGGGTGCTGCTGCCGGTGCTGCTGCCCGACAACGACCTGGACTGGGCCGAGTACGCGGGGCCGCAGACGCTGGTCCCGGCCGGGCGCGGGCTGCTGGAGCCGGTCGGGCCGCGGCTCGGGCCGGAGGCCGTCACCGGTGCCTCGGTGGTGCTGCTGCCGGGCCTGGCCGTGGACCGGGGCGGGCTGCGGCTGGGCCGGGGCGGTGGCAGCTACGACCGGGTGCTGGCCCGGCTGGGGCGGGCGGGGGTGCGGCCGGTGCTGGCCGTGCTGCTGTACGAGCACGAGCTGCTGGAGCGGGTCCCGGCCGAGCCGCACGACCTGCCGGTGGACCTGGCGATCACCCCCTCCGGGGTGCGGACGCTCGGCTGAGACGGCGGCGGCCCCGCTCCCCCGGGTGGGGAGCGGGGCCGCCGTGCGCGTGCCGTACGGGCGTCAACCGGTGGTGAGCACCAGCTTGTGCTTGGTGGCCTTCTCCACCGCGTCGGGGGTGAAGGCCCAGGTCAGCAGCTTGCCCTTGAGCCAGAGGTCGGTCTGGTCGTTGTAGTTCGCGTGGAAGGCGTGGCCGGACTCGCCGCCGACGTTGATCCAGCGCGAGGAGTCCAGGTCGTTCAGGTCGACCACCATCCGCATCGACGGGATCCAGTCCACCTGGTAGCCGGCCGCCGCGTTCCAGCCCGCCGCGTCGACCGCCGCCGAGCCGCCGGAGAGGCGGTACGGGCCGCGGTTGAGCAGCTTGTGGACGGCGCCGGAGGCGATCGAGGAGTTGTCGGTGCCGAGGGTCTGCTCGCGCAGCTCCAGCTTGTGCAGGCGGCCCCAGCTCCAGGTGGAGATGTCCTTGCCGAGCAGCGAGGTCAGGTCCTGCCGGGCGTTCTTCATCGCCTCCTTGAGCAGGTTGTCCAGGCCCTTCTGCTCCTTGTGCTGGGAGTCGATGTACGTCCACCACGAGCTGTCGGGCTTGTCCAGCTGGGCCCGGACGACCTCGGTCCAGCGGTCGCCGCCGTCCGGCTGGGCCTTGCCCGGGTCGCGGGTGCCGCACTGGGTGACGATCTTGCTGGAGCTGTCCGGCTTGGTCGGGTCGTCCTGCTGGCGAACCAGCAGGCAGTTGTCCTTGGCCCGGATGTCGGCCGGGAACTTCTGGCCGAAGGCGAGGCTGAGCAGGTTGCGCCAGACGCCGTTGTAGTAGGCGGCGGCGGCCGAGTCGGCGTCCTGGTGGTAGTTCCAGTCCTTCAGCAGGTCCTGGGCCCGGCGCACGTACGGGTCGTCGATCTGCTGCTTGAGCAGCAGCGGGACGAGCGTCTTGGCCATGATGCTGGTGTTGTCCAGCTGGAGGGTCTGCATGTCGTCCGGCGAGATCTTGCCGTTGTTCTTGAGCAGGCCCTCGATCTGGTCGGTGATCTCCTTGGCCCGGGTGCCGTACTCCCAGTCCTTGGTCAGGTTGTACTTGTAGTTGGGGTCGACCACGGCCTGGTTGGCGGTGACGATGTAGCCGACGGCCGGGTTGAAGCTGTACGGCAGGGCGGTGAAGGGGACCGGGTCCGGCTTCCACTGGTAGGAGGAGTCCCAGCCCGGGGCGGGCATCGAGCCGTCGCCCTTGCCGCCGCGCACCGGGATGACGCCCGGGGCCTGGTAGCCGATGTTCTTGGCGTCGGCGTAGATCAGGTTCTGCGCGGGGACGGCGAAGTCCTTGGCGGCGTTGCGGAAGTCGTCCCAGTTCTTCGCCTTGTCCAGCTCGAACACGGCTTCCATGGTCTTGCCGGGGCTGAGTGCCGTCCACTGCAGGGCGACACCGTAGCCGCCGGTGCCGCGGTCGGGGGCGGAGCTGCCGTTGGGGGCGTACTTGCCGACGTTCTGCTGCTCGGTGCTCGTGTCGGAGATGAGCGGCGCGCCGGTCCTGGTGGTGCGGACGGTGATGGTGTGGTCCTCGCCGCCGGCGACCTTGATGGTCTCCTTGCGGAGGTCGAACTTCTCGTCCTTGCCGTCCACCTGGTAGGTGTCCGGGCCGGTGACCTTCTCCAGGTAGAGGTCGGTGACGTCGGCGCCCAGGTTGGTGAAGCCCCAGGCGATGTCCTTGTTGTGGCCGATCACCACGCCGGGCATGCCGGCGAAGGTGAACCCGGAGACGTCGAACTGGCAGGCCGGGGAGAGGGTCCGGCAGTGCAGGCCCATCTGGTACCAGACCGAGGGCAGGCCGGGGCCGAGGTGCGGGTCGTTGGCCAGCAGCGGCTTGCCGGTGGTGGTGTGGGAGCCGGCGACCACCCAGGAGTTGGAGCCGATGCCCTGGCCGGGGCGGCCGAGCAGCTGCGGCATCCCGTCGATCCGGTCGGTGAGGCCCTGCATCAGCGCCTTGGTGGTGGTGGCGCCCTGGGCGGTGCTGCCGCCGGGGGCCGCGCCGGGCTGGGTGGAGCCGTCGGCCGGGCGGTAGGTGTCGCCGCTGACGGTGCCGGTCTTCACGATCGTGCCGTTGCGGGAGTACGGGTACTCCGGGTACAGCTCGGCGATCTTGTCCGGGCCGAAGTCCTGGGCGAGCAGCGAGCGGTCGATCTCCTCCTGGAGGTTCCCGGAGAGGTTCCAGGCCATCGCCTTGAGCCAGGCCACCGAGTCCACCGGGGTCCACTGCTCGGGCTTGTAGCCGCTGTTGACGGCGCCGAGCATGGCGTACTCCAGCGAGGCCTTCTCCCCGCCGGGGTGCTCGGCGAGCCAGGCGTTCACGCCGTCCGCGTAGGCCTGGAGGTACTTCTTGGTCTCCGGCGAGAGCTTGGTGTCGTACTCCTTCTGCGCCACCTGGCGCCAGCCCATGGTGCGGATGAAGGAGTCGGTGTCGACCTGGCTGTCGCCGAACATCTCGGAGAGCCGGCCCGCGGTGATGTGCCGGCGGACGTCCATCTCCCAGAAGCGGTCCTGGGCCTGGACGTAGCCCTGGGCGCGGAACAGGTCCTCGGAGGTGTCCGCGTACAGCTGCGGGATGCCGTTGGCGTCGCGTTTGACGTCGACCGGCGCGCTCAGGCCCGCCACCTTGACCGTGCCGTCCACCTCCGGGAAGGACGCACGGACCGCGGTGACCCCGCGGTAGCCGCCGTAGCCGACGCCGGCCACCAGCAGCACGACCAGCACGATCACGATCAGACGGGCGCGCCGGAACTTCTTCGAGCGGGGCATCTGGGTCCTTGCGGTCCTGACTTCGGGGCGGGCGGGCGTGTCCAGGGCCTGGGGCCGTGACAGGGAACCACATTAGGCCGAGTCGGCGGAGGGCTGTGAACGGGGGACCAAACTAAAGATATGGCAAAATGTTAGACTGAGTAACGATCCGCAACAGGAGCATTGACGACTTCTTAGCGGGTCCGTGCTCGACAGCACTCCTCTCTGTACGCACGGAACACTCCCGCACTACAGACACTGCCGCACCACCTGCCACTTCTGCACCACCTGACACCCCGCCCGCCCATGCCTGCCCGAGGTGCCACTGCGTGAACGTCGCCCATCTGAACCAGCTCCTGCTCGAAGCCTCCGTGATCCTGCTCTTCGCGGTGGTCGCCGTCCGGTTCTCGACCCGATCAGGACTGCCCAGTCTGCTGATCTACCTCGGGATCGGCGTGGCACTGGGCCAGAACGGGATCGGCGTCACCTTCAACAACGCCGAACTGACCCAGGTGCTCGGCTACGCGGCACTCGTGGTGATCCTGGCCGAAGGCGGCCTCAAGACCAACTGGCGCGACGTCAGACCGTCGTTGCCGGCGGCCACCGTACTGGCCACCGTCGGCGTCGGGATCAGCGTCTTCGTCACCGCGGCCGGCGCCCACTGGCTGGTCGGCCTGGACTGGCGGACCTCGCTACTGCTCGGGGCGATCGTCTCCTCCACCGATGCCGCGGCCGTCTTCTCGGTGCTGCGGATGGTCCCGCTACCGCACCGGCTCACCGGCCTGCTGGAGGCCGAGTCCGGCTTCAACGACGCGCCCGTGGTCATCCTGGTCGTCGCCTTCGCCTCCACCGGCGAACCGGACACCTGGTACGTACTGCTCGGCACGATCGTCGCCGAACTGGCGATCGGCGCGGCGGTCGGCCTGGCCATCGGCAAGCTCGGCGCGTTCGCGGTGAAGCACGTCGCGCTGCCCTCCTCGGGCCTCTACCCGATCGCCGTGGTGGCGCTGACCGTGCTCGCCTACGCCGGCGGCTCGCTGCTGCACGGCTCCGGATTCCTCGCCGTCTACATCAGCGCGGTGATCCTCGGGAACTCCAAGCTCCCGCACGGACCGGCCGTGCGCGGTTTCGCCGACGGGCTGGCCTGGATAGGGCAGATCGGCATGTTCGTGCTGCTCGGGCTGCTCGCCGCGCCCGAGAGCATGGGCGACGCCGTGGTGCCCGCGCTGGTGATCGGCACGGTGCTGGTCTTCCTGGCCCGGCCGCTGTCCGTGGTGCTCACGCTGACCCCGTTCAGGGTGCCCGGCCGCGAGCAGGCCCTGCTGAGCTGGGCCGGGCTGCGCGGCGCGGTGCCCATCGTGCTGGCCACCATCCCGGTGGTCTCCGGCGCCCACAAGGCCGCGGACGTGTTCAACATCGTCTTCATCCTGGTCGTCGTCTTCACCCTGCTCCAGGGACCGACCCTGCCCTGGATGGCCAAGCGGCTGAAGATCGGCGAGGGCGCGATGGGCCAGGACCTCGACATCGAGTCGGCGCCGCTGGAGAAGCTGCACGGGCACCTGCTGGCGATCACGCTCTCGCCGGCCTCGCGGATGTCCGGGGTGGAGATCAGCGAGCTGCGGCTGCCCAAGGGGGCGGCGGTCACCCTGGTCGTGCGGGAGGGCAACTCGTTCGTGCCGGACAAGGCGACGATGCTGCGCGGCGGGGACGAGCTGCTGGTGGTCACCACGGACGAGGTGAGCGAGGCGGCGGAGCGGCGGCTGCGGGCCGTGGACAAGGGCGGCAAGCTGGCCGGGTGGCTGAACGGGCGCTGACGGCCTTCGGTCCGCTGCTTGCTGCCGGTGCCGGTGCCGGTGCTGGCGCCACTGCTGGTGCCGGTGCTGGCGCCACTGCTGGTGAAGTGGGTGGTCTGGCAGAATCTACGCGCGTAACTGTATGCTGGTTCGACTACGCCGTATAACTACCGCTAGACCACCCCCAGCATCTGCCTGACGCAGAGTTGGCGCGACCGCTCGGCGGCCGCGGTCCGGCCCCGGCCCACCAGGCCCGGCCGGCCCGGTATCTACCCCGGTCGACGCGCGAGAGGACGACTCTCGGCGCCGTCGGGGCCACCCCATGCCCTGCCGCGCTACCAGGCAGCAGGAAGGACCGACCGTGACGGCCCGCCGAACGGTCGAGATCGCCGCGGACTCCACCCCGGACACCGCTCCGGACACCGCGGCCGGCACCCCCCACAGCGCGATCGCACCGACCAAGGTCGGTTACGGCGCGCTGCTGCGCACGCCCGGCGCCTGGACGTTCCTGGCCCCCGCCTTCGTCGCGCGGCTGCCCTACGCGATGCTCAGCATGGGCATCCTGATGCTCGTCGAGAACACCTACGGCTCGTACGGCACCGCCGGCACCGTCACGGCGATCGCCGCCGTCGCGCAGGCGCTGATCGGCCCGCAGACCGGGCGGCTCGCCGACCGGTACGGGCAGGCCGCCGTCCTGCTCCCGACCGTCGCGGTGCACGCGGCCTCGGTCGGCCTGCTGATCGCGCTGGCCCTCGGCCACGCGCCGGTCTGGTGCCTGTTCCTGGCCGCCGTCCCGGCCGGCGCGAGCGTTCCGCAGATCGGCGCGATGGTCCGGGCCCGCTGGATCGCCACGATCGGCGCCGAGGGCGCGTCCGCCTCCTCGGCGGCCAAGGTGAGCACCGCGTTCGCCTTCGAGTCCGTGACGGACGAGTTCACCTTCGTGATCGGCCCGATCCTGGCCGCCAAGATCGCCACCTCGGTCAGTCCGTCCGCCGCGCTGATCACCGAGGCCGCGCTGACCTTCGTCGGCGGCCTGGTCTTCGCCACCCAGCGCCGTACCGCCCCCGCCCGGACCGCCCCGCAGCCCGGCGCGCGGCGCGCCTCAGCGCTGGCCTCGCCCGGCGTCCGCCTGCTGGCCGGGGTGATCCTCGGGGTGGGGGCCGTGTTCGGCGGCATGCAGGTCTCGGTGAACGCCTTCGCCGACTCGGTCGGACAGCACGCCGCCGCCGGCACCGTGTACGGGATCTTCGCCGGCGGCTCGATGGTGGCCGGCGTGCTCTACGGCGTCATCGCCTGGCGCCGGGCCGTCCAGCAGCGGATGGTCATCAGCTACGCACTGCTGGTGGTCGGCTGTTCGACGCTGTGGGCGATGCCCAACCTCGTCACGCTGTCGATCGCCGGGCTGTTCTGCGGCCTGGCCATCGCCCCGACCCTGATCAGCGGCTACACCCTGGTCGAGACGCTGGTCGAGGACGGGGCCAAGACCGAGGCCTTCACCTGGCTGACCGGCGCCATCGGCCTGGGCCTGGCGGTCGGCTCGATGGTGGCCGGGCGGCTGATCGACGGCCACGGGCCGTCCGCCGGGTTCCTGGTACCGCTGGCCGGCGCCGGTCTGGGGCTGGTCGCCCTGGTGTCGATGCGGCACCTGCTGGTCGCACCGAACAGGAGCGGTCACGTGGTGGCAGGGTCCGGCGAGCGCACCGCCCCGGCGCAGCTGGCCGGCGCGGCCAAGGGCTGAGCGAGCGGTCGAACGCGGCCCGTACCGGCGCATCTCACACCGGATTCGCTGGACTGATCCAACGGAATACCGCATCATTGACCATCGTTAGCACTCATCAGGCGAGAGTGCCAGGAGGAAGACAAGTGCCCACGTACCAGTACCAGTGCACCGAGTGCGGCAACGGCCTGGAGGCGGTGCAGAAGTTCACCGACGAGGCGCTGACCACGTGCCCCGACTGCCAGGGACGGCTCCGCAAGGTCTTCTCGGCCGTGGGCGTCGTGTTCAAGGGCTCGGGCTTCTACCGGACCGACAGCCGCTCGTCCTCCAGCAGCTCGGTGGGTTCGTCCGCCGGCTCCTCGACGTCGTCGACGACGTCGGGCTCGTCGAGCGCTTCCGGTCCTTCGAGCTCGTCGAGCGCTTCCAACTCGTCCAGCTCGTCCAGCAGCCCGGCTCCGGCCGCGAGCTGAGCTCGACTCCCGGGGGTTTCCGGGAGCTTCCGAGGCATCACGGGAAGGCCCGTCGGCCCCGCTTCGCGCGGGGGCGACGGGCCTTTCCACGTTCTTGCGGTGGTCCCGCGCCGCTCCGTGGTCCGGTGCCGTGGTCCGGTGCCGTGGTTCCGCGCGGGGTCCCCGCGCGACGTTCGTCAGTTCTCGGAGGTCGGTCTCACTCGTGTGAGTGTACGAAGTTGTCCACAGGGGCGGAGTTTTCCACAGGTTGTGGGAACCGGCTTTCCGGCGGCGGCGGATGCGCGCATCGTGTGGGTCACCCGGCGGTGCCGACCGCACGGTGACCGAGCGAATCCGGAGGTCCCCCGATGACGACCGTGAGCCTGTCCGTTCCGCTGCCCGCACCCACCGTGCCGCCCCGACAGGAGGTGCCGAGCTTCCCGCCGATCAGACGCGGGTGCGGCGGGTGGCACCGTTGGCGGCGAGCCGTCCGCCGACGGGCCGGGGTGCCCGCGCTGGTGCTGCTCGCGGTGGCCGCGGCGCTCGCGCTCGGGCCCGCGCGGGCCGGGCTGCCACCGCCCTCCGAGGGCGCGGTGGGCCGTACGGGTTGTCAATCCCGGATTCCGGAGGATCACCCGTAACCGAGGAACGACTTCGTCGTTCGAGGCGGCATGAAAGGCTTCAAGGAATTCCTGCTGCGGGGAAATGTCGTCGAACTCGCCGTCGCCGTGGTCATCGGCGCGGCCTTCACCAACATCGTCAACGCCTTCGTCAAGGGCGTCATCAATCCGATCGTCGGCGCGTTCGGGACGAAGGACCTGGCGTCCTACAGTTCCTGCCTCAAGGGGCCGTGCGAGGTGAGCGGCACCGGTGAGGTCACGTCCGGAGTCCTCATCCTGTGGGGGTCGGTGCTCAGCGCCGCCCTGCAGTTCCTGATCACCGCCGCCGTCGTCTACTTCGTCCTGATCGTGCCGATGAACCGGATGGCGGCCAGGCGGAAGACCGTCGTCGAGGAGGCGGCCGAGGCCGAGGCCAAGGAGGTCCAACTGCTGACCGAGATCCGCGACGCGCTGGTCACGGCGCGCTAGACCCTCCCGCTACCCGTTACTGCTCGCTAGTCACCGTGGTGCGGCGGGCGCTGGCTCAGGTACCAGTCCAGCCCCCGTCCACCGCTCTCCCCGGCACCGGGGCGGTCACCCCAACCGGCGTCGGTGTCGTCCCGGGACTGCTGGTCCAGGGGGTCGCGGAAGACCAGACGGGCCTTCGCTGTGCCCTCGGCCTGGGCCTTCGCCTCGGCCGGAGTGCCCTGGGCCTTCGGCTGCCGCCGGTCCTGCTCCTCCCGGCCCTGCCCTCCGTGCCCCTGCTCTCCCTGGCCCTGCTCTCCCGGCCCCTGTTCCTGTCGCCGCTCGCTCACCCTGTCCACTCCGTCCACTCCCCTGCCGGTCCCCTGTTCACAGCCCGACCCGTCCCTCCAGCCTAAGAGGCCCGCGACGCGCCACGGGCCCCGATGCGGAGCGCTCCGCACCAAGGCCCGGGTGGTCGACCTCGGCCGCCGACCGTCAGGCGGCTTCGAAGCCCGCGTGGTCGGCGATCTTCTTCAGTTCGGCCAGCGCGTGCTTCTCGATCTGACGGATCCGCTCGCGGGTGAGTCCGTGCTGCTTGCCCACCTCGGTGAGGGTGCGCTCCCGGCCGTCCTCCATGCCGTAGCGGGAGCGGATGATCGAGGCCGTGCGGTCGTCCAGCCGCCCGATCAGGTCGTCCAGTTCCTCGCGGCGGAGCATGACCATCACGGCGTCCTCCGGGGACGTCGCCCCGGTGTCCTCCACCAGGTCACCGAACTGGGTCTCGCCCTCGTCGTCGACCGACATGTTGAGGCTGACCGGGTCCCGCGCCCAGTCCAGCACGTCCTTGATCCGGGCCTCGGTGGTGTCCAGCTCGGCCGCGATCTCGGCCGGCTCCGCCTCGCGGCCCAGTTCCTTGGACTTCTCGCGCTGCACCCGGCGGATCCGGCCGAGCTCCTCGACCAGGTGCACGGGCAGCCGGATCGTGCGGGACTGGTCGGCGATCGAGCGGGTGATCGCCTGCCGGATCCACCACGTCGCGTAGGTGGAGAACTTGAAGCCCTTGGCGTAGTCGAACTTCTCGACGGCGCGCACCAGGCCGGCGTTGCCCTCCTGGATGAGGTCCAGCAGCGGCAGGCCACTGCGCGGGTAGCGGCGGGCGACCGCCACGACCAGACGGAGGTTCGAGCGGATGAAGACGTCCTTGGCGCGCTCGGCGTCGGCGGCTATCGCCTCCAGCTCCTCGCGCGTGACGCCGTCGGGGAGTTCGCCCTCGTCCAGCATGTGCTGGGCGTACACGCCGGCCTCGATCCGCAGCGAGAGCTCGACCTCCTCGGCAGCATCGAGCAGGGGCGTCCTGGCGATCTCGTCGAGGTACATACCGACCAGATCGCGATCGGCCTCAAGGTTGGTCGGGCGGGCCGCGCGAGTCCGGTCGGCCCTGTCGCGAACGACGGCACGGGTGGCCATGCTTGCTCCCTTTGCTGGAATTTGCCGAGGTCTGCCTGCCTGCCCCGAGGGCAAGAAGTGCGGGCCCCGAGGGGCTCACACGTAACGATCCAACGAACAGATTCCGGACAACATTCCCAAGTCGCTCAGATTCTTCCCGCCGATGCAGTATCCTGCCGGTTTTCACTCCGAGTTTGGACACCGCGTGACCGGACGAACACGTGAAGTGCCCGTTCGCGACTGCCTGTCGAGCGCTTCTTCACCGGCCGCACACGCAACCGCCGCCCCTTCGTTGAACAGTTTGGCGATCGCCCGCGTTCCCGTGCGCCGCCCGGCTTCCGCCCGCACCCACACCCCGGCGTACGCAGGTCCTCCGCACAAAAGATGCCAAATCGCTATCACCCCGGCTCCCGATCGGCGCAGGACGCTGGGAAGGTACCAGGCATGCACCTGACCAACAGCACGACCTCCGTCACTGTGCGTCAGCGTCGCCTCCTTCGGGACGCGTCGCTCGCGCTGGGCTGCGCCGCGCTGTTCTGCCTCCTGGCGACGCTGGTGACGGGCCGCTGGCACCCCCTGTACCAGTTCGACCAGGACTGGACCAGCGAACTCCACGACTACGCACGGGATCACCGGATCTGGACCGCCGCGGTGCAGACCCTCTCCGACATCGGCGGACCGGTCACGATGCGTGCACTGCTGGGCATCGCGGCCGCCTGGCTCTGGCTGATCGGCGCCCGGGTGCTGGCCGGCTGGGTGGCCGCCCAGGCACTGGTCGGCTGGGGCGCCCAGTGGGCGCTCAAGCTGGCCGTCGGCCGGCAGCGGCCCGCCTTTTCCGACCCGGTCGCGCACGCCGGCGGCCCGGCCTTCCCCTCCGGACACGCGATGGCCTCGGCGATCACCTGCGCCGTCCTGGTCGGCCTGCTCTGGTACCGGGTCCAACGCCGCGGCCGTACCGCCGCCTGCGCGGTGGCCGCGGCGACGGTGCTGACCATCGGGTGGACCCGCACCGCCCTCGGGGTGCACTGGCCCAGCGACGTGCTGGCGGGCTGGCTGGCCGCCGGCGTCGTGCTGGGAGTCGTCACGGCCGCGATCGAGCTCTGGCGCCCGGGCGCACTGGCCCGTGACGTACGACGGGTCAACTGGCGCACCAGGCCCCGGGTCCAGCGGGTCATCGTGCCCTACGACCGCACTCCCCGCCCCGACGGCCCGTTGGACGACGGACCCTCGAGCGACGGCCCGTCGGATCGTGGCGCGCCGGCCGGCGACCCACGGAACGCCGACCCACGGAACGCCGACCCACGGAACGCCGACCCACGGAACCACGACCCGCTGGACGACGGCCCGCCGGCCGGTGCCGAGTCGGACGTGCCCGGCAGGGACGACCCGGCCGACCGTCCGGACGCGCCGGTCCGCTGAGACCGCGAACCGCGGCGAACCACTCCCCGAAATGCCGCAGGCCCTCCGTCCCGGGGTGGGAGGAGGGCCTGCGAGCTGCGGTTCTGCTGTGCCCCAGACAGGAATCGAACCTGCGACACCGGCTTTAGGAGAGCCGTGCTCTATCCCCTGAGCTACTGAGGCGCGGCCGGTCGGTGACCAGGCCGTTCACAGCGTACCGGATCGGGGATGGGCCGGGGGCGGTGAAGGGGGAGCCGGGTGGGCCGGCTCCCCCTTCGGGGTCGGGGAGGGGGAGGTCAGGGCTCAGAGGAGGCGCAGCAGGCGGGACTGGATGGACGGCGGGTTGAGGTCGGACTGGAGGGCCACCGGAACCTCCGACTTGCTGTCGCCGGAACCCACGCGCAGGGAGCCGATCTCCTTGCCCGCCTTCTCGTTGTGGTGGAGCGGGGTCGGGTCCAGGGTGATCGTGCCGGTGACGCCCGGGAAGCCGGCCACCACGAGGTCCTTGGTCGCGACGACCGGGACCTTGCCGCCGAGGCCGTCGTCCACCGTGCCGACGACGTCGCCCTTCTTCACCACGGTCTGGCCGGTCAGCCCGTTCTGCGCGGCCTGGATCTGCTTGCCGCTGACCTTGAGCACAGTGGGCAGGATGCCGTCGCCCGGGTTGGGCGAGGTGGCCTGCTGGCCCAGGGTGACGCCGAGGATCATCCGCTTCACGCCGCCGATCTCCTTGTAGGCGGCCCACATCAGGCAGCCGCCGGCCGGGGTGCTGGAGCCGGTCTTGACGCCGATCACGCCGGTCTTCGGGTTGATCAGGTTGTTGGTGTTGGAGATCTTCACGTTGTTGAACGTGGTGTCCGGGGTGGAGACGATCTGCCGGAAGATGTCGTCCTTCATGACCTGCTCGGCCAGCTTCAGCTGGTCCTTCGCGGTGGACTTGGTGTCCGCGTTGAAGCCCGCCGGGTCGGCGTAGATGGTGTTGGTCATGCCGAACTTGGCCGCGGTGTCGTTCATCTGCTTGACGAACGCCTCCTCGCTGCCGGAGTGGAAGCGGGCGAGCAGCCGGGCCACGTTGTTGGCGGACGGCAGCATCAGCAGTTCCAGGGCCTGGTACTCGGTGAGCTCCTGACCGGCGGTGAGCGTGACCCGGGACTCGTCGCTGTTGCCGGACTCCTGCGCGGCCTGCGGGTCGACCATGATCTTGGGCCCGCTCTCCCCCTTCTTCAGCGGGAACTTCTGCAGGATCAGGTAGGCGTTCATCACCTTGGTGACGCTGGCGATCGGGGCCGGCGTCTCCTGGCCCGAGCTGCCCAGGCTGCCGACGCCGACCACCTCGGCGGCGGACTGGCCCTTGGCCGGCCAGGCGAGGTCGAGCGGGTCACCGGAGAAGCTGAAGCTGCCCGCGGTCGTCATCCGCACCTTCGCGTCCGGCAGCGGGCGCAGCAGCTGGGCCACCCCGACCGCGCCGAGCACCACGGCCAGGAAGACCGTCCAGATGGTGATCCGCTTGAGCGCACGCCGTAGCGGCGTGACCGGGCGGGCGTTGAGGGTGGCCAGGACCTCCATCGCCTCAGCCGTGTTCTCGGGCGAGGGCTCGGGAGCGGGCTGGGGCTGCGGCTGCGGCGCCGGCTGGGGAGCGGGCTGCGGGGAGGGCAGCGGCTCCGGCCGGGGCAGCGGCGGGACGGGCGGCAGTGGAGGGGCCGGAGTCGGGGCCGGCTCGGGCTCGGGGAGGGGCCTGGGCGCCGGAGTCGGCTCGGGCACCGGCTCCGGGACGGGGGTCGGCTCGGGCACCGGAGCCGGCTCCGGGGGCTCGGGGACGGTCCCGGCGGCGGGGGCCGCGGGGGCGCGACGCGGCTCCGGCTTCTCCAGCTTCTCGGTCCGGCCCGACTCGGCAGACCCAGCAGACCCATTCGACTCGCCCGGCTCGTCCGCCTTCTGACCGGGCTGCCCGTTCCTGGTCAGTACGACGGTTGCGGTGGCACCGCCGGCGCGGGGGTCGGCCGCGGTGTCGGCGTCCCTGTCCGCCTCGGTGTCAGTGTCCGAGGAGGCGTCGGTGGAGGAGTCGGCGTCGGTGGAGGAGTCGGCGTCGGGCGTGTCGGCCGCGCCGCCGGTCTTCTCCGCAGCCTTCTCGTCGGCCTTCTCGGTCTTCTCCGCAGCCTTCTCGTCGGCCTTCCCGTCGGCCTTCTCCGCCGCCACCGCCGCTGTCCGCATGGCGAGACGCGGGTCGGCGACGGGCGGCCGCTCGGCGGCCTCCTTCGCTCCGTCAGCCTTCGGCGAGTCCTTCGTCTCCCTTGCCGCACCGTCGGAACTGTCATCGCCCGTAGGCTTCCGCAGTTCCTCGGGCAGCCGGAGCGCGGTGGTCTTGTTGTCCACCGGCAGCCGCAGCATCGTCGTCCGGCTGTCCACATCCCGGACACGGAGCTGTACGGTCGAACCGCCCTTGGCATCGGCCTTCGGCGTGTCGGCGGATGCCTCGGCGGGTGCGTCAGCGGGCGCCTCGGCGGGTGCCTCGACCTCGGCCTCCGCCGCGGCCTTGGCCCCGGTCTCCGCCGCACTCTCCGCCGCGGCGTCGGCCGACCCCTCCGCGGACGCGTCGGCGGAGGCCCCGGCTGACGCACCGACAGCCCGCGCACCGGTCCCTTCGCGCTCGCGGTCCTGCTTCCGCTCGCCGTCCCTCAGCACCCTGTCGGGGGACTCGCCCACGTATCCCAGCCTCCTCAACGCCCCGGCGGGGCACCGGCAGACCCGATTTCGGGAAGCCGACGCCCCGCCCCGTGTACCTGTACAGTCTCCGCCACCGACGGTCGATCCAGCCGCGCACACCCCGCCCGACCGGCGCTTATTGCCGCCGCACGGCCGCACCGCTGTCTGTTCGAGAGTCAGACGCCGGGCCGGAGGCCGCCGGTTCCGCGCCTTCACCGCAAGGTCACGATTCGGAGGCGTACTCGACAAGCCCGTGTGAGAGGCGTCACCCTGTCTCTCATCCACGCGGGGAGGCTTGGATGGGCAAGAGCCGCAGAACTGTTCCCGAGGAACTCTTGCTGCTCGCTTTGGACCCGACCACGGGTACCACGGCGCAGCCGCAGACCCTCGACCTCGGACTCGCCGGGGCGCAGCTCGTCGAGCTGTCCCTGGCCGGACGGATCGTACCGGAGGGCGACCGGATCGCCGTCGTGCTCGCACGGCCGACCGGCGACCCGACCCTTGACCACGCACTGGAGCTGCTGCGACGACGCGGCAGTCCGGTCCGCGCCGCGCACTGGATCGGCGGGCCCCGGCTGGGGCTGCGGCAGACGTACCTGGCGCACCTGGAACGCTGCGGCATGGTCACGGCCGTGCCGGGGCAGGTGTGCGGGGTGCTGCCGACGACCCGGTACCAGGCGTCGGACGACTGCACCAACGCCGCGATCAAGCAGCGGCTGGACACCGCGATCCGCACCGGCGTGCCGCCGGACCCGCGGACGGCCGCGCTCGCGGCCCTCGCCCACTCGGTGGGGCTGGGCAAGCACCTGTACCCGGGCAACGAGGGCCGGTCCTCACGATCGCGGCTGCGCGACCTGATCCGGTACGACCCGCTGGGCGGGATGGTCGCGCACGCCGTGATGGACGTGCAGAACGGCCTGCCGACACAGCAGAACCGTTCTTCCCAGAGTTCCGGGGCCGCCACCGGCCGCCCCGGTGCCCGTGCCGCGGGCCGGACCTCGGGCGGGCGGGTCGCCGCCCCACGGGTCGCGGTCCGCTGATCCGAAACCGCCGACGGCGTGCCCGGCGGCGCGTCCGGCAGCGTGCAGCACACCGTTCACGCCCGCCGAAGGCGCTGAACCACCGTCCGCGCAACTCCGTACCGCCGGCACGACCGGCACGACCGGCACGACCGGCACCACCAGTAGCACCAGGGGCGGTCGCCCCGCGACGCAAGTCGCCCGGCGACCGCCCCTCTGCCGTTCCCGGAGGCCCGCCGGGGCCCACCGGCTCACTACCGGTTCGAGTCGCCGAGCCGCATTACCACCTGGGAGCTCCCGGTGTCTCACGGACGCGCTTTTCCGATGATCTGTTCTACTGCGCTGCTGTGATTCCCCGGCGCCGAGCTGGCCCAAGGTGTCATGCTGCTCCAAGTCAGGGGGGTTGGTCCCAATGTCCGAAGTGTTCCGAGGGCTGCCGTTCCAACGATCACCAGAGGTTCGGCCGGAGGTCGACGTGTCCGCGAACATCAATCCCACCGTGCGCCGCCGGCGGCTCGGCTCGGAGCTGCGCAAGCTCCGCGAGGGCCTCGGGATGACGGCGGAGGAGGTGGCCGGCCGACTGATGGTCTCCCAGTCGAAGATCAGCCGACTGGAGAACGGCCGCCGCAGCATCAGCCAGCGCGACGTGCGCGACCTCTGCGACGTGTACAACGTCTCCGACGAGCAGATGCGCAGCAGCCTGATGGAGATGGCCAAGGAGTCCCGCCAGCGCGGCTGGTGGCACGACTTCAACAACATGCCGACGCCGTACAGCGTCTACATCGGCCTGGAGGCGGAGGCCTCCTCGATCCGCGCCTACGAGTCCTCGTTCATCCCCGGTCTGCTGCAGACCGAGCAGTACGCCCAGGCGGTGGTCGAGGGCACCCAGCCGGACACCGACGCCAACGCGGTGCAGCGCCGGGTGCAGGTGCGGATGAAGCGCCAGGAGCGCGTCCACGGCGACAACCAGCTCGGCAGCCTGTGGACCGTCATAGACGAGGCGGCGCTGCGCCGCGAGGTGGGCAGTCGCGAGGTCATGGCCCGGCAGCTGCGGCAGATGCTGGAGCTGAGCCTGCGCCCGAACATCACCATCCAGGTGATCCCGTTCTCGCACGGCGCCCATCCCGGCATGACCGGGACATTCTCCCTGCTCGAGTTCCCGGAGTCAGCCGATTCCACGGTTGTCTACTTCGAAGGTGTGACGAGCGATCTCTACCTGGAGAAGGAGGCCGATGTGCGCCGCTATACCGGTCTCTACGACTACCTGAGAGCGGCCGCACTCGGTGTCGCGGAGAGCCGGTCGCTGATAGCCGACATCGAAAAGGGATACCACGAATGAGCACCCCCGCCGAGCACGGAACCCGTTGGCGCAAGAGCAGTCACAGTGGAGGCCAGGGCGCCTGCGTGGAGATCGCCGGACCGGCCGCGGGAGCGGTGGCGGTCCGGGATTCCAAGGACCCGGACGGCCCGCAACTGCGCTTCTCCTCCGAGGCCTGGAACGCGTTCGCGTCGGCCGTGGCGGCGGGGGCATTCGGCGAGGTCTGAACCGGATCCGTGCTCGGCCCAGTTGCCCGTAGCGGTGTCGGTCGCCCCGAGCGGCGGTCGCGCTACGGGCAACTGCCGTGTCGTGGGCTCCCCTTCGCAGAACGGTCGTTCCCACGGCACGACCGCCGCACCACCCGGCCACCGCACCACCCGACCGCCGCACCACCCGGCCACCGCACCACCCGGCCGCCGCACCGCCCGGCCGCTCAGTGCGCCACCGGGTAGCGGGCGGCCCAGTCGACCCCCTCCGGGCTCTGCCGGTCGTGCAGTTCGGTGCCGTGCATCAGCTCCAGCGCGAAGTCGTCGGCGAGTTCGAGGATCGCCCCGCGCCCCTCCAGTCCCGCCACCAGGCCCGGGGGCAGCGCGGTGTCGCCGTGCAGCACCCCGAGCAGGTTGCCGCAGATCGCGCCGGTGGAGTCGCTGTCCCCGGAGTGGTTGACGGCCAGCAGCAGCCCCGAGCGCACGTCGTGGGCGACCAGCGCGCAGTAGACCGCGATGGCCAGCGCCTCCTCCGCGACCCAGCCCTCCCCCAGCGCCTCGACCCGCTCGGCGGACGGTTCGCCGGCCCGCACCGCGTCCAGCGCGGCCCGCAGGGCGGCGGTGGTCTCCTCGTGCGCCTGCCGCTCGGAGAGCAGCGCCAGCGCCAGGTGGACGCCCTCCTCCAGGGTGCCGCCGCGGGCCACGGACTGGACGATCACCGCGAGCGCGCCCGCCGCGAGGTAGCCGGTGGGGTGGCCGTGGGTGAGCACCGAGCACTCCACCGCGAGCTGGAACACCAGGCCCGGCTCCCAGGTGGTGAGCAGCCCGAACGGCGCCGCCCGGACCACCGTGCCGCAGGCCTTGGAGTGCGGGTTCTTGGGCCGTTCCAGGGTGCCGAGCCGCTCGCCGTCCGGTCCGCTGAGGCCGGTCAGGCAGCCCTGGCCCGGGGCGCGCTGGGCGTACAGCCACTCCTCGCGGCCGAGCCAGCCGAGGTCCGGGCGGCGCTCGTCGGGGCCCCAGTCGCGCTGGGTGGCGGCCCAGCGCAGGTAGGCCAGGTGGAGGTCGGTGGGCGGGTGCCAGCTGCCGGTGTCGCGCCGGATGTGGGCGCGGATCAGGCCGTCCACCGTGAACAGGCTGAGCTGGGTGTCGTCGGTGACGGCGCCGGTGCGCCCGTACGCGGGGACGTAGCCGGTGACGCCCTGCGGGCCGTGCTGGGCCCGGATCTTCTCCAGCGGTTCGAACTCGACGCCGGCGCCGAGCGCGTCACCGATGGCACCGCCGAGCAGGCAGCCGCGCACCCGGCTGCGGAAGTCCTGCTGCTGGGCTCGTGACCACAGTGGCATCACGACGGGGCGCCTTTCGTCGGGGTGGGGGCCGGTCCGCGCGACGCACGGCCGTGGCGCGCGCCCTGGCACTGTATTCGAAGGCGCGAGCGGAACGACGGCGTCCCTCGTACTTCGGTTCCCCGCCCCGGCCGCCGGCCCGACGACGACCCGGGGCCCCTGATCGACAGGTCCTAGTCCAGGACGGGCAGCAGCTCCGGCAGGTGCCCGTCCGAGGCCAGTGCCGCCTCCCGGCGCTCGGCCGGGACCTCGCCGTACAGAGTGGTGCGCTGGCGGTGCGGCCGGCCCGCGGCCTCGGCGATCGCCTGGAGGTCGCGCACCGACTTGTAGCTGCCGTACGCCGAACCGGCCATCCGCGAGATGGTCTCCTCCATCAGCGTGCCGCCGAGGTCGTTGGCGCCCGAGCGGAGCATCTCGGCCGCGCCCTCCGCGCCGAGCTTGACCCAGCTGGTCTGGATGTTGGGGATGTGCGGGTGCAGCAGCAGCCGGGCCATCGCGACCACCGCGCGGTTGTCCCGGGCGGTCGGTCCGGGGCGGGCGATGCCGGCCAGGTAGACCGGGGCGTTGGTGTGGATGAACGGGAGGGTGACGAACTCGCTGAACCCGCCCGTGCGTTGCTGGATCTCTGCGAGCAGCCGCAGGTGGCCGAGCCAGTGCGCGGGGGTGTCCACGTGCCCGTACATCATGGTGGAGGAGGAGCGGATGCCCAGCTCGTGCGCGGTGGTGACCACCTCGACCCAGGTCGCGGCCGGCAGCTTGCCCTTGGTGAGCACCCAGCGGACCTCGTCGTCGAGGATCTCGGCGGCGGTGCCCGGGATGGTGTCCAGGCCGGACTCCTGGGCCTTCTGCAGCCAGTCGCGGATCGAGAGCCCGGTCCTGGTCGCGCCGTTGACCACCTCCATCGGGGAGAAGGCGTGCACGTGGATGCCGGGGACGCGTTCCTTCACCGCGCGGGCGATGTCGAAGTAGGCGGTGCCGGGCAGGTCCGGGTGGATGCCGCCCTGCATGCACACCTCGGTGGCGCCCACCTCCCAGGCCTGGGCGGCCCGCTCGGCGACCTGCTCCAGGGACAGGGTGTAGGCGTCGGCGTCGGTGCGGCGCTGGGCGAAGGCGCAGAAGCGGCAGCCGGTGTAGCAGACGTTGGTGAAGTTGATGTTCCGGGTGACGCAGTAGGTGACGTCGTCGCCGACCGCGTCGCGGCGGACGTCGTCGGCGATCCGGCACAGGGCGTCCAGGGCCGGGCCGTCCGCGTGGAACAGCGCCAGCGCGTGGTCGTCGGTGAGCTTCACCGGGTCGTCGGCGGCCACCGCCAGCGCCTCGCGCAGGTCCCCGGCGAGGCGTTCGGGCGCGCCCTTCGCCAGCACCTGTTCGCGCAGCACCTCCCAGTCGCCGTACACGTCCTCGAAGTCGGCCCGGCGGTCGCCGGTGCGACCCTCGGTGTCGACGGCGGTGTGCAGGTCGGTCCGGCCGTACGCCTCCGGCAGGTCCTCGGGCTCCTGCCAGGGGTGGCCCTGGACGGTGGCGTCCGGGTTCGCCAGGCCGGTGGCCGGGTCGGCCAGGGCACGGACGTGCGGCAGGACCCGCGGGTCCAGCCACGGTTCACCGCGCAGCACGTACTCGGGGTAGACGGCCAGGCGCTCGCGCAGCTCGAAGCCGGCCGCGGCGGAACGTTCGGCCAGGCGGTCGATCTGCGGCCAGGGGCGCTCGGGGTTGACGTGGTCCGGGGTGAGCGGGGAGACGCCGCCCCAGTCGTCGATGCCGGCCGCGATCAGCCGCTCGTACTCGCCGTCCACCAGGTTCGGCGGCGCCTGGAGGCAGGCGGTGGGGCCCAGCAGGTGCCGGGCGACCGCCACCGTGGCCACCAGCTCGTCGAGTTCGGCGTCGGGCATGCCGCGCATCGCCGTGTCCGGCTTGGCGCGGAAGTTCTGCAGGATCAGCTCCTGGATGCCGTGGTAGGCCCGGGACACCCTGCGCAGCGCGAACAGCGACTCGGCGCGCTCCTGGTGGGTCTCGCCGATGCCGATCAGCAGCCCGCTGGTGAACGGCACGGAGCTGCGGCCCGCGTCCTCCAGCACCCGCAGCCGGACGGCCGGTTCCTTGTCCGGGGAGCCGTGGTGGGGGCCGCCGGGCTCGCTCCACAGCCGGGTGGCGGTGGTCTCCAGCATCATGCCCATCGAGGCGGAGACCGGCTTGAGCCGCTGGAAGTCCGTCCAGCTCAGCACCCCGGGGTTGAGGTGCGGGAGCAGCCCGGTCTCCTCCAGGATGCGGACGGACATCGCCCGGACGTAGGCGATGGTGTCGTCGTAGCCGTGCGCGTCCAGCCACTCGCGGGCCTCGGGCCAGCGGTCCTCGGGCTTGTCGCCGAGCGTGATCAGGGCTTCCTTGCAGCCGAGTTCGGCCCCGCGCCGGGCCACCTCCAGCACCTCGTCCGGGGACATGAACATCCCGTGCCCGGCCCGGCGCAGCTTGCCAGGGACGGTGGCGAAGGTGCAGTAGTGGCACTTGTCGCGGCAGAGCCGGGTGAGCGGGACGAAGACGCTCTTGGAGTAGGTGATGACGCCGGGACGGCCGGCCGCCTCCAGGCCGGCGTCACGCACCCGGGCGGCACTGGCGCACAGGTCGCGCAGGTCCTCGCCTCTGGCCTGGAGCAGCACGGCGGCCTCGGTCAGGTCGAGGGCGACGCCGGCCCGGGCGCGGCGCAGGGCGCGCCGCATCGCGTTAGCGGTCGGGGGGTTGCTTGCGTCCGTGGCGGTTCCGTCCATGGCGCGACCCTACGCCAGGGCGGTACGTGGGTAGTACACAACCCTGAGGCCGTCTCAGGGTCGATGTACCCATCAGGTTCACCTCGAAGTGACCCTGCAGGGCGATGACGCGGCGGCGGCACCGGCCTCTAATGGAGGAGCAGTGCCAAACGCACTCGTTCCCAGAGGAGTTGAATACGCCATGACCAATGAGACGGCGGTGGAGGACCAGTTGGACGGCGGGGTGCCGTACCGCTCACGGCGGCGCACCCTGGTGCGGGCCGGGGTGCCGGTGGCGGTGGGCGCGGTGATCGCCGCCGGGGTGGGGCTGGTGCCGGCGCTGGCCGCCGACTCGCCGCCGGACCTGCCGCAGCTGTCGGCCGAGCAGGTGGTGACCAAGGTGCTCGGGTCCGACACCCAGGCCCTGTCCGGGACGGTCTCCGTCTCCACCGACCTCGGGGTGCCCAGCCAGCTGCTGGGCGCCGCGGCCGGCGGGCTCGGTGCGGCCGCCGGGCACGGCAGCGACCAGGGCGGGGCCTCGGCGGACCCGCAGTCCAAGCTGCTCGGCCTGCTCGGCGGCGACCAGACCCTGCGGGTCGCGGTGGACGGTCCGGACCGCCAGCGGGTGGACCTGATGGAGAACATGGCGGGCTACACCCTGGTCCGCAACGGCGACCAGAGCTGGGCCTGGGACAGCTCGACCAACACCGCCCTGCACATGACGGGGCGTCCGGCCGGGCACACCGGGGCCAAGGCACCGAAGGCGCCGCTGACCGGGGTGCCGGCCACCCCCCAGGAGGCCGCCAGGCAGTTCCTCACCGGCAGCGCCGGCACCACCTCCGTCACCGTGGCCGGGACGGCCAACGTGGCCGGACAGAAGGCGTACCAGCTGAGCGTCAAGCCGACCCAGTCCGGCTCGACCGTCTCCGAGGTGCGGATCTCGGTCGCCGCCGACAACGGGGTGCCGCTCGCGGTGGTGGTGAAGTCCACCGACGGCTCCACCGTGCTGGACGTCCACTTCACCGACGTGTCCTTCGCCGAGCCCACGGCCAAGACCTTCGACTTCACCGCGCCCAAGGGGGCCAAGGTGACGGAGAAGAAGGCGGACGAGGCGGCGGCCGGTCACGACGCCCAGGACAAGAAGGGCGACCAGGGCGGGAAGGGCGACCGGGGCAAGGGCCACGACGGGGTGAACGTGATCGGCGAGGGCTGGACGGCGGTGGTCTCCACCCAGCTGCCCACCGGCGTCGAGGCGCCCGCGCAGGGCTCGCAGGGCAACGGCAAGCAGGGCAAGCAGCACGGCCGGCCGATGAACCCGCAGGCCCTGGTGAAGTCGCTCGGCAAGCCGGTCGGCGGCGGCACCCTGATCAGCACCAAGGTCGTCAACGTCCTGCTCACCGACGACGGCCGGGTCTTCGCCGGCGCGGTGACCCTGCCGGTCCTCCAGCACGCCGCCGGGGTGAACTGACGGATGACCGAGACTCCCGTAACGGGGGACGTTACGGAGTCGGCCGGGGGCCCGGGCGCCGCGTCGCGCCCGGCCCCCGTTCCTTCCGCCACCCCCGCTCCCCTTGCCTCCCGCACCTCCGGTGCCTCCCGGACCTCCGGTGCCCCGGCCGACGACGTGATCAGGACCCGCGGCCTGACCAAGCGCTTCCGCGGCGGCCAGCTCGCCGTCGACGGCCTGGACCTGACCGTCCCGCGCGGCTCCGTCTTCGGCTTCCTCGGGCCCAACGGCTCCGGCAAGACCACCACCATCCGGATGCTGATGGGCCTGATCGCCCCCACTTCCGGCACGGCCACCGTGCTCGGCGAGTCGATGCCGCAGTCCGTCGCCACCGTGCTGCCCCGGGTGGGCGCGCTGATCGAGGGCCCGGCCCTGTACGGCTTCCTGTCCGGCCGGGACAACCTGGTCCGTTTCGACGCCGCCGACCCGACCGCCGACCCGCGCACCCGACGCGAACGGGTCGAGGCCGCCTTGGAGCGGGTCGGGCTGAGCGCCGCCGCAGGCAAGAAGGCCCGCGCCTACTCGCTGGGCATGAAGCAGCGTCTGGGCCTGGCCGCCGCACTGCTGCAGCCGCGCGAACTGCTGGTACTGGACGAGCCGACCAACGGCCTGGACCCGCAGGGCATGCGGGAGATCCGGGCGCTGGTCCGGGAGGTCGCGGCGGAGGGCACCACGGTGTTCCTCTCCTCCCACCTGCTGGACGAGATCGAGCAGGTCTGCACCCACGCCGCGGTGATGTCCCGCGGCCGGCTGGTGGTGCAGGGCACCGTCACCGAGCTGGCCGCCCGCGCGCAGGGCCGGCTGGTGGTCCGCACCCCCGACGTGGCGCAGGCCGCCGAGGTGCTGGCGGCCCACCAGGTGGGCGCGCTGGTGCCGGGCGAGGGCCGGGTGGACGGCGAGCTGGGCGCGAGCGTCGACGAGGCGCTGCCCAAGCTGTGCGCGGCGCTGGTCGAGGCCGGGGTCCGGGTACACGGGTTCGGGCTGGAGCGGGGCACGTTGGAGGACGCCTTCGTGGCGCTGACCGGGGAGGGCTTCGATGTCGCAGGCTGAGACGGTGCTGGTGGCCGGCCGGCGGCCGCAGACCACGTCCGGGTTCCTGGCGCTGTTCCGCAACGAGCTGCACCTGACCTTCCGCCGGATGCGCACCAAGGTGCTGCTGGCCATCCTGGCGGCGCTGCCGATCCTGATCGGGGTGATCGTCAAGCTCAACACGGACAGTCCGCGCGGCGGTGGCGGCGGGGCGCCGAGCTTCATCGCGCAGACCACCCAGAACGGCCTGTTCCTGGTGTTCACCGCGCTGGCGGTGGCCCTGCCGGTCTTCCTGCCGATGACGGTCGGCGTGGTCGCCGGGGACTCGGTGGCGGGCGAGGCGGCCACCGGCACGCTGCGCTACCTGCTGGTCGCCCCGGCCGGGCGGACCAGGCTGCTGGCCGCGAAGTTCACCGCCGGGCTGGTGTTCTGTCTGGCCGCCACCGCGGCGGTCGCGGTGACGGCGCTGGCCACCGGCGCCACCCTGTTCCCGCTCGGCGAGGTCACGCTGATCTCCGGGGACACCATCGGCTTCACCGACGCCCTGCTGCGGGCGGTGCTGGTGGCCGGGGTGGTCGCGGTCTCGCTGGCCGGGCTGGTGGCGATCGGGCTGTTCGTCTCCACCCTCACCGGCAGCGGCATCGCGGCGATGGCCGCGACCGTCGGGCTGGTGATCACGGTGCAGATCCTGGACGCCTTCCCGCAGCTGGACGCCGTCCGGCCGTTCCTGTTCACCCACTACTGGATGAGCTTCTCGGACCTGCTGCGCGAGCCGATGTACTGGGACGGGGTGTGGAAGGACCTCGGGTTGCAGGCCGCCTACGTCGCGGTGTTCGGCTCGGCGGCCTGGGCCCGGTTCAGCAGCCGGGACATCAGCGCCTGAGCGGCGTCAGCCGGTGGGCGGTCCCAGCCGGTGAGGGGCGTCAGCTGGTGACGGCTTCCTTGGCGGCCGCGGCCGAAGCCGCCGCCGGGGCCGTCGTCGTCGGGGCGGGCTGCGGCACGGCCGCGGCCCGCCCGGCGCGGTCGGCCCGCACCTGGCGCAGCGCGTCCCAGGTGAGCACCGCGAGGGCGGCCCACACCAGGGCGAAGCCGGCCCAGCGCGCCGGTGGCATCGACTCGTGGAACACCGCGACGCCGATCAGGAACTGGAACACCGGCGCCAGGTACTGCAGCAGGCCCATCACGGTCAGCGGCACCCGGACGGCGGCCGCGCCGAAGAACAGCAGCGGGATCGCGGTGATCACCCCGCTGAGCATCAGCAGCCCGGAGTGCCCCCAGCCGTACGAGCCGGCCACCGTGTGCCCGAAGGTGCCGCGCCCGCTGACCTCCAGGTAGACCAGGTAGCCGAGGGCGAAGGGGAACATGAAGGCGCTCTCGGCGGCCAGGCTCTCCAGGCCGCTCAGCCCGACCTGCTTCTTCAGCAGGCCGTAGGTGGCGAAGGAGAGCGCCAGGGTGAGCGCGATCCACGGCAGCTGCCCGTACGCGACGCTCAGCACCGCGACGGCGGCGGCGCCGATGCCGACGGCCGTCCACTGCGCGCCGCGCAGCCGTTCCTTGAGCACCAGGACCCCGAAGCCGATGGTGACCAGCGGGTTGATGAAGTAGCCGAGGCTGGTCTCCACCACGTGGCCGCTGTTGACGGCCCAGATGTAGACGCCCCAGTTGACGGAGATCACCGTGGCCGCGCCGGCCAGCATGGCGAGCCGGCGGGGCTGGCGCAGCAGCGGGCGTATCCAGCCCCAGTGCCGCTGGGCGACCAGCATCAGCGCCACCGCGACCAGGGACCAGACCATCCGGTTGGCCAGGATGTCGTCGGCGGCGCCGGGCTCCAGCAGCGGCCAGAAGAGGGGGAAGAGCCCCCAGATCCCGTAGGCCGCCATGCCGTACCAGAGGCCTCGGCCGCTGTCCTGCTGGGTTGTCTGTGGCATGGCCGAGTGCCCTCCCGCGCGCGTGTCGTCCTGGCGACGGTAGCGGGCGGGAGGGCAGGCTGTCATCTCCGTTTCCGGATTTTGGTCATGACATTGCTTGAATGCTGGACGGGACCGGCGTTCTCGCAGGTCGGGTGAGCTGTCTCAGGCACCCAGCGCCGCACGGACGGACTCCGCCAGCGGGACGGTCGGGCGGCCGATCAGCCGGGCGAGGTCGCCCGGGGTGCCGGCCAGCTCGCCGCGCGCGATGCCCGCGTCCACGTCGACCAGCGCCTCGGCGAAACCCTGCGGCAGGCCGGCGCCGACCAGGACGTCCAGGTGCTCGGCCGGGGTGACGTCGCGGTGCCCGACGGGCTCGCCGGAGGCCTTCGCCAGCTCGGCGGCGAGCTCGGGCAGGCTCCAGGCGGCGTCGCCGCTCAGCTCGTAGGCCCGGTTCTGCTCGCTCCCGTCCAGCAGGACGGCGACCGCCGCGTCGGCGTAGTCCCGGCGCGGGGCGGTGGCCACCCGGCCGTCCCCGGCGCTGCCCGGCACCACGCCGCGCGCCACCGTGCCGGCCGCGTCGGCCAGGTAGTTCTCGGTGTACCAGCCGTTGCGCAGGAAGGCGTACGGCAGTCCGGAGGCCAGGATCAGCTCCTCGGTCGCCTTGTGCTCCTCGGCCAGCCGGAAGGTCGCCGTGCCGAGGATGCTCGTGTAGGCGAGCAGGGCGACCCCGGCCGTCCGGGCGGCCTCGACCACGGCCCGGTGCTGCGGGACGCGGCGGCCGACCTCGCTGCCCGAGATCAGCAGCACCCGGTCGCCGGCGGCGAAGGCGCCGGCGAGGGTCCGCGGCTCGTCGTAGTCGACCACGCGGACGTCGACCCCGCGCGCGGCCAGGTCGGTCGCCTTCCCGGCGGAACGGACGGCGACCGCCACCTCGCTCGCGGGGACCCTGGCCAGCAGGCCTTCGACGACGAGGCGGCCGAGCTGGCCGGTGGCTCCGGTGACGACGTACATGGGGTGCTCCTTCTCCTGGGTGACCCTCTGGCCTCGCAACTCACCCTAGGGATGGCACTAACCTTTCGAAAGTACGCACTTCAAAGTACGGTACTGGCATGGAGGTAAGTCAGATGCGGGTGAGCCTGAGCGGACCGCCGGCGAACGTCTTCGACCGGATGTGCCCGTCCCGGGGTGTGCTGGAGCACGTCACCAGCCGCTGGGGCGTGCTCGTCCTCGGTGCGCTGCGCGAGCGCGGTTACCGGTTCAGCGAACTGCGCCGACGGGTGTCGGGGGTCAGCGAGAAGATGCTCGCGCAGACCCTGCAGACGCTGGAGCGGGACGGCTTCGTGCTGCGCGAGGCGCACCCGGTGATTCCCCCCAGGGTCGACTACAGCCTCACGCCGCTCGGACGGGAGGCGGCCGAGCTGGTCGCGGCGCTCGCGCACTGGTCCGAGCAGCGGGTGGGTTCGGTGGTCGCGGCCCGCGAGGAGTACGACGGGCGGCCTACCGCTCCCTGATCAGCGCGGCCAGCCCGTCCAGGACGCGGGCCAGGCCGAAGGCGTAGGCGTGGTCCGGGCTGTACGCGCCGCCGTGGGCCTCGCCGGCGGCGGCGCCGACCCGGGCGGCGACCGGGTAGCGCTCGGGGTCGAAGACCCGGGCCAGCAGGTCGGCGTTGGCCTGCCACCACTGGGCGTCGGTCAGGGCGCTGTCCTGCTGGGCGGCCCGCTCGTCGGCGGCCATCCGGGCGCAGGTCTGGACGAAGCCCAGCAGGTGGGTCAGCGCGGCGTCCAGCTCGACGTCGGGCAGGCCGGTGCCCTCCAGGGCGCTCAGCTCGTACTCGTACTTGGCCATCAGGCCCGGGCCGAGCGGCGGGCGGCTGGTGGACACGGCGGCGACCCACGGGTGGGCGCGGAACAGCGCCCGGTTGTCGTCGGCGACGGCGGTGGCCCGGGCCCGCCAGCCGTCGTCGGCCGGGGCGGTGCGGGGCATGGTCGCGTAGACGGTGTCCAGCATCAGGTCCAGCAGCTCGGCCTTGCCCGGCACGTAGGTGTAGAGCGCCATCGGGGACAGCCCGAGTTCCTGGGCGACCCGGCGCATGGTGACGGCGTCCACGCCCTCGGCGTCGGCCAGGGCGATGGCGGTGGCGGCGATCTCACCGGTCGAACGGGCCTGCTTCGGGCCGCGCCGTCCGGGCTTCTCCTCGGCGGTCAGCCCCCAGAGCAGGGCGAGGGTGCGCGCCGGGTCTCCTGCGCTGCTGCGGTCCGTGGCCATGCGCAGGATCCTTTCACGGGATCCCTTCACCGGTGCGTGGCCGCTACCGTCTCCCCATGACCAGCCCTGAGCCGGAGCCGCTGCCCGGTACGGACACCACCCGGGCGCTCCGCCCCCGGGTGACCTGTCGGCGCTGCCACCGGCCGCTGCACGACCCGGAGTCGCGGATGCTGCGGCTGGGGCCGGAGTGCCGCGATCCGGCGGAGCGGGTCGCGCGGTTCGAGGTGGAGCAGGAGACGCTGCCGGGGGTGTAGGCCGGGACGCGCGGGCGGAAGGCGGCTGCGCGGACTCAGCCTCGGCCGAGAAGCCGCCCGAGGAATCCCGGGCGCCGCGGCTCGAGCGACGGTTCGGGCTCCGGCTGGGGTTCGGGTTCGGACCGGGGTTCGGACTTCGGGCCGTCAGCGGCCTCCTCCGCGCGGATGGCCGCCCGAGCGAGGTCGCGGTCGGCAGGTGTGACCCAGGGCGCGGCGAGCACCAGGTGGCAGACCGAGCGCAGGATCGTCACCACGCGCACCCGCCGGGCGTCGACGCTGTAGTGCAGCCGCCGCCGGAGCTGCGTGGCGATGTCGGCGCGGGCCTGCGGGTGCGTCCAGCCGATCGCGACGAGCGCGAATCCGGCCGCCTCGGCGACCCAGTCCTCCGGTCCCAGTAGCAGGTCGAGCAACACCCGGCGGCGGTCCGACTCCGGCCACGGCTGATCGGTGCGGTGGTGGGCGATGCCGAGGCAGGCGAAGGCCTGGACGGCGCGCACCCACAGTTCGGGCTGGTGGGCGAGCAGGGCCCGGCCGAGGTCGTCCTCGCGGGGCAGCGGAGGATGGACCAGGGCGCCGAGCAGGTCGTCGAGCGACAGGCCGGCGAGGCGCACGGCGTGGTCGTAGGCGGCCGGGATGGTCGGCCACACGATCTCGGCGGTGGCGCGGACGAGTTCGGCGCTTTCCGGGGCGGGCGGCGCGACGGCGGCCTTCGGGTCGGTGCCGTCCCATGCCCAGACCGCGGCGGAGGTCTTGATCAGCGGGAGCCGTGGGTCGGGTTTGTCGATGGACTGATAGACGACGGTGCAGCGCGGCAACGCGAGGTGGAGGGCCAGCTGTGAGCTGGGCGGTTCGACGGTGGAGACATCGCACTCGATCTCGGTGTCTCGGTCCGTGTCGGGCGCCGCCAGGACCTGGTGCAGCAGGTTGACGGTTGCCTCGGACGTCCCGGGGACCATGCCGAGCCAGGGCTCGCGGTGGCTGAGCCGCTCCAGCAGGTCCCGGGCGTACTCGTGGTCGGGGTGGTCGCGGTGGTGGTCGGCGAGGGCGAGCAGGTGGACGGCTTCGCCGTCGACGGCGTGGCGCAGCCCGTGCAGGGCGGGGGCGGCCTTCGGGTGGTCGGGCTCGGTGGCGAGGACGCGCTCCAGCCAGGGCAGGCCCTCGGCGGGGCGGCCGAGGGTGCCGTACAGCTCGGCGACGTCCACGGCGAGGTAGCTGCTGGAGTTGCCCTCGTCCGGCACGACCCGGGCGAGTTCGGCCTCCCAGACGGTGAGCGCCTCCTCGGGGCGGCCGTCGGCACGCAGGGCGTTGCCGAGCATCACGGAGGGCAGGTGGCCGGGAGCCAGCCGGTGGGCCCGCTCGGCGAGTTCGACGGCGCGGGCGGTGGCACCGAAGCGGCGGGTCAGGCCGGAGGCCATCGCCAGCAGCAGCGGGTGCTCGGGGTGGCGGTCCGTCACAGCCCGCACGAAACGTTCGAAGGGCCTTACGGTGTCCACCAGTTCGGCGGGCAGCGGGTCGGGCAGCGCACCGGCGGCGCGGGCCACCGCCTGGGCGACGGCGTCCGGGTCCACCAGGGCGGGCAGGTCCTCGCGGGCCAGCCAGGCGGTGTGCGCCCACGGGCGGGCCGGCTCGTACTGGATCGCCGAGGCGAGCAGGCCGACGGCGGTGTCCCAGTCCCCGGCTGCGGCCTCCACGTGGGCGCGGCAGACGACGGTGCCGAGGTAGACCTCGCCGTCCAGCGGGAACAGGTCGCGGGCCGCGGCGGGGCCGCCGACGGCGGCGCACAACTCCGCCAGTGCCTCGTGCAGTTCGGGCAGCTGGGGGGCGGCGATGATCGCGTCGGAGAGGTGGTCGGCGGCGTGGCCGAGGTCCCCGGAGTCGATCGCCAGCCGGGCCACGGCCACCTCGCCCTCGGCGGCCAGCCGCTCGTCGCCCTCGTCGTCGGTGTGCGCCATGCCCTGTCCCCCGGTCCGCTCTCGGCTCGTGCGCGGACGAGGCTATCCGGTGCGTAGGACTGGCGGATGATCACCCTGCGGTCCGAGCTGTCCCGGTTCTTCGATCGGATACAACCCGTACGAGTGGTTTAGACCTCGGAAAGGTTCAGATCCCGGGCGCCGCCCAGCACGATGAACCCCGGTGCTTCGAGAGCGAAGCACCGCTCAAGCTAAGACTCCTGACGAGGAATGATGACGTTCTCCCGCGCCCTCTCCGCAGTCGCCTCGGCCGCCGTCCTGAGTACCATCGCCCTCACCGGACCGACGGCCACCTTGGCGTCCGCCGCAGGCTCCTTCGTGGTCAGCGAAGCCCAGTTCAACCAGATGTTCCCGAACCGGAACCCCTTCTACACGTACAAGGGCCTCACCGACGCCCTGAGTGCCTACCCCAAGTTCGCCGCCACCGGCGACAGCGCCACCCGCAAGCGCGAGGCGGCCGCCTTCCTCGCCAACGTCAGCCACGAGACCGGCGGCCTCAGGTACGTCGTCGAGCAGAACACCGCCAACTACGGCCACTACTGCGACACCACCCAGCCGTACGGCTGCCCGGCGGGCAGGAGCGCGTACTACGGGCGCGGGCCGCTCCAGATCAGCTGGAACTTCAACTACAAGGCCGCGGGCGACGCCCTGCACATCGACCTGCTGCACGACCCGGCCAAGGTGGAGAAGGATCCGGCCGTCGCCTGGAAGACCGCCCTCTGGTTCTGGGACAGCCAGAAGGGCGCCGGGACGATGACCCCGCACGACGCCGTCGTCAACAACAAGGGCTTCGGCGAGACCATCCGCAGCATCAACGGCGACCTCGAGTGCAACGGCAAGAACCCGGACGAGCGCAACGACCGGATCAACCTGTTCAAGAGGTTCGTCGGCGTGCTGGGCACGAACGTGGGCGGCGGCAACATCTCCTGCTGAGCCCGGCGGTGGGCGAGCGGCTGTACTGCCGGATCGGCCGGTGGCGACCCTCAACCGGTGAGCGGCTCGGAGTGGCCGGTGGCCGGCGCCCAGCCCGCCGAGACCTTCACCCGGGCACTGGAGCAGGCCCGGGAGAGCCGGGTGCCCTCGCCGCTGGTCCCGCTCGGTGCCGAGGGGGTGGAGGCCTGCGGGCCGGACGGCTGCGAACCGCCCCGGCGGTGACGGCCGGTGACGGTCAGCCCTTCCCGACGGTCTGGGTGAGCCAGGTGAACACCTGCGGGACGAGCGGCTCCCAGGTGGACGTCAGGTGCGGGCCGTTGACCTCCACCGGGGTGACGGCCGTCGGCGCCTTGGCATTCTTCTGGAGCGCCAGGGCGTCCTCGTAGCCGTCGCCCTTCCTCCCGGTCATGTACAGGGCGACGTCGGGCGGCGTCTGCGCGTGCTGGAGCAGGTAGACCGGGTTGGAGACCTCGCGCAGGTGCGGGTCCTTGGCGGTGAGCGAGTCCGACTCGCCCATCGGGTCGTTGTACCCGGACAGGCTCACCCCGGCGTGGTACCGGTTCGGGTGCGCCAGGGCGAGCCGGGCGGCGCAGTGCCCGCCCGCCGAGTAGCCGGCCACCGCCCAGCGCTCGGGGCCCGGCTCGGCGCGGAAGTTGTCCAGCACCATCTGCGGCACGTCCCGTGCCAGCCAGGTCTCGGCGTTGACCTTGCCCGGCACGTCCGCGCAGCCGGTGTCGACGTGCCCTTCGAGCAGCACGACGCGCGGCGAGACCAGGATGAACGGCGCGACCTGCCCGGACTTCATCAGCGGCGCCAGCTGCCTGGAGACGTTCATGCTGCCGAACCAGGCGCTGGACGACCCGGGGAAGCCGACGAGCAGCTCGACCACCGGGAACTTCCTGTCCTTGTACGCCGGGTCGTCGTACTGCGGCGGCGTCCAGACCAGCACCTCGCCGTCCACCCCGGAGACCCGGCCCTTCAGCTCGGTCGTCCTCACGTCCTTCGGCACGGCCTTGTCGTCCACCGAGGTGAACTGCTGGGTCACCTTGGGCTGGCCGGGCGCGTTCGCGGCCGCCGTCGCGTCCGCCGGCGGAGGGACGGGCACGGTGCGGACGTGGCTTCCGGTGCCGAGCAGGTCGTCCCAACTGCCGTACAGCTGGTTGTCGTTGTTGACGACCACGAACACCAGAGTGACGGCGGTGAGTTGGGCGAAGGCCACCATGAGCAGCCGACTGCCGAAACGCACCGGCTGCGGGCCGCGCACCCGGTTCCACAGGTACATCAGCAGGCCCATGGAGAGCGGGACGAGGAGGATCGCGAGGACGAGGAACGGGGTGCCGGTGAGCTTCACATCAGCTCATACGGACGGCAGCCGCTGTTCGGTTGCGCCCCGGCCCGGCGTATGTCGCCAGAAGTCGGACGGGCCGACTTCCTGCGACGTACGGCTCGACAAAAAGCATGAGGCGGGCGCGGTCAGTCGTAGAAGAACTGGCGGAGGTCCTCGACGGAGCCCGGCCCGAAGAGAAAGGCCTCCGCCTTGAGGACCTCGGCGACCGGCGGCGGGCCGTCCGCCGGGAGGCCGCGGAGCCAGATCTCACCCTGCTCTCCGACCGCGTACACGGCGGAGAGCAGGGCCGCCATGCCCGCGGGCCGGGGCGGGGCCGCTCCGGCGACGGGCGCCAGCTCCCAGCCGCCGGCCCCCGCAGCGAGCCGCAGTACGGCGGCCCAGCGGACGATGCGGGCCAGCCGGGCGCGCCACGGCAGTTCATCGGGCGAGGGCGGGCAGCCGACGGCCGCGGCGGCGATGTCGTCGATGATCCGGCGCTCGTCGTCGGTGCGGATCCACCGGCCCTCCTGGGAGCCCTCGATCGCGGCGCCCCACCACTCCCAGGCGCTGTCCATGCGCTGCTCGAACCCGTCCATGAGAGGAGGGTGTCACACCGGCAGGCGGGGGCCGGAAGACGGGCGGCGCACCATGCTGACCGGTGGCCCCCTGCGCCGGTGGCCGTCGAGGTCCCTGGGCCGATCCGCCGAGGTGGCACACGGTTCGGGCACGTGTGATCACGACTCGGCATCCCTTGTCACGGACCTGCGAGGGAGTCGTCACGGGGCCGTCAAGACGGGATCGAAATCGTGGCGGGCGCGTTGACCACTGCGCTATGAACGTCCCTCAGGAGGGCTGCCGCCACGGCGGTCCGCATTGACGGGGGACGTCACGTGAAGACCATCCGCAACAGTCGCACCATGGCCCTGGCCGGCCTGGCCGTGGTGGGCGCGCTCACCATGACCGCCTGCAACGACGACGCGGCGTCGTCCGACAGCGCCAGCACCCCGCCGGCCACCCGGGCGCCGGCCGCGCCGACCGGCGCGCCCACCACTGCGGCGGCCTCCGGTTCGGCGGCCGCGCCGGGCGGCGACGCCACCGGTGCCGTCCCGGGCGGTTCCACCGCGGGCTCCACCGGCGGGGCCCCGGCCCAGGCCGGCCCCACCGCGGCGCCCGGGACCACCCTGAAGATCGGCGACGCCGCGACCGTCCCGTTCAGCTCGGGCAGCACCAAGGGCACCGTCTCGCTCGCGGTGACCTCGATCGACAAGGGCGACCCGGCCGACCTCGCCCCGCTCAAGCTGGGCGACAAGGTCACCGGCATGGTGCCGTACTACGTCCGGTTCAAGGTCACCAACACCGGCAGCACCGACCTGTCCTTCGCCAGCCTGACCCAGGTGAAGGGCACGCTGCCGGACGGCTCGGAGGCCTCCGAGGTGATGCTGATCGGCACCTTCGACAAGTGCCCGCACCCGTCCTTCCCGAAGGGCTTCACCAACGGCCAGTCCATCACCTCGTGCGTGCTGGCGCTGGCGCCGACGGCGACCAAGGTGGCCGGCGCGGAGTACTGGGGCGAGCCGTACACCCTGGGCAAGGGCGTCAACTGGAAGTGACGCGGGACGGCCGGTGGGCGGGGCGGCGTCAGGCCGCCCCGCCCACCGGCCGCTTCTCCGCGACGGCGGCCGCTCAGCCCGCCGGCCGGCCCGCCCCGGGCCCGCCGTGGATCCGCAGGAAGGCGTCCACGCCCGCCGTCGCGATCCGCTCGACCTCCTCCGAGGCCACCGGCAGCGCGCCCCAGAAGGAGCGCTCGGCCACGCCGTGGAAGGTCAGCAGGGTGAACTGCTCGGCGGCCAGCTCCCCGTCCTCGACGGCCAGCAGTCCGCGCCCGCTGAGCGCCGCGAAGTGCTGCGCGAGGTCCCGCTGGGAGGCCACCGGACCGGCCTCCAGCCAGGCCTCCAGCACGTCCACCGGGATGTTGGCCACCTCGGCGCGGATGGCCCGGCCGAGCGCGCCGTGCTCGCCCGCGGAGAGGACGGCGTTCGCCCGCTCGACCGCGAAGTCGGTCAGGTCGCGGCGCAGGTCCACCACCCGGTCGAGGTACTTCGCCATCAACTCACGGATGCGTTCGGTGAGTTCGGCTGAGTTCTGGAGCGCCACCGACAGGAAGAGGGTCTCCTTGTCGGCGAAGTGGTTGTAGACCGTGCGCTTGGACACCCCGGCCTCGGCCGCGATCGCGTCCATGCTGGCCCGGACGTAGCCCTCGCGCCCGAAGACCGTCGTCGCGGCCCGGGTGATCGCCTTGCGCTTCTCCGGTCGTCCCGCTCCGCCTGTGGTGGCCACGGCCCTCCTCCTTCTCCGTCGGCGCCCTCGCCGACCGCTCAGAAACTGCTCGGTGTAGTGTATGCAGATCCGTTCGCGATCGGACTTGCCACCGAACAGGCGTGCTCTATGCTGCGTACGATCTCTACACCTCTGTAGAGCGAATCCGAAAACGTGCCCGCCCCCGAGCAGCGACGGGAAACCGAGAACGGGAACCGGCCGGCCGAACACCAGCGTCCCGTACTGGCAGCGCCGCTACCGCTCTTCCACGGCTGACCCGGCGCAGCGTCGAGCGGCGCGCGAAGCACGGGAACACCGGGGGTGAGCGAGTGGCGGGGCAGCGAGGACGGTCGTCCGACCAGGGTTCACGGCGGCGGGCGACGGGCCGCCCCGCAGGCCCCGCGCGGCCCTTCTCCGGCGGGCCGGCCCTGCCCGGGGTGGTGGGCGTCGGGCTGCCGCTGGTCGGCGCGGTGGTCGACGAGTTCTCCGGGCCGGGCATGGGCATCGTCTTCGCGGTGTGCGCGGTGCTCGGCACCGGCTTCGCGGCCGCGCTCAGCACCCGCCGCGGCTGGTGGTGGGTGCTCGCCGCCTCCCCGCTGGTCGTGCTCGGCGTGACGGCCGCGGTCGAGTTCTCGGCGAACTCCGAGAAGTACCGGGGCAACGCCTTGGCGACCGGCTCCGCGAAGTGGGTGGTGCACGGTTTCCCGGTGATGGCGCAGGCCGCGGCCGCGGCCGCGGTGGTGATCGTGGCCCGGGTGGTCCTGGACCGGAGGGGGCAGCAGCATGGCTGAGGACCGCGAGCAGCAGGGGGGCCGTCGGCCCGCCGCCCGCAGGAGCACGGACGACGCCCCGGCGGGCCGCCGCGGCCCCTCCCCGCTGCTGATCGCCACCCGGGTGCTGGCCACCACGGTGGGCCTCACGGTGTTCGCGGCCAGCGGCGTGGTCTGGTACGAGTACACGTCCCTCACCGACGGCATGACCACCTCCAACGCCATCGCGCAGACCAAGAAGGACGCCCCCAAGCACCTGGACAACTCGGTCAACCTGCTGCTGATCGGCCTGGACAGCCGCAAGAACATGGACGGCTCCGACCTGCCCCCGCAGTTCGTCCAGGACGAACTGCACGCCGGCCACAGCTCGGACGTCGGCGGCTACAACACCAACTCGCTGATCCTGCTGCACATACCGGCGGGCGGCGGCAAGGTGCAGGCGATTTCCATCCCGCGCGACGACTACGTGATGACCCTCAACGGGGACGGCTCCCAGCAGGGCATGCACAAGATCAAGGAGGCGTACGGGATCGCCAAGGAGAAGTTCAACGGCGGCTCGAAGGCCAAGGGGCTCAAGGGTGCCGACCTGGAGAAGGCCGGCCGCGACGAGGGCCGCGCGGCGACGATCCGCACCGTCCAGACCTTCGTCGACCAGCCCATCGACCACGTCGCCGAGGTCAACCTGATGGGCTTCTACGACATCGCCAAGGCCGTCGAGCCGATCCAGGTCTGCCTGACCCACGACACCAAGGACCCGGCCATGGAGGGCCAGGGCTCCGGCGCCGACTTCAAGAAGGGCATCAACACCCTCAACGCCTCCCAGGCGCTCGCCTTCGTCCGCCAGCGCCACAACCTGGACGACGGCAAGGGCAACACCGGCGACTTCGCCCGCACCCACCGCCAGCAGGCCTTCATCTCCTCCGTCGTGCACAAGCTCAAGCAGGACGGGATCATCAGCGACATCGGCAAGCTCAAGGACCTGTTCGGTGTCGTCCAGAAGGACCTGGTGATCGACAACGAGTGGAACGTCCTGGACTTCGCCCAGCAGGCCCCGGCCCTGACCGGCGGCAATGTCGAGTTCAACACCCTGACCTTCGACGGCTTCGGCACCAGGAACGGCCAGGACGTGAACCTGGTCACCCCGTCGAAGATCCAGAAGGTGGTCAAGCAGGTGTTCGGCTACGCCGACGCCGCCGCTCCCGCCGCCCCGGCCGACGGCGCCACCGACGCCCCGCCCACCGAGGCCGCCGCCCCTTCGCCGACCGCGACCACCCCGGCCAAGGCGGTCGCCCCGGCCACCGTCGAGGTGTTCAACGGCTCCTCGGCCGCCGGGGTCTCCTCCGCCACCGAGGCCAAGGCCCTGGTCGCGATGGGGTTCAAGGAGGGCAGGACCGGCCCGGCCGCCGGCAAGCCCAAGGCCACCACGGTCACCTACGGCAAGGGCGCCAAGGACGCCGCCGACCAGATAGCCGCCCGCTACGGGGTCACCGCCACCGAGTCGGCCGCCACCCCCGCGGACCACGTCGTGGTCACCCTCGGCAGCAGCTTCACCGGCGTCGCGGGCGACAAGCCCGCCGCCCCCAGCGGCCCCGCCCCCACCGGCGACCCCGCCGCCAACCTGCCGATGCAGGGCCCCGGCGTCGACGCCGAGTCCGACGGCGGCATCCCCTGCGTCTTCTGACGCGACCGGCACCGCAGCGAGGGAGGCCCCCATCGGGGGCCTCCCTCGCTGCCTTTCCCCCACCGGTGTTCCGGGCCGGGCACCTCTGGCGCAATTCTCCGTACTATGTATAGTGTACTGCGTACGGGATAACCGTGCGCCATGACGAGAGGGCTCCGCCATGCAGATCACCGACACCGCCGTCTCCCTGACCGTCGAGGACACCGGGACCTCCGCCGCCTTCCTCCGGCGGCACTTCGGCTACACCGAGCAGATGTCCGCCGACGGTTTCGTCTCGCTCGCCCACCCGGGCGGCGGGGTCAACGTCGTCTACCTGCGGCGCGGCCTGGAGGTGCTGCCCGAGGAGCAGCGTCACCGCACCGCGGACGGGGTGGTCCTGGCGTTCGTGGTCGAGGACATCGCCGCCGAGGAGCGGCGGCTGCGCGAGGAGGGGGTCGCGATCACCCTGCCGCTGCGCGAGGAGCCGTGGGGCGAGAAGCTGTTCCAGGTCACCGACCCGAACGGGGTCGTGGTCGAGCTGGTCGAGTGGGTGAAGCAGTAGCCGTTCCGCGGAACGCGGGCGCCCCCGCCCCGGGAGACCGGGACGGGGGCGCCGAACTCGCGGCGGCGGACGGTCGGCCCACCGCCCGGGTGGGTCAGTCCACCGTCCAGGTGTCGCTGCCCGCCAGCAGCGTCGCCAGGTCGCCCGGACCGCGCTGCTCGACGGCCGCGGTCAGCTGGCTCTCCATCAACTCGTCGTAGACCGGCCGCCGGACGTCGCGCAGCACGCCGATCGGCGTGTGGTGCAGGGTGTCCGCGTCGGCGATCCGGGAGAGCGCGAAGGCGGTGGCGGGGCTGGCCGCGTGGGCGTCGTGCACCAGCAGCCGCGCCTCGTTGTCCGCCGTGACCGGCGCCGTGAACAGCTCGCCGTCCGGGCCCCGGAAGACGCCGTTGGCCGCCTGCGCGCCGAAGCGGATCGGCTGACCGTGCTCCAGCCGGATCAGCGCCTCGTCCCGGGTGCCGGCCTCCTTCAGCACCTCGAAGGCGCCGTCGTTGAAGATGTTGCAGTTCTGGTAGATCTCCACCAGCGCCGTGCCCTCGTGCTCGGCCGCGGCCCGCAGCACCGACTGGAGGTGCTGGCGGTCCGAGTCGATGGTCCGGGCGACGAAGGAGGCCTCGGCGCCGATCGCCAGCGACAGCGGGTTGAACGGCGCGTCCAGCGAGCCCATCGGGGTGGACTTGGTGATCTTGCCCAGCTCGCTGGTCGGTGAGTACTGGCCCTTGGTGAGGCCGTAGATCCGGTTGTTGAACAGCAGGATCTTCAGATTGACGTTCCGCCGCAGCGCGTGGATCAGGTGGTTGCCGCCGATCGACAGCGCGTCGCCGTCGCCGGTCACCACCCACACGCTCAGGTCCCGCCGGGAGGAGGCCAGCCCGGTGGCGATCGCCGGCGCCCGGCCGTGGATCGAGTGCACCCCGTAGGTGTTCATGTAGTACGGGAAGCGCGAGGAGCATCCGATCCCGGAGACGAACACGGTGTTCTCGCGCCTGACGCCCAGCTCCGGCATGAAGCCCTGCACCGCGGCCAGGATCGCGTAGTCCCCGCAGCCGGGGCACCAGCGCACCTCCTGGTCCGTCTTGAAGTCCCGGGCGCTCTGCGGCGCCTCGGCCTTGGGCACCAGTCGCAGCGACGGGAAGCCGCGCTCCTCGGAGTCACCGTCGCTCATGCGCCGCTCGACGGGTCGCTCGCTCCGCTCGCTCATCGGTGGTCCTCCTCGTCCAGGCTGCCGATCGCCGCCCACAGCACGTCCGCCAACTGGGCCGCCTTGAACGGCAGTCCGCGCACCTGGTTGTAGGACTCCGCGTCCACCAGGTACTTCGCCCGCAGCAGCAGCGCGAGCTGCCCGAGGTTCATCTCGGGCACGATGACCTTCTCGTAACTGCGCAGCACCGCACCCAGGTTGGCCGGGAACGGGTTGAGGTTGCGCAGGTGCGCCTGGGCGACCTCGCCGCCGTCCGCGCGCACCCGGCGCACCGCCGCGGTGATCGGGCCGTACGTCGAACCCCAGCCGAGCACCAGGACCCGGGCGTCGCCGGTCGGGTCGTCGACCTCCACCGGCCTGACCGTGATGCCGTCGACCTTGGCCTGCCGGGTGCGGACCATGAAGTCGTGGTTGGCCGGGTCGTAGGAGATGCTCCCGGTGCCGTCCTGCTTCTCGATGCCGCCGATCCGGTGCTCCAGGCCGGCCGTGCCGGGCACCGCCCAGGGCCGGGCCAGGGTGTGCGGGTCCCGCAGGTACGGCCAGAAGGCGCCGTCCTCGCGGTTCGGCTCCGTCGCGAACTTCGGGTCGATCTCGGGCAGTTCACCGATGTCCGGAATCCGCCACGGCTCCGAGCCGTTCGCCAGGTAGCCGTCCGAGAGCAGGAAGACCGGGGTGCGGTAGGTCACCGCGATCCGGGCCGCCTCCAGCGCCGCGTCGAAGCACTCGGCGGGCGTGGCCGGGGCCACGACCGGCACCGGCGCCTCGCCGTTTCGTCCGAACATCGCCTGCAGCAGGTCCGCCTGCTCGGTCTTGGTCGGCAGGCCGGTGGACGGGCCGCCGCGCTGGATGTCCACCACCAGCAGCGGAAGTTCCAGCGACACCGCCAGGCCGATCGTCTCGGACTTCAGCGCCACGCCCGGCCCCGAGGTGGTGGTCACGCCGAGCGCCCCGCCGAAGGCCGCGCCGAGCGCCGCGCCGATGCCGGCGATCTCGTCCTCGGCCTGGAAGGTGCGCACCCCGAAGTTCTTGTGCTTGGACAGCTCGTGCAGGATGTCCGAGGCCGGGGTGATCGGGTACGAGCCCAGGTAGAGCGGCAGGCCCGAGCGCTGGGCGGCGGCGATCAGCCCGTAGGCCAGCGCCAGGTTGCCGGAGATGTTGCGGTAGCGCCCGGCAGGCAGGGCAGCCGGGGCGATCTCGTAGGAGACCGCGAAGTCCTCGGTGGTCTCGCCGAAGTTCCAGCCCGCCCGGAAGGCGCTGATGTTCGCCTCGGCGATCTGCGGCCTCTTGGCGAACTTGCCGCGCAGGAAGGCCTCGGTGCCGTGGGTGGGCCGGTGGTACATCCAGGACAGCAGCCCCAGGGCGAACATGTTCTTCGCCCGCTCGGCGTCCTTGCGGGCCAGCCCACTGTCCTTGAGCGCCTCCAGGGTCAGCGTGGTGAGCGGCACCTTGTGCAGGTGGAAGCCGTCCAGCGTACCGTCGCCCAGCGGGTCCGCCGGGTAACCGACCTTCGCCAGCGCGCGCTTGGTGAACTCGTCGGTGTTGACGATGATCTCCGCGCCGCGCGGCAGATCGGGCAGGTTCGCCTTCAGTGCGGCCGGGTTCATCGCCACCAGCACGTTCGGGGCGTCGCCCGGGGTGAGGATGTCGTGGTCGGCGAAGTGCAGTTGGAAGGACGAGACCCCCGGCAGCGTGCCGGCCGGCGCCCGGATCTCGGCCGGAAAGTTCGGCAGCGTGGAGAGGTCGTTGCCGAACGCGGCCGTCTCCGAGGTGAACCGGTCACCGGTGAGCTGCATCCCGTCACCGGAGTCGCCGGCGAACCGGATGATCACCCGGTCGAGTCTGCGGACGGGCTTGGCACCGCCGGGCGGCGGGCTGCCCGGGGCGTGCGGACCGGCGGGGCCGGCTGCTCCGGGGCGCTGCGCACCGCTGCCGGTGCGACCCCCGTCGCCGTCCGATCCGTCCACTGCCTCTGACTGATCGACCTGACTGGTCACTGCCGCGGACCTCCTCGTGGGCACACCACCGCGGGCGCGGCCCCGTGCCCCGTCCGCCTGGTGCACCGCTCGCATCCTATGCGCGCGCACACGAGCCCGGTCGGAACTCCGGCAGGAAATTCCACCCGCCCGCGACTCTCGCCGCATCCACCGACAACGCTCGGCCACCGGAGATCATTCCGCGTACGGAGCACCGCGCCGCGGCGGCTCCCCGGGCCGCGGGCGGGCACGCCCGGGGAGCCGTCGCGGTCAGGAGTTCAGGTAGGTGAGCACCGCGAGCACCCGACGGTGGTCCTCCGGGCTCTGTGCCAGGCCGAGCTTGAGGAAGATGTTGCTGACGTGCTTCTCCACCGCCCCGTCGGAGACCACCAGCTGCTTGGCCACCGCCGCGTTGGTGCGCCCCTCGGCCATCAGCCCGAGCACCTCGCGCTCGCGCGGAGTCAGGTTGGCCAGGACGTCGCCCTTGCGGCTGCGGCTGAGCAACTGCTGCACCACCTCCGGGTCCAGCGCGGTGCCGCCCTCGGCGACCCGCACCACCGCGTCGGCGAACTCGCGCACCTCGGCGACCCGGTCCTTCAGCAGGTAGCCGACGCCCCGGGTGGAACCGGCCAGCAGCTCGGAGGCGTACCGCTCCTCCACGAACTGCGACAGCACCAGCACGCCCAGGTGCGGGTAGCGCCCGCGCAGTTCCACGCAGGCGCGCAGGCCCTCGTCGGTGTGGGTCGGCGGCATCCGCACGTCCGAGACCACCACGTCCGGCAGGGCGTCGGAGGCCGCCAGGTCATGGACGGTCTTCACCAGGGCGGCGCCGTCCCCGACCCCCGCCACGACCTCCAGGCCGCGGTCGGTGAGCAGCCGGGTCAGACCTTCCCGCAGCAGTACGGAGTCCTCGGCGATGACGACGCGGCGCATGGCGACCTTCCGGGCAGGCGTGAACTGACGGGAGCCAGTCTCCCCCATCCCTGCGGCGCCGTGGGCGGGGATCACATGGTGCGGATCGCCACCGCGTCGCACAGCCCGTCCAGGGCCGCCTTCGCCGCGCAGTCCGGCAGCGGGGCCAACAGCGCCCGGGCCTCCTCGGCGTGCCGCAGGGTCTCCCGGCGGGCGCGCTCCAGGGCGGGGTGGGCGCGCAGCAGGCGCAGCGCCTCGGCGTGCAGGTCGTCGTCGGAGAGGTCCTTGGCGAGCAGTTCGCGCAGCCGGGTGTCGTCCGGGTCGCCAGGGTCGGCCGGCATCTGCTGGAGCAGCAGGGTCGGCAGGGTGGCCACGCCCTCGCGCAGGTCGGTGCCGGGGGTCTTGCCGGACTCGTCGCCGTCGCTGGCGATGTCCAGCACGTCGTCGGCCAGCTGGAAGGCGATGCCGATCCGCTCGCCGAAGTCGCCGAGGGTCTCCACCAGCCACGGCTCGGCGCCGGCCATCAGCGCTCCTATCCGGCAGGAGACGGCGATCAGCGACCCGGTCTTGCCCGCCAGCACGTCCAGGTAGTGCAGCAGCGGGTCCCCGTCCGGGCCGGGGCCACGGGTCTCCAGGATCTGGCCGGTGACCAGCCGCTCGAAGGCCTCGGCCTGCATCCGCACGGCCTCCGGGCCGAGATCGGCCAGCACCTGGGAGGCGCGGGAGAACAGGAAGTCGCCGGTGAGGATGGCCACCGAGTTGTCCCAGCGGGAGTTGGCGCTCTCCGTCCCGCGGCGCACCGGAGCCTCGTCCATCACGTCGTCGTGGTACAGCGTGGCCAGGTGGGTCAGCTCGACCACCACCGCGGCCGGCACCACGCCGGGCGCCCCCGGGTCGCCGAACTGGGCGGCGAGCAGCAGGAGCAGCGGACGGAAGCGCTTGCCGCCGGCCTCCATCAGGTGGCTGGCGGTGACGGTGATGAAGGGGACGTCGCTCTTGACGGCCTCGGAGAGCGCCGCCTCCACCGCTTCCAGCCCGGCCTGGACGTCACGGGTCAGGTCGCGGTCCTGCACGCTGAGCCCGAAGGGTCCCACGACGGTCACGAAGACCACTCCTCTGTCCCTGGTCGATCTAGCGGCCTGGTCCCTGAGTGCCGCCGCTGGCCATACAGGCAGGGTATCCGGTCGTGAGTGGATCACTGCACGGGCGTGCGGATCCTGTCATGACCGAGCCGGAAGGCCTGGTCAGGAGCGCTACGCGGGCGACGCGGCGGTGGGGGCGAATTCGTCTGGAAACAAAGGCTGGAGATCGGCCCGGACATCCGGACCGACCTCCAGCAAACCGACCGGTGACGGTCAGTACGCGAACAGCGAGGCCTTGGACGCGAGGTCCAGGAAGTACTGCGGCAGCAGACCCAGCCCCAGCGTCACCAGCACTCCCACCCCGATGGCCGTCGCCGTGAAGGCGCTCGGGATCGCCACCGTCGGACCGCCCGGCTTCGGGTCGGAGAAGAACATCAGCACGATCACCCGGATGTAGAAGAACGCGGCCACCGCCGAGCTCAGCACACCGACGATCACCAGCGGCGTCGCCCCGCCGGCCGCCGCCGCCTGGAACACCGCGAACTTCCCGGTGAAACCGGAGGTCAGCGGGATCCCGGCGAAGGCCAGCAGGAACAGCGCGAACACCGCCGCCACCAGCGGCGACCGCCGGCCCAGCCCCGCCCAGCTGGACAGGTGGGTCGCCTCGCCCTTGGAGTCCCGCACCAGGGTGACCACGGCGAACGCACCGAGCGTCACGAAGGAGTACGCCGCCAGGTAGAACAGCACCGAGGACAGGCCCTGCTTGTTGACAGCGATCACCCCGGTCAGGATGAACCCGGCGTGCGCGATCGAGGAGTACGCCAACAGCCGCTTGACGTCCTGCTGGGTCACCGCCAGCACCGCGCCCACCACCATGGTCAGGATCGCCACGCCCCACAGCACCGGTCGCCAGTCCAGCCGCAGCCCGGGGAACGCCACGTAGAACAGCCGCAGGAACGCCCCGAAGGCCGCGACCTTGGTGGCCGAGGCCATGAAGCCGGTCACCGGGGTCGGCGCGCCCTGGTAGACGTCCGGCGTCCAGGAGTGGAACGGCACCGCGCCGACCTTGAACAGCAGGCCCACCGCCAGCATCGCCAGGCCGGTCAGCAGCAGCACGTCGCTCCGGGTGCTGCTCAGCTGCGCCGCGGTGGTCATCGTCTTGCCGGAGACGATGTCCGCGATGTCGACCAGCTTCACGCTGCCGGCGTAGCCGTACAGCAGCGCCGTGCCGAACAGGAAGAACGCCGAGGCGAAGGCGCCGAGCAGGAAGTACTTGACCGCCGCCTCCTGGGACAGCAGCCGGCGGCGGCGGGCCAGCGCGCAGAGCAGGTACAGCGGGAGGGAGAAGACCTCCAGCGCCACGAACATGGTCAGCAGGTCGTTGGCGGCCGGGAAGAGCAGCATCCCGCCGACCGCGAACATGGTCAGCGGGAACACCTCGGTGGTGGTGAAGCCGGCCCGGACCGCGGCCCGCTCCTGCTCCCCGCCCGGGGTGGCGGCCGCCTGGGCGGCGAAGGCGTCGGCGGGCTCGCCGCCGGCCTTCGGCTCCAGCCTCCGCTCGGCGTAGGTGAGCACCGTGACGACCGCGACCAGGAGGATCACGCCCTGCAGGAACAGCGCCGGGCCGTCCAGCGCGACCGACTCCATGGCCAGCAGGTCGATCCGGGGCGCGCCGTGGCCCTGCGCGGCCAGCACCACCACGGCGACGAAGGCGCCGACCAGCGCGACCAGGGAGAGCGAGACCTGGGTCCAGCGCCGCAGCCGCCGGGGGACGAACGCCTCCACCAGGACGCCGGCCACGGCGGCGCCGAACACCACCAGCATCGGGGAGAGTTGGCCGTACTCGACGTGCGGTGCGGGGATGCTCGGGGTGTTGCCGCCGGCGGCGGCGAGCACTGCGCTGGCACTCACTTCTGCTCACCTCCTGAGGTGGCGGCGACCGGGTGGGCCGGCGCCGGGTCGGTCCGGTGGACCTGCGAGAGCGTCGCGTCCACCGAGGGGTTCACCAGGTCGGTGAGCGGCCTGGGGTAGACGCCGAGCAGGATCGTCAACGCCACCAGCGGTGCCACCACGGCCAGTTCGCGGACCTTGAGGTCGGGCATCGACCGCACGCCCTCCTTGACCGGGCCGGTCATGGTGCGCTGGTACAGCAGCAGCGCGTACAGCGCGGCCAGCACGATGCCGACGGTGGCGATCACGCCGATCGCCGGGTAGCGGGTGAAGGTGCCCACCAGCACCAGGAACTCGCTGACGAACGGGGCCAGCCCCGGCAGCGACAGGGTCGCCAGACTGCCGATCAGGAACGTCCCGGCGAGCACCGGGGCGACCTTCTGGACCCCGCCGTAGTCGGCGATCAGCCGCGAGCCGCGGCGGGAGATCAGGAAGCCGGCCACCAGCATCCACGCGGCGGTGGAGAGGCCGTGGTTGACCATGTAGAGGGTCGCGCCGCTCTGGCCCTGGCTGGTCAGCGCGAAGATGCCCATGATGATGAAGCCGAAGTGCGAGATCGAGGCGTAGGCGACCAGCCGCTTGATGTCCTTCTGTCCGATCGCCAGCAGCGCGCCGTAGACGATCCCGATCAGCGACAGCACCAGGATCGCCGGGGCGAAGGTCTTCGAGGCGTCCGGGAACAGCCCGAGGCAGAAGCGCAGCATCGCGAAGGTGCCGACCTTGTCCACCACGGCGGTGATCAGCACGGCGGTGCCCGCGGTGGCCTCGCCCATCGCGTTCGGCAGCCAGGTGTGCAGCGGCCACAGCGGGGCCTTCACCGCGAAGGCGAAGAAGAAGCCCAGGAACAGCGCGTTCTGGGCGGTGCCGGACAGCTTCAGGCTGCCTCCGGCGACCGCGTCGGTCAGGGTCGGCAGGTCGAAGGTGCCGAAGCCCTGGTCCTGGGCGATCACGTACAGGCCGATCACGGCGGCCAGCATCACCAGGCCGCCGAGCAGGTTGTACAGCAGGAACTTGACGGCCGCGTAGGAACGCTGGCGCGCCGACTCGGGGCCGCCCGCCCGGTCGCCGAAGCCGCCGATCAGGAAGTACATCGGGATCAGCATGGCTTCGAAGAACACGTAGAACAGGAAGACGTCGGTGGCGTAGAAGGAGACGATCACCATCGCCTCCACCGCCAGGATCAGGGCGAAGAAGCCCTGGGTCCTCCTGCGCCGCTCAAAAGTGCCGGGGTCCAAGGTCCCGTCCGGCGCTGCGGGCCCCGGGTCGGCGTCGTGCCAGGAGGCCAGCATCACCATCGGCACCAGGACGGCCGTGAGCAGGGCGAGCACCGCGCCGATGCCGTCCACGCCGAGCGAGAAGGTGATGCCGAAGGAGCGGATCCAGCTGTACGACTCGGTCAGCTGGTAGCGGGCGCCGTGCGGGTCGAACCGCAGCGCCACCGCGGCGGCCAGCGCCAGGGTGACGGCCGAGACGGCCAGCGCGACGGTCTTGGTGGTGCGGCGCCGGGCCTCGGTCGCCCCGGCGGGCAGGGCGGCGGTCAGCACCGCACCGGCCGCCGGGACGGCGCAGGTGGTGGTCAGCAGGACGCTCATGGCCGCACCTCCCGCCGCGTCTCCCCGCCCCGAGCCGAAGGGCGCGCCGGTGCCGGAAGTGATGAGCGACGAGCGACCGACGCAGGAGGGACTGCCGGAGCGAAGAGTGTCGGCGCCGGGTCGGAGCGCCCGGAGGCGAGCGGGCGAGCAACTGTCATCAGACGGACCTCATCAGGAGAGTCGAGGCGACCAGCACCAGCGTGCCGCCGAACATGGAGAGCGCGTACGAGCGGACGAAGCCGTTCTGGACCCGCCGCAGCCGGCCGGACAGGCCCCCGATGACGGCGGCCAGGCCGTTGACGAAGCCGTCCAGGCCGCGGCTGTCGAAGAAGACCAGGGTCGCGGTGAGCGCCGAGCCCGGCCGCACCAGCACGGCGTGGTTGAAGTCGTCCTGCAGCAGGTCGCGGCGGGCGGCCCGGGTGAGCGGGGAGCCGACCGGCGGCACCACCGGGACGGGCGAGCGCCCGTACATCACGTACGCGAGGCCCAGGCCGGCCAGCATGCAGACCGTGGTCAGCCCGGTGACGGTCCACGAGCTGAGCGGCGAGTTGCCCTCGCTGTGCCCGGTGACCGGCTCCAGCCACTTCAGGAAGGAGTCGTTGATGTCGAACAGCGCGCCCGCGAACACCGAGCCGACGGCCAGCAGCACCATCGGGATCACCATGGTCCTCGGCGCCTCGTGCGGGTGCGGGAGGTTGCCCTCCGCGTCGGGCTGCCAGCGCTTCTCGCCGAAGAAGGTCAGCAGCATCACCCGGGTCATGTAGAACGCGGTGACCGCCGCGCCGACCAGCGCGCACAGGCCGAGGATCCAGCCCTCGGTGCCGCCCTCGGCGAAGGCCGCCTCGATGATCCGGTCCTTGGAGAAGAAGCCGGACAGGCCGGGGAAGCCGATGATGGCCAGGTAGCCGAGGCCGAAGGTGGCGAAGGTCCAGGGCATGTGCTTGCGCAGGCCGCCGTAGTGACGCATGTTCACCTCGTCGTCCATGCCGTGCATGACCGACCCGGCGCCGAGGAACAGCCCGGCCTTGAAGAAGCCGTGGGTCACCAGGTGCATGATCGCGAAGACGTAGCCGATCGGGCCGAGCCCCGCCGCCAGCACCATGTAGCCGATCTGCGACATGGTCGAGCCGGCCAGCGCCTTCTTGATGTCGTCCTTGGCGCAACCGACGATCGCACCGAACAGCAGCGTCACCGCGCCCACCACCACCACGGCGGTCCGGGCGTCCGGCGCCAGGTTGAAGATCGCCGCCGAGCGGGTGATCAGGTAGACCCCGGCGGTCACCATGGTGGCCGCGTGGATCAGGGCCGAGACCGGGGTCGGGCCCTCCATCGCGTCCCCCAGCCAGGACTGCAGCGGCACCTGCGCCGACTTGCCGCAGGCCGCCAGCAGCAGCATCAGGCCGATCGCCGTCAGCTTGCCCTCGCTCGCCTCGTGCGCCGAGTCGAAGACCGGGGTGAAGGCGAAGGAGCCGAACTCCGCGAACATCAGCATGATCGCGATCGACAGGCCCATGTCGCCGACCCGGTTGACGATGAAGGCCTTCTTCGCCGCCGTCGCCGCGCTCGGCTTGTGCTGCCAGAAGCCGATCAGCAGGTACGAGGCCAGGCCCACGCCCTCCCAACCGAAGTACAGCAGCAGGTAGTTGTCCGCCAGCACCAGCAGCAGCATGGCGGCCAGGAACAGGTTCAGGTACGCGAAGAAGCGGCGCCGGCGCTCGTCGTGCGCCATGTAGCCCACCGAGTACAGGTGGATCAGCGTGCCCACCCCGGTGATCAGCAGCACGAAGGTCATCGACAACTGGTCCAGCCGGAACGAGACGTCCGCCTGGAAGGCGTTCACCGGCACCCAGCTGAACAGGTGCTCCGTCACCGCCCGGTGCTCGCCGTCGCGGCCGAGCATGTCCCAGAACAGCGCCAGGCCGAAGCCGAACGAGAGCGCGGCGAGCGCGGTGGCCAGCCAGTGGCCGAACCGGTCGAAGGCCCGGCCGCCGAGCAGCAGCAGGGCGGAGCCGGCCAGTGGAGCCGCCACCAGCAGCGGAATGAGAGAGTTCACCGAAGGTCCTCCGCCTACAGCTTCATCAGGTTGCTGTCGTCGACCGAAGCGGAGTGCCTGGTCCGGAAGATGGAGACGATGATGGCGAGGCCGACCACGACCTCCGCCGCAGCGACCACCATCGTGAAGAAGGCGATGATCTGGCCGTCCAGCGTCCCGTGCATCCGGGAGAACGTCACCAGCGCCAGGTTCGAGGCGTTCAGCATCAGCTCCACGCACATGAACAGCACGATCGCGTTGCGCCGGATCAGCACCCCGGACGCCCCGATGGTGAACAACAGGGCCGACAGGTACAGGTAGTTGACCGGGTTCACTGCGCGTCCTCCTCGCCGTTCTCGTGGTTGGGCACCGGTTCCAGGGACTTGCGCGGACCGGCCACGGCGGGCCGCTCCGAGGACGGCCGGCCCAGCCAGTCCGCCGTGCTGTTCTCCAGCTCCGCCATCCGCTGCAGCATCGCCTGGCTGACGTCCCGGACCTGGCCGCGCTCGCGCAGCGTCGCCATCACCGAGTCCTCGGCGACCGTGCCGTCCGGCAGCAGCGCCGGGACGTTCACCGCGTTGTGCCGCGCGTACACGCCCGGCGCCGGCAGCGGCGGCACCTGGATGTTGTCCCTGACCCGCTGCGCCGCCAGCTCGCGCTGGGTCCTCGGCGCCTTCACGTGCTCGCGGTGGGTCAGCACCATCGCGCCGATCGCCGCCGTGATCAGCAGCGCGCCGGTGACCTCGAAGGCCCACACGTACCGGGTGAAGATCAACCGGGCCAGGCCCGGCACGTTGCCCTCGGCGTTCGCCTCGGCCAGCCCGGTGAAGTGGTCCAGCCTCGCGTTGGCGATCCCCGCGATCAGCAGCACGCCGAAGCCCAGCCCGCACAGCACCGCGGCGAACCGCTGGCCCTTCAGCTGTTCCTTCAGCGAGTCCTCGCTGGTCACGCCGACCAGCATCACCACGAACAGGAACAGCATCATGATCGCGCCGGTGTAGACCACGATCTGCACCACGCCCAGGAACACCGCGCCCTGGGCCATGTAGCAGACCGCCAGCGCCATCATGGTCGCCGCCAGGCACAGCGCGCTGTGCACGGCCTTGCGCATCAGCAGCATGCCCAGCGCGCCGCCGACCGCGATCACCGCGAGCACCCAGAACTGGACGGCCTCACCCGTGGAGGTCGTCCCGGTGGCCGCCGCCAGATGTGCGATCACGGCCGCACCTCCTTCTCCCGGTCGGTGCGCTCCTGCTGGACCGTCCCCGGCGCCGCCGCGGTGACCTCACCCCGGTAGTAGGCGCCCTCGTCGGTGCCCGGGAAGATCGCGTGCGGGGTGTCGACCATGCCCTCGGACAGGCCCACCAGCAGCTGCTCCTTGGTGAAGATCAGGTCCTTGCGGGAGGAGTCGGCCAGCTCGTACTCGTTGGTCATGGTCAGCGCCCTGGTCGGGCAGGCCTCGATGCACAGCCCGCACAGGATGCAGCGGGCGTAGTTGATCTGGTACACCGCGCCGTAACGCTCGCCCGGCGAGTAGCGCTCCTCGTCCCGGTTGTCCGCGCCCTCCACGTAGATCGCGTCGGCCGGGCAGGCCCAGGCGCACAACTCGCAGCCGACGCACTTCTCCAGACCGTCCGGATGCCGGTTCAGCTGGTGGCGGCCGTGGAAGCGCGGAGCGGTCGGCTTCTTCTGCTCCGGGTACTGCTCGGTGAGCCGCTTCTTGAACATGGCCCTGAAGGTCACGCCGAAACCGGCGGCCGGGCCGAGGATCGACGGCCGGTCGGCCCGCTCAGGCCGGCCCGTCTGGTCGGACGACATCGCGGATCAGCTCCCTTCGGAATGGTCGGCCCCGTTGAGGGCGTCCTGGAGTTGCTTCGGGGCGCGGCTGGGCCGGCGTGGCACCGGCGGGAGCACCTGGCCGGGCAGCGGCGGCACCGGGTACCCGCCCGCCATCGGGTCGAACGCCTCGGCCGGCCCGTCCTCGGACGCCGCGGCCTCCTCGGGCTGCTTCCTCAGGGCGTCCCGCACCAGCGCCAGCAGCAGGACCGCGCCCACCGGCGCCCCCACGTACAGCACCACCTGGCCGAAGCCGTACCCCTCGTTGCGCAGCGCCCGCACGCTGGTGATCAGCACCAGCCACACCAGCGAGACCGGGATCAGCACCTTCCAGCCCAGCTTCATGAACTGGTCGTAGCGGAACCGGGGCAGCGTGCCGCGCAGCCAGATGAAGAAGAACAGCAGCAGCTGGATCTTCAGTGTGATCCACAGCATCGGCCACCAGCCGTGGTTGGCGCCCTCCCAGAAGGTCGACACCGGCCACGGGGCGCGCCAGCCGCCCAGGAACAGGGTCGAGGCCACCGCCGAGACCGTCACCATGTTGACGTACTCGGCCAGCATGAACATCGCGAACTTCAGCGAGGAGTACTCGGTGTTGAAACCGCCCACCAACTCGCCCTCGGCCTCCGGGAGGTCGAACGGCGCCCGGTTGGTCTCGCCCACCATCGCGATGATGTACACGATGAACGACACCGGCAGCAGCGCCGCGAACCAGGTCGGCTGCTGGTGCGCCACGATCTCCGAGGTCGACATCGAACCCGAGTAGATGAACACCGCCGCGAAGGACAGGCCCATCGCGATCTCGTAGCTGATCATCTGCGCCGAGGAGCGCAGCCCGCCCAGCAGCGGGTACGTCGAACCCGAGGACCAGCCCGCCAGCACGATCCCGTAGATGCCCACCGAGGCCGTCGCCAGCACGTACAGCAGGGCCACCGGGAAGTCGGTCAGCTGAAGCGGCGTCCGGGTGCCGAAGACCGACACCTCGTTGCCGGGCGGACCGAACGGGATCACCGCGAAGGCCATGAACGCCGGGATGGCGCAGACGATCGGGGCCAGGACGTAGACCACCTTGTCCGAGCCCTTGACCACCAGGTCTTCCTTCAGCGCCAGCTTCACGCCGTCCGCCAGCGACTGCAGCAGGCCCCACGGGCCGTGCCGGTTCGGCCCGATGCGCAACTGCATCCAGGCCACCACCTTGCGCTCCCAGACGATCGCGACCAGCACCGTCAGCACCAGGAAGGCGAAGCAGAACACCGCCTTCAGCAGCACCAGCCACCACGGGTCCTGGCCGAAGAAGTGGAGCGTCTCGTACGGCTGCGAAGTCATCGGACCTCCCCTTCCCGGGCCCCGGAAGCGGCCGCGGAACCGGCCGCGGAACCGATGCCGGTGCCGGCGCCGGCCGCGGAACCGGTCGCGGTTCCGGTGCCGGCGACGGCCGCGGAACCGGCCTGTTCGAGCTCGGCCGCGGCGATCGTCACCAGGTGGCCGACGGTGGTGCCGAGCGCGCGATGGGCGCCGCCCGGCGTGGAGTTGAGCGGGATCCAGACCGTACGGTCCGGCACCGACTCGGTGACCTCCAGCGGAAGCACCAGCGACCCGGCCGGGCCGGTCAGCCTCAGCGCACCGGCCGCCTCCGCCCCGACGCCCTGCGAACCGGTCACCAGCGCACCGACCTCCTTCGCGGTGGCCGCCGAGAGCCGGGCCACCGCCCGGTGCCGGGTCCCCGCCAGGTGCGGATCGCCCTCCTGCAGCGAGCCCCTGTCCAGCAGCAGGCGCCAACCCGCCAGCACCGCCTGGCCGGTGGCCGGCCGCGGCAGCACACCCGGGTGCGCCGCCGGAGCGGCCGCCCGGTCGCCCCGCCACGGCTCGAAGCGGTCCAGCTCCAGCCGGGCCGCCCGCACGTCCGTCAGGCCCAGCCGGTGCCCCAGCGCGTCCGCCAGCATCGACAGCACCCGCAGGTCCGACTGGAGGTGCCGGCCCATCTGCTGGTCCGGCTTCAGCGCGGCCTCGAACATCCGCACCCGGCCCTCCCAGTCCAGGAAGGTGCCCGCCTTCTCCGCCACCGCCGCCACCGGCAGCACCACGTCCGCCCGCTCGGTCACCGCCGACGGACGCAACTCCAGCGACACCACGAACGCCGCCGCCAACGCCTCCACGGCCAGCGCCGGATCCGACAGGTCCTCCGGATCCACCCCGCCGACCAGCAGCGCGTCCAGGTCGCCCTGCACGGCCGCGGTCAGGATCTGGCCGGTGTCCCGGCCCGGGCGCGACGGCAGCTCCGCCACCCCCCACACCGCGGCCGCCTCCGCCCGGGCCGCCGCCGCGGCCACCGGACGGCCGCCCGGCAGCAGGCCCGGCAGCGCACCGGCCTCCACCGCCCCGCGCTCGCCCGCCCGGCGCGGCACCCAGGCCAGCTCGGCCCCGGTCGCCTGCGCCAGCCGCAGCACCGCCGTCAGCGCACCCGGCACCGACGCCAGCCGCTCACCCGCCAGGATCACCGCGCCCGGGCGGCGCAGCAGCTCCGCCACCCGGCCCGCGTCGTCGTTCAACGGCTCGTCCGCGGCCAGCGCCGCGAACCACTCCGGCTCGGTGCCCGGCGCCGCCGGCAGCAGCGCACCGCGCAGCTTCGCCAGCCCCCGGGAGGCGAAGGCCGCCACCGAGAACACCTTCATGCCCTTCGCCCGGCTCGCCTTCCGCAGCCGCAGGAAGACGATCGGCGACTCCTCCTCCGGCTCGAAGCCCGCCAGCAGCACCGCCGGGGCCTGCTCCAGCCGCTCGTAGCTCAGCCCGGTGCCGTCCACGTCCACCCCGCGCCCGGCGACCGCCGCGGCCAGGAAGTCCGCCTCCTCACCGCTGTGCGGGCGGGCCCGGAAGTCCACGTCGTTGGTGCCCAGCACCACCCGGGCGAACTTCGCGTACGCGTACGCGTCCTCCACCGTCACCCGGCCGCCCGCCAGCACACCCGCACGGGCCCCGCGTAGCCCCTCCGCCGCCCGGGCCAGCGCCTCCGGCCAGGACGCCGGCACCAGCTCGCCGTCCACCCGCACCAGCGGAGTCGTCAGCCGGTCGCGCTGCTGGGCGTAGCGGAAGGCGAACCGGCCCTTGTCGCAGTTCCACTCCTCGTTCACCGCCGGGTCCTCGCCCGCCAGCCGGCGCAGCACCTTGCCCCGCCGGTGGTCGGTGCGCTGGGCGCAGCCCGAGGCACAGTGCTCGCACACGCTCGGCGAGGACGTCAGGTCGAAGGGGCGCGAGCGGAAACGATAGGCCGCCGAAGTCAGCGCACCCACCGGACAGATCTGGATGGTGTTCCCGGAGAAGTACGACTCGAAGTCGTCCCCCTCGCCCGTGCCCACCTGCTGCAGCGCCCCGCGCTCCACCAGGTCGATGAACGGGTCCCCGGCGATCTGCTGCGAGAACCGGGTGCAGCGCGCGCACAGCACGCAGCGCTCCCGGTCCAGCAGCACCTGACTGCTGATCGGCACCGGCTTCTCGTAGGTGCGCTTCATGCCCTCGAAGCGGGAATCCGCGTCGCCGGTGGACATCGCCTGGTTCTGCAGCGGGCACTCGCCGCCCTTGTCGCAGACCGGGCAGTCCAGCGGGTGGTTGATCAGCAACAGCTCCATCACGCCGCGCTGCGCCTTCTCGGCCACCGGCGAGCTCAGCTGGGTGCGCACCACCATGCCCTCGGCGACCGGGATCGTGCAGGAGGCCACCGGCTTGCGCTGGCCCTCGATCTCCACGATGCACTGCCGGCAGGCGCCGGCCGGGTCCAGCAGCGGGTGGTCGCAGAAGCGCGGGATCTGGGTGCCGATGGTCTCGGCGGCCCGGATCACCAAGGTGCCCTTGGGGACCTTCACTTCGACGCCGTCGATGGTGAGCGTGACCAGTTCGACCGCGGTGTCGTCGCTCCTGGAGGCGGTTGGCTCAGTGATCGTCACGCGTGCACCTCCCTTTCGGTGGCGGACTGGTGGCCGGGGCGGGGGCCGTCGGCCCAGACGGTGGAGGCGGCCGGGTCGAACGGGCAGCGGCGCTCGGCCAGGTGCTGCTCGTACTCGGCCCGGAAGTACTTGAGCGAGGAGACGATCGGGCTGGCCGCGCCGTCGCCTAGCGCGCAGAAGGACTTGCCGTTGATGTTGTCGGCGATGTCGAGGAGCTTCTCCAGGTCCCCGTCGACGCCTTCGCCGGCCTCGATCCGCCGCAGCAGCTGGACCAGCCAGTAGGTGCCCTCCCGGCAGGGGGTGCACTTGCCGCAGGACTCGTGGGCGTAGAACTCGGTCCAGCGGGTGACCGCCCGCACCACGCAGGTGGTCTCGTCGAAGACCTGCAGCGCCTTGGTGCCGAGCATCGAACCGGCCGCACCGACGCCCTCGTAGTCCAGCGGGACGTCGAGGTGCTCCTCGGTGAACATCGGGGTGGAGGAGCCGCCCGGGGTCCAGAACTTCAGCCGGTGGCCGGCCCGGACGCCGCCGCTGAGGTCCAGCAGCTGGCGCAGGGTGATGCCCAGTGGCGCTTCGTACTGGCCCGGGTTGGTGACGTGGCCGGAGAGCGAGTACAGCGTGAAGCCCGGGGACTTCTCGGTGCCCAGGCCCTTGAACCACTCCTTGCCGCGGGCCAGGATCGCCGGCACCGAGGCGATCGACTCGACGTTGTTGACCACCGTCGGGCAGGCGTACAGGCCAGCGATCGCCGGGAACGGCGGCCGCAGCCTCGGCTGGCCGCGACGGCCCTCCAGCGAGTCCAGCAGCGCCGTCTCCTCGCCGCAGATGTAGGCGCCGGCGCCGGCGTGCACGGTGATGTCGAGGTCCACGCCGGAGCCGAGGATGTTCCGGCCCAGCAGCCCGGCCTCGTACGCCTCGGCCACGGCCGCGTGCAGGCGGCGCAGCACCGGGACGACCTCGCCGCGCAGGTAGACGAAGGCGTGGTCGCAGCGGATCGCGTAGGAGGCGATCACCATGCCCTCGATCAGCGAGTGCGGGTTGGCGAACAGCAGCGGGATGTCCTTGCAGGTGCCCGGCTCGGACTCGTCGGCGTTGACCACCAGGTAGTGCGGCTTGCCGTCGTTCTGCGGGATGAACTGCCACTTCATCCCGGTGGGGAAGCCGGCGCCGCCGCGGCCGCGCAGGCCGGAGTCCTTGACCAGGGCGATCACGTCGTCCGGGGGCATGGCGAGGGCCGCCTTGAGGCCCTCGTAGCCGTGGTGGCGGCGGTAGGTCGCGAGGGTCCAGGGGCGGCTGTCGTCCCAGGGGTCGGACAGGACGGGGGTGAGCAGCTTCTCGGCCGACTCGGCGGAGGTCATCACGCTTCGGTCCCTTCCTGGCCGTCGGCCTTCGCCTCTGGGCCCCGCTCCTCGTGGCGGGGTTCCTCTTGCAGGGGCTCCCCCTGGTGGGGCTCCCCCTGGTGGGGCTCGTCGTGGAGGGGCTCCTCATGGAGGGGCTCCTCGTGGCGGGGGGAGACGACCTTGGCTCCGGGGGTGCCGGGCAGGGCCTCGCCCCGGGCCAGCCGCAGGCCGGCCAGCGAGGGCGCGCCGCCGGCGCCGGACTCGTCGTTGGCGCCGGGACGCTCGTCGGGGAAGCCGGCCAGGATCCGGGCCGTCTCCCTGAAGCCGCACAGCCGGGCGCCGCGGGTGGGCCGCACCTCGCGGCCGGCCCGCAGGTCGTCCACCAACTGCCGGGCGCTCTCCGGGGTCTGGTCGTCGAAGAACTCCCAGTTGACCATCACCACGGGGGCGTAGTCGCAGGCGGCGTTGCACTCGATGTGCTCGATCGAGATCTGGCCGTCCTCGGTGGTGGCGTTGTTGCCGATCCCCAGGTGCTGCTGGAGCTCGGCGAAGATCTGGTCGCCGCCGAGCACGGCGCACAGGGTGTTGGTGCAGACCCCGACGTGGTACTTCCCGGCCGGGCGCCGCCGGTACATCGTGTAGAAGGTGGCGACGGCGGTGACCTCGGCGGTGGTGAGGTCCAACTGCTCGGCGCAGAAGCGGATCCCGGTCGGGCTGACGAAGCCCTCCTCGGCCTGCACCAGGTGCAGCAGCGGCAGCAGCGCCGAACGGGCCTGGGGGTAGCGGCCGATCAGCTCGGCGGCGTCGGCGGCGAGCCGGGCGCGCACCTCCTCCGGGTAGGGCGGGGCCGGCAGCGCCGGCAGTCCGAGTTCGACGTTGGTCACCGGTCCACGCCTCCCATCACCGGGTCGATCCCGGCCACCGCGACGATCACGTCGGCCACCTGGCCGCCCTCGCACATCGCCGCCATCGTCTGCAGATTGGTGAACGACGGATCCCGGAAGTGGACCCGGTACGGGCGCGTCCCGCCGTCGCTGACCACGTGCACGCCCAGCTCGCCCTTGGGCGACTCGACCGCTACGTACGCCTGGCCGACCGGGACCCGGAAGCCCTCGGTGACCAGCTTGAAGTGGTGAATCAGGGCCTCCATCGAGGTGCCCATGATCTTGCGGATGTGGTCGAGCGAGTTGCCCAGGCCGTCCGGGCCGACGGCCAGTTGGGCGGGCCAGGCGATCTTCTTGTCGGCCACCATGACCGGGCCCGGCCGCAGCCGGTCCAGGCACTGCTCGACGATCCGCAGCGACTGCTTCATCTCCTCCAGACGGATCAGGAAGCGGCCGTAGGAATCGGCGGTGTCCGCGGTGGCGACCTCGAAGTCGTAGTCCTGGTAGCCGCAGTACGGGTCGCTCTTGCGCAGGTCGTGCGGCAGACCGGCGGCGCGCAGGATCGGGCCGGTGGCGCCGAGGGCCAGACAGCCGGCCAGGTCCAGGAAGCCGACGTCGACCAGGCGGGCCTTGAACACCGGGTTGGCGGTGGCGAGCTTGTCGTACTCGTGCATCCGAGAGCGGAAGGTGCGGACCGCCTCGCGGATCTGGTCCACCGCGCCCGGGGGCAGGTCCTGGGCGAGGCCGCCGGGGCGCACGTACGCGTGGTTCATGCGCAGGCCGGTGACCAGCTCGAAGACGTCCAGGATCAGTTCGCGGTCCCGGAAGCCGTAGACCATCAGGGTGGTGGAGCCGATCTCCATGCCGCCGGTGGCCAGACAGACCAGGTGGGAGGCGATCCGGTTGAGCTCCATCATCATCACCCGGATGACACTGGCCCGCTCCGGGACGTCGTCGGTGATGCCGAGCAGCTTCTCGACCGCCAGGCAGTAGGCGGTCTCGTTGAACAGCGGGGTCAGGTAGTCCATGCGGGTCACGAAGGTGGTGCCCTGGACCCAGCTGCGGAACTCCATGTTCTTCTCGATGCCGGTGTGGAGGTAGCCGATGCCGCAGCGGGCCTCCTTCACCGTCTCGCCGTCGATCTCCAGGATCAGCCGCAGCACGCCGTGGGTGGACGGGTGCTGGGGGCCCATGTTGACGATGATGCGTTCGTCGTCGGCCCGGCCGACCGCCTCCACCACCTCGCCCCAGTCGCCGCCGGTGACGGTGAAGACCCGGCCCTCGGTGGTCTCGCGGGCGTCTGCTTCCTCGTAGTGCTGAGTGCTCATCAGCTGTACGACCTCCGCTGGTCGGGTGCCGGGATCTGGGCGCCCTTGTACTCGACGGGGATGCCGCCGAGCGGGTAGTCCTTGCGCTGCGGGTGGCCCAGCCAGTCGTCCGGCATCATGATCCGGGTGAGTGCCGGGTGGCCGTCGAAGACCAGGCCGAAGAAGTCGTAGGCCTCGCGCTCGTGCCAGTCGTTGGTCGGGTAGACGCTCACCACGGAGGGGATGTGCGGGTCGGCGTCCGGCGCGGTGACCTCCAGCCGGATCAGCCGGCCGTGGGTGATCGAGCGCAGGTGGTAGACCGCGTGCAGCTCGCGGCCCTTGTCGCCGGGGTAGTGCACTCCGCTGACACCCAGGCACAGTTCGAAACGCAGTGCCGGGTCGTCGCGCAGGATGCGCACGGCCTTCAGGAGGTGGGCGCGGTCGACGTGGAAGGTCAGCTCGGCGCGGTCGACCACGGTCTTGTCGATCACCTCGGCCGGGTCCAGGCCCTGCTCCTCCAGGGCGCCCTCGAACTCGTCCGCCACCTCGTCGAACCAGCCGCCGTACGGGCGTTCGCTCGGGCCGGGCAGCACGATCGGGGCGGACAGGCCGCCGAAGCCCGAGGTGTCGCCACTGCCCCGGGTGCCGAACATGCCCTGGCGGCGGCCGACCACCTCGACCGGGATCTCGCGCACCGGCTGCTCGCGGCGGGTCTCGGGTACCTGCTCGTTCATCGCAGCTGCCCCCGCATCTCGCTGACCGGGGTGGCCTTGAGGGCCAGGGCCTCGCCGAGTTCCTCGGCGCGGCGCCGGTTCACGCCCAGCGGCTCGTGCTGGATCTTGTCGTGCAGCTTCAGGATGGCGTCCATCAGCATCTCCGGGCGGGGCGGGCAACCGGGCAGGTAGATGTCCACCGGGACGATGTGGTCGACGCCCTGGACGATCGCGTAGTTGTTGAACATCCCGCCGGAGGAGGCGCAGACGCCCATCGAGATGACCCACTTCGGGTTGGCCATCTGGTCGTACACCTGGCGCAGCACCGGGGCCATCTTCTGACTCACCCGGCCCGCCACGATCATCAGATCGGCCTGCCGGGGGGAGCCCCGGAAGACCTCCATGCCGAACCGGGCCAGGTCGTAGCGGCCGGCGCCGGTGGTCATCATCTCGATCGCGCAGCAGGCCAGACCGAAGGTGGCCGGGAAGAGTGACGCCTTGCGCACCCAGCCGGCGGCCGTCTCCACGGTCGTGAGCAGAAAGCCGCTCGGCAGCTTCTCCTCGATTCCCATCAGATCCCTCTCAATGCCCTCAAGTCCTCTGGTACGTCCGGCGGTACGCCCGGGGAGCGTCCGGGTGGCGCCCGGCGAGCGCCCGGTGTGCCGGGACCCCGGGAGCCCGGGAGAACGTCCGGGGAGCCCGGGAGAACGTCCGGCTCCTTGGAGCTTGTCCGCTCGTTCACAAGGGCGGCGGCGCCACCCCTGGCTCAGCCCCGCTCCGGGGCTCAGTCCCACTCCAGGGCTCAGTCCCACTCCAGGCCACCGCGGCGCCAGACGTAGGCGTAGGCGACGAAGACGGTGGCGATGAACAGGAGCATCTCGACCAGCCCGAAGATCCCCAGGGCGTCGAAGGTCACCGCCCAGGGATAGAGGAAGACGATCTCGATGTCGAAGACGATGAAGAGCATCGCCGTCAGGTAGTACTTGATCGGGAACCGACCGCCGCCCACGGGCTGCGGGGTCGGCTCGATGCCGCACTCGTACGCCTCCAGCTTGGCCCGGTTGTACCGCTTGGGGCCGGTGAGTGAGGCCATCACGACGGAACCGACCGCGAACGCCGCCGCGATGGCACCGAGTACGAGGATCGGCGCGTAGGCATTCATAGCCCCGCTCCCTCCGTCCAGTCGTCCTTGACTGCAGATCGGAACCGGCGGGTCACACTGAGGTGAACCCGCGCTCCAGTTCCCGAGATCCACCTCATGTGAGGCAGTTCACAAAGCCTGGAACGAGCGCATCCTATGCCCGGTGGCCTGTGATCTGCGACACGCAGTTCGTCGCCATCTTTGTGATCTACGACACCATGTGAATGGTGGCGAATGTGAACATGCCCAGAGTTGTCAACGCAAAGGAGTCAAATGGCCACAAGCAGTCGCATTCAAGTTTGAAGCGGCTGGTCAGGGACGAGTTCCTATATCAACTATGCGTCGCTGTTGGCAAATTTCCGGGCGCCATGTTGACGTGTTATAGCGGCTCACTCGGAGGGGTGGCGGGGGGAGGAACGATTGCTTGACCTTTCGTTCACAAGGGGAGCGAAGTTGCCGTGGGTGTCCCCCTCCCCCTCCCCCTCCCGCCGCCCGCCGCCCGCCGCCCGCCGCCCGCCGCCCGCCGCCCGCGCCAGGGTTGCCCACCGACTGCCGGTGTCACCTGCGCTGAGCCGGCCGGTCTCAGCGCGGAGCTGCTGCGCGCGCAGCTCCGGCAGTCTGTGGGCCCCTGGAGGCCTGCCCTCCTCCTCCGCCGCCTCCGCCGCCTCCGCCGCTGTCGCGGCATGCCTCCCGCTGCGGGCAGGCCCAACTTCCTGGTGCGGCCCTCACAACCCTGGGCCCGCCTCCGCCTCCGGCCTTGCCTCCCTCTCGTTCTCGGGGCTCGCCCTTGTGAGGGCCTCCTTCATCCGCTTTCGCCCTGCGGGCCAGGCACCCGGTTACCGGTTACTGGCTGCCTGTTCCCACACCCAGGCCGCGACGCCCACCCGGTTGCGGGCGCCGAGCTTGCGCTGGATGTTGGCGAGGTGGTTCTTCACCGTTCCCGGTGAGATGAAGAGCCTGGCGCCGATCTCGGCGTTGGTCGCTCCGTCGGCCACCAGCTCAGCGATCTCCTTTTCTCTCTCGGTCAGTTCCTCCACCGGCCCGGCTGTCAACGGGCCCGGTACGCCTGCCGCGGCCGCAGGCCCGGGCATCGCGCTGGATCCGGGCACCGCCATGTGCTGGAGCAGCCGGACCGTGATCTGCGGGCTGATCAACGCGTCCCCGGCCATCGCCGCACGGACCGCCTCGATCAGCAGTACCGGCCCGGAACGCTTCAGCAGGAAACCCGCCGCCCCGTGCCGCAAGGCCGTGTGGACGTACTCGTCCAGGTCGAAGGTGGTCACCACGATCACCTTGCACTGGTCGGCCAGCTGCCGCGTGACCTCCAGGCCATCGAGCTTCGGCATCCGGATGTCCGCGAGCACCACGTCCGGCCGCAGTCTCTTCGCCTCCTGCACCGCTGCGGCGCCGTCCGCCGCCTCGGCTACCACCGTCATGTCCGGTTGGACGTCCAGGATCATCCGGAACGCGCTTCGGACGTCGGCCTGGTCGTCGGCCACCAGGATTCGGATCGGCCTTGCACTGTTGCTCATCTGCTCTTCTCTCCTGCACCCGCACTGGTCCTCATCGGGGTTTCCGGTCGCTCCGGTTCCGCCCGCCCGGCCAACGGCAGCCTCGCCGTCACGCGCCAGGTCTGTTGCTCGTGCGGACCTGCCTCGAACACTCCGCCCAGGGCCTCCACTCGCGCCGCCAGTCCTGGCAGTCCGCTGCCGCCGCCACTGCGGGGGCGGACGACCGACCCCGGCGACCGACCGTCGTTCGTCACGGTCAGCTCCAGCCAGTCGCCGGCGCAGCGGGCCCGGATGTCGATGCGGCGGACGCCCCCGGCATGCCGTCGGACGTTGGTCAACGCCTCGACGACGATCCGGTGGACCGTCCCACCCACCTCGCGCGGGAGCGGCTGGTCCGGCAGCTCCAGTTGGACCTCGGCACCGCCGGCGGCCGTGAACTGCTCGGTCACCTGAACGAGTTCGCCGAGGCCCGGCTGTGGGCTGCGGCCACCGGCTTCTTCGCTTCGAAGCAGCTGAACGGTCCGGTCCAACGAGGCCAGGGCCCGCTGCCCCGCCTGCTCTATCCGCTCGAACATCTCGGCCGTCCGTGCCGGGTCGACGGAGGCCAGGTACGCCCCCGCCTGGGCCTGGGCAACCATGCCGCTGACGTCGTGCGCCACGAAGTCGTGGAGGTCGTGGGCCAGTTCGATCCGCTGAGCCCGCCTGGCTTCGGCGACCGCGCGGGCCCGGCCCTCGTCCAGGCCGCGCAGGTAGAGCCCGATCAGCACCGTCGGCAGGGACAGCATCGATCCGAACCCGAAGAGCGTGAGCGCGTCGGCGGGTCCGTCGAACCGGGACGGCCAGAGCGCGACCGCTCCGCATGCCGTCCAAGCGGCCGCCGCACACCGCGGGCCGTCCTCGGACCGCAGGCTGAGGGCCACTGCGAGCAGCAAGCCGGCCAATTCGGCCAGGCCGACCAGCCCCGTCCAGCGATCCGCCTCCGTCCAGCGGCCGGCGAACCAGACGGCGCCCGAGACCGCCGCCGAGACCGCGCCGAGCGCGGTGGTCACCGCCGCCGATCCGTACCGCCTGCGGAGCAGCCAGGCCGGCAGCAGCAGGACCGGGACGGCCAAGGACAGGAGCTGATTCATCGTCACCGCCTTTCATGGACTCTTCGACTGCCGTCACAGTACGACGGGCCGCAGCGGGGCCACCTGTGCCGATCGGCATATTTCACAGGCGGGTTGAGCAGCCAGAACAGCCCGATCGGCACTGCCGGCGTCCCCCGGCGGACCTCCACTCTTGAGTCGTCGCACCGGCCGAGGGGGTCGGGCCGAAAGGAACCCACGATGTCGAAGCCCGTGATCAACGCCCGTGTCGCCACCGCCCGCCGAGCCCGTGCGGTCGGGGCGGTCGGGGCGGCCGGCGAGACCGCGCCCACTGCCCCGGGCGTAGCCCCCGCACCCCGCTGGGCCCAACTGGCGGCAAAGGCAGCCGTCCTGAGCACCGTCCCCTCGGGGGTGTGGCGCATCGTCTTCGGCTTCGGCGTCCCGGTCGGCTTCACCGGCGCGACGGCCGCGGCTTTCGGGGCGCACCAGCCCGGTTGGGGGACGGTCTACTGCGTGGTCCTGAGCGCCCTGGCGGAGGCTCTGGCCTTCCTGACCCTCGGCCTGGTCCGGCCCTGGGGGCTGGTGGCGCCCAGGTGGATCCCGCTGATCGGCGGCCGCCGGGTCCGGCCGCTGGCCGCGATCGTCCCCGCTCTGCTGGGCTCGGCGATACTCACCGCCCTCGGCATGGAGGGGCTCTTCGGCCGCTGGGCCCACAACCTGGCCGAGCCGGATGCGCCGCACGGCTTCGCCGGTCTGGTGATGACGGCCGCGTACCTGCCGCTGGTGGCCTGGGGTCCGCTGCTCGGCGCGGTCACTCTCGACTACGCCCGTCGGACGTTGTGGCGGCGCCGGTGATGACGACGTCGGGTCACGCCGGGACCGGCTCCCGCGTCTGCTCCCCGGTCCCGGCATCCGCCACCGTGCCTGTCCCGTCCTCGCTCCCGGTCGGGCGCGGCGTGGGGGCGGTGCGCCGACCCCACTCGGTCGCGACCAGCACCAGGGCCCCGCCGAGCAGGGCGAGCGGGCCCATCCGGTTACCGGCGACGGTGATGCCGAAGATCGCGGCCCACAGCGGTTCGGTACCGAGCAGCAGGCTCACCCGGGACGGCGAGGTGGCCCGGACGGCCCACATCTGAACGAAGAAGGCGAAGAGCGTGCAGAGCAGGGACAGGTGCAGCAACCAGGCCCACTGGCCGGCTCCGTACGAGAGCGCGACGGTCCAGGGGGCGGGCCCGACGGCGAGTGCGACGACGGCGAACACTGCGGTGGCGACCGCGAGCTGGACCCAGGTGACGGCGAGCATGTCGGTGTTGCGAACAGCCCGGGTGCGGGCCATCGCGAGGACGTACGCGGAGCGGACGAGGGCGGCGCCCAGTACCAGTAGGTCGCCGAGCGTCGGAGGGCGCAGCCCGCCGTCGCCGGTGAGCAGTGCGACGCCGAGGACGGCCAGTCCGGCGGCCGCGAGGAAGGCTCGCGGTGGTGCGGTCCGGCCGAGGGCGCTCTCGCCGAGCGGGGTGAGCACCATGGCGAGGCTGATGATCAGCCCTGCGTTGGTGGCGGAGGTGTGGACGGCGCCGTAGGTCTCCAGCAGGAAGATACCGCTGAGGACGAGGCCCAGTGCGGCGCCACCGAGCCACTCGGTGCGGGTCAGCTTCCGCAGGGCCCGCCACGCGGCCAGCCCGAGCAGCGGCAGCACCAACCCGAAGCGCAGCACCAGCATCGCCACGACCGTCCCGGGCTCGGCCACCCGTTGCACGGCGAGGAAGCTCGACCCCCAGACCACTGCCACGAGTAGGACCGGCAGATCACGAAGGACCGATGAGTATGAGGATGAGGACAGGGAGGCACGCATGAGGAGGATCCCTCCGAGCGAACGGAACCGGCGGGTGCGAGGACCGTACGGCGTCGGACGGACCCAGGAGCTGGGCGTGTGGCTCAGCGGCGGACGGGGTGAGGGATGGAGCAAGGGGGCGCCATCCTCGCGCACCGGCCCGCCGGTGATCAATGCCCCTGCTGGGTGCCGGCGGGTCAGGAGGCGAGCAAGCCGTTCGCGTCGGCGATGGCCTCGATGTCGGCTGGGGTGCCGGACATGATGGCGCGGACGTGCTCGGTGACGAGTTCGACCGGCCAGTCCCACCAGGCGGCGCGGAGCAGGCGTTCGATGTCGGCGTCGTCGAAGCGGCGCCGGATCGGGTGGGCGGGGTTGCCGCCGACGATCGTGTAGGGCTCGACGTCGGCGGTGACCATCGCACCGGCCGCGATGATCGCGCCGTCGCCGATCCGGACACCGGGCAGGACGGTGGCGCCGAATCCGAACCAGACGTCGTTGCCGACGACGGTGTCGCCCCGGCTGGGAAGGCCCGTGACGATGTCGAGGGTCTGCTCCGTCCAGCTGCCGCCGAACATCGTGAAGGGGAAGGTGGACGCACCGATGGTCGGGTGGGCGGCCCCGGCCATCAGGAAGCGGGTTCCGGTGGCGATCGCGCAGTACTTGCCGATCACCAGCCGTTCGGGGCCGTAGGCGTAGAGGACATTGCGTTCCTCGAAGCGGGTGGCGCCGTCGGGGTCGTCGAAGTAGGTGTACTCGCCGACCTCGATCCTCGGGTCGGTGACGAGCGGGCGTAGCAGGACCACCCGGTCGTGGCCGACGAGCGGGTGGAGAGCGGTCGGGTCGGGGATGGCGGTGGTGGTCACGCAGGCTCCTCTCGTAATGCGACTTCAGTCGCATTACGATGAGCATGGCAGGATTGCCGCCCCACAGCAAGCCTTAATGCGACTGGAGTCGACTTTGAACGAGCCCACCCGCCCCGACCAGCAACCCCGCACGCCGTCCCCACGCCCGGGCGGCCGCAGCGCCCGGGTCCGTGCGGACGTGGTCGCCGCCACGCTCGCCGAGGTCGCGGAGAAGGGCTACGACGGTCTCACCGCCGAGGCGGTCGCGGCCCGGTCCGGCGTCCACAAGGCCACCCTCTACCGGCGCTGGGGCGGGATCGACGGCCTGGTCGCGGACGCCCTGACCGCCTCGGCCGACCAGCCCTGGCCGCTGCCCGACACCGGAGACCTCCAGGAGGACCTCCGCCGGATCACCCAGGAGGTGTTCAGCGTCTTCACCGACCCCGAGCAGAGCCCCACGCCCACCGCGCTGATCTCCGCCGCCCAGCGCTCCGATGCCGGCGCGGCAGCCCTTCGCGACTTCTTCACGGCCCGCCACCACCAGGCTGCCGAGGTCGCCGAACGGGCCGTCACCCGAGGAGAGTTGCCGGCCGGAACGGACGGCGCCGAGGTCATCAGGGCCGCCACCGCCCCGCTCTACTACCGACTGTTCGTCACCGGCGAAGCACTGGACGCCCGCACCGCCGAGCGGGCCGCCGACGCCGCCGCCCTGGCCGCCCGCGCCGGACTGTTCGCCTCCATCCCGACCGACCCGGAACCCGACACCGCACCGAACACCCCCGACCAGTAGCCAAGGCGCGGTGACTGAACGACCCCGCAACCCAGCTGACTGCCCATGACCACCACCCGGCAAAAGGAGTCCCAGCCGTCCCGACCCCTACCGGAGACCCATCCGGCCGTGGATGATGCCTCCATGACAAGCATGCCGTCCACCACCCCCCGGAAGGCCCGTCACGTGAAGCGCAAGCACTGGGCGCTGGTCGCCGCCGCCACCGTCCTCCCGCTCGCGGCGAGCACCGGCACCGCCGTCGCGGCGCCCTCCGGCTCCACTCCCGCCCAGAGCACGGCCTGCACCTACACACCCGCCGTCCCTGCCGACAACTTCAAGGGCATCCCGGTCTTCGACGCCCAGAAGGCCGCCCGCCCCTACCACGCGACCCTGCGGACCAACCAGGGTCCGATCACCTTCGAGGCACTGACCGACAAGGCGCCCTGCACCACCTTCTCGTTCCGTTTCCTCGCCGAGCACGACTACTTCGACCGCAGCCACTGCCACCGCCTCACCACCCAGCGGATCTACGTCCTGCAGTGCGGGGACCCCACCGGGACGGGCAGCGGCGGCCCGGGCTACTCCTTCCCGGACGAGAACCTGACCGGCGCCACCTACCCGGCGGGCACGGTGGCCATGGCCAACGCCGGTCCGAACACCAATGGCAGCCAGTTCTTCATCGTCTGGAAGGACACCAAGCTCTCCCCCGCCTACACCCCGTTCGGCCGGGTCACAGCCGGGCTGGACGTCCTGCAGAAGATCGCCGCCGCCGGCGAGGACGGCCAGAACGGCCCCGGTGACGGCTACCCCAACGTCCCCGTGAACATCCGCAGCGTGAAGATCAGCAAGCACTGACCAGCGTCCGGCCGGCGGGGTGGGCCGGGCGCAGCCGCCCGGCCCACCCCCGTGGCCGCTCCCGTACGGTGGCATCACCAACGACACCGCAGGGAGCAGCGCCGCATGGACAGCCGGATCTGGGAGAGCGTCGACCACCTGGTCGCTTGGCTGGACGAGCACAGCACGCAGTCGCCACAGGAGGAGCGCCTGCTGCGGCTCCTCAAGCTCTCGGAGGAGGTCGGCGAGGTCGGCGCGGCGGTGATCGGCGCCACCGGCCAGAACCCGCGCAAGGGCGTCACCCACACCTGGGAGGACGTCCAGCACGAGCTCTGCGACGTCGTCTTCAGCGCCCTCGTCGCCCTGCGGACGCTCACCCCCGACGCGGCCCGGGTGTTCGCCGAGCGCCTGGCCTACGTCGAACAGCGCTCCGCCGCCTCCCGACGCCCGGTCGACGGGCCCGAGGAGACGGCGGCGGCCAAGAAAGCCTGAAACGAAGCCCGGCAGAGAGCCCACGGAGAGCCCCACGAAGCCCCGGACCCAACCGTCAAGGGCCAAGTCTCCGACACCAGGCCTCAGAACCCAGGCCTCAGGCACCGAACACCAGTCACGGGCGTCAGGCGTTGGGCGCGACCTTCGCCAGCCCGTTGATCACGCGGTCCATCGCGTCGCCGCCCTTCGGATCGGTGAGGTTGGCGAGCAGCTTGAGGGTGAAGCGCATCAGCAGCGGCCGGGGCAGGCCGTGCTGGGCGGCGAGCTGCATCACCTTGGGGTTGCCGATCATCTTCACGAAGGCCCGGCCGAGCGTGTAGTAGCCGCCGTACACGTCCTTGAGGATGCGCGGGTAGGCCTGCAGGGCGCGCTCGCGTCCGCCGTCGGTGAGGCGGGCGTGGGCCTGCACGATGACGCCGGCGGCGATCTGGCCGGATTCCATCGCGTAGGCGATGCCCTCGCCGTTGAACGGGTTGACCATGCCGCCCGCGTCGCCGACGAGCAGCAGGCCGCGGGTGTAGTGCGGCTGCCGGTTGAAGGCCATCGGCAGTGCGGCGCCTCGGATCGGTTCGGTCATGTTCTCGGGGGTGTAGCCCCACTCCTCCGGCATGCCGGCGCACCAGGCCTTGAGCACCTCGCGCCAGTCGAGTTCGCCGAACGCGGGCGAGGAGTTGAGGATGCCGAGGCCGACGTTGGAGGTGCCGTCGCCCATGCCGAAGACCCAGCCGTAGCCGGGCAGCAGCTTGCGCTGGCCGCCGCGGGTGTCCCACAGCTCCAGCCAGGACTCCAGGTAGTCGTCGTCGTGGCGCGGCGAGTTGAAGTAGGTGCGGTAGGCGACGCCCATCGGGCGGTCCTCGCGGCGGTGCAGGCCCATCGCGAGCGAGAGCCGGGTGGAGTTGCCGTCGGCGGCGACCACCAGCGGGGCCCGGAAGGTGACCGGCCGCTTCTCCTCGCCGAGCTTGGCGGTGACGCCGACGATCCGGCCGGTGCGGTCGTCCAGGACCGGCCCGCTGACGTTGCAGCGCTCGTAGAGCCGGGCGCCGGCCTTCTCGGCCTGACGGGCCAGCAGCTCGTCGAAGTCGGCGCGCTTGCGGACCAGTCCGTAGTCCGGGAAGGAGGCCAGCTCGGGCCAGTCCAGCTCCAGCCGGACGCCGCCGCCGATGATGCGCAGGCCCTTGTTGTGCAGCCAGCCGTTCTCGGTGGAGACGTCGATGCCCATGTCCACCAGCTGCTTGGTGGCGCGCGGGGTCAGACCGTCGCCGCAGACCTTCTCCCGCGGGAAGGCGGTCTTCTCCAGCAGCAGCACGTCCAGCCCGGCCTGGGCGAGATAGTACGCGGTCGTGGCGCCGGCCGGGCCCGCGCCGACCACGATGACGTCGGCAGTGCTCTCGACCGTGCTGTCCGGCTTCGTCAGATCGGCTGCGGTCTCGGACACGTGGACACACTCCTGGAGCTGCGGCGGGGGGATGGCGGCTTTTGTCTCCGGCAGTCTAGTTCCGCTGACGTCGCCGGACTCGCCCGCGCCCCGTCCCGCCCTGCCCCGACCCGGGCCGGGGCAGGGCGGGACGGGGCCGAGGCAGGGCGGGACCGGGGGGCAGGGCGCGGGATGGGCGGCACGGCCCCGCTAGGCGGACTTGTACCCGCGGTGCAACGCGACGATCCCGCCGGTCAGGTTCCGCCAGGCGACCTTCGACCAGCCGCTCTCCTGCATCCGGGCGGCCAGCGCCGGCTGGTCCGGCCAGGCCCGGATGGACTCGGCGAGGTAGACGTACGCATCCGGGTTGCTGCTGACGGCGGTGGCGACCGGCGGCAGCGCGCGCATCAGGTACTCGGTGTAGACGGTCCGGAACGGCGTCCAGGTCGGCGTGGAGAACTCGCAGATCACGAGCTTGCCGCCGGGCTTGGTGACCCGGTGCATCTCGCGCAGCGCCGCGTCGGTCTCGTGGACGTTGCGCAGCGCGAAGGAGATCGTCACGGCGTCGAAGGTGTCGTCCGCGAACGGCAGCCGGGTGGCGTCGCCGGCGGTCAGCGGCAGCTCGGGGTGGCGGCGCTTGCCCTCGGTGAGCATGCCGACCGAGAAGTCGCAGGGGACGACCTGGGCCCCGGCCTCGGCGAAGGGCAGCGAGGAGGTACCGGTGCCGGCCCCGAGGTCGAGCACGAGGTCCCCCGGTCCGGCGGCGACCGCCTCGGCCACCGCCCGACGCCAGGCGCGGGCCTGGCCGAGGGAGAGCACGTCGTTGGTGAGGTCGTACTTGGCCGCGACGTCGTCGAACATGGCGGCGACTTCGTGCGGCTGCTTGTCCAGGGAGGCTCGGGTCACGCCCCCATTCTTCACCCTGTGACGGGCGCCGCGACCAACGGGGCACACCGGGAGGGCGCCACGAGCCGACCGGCACGAACCGACCACGGGCCGACGAGCGACCACCACCGGCCGACGACCGGGAGCGGCCCCCACCGGTCACCCGCTCTGGTGCGACCCCCGCCGCCCGCCCGTACGCCGCCTGCGCCGGGAGCGCTTGCCCTGGGTGATCGCGGGCATCCCCTCGGCCAGCGCCCCGGTCGCCAGCGCGAGGTTGGCGGCGAGCCGGCCCTGCCCGGTGCGGACGGCCACGGCCCGCCGGTGGCGCCGGATGCGCAGCACGCAGATCAGGAACAGCACGACGGCGACCGGCACACTGAACCGGGCCAGTCCCACGCCGACCGGCTGGGGGTAGGTGTCGCCGCAGATCCGCACGGCGCCCGGGTCGTCGGCCGCGTGCTCCAGACAGACCGGGTCGCCGACCTTGGTGCCGTCGGCAAGCGGCAGCGCGGCCGCAGTGTGCGGCTGGCCGCTCACCTTGTAGCTGACGGCGCTGTAGGTGCCGCCGCCGGTCGGCAGCTGGGTGACGACGCCCTCGACTCTCACCGGATGGGCCGCGATCCGGTCGGCCTGGTCGGCCTGGCGCCAACCGAGCAGGCACATCCCGACGGCCAGCACGGCGCTGAGCACGGCGGCGAGGTACCAACCACGGCCCAACCGCGGGGATCGCGGCGGGGGGACGGTCGCGGTTCGCATGGTTCCTGTCCTGGCTTGCCTCCGGGGCCTGGGACACGGCCCCGCCACCCGCGGGCACGGGCGGTGGTGTGGTGAGGGTACGGAGTGAGCTGTCCGGGATCGTATCCGCTGGCGGGCCCTCAGGTCACGGCGAAGGGTCAATCACCCCCCTGCGAGAGCACGGCAGTTCGGGTGCACACGATGCAAGTTCCCTGCGCACCAAGGCAATCCGACTACTGATGAGTACGTCACACCGGCCGGCCGCCGGCCCTCGCGCGGGAGTCACCGCCGCCGGTACACCAACCGCCCGCCCAGCACCGTCGCCAGGCACCCACCTGCAGCCGGTAGCACCCCGTCCCCACCCCCGACCGCCAGCCCCGAGAGCCCCGACACGCCGGACAGGCCCGACAACCCTGACAGCACCGGCAGCCCAGGGAACACCGCGAAGTCCGCCCGCCCACCGGCCGCCACCCGGCCGTGCACGGCCAGCGGCAACGGAAGCACCGCCAGCGGGTCCAGCGACCCGGCGCCGGCGGCAGCACCGGCACCGGCGCCAGCCCCGGCATCGGAAGCTCCCGGCAGCGCCGCCAGCCCCGAACGCGCCACCGCCGTCCGCACCGCGGCCCGTTCGAACGGCCCGGCCACCGCCGTCACCCCGAACCCGAGCATCCGCTGCAGCCCGCGCCGCGCGCTGGCCCCGTACCGGGTCTCGTCGGTGCAGCCCACCAGCCCGTCCACCACCGGCTCGACGCCGATCTCCTCGCGCGGGTCCGGGTGGTAGTCCCGCTCCAACAGCCGCTGCCCCCAGGGGTTGCGCAGCCCGGGCGTGAGCACGGCTGCCGTGCCCCAGTCCCGCACCCGCGCCGACGGGTGCGCCGCCGCCAGTTCTCCGTACGGCCCGACGGCCTCGACCAGTTCGCCGCGCACCACCACCGCCCCGTCGGCGATGGACGGGGCGGTGGGATCGGCCGGATCGGGCAGCACGAGGGCCGCCCGGTGGAGGGTCAGCACCGGTTCGGGCTCCGAGGACTCGACGAGCTCAGCGGGCTCAAAGGACCCGAAGGACTCAAGGACTCAGGGACTCAAGGACCCGAAGGTCCCGACGGACTCGGAGGACTCAGTTGTCCAGGATCTTCAGCTCCGGGTGCGCCGTGCCGCCCTCGATCGCCGTGGAGGCGATGTGCGAGGCGACCCGCGGGTCGACCGGGTCGTTCGCCGGGTCGTCCAGCACCCGCAGGTGCTCGTACGTGGTCGAGCGCTGCGCCGGGACACGGTCGGCGGCGCGGATGAGGTGGATCAGTTCGGTCAGGTTGGAGCGGTGCTTGGCACCGGCCGCCGAGACGACGTTCTCCTCCAGCATCACGGAACCGAGGTCGTCCGCGCCGTAGTGCAGCGACAGCTGGCCCGCCTCCTTGCCGGTGGTGAGCCAGGAGCCCTGGATGTGGGCGATGTTGTCGAGGAACAGGCGGGCGATCGCGATCATCCGCAGGTACTCGAAGACGGTGGCCTGGGTCGAGCCCTTGAGGTGGTTGTTCTGCGGCTGGTAGGTGTACGGGATGAAGGCGCGGAAGCCGCCGGTGCGGTCCTGCACGTCACGGATCATCCGCAGATGCTCGATCCGCTCGGCGTTGGTCTCGCCGGTGCCCATCAGCATCGTGGAGGTGGACTCCACGCCAAGGCCGTGCGCGGCCTCCATGATCTCCAGCCAGCGCTCGCCGGACTCCTTGAGCGGGGCGATCGCCTTGCGCGGCCGCTCGGGGAGCAGCTCGGCTCCGGCGCCGGCGAAGGAGTCCAGGCCCGCCTTGTGGATCCTGGTGATGGCCTCCTCGATGGAGACGCCCGAGATCCGGGACATGTGCTCGACCTCGGAGGCACCGAGCGAGTGGATCACCAGCTGCGGGAACTCGGCCTTGATCGCCGAGAAGGCGCGCTCGTAGTACTCCACGCCGTAGTCCGGGTGGTGGCCGCCCTGGAACATGATCTGGGTGCCGCCCAGCTCGACCGTCTCCGCGCAGCGGCGCAGGATCTCGTCGAGCTCGCGGGACCAGCCCTTGTCGCTCTTGGGCGGCACGTAGAAGGCGCAGAACTTGCACGCCGTCACGCACACGTTGGTGTAGTTGATGTTGCGCTCGATGATGTACGTCGCGATGTGCTCGGTACCCGCGTAGCGGCGGCGGCGCACCGTGTCGGCGGCGGAGCCGAGCGCGTGCAGCGGCGCGGACCGGTAGAGGTCGAGCGCCTCCTCCGGGGTGATCCGGCCGCCGGCGGCGGCCCGGTCGAGCACGGCCTGCAGGTCGGTGCTGGACGCATCGAGGGTGGTCGCTGCGAGCTCGGTCACCTGGCGGCCTTCTCTCTCTCAAGTGCTACTGGGGTACGGCCGAACCAGCCTACGCCAGGCCTTTCGGGCGCCCGCGTCAGCCCGCTGAACTGCGCCTCAGCCGCGCAGCGGCGCAACCCGGCCTCCCCCTTCACCCCTTTCCCTCCTTCGCCCCTTCACCCATTCACCCATTCACCCTGTGCATCGTCCCGGCCGGGTTCCCGGCCGCCGGGTCGGCGGAGGTGAAGCGGATCGTCCCGTCGGCCTGGAGGGTGAGCGTCTCCGTGTTCGAGCCGCCGGTGCAGGCGCCCGGGATCGAGGACTTCACCAGCCGGGACCGGAACACCAGCTCGGTGCCGGTGACCGACCGGAGCGTCCAGGCGCCCTCGCAGCTGATCGAGATCAGGCCGGAGAGGGCGTTGCGGCTGGTGGTGGTCTCCTGACCGACCGCCGCCTGGCGGACGGTGAGGGTGGTGGTGCCGCCGGGCAGTCCCTTGTCGGTGACCATGTCGCCGCTCCAGGTGCCCAGGAACGCCGCCGGCACCGCGTTCGGCCCGCCCGTCGCGCCCGCCGTGCCCGTCCCACCCGGCGGCACCGGAGCGTCGGCCGACGGAGAGGTCGACGCAGAGGTCGACGCAGAGGTCGACGCGGGAGCCGAGGCCGGCGGCCCGTCCGTCCCGCCCGACCCGAAGGCCCCGGGCGACGCGACGGCGCCGCTCGGATCGATGGACGGAAGCGGCATCGGCCCCACGGAAGGCACCGACACCACCGGATCCGGCCGGTGGGTCATCGCGTACAGCCCGTACCCGCTACCCCCGAGCATCGCGGCCACCAGCACCGCCGCCCCCGCGAGCCCGGCCCGCCGCTTCCACGGACCGGCCCCCGCCGGCCGCACCCCCTCCGACTCCGCCCCCGCCCCCGCCCCCGGCTCCGGCTCCGGCACCACCCCAGGCACCGGACGTCCCCCCGGCACCAAGGTCGGAGTCGGCACCACCTCGGCCCCGTCCCCGGCGGCCCCACCGTCGACCGCCGCCTCGGCCCCCTCCAGGTCCAGCAACTCCACCGCGCTGCGCCCCACCCCCGCCGCCAGGGCCGGCGGCAGCCAGTCGCCCCGCGACAGCCGGGCGGCGGCCGCGCCGTCCGGGTCGAGCCGCGCGGCCAGTCGCTGCGGGGTGGGCCGGGCGGCCGGGTCCTTGGCCAGGCAGTCGAGGACGGTCTCGCGCAGCGGCTCGGGCAGGCCGGCCACGTCCGGTTCCTCGTGCAGCACCCGGTAGAGCAGGACGGCCGCACTGACGCCTTCCCCGAAGGGGTGGACGCCGCTGGCGGCGAAGGCCAGGACGGCGCCGAGGGAGAAGACGTCGCCGGCCGGTCCGACGATCTGCCCGTTCGCCTGCTCGGGTGACATGAAGCCGGGCGAGCCCACCACATAACCCGAACGAGTGAACCCGCTGGTGGCGTCCAGGGCCCGGGCGATCCCGAAGTCGATCAGCCGCGGCCCGTCCAGGGTGAGCAGCACGTTGGAGGGCTTGACGTCGCGGTGCACCAGGCCGAGCCCGTGCACGTGGGCGAGCGCTCCGGCGAGCCCGACGCCGAGGGCGCGGACGGAGTCCTCGGGCAGCGGCCCGTGCTCCTGGACGGCGTCGGCGAGTGCGGGGCCCGCGACGTAGCCGGTGGCGACCCAGGGCTGCTCACCCTCGGTGTCGGCGTCCAGGACGGGCGCGGTCCAGGTGCTCCCGACCCGGCGGGCGGCGGCCACCTCCTGGCGGAACCGGGCCCGGAACTCGGGGTCGTCCGCGAGCTCGGTCCGCACCACCTTGACGGCGACGGTGCGGCCCCCGGCCGTCCGGCCGAGGTAGACCCGACCCATCCCTCCCGAGCCGAGCCGCCGCAGCAGCCGGTAGGCGCCCACCCGGCGCGGATCGTCCGACCCCAGTGCCCGAATGCCCCGCATGCCCCGCACGCTCCCCTCGCACGCGTACGCGCGGCTCCGGGCGGGTGCCCGGCCGCGTACGCCGCTCCCGAACCGCACCCCGCGCAATACCTGCCGGGCACGCCTCGGGAGCAGACCGTACCGGGCCGGGCGGACCGCCGTCCGGCCGTAACGACAACCCCCGGCCCACCCCCTCCGGCCCACCCCGCCGGACCTTCCCTCCGGCCCCCGGACCTACTCCCCCGTCCCCTACCCCCCGACCGGCAGCGCCGTCGGCTCCAGCAGCCGCACCGCCACGTCCGGCGCGAAGCCGCTGTCGTGCGCGACCCGCCGGGCGAACTCGGCGACCCCGGCCAACTGCCGCTCGCCGAGCGAGAAGTCGAGCGCCTCGCTGAAGTACCGCTCCAGGACGTCCGCCCCGAAGGCCTCCCAGCGGGCGGCCTGCTCGGCGACCTTGGCGGCCTCGACCAGCGACAGGTCGCGGGACTCCAGGAAGGCCCGGTGGACGGCCGCGGTCAGCTCGGGGCGGCGCTCGGCGAACTCGCGGCGCACGGCCCAGACGGCGAAGACGAAGGGCAGCCCGGTCCACTCCTTCCACATCTCGCCGAGGTCGTGCACGGTCAGCCCGAGGTCGGCGGCCTGCCCGAGGTAGGCGCGCAGGGCCGGGTCGCCGATCAGGACGGCGGCGTCGGCCTCGGCGAGCATCGCGCTGAGGTCCGGAGGACAGCTGAAGTAGTCCGGGCGAACGCCTTCGCGCTCCTCCAGGAGGAGTCGGGCCAGCCGGACGGAGGTGCGGCTGGTGGAGCCGAGGGCGACCCGGCGGCCGTCGAGGTCGGCGAGCGGCACCTTGCTCACGATCAGGCAGGACATCACCGGACCGTCGCTGCCGACCGCGATGTCGGGCATGACGAGCAGGTCGTCGGCGTTGCGCAGGTACTCCACGCAGGTGATCGGCCCGATGTCGAGGGAGCCGCCGACGAGCTGGTCGCTCAGCTTTTCGGGGGTGTCCTTGGTGAGGTCCAGGTCGAGCAGGTTGCCGGTCCTGGCGAGGCCCCAGTAGAGGGGGACGCAGTTCAGGAACTGAATATGGCCGACCCGCGGTCTGACCGGGGTGTTCTCTTCGGGCTGGTCGGGCTCCCGCTTTTGCGCGTCCGGTGCTGCCACTGCGCCGCTCCCTTGCTGTTCGTGCGCTCCCCCGCAGCGTATGCCCGCTGTTCGGGACGGCTCGCACCGGCCACCCGACACGCGCGGGAGCGCCCCTCGTCAGAGCGGTGACGGTCCGGCGCGCGCCCCCAACGCGCCTTCCACCGCCCGCTCCCAGCCTTCTTCCCGCCCGATCCGGAGGCCCACGACACGCACCGTCCGGAGGGCAAGTGACCTCTGGTCGTCACAGCGGCCGCATGCTAGCGTTGCCCTCAGTTGCAGTTTGATTCCCCTTGCAGTACTTGAAGCCTGCGGAGCATGTAACCGCGGGCTTTTTGTAGTTTTTCAGCAATATCGAAAAACTTCGGACTCGTCCGGAGGCAGGGCGATCAGCGCAGCGGACCGGGGACCACACGGTGTGGCCCCCGACACGCATCGCAAGGAGAACGGCATGGCTCAGGGAACCGTCAAGTGGTTCAACGCTGAGAAGGGCTTCGGCTTCATCGCCCAGGAGGGCGGCGGCCCCGACGTCTTCGTCCACTACTCCGCCATCAACGCGAACGGCTTCCGTTCGCTGGAGGAGAACCAGGCGGTCACCTTCGACGTCACCCAGGGTCCGAAGGGCCCGCAGGCGGAGAACGTCACCGCCGTCTGACCATCCTCTGATGTTCTGATCGCTCGGGACCCCTTCGGGTCCGCCGGCGGCTCCCGACAGCCGTCACCATGAGCACAAGAGCAGCACCCAAGGGGGCCTGCCCATCGCGGCGGGCCCCCTGCCTTTTCGGTTCGCCCGTCTCCGCGGGCCGCGCCGGGGAAGGCGACGAGGAACGCCGAAGGGCCCTCCCCCGTCGGGGGAGGGCCCTTCGCGTACCCGGCCGGAGGACCCGGCCGGAGGAACCCGCCGGAGGAACCCGATCGGGCGAACCCGGGGATCAGGCCGCGGCCACGCCCTCGGCGTCGGCGCGCACCGGGATGACGGCCTTCGGCGCGTCCTCCTCGTACAGGTCCCCGGAGGGGTTGTTGTACGCGGCCACGTCCAGGATCCGCTCCCGCGCCGCGACCACGATCGGCACGACCACCTGACCGGCGACGTTGGTCGCGGTCCGCATCATGTCCAGGATCGGGTCGATGGCGAGCAGCAGGCCGACGCCCTCCAGCGGCAGGCCCAGGGTGGAGAGGGTCAGCGTCAGCATGACGATCGCGCCGGTGAGGCCGGCGGTCGCGGCCGAGCCGACGACCGAGACGAAGGCGATCAGGATGTAGTCCTTGATGTCCAGCTCGACGTTGTAGACCTGGGCGACGAAGATCGCGGCGACGGCCGGGTAGATCGAGGCGCAGCCGTCCATCTTGGTGGTGGCGGCGAACGGCACGGAGAAGGACGCGTACTCGCTCGGGACGCCGAGGCGCTCGGTCACCCGGCGGGTGACCGGCAGGGTGCCGACCGAGGAGCGGGAGACGAAGGCCAGCTGGATGGCGGGCCAGGCGCCCTTGAAGAAGTGCAGCGGGTTGAGGCCCGCGGCGAAGCGCAGCACCAGCGAGTAGACGACGAACAGCACCAGCGCGCAGCCGACGTATATGTCGAGGGTCAGCGTGGCGAAGGGCTTGAGCAGGTCCCAGCCGTACTTGGCGACGGACTTGCCGATCAGGCCGAGGGTGCCGAGCGGGGAGAGCCGGATGACCCACCACAGGGCGGTCTGGGTCAGCTCCAGCACGGTCTCGCTGAGCTTGAGGACCGGGTCGGCCTTGGTGCCGAGCTTGATGATCGCGGCGCCGACCACGACCGCCAGGAAGACGATCTGCAGGACGTTCACCTTGACGAAGGCGTCGACGATGTTGGTCGGGAAGATCCCGGTCAGGAAGTCGATCCAGGTGCCCTTGGAGTCGAGCGCCTTGAGGCCCTCGGTCTTGAGGTTGGTGCCCTGGCCGGGGTTGGTCAGCAGGCCCAGGCCCAGGCCGATGCCGACCGCGATCAGCGAGGTGATCATGAACCAGAGCAGCGTGCGGGTCGCCAGCCGGGCCGCGTTGGTGACGTTGCGCAGGTTGGCGACGCTCACCACGATCGCGGTGAAGACCAGCGGGGGCACGGCCAGCTTGAGCAGCTGGACGAAGATCTTGCCGATGGTCTCCAGGGTGGTGGCCAGCCAGGAGACGTCGGCGGCACGGGCCAGGTAGCCGAGGCCGACGCCGAGCACGAGGCCGGCGACGATCTGCACCCAGAACGGCGTCTTGCGGATGCGGGTGAGCACGGACGGCGACGAGGTCGCCTCGGGCGCTGTGGACATGGGGGTGCGACTCCGGGGAGGGCGTTGCTGACGGTGGGGTGTGGGGCGGAGGCGGCGGCACGGCACGGGGCCGGGCACGGGAGGGGCTCGGGCCCCGGTTCAGGGGCGTGCCGCCGCGGTACAGCTCAGGGCCGTACGGACCGTGGCGCGACAACGGCACGGGCTGTCCACAGCACCGGTCAGAGCACGGGGGCGGGCGGCGCCGGGCAGCTGGCCCGGGCCGTGCATCCGCAGTGCGTCTGAGGTGGTCACGGCCAATACGTTAGCAGTAAAGATTTGAGATGTTCAAAGTAGTTGTTTGAGATGAGCTCGAACTCCAAGCCCGCCTCGGGGCGAGATCCGGGCACGAACGATGCTGACGCCCCATCAGATCAGCCTTCCGGACGGATTGACCGACCGGCAGTTATACGTATAACCTTGACGGTGTCCCCGGCCCTCCCCTGCGCTCCCCGCCCTCCCCGCCCAGACACCGGAGAAGACCACCGATGGGCTACCTCGCCCTGCTCCGCGCCCCGCACGTCACCCGACTCCTGCTCGGCACCCTGCTCGGCCGCCTTCCCGCCGGTATGACCGCCCTGGTGATCGCCCTCGCCCTGCGCGAGTCCGGCGTCCCGTACGGCCGGATCGGACTGGCCACCTCCGTCTACGCACTCGCCGCCGCCGTCGGCGGGCCGGTGCTCGGGCGGATCGTCGACCGGACCGGACAGCCCCGCGTCCTGCTCGCCTCCGCCGTGATCGCCGGCGGCGGGTACGCGCTGCTCGCCCTCGCCCCCGGCTCGCCCGTCGCGGCGCCCCTCGGCGCCGCCGTCGCCGGTCTCGCGATGCCGCCGCTCGAGCCCTGCCTGCGCTCGCTCTGGCCGGACGTGGTCGAGGACGAACAGCTCGACACCGCGTACGCCTTCGACTCCGCCTCCCAGCAGATCCTCTACGTGGCCGGGCCGCTGGCCGTCGCCGGGATCGCCGGACTGTTCAGCCCGGTCGCCGCACTCTGGGTGGCCGCGGGACTGGGACTGGCCGGCGCCCTGGTCGTCGCCACCGCCGCCCCGGCCCGGGCCTGGCGCGCCCCCGCCCGCGAGAAGTCCGCCGGACTGCTCGGCCCGCTGCGCTCCCCGGGCCTGGTACTGCTGCTGGTCGGACTGGCCGGAGCCGGCTGGGCGGTCGGCGCGCAGAACGTGCTCTTCATCGCCTACGCCGAGCGGCACGCCGGCGGACTGCCCGGCGGCGGAGGCACCCTGCTGGCGCTGGCCGCGCTCGGCGGACTGCTCGGCGCACTCGCCTACGGCACGGTCAACTGGCGGCAGAGCACCGCCACCCGCACCTGGCTGATGGCCCTCGCGATGGCCGCCTCCTACCTCCCGCTGGTGACGCTGCCCGGCCCGTACCCGATGGCCGCACTGGCCTTCGTCTCCGGCATCCTGCTGGCCCCGCTGCTCGCGGCCGCCTTCGTGCTGGTCGCCGAACTCGCCCCGACCGGGACGGTCACCGAGGCCTTCGCCTGGCTGGTGACCCTGTTCGCCACCGGCAACTCGCTCGGCTACGCCGTCTCCGGGCACCTCGCCGAGGGCTCCTCGCTCCGGCCGGTCGCGGTGTGCGCGGCGGGCGGGATCGCGCTCGGCGCAGCGGTGCTGTTCGGCGCCCGCCGCTGGTTCCGCTCCGCGCCGACGGCGCCGCGCTTCGAGCCCGTCGGGGCCGTCGAGCCCGCCGAGCCCGTCGAGCCCGCCGAGCCCCTCACGGTGGGGTGACCGGCCCGCCCCCACAGACGACTGCGCCCGCCGGGGGTCTGGCCGGCGGGCGCAGTCCTTTCCTCGGAGCCGCAGCCCCGTCAAGGCCGCGCCGGGGGCGTCAGCGCGCCGGGGCCGTCGAGGAGCGCCGCACCAGGGCGGTGGCCAGCGGCGCCACCGGCGCCACCCGCTCGCCGCGCAGAAGTCCGGCCAGCGCGGCCGCCCCCGCCCGGCCGAGCTCCTCGCCGGGCAGGTCGACGGTGGTCAGCGGCGGGGCGAGCAGCCCGGAGACCGCGACGTTGTCCATGCCGACCACCGACAGGTCGTCCGGCACCCGCAACCCCCGCTCGGCGGCCGCCTGGTAGACGCCGGAGGCGACCACGTCGTCGTCGCAGATCACCGCGCGCGGACGGTCCGACCGCTCCAGCAGCTCCCCCGCCACGCTCCGCGCGGCCGTGTACCCCTCGTTCAGGCTCACGCCCAACTCCACGACGTCCAGGCCGAGTTCACGGACGGCCCGCTCGAAGGCGGCCTGCCGGACCCGGAAGGTGTACGCGGCGTGGGTGGAACGCAGGTGCCCGATCCGGCGGTGCCCGAGGGCGGCCAGGTGCTCGACGGCGGCCCGCATCCCGCCGGCCACGTCCAGTTCGACGGTCGGGCGCGCCCGGTCGGTGCCGGGATCGGCGTCCAGGAAGACGGCAGGGGTGTCGGGCGGCAGTTCGCCGAGCTGGCTGTCGTCCGGGGAACAGATCAGCAGGCCGTCGAAGCGGCCCGCCGTGGCGGCCTCGGCGAGGGTGGCGCTGCCCCAGCCGGAGCTGACCACAACCGCCAGGCCGTGCCGGCCGGCCTCGTGGTGCACACCCTCCAGCACCCGGCCGAAGAACGGGCCCTGGAGGTTCGGCACGGCCAGCATGATCATCCCGCTGCGGCCCAGCCGCAGCTGGCGGCCGGCCGCCTGCGGGCGGTAGCCGAGGCTGCGGGCGGCCTCGCGGACCCGCTCCCGGGTCGCCTCGGAGACCCGGCGGCCGGCCTCGGCGCCGGAGAAGACCAGCGAGACGGTGGCCTGGGACACTCCGGCGAGCCGGGCGACGTCCCGCCCGGTGGGCCGGCGCACGGGGGCAGGCCACGTCCCGGCGGACCGGTCGGCCCCGGCCGGCCGGTCGGCCTCGACGGACCCGTCGGGCTCGACGGCCCGGTCGCCCCCGGAAGGATCAGCAGCCACGGCGGGCCGCGCCCGGCGTCAGCTCTGCCGGGAGGCGGTCGCGCGGGCGGCGTCGTCCGCGGCGTCCTCCTCGGCGTTCTGGCTGGCGATCCGCTCGGCGGTGCGGCTGCGCATCCCGGCGACCTTGGTGGTGATCTGGGTGGACATCTCGTCGCGCTGCTTGCTCAGCAGCACGTAGCTGAGCGGCGCGGAGGCGACCGCGGCCAACAGGACCAGGAAGACCACCCCGGCCTCGCCGCTCACCGGGATGACCCCGAAACGCCCCAGCAGCAGGGCCACCAGCAGGCACCCGAGGAAGATGCTGGCCCGCATGGAGGTGTAGCGGAGCGTGGCGTGCGACTTCTGCGGGCCGTTGCTGCTCACTGGGACACATCCTTCTGGTTCGAGCCGGGGCGGGACTTCCCAGTGAAGCATGCCTGACACCCGGCGCGGGCCACGGGTCCGCCGCCCCTGGCCCGGGGAAGCCCGTGGGAAGCCCCGACGGGCCCCGAGGGTTCAGCGCAGGTCGAGCCACATGGTGATGTCGTCGCGGTCGTCCCCGGGGGCGACCCGGATCGCGGCCGGCACCCGGCCGACCTCCCGGTAGCCGCAGCGGGTGTAGAAGCGCTCCAGGCCGAGGCCACCGCGCGCGGTGAGCCGCAGCGACTCCAGGCCCCAGGCGCGGGCGACCCGTTCGGCCTCGGCGAGCAGTTCGGCGCCGTAGCCGAGGCCCTGGAAGTCGGGGTGCACCATGACCCGCTTGAGCATCCGCCAGTGCTCCATCGGTGCGAAGCGCATCGACGCGAAGAACAGCACCCCGACCAGCCGGCCGGTCGCGCTCTCGTGCGCGACCAGCAGCCGGTCGGGGCCGTCCGGGTGGACCCCGGCGAACTGGTGGTCGGCGGTGTCCCAGACCTCGTCCTCGGTGACCGGAGCCACGAAGCCGACCGCGCCGCCCGCGTTGGTCACGTCCGTCCACAGCCGTACGACGGCGGTGCGCAGGTCGGGGTCGAGCTTCGGGTCCAGGGTGAAGGTGAGCGCCATGGAGCGGAGCCTAGTGTTCCGGTCGAACGTGCTTACGAGAGGGCGGGCACCGCCCGGTCGGTCGGCCGGCCGGTGCGCAGCGCCAGGCAGAGGCCGACCGCGACCGCGCACAGTGCGCCGGCGCCGTACCAGGTCAGGTCGTAGTTGCCGAGCGCGTCGCGGGCCAGGCCGGCCAGTCCGGCGACGACGGCCGCGCCGATCTGGTGGGCGGCGAGCACCCAGCCGAAGACGATCGGGGCGTCCTCGCCGAAGTGTCGGCGGCACAGGGCGACGGTCGGCGGCACGGTGGCCACCCAGTCCAGGCCGTAGAAGACCACGAAGGCGAGGATCGGCGGCTGGAGCGAGCCGGCGAGCAGCTGCGGCAGCAGGAGCAGGGAGACCCCGCGCAGCCCGTAGTAGACGGTGAGCAGCAGCCGGGAGTCGACCCGGTCGGTGAGCCAGCCGCTGAACACGGTGCCGGCCACGTCGAACAGGCCGATCAGGGCGAGCAGGCTCGCGGCGGTGGTGACGGGCATGCCGTGGTCGTGGGCGGCCGGGATGAAGTGGGTGCCGACCAGACCGGCGGTGGTGGCGCCGCAGATCGCGAAGGAGCTCGCCAGCAGCCAGAACGGCCGGGTGCGGGCGGCGTCGCGCAGCACCCGCAGGGTGCGGGCCAGGGCGCGGGCGTCCCGCACCGGCTCGGGCGGGGCCTCGGTGGCGCCGTACGGGAGCAGGCCGAGGTCGGCGGGGCGCTCACGCATCAGCAGCAGGACGGGCACGGCGACGGCGCTGGCGGCCAGCGAGACCACGACCACGGCCGAGCGCCAGCCGTGCTGTTCGACCAGCCAGGCGCCGACCGGCAGGAAGACCAGATTTCCCGCTGCTCCGGCGGCGGTGAGCACACCGGTGACCAGTCCCTGGCGGGCCTGGAACCAGCGGCCGGTGATGGTGGTGGCGAAGGCGCCGGCCATCGAGCCGCTGCCGAGGCCGACCAGTACGCCCCAGCACAGGACCAGTTGCCAGGGCTGGCGCATCAGCATGGTCAGGCCGGCGCCGACGGAGATGGTCAGCAGCGCGCAGACGACCACCAGGCGCACGCCGAAACGGTCCATCAGGGCGGCGGCGAAGGGGGCGGTGAGGCCGTAGAGCGTGAGGTTGACGGAGGTGGCGCTGGAGATCGTCCCGAGCGACCAGCCGAACTCGTTGTGCAGGGCGTCCATCATCAGGCTGGGCGTGGAGCGGAAGCCGGCCGAGCCGAGCAGGACGAGCAGGGCGACGGCGGCGACCACCCAGGCGTAGTGCACCCGGGGGCGCCGGCCGGGCGCGGGGGCGGTGGGCGTGGAGGCGGCGAGGGCGGCGGGCGTGGAGGCGGCGAGGGCACTGCGTTCGGTCACGTGGACGAGTCTCCCGAGCCCGCGCCACCCGGACGAGTGGCCTGAATGACAGCTTTCGCAAGAATCGGGCCACGCCCTCGCGTACCCTGACCCGGACGCGCCCCGCTCCGGTCGGGGAGGCGGGAGTCCGAGGACGGGGCCCCGGGGAGGGAACGGCATGGCGCACCTGGTCGCGGTACTCGCCCTGGAGGGCGCGATCGCCTTCGAACTCGGCATCCCCGCAAGGATCTTCGGCAACGCCAAGGACGACGCCGGCCGCCCGCTGTACCAGGTGGCCACCTGCACCCTGGACGGCGGGCCGGTCGCCACCAGCGCAGACTTCCGGATCGCGGTCGACCACGGGCCCGAACTGCTGGAGCGGGCCGACACCGTGGTGCTCCCCGCCTCCCACGACTCCGACCCTGACCTGGCGGACGCCCCCTTCACCCCCGAACTCGCCGCCGCACTGCGGCGGATCCGGCCCGGCACCCGGCTGATGTCGATCTGCACCGGCTCGTTCCTGCTGGCCGCCGCCGGACTGCTGGACGGCCGCCCGGCCACCACCCACTGGCGCTACACCGAGCTCTTCGCCCGGACGTTCCCCAAGGTCCTGCTGGACCCGGACGTGCTCTACACCGACGACGGCGACATCCTCACCTCCGGCGGGGTCGCCGCCGGGGTCGACCTGTGCCTGCACGTGGTGCGCCGCGACCACGGCAGCGCGGTGGCCAACGCGGTGGCCCGCAACTGCCTGGTGCCGCCCTGGCGCGACGGCGGCCAGAAGCAGTACGTGGAGGCGCCGAGCCCGGTGACCTCCGGCGGCACCGGCACCGGCACCGCGGCCGTCCGCGCCTGGGCACTGGAGCACCTGGAGGAGCCGCTTCCGCTGCGCCGGCTCGCCGACCGGGCGGGCATGAGCGTGCGGACCTTCACCCGGCGCTTCCGCGAGGAGACCGGCGCCAGCCCCGGCCAGTGGATCACCACCCAGCGCACCGAGCGGGCCCGGCAGTTGCTGGAGCGCACCGACCTGACGATCGACCAGGTCGCCCGGCGGTCCGGCTTCGGCACCGGCACCTCGCTGCGGCTGCAGTTGCGCGGACGGCTGGACGTGGCTCCGAGCGCCTACCGGCGAACGTTCCGCACCCCGGCGTAGCGCCGAAGGACGGTTCCCGCGCGGCCGAGGGCCGGGCGAAGAGCCGACCGCAGCCGAGTGAAGCCGAGTGCTGAGTGAAGCCGAGTGAATCCTGGGAGAAGACTGGCGCTAGGCCGGAATCCGCCCCCGGGGAGCGGCGCACCGGACGGCGGCCGGCCGCGTACGCGCCTGGCGCAGCGTGGCGGGCCACCGTCCGATCGCGGCGCACGGCCCCTGAACCCGCGCCGCGGCCTCCGCACTCGCCGAGGAGCGGGCCGCGCCCGGCGGTCCACGATCCCCCCTGCTGACGCGATCCCCCTGGACAGCAGCACCGTGGCGCGGACGGACGTCCCCTCGGCGTCCCCTCGCAACGGAGAGCCGCACCCAAGCGTGATCAGTCGGATACGTCACGTCAATGGGTAGTCCGAAATTCGGAATGGTTGCGTCAGCTTTCGGCCGGTGATCACCGCCGTGGTCCACGCCACCCGGCAGCGGCGCCCGAAGGCCCGTGGAGAGCCGCTGAAGTCCGCTGCCGGAAGCCGCTATTGAGCCAAAGCGGCCCAGTCCGCCCCGGCCATCGGGTCCACCGGTCGGGCCTGGGTGTCGATCTCGCACCAGACCCGCTTGCCCGATCCGTCCGGGTACCAGCCCCAGCGCTCGCAGAGCAGCTCGACCAGTTCCAGCCCGCGCCCGTTGGTCGCGTCCTCGTCCGCACCGGCGTGCCGGGGGGCCGGGGCGGTCCGGCTCGCGTCGGCCACCTCCACCCGCAGCAGGCCGCACGGACCGGCCTGCGCGGAGCCGTCGGCCACTGGCAGGCAGAGTCGCAGCACGGCCGGACAGCCGGTGTGCACCACGGCGTTGGTGACCAGTTCCGAGACCACCAGCACCACCGTCTCGGCCATCGGTGCGTCCGGGTCCACTCCGTGGTTCAGCAGCCGCGAGCGCACCCACCGGCGGGCCCGGCCGACCTCCGAGGGGTCCGCCTGCACCGCAAGCTGTACCTGAAGAACCTGCACCGCTCCACCACCCGCACTCGCAGTTCGGCCAACGTCCCGATCGGGCCGGATCAGCCGGCCGGCGGGGCCCTCGCGCTTCGCCCGGGGCCACCCGGGGCTCACCCGGGCGCTCGCCGACCCGTCCGCCCGCGCCACTCGCCCGCGCCAACTCGTCAGTCGCACACAGGCCGCGACACGAATACGCCTCAGGATGGGCGGGCGGACGGACGGCAGCAAGCGCTTCGGGCATATTCCGGCGATCGGGGGACAGGGCAGTGCATACTGTCCCGCTCACTCACGCGAGCCTCGTACCGGCACTCGTCCGGCCCGGGCCGACGCCGGTCCCGCTCAGCGCGTGTCGGACACGCCCTGGCGGGAACCTACCGCCGGAGGCCCCCACGGCCCTGCCCGCCACTCGCGAACCACCCGTGCGACATATGTCCAGCGGGTCTCGAACAGCGGCCTCCGCGGACGGTCCCGCGAGCGGACGTCCCGCCATGTGACGAACCGTCGCCGGGATCCACCATCGGGCTCCCCCGGAGCGATGCCGATCCACGGGACGGGGTTCCGTTCTTGCCCGATTCCCTCCCGCCGCGGACCGGCCACGGGATACCGTGGAGTAACGCCGAGCGAACCGGGCAGGAGGGTGGTTCTCGATGGCCACCCCGGACCGGATCCCGCGCTGGGACGAGCAGTTGCAGCGGCGCCTCGCCCGGGGCGAGGAGACCGCGCTCGGCGAACTCTACGACCGGCTCTCGCCGATGGTGCACGGCCTGGCCGGGCGGATACTCGCCGACCAGGTGGCCGCCGACCAGCTCACCCGGGAGATCTTCGCCCAGGTCTGGGAGCACCCCGAGGACTTCGACCCCGCCCAGGGGTCGCTGCGCTCCTGGCTCGGCGCGCTCACCCACCGCCGCGCGGTCGAACGGCTGCGGGCGCGGCGCGACGCCGAGCGGGCGCCGGAGCGCGGCACCGGCGCGACCGAGGAGGAGATCCGCGCCGTGGCCACCGCCGCGCGCGTGCAGTACGTGGTCGACTCCCTGCCCCAACCCCTGCGCGAGACCATCGCGGTGACGTACTACGACGGCCGCACCTACCAGGAGACGGCCCGGCTGCTCGGCATCAGCGAGCAGGCCGCCAAGCAGCGGATGCGGCTCGGCCTGGAGCTGCTGGCCACCGAACTGGCCGACGAACGCGCCCGCCAGGAGCCCCACCCGTCGCGCCGGGACGGCGACGGGCACGGCGACGGCGACGGGCACGACGACGGGAACACCGCCGACGACGGGCACCGCACCGGGCGCGGAGACTGCGACTGCGACTGCGACGAGGGCGAGCGGACATGAACGAGGAGCGGCACGACGCCCTGCGCTCGCTGCTCGGTGCCTGGTCCCTCGGCGCCTGCCCGCCGCGCGAATCCGCCGAGTTGGAGCGGCACCTGCGCGGCTGTGCGGAGTGCACCGAGGAAGCCGCCCGGCTGCGCGACGCGGCCGGCTGGCTCTCCCTGGACGAGCCGCTGGACCAGCCCGGTTCGCTGCGCCAGCAGGTGCTGGACTGGTGCCTGGCCCGCCGCCCGGCCGAACTGCCCGTCCCCGCCTGGGGGATGCCGTACACCGCGGAGACCGCCAAGCTGGACGCGTTGCTGCGCGACCTCGGCCCGGAGGAGTGGCAGGAGGTCGCCGAACTGCCGTGGCACGGCGGCGCCGAGCTGCTGCGCCCGGCCGAGGTGCTGGGCCGGCTGACCGCGGTGGACGGCTTCCTGGCGCTCGCCCTCGGCCTGCCCGACCCGGTCCCGGCGGCTGCCCCGTCCGCCCCGGCGCGGGCACGGGTGGTGGAGCGGCGGGTGCCACCGCAGGAAGCGGCCGTCCCGGCGCCGAGGGTGCCACGGGTGCCACCGCAGGGCGGCCCGTCCACCGCGGTCACCGCGCGCACCGCCCGGCTGCTCGCCGACCAGGCCGGGCTGCCGCCGCAGTCGGTGCGCGCCCGCTGGCGCCAGCAGACCCACGACCTGGTGCGCGGCGCCGCGCTGGCCCCGCAGGGCAGCACCCCGGTCGACCTCGGCTTCGCGGTTCTGCCGCTGCGCGACGCCTTCGTGGACCGCGCCCTGGAGTGCTTCGTGCACGGCGAGGACGTGGCCCGGGCGGTCGCCTACCCGTACGACCCGCCGGCGCCGCAGCACCTGCGGCAGATGGTGGAGCTGGTGGTCCGGCTGCTGCCGCGGGCGCTGGCCGGATTGCGGGCGGCCCGCCCCCAGCCCGCCGGGGCACCGGGCACGGCAGGGCCGGCGGGGGCGACGGCCGTCCGGGAGCCGAGGCGGCTGCGGCTGGTGGTGGACGGTCCGGCGGCCGGCGAGTGGCTGGTGCCGCTGGGCGGCGAGCAGGCCGGGCCGCCCGGCGGTGAGCCGGTGGCCTCGATGGTGCTGGACGGCCTGGAGCTGTGCCAGTTGGCCGCCGCGCACCGCGACCCGGACCGGCTGCCGGTGGGCGAGCACGGTGACCGGGCCGCGGTGCGCGAGGTGCTGCACGCGCTGCCGCTGCTGTCGCGGCCGCGGGCGCTCTGAGAAGGCTCAGGCTCTGCGGAAGCTCAGGCTCTGCGGAGACTCAGGCGAAGACGACGGTCCGGCTGCCGTCGAGCAGCACCCGGTGCTCGCTGTGCCACTTGACCGCGCGGGCCAGCGCCTGGCACTCGACGTCCCGGCCGAGCGCGACCAGCTGGTCCGGGCTGACGTCGTGGGTGACCCGGGCCACCTCCTGCTCGATGATCGGGCCCTCGTCGAGGTCGGCGGTGACGTAGTGCGCGGTGGCGCCGATCAGCTTCACCCCGCGGGCGTGCGCCTGGTGGTACGGCTTGGCGCCCTTGAAGCTCGGCAGGAAGGAGTGGTGGATGTTGATCACCCGGCCGGACAGCGCGGTGCACAGCTGGTCGGACAGGACCTGCATGTAGCGGGCCAGCACGACCAGTTCCACGTCCTCCTTCTCGACCAGGTCGAGCAGCTGCCGCTCGGCCTCGGCCTTGGTGTCCCTGGTGACCGGGATGTGGTGGAAGGGGACGCCGTAGCTCTCGGTGAGGTCCCGCAGGTCGGTGTGGTTGGAGACCACCGCGGCGATGTCCACCGGCAGGGCGCCGATCCGGGTGCGGTAGAGCAGGTCGTTCAGGCAGTGCCCGAACTTGCTGACCATGAGGACGATCCGCATCCGCTGCTCGGTCGGGTGGATCTGCCAGTCCATCCCGAAGGAGGCGCCGATCGCGGCGAAGCTGGCCCGCAGCTTGTCGGCGGTGACCGGCTCGGGGGCGGAGAAGTGCACCCGCATGAAGAACAGTCCGGTCTCCCCGTCCCCGAACTGCTGGCTGTCGATGATGTTGCAGCCGGTCATGAAGAGGTAGCTGGAGACAGCGTGGACGATGCCCTGCTTGTCGGGGCAGGACAGCGTGAGGACGTACTGGGCGCTGGCCGGCTGCTGTTCCACTGGGGGTATCCCGTCCTGAGGTCGTGCGAGTTCGTGAATGGTCCAGCGTGTCACATCCTGGACAGTGGCCGCCCCGCTGCCCGCACTGCGGGACGGCACCGCCCGGCGGACGGGCGGCCTCAGACCTGGGTCAGGATCCGCAGCACGTCCAGCGACCTGGGTGCCGCGTCCGGGTCCTCCCCGTCGCCGACGGCCAGGGCGACGTGGGCCTCGCGGGCGGCCCGGACGGTCTCCGGCCAGCCGGGGTGGCCGAGGTAGGCGGAGGCGGGGGCGTCCGCGCCGACCTCGTGCAGCATCTGCACGGCGCGCAGCACCGCGACGTCGACCAGGGCGGCCTCGGCGGAGTCCCGGAAGATCGTGCCCACGTACTTCTCGGCGGACCAGCGGTCCAGCCAGGTGTCCTCGACCAGCCGGTAGACGGCGTCGGTCACGTCCCCGTAGCCCTCCCGTCCGGCCAGCCAGGCCTCCTGCTGGAAACCGGGGTCGGACAGCATGTGCAGCGCCGAGCGCAGTCGGGCTCGCCAGCGCCACCAGGGCAGGTCGTTGAGCGGCATGCCGCCCATCGTGCTGGAGCGGTGGCCCGGACGAGAAGTGTTTCGGGCGGACCGGTGCGAAGAATCTGTGCTGACGGACATGGTGAACGATCGTACGTTCCCCGTCTGTTCGTGCTCCACTCGCGATCTACACGCGTACCCCTTCGGATTTCGGCCGCCGTTTGCCGAGCGTTCGCATTTCCGCCCTCTCGCCTTGCGGCACCGGGTCTTGGCTGTTTCCGGTGCGCCGGATGGCGCCCAGAGAGGGAAGACCGATGACCAGCCGAAGGGACTCGTTCCGGGCCCGTCCCACGATCGCCCGCCGTCGCCGGCGTCCGATCGCCGCCGCGGTGACCGCCGCGGCGCTGCTCCCCACCCTCTTCTCGGCCTCCGCGTGCGGCGGACCGGCCGATGCCTCCACCAACGCCGACGACCTGACGGTGATGACCTGGGCCCCGTCCGGCACCGGGTCCGCCGACCGCCCCGGCATGACCGCGCTGGCCGACTCGATCGGCCGGGACGTCAACCTCAAGGGCGGGTTGAACGGCCACAAGCTGCACGTGATCACCTGCAACGAGCACAACACCGCCGACGGCGCCAAGGCCTGCGCCCAGCAGGCGGTGGACGCCGGGGCGGCCGCCGTGATCGGCTCCTACAGCCAGTGGGGCGACGCCTTCATGCCGGTGCTGGAGCGCGCCGGCATCCCGCTGATCGGCGGGTACGGCCTCTCCCAGCCCGAGTTCTCCAGCCCGCTGTCCTACCCGGTGGACGGTGGGATGCCCGCGCTGATCGCGGGCAGCGGCCGCCAGTTGGTCGAGGCCGGCTGCAGGTCCGTCGCGCTGATCCGTCCGGACACCCCGGCCGGCGACAGCCTGCTCGGCTACCTGGGCAACGCGCTCAAGCCCGCCGGGATGAAGCTGCTGGACGTCAAGGCGCCCGAGCAGTCCTCCGACTACACGGCGGTGGCCCGCAAGGCGATCGGCAGGGACGAGCCGGGCAACTGCGTCACCAGCGCGATGGCCGCCGAGCCGACCGGCAACCTGCTGGACGCCTACCGGCGGCTCACCCCGAAGAACACCCGGATCGCCTCGGTGATCGGCAGCGTCCAGCAGTCGGTGGTCGACTCCACCGGCGGCGACTCCGGCCCGCTGGCCGGGGCGTTCGTCACCAGCTGGTACCCGCCGGAGTCGGCCAGGATCTGGGACGGGCTGCGCTCGGTGGTGCGCTCCGACACCACCGGCGCCAACAGCATCGACGTCTCCGACCCGGGCGTGCAGACCACCTGGGTCGCCTACGAGGTGTTCCGGGTGGTGTCCGAGAAGCTGGCCGCGGCCGGCAAGCCGGTCAGCTCGAAGACCGTCACCGCCCTGCTGGACAGCGGCGAGGGCATCGACGTCGGCCTCACCCCGCCGCTGAACTGGGGCACCACCAACATGCTGCCCAGCACCGAGTCGCCGCGGCTGGTCAACACCTGGATCACCTACCAGGTGGTCAGGAACGGGCGGATGACGCCGCAGCAGCCGGGCTTCGTGGACGTCCGCTGGGTGCTCACCGGCGGCCGACCGCCCGCCTGAGCCGGAGCCCTGTGTCAAGGGCCGGCCCGGGCCGGCCCTTGACAGCGTTACAGGTCACCGTCGCTGCGGCTGGGCAGGCCGGTCTGGGTGGCGATCGTGTTCCACAGGGACGAGGCCTGCTTCTTCGCGGTGGTCGCCGTGCCGCTGGCCTGCACGGCGTTCTTGTAGTGCTGGTTGCCGGTGTCCGGCTTCTTCGGGTCGCAGGAGGACTGGGCGTCGGTCGCCCAGGCCGCGTACTCGTCGTCCGCCTGGGCCGAGGCCGTCCAGGCGGCGTTGAGCTGCTCGATCAGCTGCTGGCCGCCGGGCAGCTTGTCGGTCTTCAGCTGGCCGAGCTTGGTCTGCAGCTCCCGCCGCTTGCCGGCCGCGGCGGTCAGGGCCTGCTGCGAGTCCGGGAGCTTGTCGCACTTCTGCACCGAGGCAACCGCGGAGACCACCGAGCTGCGGCTGTCGCTCGCGGTGCCCAGCAGGTCGGACAGCGGCTGCGCCTGTGCCTTGACCTCCGGGTCGACGGGGGCGCCGGAACCGCTCGCGCTCGCCGTGCCGGGGGCGGTGCTGCCGGTGGCGGCGACCGGAGCGGTCTTGTGGCCGGACTTGTCGGTGTTCTCGCCGCCGTTCATCAGAACGGCGACCAGGATGCCGGCCGCCGCGCAGCCCGCCACCACGCCGCCGATGATCAGCTTGTTGGAGGAGCGGCCGCCGCGGCCCGGGCGGCCCCCCTGGGTCGCGTTCGGGTCGGCCTGGCCGTAGCCGCCCTGCCCGTAGCCGTCGGTGCCGTGGGCGCCCTGCGCGTAGCCGCCCTGCCCGTAGCCGTCGGTGCCGTGGGCGCCCTGTGCGTAGCCGCCCTGGCCGTAGCCCTGCCCGGGGTGGCCGGACTGCTGCTGCGTCTGCGGCTGCGCGGCCGGCGGGTACCCCTGGTAGCCGGGCGCGGCCTGCTGCGGTACGCCGTAACCGGGCTGCGGCGCGGGGTAGCCGCCGCTCTGGGGGTCACCGGCCGGGTACGGCGGCAGGTGCTGGGTGGCCGGCGCCGGGTCGGCCTGCGGCGGGACGCCGTAACCGGGCTGCGGCGCCGCACCCCACTGCTGCTGGGTGTGCGCGCCGTCGCCCAGGTACTCCGGCTGACCGGACGGCTGGCCCACCGGCGGCACGGCCGTGGGGCCCTGCGGCTGGCCCGGCTGGCCCTGGGGCTGGCCGGGCTCGGGGCGGAACAGGTCGTCCAGGTTGAAGTCACCGGAGTTGGGGTACGAGCGGCGCTGACTCAACGCGATTCCTCACCTGTGCAGGACCGCGCACGGTCGGCGGACCACATCTCGTCGGTTCTTGGGAGCATCACAGTTCCTTGGACGTCGCGCCCACGCTACCGGTTCGCCTCACCGGGTGACCACGTGGGCGGGACAATCCCACCGCTCCCAGCGCGGACCGTCCTCAGGCCGCCTCCGCGTCCGCCCTGGCGTGGAACTCGCGCACCACCCGCTGCTCCCGGTAGGGCTCCAGCCTGCGCCGGAACTCGTCCAGGTACTCCACGCCCCGGTTGGAGCGCAGCCCGCTCAGCAGCCGCACCGCCTGGGTGCCCGTCTCGCAGGCGCGTTCCAGGTCGCGCTGCTGGAGCTGGGCGGTGGCGAGCAGCACGAGGTCCACCGCTCGCCGGCGCACTCGGGTCGGCGGGTGCAGGTCGAGCGCCCGCCGGGCGTAGTGCTCGGCCGGGCCGGCCTGTTCGAGGTCCCGGTGACAGTGGGCCAGTTCGTCGGCGAGGTAGGCGTCGTCGAAGTGGGCGATCCAGTCCGGGTCGTCCTCCGGGCGGCGCTTCTCCATCATCTCCAGCGCCTTGGCCGACACCGCCTCGCAGGAGCGGGCGTCGCCGAGCAGGGCGTGGCCGCGGGCCTCGGCGGCGTAGAACATCGCCATCGCCGTCGGGGTGGCGACCGACCGGGCGCCCTCCTGGGCGGCGCGGGCGAGCTGGGCGATCTCGCGCGGGTTGCCGAGGGTGGCCGCCAGGTGGCTCATCGAGGCGGCGAGGACGTAGCCGCCGTAGCCGCGGTCGTCGGCGGCCTGGGCGAGCCGCAGGGCCTGGATGTAGTAGCGCTGGGCCAGCCCGGGCTGCCCGGTGTCCACCGCCATGTAGCCGGCGAGTTCGGTCAAACGGGCCACCGCGGCGAAGAGTTGGCGTCCCGTCTCCTCCCGGTAGGCGCCGCCGAGCAGACCGGAGACCACCGAGTTGAGGTAGTGCACGACGACCGGGCGCACGTGCCCGCTGCCGAAGCGGTGGTCCAGGTCGACCAGCATCGTGGTGGTCGCCCTGATCGCGGCCACGTCCGTCGGGCCGACCCGGGGGCCGCCGCCGCGGGCCACCACCGGGTCGGGCGGGGTGATCAGCCAGTCCCGGCTGGGCTCGACCAGCGCGGAGGCGGCGACCGTCGCCCCGGTCAGGAAGTCCCGCCGGCCGACGTCGCTGCGCCACAGCTCGCACACCTGCTCCAGCGCGGCGCCGAGGGTCGGCGCGAACTGCAGCCCGATGCCGGAGCTGAGGTTCTTGCCGTCGGCCATGCCGATCTCCTCGACCGACACGCTGCGGCCGAGCTTGCGCCCGAGGGCCTCGGCGATCACGGCCGGCGCCTGCCCGCGCGGCTGCTGGCCGCGCAGCCAGCGGGCGACGGAGGTCTTGTCGTAGCGCAGGTCCAGTCCGTGCTCCGCGCCGCACAGGTTGACCCTGCGGGCCAGGCCGGCGTTGGAGCAGCTGGCCTCCTGGATCAGCTGCTGCAGGCGCTCGTTGGGCTGTCGTGCGACGAGTGGTCTCGCGGCCATTGGGCTTCGCCTCCCCACACCCTCCGGTCCCGGCCGGCGGGCGACGATGTGCTGATCTGTTGCCGACTGTCCGACCGTCCAAGGAATCTGACACCAGGTTAGCGATCAGCAACGTCAGCGGGATACCCACGGTGACGAACCGCACCCCCCGCGCGCCCTGGGAAATGCTTCCGTGCGCCCCCGCTGCGCCCGCCGCCGCCCGCACCAACTCGCGTGAGTCACCGGTTCGGGTGACATTGCCGGGATGCGGCCGACCGGGGGCCCCCGGCCCGTAACCAGCCTCACACACGGTAGTTGAGCAGCCCGTGGAAGAGATCCCCGACGCCCCCGGCCAGGACGAGACCGCCGGCCCGCCCCCGCTGCTGATCGAAGCCGTCGGCTACGCCGAGAACCGCCACTGGGAGGTGGCCCCGGGCGCCTGGCTGATCGACGGCGACGGGCCCGCCCGCTGCTCCTGCGGCGACCCGCGCTGCGCGCTGCCGGGAGCCCACCCGATGGACGCGGACTGGGCCCGCCGGGCGAGCGCCGGGCCGGGCGCGGTGCGGCGCTGGTGGACCGAACGGCCCCGGGCGTCGATCCTGCTGCCCACCGGCCGGTCCTTCGACGTCCTGGACGTGCCGGAGACGGCCGGGTGCCTGGCGCTGGCCCGGATGGAGCGGATGGACCTCCAGCTCGGCCCGGTCGCGGTGCTGCCGTCCTCGCCCGGGCGGCTCGGGCGGCGGCTGCACTTCCTGGTGCTGCCCGGGGTCGCGGCCAAGCTGCCGGAGATGCTCCGCAAGCTGGGCTGGCCGCCCGGGCGGCTGGACCTGGTCGCCCGCGGCGAGGGGGACTGGACGGTCGCCCCGCCGTCCCGGGTCGGCTCCACCGGCTACGCCCAGTGGGCCCGCTCCCCCTCCGAGTCCAACCGCTGGCTGCCGGACGCCGCCGAGCTGATCAGCCCGCTGGCGTACGCCTGCGGCCGCGAGGCGCCCGCCCAGCAGCTCCAGGCCGCCCAGCCAGCCGGGGTCTGACCCCGGGCAGCGGCCCCCGGATCCTGCCGCCCTGAGCCGATCGGGTGAGGGCGAGCACTGCGCGACACAACGCGCGCGAGTGACGGGCCTTGTCTCCCACCGGAGACGGGGCCCGTCATACGCATTTGCGGATAAGGCTTCGGTCTACCCGCTGGTCAACCGGAAAAGCCCCTCGTACGAGTGACAGCGCTCAAGGATTGCCATGATCGGCCGAGGGGAGGAATTCCGGTGCGAGGGGACGCCGGAAGGGTCGCTCGGACGGGGAAGCCGGGCGAGGCGGTGGAGGGGACCAGGAGGGGCGGAGGGGAACGGGGAGGACGGGAAGGGCCCGCTGCACGGGGAGCAGCGGGCCCCGATCGTCAGTACCGGCCCGGCGCTGTCGCAGCGGGAGTCGCGGAGGAAGCGGCAGGCCGGAGCCCTCAGCCCTGGGCGACGAACACGTGCTGGGCGATGTCCTTGCCCAGTTCCGCCGCGTTCTCGCCGCTGCCGACCAGCACACCGCCGACCCCGGTGGTCACCTTGACCGTCGAGCCCGGCCGGATGCCGGCCCGGCGCAGGGTGCTCATCAGCGCGCTGTCGGTCTGGATCGGCTCGCCGATCCGGCGGACCACCACGTCCGCCCCGGTCTCACCGGGCTTGACGGAGTCCAGCGGGACGAGCGCGGCGTCGAAGCCCTCGCCCTCGGCCTTGGTGTCGCCCAGCTCGTCCAGGCCCGGGATCGGGTTGCCGTACGGGGACTGGGTCGGGTGGCCGAGCATGGCGAGCACCTTGCGCTCGACCGTCTCGCTCATCACGTGCTCCCAGCGGCAGGCCTCCTCGTGCACCTGCTCCCACTCCAGGCCGATCACGTCGACGAGCAGGCACTCGGCGATGCGGTGCTTGCGCATGACGCGCACGGCGAGCCGGCGGCCCTCCTCGGTGAGTTCGAGGTGGCGGTCCCCGGCGACCTGGAGCAGCCCGTCGCGCTCCATCCGGCCGACCGTCTGGCTGACCGTGGGGCCGCTCTGTTCCAGGCGCTCCGCGATCCGGGCACGCATCGGGACGATGCCCTCTTCCTCCAGCTCCAGGATGGTGCGAAGGTACATCTCAGTGGTGTCGATCAGCCCAGACATCGCCGCTGGCTCCGTTCTTCGGTGTCCTCACCGCCAATTCTGACGTACCGCACCGACAACCGGACCCGCCCGGGGGCTTCCGCCACCCGTTTTCGTTCCTGTTGACAGCGGTGCCGCCGGGGCGCGACCGTGCTCGCCGTAGCTTTCTCCACTGGCGGTCTGGACCACCCCCGGCCGCCCCACCCGGCCGGCCCCCTCACCGGCAGAGAGCGAAGGCAACCGATGAACGACCTGGTCGGCAGCTACTTCGACGCCGCGATCGCCCACCTGAACCGGGTCCGCGAGGAGGAGGCCGACACCATCGAGGCGGCGGCCGCCCTGCTGGCCGAGGCGATCACCGAGGGCCGCCGGGTCTTCACCTTCGGCGCCGGGCACTCCTCGCTGCCGGCCCAGGACGTGGTCTACCGGGCCGGCGGACTGGTCCCGGTGAACCTGCTGAACGTCCCGGGGATGGCCGGGGTGACGATGATGCCCGCGCCGCTGTCCAGCGCGCTGGAGCGGGTCTCCGGGCTCGCCACCTCGGCCCTGGACCTGACCCCGGCGACCAGCGGGGACCTGCTGTTCCTGATCTCGTTGTCCGGCCGCCAGGTGATGCCGGTCGAGCTGGCCCGGTACGCCCGGGACCGCGGGCTGAAGGTGATCGGCGTGACCTCGCTGGCCTACCCGGGCGAGGTGCCCTCGGCGCACCCCTCCGGCGCCTACCTGAAGGACCACTGCGACGTGGTGCTGGACAACAAGATCGCGGTCGGCGACGGCGAACTGTCCCACCCGGGCGCCGAGACCTCCTTCGGCCCGGTCTCCACCCTCGTCACCAGCGCGCTGATGCAGGCCGTGGTCGCCTCGGCGGTCGGCCGGCTGGCGGACCGGGCGGCCGCCGGGGAGGCTCCCGCACCGCCGCTGTTCCGCTCCGGCAACGTCCCGGGGGGCACCGAGTGGAACGCGAAGCAGATGGCCGACAACGCCGAGCGCATCTTCTACACCTACTGAGCCCCGTACCCCCGCCGGCACCGGTACGGCCACCGGCACCACCCATGACTTCGGGTGCTGGTGCGACTACGGACCGTACCGGACAATTCACCGGGGCTTCCCGGCCATTGCCGACCGCCCCGGCCCGGGCCAGGCGTACCGGGAAGCCGCCCGGGGCAGGAGAGCGGAGGGACCGGAGCGACGGGTGGGGGCCGAGCATGGCGTCTGGGGCGGGACGGACCGGGTGGGTGCGCGAGCGGGAGCTGCTGCCCGAGTTCTTCTGGGCCGCCGACGCGGCCTCGCTGCGCGGCCAGCGCCGCGCGGTGCTGCTCTCCGCCTGGGAGCTGGCGCTGCTGCTGGTCGCCGCCGCGACCGGCTCGGCCGACGGCGAGCCGTGGGCCTGGCCGGCCGCCGCAGGGTACCTGGGCGCGATGGCGCTGGCGGTGGTGATCAGCCGGCAGAACCCGCAGGGCCTGTGGTACGAGGGCCGGGCGGCCGCCGAGTCGGTGAAGACGCTGGCCTGGAAGTTCGCCGTACGGGCGGACGCCTACCAGCCGCCGCCGCGCAGCCTGCCGGACGCCGAGGGGCTGTACCGCTTTCAGCTCACGCGGGTGCTGGGCGCCTTCCGGGACGGTCCGGTGGCGGTGCCGGCGAACGGGATCGAGATCACCGAGGCCATGCGCGACCTGCGCGGGCAGCCGCTGGCGGTGCGCCGCGAGGTGTACCTGAACGAGCGGATCCGGGTGCAGCACGACTGGTACCGCAGCAAGGCCCGCTACTGCGCCCGCGCCGGGTACTGGACCGGCGTGCTGGGCGTACTGCTGCCGGCGCTGGGCCTGGCGCTGGCGGTGCTGCGGGCGCTCGGCGCGTTCACCTACGACGCGCTGGGCACGGTCTCGGCGGTGGCCGCCTCGGTGACGGCCTGGGCGCAGCTGCGCCAGTACCGCCCGCTGGCCGCCGCGTACGGCCTGGCCGCCGAGGAGCTGGAGCTGATCCGCCTCCAACTCGCCCGGCTGGACCTGGAGTCGCCGGACGCCGAGGAGATCTGGGCCCGGCTGGCCCGGGACGCCGAGGACGCGGTGTCCCGCGAGCACACCACCTGGCAGGCCCGCCGGGAGGTGCGCACCACCACCGACCGGGAGCACTGAGGAGGAACGCGTGGCGTTACGGATGGTCAAGACGTCGGACGGCCGGGCCCTGGCCGTCGAGTCCCTCGGCGACCCGCGCGGCCGTCCGGTGTTCCTGCTGCACGGCATGCCCGGCAGCCGGGTCGGCCCGCACCCGCGCAGCACCGTGCTGTACCGGCTGGGGGTGCGGCTGATCTCCTACGACCGGCCCGGCTACGGGGACTCCACCCGGCTGTTCGGCCGCCGGGTGTCGCACGCGGCGGCCGATGTGCGCACCATCGCGGACGAGTTGGGGCTGGACGGCTTCGCGGTGCTGGGCCGGTCCGGCGGCGGCCCGCACGCGCTGGCCTGCGCGGCGATGCTGCCGGAGCGGGTCAGCCGGGTCGCGGTGCTGGTGGGGCTGGCGCCGCGCAACGCGACCGGCCTGGACTGGTACGCGGGGATGACCCCGTCCAACGTCCGCGCCTACCGGGAGGCGGAGCGCGGGCACGGCCGGATCGCCGACGCGATGGAGTTCCGCTCCCGGCAGATCAAGGACGACCCGGTCCGGCTGCTGAACGGGCTGCGCACCGAACTCACCGGTACCGACCGGGAGGTGGTGGCGGACAGCGGGCTGCGGAGGATGCTGCAGAGCAACTACCGGGAGGCGTTCCGGCACGGCGCGGACGGCTGGATCGACGACGTGCTGGCCTTCACCGCCGACTGGGGCTTCGACGTCGGGTCGGTCGGGGTGCCGACCTGGCTGTGGCACGGCGCCGACGACCAGTTCTCGCCGGTCGACCACTCCCGTTGGCTGGCCGACCACATCCCCGGCGCCGAGCTCTTCCTGGAGCCCGGCGCCGCGCACTTCGGGGCGTTCCGGGTGATGACCACGGCCCTGGCCTGGGCGGCCGGCTAGCGGCTACGGCTTCACCGGCGTCAGCGGCTCGGAGCCGTCGAGTACGGCCACGATGTTGTCCACCGCCAGGCCGCCCATCGCCTGCCGGGTGCGGACGGTGGCACTGCCCAGGTGCGGGACCAGCACCGCGCGTTCCTGGGCGAGCAGCGCGGACGGGACGTCCGGCTCGTGCTCGAAGTTGTCCACGGCGGCGGCGAACAGCGCCCCGGACTCCAGTGCGGCGGCCAGCGCCTCCTCGTCCACCACGCCGGCGGTCATGCTGACCACCACCGCGCCGGGCGGCAGCATGGCCAGCCGGCGGGCGTCCAGCAGGTGCCGGGTCTCCTCGGTGCACGGGCAGGTGACGACCAGCACGGTCGAGGTGGCGAGCAGTTCCTCCAGCGGCTTCCACTCTGCGCCGTCGGCCTGCTCGGCGGGCAGTTCGCGGCGGTTGTGGTAGCTGACCGGCATGTCGAAGGCGCGGGCCCGGCGGGCCACCGACTGCCCGATCCGGCCCATGCCGAGCACGCCGAGCGGGGTGCCGGCCAGTTCCAGGCCGAGCAGGAAGTTCGGGCCCCAGGTCCAGGGCGTTCCGGAGCGCAGCAGCCGTTCGCCCTCGCCGAGCCGGCGGGTGGCGGCCAGCAGCAGCGCCCAGGCGGTCTCGGCGGTGGCGTTGGTGAGCACGCCGGGGGTGTTGGTGACCACCACGCCGCGTTCGGCGCAGGCCGCGAGGTCGATGTTGTGGTAGCCGACCGCGTGGTTGGCGACGATCTCCAGCTGCGGGCCGGCCGCGTCCAGGAACTCGGCGTCCACCCGGGTGTTGAGGGTGGTCAGCACGGCCCGGCGGCCGCGGACGGCGTCGAGCAGTTCGGCCCGCTCCAGCTCCCGGTCGCTCTCGCGGCAGGTGGCGGCGTACCGGGCGGTGAGCCGTTCGAGGACGCCGGGCGCGGGGCGCCGGGTGACCAGGACCGGGGGCGGAGTATCCATGGTCCGGCAGGGTACCCCGCCCCTCCCCCGGTCACACCGGCTGCGGCTCCAGGTCGCGGTTGATCCGCTTCCAGCCCCGCGCGGACACCGTGTTGGGGTGCTCCTCGCCGAACTGCCGGATCAGCTCGGAGATCGCCCGGGCGCGCAGTTCGGCGGCCTGGGTGTGCCGGCCGGCCGCCCTCAGGGTGATCGCCAGGTTGGCCTCGCAGGCCACCGCGTCCGGGTGCTGCGGGGAGTAGCGCGCGCACAGTCCCGCGTACGCGGCCCGGCCGAGTTCCTCGGCGAGTTCGGTCTGCCCGGCGTCGCCGTAGGCGTTGGCCAGGTTGATCATCGCGTTGAGGGTGTACGGATGGTCCGGCCCGGCCGATCGGGTCAGACCCTCGACGGTGGCCCGGCCGGTCTCGATGGCGCCCCGGACGTCGCCGCTGCCGCGCAGGTAGATGCCGAGGTTGTTGGCACAGGCCAGGGTGAAGGGGTGGTCGTCGCCGAACAGCCGCCGGTGGCCGTCGTAGACGGTGGCGCACAGGTCGCGGGCGGCCTCCTTGTCGCCGAAGGCGCTGTGGTCGGCGGCCAGGTTGAGCGCGCAGGCCAGCGCGTCGGGGGCGTCGGCGCCGTAGCGCTCCAGGTAGCGCTCGTAGGTCTCCTTGGTGATCCGGCGGGCCTCGGCGAGCTGGCCCATCCGACGCAGTGAGACGGCCAGGGACTTGGCGTTGCGCAGGCTCTCGGGCAGGCCCGGGTCCAGGCCGTCGCCGAAGTCCGCGGTGACCTCCTGGAGCAGGTCGACCGAGCCGCGGTAGTCGCCGAGTTCGCGCAGGTCCCGGGCGAGGGCGGACTTGGTGATGAGGGTGTACGGGTGCTTGGGCCCGAGCACGGCGGTGCGCCGGTCCAGGGTCTCCTGGTCGAGTTCGCGGGCGGCCTCGCTCTCGCCGACGAGGCGGTAGTCGATCGCCAGGTTGTTCGCCATGGAGAGCGTGCGCGGGTTGTCGTCCCCGAACAGCTCGCGGAACTGGTCGAGGATCTCCCGGTCGAGGTCGAGCGCGGCCTGGAAGCGGCCGAGCGCCCGGCGGTCGGCGCCGAGTGAGCCGGCCGTCATCAGGGTGTACGGGTGGTGCTCGCCGAGCAGCGCCCGCTGGCGCTCCAGGGTGGCTTCGTCCAACGCCAGCGCCTCGGCGTAACTTCCCTGGGAGCGCAGCACGTTGGCGAGTTGGAAGCGCAGCAGCAGGGTCTGCCGGTCGTCCTCGCCGAGCTTGCTGGTCCACTCGGCGTCCAGGGCGTGGCCGAGGTCGCGGGCGCGGTCGAGTTCGCCGCGCTTCCACAGGTAGCGGACGCGGTCGATGAGCAGCTGGCGGGTGTCGGCCTCGTCGCAGTTGTGGGCCTTGGAGGGCGACAGGTGGGGCCAGATCTCGTCGAAGGCGGGCCAGTTGGCCGGGTCGTCGGTGTCGCCGAGGACGGGCCGGGCGCCGGTGAGGATGCGGTGCACCTCGTGGACGGCGATCTCCTGCTCGTCGTCGCTCATCCCGGCCCGGATCACCGCCTGGACGAGCCGGTGCACCTGGAAGCTGTTGCTGCCGGCGTCGACCTTGGCCAGGGCGTACCGGCCGATCGCCTGGATGACCTTGCCGAGCATGAACTTGTCGCTGAGGTCGGCGTCGTACTTCACCAGCGCCCGGATCATCTGGTCGCTGTAGAAGAGGTTCATGGAGATCGGCTCGGGCGCGAAGAAGGCGCACAGCTGGAGCAGCCGCACGGCGGCCGGGGACTGCTGGCGCAGCCGTCCGATCGAGACGTTCCAGGTCGCGGCGACCGGGGTGGGGTAGTCGGTGGGGTGGTCGACGGCGAGCGCGCGGGCGGCCTCGGCGTGCAGCTGGCTGACGTAGGTGTCCACCGGGGTGCCGGTGGTGTCCAGCCAGGCGGCGGCCACCTCGACGGCCAGCGGCAGGTCGCCGACGGCCTCGGCGACCCGGTCGGCGTCCGCCCGGGAGAGGCTGCGGGCGCGCCGGCACAGGTGCTCGACGCTCTCGCCGCGGGTGAAGACGTCGACCTCCAGCGCCTCGGCGTGCCCGGTCCAGGCCTGGTTGCGGGAGGTGACCAGGATGTGGCCGGAGCCGCCGGGGAAGAAGCGGCGGATCTCGCTGGGTTCGTCGGCGTTGTCGAAGATCAGCAGCCAGCGGGAGGTGGGCACGCCGCGGCGCAGTGCCTCCCGGGCGGCCTCGGCGGCCTCGGTGACGGAGTCGCCGACGCGCAGGCCCAGGCGGCGGGCGAGTTCGGCGAGCGCGGGGGCGACCAGCTCGGTCTGCTCGGCGTCGATCCACCAGACCAGGTCGTAGTCGGACATGAAGCGGTGGGCGTACTCCAGCGCGACCTGGGTCTTGCCGACGCCGCCGAGCCCGTACAGGGTCTGCGGGGTGGGCAGGACGGCCGCCATGCCGCCGCGCAGCTGGTTGCGGAGCTGCTCCAGCACGGCGGCGCGGCCGGTGAAGGAGGGGTTGCGCGGCGGCACGTCCCACACCGAGGGCTTGCTGCCGGGGAAGCGCGGGCCGCCGCTGGGGGCGTCGCCGAGCGGGGCTTCGCCGCGGCCCAGCGCCCGCAGCAGGCTCTGGACGGACTGGGCCTCGTCGCGGCCGACCAGGTCGACCGGGTTGCGGTTGCTGAACGGCGCGGTGAGCCGGACGTCGCCGACGCGCACCGGCAGCAGCTGGCGCCGGGTGCCGGAGGGGTCGGAGTTGACCACCGACTCCCACAGCGCCCGGGCCTGCGGGGAGCGCTGGTAGGCGGGCGAGAGCACGGCGACGGTGCGGTAGGCGGAGTCGATACCGCGCTCCGTCTCCTCGCGCGGGTCGGTGCCGGCGCTGAGATCGCGCGGCAGCACCCGGAAGCCCGCCCGGGTCAGCACCGACTCGATCCAGTCCGCCCACATCCGGTCCTCGGGCACGTAGGAGAGGTAGAGGTCGGCGGGGACGGACGGGCGGCGGCGGGTGAAGGCGTCGACGTAGCGCAGCCGCACCTCCTCGTCGACCGGCGGCAGGCCGGTGACCCGCCCCTCGGTGATCATCGAGGTGAGCCGCTCGCAGGCGGCCAGCATCGAGGTGGGGGTGCCGGTCTGGTCGCCGAAGGTGGCGAGGATCTCCTCGTAGGCGTAGAACGGCCGGTACGGGATCTCCACCGAGCCCCAGTAGCCGGCGAGCTCCTCGCCGCTCAGGCCCGCGGGCAGGCCGTCGAAGCGCACCCGGGCGAGGGCGCGGCCGGCGTCCGCCTTCTCCTTCTCGCCCTCGTCGATGCGCATCGGGACGGGCAGGATGCGGATGCCGCGGTCGCGGTAGCGGTCGTGGATGTGCTGGGCGATCCGGGAGGCGCCGTCGATGGACTGGTCGCTGAGGGTGAAGCAGACCACCAGGTCGTCGGGCATCTGGACGGTGCAGATCTCGGCGATGTCGGACAGGCCGGTGCGGGAGTCGATCAGCACGTAGTCGTAGCGCTTGGACATGTCGGCCTTGAGCGCGTCGAAGAACTGCCCGCCGTCGAAGCGGTCGTAGAAGATGTCCCAGTCGAGGTGGGTGACGGCCTCGGAGTAGTCGCGGTTGAACTGGCCCGCGGAGAGGAAGTCCAGGCTGCCGCCGGCCGGGAAGTGCGGCCAGGACAGCGACAGCGCGTGCGGGTGCACCCGGGCGAAGTCCAGGTGCCATCCCTCGGCGTGCTCGACCGGGCGCAGCGCCTCCTCGCGGTACTCGGCGATGAGGTCCATCATCCCGGTGGTGCCGGCCAGGGAGGCCGGGTCGAGGAAGGGGTGGAAGAACTTGGCGAGGCCGGGGGCCTCCAGGTCCCAGTCCACGGTGAGCACCCGGAAGCCGTTGGCGGCGAGGATCCAGGCGGTGTTGGCGAGGGCCATGGTGCGGCCGGTGCCGCCCTTGTAGGAGTAGAAGGTGATGATCCGGCCCTGGCGGTCCTGCTCCGCGGCTCGCCTGGCGGCCTCGCGCGCGGCGGCCAGCTCGGCGGCGCCGACGCGGAAGTTCCTGGTGGTGTTCTCACTCATCGGTGCGGTCCTCCCAAGGGCGCCATCCCAGCATCGGGGTCATCGCCGCCGTCACGGTCGTCGCGGGTGTCGCGGTGGTCGTTGGTACGGGCGTTGCGGTGGTCGGTCCCGTCGTCCGGGTCGTGGTCCCGGTCGACGGGGTCCGGACCGTACTGGTCGGGCCGGTGTCCGCCGAAGCCGTCCGGCCCGTACGCCCCCGGCTCTCGCCGGAATGCCTCCCGCAGGCTCGGCCGGGGCGTCGGCGGTTCCTCGGGTTCGGCCCTGGTGCGGCTCTCGAAGGCGTACTTGGCCTTCATCGCCGCCCGGGGCAGGGCGTCGTCGAAGTCCTCCAGGGTGTCCAGCCCGGTCGGGCCGGTCACCCCGAGGAAGCTCGGGCGGCCGGCCCGCCGGGTGATCCGCAGGATCTGGTCGCTGAGCTCGACCAGTTCCCGGCCGCCGCCGTCGCACTCGGGGTCGTCGCTGTTCCACGGCTCCAGCACGCTCACCCAGGTGGCGTCGCAGCGGTCGAAGCGGCGGACCAGCTCGCGCCGGTGCGGGTCGCGCAGCGCCCACCGGTCCAGCAGCAGCAGTCCGGGGGCCTCGGCGTTGCCCTCGATGATCGACTCGACCTCGTCGTCGAACTCGTGCACGGTCGGCTGGAACCCCAACTGCCGCGCCAGGCGGACCGCGTGCTGGGCTATCGGCGACCCGGCCGGACGGTAGGGGTGCCAGTCGGTACGCCGGGCGCCGTAGAAGTCGGGATTGCGGTCGGGCGGCAACTCGCCCTGGTGGTAGGTGAGTACGGAGATCCGCAGCTGCTTGGTCGGGGCGGTCACGTTGAAGGCGCTGGGCAGTGTGTTGAAGTCCAGCCGGCGCCCGACCGGGATCACCGTCTCCTCCGCGACCTGCACGATCCGCGCGGCCAGCCGGTGCACGGCCAGCTCGTAGGCTGCGCGGAAGTAGCTGAGCTTCATCAGCGCGTAGAGGCCCTCGGTGGCGTAGTCGGGCCCGAACCCGGCGTGGTTGAACTGGAGTTCGCTGGCCACCTTGGGCAGCCGGTAGCGGCTCATCGGCGCCCACAGCACCGGGACGATGCCGCTGGTGCGCTCGGCGTCGATGGTCGCCGGGTACACCGGGCGCCGGGTGAAGGCGTGCCACTCCTGACCGCACGGGACGCTGTTGAAGTAGCGGGGCGAGTACAGCGGCACGAACACCCGGCAGCTCGCCAGCTCCTCGGACAGCCGCTCGGCCCACAACTCGCCCTGGTGCATGGACTCGTCCATGAATCCGACCGGCACCCCGGCCGGGACGGTGGTGAGTTGCAGCACCGCCTCGCAGAGGTCCCGGTACAGCTGTCGGACCCAGTGGTTCGGGTCGCCGGCACCGCGCGCACCGGACTTGGGGGTGTGCGCGTAGGAGAGGAAGAAGTACGGCCGGGCCTCGTCCTCGTCCCAGCCCCGGTCAGTCACACGTGCCTCCCCCGGGCCCGTCGGCAACCTGCCTCCCGCAGCCCCCGTGCGGCGGGGTCTCAGTGTAGGAACGACTGACACCCCAATGGAATAGCACAACGTCTCGCACGAATTGACATGACCGAAACGATGCCGCTGTGTTCTTTCGTTGAGCAGTACCCTCGTTGCGGCCGTAGTGAACGATCAGGAGGGGTACGCATGGAGCGCACGGAGCAGCTCGACTGGCAGAGGTCGAGCTTCAGCACCGACCAGGCCAACTGGCTGGAGATCGCCTCCGAGGGCGAGTTCGTCTACATCCGCGAGTCCGACAACCCCGAGCTGGTCGTCACCACCACCCGTACCAAGCTCAACGCCTGGATCCTGGGCGCCAAGGACGGCGAGTTCGACCACTTCGTGGGGCTCTGAGCGCTCACCCGTCGTAGCGGGCGGCGAGCGCCCTGACCGTCCCCGCGATGCGGTCCCGGAGTTCGGCCGGCTCCAGGACCTCGACCTCGGCGCCCAGGCGCAGGAACTCCCCGTGGGCGTGGTCGACCGACTCGATCGGCACCCGGGCCCGCGTCCAGCCGCCCTCCGCCGGCGCCACCCCGAGGCGGCGGGCGCCCTCCGGGGTCAGCCGCACCAGCGCCTCACCGGTGTGCAGCCGGGCACGGAAGTCCGCCAGGTAGCCCTGCCAGTAGGCAGCCAGCCCGAAGCCGCCCGGTACGGCGAACTCCTCGCGCTGCTCGCCGAGTTCGATGATCTGGTCGACCCGGTAGGTGCGCGTCCCGGACGGCCCGCCGGCCACCAGGTACCAGCGGCCCGCCTTGAGCACCAGCCCGTACGGCTCCACCCTGCGCTCGATCTCCTCCGGCGCCCGCCAGCGCCGGTACCGCAGCACCACCGCCCGGCGGCCCCAGACCGCGGCGGCGACGGCCGCCAGGTGCGGGGTCTCGTCCGCGTCGCCGTACCAGCCGGGGGCGTCCAGCAGGAAGCGCTCCTGGATCCGTCCGGCGTGCTCGCGCAGCTCGGCCGGGAGAGCCGCCCTCAGCTTGAGCTGGGCGGTCGCGAGCGCCTCACCGAGGCCGAGTTCGGCGGCGGTGCCGGGGAGCGCGGCCAGGAAGGCGGCCTGCGCCTCGTCGGCGGTCAGCCCGGTGAGGCGGGTCCGGTATCCGTCGACCAGCCGGTAGCCGCCCGCGTGCCCGGCCTCGCCGTACAGCGGGATCCCGGCGGCGGCGAGCGCCTCGACGTCCCGGTAGACCGTCCGGGCGGACACCTCCAGCTCCTCGGCCAGCTGCCGGGCGGTCATCCGGCCCCGGTTCTGGAGGAGGAGCAGCAGGTTGACGAGCCGACTCGCGCGCATGCCGCCCAGTCTTCCCGACTCCACTGACAGGCGTTGTCAGTGGAGTGCCCCTAGCCTGCGCCGCATGAACGACTTCGACTTCCTGTACGGCACGTGGGACGTGGCCAATCGCCGTCTCACCGCACCGCTCTCCGGTGGCGGGGCCTGGGAGGAGTTCCCCGGCCACTCGGTGGTCCGGCCGCTGTTCGGGGGCGCCGGCAACATCGACGAGATCACCTTCCCCACCCGCGGCCTCCGGGGCGTCACCCTGCGGCTGTTCGACCGGGAGACCGGGCAGTGGGCGATCCACTGGTCCGACAGCCGGACCGGCCGGCTGGACCCCCCGGTGACCGGCGGCTTCACCGGTGACCGGGGCGACTTCCACGGCGAGGACACCCTCGGCGGCCGCCCGATCCGCGTGCACTTCACCTGGTACCGCCTCGGCCCGGACAGCGCCCGCTGGGAGCAGGAGTTCTCCGCCGACGGCGGCCGCTCCTGGGAACTCAACTGGACCATGGACTTCACCCGCACCGGTCCGGCCTTCGACGGGCTGGGCAACGCATGAGCCTCGTCGTCGAACTGCGCCGGTACACGCTGCACCCCGGCGCCCGCGAGACCCTGATCGAGCTGTTCGAGCGGGAGTTCGTGACCGGCCAGGAGGCGGTCGGCATCACCGTCGGCGGCCGCTTCCGCGACCTGGACGACCCGGACCGCTTCGTCTGGCTGCGCGCCTTCCCGTCGATGGCGGAGCGCCGCCGCGCGCTGGAGGCGTTCTACTACGGCCCGGTCTGGCGGGAGCACCGCGACGCCGCCAACGCGACCATGATCGACAGCGACGACGTCCTGCTGCTGCGCGGCCCCGGCTTCGCCCTGCCGACGGACGGCCGCGAACTTCGCGCCACCGTCTGCCACCCCGCCGATGCGGCCGCCTTCGACACCTGGGCCGCCCGCCACCTCGGCCCCGAGCACGCCCTCCACCGCACCGAACACGCCGAGAACGACTTCCCCCAACTCCCCGTCCGCACCGGCGAGGACGCCCGCCTCTGGTTCGGCGCGGTCGAGGAGCCCCCACCCTGGCCCCACCAGCACCTCCGCCTGGAGCCCGTGAAGGGTTAGGGGGCTGGGTGCGCAGGAAGTCGGCCGGCCCGACTTCCTGCACAACCAGCCCGGCCGTGCGTGCGGCCGTGGCCGAGGCGCTGGGCGCGGCCTGACGGCCCGACGCCCTCAGGCCCCGACGAGCTCCGCCAGTTCGTCGGCCGACTCCGGAGTCAGCCGGTAGAAGCCCTGGAGGCTGACGAAGCGTTCGAGGCGCCCGTCCACCACGTACTTCAGTCCTCGAGTCTGGTTCCGGCGGTTGCGCCAGGTCAGGCGCGGCAGGAGGTCGCCCGGTATTCGCTGGTCGAAGCGGACGGGCGTGGCGTCCACGTGGACGGCGTCGGCGCCGCAGCCGCCGGCACCGAGCATCCACCAGTCGGCGTGCCCGGGGAACCCAGGGTCCCGCCAGGTCTCCGGCTCGGCGCCGCAGCAGTCGCCGCGTTCGCGGTCGACGATCCGCATCCGGCTCACCACGAACACCTCGCGCTGCTTGACGTGCAGCGCGTACACCTCGTCCCCGACTCGGGCACCCGACCAGGCGGGCAGCGACTGGTGCGCCCCGCTGAAGGCGACTGGCGGCCGCTGACCCACGCGGCCCTCTTTGCGCAGTTCGCGGCAGGTGTCCTGGGTCCACAACACGGTGTAGGCATCTGGCATGCCGCTGAGCTTAGGAACGGGGACCGACACCCCGGCGCGGGCCCCGCTCCGGCGAGCGGGGCCCGCACGCCTGTCACCCGGCGTGACGCTCCCGGAACCGCCGGGAACAACCACCCGCGCCAAGCTCCACGCCTGGATCAGCGGCGCCAAGGCCGGCGAGTTCGACCACTTCGTCGCCTGAGCGCTCCCCCGCGCCCCGGCCCGTCGCCGGGGCGCGGATATCCGGTGGCACGCCGCTCGTGAGGCAGCCAGGATCACCACCATGCACGTCTTCCTCCAGACCGCACGACTCCTGCTGCGCCCGTTCACCGCAGGCGACACCGACCACCTCCACGCGCTCGACAACGACCCCGAGGTCATGCGCTTCATCAACGGCGGTGAGCCGACCAGCCGGGAGGCCGTCGAGACCCGGATCCTGCCGCGTCTCCTCCACGACCACGCCTGCTCCGGCACCCGTGGCTTCTGGGCCGCCGAGGAGAGGGCCACGGGCCGGTTCCTGGGCTGGTTCGAGTTCCGCCCCCTCGACGACCACAGCCCCGCCGTCGTCGAGCTCGGCTACCGGCTGAACCGGGCGGCCTGGGGCAAGGGTTACGCCACCGAGGGCTCGCTGGCCCTGATCGACAAGGGCTTCACCGATCTGGGGGTCGAGCGGGTCACCGCGAACACCATGGCCGTCAACACCCGCTCCCGGCGCGTGATGGAGAAGTCGGGCCTTTCGTTCCTCCGGCACTTCACCGGGGACTGGCCGCACCCGATCCCCGGGTCCGAGCACGGCGAGGTCGAGTACGAGCTCACCCGGCGCACGTGGCAGCAACGCCGGTAGCCTTCGCCCAGGCGGCTGAACCACTGCGTCCCCCGGCCGGTCCGGCCGTTGACCACATCATGGAAACCAGAACCTGGGCCGGGCTGTTCGCCGGCGCCGCCGTACTGATGACGGGTGCGGCTCTCGCCCCCGTCGCCGGTGCGGCGGGCACCCCGACCGCGCCGCACGATCCGTACACCCGGACCGAGCTGTTCTTCGGCACCGAGCGGCCGGACGGCGGCCCCGCCGTCACCGACCAGCAGTTCCAGCAGGAGGCCGTCGGCCGGGTGGACGAAGCGGTCAAGGCGTCGTTCTAGCCGGGGCCCGGCCCGCAAGCGTCCCGAGGGGGGAGCCGTGTGCGGTCCGGGCGTCGGAAAGGATGTCGGGCGTGGAAGGAAGCTACAAGCTGCTCCGTCAGACGAGCCGGTGGGCACGTTTCGCCCGGGTCACGGTGAGCGGAGAGACGTCGGCCGAGCCCGCTGTCCAGGTGGGCGCGGACGTGTTCGGGTGGCGCGTTCGGTCCTACGGGCCCACCGTCGGTGCCGTCCAGGTCGGTGACGAGCAGTTCCGAGCAGAGGCGCTGGACGGCGTCCGGTACGCGCTGGCACGGCTTCCCGAGGAGAGCCGCGGGCTGTCCGTGTCCGTCGTCGAGATCGTGACCTCGCCGGTGGACACGAGCCCTGGCGACGTGAAGTTCGCGGCGGCGCACGCCGTATGGGCGATGGTTGGCCGGCAACCGGGCCGGCAACCGTGGATCGATGCCGACGGCGTCCCCGTCTTCCCGTAGCGACCGGGGCGAGGGAGTCAGCGGCAGAACACCGCCGCGATCAGCCCGTTGAGCGCCTTCGGGAACTCCTTCGCCGGGTCCGCGTCCGAGTCGCCGGTGGTCAGTCCGGCGGTGAGGGTCCGGCTCCCGTCCGGGGTGCTGATCATCAGTGCGCCGTAGCCGCCGGGGGCGCCGCCGTTGTGGTGGACGATGGTGACGTCGCCGTTCTCCGGACCCAACTCCTGGACGAAGAGGCCGAGTCCGTAGCCGAGCGGGCCGTGCGGTGTCCGCATCTCGTCCAGCAGTGCGGCCGGGAGGAGGCGGCCGCCGAGCAGTCCGGCGAAGAAGACGTGCAGGTCGCGGGTGGTGGAGATCATGTCCCCGGAGCCGGTCAGCAGCGAGGAGTTCTGCCGGGAGACGTCCACGACCTTCCACTCCTCGCCGTCCTGGTAGCGGTAGTAGCCGTGGGCGTGCGGGCCGGGGATGTCCGGCGAGTCGCCCGGCACCACGGTGTCCCGCAGTCCGAGCGGCCGCAGGATCCGCCGCTGCATCTCCTCGGCGTACGAGCGGCCGCTGAGCGCCTCGACCAGCAGCGCGGCCAGCGTGTAGTTGGTGTTGGAGTAGCTCTGGTCGGTGCCGGGCTCGAACCGCGCCGGCTTCGTCAGCGCGAACCGCACCAGCTCGTCCGGTCGGTAGTTGTGGAACCGGTTCTCCACCCACGCCTTGCCGACCGACGGCAGCCCGGGCACGAACGTCCCGTCGGCGTCCAACTCACCGGTGCAGTTGTAGAGGCCGCTGGTGTGCTGGAGCAGCATCCGTACGGTGATCCGCTCGTCCAGGCCGAACCGGGGCAGGTGCTCGGCCACTGGGGAGTCCAGCCCGATCGCACCGTCGGCGACCAGGTGCAGCACCAGCGTCGCGACGAAGGTCTTGGTGGTGCTGCCGATCCAGAACTGCCCTTCGGTGGAGGGCTTCGCGCTCCCACCCAGCTTGTGCACCCCGGCGCTGCCGGCCCACTCCCCGCTCTCGTCGTACACCCGCATCTGTATCCCGGCGAAGCCGACGTCCACGACGTCCTGGACGGCCTTCTGCAGGTCGGGGCGGTCCTGGGTGGTGTTCTCGCTCATGGTCGGTCCTTCTTCCTTCCGTCGGAGGTTCGGTTCAGAGGCTGCGGGCGGTGATGTCGCCGTAGCCGGTGGTGGCGTGGATGGTCAGCCCGGGGGTGCCGTCGGCGTTCCTCAGGGCGTTGTGGATCCGCCCGTGGCCGGTGCCGGCGTCGAGGGCGGCGGAGATCCCGCGGGCGGCGCCGACGGCGATCTGCCCGTACTCGGTGCGCAGGGTGACGTCGCCGCCGACGGCTTCGGCGATCTGGAGGTCGCCCTTCTGGGTGCGGATCTCGGCGGGGCCGCCGAGCCGGCCGACGGCGATGTCCCCGGCCTGGAGGGTGAGGTGGGCGCCGGCGGTCTCGTCGAGCTTGACGGTGCCCTGCGCGGCCCGGAGGGTGACGTCGCCGAGGCGGCCGACGCCCCGGAACTCGCCGAGCGCGGCCTTGGCCTCGACCCGGGAGCCGACCGGCAGTTGGACGGTCACCTCGGCGGTGCCGGAGTTGCCGAGGAGCCGGTTCTCCGCCTCCGGAGCCTGGATCCGCAGCACGCCGTCGGCGTACCGGACCTCGATCCGCTCGGCGGCCTTCACGTCACGGCTCTTGGTGGCGTCGGCGGGCCGGACCTCGACCACGGTGTCGGTACGGTCCGCGGCGATGAACCGGATGCGGCCGGCGGGGATGTCCAGGACGACCGAGACCGGGGTGGGGGTGGCGAACTTCTGCATCGTGCGCTCCTTCTCTTCCACGGCGTCGGCCCCTTCGGCCCGCCGCTTTCTGATGAAGGAAACGCTACGTTGCGTTCGCCATCCAGGCAACGCCAAGGAGGCATCAAAACAGCGTCATTGCAGGTGAGTAGCGCAAATTCATTGCAACAGCCCTGCCGGGAATGCAACGGCACCGAGCGCATTCATTGCAATGGATTGAGAATGAACGCTATGCCAGGGCCCGCAGGAACCCGTCGGCGAGGTCGACCGCCTCCCGGACCGGTACGAGCCTGCAGTCGGCCGTACCGATCCGTGCACCGGAGATCCCGGCCGCCGCACCGAGCACCCGGTCCCCCAGCTCGGCGAAGTGCAGGTCGTCCAGGTCGGGCGCCCGGAAGGCCGTCCAGCCGTCCGCGCCGACGCACCGGTACTCGCGCAGCCGCACACCGGGCTGGCGCAGGTCGGCGAGGTGGAAGGCCGTGAAGCGGGCCATTCCGACGCCGAGCATCAGCACCCGGGCGTCGAGTTCGTAGAGCCGCCCGAGCGGGGACTCCGGGCCCAGGTGGGAGGTGAGCGGGTGGCCGGCCGTGATCTCCTCCGCCCGGGCGCCGAGGGCCGTCCAGGAGGTCTGCGGATGGCCGCTGCGCAGGGCGCCGGGCCGGGTGCGGACGGCCTCCGACAGCGCCCCCATGGTCGGGGAGGCCGGGGTGGCCGCCGGGTCGAACCGCGGCATCCGTGCCCGGTGGGCCTCGACCTCCGCCGGGGAGAGACCGGCGACGGCCTCCTGGTGGATCCGCGACGTCGCGGAGTTCTCGGGCGTCGCGGTGTACGCCACCAACGTGCCGTCCGGCCCCAGCACTTCACACAGGGCGTCGACCACGCCCCCCGCCCCGCCCTCGACCGGCCCGAGCGCCCGCAGCGAAGCCTGGACGTGCAGCACCATGCCCGGCCGGACGCCGAGCCGGGTGAACCCTTCGACGAGCGCAGCAGTGGAGAGCACCGGAACTCCTCCCGAAATCAGGCCTCGACCGACCGCAGGCGGCTGCGCTCGTCGCGTTCCCGCCGCGCCCGCTCGGCGTCCCGCTCCGCCGCCGCCGGCAGCGGCACCGCGAGCCACGGCTCGACGCTCTCCCGCATCCCCTCGGCGAACCGCGCCCCGAGCCCGGTCAGCGCCCCCGACCCGGCCAGCCGCTCGACCGCCTCCGCCGTGTACCGCCGCCAGAGCCCGAACTGCGCCCGCGCCCGTTCGGCGGCCTCCCCCGCGAGGCCGTCGTACGCGACCGTCCGGGTGCCCCAGTACTCGGTCACCGCGAGGTGCGCGTACGTGCCCTGCAACAGGCCCTCCAGCGGGCGCGGATCGGGCCGCCAGGGGGCGAAGTACAGCCGGTCGTCGGCCCGGTCGTAGAGGTCGTGAAGATCGAGCACCGCCCCCAGCTTCACGTGCTGGAACTCGTGCGCGAGCAGCAGCGCCAGGGTCGGCGCCGTCGCGGGCCGGGCGATGCCGACCGCCCCGTACGCCTGCCGTGCCGCCGAGCTGACGTCCCGGCCCGCCGGGCCCGGCCGCAGCGGGGTCACCGTCCCGAGCCCGGCCCGGATGCCCTCCGCGTAGCCGGGCAGGTCGCGCCCGAGCAGCTCCCAGGCCTCCCGCAACGCGCCCGTCCAGTTGAGCAGTTCGGCCTCCGGCAGCCGCTCGGCCACCGGGTGGTCGTGGCTGTCCCGCAGCGGGTCGAGGTCCTCCAGTGCGACCGTCCAGCCCCCGGCCAGCCGGACCCGCCGCAGCGGCTGGTCCAGCGCCGTGCGCACCGAGCCGTCGGCGGCCCGCACCTCGAAGCCGTCCGCCCGCCCGGTGACCACCGCCTCCCCGTCCGGCACCGCGACCCGCCCCAGCGTCGGCAGGTGCAGCCACCCGCCCCGCACCGGCACCGCGACCGCGTCGCCCCGCCCGGCCCGCACCGCCGCCGCGGCGGCCAGCGCGGCCAGCGGCCCGAGTCCGACCGCCAGGTCCCCGGCCAGCCGCCGCGCGGCCCAGGCCCGGGCGTACGGGTGCGCCAGCACCGCGTCCACGGCCGGGGCCGCCGCCCCGTCGAGCTCGGACAGCAGCTCCCAGGCCTCCGCCCGGCCCTGCCCGGAGGCGTCCCAGGCGGCGGCCAGCATGGCCCGGGTCAGGGCCAGTTGGGAGTTCCCGAGGGCGGCGACGGTGGCGGCGCTCCCGTACCCCCGGGCCAGTTCGTCGAGTTGGGCCGGAGCGAGCGCCGCCGGCAGCAGCGCTTCCCCGCCCCGAGCCGGAGCAGCGGCCGGCTCAGCGGTCGGAGCCGCAGCCGCAGCCGAACCACCTGCCCCCGCAATGCCGTTGATGAGAGTCATGAGGTCACCGCAGTAGACGGAGGGATTGTCGAAGCCAGTGTCCGCCCGGTAGCGGTGGGCGTACAGTCCGCCCCCGCAGGAGCGCACCACCGGACAGGCCCGGCAGGCCGCGCTCAGTCCGGCCAGGCCGGACTGCCGGGCGGCGATCCCGGGGTGGCGGGCGAGGTCGTCGAGGCTGTGCGCGAAAACGTTCATCCCGGTGACGGGCGCCCCGTCGTAGGCGGTCTTCAGGCTGTCCGCCTGCTCGAACGTCCCGTCCGTCTCCAGCACGGCCAGGTCCGAGGGTTCCAGCCCCAGCGACTCGGTCAGGCTGGACAGCCCCCGCAGCGTCCTGTGCACGGATTCGAAGGTCCGCACGGCGAACGGCCGTCCGTCCGCCTCCCACAGCCCGTGGACGGTCAGCAGCCAGTCCGCGTACGGCGCCTCCCCGCCCGCCGGGAGCCGCTTCGGCGGAGCCTCCCAGGTGGCGTGCGGCAGCAGGAGGTCCACTGTCGGCGGCCGGAGTTCGGCCAGCGCACGGTACACGGCCACCGGGTCGTTCTCGATGTCGACGGTGCACAGCAACCCGGCGAACAGGTGCCGGTACTCGGGCTCGTTCAGCAGCCCCACCGCCCGCAGCACCTGCGGATGGCTGCTCCGCCCGTCGGCGAACCGCCGGTGCCGGTCGTTGGCGGCCCGGTCGCCGTCCAGCGAGATGCCGACCTTGACGTCCAGCTCCGCGAACAGGGCGCAGAAGGCGCGGCTGAGCAGCACGCCGTTGGTGTGGATGCGCAGGTCGAGTGCGCACTCGGGCGGCAGCGCCGACCGCAGCGCCTCGGCGGCGCGGCGCAACCGGCCCGGGCCGGCGAGCAGGGGTTCTCCCCCGTGCAGGACGACCCGGACGGTGGACAGCCGATGGGCGACCGCGTGCTCGCCGATCCGCTCGGCGGCCTTGGCCAGGATCCCGTCCCCGATGACCTTGGGGCGGGAGCGCCAGCTGCTGTCCGCGTGCTCGTAGACGTAGCAGTGGTCGCAGGCGAGGTCGCACCGGCTGTGCATCTTGACCACGAATTGCGTCAGTGGCACCGGAATTCGCGTCATCATGGATGTGGCGGGTTCAGCTCGGCCTGGGTCCGTTTCGGTGTTCCGGTCCGGTTTCAGATCGAGGAGTTGAAGGCCGCTACCGGAACACGGCCGGATTCCGCGCCGGGGAGGGCGCGCTGCAGGTGGGAGGCGAGTTCCTCCGCACCCAGGGCGGCGAGCTCGGCGAGGGAGGGGCGTTCCGGCGTCTCCTGAGTGTCAGTGAGGTTGCCGGCCGGCCTGGTGCTGGTTACCGGAGTCATATTCGTTTCCTTAGGCGCGGTTAGGACCTGCCGAGTGCGGGTAGGCCACCCGGTTGCGACCAATGTAGTGCCCGCAGGGACTCCGCGCGGCACCTTGTCTCCCCAAGTTGGTCCGCCCAGCCGACCGACGCCATACCACGGCGCGTGAAGGGCCCAGAATTCACCCGTTCAGCGGTCGCGCACTTCGCCATGGCGCACGCCGAAGCGCGGTGGCCGGAGCAGGCGTTCGAGCCCCTCGGCCGGTTCTCCCGAAGGGCGCGCCACAGGAGCAAAACCGCTCCCGAAATCGCCGTGCCGACGCCCGGCCTGCGGATGTCCGAAGGGCCGGGCGAGCCGCCTCAGCCACCCAGCGCACGGACAGAACGTGCCAGTTCCTCGGTGAACTCCCTTCCGTTGTCCGTGAGTTCACCGCATTCCAGCAAAGTCCCGGCCGCCGTCAGGGTGTGCGCCCGCCAGCGGGCGAACTCCTCTTCCGCGCGCTCCCGTTCACTCACCCCCGCAGCCGCCTCGGCACACCAGAAGGACGCCACCCCCAGGTGTGCGTACGTTCCCTGGAGCAGCGCACCGGCCGGGCGCAGATCGGGCCGCCACGGGGCGTGGTGGACCGCCGGGCCGTTCGGCCGGTGCAGCGGCACCAGGTCCAGCAGGGCGCCGAGTTGGACGTGCAGGAACTCGTGCACCAGAGCCAGCGCCAGCAGCACCGGATCGCCCGGCAGCGAGGTCGCCACCGCCCCGTACGCCCGGCGGGCCGCGGAACTGACCGCCTCGCCGCCGGGGGCGGGGTGCAGCGGCACCACGGCGGCGACGCAGGCCGCCACCGCCGCCGCGTGCCCGCGGTGGCGGCGCACCAGGATCTCCCAGGCGGCCGCCAACTGCTCCTCCCAGCCGCGAAGTTCCGCTGTGGACAGCGGCCCGGCCGGAGGCCGGCCGTAGTCCACCCGGCGCGGCCCGAGGTGGTCGACCACCGGCGTCCAGCGCAGCCCGTCGCACTCCAGGTCGAGCACCGGCCCCACGCCCGCCCGCAGGAACCCGCCCAGCCCGGCCGGCCCGTCCGGCCCGTCCGGCGGTGCCGCCGGGCCGAGCGACAGCGCCCGCAGGCAGTCGGCCGCCCAGGCGTCCAACTCCGGTCGCAGCAGCACCTCTTCCCAGCGCGCCCGGTCGCTCCGCTGGAGCGCGCACAGCTCGTCGTACGCCTCCCGGAAGCCCTCGTCCCGGGGAGCCACCCGGCGCATCGCCACCAGCAGCAGGGCCCGCTTGCTCAACTGCCCGGCACGCAGCAGCCGGACGGCCTCCGGTCCGCCGCGCGCGCCCGCGATCGCCCGGAACGTCGCCCGGTCCAGGACGTGCCGGGGCAGCCCGTCCCCGCCGCTACCCCGCGCGCCCGGCACCCCGGCCGCCACCGCCTCGCCCGTACCCGTCACCGGTCCGTCCTCTCCCGAAAGCCTGAACGCCTGAAGGCGGCCGAACGCCCTGAGGACCTGATCGCCCTGAGGGCCCCGAACAGCCGGACCGGCCGTCCGGTCCGCCCGCAGTCTCCCCGCGCGGCGCCGACTCAGCCGGTCCCGACCCGCGCATGACCCGGACGGGTGAGCACCGCCCGCGGGGCCCGGCCCCGAGGCACCCGCCGGCCCCCTCAGGCACGCCCTACCGCCGCTGCCCGGCCCCGGCCAGCTCCGCCACCCCGGCCCGCAGCCTGCCCGCGATGTGCCGGATCAGCCGGTCCATGTCCGCGCAGTACACGGACGGGTGGGCGAAGCCGTCCCCCGCCCAGCGGTGGGCGTAGAGCCCCCCGCCGCAGACCCGGACCAGCGGGCAGGCCGCGCACACCGGCCCGAGCCCGGCGAGGCCGCGCTGACGGGCCCGGAACGCCGGGTGCGCGGCCGCCTCCGTGAAGCCGTGCCGCCACACGTCCAGGCCCGTCCGGGCGGCGCCGTCGTACGCCACCTTGAGGCTGTCGGCCTGCTCGATCGTGCCGTCCGCCTCGACCACCACCAGGTCCACCGGTGCCAGCCCCACCGCCTCGCTGGCCGCCCGCCCGCCGAGCAGCAGGACCGACAGCTCCTCGAACAGCCGCACCCCGGTCTCCCGGTACGGCGCGTCGTACCAGCGGTCGAAGGCGGCGATCAGCCACTCCCCGTACGGCGCGGGATCGGCGCCGGAGGGCACCGCGCACGGTACGGGCCGCCGGACGCCCGTCGGCGGCTCCTGCCAGGTGGCGTGCGGCAGTAGCAGGTCGAGCCGGGGCGGCGCGAACTCCAGCAGCGCCTCGTAGGTGGCGACCGGGTCCGCGGCGAGGTCGACGACGCACAGCAGGCCGGCGAACAGCTCCCGGTGCCGGTCCGAGCCGAGCAGCCGCACCGCCGCCGCGGTCCGCTCCCAGCTGCCCGCGCCGGAGGGCAGCCGCCGGTGCCGGTCGTGGTCGGCCCGGGCGCCGTCCAGCGAGACCGCCACGCCGACCCGGTGGCGGTGCAGCACGTCGAGCAGCGCGGGCTGGTCCAGCAGCCGCAGCCCGTTGGTCTGCAGGCTGAACCGCACCCGCGGCCCGGCGTCGGCGATCCGGGCCAGCTCGGCCAGCAGCGCGTCCAGGTGGGCCGGTCCGACGAGCAGCGGCTCGCCGCCGTGCAGCACCACGGAGACTTCGTCCAGCCCCTGCTCGGCCGCGTGCTCGGCGATCCGCCGGGCGGTGCGCCGCACGGTCGGCCGGTCCATCCGCCGGGGCCGGTCGCGCCAGCTCTGGTCGGCGCCCTCGTACATGTAGCAGTAGTCGCAGGCCAGGTTGCAACGGCTGTGGATCTTCAGCAGGAACTGCCGGAACGGCACCATGCGCGTGAACCTAGCACCGCCCGGCGGGTTCGCTGACCGCCCGTCACACGTGCGGGGGCTCCACGTCCGAGTCCAGCCGCGTCCCCGCCTTCACGGCGACCGTGGTCGGGTGCTCCTCCCCCAGCGTCACCCGGGCCCGCCGGATGCAGTCCGCCCGCAGGTCGGCGGCCCGCTCGCCCTCGCCGACCGCCGCCAGGCTCAGCGACAGGTTGGAGTTGATGCCGATGGAGTCGTAGTGGTCCGGGCCGAGCGCCTCGGTCATCAGCGGCGCCGCCTCCGTCTCCAGGGCGAGCGCGGCCGGGATCTCGCCGCCCACCGCCAGGTCGTTGGCGTGGTTCATCATCGCGATCGGGATGTAGAGGTGGTGCGCGCCGAGGACGGTCCGGAACTGCGCGAGCGTGCGCCCGGACAGTTCCCGGGCCTCCGCGAGCCGCCCGGCCAGCCGCAGGTAGACCGAGAGGTTGTTGGCGCCGGCCAGCGTGACCGGGTGGTCCTCTCCGAGGTAGTCGCGGTAGCGGGCGAGGGCCCGTTCGGCCAGCGGGATGGCCCGGTCGGTGTCGCCGAGCGCGTTGAGGTCGCTGGCCAGGTTGGTGGCGGCGGCCAGGGTGTCCGGGTGCTCGGGGCCGTTGATGTCCAGGTAGCGCTGGTAGATGTCCTCGTCGATCTCCAGGGCCTCGTGGTAGCGGCCGGCCCGGCGCAGCGCCACGGCGAGGTTCTTGCGGGCGCGCAGGGTGTCGGTGTGGTTGTCGCCGATGGTCTGCTGGTAGATCCGCACGGTCTCCTCCAGCAGGTCCAGCGCCTCCCGCAGCCGCCCGGTCTCGCGCAGGTCGCGGGCGTAGTTGGAGGCGGAGGACAGCGCGTACAGGCTGTGCGCGCCGAGGGCGTCGCGCTGCTGGAGGTAGTTGCTGCGGTGCCGCTCCAGGGCGGCGCGGCGGTCGCCGGCCAGGTAGTCGGAGACGGCGAGGTTGTTGGTGATCATCAGGGTGCGCGGGTGGTCCGGGCCGAGGGTGCGCCGGGCCGCGTCGAGGGTCCTGCGGTCGAGCGCCCGGGCCTCGTCGTAGCGGCCGAGGAAGCGCAGGTCGGCGCCGAGGCTGTTGGCGACGGCGAGGGTGTGCGAGTGCTCCGGGCCCAGGGTCGCGGTGAACCGCTCCAGGATGTCCCGGTCCATCTCGTACGCCTCCTGGAGGGCGCCCTGGGAGCGGCGGATGTTGCTCAGCTGGGTGCGCAGCATCAGCGTCTGGGCGTCGTTGTCGGCGTCGAAGCCGGGGCCGCCGTAGCCGTCCTCGCGCCAGTGCTCCAGGGTCCGTTCGGCGAGTTCCCGGCCGGACTCGTGGAGGCTGCGCTTCCACTGGTAGCGGACCGAGTCGATGATCCACTGCCGGACGTCCTCATCCGAGCTGTCGAGCGCGCCGGACGGCCAGAGGTGGGGCAGGAGTTCGGCGTACTCGGCCCAGTTGGCGGGGATGTCCGGGTCGCCGGGGTTGGCGGTGGCCAGGGCCGCGTGCACGACGCCGCTCAGCTCGGCCCGCCGGCCCTCCTCGACCTGGTCCCGGAGCACCGCCTGGACCAGCCGGTGCACGGTGATGGTCTCGCTGCCCTGGTCGGTGCGGGCGAGCCCGAACCGGTTGATGGCGCGCAGGAACTCGCCGATGGCGAGCTTGTCGCGGGGTGCGCGCGGGGGCAGCCGCAGGGCGCGGGTGACGGCCCGGCTGTAGAGCAGCCGCATCGGGATGGCGTCCGGGCCGAAGAAGGCGCAGATCTCCAGGATCTGGGCGGCGGGGGCGTTCATCCGGCGCAGTTCCTCGACCGAGATGCGCCAGGTGGCGGCGGCGGAGTGGGGGTACTCGGCGGGGCGCAGCCGGGTGCGCTCCAGCATCTCGGTGAGTTCGCCGTCGAGCAGTTCGAGGTAGGTGGCGATCGGCATCGACGTCTCCTGCAGCCAGACGGCGGCCTGGCCGACGGCGAGCGGGAGGTCGCCGAGGCGGTGGGCGACCTGGTCGGCGTCCTCCGGGGAGAGGCCGCCGTTGAAGCGGCGCAGCAGCCGGATGCTCTCCTCGCGAAGGAAGACGTCGACCTCGACCAGGCCGGCGTGCCGGGCCCAGCCCTGGTTGCGCGAGGTGATCAGCACGTGCCCGCCGGAGGAGCCGCCGGGCTGCCAGGGGGCGAGCTCCTCGGGGGTGCCGGCGTTGTCGAAGACCAGCAGCCAGCGGCGGTACGGGTGGCCGCGGCGCAGCGCGTCGAGGACGGCGGCGGCGGTGTGGGCGACGTCGTCGCTGGTGGGCACGCCGAGCCGGGGGGCGAGTTCGGCGAGCTTCTGCGGGATGTTGGCGGGCTCCTCGGCGGGCACCCACCAGATGACGTCGTAGGCGGACTTGAAGCGGTGCGCGTACTCGGCGGCGATCTGGGACTTCCCGGCGCCGCCGAAGCCGTAGAGGACCTGGCTGAGGACGGCGGCGGGTCCGCCGGTGAAGCGGTTGCGGAGCAGTTCGAGCAGCTTGCCGCGACCGATGAAGGCGGCGTTGCGCGAGGGCGCCTCCTGGACCTGCGGGGCGGTGCCGGGGAACCGCGCCGGGGCCAGGAACTCGCCGCTGTCGGAGTCGAACTGGCGGTTGCTGCCGGGCGGCGGGCCGAGTTCGCCGTACAGCTGGGCCTCGGCGCCGGTCGCGGAGGAGCGGATCAGGTCGGGCACCGCCTGGCCGACGAACGGGCGGGGCACCGGCTCGTCCGAGTCCTGCAGCCGCAGGGCGACCAACGCCGACGCTCCGGAGGGGAGTTCGCGCCCCTGGAGGAGCTGCCAGACCTCGGCGGCGCGGGGCAGCGCGGTGTACTCGGGCGAGAGCAGCGCGAGCAGCCGGCCCTGGCCGTCGAGCGGCCCGGCGACCTCGGGCGGGCGCTGGCCGGCGTGCGGATCGGCGGCGTTGTGCAGGGAGGTCTGGTAGCCGAAGCGGGTGAGGGTGGCGGCCGCCCACTCGGCCCACATCCGGTCCTCGGGCGCGTAGCTGACGAAGACCTGGCGGGGCACCGCCCGGGCGGAGCGCAGGTAGGCGCCGTACAGTCGGCGGCGGGCCTCGGAGCTGAGCGGGCGCAGCGAGCGGACCCGGCCGTCGGTGATCCACTCGGCCAGCCGCTCGAAGGCGTTGAGCAGGCTGCGCGCCTCCTGCGGCCGGTCGGCGACGGTGGCCGGCACCTCCTCGTAGGCGTAGAACGGCTTGTACGGCACTTCGACGTCGGCCCAGTAGGCGGCCCGGCGGTCACCGGGCAGCCAGCGGCCGAGGTAGGGGGCGAAGGCCTCCCGGGCGAAGTCCCGGCCGGCTTCGAGGCGTTCCTGTTCCGCGTCCTCGACCCGCATCGGCACCGGCAGGACGCGGATGGCCCGCTCCTCGGCCTCGGCGATGGCCCGGGCGGCGTCGACGCCGCCGCGGATGTTCTGGGCGCTGAAGGTGAAGCAGTCGACCACGGTGTCGGGCATCAGCACGGTGCAGATGCCGGAGGTGTCGCTGACGCCGGTGCGGCTGTCGATGAGCACGTAGTCGTAGGCGCGGGCCCAGCGTTCGCGCAGCTCGCGCAGGAACTCGCCGCCGCGGATGTCCCGGCCGTGGTAGAAGCTGCGCCAGTTGAAGCTGGTGACGGCGGCCGCGTAGGCGGCGTTCTGCCGTCCGGCGGGAAGGAAGTCGAGCCGGGCGCCGGCGGGCAGGTCGAGGGCGAGGCCGCAGATGTAGCCGTCGAGCCGCCCGGGTTCGTCCAGCCAGGCGGCCGGGGGTCGGCCGGTCGGCCCGGTGGCGGAGGGCAGCGCCTGCCTGACGTAGGAGCGCAGCAGGTCGATCAGCCCGTCGGTGGAGTGGAGTTCGGGGTCGACCAGGAGCGGGTGGTAGTAGCGGTGGAGGCCGGGCGCCTCCAGGTCCCAGTCGACCACCAGGACCCGCAGGCCCCGGCTGGCGAGGATCCAGCCGACGTTGGCGAGCGCCATGGTGCGGCCGGTGCCGCCCTTGAACGAGTAGAACGTGACGACCGAACCCGGTCCGCCGCGTCCCGCCTCCGCGCCGGGCTCAGTGTTCATCGTCCTTCTCCCCTCAGCGGGACAGAGCCGTCGTGGCTGCCCGGGCGCTGGCCCGGCATGTCGTTCGGTGTCGGGGCCGGCCCACGGCCCGCGGACGGGCTGTGCGGCGGACCGGAGGGATCGGGCGGGCCGGCCGGGATGGTCAGCCCGGGCATGTCGGGGCCGCCGCCCGGGCCGAAGCCGAAGGCGTCGCCGCCATCGTCCCCCCAATCCAAGTTGTCGTCCATGAGCTTGTTCTGAGCGACCGTCACCATGATGGCGAGGTCGGTGTCGAAGCTCTCCCGGCTCACTTTCACCCGGAACAACTGCTCCGGGTCACGCCGGCGCAACCAGTTGCGGCGGAACACTCCGCGCACGCCCGCCCACGGCGCTTCGCGCTCCCCGTCCGGGTCGTTGCCGCCGATCGGCACCACCACGCCGGTGACCGGGTGGTTCTGGTCGTCGTACTCGCGCAGGGCGGCCCGGTAGCGCTCGCTCCCGGCCGCCCACGGGTCCACCAGCAGCACGCTGACCTGGCTGTCCTCGCGGGCCTGGTCGAGCTTCTCGCCGAGCCCGGCGCCGATCTCCTCCAGCGTGGTGGTGTGGCCGGCGTTGGTGATCACCTGCTGGGCGCGGGAGGCGAGCGACGGCTGGGCGGGAGGGTAGAACGGCGCCCAGTGCCAGGGCTTGGCCCCGTACCAGCCGCCCGCGTACGAGCCGCCCTCGGCGGCGGCCTCCGAGGCCCGGCCGGCCGCGATGAACAGCCGCACCATGCCGGGCTCGGTGGCGGGCGCCGGCGCGGCCGGTCCGGGGAAGTAGCCGCGGACGGCGTCGAGGTCGAACTCGGGCAGTTCGGCGAGCCGGCGCACGGCCGCGTCCCGGATCCGTCCGGCGACCACCCGGACGACCTGCCGGTAGGCGTCCTGCTGGGCGGTGCGCAGCAGGGCGCGCAGGCCGTGCCGGGCGTAGGCGTCCCCCATGTCCGGCTGGGCCCATTGGATCTTGGTGACCTCGGTGACCAGTTCGCCCGGCGCGACCGGCTCCCAGAGCACCGGGATCAGTGCCGAGACCAGCTCCGCGGTCTCCTCGTGGTGGCGCCGGACCCTGCCGCGGAAGGCCGTCCACTCCTTGCCGCAGTACAGGCTGGAGAAGTAGGCCGGGGAGTAGAGCGCGACCATGGTCCGACTGCGGCCGAGCATCAGCGCCAGCTTCTCGGCCCACTCGTCGCCCAGGCGCAGCCGCTCGGTGTCACGGAAGGCGAGTTCGTCGGCCTGGACGGCCGGTCCGAGGATGCGCCCGAGTTCGTCCCTCAGGTCGTTGAAGAACTGGTCGACGAAGGCGTCCCCCGCCTCGAAGTCCCGACGCGCGTAGCTGAAGAAGAAGTACGGCCGCTGCTGTTCCCGCTCACTCACCTGTTTCCCCCCGACCCCGACGGTGCCGTGACGGCGCTGGTTTCTTACCCAGCATGTCGTGAACTGCACCGGAAGGAGCGGGAGTTGGTGATTTTTCGAGCCCCGGGGGTTTAACCGGCGGTCAGCGGCCGGTCATCGGAGTTCGAGCGCCGACTGGAAGGCGGCCAGCGGCTCCGCGCCGGGGGTCAGGGCGTCCGCGACGACCCGGCGGAGCAGGTCGCCGAGGACGGTGTCGGGAAGGGCGTCGAGCTCGTCGAGCGGCAGGGCGGCGACGTCGACCAGGTCGGAGCCGAGTCCCGCGGCGGTTTCCGCACCGGTGACGCTCATCAGTCCCTTAGTCCCTCGCTCGACCACGCCGGCACAGCGGGACGGTGGCCGAAAAGGAATCGACCCCGGTCCGCGACGCGCACATTCTACACAAAACGGTGACGGTGCGTCAGATCCGTGCACGCGCCGCGCCCGGATGCGGTACGGCCGGCCGCCCCGCCGGTCACGGGCAGAGCCGTTCCACCCGCCAGCCCGTCGGGGAGGCCGGGTCGGCGAGGTAGCGCAGGCGGTCGTGCAGGCGGTTCTCCCGGCCCTGCCAGAACTCGACGCTCTCCGGGACGACCCGGTAGCCGCCCCAGAACGGCGGCACGGGGACCCCCTCGCCCTCGGGGTAGCGGCGCTCCAGGTCTGCGTAGCGCTGTTCGAGGACGTCGCGGCCGCTGACCGGGCTGGACTGCTCGCTGGCCCAGGCGCCGAGCTGGGAGCCGTGCGGGCGGGTGCGGAAGTAGGCGGCGGTCTCGTCGCGGCCGACCTTCTCGACCCTGCCCTGGACGATCACCTGGCGGGCCAACGCGATCCAGGGGAAGAGGAGTCCGGCGTGCGGGTTGACGGCGAGCTCGGAGCCCTTGCGGGAGCCGTAGTTGGTGAAGAACACGAAGCCGCGCACGTCGTAGCCCTTGAGCAGCACGGTGCGCGAGCTGGGCCGGCCCTGGGCGTCGGCGGTGGAGAGCACCATGGCGTTGGGCTCCACCACCCCGGCGCCGTCCGCCTCCAGGAACCAGCGGGCGAACTGGGCGACCGGCTCGGGTGCGAGCTGCTCCTCGGCCAGGCCCTCGTGGGTGTAGTGCTTGCGCATCGCGGCGAGGTCCGGACCGGGGCTGGCCGCGTCGGCCAGGGTCCGGGTGGCGGGGCTCAGGGGCGTCGGCTGGGCGCGTTCCGGGGTCTGCACGCCAACATCATCCCGTACGACAAGCAACCGGCACCGCTACCTCCGGACAAACCCCGGTCGGAGTTATCGTGACTCGCCACCGCTCGGCCGCCCGCCGTACGGGGAATTGTCCGGAACCGGGCGTTTTGGTTCCGGGAACCCCCGGGCACGACCGACCCCCGGCGGAAGGTCGAGCGGGTCCCACGGGAAACATCACCGCGGTGGTGTATGGCGCAATGCACCCCGTGCCTGTCACTCTGGCACCGAGTGCCAACCACGATTCGGTCACTGGCGAACCGCCCCACCACGGCGGAGCGCCGATCGCAGAACTGAAGGAGCCGTCGTATGTCCGATTTCGTACCCGGGCTTGAGGGAGTCGTCGCGTTCGAGAGCGAGATCGCCGAACCCGACCGTGAAGGCGGCGCCCTGCGGTACCGCGGTGTCGACATCGACGACCTGGTCGGCCACGTCTCCTTCGGCCACGTCTGGGGCCTGCTCGTGGACGGCAAGTTCAACCCCGGCCTGCCGGCCGCCGAGCCCTTCCCGATCCCGGTCCACTCCGGCGACATCCGGGTCGACGTGCAGTCCGCGCTCGCCATGCTCGCCCCGGTCTGGGGCCTCAAGCCGCTGCTCGACATCTCCGCCGAGCAGGCCCGCGACGACCTCGCCCGCGCCGCCGTGATGGCGCTGTCGTACGTCGCCCAGTCCGCCCGCGGCCAGGGCCTGCCGATGGTCCCGCAGAGCGAGATCGACAAGGCCGAGACGGTCGTCGAGCGCTTCATGATCCGCTGGCGGGGCGAGCCGGACCCGAAGCACGTCAAGGCCGTCGACGCCTACTGGACCTCGGCCGCCGAGCACGGCATGAACGCCTCCACCTTCACCGCCCGGGTCATCGCCTCCACCGGCGCCGACGTCGCGGCCGCGCTCTCCGGCGCGGTCGGCGCGATGTCCGGCCCGCTGCACGGCGGCGCCCCCTCCCGCGTGCTCGGCATGATCGAGGAGATCGAGCGCACCGGCGACGCCGTCAAGTGGGTCAAGAACGCACTGGACAAGGGCGAGCGCCTGATGGGCTTCGGCCACCGCGTCTACCGCGCCGAGGACCCGCGCGCCCGCGTGCTGCGCCGCACCGCCAAGGAGCTCGGCGCGCCGCGCTTCGAGGTCGCCGAGGCGCTGGAGAAGGCCGCGCTGGAGGAGCTGCACGCCCGCCGCCCCGACCGGGTGCTCGCCACCAACGTCGAGTTCTGGGCCGCGATCATGCTGGACTTCGCCGAGGTCCCGGCGCACATGTTCACCTCGATGTTCACCTGTGCGCGCACCGCGGGCTGGTCGGCGCACATCCTGGAGCAGAAGCGCACCGGTCGCCTCGTGCGCCCCTCCGCGCGCTACATCGGCCCCGGTCCGCGCCGTCCCGAGGAGATCGAGGGCTGGGACGCCATCGCCCACTGAAAGCCCTGAACGCACCGGGCGTCCGATCGCGAAAACGCCCCTGACCAGCGGGTCCGGCTCCGGCCGGGCCCGCTGTTCGCACACCTGCGGGCTGCCGAGATCACAGTCTCAGCGAGCGGACGACCGTACCCCGCGGGGCCCCCGGCCGGTAGGCTGCGGGCGTGGCTCAGATCCAGATCCCCGCTGACATCAAGCCCGCAGACGGCCGTTTCGGCTGCGGACCGTCCAAGGTGCGCCCCGAGGCCCTGAGTGCCCTCGCCGCCACCCAGACCTCGCTGCTCGGCACCTCGCACCGCCAGACCCCGGTCAAGAACCTGGTCAAGCGCGTGCGCGAGGGCGTGAGCAGCCTCTTCTCGCTGCCGGAGGGCTACGAAGTCGTCCTCGGCAACGGCGGCTCCACCGCCTTCTGGGACATCGCCGCCTTCGGCCTGGTGCGGGAGAAGTCCCAGCACCTGGACTTCGGCGAGTTCTCCTCGAAGTTCGCCTCCTCGGTCAAGGCCGCCCCGTGGCTGGCCGAGCCGACCGTGATCAAGACCGCCCCGGGCACCCACCCGCTGCCGGTCGCCGAGGCGGGCGTGGACGTCTACGGCCTCACCCACAACGAGACCTCCACCGGTGTCGCGATGCCGATCAAGCGCCCGGTCGGCGCCGACGAGGGCTCGCTGGTGCTGGTGGACGCCACCTCGGGCGCCGGCGGCCTGCCGGTCGACATCACCGAGACCGACGTCTACTACTTCGCCCCGCAGAAGTCCTTCGCCTCCGAGGGCGGCCTGTGGCTGGCCACCTTCTCCCCGGCCGCCCTGGAGCGCGCCGCGGAGATCGCCGGCTCCGGCCGGTACGTCCCACCGTTCTTCTCGCTGCCGACGGCCATCGACAACTCGTCGAAGGACCAGACGTACAACACCCCGTCGATCGCCACCCTGTTCCTGCTGGCCGACCAGCTGGAGTGGCTGAACGGCAACGGCGGGCTGGACTGGGCCGTCGCCCGTACGGCTGATTCCTCGTCCCGGCTGTACGGCTGGGCCGAGAAGTCCTCCTTCGCCAACCCGTTCGTGGCGAACCCGGCCGAGCGCTCCCAGGTGGTCGGCACCATCGACTTCGACGAGTCGGTGGACGCCGCCGCGGTCGCCAAGGCACTGCGTGCCAACGGCATCGTGGACACCGAGCCGTACCGCAAGCTGGGCCGCAACCAGCTGCGCATCGCGATGTTCCCGGCGATCGACCCGGCGGACGTCGAGGCGCTCACCCACTGCATCGACCACGTGGTCGAGCAGCTCTGACGGCTCCCTCAGGGAACGGCTGAGGGCCACCGCCTGCGGGCGGTGGCCCTCTCGCCGTTCCCGGCTGCCGCGCCGCCGTCCGGCCTCGCCGTCCCGCCCCGGTCGGCCTACTTGCCGACCAGGGCGCCGATCAGCACGACGGCCAGCAGCAGCACCAGGGTGCCGGAGACGATGCGCATACGAGTCTTGGGATCCACGGTCATCGAGCGTACCTGCGGCTCACAGCAGGTTGACACCGAGGGCCGCCCCGCCGGTGGCGCCGAGGTGCCGGCCGGTGATCCGGCGGGAGTCCGGTGAGGACGGGAAGGCCACGACGCCGGCGATGTCGGACACCTCGGCGGTCGCCGCAGGACTGGAGCCCGCCGGCACCGGTCCGGCAACCCGTTACGGGTACGCCGCCCAGCGCGCCAGCGACCAGGCGCGCACCGACTCGTAGTGCGGGCCGCCGCCACCGCCCTGATCGCTCCGCATCAGGTGCAGTTCGGCGGCCTCCCAGTCCGGCCCCCGGTACCCGGCCAGCGCGGCCACCATCGCCTCCACCTCGGCCGCCGATGCCCGCCGCTCGGCCCGCCGCCGCCCGCGCGAGGAACCGGCCCGGGCCAGCGTCAGGTGCGGGTGGAAGCCGAACGCGTCCACCTCGGCGGTGATGTCCTCAGTGGCCCCGTACACGGCCTCGGCGAGCCGTCGCAGCGCCCAGGTCTGCCCTCCGACCCCGGCCCAGAGCACCCGGTCGCCGAAGCGCCCGGCCCCCGCGAGTCGCAGGCGGTGCGCCGGGGTCGCCTCGGCGACTGCGGCCAGGCCCGTCGTCAGCTCCGTCAGCCGGTCCTCGGCGACCTCCCCGAGGAAGGCCAGCGTGAGGTGCCAGTCCTCGACCGTGGTCCAGCGCAGCCGGTCCGCCCCGGGCAGCCCGCGCACCGGCGCGACCGCGTCCGAGAGCCCCTGCAACGCCGCGACCGGCGGCAGTACCGCCACGAACAGCCTCATGGACCAATCTTCCCCCGATCGGCCGTTTCAGGTAGAACCGTTGTCCATGAAGATCCGCACCGGGGGCCTCGCGGACATCCCCGACATCCTGTCCATGCTCGACGGCGCCATCGCCTGGCTGGCCGCCCAGGGGCGCACCGGCCAGTGGGGCGACCAGCCGTTCTCCACCAATCCGGCCCGGGTGGAGCACATCGAGCAGTACGCGGCCGAGCCGTTCCTGATCCGCCTCGCGGTGGACGACGAGGGCCGTACGGTCGGCTGCTGCGTGCTGGCCGAGGAGCCCGGGAAGTACATCCCCCTCGTGGACGAGCGCGAGCTCTACGTCCGCCACCTGGTCACCGACCGCAGCCGAAAGGGCTCCGGCATCGGCGCCGCGCTGATCGCCGACGCGGTCGAGGAGGCCCGCCGGCGCGGCATCGGCCTGCTGCGGGTGGACTGCTACGCCGGCGCCGACCGCAAGCTGGTCGGCCAGTACCGGGCGCTCGGCTTCACCGAGACCGTGGGCTTCGAGGTCGAGCAGCCCACCGGCACCTGGCCCGGCCAGGTGCTCGAAATCCGCCTCTGACAAGGCACTCGACGTGCCGTCAGGGAACCCCGGACGTTCACTTCCGGGGCACCCCGACGCATCGTCAGCAGGCGGGGATCAGCTCGCCCTTGCCCGCCGCGGCGGCGCGCGGCACGAAGGCCACCACCCGCCCGCCGCGACCGGGGTGCAGGTCGAACCGCACCCGCAGGTCCGCGCTGCGGGCCAGCACCAGGCCGACCGCGGCGGCCGCGAGCGCGGACACCACGCCGCAGGCCAGCAGGCCGAGCCGGGGCCCGTACGAGGCGGTGACCCAGCCCACCACCGGGGCGCCGATCGGCGTGCCGCCGGTGAAGACCAGCACCAGCAGGCCCATCACCCGACCGCGCATCTCGGGGTCGGTGGCCAGCTGCAGGGTGGAGTTGACCGAGGTGTTGAAGCTCAGCCCGAACACCCCGATCAGCGTCAGCAGCAGCGCGAAGGTCCAGTAGTCGGGCGCGAAGGCCGCGACCACCTCGAGGGTGCCGAAGGCCAGCGCCGCGCCGACCAGCCGGCGCAGCCGGGGCGCGCCGCGGCGGGCGGCGAGCAGCGCGCCGGCCAGCGAGCCGACCGCCATCGCGGTGTTGAGTATGCCGTACTGGCCGGCGCCCACCTTGAAGGTGTCGTGCGCGAACCCGGACAGCAGCGTCGGGAAGTTGAACCCGAACGTGCCGATGAACCCGGCGAGGACCATCGGCCAGAGCAGCTCGGGCCGCTCCTTCACGTACCGCAGGCCCTCGCGCAGCTGGCCCTTCTCACGGGCGATCGGCTCGGTCGGGCGCAGTTCGCTCTCCCGCATCGCGAGCAGCCCGCCGATCACGGCGGCGAAGGACAGCGCGTTGACGGCGAACGCCCAGCCGCTGCCGACCGCGGCGATCAGCAGGCCCGCGACGGCGGGGCCGACCAGGCGGGCGGTCTGGAAGTTGGCGGCGTTCAGGCTGACGGCGTTGGCGAGGTCCTTGGGCCCGACCATCTCGGAGACGAAGGCCTGTCGGGTCGGGTTGTCGACCACGGTGACCAGGCCGAGCAGCAGCGCGAAGGCGTACACGTAGTACGGCGTCACGACGTCGCCGATGGTCAGTACGGCCAGGCCCGCGGCGAGCAGGCCCATGGTGCCCTGGGTGTGGATCAGCAGCCGGCGCTTGGGCATCCGGTCGGCGAGCACGCCGCCGAACAGGCCGAGCAGCAGCATCGGCAGGAACTGCATGGCGGTGGTGATGCCGACCGCGAGCGGGCTGCCGGTGAGGCTCAGGACCAGCCAGTCCTGGGCGATCCGCTGCATCCAGGTGCCGGTGTTGGACACCACCTGGCCGGCGAAGTAGTAGCGGTAGTTGCGAACGCGCAGGGAGGAGAACATCCCCCGCGGCCGGGTGAACTCGGCTCCCGTGGGAGATGCGGCCGAACGGGTTCGGCGCTGAGCGGCGGAGTCCGCCGCGGTGCGTTCGTCGGGGTCGTCGTCGCCGCTGCCGGGCAGACCGCTGGGGGCGGAGGCCTGGGCGTCGGCGGCCGCGGTGCTGTCCGCGGCGGGGTCGGTGGTCGGGTCGTCGGTACGGATGGCGGCGGCGCTGGCTGCGGCCGGCGGTGTCACGGTGGTCTCCCCTCGCGGCGCGACGGCCCCGGCGGGGGCCGTCGCGCTCCTGGTCATGGTGGTCTGTCCTGCGGTGATGCGGGCTCCTTCGTCTCCCGGCGGCTGGGCCGGGCTCGGTGTGCCTAGAGGTGTGCGAGCTTGTAGAGCACAGGAGCGGCTTCCCGGAGGACGGCCCACTCCTCATCGTCGAGCCCCTGGGCGAGCTCGGCGAGCCAGACGTTCCTGCGCCGACGACTCTCCGTGAGGATCGTCTCGGCCTGCTCGGTGCTGCTGACGACGACCTGGCGGCGGTCCTCGGGGTGCGGCTCGCGCCGCACCAGCCCCTTCTCCTCCAGCATCGCGACGATCCTGGTCATCGAAGGAGGCTGCACGTGCTCCTTCCGGGCGAGCTCACCCGGCGTCGCCTTCCCGCACCGGGCGAGGGTGCCCAGCACTCCCATCTCGGTAGGACTGAGCGACTCCTCCACCCGCTGGTGTTTGAGTCGTCGGGAGAGGCGCATCGTGGACGACCGCAGCTGTGAGATCGCTGCGAGGTCCTGCTCGGACATCTCGGGCATCTCTTTAGCTTACGTCATTACTCTCTCTAAGGAAAAACGGGTTCCCACCGTGCCGGAAGATCGGCCCGGTGCCATATTGGTCATGGGGCCACCGCTCCCGATGGGGCCACCGCTCCCAACTCCCGGAAGGGCCGACCAGCCATGTCCGACGTCGTCGCCGAACAACCGCCGCAGTCCCCGCAGGGCGACACCGGCTTCGCCCGGCTCGCCATGGTCACCATCGACTGCGCCGACCCGGTCGCGCTGGCCTCGTTCTACGGCGAGCTGCTGGGCTGGGAGACGCGGCACGTCGACGAGCACTTCGCGATCCTGGACAACCCGGAGGGCGGCAGCCCGCTGGGCTTCGGACGGGTGACCGGCTACCGGCCGGAGCCGTGGACCGAGCCGGACGGCAGCAAGCACTTCCACCTCGACTTCTACGTCGACGACCTGGAGGAGTCCACCGCGAAGGCCCTCGCACTCGGCGCCACCGAGCCCGACTACCAGCACGGCCGCACCCTCAAGGTGCTGATCGACCCGGCCGGCCACCCGTTCGGCCTCGCCCCGCTGGAGTAACCGCCAAAGAGGCCCGGGGGCGGTGCGCAGGCAGTGTCAGGGCTTGGTGCCAAGATCATGCAGACGGCGTAAAGATCCAGCCTGACCTGGGATTTCACGAAAACCGCGAACCTTGTGCGACTGGCGGGTAGTGGCTACTGTCCCCGCTGTCAGGTGCACCACACGCCGGGCCCCCTCGCGACGGAACCCGTCCCGTGCCGCTTCCCGAACGCCCTCCCCGGCCCACCCGGCCCACCGCTTCCGTCCGAGCCCTGGCGTCCGCAACCCCATTCCAGGGAGCTCAATTGGGCGAGATCCATCATGCCGACCACGGCTGGGTGACACCGGCGGTTTCGTACTTCGTCGCCTGTCTCGGTGCCTTCGTCGCCCTGCGCAGCGCCCGCTGGGCACTCGTCTCACAGGGCCGCAGCCGGATCGCCTGGCTGCTCTTCGCCTCGACCTCGCTCGGGGCGGGCATCTGGTCCATGCACTTCATCGCGATGCTCGGCTTCTCGGTCAGCGGCGTCGAGATCAGCTACCAGCCGGGGCTGACCGTGCTCAGCCTGCTGGTCGCCGTCGCCGTGGTGGGCATCGGGCTGTTCACCGTCGGGTACTGGCGCAGCCACCCGCTGCTGGCCCTGCTGGTCGGCGGGCTGACCACCGGGCTCGGGGTCGCGGCGATGCACTACCTGGGCATGGCCGCGATGGTCCTGCCCGGCCACCTCGGCTACGACCACGTCACGGTGGGGCTGTCGGTCGCCATCGCGGTGTTCGCGGCGACGGCCGCGCTCTGGGCCGCGCTGAACATCCGGGGCACCCTCGCCGTACTGGCGGCGGCGCCGGTGATGGGCGTGGCCGTCTGCGCCATGCACTACACCGGGATGGCAGCGCTCTCCGTCCGCCTGGACTCCTCGCACTCCACCCAGGGCGGCGTGATGGCCCTGCAGTTCATATTCCCGCTCGGGGTCGGGCTCGGCTGCTACGTCTTCTTCGGCTCACTGGCCTTCGCCGTCTCGCCGAGCAAGGCCTCCACGAAGCCGCTGCTGGCCGGCCCCGCCGCGCCGCTGCCGCCGCGACCCCCTCGGGTCCCCCCGCAGCAGCGGCGGTTGATGAGCGAGACGCGCGCCCGGCGCTGAACTCCGGACGCGAGGACGCCCGGCCGGGCCCCCACCCCGGCCGGGCGTCCTCGCGTCCGGACACTCCGAGGGCTCCGAGGGCCCGTCCTGGAACGCCCCGCGGGCGGGACTTCCGGGACGGGCCCCGGGGCTACTCCGGCTTCCCGAGCAACCCGGTCAGGTGCTCCGGCGTGGCCACCGGGCAGACCTTGCGCACGAAGTCCCGCCGCAGCGCGTGGTACGGCTCGCCCATTCGGTAGAAGTTGGCGTGCATCCGGCGCAGTTCCTCCGCCCGGTACTCGGCCAGCGGCTTCGCCTCCTCGTCCTCGGCGCGGCGGCGCTTCTTGTCCACCAGTCGCCCGGTGAGCTCCGGCGAGTCGGCGAGCCGGGCGGCCTCCCGGGCCACCCAGCGGCGGAAGTCGGCCGCGTCCCCGCCGGCCGTACGGTCCACCAGGCCGATCCGGCGGGCGTGCTCCGCCCCGACCGGCAGCGCCTCGGTGGTCAGCCGCTCGGCCTGCTCGGCGCCGACCCGGGCCGGCAGGGTGTACGTCCAGTACTCGGAGCCGTACAGGCCCATCAGCCGGTAGTGCGGGTTGAGCACCGCCGAGTCCCGGCACCACACCTCGTCGGCGGCGAGCGCCAGCATCAGCCCGCCGGCCGCCGCGTTCCCGGCCAGCGCGGCGACGGTCAGCTTGTCGCCGGTGGTCAGGATCGCCTCGACCAGGTCGTCCATCGCGTTGATGTTCTCCCAGGACTCCAGCGCCGGGAAGGCCGCGCCCTCGATGACGTTGAGGTGGATCCCGTTGGAGTAGAAGTCCCGGGGCGCGCCGAGCACCAGCACCGAGGTGGGCCGGTCGGCGGCCGTACGGTAGGCGGCCAGCAGCCGGCGGCACTGCTCGGTGCTCATCGCCCCGCCGGCGTAGGCGAACTCGAGGAAGCCGACGTCGCCCTCCTCGCGGTAGCGCACTTCCGACCAGGTGTTGCGGCGGGCGGCCTGCGCCGGGGTCACCGGCACCTCGCGGACCCGGTGCAGCTCGTCGGCCAGCACCGTCGCGGCCGGCAGCTTGAAGGTGACCGGGCCGCCCGGGGTGCGGCGCGGGCGCAGCTGCGGGATCCAGACCGCGCCGTCCACGGTGGCCCGGCAGATCGCGCCGTCCCGGGTGGCCAGGACGGCGCCGGGCACCGGGCCGCGCAGCTCGTCCTCGGGGTGGCCGCCGTGCAGGAAGAACTCGCGTCCGTACAGCTCGTCCAGCACGCCGGGCTGGGAGTCGGCGGCGCGCAGCTTGCGCAGCACGGTGGCGGTGTCGTCCCGCTGCCAGTCGATCCGGCGCACCTCCTGCTTGAGGAAGGGCCGCAGCTCGCCGCGCACGTCGGGGCGGCTGTAGTCGAGCGGTTCGGGGGTGAACAGCCCGCCCTCGTACCGCTGGACGGCCAGCAGGACGGCCTCGACGGCGGCGTCCGCGACCTCGCCCCGGTACAGCTCGCTCTTGCCGCAGTCCGGGACGGCGAACTCGACGGACGCCCAGATGTCGCCGGCGTCCATCTCCTCGACGGCCTGCAGCACGGTGACGCCCCAGCGCCGGGCGTCCTCGGTGATCGCCCAGTCGAGCGAGGAGGGGCCCCGGTCGCCCTTGGGGCCCGGGTGCACGATCAGGACCGTCCGGGTGGACCAGATGTCCGCCGGGACGGCCCTGGTGAGCATCGGGCAGATGATCAGCTCCGGGTCGACGCGGGCCACGGCGTCCCTCATCTGATCGTCGCCGAGCGCGAGTTGGACGGCGACCTGGTGGCCGCGCTCGCGCAGCTCGGTGTGGACGCGCTGGGTCAGGCTGTTGAACGCGGTGGCGATCAGGAGAATGCGCACAGGGGGCCTCCGGGCAGGGACTGCGGGTCGCGCGGAGGCGATGAAACCAGGGCATGGACACGTAATGGTCACGGTCCGTGCCTCGGCGCTCTACTCTCACGTACCCCGCACACCTGTGGCCGCTGCTTCGCGGTATCTCCCCAGCCCCTCCTCCGGGTTGTCGCCGTTGTCGCCTAGCGGGGGAACGCCCGGCGGGCCCGCCAGGTGGTGTGCTCCCGGGAGACCGCGTCCTCCGCCTCGGCGGCCATCCGGGCCCAGCGCAGCTCGGCGTCCGGCGCCTTGAGGTCGAGGTCGGAGAGCTGGTTGCCGACGTTCTCCAGCTCGCGCGCGGCCAGCTGGTAGGCGGCGGCCAGCGGGCGCAGCTGCTTGAGCTGCGTCCAGGCGATGATCGCGGCGGCCGCGGCCGAGCTGGCGCCGAAGATGTGCACCTCCAGGGCGCCGGTGGCCTGGGCGATCGCCGCCGCCGCGCCGATGATGATCAGCGTCGCGATGCCCAGCCCCCAGGAGACCGCCTGGGACTCGCAGGACTCGGCCCGGGAGCGGTACCAGGTGCGCTGACCCTCGACCCGGGTGCGCAGGTAGAGGGTGCGCCGGGCGGTCAGGCTGTCGGCCCGGGCGCGCCGCATCTCCTCGGTGATCTCCGGGACGCTGCCGGGCGGCACGATCTCCGGGTTCTCGAAGGCCCGCAACACGTCCTCGACCTGGAGCAGGTAGCCGCGGTCGGCGTCCGCCGACTCGGCCTCGCCGTCGAAGGGCCGGGCCCGGACGCTGTACTTCCAGGCCAGCGTCTTGACCGACTCGGCCGCCGCCCGGGCCTCGTACCACCGGCCCTGCGGGTTGCTGCGGCGCAGCCGGGACCAGAAGTAGCCGGCGACCAGGAAGGCCGCCACCGAGAACAGTGGCTTGATATCGCTGTCGCCCTTGTGGTCCGGGCCCGGGAGCGAGCCGATCAGCGCGGCGACCACCAGCATGGCGATCAGCCCGCGGTGCCAGCGGAGCGTCTCGCGCTGTCCGTCCAGCGAGGCCTTGTCCGCCCGCCAGAACAGCTCCGGCAGCAGCCCCGCCTCGACTCCCCCGGGCGGATCCTGTTGCACCATCGGTCGAGCCCCCTCCCCGTCTCCGTCCAGGCAGTATGCCCCCCGCCAACTGCCCTACACAGTCGGCTTTTTGACACCTTCCGCCGGTAGCCGATTGCCCCATCGAGGCGTAACCGATACAAACGGTTACATGCCGCTGCACTGGAAGCTCGTCATCGACTGCGCCGACCCGCACCGCCAGGCCGCCTTCTGGGGCGCCGCCCTCGACTACACCGTCGAGGACCACAGCACCCTGATCACCCGCCTCCTGGGCGCCGACGCCGTCACCCCCGACGCCCTCACCGAGGTCGACGGCCACCCCGCCTGGCGCACCCTCGCCGCCGTCCGCCACCCCGGGGACGAGTGCGACCCGGCCTCGGACACCGGCCTGGGCCGCCGCATCCTCTTCCAGGCCGTCCCCGAGGACAAGCAGCGGTCCAAGAACCGCCTCCACCTGGACGTCCACGCCGGCCCGGGCGGTCGGGCGGCCACCGTCGCCCGCCTCGAAGCCCTCGGCGCCACCGCCCTGCACGACGTCAGGGAGCCCGGCGGCGAGTGGACCGTCATGCGGGACCCGGAGGGCAACGAGTTCTGCGTCCACTGACCAGGGCCCGCCGGGAACGCCGAAGGGCCCTCCCCGCACCTTGGGTTCTAGGAGTCGTTGCAACGCCCCAGTTCAGGGGATGCATTGGACCTCGAGATCCGCGAGCATCTTCCAGGTCTTCATCCGGGCGAAGACATGCTCGATGCGGGCGCGGACCTGCTTGTGCTCGCGATTGTGCTCGGCCTGCCAGTCGCCGAGCTCGCCTCTGCGGGGCCGACGGTGTGGCATGATCAAGCCGGTGCCCGGATAGGGACCATTGGCGGGTTGCGGGTTGTGCGCGTGCCACGACGCCATGACCTTGATAAGCCGACTGCCGACCAAGGACGCAGGGGCCCCGTCAGCGTCGCCTCACTTGCTTAGACGGAACAGCCCTTAACCCAGGGTGCGCCCATCGGGTGCCGTTCGAGACCAGGGGCGGTCAGTGGGCAACGGCGACCACATAGCTGGAACATTATTCATAGTCCATGCTGCAGGAAAGTGCCGACCTTCGAGGACACGGGTCCCATACTGACTCGTCTTCACTGTGTAGGGATGCCCAAGTGCATCAGTATAAGTCGCCCCTAAAACGTTGCTTGACTGCGGATGGGATACGTCTAGCTTTCCGCCAGGCGGTATCGGGAACAGGTGAAGTGGACTGTACCACCGTTCACTGACGCCCTTATGGAGCTGTTGAGATCCTACTTCTTCAGCCTCTTCCGCCAGGCCAAAAATGATGTTCAGGGCAGGGCCACTGCCCACATTAGAAAGCAAAATATGGGCAAGCCCGGCCTCATCATTATCCAGGCGCGTCACCACAAGAACAGGCATTCTACCCCTGCGCTCAGCAGATTTTGACGCCTGGAGGTTGATGAAGAATGACACAAGCGAAATAGCTATGGCCACGATAGAAATCACGACTGCCATAGAAATATGGTCTCACCCCTAAGCGCTCCTCGCAAACGCAGATACCGTCCCGGCGGTCGGGGCGCGCCCTCCGGAGTGCCGTCAGTCATCTGCCCTGAGATCCCAACCTTGGAGGAGGTGGGCTTGGGCAGGCACTCAGAGCTCTTTTCCTTGGCGGCCGCGCCGCGTAACGAGCTGTCGGCTACCGTTGAGCCCCACTGTCCGCGAAGCACTGATAGGCCGTGAAGGCATTGGCCTATGCACTATCAATATATTCCGAGTTTCGCGGGTTCAATGCGCCCATTTCATGGATTTCCGCAATCTGTCGTCGCCACTCTGTGGACTGCTCGGGAGCGTGCTTCATGTGCTCCCGCGCCCACCCTTCAGGCGCTGAAATCTCCAATCTGATGCGGATCAGCAAAGTCTATCTCGGCCCATCCATTGGCCACCAAGAATTGGCAAAACCCCCTGGACCTCTATCTGAGCAGGCCGTAGGCCCTCAAGGCCTCCGCCCCCGATGTTCCTTTACGATGAAGTCGCCGCGCAAGTTCATCACTCTGCCTACTTAGTTCATAGGCATGCTGACTAGTGAGCGGAAGGCGGTCTAGAGCGACATGCAGGGCAACATACTGACGCCACTCCTTCAAGACTTCCCCCCGAGCCTCCGGATCGACCGACTGGGAGACGCTTAGCGCGTGCTCAATTACCCGCACAAGCGCCTGTCCCGGAAGATAGTAAATCTCGTCCTCTAGGGGGAGGTCCAGGCCGTCGGCGGGATGCAAGGACTCCACCAGCTCGGCAGGGATGCTGAGGTAATGCTGAGCAGCCCAGTGTAGATCCGGGTCCGACAGGGCGCGCGCCATGGCAGGCCGATCCCAAATTGCGAGCGTACAGTTTTCGCTGCTTAGCTCATTCTGCAGCTTATGACTTGCGGCAACCGGGATCGCCTGACCGGAAAAGAAAACGATTCTGTCGAATCTCCGATCCGAAGTTCTATCGATCCTCTCTACATCGTTTCGGATCTTCTTTGAATAGTTCTTTTCCAGGCTGCACGCTATAGCCACTGCTGCAGTAGTCGCCCTCAGGGAAAACCAGGTGGAAACTTCCACAGGAAGGGAGCTGTCAAAGCTTTCCGCATCCCTCCCCCCATCGCCACCCGAACTTACCGGTCCGGTTGCGACTACCATATTGGTTGCGATACGGCGCCGCGCAATCTCAGAACACAGGCGCTCAAACTGATGATGCTCATTCCTTGAAGCCATCTGACTCAGGCGGTAATCCACCAGATCGGCAAACTCGACAATATTCACATATGACCCCTTTCGCACCAGCCCCATTGTGCTCCAAATAGATTCTGCCAGGAACGCGAAAAAAACGTAGGGCTTTGGGTGAGAAAGCACCTGAAATCGGGTTACGCGCTCAGCTGCTCCCAAAGGCCAGATGCCAAGCAGCCCCGAACGCCATGAAGCGTTCGGGGCTGCTGTGGTGTCGGAGTGCGTCAGAGCAGGCCGAGGGCCGGCATCAGGTAGTAGAAGGCGAACACCGCCGCCACCGCGTAGAGCGGGGCCGGCACGCCGCGACCGCGACCGGCGGCCAGCCGCAGCAGGCAGAAGGCGATGAAGCCGAAGCCGATGCCGTTGGTGATCGAGTAGGTGAACGGCATCATCACGATGGTCAGGAAGGCCGGGATCGCGATGGTGTAGTCCGCCCAGTCGATCTCCTTGATCGAGTTGGCCAGGATCAGGAAGCCGACCGTGACCAGGGCCGGGGTGGCGGCCTGGGCCGGGACCATGGTGGCGAGCGGGGTGAGGAAGAGCGCCACCACGAAGAGCAGGCCGGTGACGATCGAGGCGAAGCCGGTGCGGGCGCCCTCGCCGACGCCGGCGGTGGACTCGACGAAGCAGGTGTTGGCGGAGGCCGAGGTGGCGCCGCCGGCCGCGGTGGCGATGCCGTCGACCATCAGGATCCGGTTGATGCCCGGCAGGTCGCCCTTCTCGTCGAGCAGGTGGGCCTCGTCGGCGACGCCGAGGATGGTGCCCATCGCGTCGAAGAAGCAGGACATCAGCACGGTGAAGACGAACAGCACGCCGGTCAGCACGCCGACCTTCTCGAAGCCGCCGAACAGGCTGACCTTGCCGACCAGCCCGAAGTCCGGGGCGGCCACCGGGTTGCCCGGCCAGGTGGGGACGGTGAGGCCCCACTTGAGCGCCGGTACGTCGGCGACCTTGTCGACCACCAGGGCGAGCACGGTGGAGGCCGCGATGCTGATCAGGATCGCGCCGGGCACCTTGCGGATCACCAGGACCAGGGTCAGCACCAGGCCGAACACGAAGACCAGCACCGGGAAGCCGAGCAGGTGCCCGTTGCCGCCGAGCTGCAGCGGGACCGTGGTGTGGGCGGCGTCCGGGACCCGGCTGACGAAGCCGGAGTCGACCAGGCCGACCAGGCTGATGAACAGGCCGATACCGATCGCGATGGCCTTGCGCAGCCCGATCGGCACGGCGTTCATGACCCGCTCGCGCAGGCCGGTGGCGACCAGCAGCATGATCGCGAAGCCGGCCAGCACCACCATTCCCATGGCGTCCGGCCAGGTCATCTTGGGCGCGAGCTGGAGCGCCACGATGGTGTTGACGCCGAGACCGGCCGCCAGGCCGATCGGCACGTTGCCGATCACGCCCATCAGCAGGGTGGTGAGCCCCGCCGTGAGGGCGGTGGCGGTGACCAGCTGGGCGCTGTTCAGGTGGGCCCCGGTGACGTCCGTGCCGCTGGCCAGAATGATCGGGTTCAGCACCAGGATGTACGCCATGGTGAAGAAGGTGGCGACACCGCCGCGGATCTCGCGCGGCAGGGTGGAGCCGCGCTCACTGATCCTGAAGTAGCGGTCCAGGGCACCGTTGGGGGGCGTCGGCGCGGAGGCCGCGGGTTCGGGCGACTCGGTGGTCGGCTGGACCACAGGCATGCGTGCGTCCTCTGTGGGGGAGCTGAGGAGAGGGGGAACGCCCGTGGCGACGGTGGCCGGGCGTGGACCTTCCAGTATGGTTTCCCGGTCGCACACGCGCTATCTTCGCGCGTAGAGTCCGGATGGCGCCGGACGGACCCCGCCGCCTCCCCGCACCCCGCCGCGCACCGTACGCTAGGCCCCATGCCCAAGACGCCGCTGCACCCCTCGCCCCCTCCGCTGGAGGCCAACGACGTCGCCATCGTCGGCGGCGGCACGGTGCTGTGGTTCGTCGCCTTCCTCGCCCTGCTCCCCTTCCAGGGCACCCTCTCCGACCACGGCCACGGCACCTGGCCCTGGATCTGCCTCTCCGGCGGCCTGCTCGGCCTGATCGGCCTCTGGTACTGCCGCGCCCGGCGGGACGCGATCGCCCGCAGCCGCGCCGCCGAGGCGGCCGCGCGGGAAGCGGAGACGGACGGCAAGGGCCCGGCCACCCGGTCGGACTGAATGGTTCTTCAGTAGCACGCACCGGACAAAAGGCACCCGTAGAGTCGGTGCCATGACGCAGCCTGCCCAGCCCGCGGAAGAGCAGCCGAGCGGCGCGAACCGCCCCGACGGAGCGCACCCGCTGGGGCTGCTGCCCGGCCGGCGCGGCGGCCTCACCGCCGCCGAGGTGGCCGAACGCGTCGCGAACGGGCAGGTCAACGACGTCCCGGTGCGGTCCAGCCGGTCCGCCAAGGAGATCGTCCGGGCCAACGTCTTCACCCGGTTCAACGCCATCATCGGCGTCATGTTCGGGATCATCCTGATCGTCGGCCCACTCCAGGACGGTCTGTTCGGCCTGGTCATCGTGGCCAACACGGCGATCGGCATCTTCCAGGAGCTGCGCGCCAAGAAGACCCTGGACAGCCTGGCGCTGATCGGCGAGGCCCGCCCGCAGGTCCGCCGGGACGGCAGCGTCCAGCAGATCGCCGTCTCCGGGATCGTCCTCGACGACACCGTGCTGCTCGGCACCGGCGACAAGGTGGTCGTGGACGGCGAGGTCACCGAGGCGGACGGCCTGGAGATCGACGAGTCGCTGCTCACCGGCGAGCCCGACCCCGTCCTCAAACAGCCCGGCGACCAGGTGATGTCCGGCAGCTTCGTGGTGGCCGGCGCGGGCGCCTTCACCGCCACCAGGGTCGGCCGCGAGGCCTACGCGGCCCAGCTGGCCGAGGAGGCCAGCAAGTTCACCCTGGTGAAGTCGGAGCTGCGCAGCGGCATCAACAGCATCCTGCGCTTCATCACCTACCTGCTGATCCCCACCGCGCTCGGCCTGATCATCAGCCAGCTGGCCGTCGAGGGCCGCGACTGGCGCGAGGCCGTGCGCCGGATGGTGGCCGGCATCGTGCCGATGGTCCCCGAGGGCCTGGTGCTGCTGACCTCGGTCGCCTTCGCCATCGGCGTGATCCGGCTGGGCCGCAAGCAGTGCCTGGTCCAGGAGCTCCCGGCGATCGAGGGCCTGGCCCGGGTCGACACCGTCTGCCTGGACAAGACCGGCACCCTCACCGAGGGCGGCATGGACGTGATCGACCTGCGGGTGGTCTCCGACGGGGAGCCCGCCCCGGTCGACGAGGACACCGTCCGGCACGCGCTCGCCGTGATGGCCGGCGCCGACGCCCGCCCCAACCCGTCCATGCAGGCCGTGATCGACGCGTACGGGCGCGGCGACGGCCCCGGCGGCAACGGCTGGCGGGTGATCGAGGCGATGCCCTTCTCCTCCGCCCGCAAGTGGAGCGGCGTGCAGCTGCTGGAACCCCAGGGCGGCGAGGCCAGCTGGCTGCTCGGCGCCCCGGACGTCCTGCTGCCCGTCGGCCACCCGGCGCTCGCCGAGGTGGACGAGCTGGGTGCCCGGGGCCTGCGGGTGCTGCTGCTCGGCCGTACGCCCGTCCCGCTGGACTCCCCCGACCCGGCCGCCGGCCTCACCCCGCTCGCCCTGGTGGTGCTCCAGCAGCGGCTGCGCGCGGACGCCGCCGACACCCTGCGCTACTTCGAGGGGCAGAACGTCCGGGCCAAGGTGATCTCAGGCGACGCGGCCGTCTCGGTCGGCGCCGTCGCCGGGCACCTCGGGCTGCCCGGCGCGGACCAGCCGCTGGACGCCCGCACCCTGCCCGAGGACCCGGACGAGCTCGCCGGGACGGCCGACCGGACCAGCGTCTTCGGCCGGGTCACCCCCCGGCAGAAGCGCCTGCTGGTCGGGGCGCTCCAGTCGCGCGGCCACACCGTGGCGATGACCGGCGACGGCGTCAACGACGTGCTCGCGCTCAAGGACGCCGACATCGGCGTGGCGATGGGCACCGGCTCGGACGCCACCAAGGCCGTCGCCCAGATCGTGCTGCTCGACGACTCCTTCGCGACCCTGCCCTCGGTGGTCGCCGAGGGCCGCCGGGTGATCGGCAACATCGAACGGGTGGCCGGACTGTTCCTGGTCAAGACGGTCTACTCGGTCCTGCTGGCGCTGCTGGTGATCTTCACCCACTCGCCGTACCCGTTCCTGCCCCGGCACTCCACCGTGCTGTCCACCCTCACCATCGGCGTGCCGGCCTTCTTCCTCGCCCTCGCCCCCAACAACGAGCGGGCCCGCACCGGCTTCGTGAAACGCGTGCTGCGGCTGGCCGTCCCCGGCGGAGTCATCGCCGGCACCGGCACCTTCGTCGCCTACTCGCTGGCCCGGGCCAACCACGCCACCGACCTCGAGGCCGACACCAGCGTGGCCACCCTGACGCTCTTCCTGATCGCCATCTGGGTGCTCGCCATCGTCGCCCGCCCGTACAACTGGTGGCGCCTGCTGCTGATCGCCACCATGGGGCTCGCCTTCGCGCTGGTGCTGGTGGTGCCGTGGCTGTCGAACTTCTTCGAGCTCTCCCTGGTCGGCGGCCGCGACCCGTGGACGGGCGTCGCCATCGCGCTGGTCTGCGGTGCGGTCCTGGAGACCGGCTGGGCCTGGATGAAGCGCCGCGGGATGGAATGACAGGCGTTCGGCATCTGCCCGACTGAAGTCGGCGGCGCTGGTGGTGACGCTCGGCGCGATCCGGCTGACCGCCACCACCACCGTCCACCCGCGGCTCGAGCCGCGCAGCAGCTGACCCGGGTCAGCCCTCGAAGTCCCGGGCCGCGGACAGCTCGTACGCCCGGTCCGGCTCGCTGAGCGCCGCCAGCACCTCGAAGCGCCGGTGCCACTGCCCGACCGACCAGGCCAGGCCCGCCGCCAGGCCCTCCGGGGTGGCGGCGTGCAGCAGCCCGGGCACCGGCGGGACCTCGAACTCGTCGTCCTCGTCGGCGGCCTCGGCCAGCTCCGGGTCGTACGGCGGCTCCGGGGCGTCCGCCTCGTGGTCCCACCGCCAGTCGACCGCGGCCTCGCCGCCGTCCGGGCCGACCACCAGCAGCTCCTCGTGCTCCTCGTAGGCGACCGGGCAGCCGGGCAGCAGCTCCCGCACCACGGCCGGGACGCGGTGCAGCACGCCCTCGGAGAGCACCCGCCCGCCGGCCACCTCGCTGGCCAGCGACACGTGCAGCCGCTCGGCGAGGTCCGCGGCGAGCGCCGGGGCGACCGGCAACAGCGGGTAAGGGTGCAGAAGTTGGACCAGGTCGGGGGCGTCGGCGACGACCGCCTCGGTGGCGTCGACGACCACGGTGTGGTCCGGGCGGCGCCCGGTGGCCGGGTCCAGCGGCGGCAACGCCCGCACCACGTCCAGGGGTTCGATCCGCTCGCGGTCGACCCTGGCCAACGCGCTGTGGATGCCGTGCAGTTGGCGGTGTCCGACCTCGGCGGCCGGGTCGGTGAGCCGGTCCAGCACCTCGTCCGGGCCGTGCACCTCGGCGAGCAGCGCGGCCAGCGTGGTGCGCACCCCGAGCGCGTGCAGGAACTGCTCGTCCAGGGTGGTGCGGGCCTCCTCGTACAGGCCGCGCAGCAGCGGGTCGGCCCCGGCGGCACGCAGCCCGGCGGGCTCGCGGCCGGACAGCACCGGGTGGTCGCGCAGCCACCAGGCGGTGTACGGCGGCAGGTCGACGTAGCTGCCGTCCGGCAGCAGGGTGCGCACCGGGTTGACCACGGCGTCCCGGTACGGCGGGCGGGCGAGCGCGGCGAGCGCCTCCGGCCATGCGTCGTCGTCCACCAGGTCCAGGTCCCGGACGGCCAGCAGCTCGGCGGCCACCGGCGGAACCCCGACCAGTTCGTCGGCGTGCAGCGCCTCCAGGGCGTCCTCGGCCCACTCGGCGAGCCCGTCGGGCGCCTCGTCCAGCAGCCCGGTGGGGTGGCCGCCGGCCGCCCGGTCGGCGGGCGCGGTCGGGTCGAGCCGCTCCAGGTCGTCCGGGTCGAGCACCACGTCCTCGGCGCGCACCAGCACGAAGTCGGCCAGCACGCCGACGGCCGTGAGCACCTCGGGGCCCCAGCGCTCCAGCAGCTCGTCGTCCACCCAGCCGGCGTCCTCCTCGCGGGCGATCGCGGCGAACGGGCTTTCGGGCAGCACCAGTTCGCCCGCCCGGGCGGGCTCGCCCTCGTCGTCCAGCAGCACCAGCCGGGCCAGCCAGGGGTGCTCGCCGGGCGCCGGGGCGGCGGCCTTCACCAGGGCCAGCACGGCGTCGGCCAGTTCCAGCGCGGCGTCCGGGTCGTCCTCGGCCAGCTCGTAGGAGCGGGCGACGGCGGCGCGCACCTCGGGGGTGTCCAGCACCCCGGCCGGGGTGGCGGTGCCGGCGCCCAGCTTGGCCAGCAGCGGGTGGGCGGCCTCGGGGTGGGCGAGGCGCAGGTCGAGCGCGGCGAGCGCCCCGGCCAGCGTCTCGGGGTAGCCGGGGAAGGCCGCCCAGTCGGCGTCCTCGGAGGGCAGCAGCACCCGCCGGGGCCCGGTGACGGTCCGCCCGTCGGCGAGCGGTACGGGCAGCGCGCCGAGCGCCTCCGGGTCGGCCGCGCCGAGCGCCGCGTACAGGTTGCGCCACCAGGCGGGGTCGCGGTCCAGTCCGCCGAGCTGGTCCACCACCTCGGCCAGCGGCACCCGGCGCACGTTCAGCACCCGCAGCTCGGTGCGGCGCTCCAGACCGGCCGGCAGCAGGCCGGGGAAGATCGGCGCGAGCGCCTCCACCACCGAGCCGTCCGCGCCCTCCAGCAGCGTCGCGTCCCGGGGCCGCAGCGCGGGCGTGCCCTCCTCGACGCCGCCCGGGTGCGGCAGGAACGGCGTGCCGGGCAGCCGGGACAGCACCGCCGCGCGCAGCGCGTTGTCCAGCGCGCCCTGCCCGAGCGGCCCGGGCACCAGCCCGAGCGAGCCGAGGTCGGCGCCGCGGGCGCGCAGCAGGTCGGCGTAGCTGTCGGCGGCGCGCTCGGTGAGGAAGTCGGCGAGCGCGCCGGGGGCGACGTGCCGACGGGTGGAGTCCAGCGGGTAGGAGGCGATCAGCAGCGCGGGCAGGCCGATCGGCTCGTCGCTGGGGGTGGGCGCGTGCAGCACCGGCGCGATCGCGGGCCGCTGCGGACTGCCGTCCTCCTCCACCGGGACGGCCCAGGTCACCGTCCAGTACGGGCGGGCGCGCTCCTCGGTGGGCCGGTCCGCGAGCAGCTCGGCGTGCAGCCGGCCGGAGGCGCCGGCGGTCTGCCAGACGGTCCGCCGGAGCCGGGCCTCCGCGTCATCGGTGACGGTGACCTCGGTGACGCCGTCCGGGCGGGGCTCGGCGGCGCTGCGGGTGAGCGTCCGGGTTCCCTCCGGGGTCTCCACCACGACCTCGGCCAGGCCGGGCAGGGTGAGCAGCAGGGCGTCGTCGATCCCGGCCAGCAGACGGCGGGTCAGGTCCTCGGCGGCGGCGTCCCGCAGCGGCAGCACCACCACGGTGTCGTAGCCCTCGGGCGCCGGGCCCTCGGCCGCGAACGGCAGCCGCAGCAGCGGCACGTGGCCGTCCCGGGCCCGCAGTTCGTCGGCCAGCGCGGGCT
>NZ_JPRF03000019.1 GCF_001188955.3 Kitasatospora aureofaciens | reverse complement strand
GCGCGCGGCGCGCGCGTCACCGGCGCCCCGTCCAAGCTGCTGGCCGTCCTGCCGCCCGAGGAGCGGGCCGCCTGGACGGCCGCCTTCATCGAGGTGCACGGCCTGGGCGACGCCTTCCAACTGCTCGGCGCCTGCGCGACCCCGTGGACGCCGCCGCTGTCCACCGCGGTGGTGAGGGCGCTGGCCCGGGCCGCGGCCTCCGGCGCCTACCCGTGGAGCCACAGCGGGGTGCTCGGGATGACGGAACGCGCGCTCGCCCCGGAGACGGCTGCCGCGGTGGAGGAGCTGGCCGCCGGGGCCTCCCCCGACTCGGCCTGGTCGGAGACCTTCGCCCGGTTGGCCGGGACGCTGCACTTCCGGGCCGCGATGCTGAACGAGCTCCGGCTGACGGCCCGAGAACAGGGCAGCTGAGAACAGAGCGGCCGAGAAGAGAGCGGCTGAGAACGGCCGAGCGGGCCGGTCCGCGACGGACCGGCCCGCTCGGTAACTCCCGACGGTCAGCCGGCCGCGCGCAGGTTGGCCTCGACCCAGGCGACCACGTCCCGGGTGGGCGTGCCCGGGGTGAAGATGTCCGCGACGCCCAGCGCCTTGAGCTCGGCGATGTCCTCGTCCGGGATGATCCCGCCGCAGAAGACCTTGATGTCCGCCGCGTCGCGCTCCTTCAGCAGCTCCAGCACCCGTGCGCACAGCGTCATGTGGGCGCCCGAGAGGATCGACAGCCCGATGCCGTCCGCGTCCTCCTGGATCGCGGTGTCGACCACCTGCTCGGGCGTCTGGTGCAGCCCGGTGTAGATGACCTCCATACCGGCGTCGCGCAGGGCACGCGCGATGACCTTGGCGCCACGGTCGTGACCGTCGAGCCCCGGCTTGGCGACCACCACACGGATCGGCCCCGACACACTCATCACTGCCTCCTGGACCTCGTCGTCCATCATCCGACCGGACCTCGTGGGCCCACGGGTGCGGTTAACGCGGTTAACGCTCGATAACCAACCGACCTGAGGGGAGATTAGCGCCACCCGGCCCGGTTGGCCGAGCCGCCTCCCAAGAGGAGGGCAAAGTCACAGCCCCAGGCCTTGCTACCAGTGGGTACACCCCTTCGCGGACCCTCCGTACAGACCCGGCGCGCCGCCCGTCCGCCCCCTTGACAACCGGCGGTTTTTCCGGGGTGTCCGGCCTGGGGCTACAGTCACCGCTGTTCACCTCACACGATGACGTGCCCGAGGCCCACCGAGGAGGCAGCCCCCGATGGCTCCCGAAGCAGCCGCCCGTCCGACCCGTGCGGAGCTGCGCCTCGCCGCCCGCGAGCAGTCCCGTGCCCAGCGCCGCGGCGCCGCCAAGGCGGCCACCCGGGCCGCACTGTTCCGGGTCGCCGTCCCGTCGGTGGCCGCGCTCGGGGTCGCCGGGGCGGCGGGGGTCACGGTGGTGCACGAGCAGGCCGACCGGGTGCCCTCGCAGGCGTCGGCGGCCGACGCCCCCGACCGCACGGCCGCGCAGCAGACCGCCCAGCAGACGGCCGCCGACCTCGACCAGGCCGCCCAGGCCTCCCGCGGCGACGCCCGCCAACCGCTGAGCGGCGCCCAGCCCGGCGACGGGCAGCCCACCGCCACCCCGACCGCCCAGCCGACGGCCCAACCGGCCAAGCCCAAGGTGGTCATGCCGGTGGCCCAGCACGGCCTCGGCGAGCTGTTCGGCGCGGCCGGCACCCACTGGATGAACCGGCACACCGGCATCGACTTCCCGGTGGACGGCGGCTCCGAGGTGTACGCCGTCACCGACGGTACGATCCGGACGCAGTGGAACCCGTTCTACGGCTACATGTCGATACTGAAGATGCCGGACGGCACCGAGGCGTGGATGTGCCACCTGCGGGCGTACAAGGTCCGCAAGGGGCCGGTGAAGCAGGGCGACGTCATCGCGTACGTCGGCAGCAGCGGCAACAGCACCGGGCCGCACCTGCACTTCGAGATCCGGCCGCCGGGCAGCGGGCCGGTCGACCCGCTGCCCTGGTTCCTCTCGAACGGACTGGACCCGCGCTAGGGCCTGCCGCCTGCCCGCCCCTACCTGCGCCGGTCAGAGCTTCTCGACCGGCGCGTACCGCAGGACCAGCCGCTTGCGGCCGCCGGAGCCGAAGTCCACCTCGGCCTGCGCGTTGTCGCCGACGCCCGTCACGCCCGTCACCGTGCCCAGCCCAAAGGTGTCGTGGGTGACCCGGTCGCCCACCGCGAGCGCGACGACCTCGCGGTCCACGACCTTGCCGGAGCGCCGGGCCGACTGCCCCCAGCCCGCCTTCGGCGAGGCCGCAGCCGAGGACGAAGAACGCGAACTCCCGCCCCCGGGCGAGGACTTGCCCCAGGAAGAACCCGAGGAGAAGCCGCGCTGGACCGGCGCCTGCGCGGCCCCCGTCCGCTTCCACTCGACCAGCGTCTCCGGGATCTCCTCCAGGAAGCGCGAGGCCGGGTTGTAGGCCGGCTGCCCCCAGGCGCTGCGCAGCACCGAGCGGGTCAGGTAGAGCCGCTCGCGGGCCCGGGTGAGCCCCACGTACGCGAGCCGGCGTTCTTCCTCCAGCTCCTTGACCTGGTTGAGCGCCCGCATGTGCGGGAAGATCCCGTCCTCCATGCCGGTCAGGAAGACCACCGGGAACTCCAGGCCCTTGGCGGTGTGCAGGGTCATCATCGTGATGACGCCCTGCCCCTCCTCGTCCTCGTCCGGGATCTGATCGGAGTCGGCGACCAGCGCGACCCGCTCCAGGAAGTCGGCCAGCGAGCCGACCGGCGGCGCGCCGTCGTCCCCGGCGTCCGGCCGCTCGCCCGGATCCTGCTCGTACTCCAGCGCCACCGAGGCGAGCTCCTGGAGGTTCTCCACCCGGGTCTCGTCCTGCGGGTCGGTGGAGGCCTGGAGTTCGGCCAGGTAGCCGGTCTCCTCCAGGACGGCCTCCAGCACCGCCGCCGGGCCCGCGCCCGACTCGACGACCTGGCGCAGCCCGGCCATCAGGGTGTTGAACTTCTTGACGGCGTTGGCCGAGCGCGCGGCCAACCCGTACGCCTCGTCCACCCGCACCAGCGCCTGGGCGAAGGAGATCCGCTCCCGCGCGGCCAGCGCGTCGATCATCGCCTCGGCCCGCTCGCCGATGCCGCGCTTGGGCACGTTGAGGATCCGGCGCAGCGGCACGGTGTCCTCCGGGTTGGAGAGCACCCGCAGGTACGCCAGGACGTCCCGGACCTCCTTGCGCTCGTAGAAGCGCACCCCGCCGACCACCTTGTACGGCAGGCCGACCCGGATGAACACCTCCTCGAACACGCGGGACTGGGCGTTGGTGCGGTAGAAGATCGCGACGTCGCCGGGCTTGGCCTCGCCCTGGTCGGTGAGCCGGTCGATCTCGTCGGCGATGAACTGGGCCTCGCCGTGCTCGTCGTCCGCGACGTAGCCGACGACCTTCTCGCCGTGGTCGCCGGCTGTCCAGAGCTTCTTCTCGCGCCGGTTGGCGTTGCGCTCGATGACGGCGTTGGCGGCGCTCAGGATGGTCTGGGTGGAGCGGTAGTTCTGCTCCAGCAGGATCGTGGTCGCGTTCGGGTAGTCCTCCTCGAACTGGAGGATGTTGCGGATGGTCGCGCCGCGGAAGGCGTAGATCGACTGGTCCGCGTCACCGACCACGCACAGCTCGGCCGGCGGCACCTCGGCCAGCCGCCCGGCGGCCGGGTTCACGAAGTCCCCGTCCGCGGTGCGCTTGGGCGCGGCCGCGACGGATCCGCCGCTCAGCTCCCGGACCAGCATGTACTGGGCGTGGTTGGTGTCCTGGTACTCGTCGACCAGGATGTGCCGGAACCGGCGCCGGTAGTGCTCGGCGACGTCGGGGAAGGCCTGCAGCAGGTTCACCGTCGTCATGATGATGTCGTCGAAGTCCAGCGCGTTGGCCTCGCGCAGCCGCCGCTGGTAGAGCGCGTACGCCTCGGCGAGCTTCTTCTCCATCGGGTTGGCGGCCTGGTCGGCGAAGGTCTCCTCGTCGATCAGCTCGTTCTTGAGGTTGCTGACCTTCGCCGTGAAGGACTTCGGCGGGAACTGCTTCGGGTCCAGGTCGAGGTCGCGGCAGACCAGCGACATCAGCCGCTGGGAGTCGGCCGAGTCGTAGATCGAGAAGCTTGAGGTGAAGCCCAGCTGCTTGGACTCGCGGCGCAGGATCCGCACGCAGGCGCTGTGGAAGGTGGACACCCACATCGCCCGGGCGCGCGGGCCGACCAGCGCCTCGACGCGCTCGCGCATCTCGCCGGCGGCCTTGTTGGTGAAGGTGATCGCCAGGATCTCGCCCGGCTGCACCCCGCGGGCGCCCAACAGGTGGGCGATCCGGTGGGTCAGCACCCGGGTCTTGCCGGAGCCGGCGCCGGCCACGATCAGCAGCGGCGAGCCGGCGTGCAGGACAGCCTCGCGCTGCGGGTCGTTCATCCCCTCCAGCAGCTGCGCCGGGTCCACCACCGTCCGGGCGGCGCCGTTGCGGTACCAGGCGTCCCGCTCGGCCTCCGCGGCATGGTCGGTGTGGAACAGCCCCTCCGGGATCGCCTCCTCGTACGCGTCGTACGGAAGCTCGTCCTCGTACGGCGGGGGCTCCTCGCCGATCGCGTCGGCGGGCACGGCGGGTTGCTTCGACCCGGCGGCGGGTGCCTCGAAACCGGGGAGCGGGAGGTCGTCAAAGAGGCTACTCATGGCACATCGAGTCTATGGCCACCCACCGACAAGCCCGCCCGCCCCGAGGGATCCGGGGCGGGCGGGCCAGGCAGGGCCGGATCAGACCAGGCGGCGGGCGGTGGCCCAGCGGGTGAGCTCGTGCCGGTTGCTGAGCTGGAGCTTGCGCAGCACGGCGGAGACGTGGCTCTCGACGGTCTTCACCGAGATGAAGAGCTGCTTGGCGATCTCCTTGTAGGCGTAGCCGCGGGCGATCAGCCGGAGCACCTCGCGCTCGCGCTGGGTGAGGCGGTCCAGGTCCTCGTCCACCGGCGGGGTGTCGGTCGCGGCGAAGGCGTCCAGCACGAAGCCGGCCAGCCGGGGCGAGAAGACCGCGTCGCCGTCGGCGATCCGGAAGATCGCGTCGACCAGGTCGGTGCCGGTGATGGTCTTGGTGACGTAGCCGCGCGCGCCGCCGCGGATGACGCCGATCACGTCCTCGGCGGCGTCCGAGACGGACAGCGCCAGGAACTTCACCCCGCCCTGCTCGCCCATCACGCCGGCCGAGCGGCGCAGCACCTCGACGCCGCCGCCGCCGGGCAGGTGGACGTCGAGCAGCACCACGTCCGGCCTGGTCTCGGCGACCACGCGGACCGCCGAGTCCACGTCGTCGGCCTCGCCCACCACGTCGATGCCGGTCACCTCGGTGCGGCCGATCTCGGCCCTGACCCCCGTCCGGAACATCCGGTGGTCGTCCACCAGGACGACCCTGGCCGTGCGCTCCGGCGCTGCCTCAGTCATTCGTTCTCTCCATCTCCAGCTCGACCTCCGTGCCGCCGCCCGCCGCCGGCCGCACCCGAGCGGTGCCGCCGTGGCGCTTCATCCGGCCGACGATCGACTCCCGTACGCCCATCCGGTCCTCGGGCACCGTGTCGGGATCGAAGCCGGGGCCGTGGTCGCGGACGAACACCGACACCGTCCTCCCCTCCACCTCGGCGTAGACCTGGACCGGTCCCCCGCCACCGTACTTGGCCGCGTTGACGGTTGCCTCCCTCGCGGCCTGCATCTGTGCCGCGATCCTCTCGTCCATCGGGCAGTCGCCGACGATCACCAGCTCGACCGGGACGCCGTGCCGGTCCTCGACCTCGGCGACGGCCGCCCGCAGGGTCTCCGCCATGGTGTCCGGCGCGGCCTCGGCGGCGGCCTCGGGGCGGTACAGCCACAGCCGCAGCTCGCGTTCCTGGGAGCGGGCGAGGCGCAGCACCTCCTTGGGGTCCTCGGCCCGACGCTGGATCAGGGTGAGGGTGTGCAGCACCGAGTCGTGGATGTGCGCGGCGATCTCGGCGCGCTCCTGGGCGCGGATGCGGGCGGTGCGCTCGGCGCCGAGGTCCTGCCACAGCCGCAGGCCGTACGGGCCGAGCAGCACCAGCACCCCGGCCAGCACGGCGAGCGAGGCCTGGATCACCGAGCCGAGGGTGGAGCCGCTGCCCTGCATCGCGAGCAGCGCGATGGTGCCGCCCACCACGAGCAGCACGCCGGCGCCGACCCGGGTGTAGGCGCCGCGCCTCTTCTCGCCCTCCATGCCGAACCAGCGCTGCCAGCGCGAGTCGTCGGCCTGCCGCCAGACCAGCGCGACGCCGACGCCGATCGCCAGCAGCGGCCAGGTGTACGGCTTGGCGGTCTGCCAGCCGAGCACGTTCAACAGGGCGATCAGACCGATCACGACCATGACCAGGGCGGCGAGTTGGCCGATGCCGCCCTGCGCGCCCCTGGCCGCGGGCCGCTTCCCGGCCTCGGCCCCGGCCTCGCCCTCGACGGCGGGGGGCGCGGTGACCGGCTCGCCCTGGAGCGCGTGCTGGAGCAGTTCGCGCAGCCGACCGATCCAGCCGCCGCCCGACTTGGTCAGCGGTGTGCCCGGCCGCAGCCAGGGCGAGGTCGGGACGTAGACGCCGTTGACGTTCACCCAGTGGGTGGCGCCGCGGTGGGCGGGCTCGCCGATGCCGATCGGCACCACGAACCAGAACGCCGCGTACAGCAGCGCGCCGATCCCCTGCGCGAAGAACAGCAGCACGAAGGCCAGCCGCACCCAGCGGACCGGCAGTCCGAGGTGCACCGCGAGGCCGTTCGCCACGCCGCCCAGCATCCGCCCCTGCGGGCTGCGGTAGAGCCGCCGGTAGGGCGGGCGCCCGCCGTCGGGCGCGTTGGGGTCGGCGCCGGCCGACGCCGCGGCGTCGGGGGCGAGGGGGCGGGGATCGGTACCGGGTGCTGCCACGCCACCGATGGTTCCACGCGGGCGCCTTCGGGCGCATCAGGGTGGGTCCCCCACCCTTATCAGGGACAAGTCAGGGTACGGGCAGGGCCGTACCCGGTTGGGCCCGCCCGCCCCCTGCCGGAAGGATGGTGCCCATGACCGAGGACCCCCGCATCCAGGAAGCCGGGCCCGCCGCCCCGCCGGAACCGGAACGCCCCCCGCTGACCAGGACCGAGCACCACCGCGTGGTCGCCGGCGTCTGCGGCGGCCTCGGGCGGCACCTGGACATCGACCCGGTGGTGTTCCGGGTGGTCACCGTGGTGCTCTGCCTCTCCGGCGGGCTCGGGCTCTTCCTGTACGGCCTGGCCTGGCTGATCGTCCCGACCGAGGACGGCGCCGACGGCAAGGGCCGCGGGGGGCGCACCGAGCTCCAGCGGGTGCTGACCGGCCGGGTCGACGGCCAGTCGATCGGCGCGGTGCTGCTGACCGTGATCGGCACCGGGGTGTTCTTCTCCTCGATGGACGACGGCGACCAGATGTTCCCGTTGCTGCTGCTCGGCGGCCTGGTCTTCCTGGCGGTGCGCTACGACCCGGAGCGCCGCCGCGGCCGGGGTCGCGGGCGCCGCCACGGCGGCCCGTACGACCGCCACTTCCCCGACGACGACGGCCCCGGCCGGCCGCAGGACGAGGCCGCCCGGGCCCGGCACGCCGCCGCCCAGGCCGCCGGGACCGCCCCCGCCGACTCCCCGGCCCCCGGCCCCAGCGGCTACCTGTGGGACCCGCGCCACCCCGAGCGCAACCCGTACGGCGCCGCCGACCCGGCCGGTCCCACGCCCGCGTACGGCACCAAGGTCCCGCCGCCCGGCGGCCCTGCGCAGCCCTGGTGGCAGCGCACCGACCTCCCGGAGGGCGACCCGCTGCGCAAGGAGCGCCCGGAGCGCCGCCGCGAGCCGGCCGCCGTCCGGCAGCCGAGGGATCGCTCGCCGCTCGGCTTCTTCGGCTTCCTGCTGGCGATCGGCGCGGCCGCCGCGGTCTGGTCCGCCTCGGTCGGCCACACCGACGTCACCAAGCTGAGCACCGTCGTGCTGGCCACCGGGCTGCTGGTGATCGGCCTGACCCTGCTGCTGGCCGCCAGGTTCGGCAGGGCCCGCCGGCTCGCGGTGCTGGGCCTGCTGACCACGTTGGTGCTGGCCTTCACCGGCCACGCCCCGCACACCGTGCAGGACGCCATCGGCGACCGCACCTGGACGGTCGGCTCGGCCGCCGAGCTGAAGGACCGCTACAACCTCGGCGCCGGCAACGTCCGGCTCGACCTGTCCGGGCTCGACCCGGCCGGGAGCACCCTCGCCACCAAGGTCGACCTGGGCGCCGGCGAACTGGTGGTCACCGTGCCGCCGAACGTCACGGTGAACCTGGTGACCCGGGTCGGCCTGGGCAACGTCACCGTCCCCGGTGACCGCAACGACGGCACCGGGCGGCACGTCTACCGGATCGACCCCGTGGGCGGTCAGCCGTCCAAGGGCACGCTCGATCTCCAACTCGGCCTCGGCCTCGGCGACATCAAGGTGGTCCAGCAGTGAGGAAGCACCGGCTCGACCTGTTCTCGCTGATCGCGGGCGGGCTGTTCACCGTGATCGCGGTGGTCTACCTGGTGGCCGCGCTCAACGACCGCTCGGTGAACGGACGGATCGTCGTCCCGGTCACCTTCATCGTGCTCGGCGTCGGCGGCCTGGCCGGCGCGGTCGCCGCGGTGGCCCGGCGGGGCAGGCCGGACCGCGAGGAATAGCGGGCCCAGCTCCGCAGCGGGCTCAGCTCTGCAGCGGGCCCAGGGTCAGCTTGTCGCCGTCCTTGCCGACCCCGTACCTGGGCAGCGGCTTGACGGCCGGCCCGTTGACCACGGCGCCGGTCGCGGCGTCGAAGCGGGAGCCGTGGCAGGGGCAGTAGAACTGGCCGTTCTTCGGCGCGTCCACCGCGCAGCCGGAGTGGGTGCACACCGAGGAGAAGGCGCAGTACTGGCCGGCCTTGGGCTGCACGATGTAGACGGCGTCCCCGGTGGCCGGGTCCTTGACCTGGGCCGAGCCGCCGACCGGCACGCTCGCCGCGGCCACCGTGGGGGCGGGCGCGGTGCCACTGGGAACCGGGGCCGCGGACGGCACGGGCGCGGACTGCACGGGCGCGGCGGCCTGCCGGCCCCAGCCGAAGGTGCGGGTCAGCGAGCCCGTCAGCAGCCCGGCGCCGCCGATCGCGACCGCCGCGATCCCGCCGTCCACCAGCGCCCGGCGCTTGACGTGGTCCTCGGCCAGCCCCCGCTCGCGGTCCCGCCCGGCCCGGCGGGCCAGGTAGCCGTCCACCGACAGGTCCGGCGTACCGGCCAGCAGCAGCGGCGTCCAGGCCATCAGGTAGCCGAGGTCGTTGCCGAGGTAGTACGGCGACACGTTCCAGCTGACGGTCAGCCACAGGCTCAGGTTGATCAGCGCGCCGCCGAGCGCCGCGACCCGGCCCCACAGGCCGAGCAGGGTGCCCAGGCCGACGGCCAGCTCGCCGAAGGCGATGGCCAGCGCGGACAGGGTGGGGTGGTCGAGCGCCGGGCCGAGCAGGAAGGCGATCGGGCTGCCGCCGTCCTTGGCCGCCCGGGTCTGGGAGACGAAGGAGGCCTGGTCGCCGGCGCCGGCCAGGAAGTGCGCGTCGGAGAGCTTGTCCAGAGCCGCGTAGACGAAGGTGATGCCGAGGAACAGCCGCAGCGGCAGCAGCGCGTGCCGGGACGCGAGCGCCCTCCACCGCTCCGCCCGGACGGCCCGGTCGGCCGCTTCCCCGCCGACCGCCTCGGAGCTGCTTACCTCCGACATCCCTCACACCTTCCCTCGCGGCCTGCCACTCCCTGACAGGTCCGGTCCGCATTCTGCCCGCTCCTGCACGCTTTCGGTGGGAGGTCCCACCCGGGGGCCGCGAAGTCCCCACCGGGTGAACGAACGGCAACGCCGCCGCTCCCGTGTACGGGAACGACGGCGCGGCCGTTCGGCACCGGCTCACCGGCGCGGGGGTGCTACTCCCACTCGATGGTGCCCGGCGGCTTGCTGGTGACGTCGACGACGACGCGGTTCACGTCGCGGACCTCGTTGGTGATCCGGGTGGAGATCCGGGCCAGCACGTCGTACGGCAGGCGCGACCAGTCGGCGGTCATGGCGTCCTCGGACGAGACCGGGCGCAGCACGATCGGGTGACCGTAGGTGCGGCCGTCGCCCTGCACGCCCACGCTGCGCACGTCGGCGAGCAGCACGACCGGGCACTGCCAGATCTCGCGGTCCAGACCGGCCGCGGTCAGCTCCTCGCGGGCGATCGCGTCGGCGTCGCGGAGCAGGTCCAGGCGCTCCTTGGTGACCTCGCCGACGATCCGGATGCCCAGACCCGGGCCCGGGAACGGCTGGCGCTGGACGATCTCCTCCGGCAGGCCGAGCTCCTGGCCGACCATCCGGACCTCGTCCTTGAACAGCTTGCGCAGCGGCTCGACCAGCTGGAACTGCAGGTCCTCGGGCAGGCCGCCGACGTTGTGGTGGGACTTGATGTTGGCGGTCCCGGTGCCGCCGCCGGACTCCACCACGTCCGGGTACAGGGTGCCCTGGACCAGGAAGTCGACCGACTCGCCGTGGGCGCCGGCCTCGGCGACGATCTCGGCCTGGGCCTGCTCGAAGACCCGGATGAACTCGCGGCCGATGATCTTGCGCTTCTCCTCGGGGTCGGTGACCCCCTTCAGCGCGTTCAGGAAGCGCTCGGAGGCGTCGACGACCTTCAGCTGGACGCCGGTGGCGGCCACGAAGTCCTTCTCGACCTGCTCGGTCTCGCCCTTGCGCATCAGGCCGTGGTCGACGTAGACACAGGTCAGCCGGTCACCGATGGCCTTGTTGACCAGGGCCGCGGCGACCGCGGAGTCCACGCCGCCGGACAGGCCGCAGATCGCGCGCTTGTTGCCGACCTGCTCGCGGATCAGGGCGATCTGCTCCTCGACCACGCTGCCGGTGGTCCAGGTCGGGGCGATGCCGGCGCCGCGGTAGAGGAAGTGCTCCAGGATCAGCTGGCCGTGGTCGGAGTGCAGCACCTCGGGGTGGTACTGGACGCCGTACAGACGGGCCTCGTCGTTCTCGAAGGCCGCGACCGGGACCAGGTCGGTGGAGGCGGTGACGGTGAAGCCCTCCGGGGCGGCCGAGCAGGCGTCGCCGTGCGACATCCACACCGAGTGCTGCGCCGGGACGCCCTCGAACAGGGTGGAGCCGGTGCGGGAGACGGTCAGCGGAGTGCGGCCGTACTCGCGGGCACCGTTGTTGTCGACGGTGCCGCCCAGCGTCTTGGCCATCAGCTGGAAGCCGTAGCACATGCCGAAGACCGGGACACCGGCCTCGAAGATCGCGCGGTCGATCTGCGGCGCGCCCTCTTCGTAGACCGACGACGGACCGCCGGAGAGGATGATCGCCTTGGGGTTCTTGGCGAGCATCTCGGCGACCGGCATGCTGCTCGGCACGATCTCGCTGTAGACCCGCGCCTCACGCACCCGACGGGCGATGAGCTGGGCGTACTGGGCACCGAAGTCGACCACCAGGACGGTGTCGTTGTCCGGCACGGACTGGACGGGAATTGCAGAGGACACAGACGGCCTTCCGGCAGCGGTATCGAGGTGTCGCGCTGAACCGCCTCCCCGGGCAGGGGTGGCGGCGGCGGACGGGTGTGGGGTGTCTGGACTCCGATTCTACCGGGCTGTCCGGTTTCACTCGTCTGCACGTCCAAGGAACCGTGACCGGGTGGGGCCGCGCTTCGTTGCTTCTGACGACCGGACGGCCGCGCCGCGTCCGCCAGACGCGCCGCCGCCGCCCCCGACCGGGGGCACCGCCGTACGGACTGCAGGACCACGCGTGGAGCTTCACCCCAGTCCACCGGCGCACGTGGCGCCGCCGCCCCGGCCCGCCGGGGAGCGCGGCGCCGTGGGACCGTGCGCGGGTACCGCGGCCGGCCAGCAGGGGACAGCGACCCCGGCCGCGACTGGGCCGAGAGGTGGGACGGCCGGCTCCCGGGGACGCCCGGGGGCCGGCCGTCGCACCGACCGCCGCACCAAGGTTCGATCCGGGGCGCGCTCCGGGCGCACCTCCCCCCACCGTCCCGCGCTGCTACGCGCGTCCCCGTGCGCCGCAGCCCTTCAGGCCACTACGCACCGTGATCATTCGGCGCACCGTCGTCGGCACACGGAGTGGTTCGAAGTGCGCCGAACCGGTTGCAGAGCAACCCCTCCGTCCAGCACGATGCTCCCTGTGAACGGTTCCCCCAACGGCCGGCAGGCGCGTCGCGGGGATCGGACCGCGTCTCCGCCGTCGCCGCGCAGGAAGGCGACAGCGGTTTTCAGTTCACGCTCCGTGAGCGATGGCCCGGCGCAGACCTGCCCGCCGACCCGCCGCCGCAAGGGAGCGCATGCCCTGCTCGCCGGCCACCCACGTCGGCGCCGAAGGGGCACGACCACGAGCCAACCGACAGGACGGCGCTCCTCCCCCGGCGCCGTCACCTCCAGCACCCGGCGCAGCCCTGACGCCGAGTGCTGAGCGACAAAGGGCCCCGTACCCCCGCGGGGCCCTTTGCCCTTTCCGCGACCTACGGGTGGTCGCGCCAGACGCTCGGGTCGACCGGCTCCTCCGGCGGCCGCGGCGCGGCCCCGGGCTGCGGCGTCCCGGCGGCGGGCGCGGGCGGCCCGTCGTGCGAGCCGAGCACTTCGCTCACCCCGACCACCGGCGCGTCCGCCACCGGACCGGCCGGGTGCGGCACCTCCGGCGGCACCGGCCCGTACGGCGGCGCCTGCAGGGGCACTCCGGGCGGTACCGGGCCCGGCACCGGGCCGGCCGGCGGGCCCGCGAAGCCGGGTCCGCCCGGGTGCGGCACCTCCGGCGGCACCGGCCCGTACGCCCCGTACGGCGTCGTCCCGTAGGGCGCCGCCGCGTACGGCACCGCCCCGTACGGCACCGCCGCGCCCCGGCCGCCCAGCGCTGCCAGCAGCGCGGGCACCAGCAGCGCACCGACCAGCGCCCAGACCGCGCAGGCCACCAGCACGCTGAGGAAGGCCAGCCCCACCGAGGTGTCCTGGGTGGAGGGCGAGTTGTTCCCGCCGCCCCAGCTCCCGGAGGTCGGTGCCCGGAGGGACACCGAGGTGCTGAAGAGCCCGCCGGACGCCGCCGTCAGCGCGGTGAGCAGCACGGCGTACACGGCCGCCAGCCGGAGCCGGTCGGCCGTGTCCAGCCGCCGCCGGTAGGCCGTCCAGCCGAGCAGGCCCGCCGCGGCGAGCGCCAGCAGGCCGGTCCAGCGCCAGTCTGCGGTCTCGCCGTGCAGGTCGAAGAAGGAGAACTCCCGGTGGCTGTCGCGGTAGTCGCTCCACCCCGGGACGGCACCCCTGGTGGTGTCCGACCGGACGGTGGCGCCCGAGCCCAGGCCGAGCAGCAGCAGGCCGAGGTTGGGCAGGAAGGCCAGCGAGAGCGGCGTCTCCCAGCCCTGGTCGCTGTTGGCGGCGACCAGCACGAAGGCCGTCAACGAGGCCAGGCCCACGGTCAGCGCGAGCGCCTGGCCCGCCGTCAGCGCGGCCACCGCCCAGCCGCGCACCGACGGGTTGCGCCAGGCGGCCCAGCGCAGCGCGTCGGTGCCGTACACGGTGAAGGCCAGCAGTCCGCCCACCAGGAGCGTCCAGCCGACCGCCCAGATCCAGCCGGAGTCCGTGCTGAAGGACGGCTTGAGGCCCGGGCCCTCGCCGTAGTACCCGCCGTCGGTGTTCCCCGGGTTCCAGTCGGTACCGGCGATCAGCCCGAGCACCGCGGTCACCAGGCCGAGAACCACCGCCGTGCGCAGCGCCTCACCGGCCGCCTGGCCGCGGGTCAGCTGGGAGCCGTCGGCCTTGCGCCGGCGCAGCCCGGCCCGCAGGCCGAGCCAGAGCGCCAGGCACCACAGGACGGTGACCGTCATCGGCACCACCCAGAAGGTGACGTCCAGGTTCTCCGAGCGGCTGCGGGTGATCGGGTTCTGGAAGCCGAGCCGGAACGGCGCGCCCAGCGCGTTCAGCGCCGTCGCCAGGGTGGAGAGGAAGCGGTCGCCGAACTCGGGGGTCGGGAAGGCCCGGTCGAGGGAGTAGTCGCTCGGGATCGCCGCTACCAGCGCCGCCAGCAGCAGCACCACGGTCGGCCCGACGGCCGCCCGCAGCGCCGGGCGCCAGCTCGTGCCGGTCAGCAGGCGCAGCAGCGGCGACTGGGCGCTCTTCGGGTGGTACGGCTGCCCGGCGCCCCAGCTGCCCACCGCGGGCGGCCCGCCGACCGGCGGGTATCCGGCATTCCGGCCGGGCGGCGGCGGGTAGTACCCGGGCGGCCCGGCGGGCGGCGGTACAGCGGGCGGCGGTACAGCCGGCTGCGGTACGGCGGGCAGCGCGACGGCCGTCGGGGGCGGGGGTGCCGTCGGCCGTCCGCACGAGCCACAGGCGGGCGCCCCCTCCACCGAAGTCGCGCCGCATGATGCGCAGTTGGCCATGGACCGCATTCCCCCCGCTCGACGAGTTCCTGGTCCCCCAGGGAGCCCGTTTATCCCATCGGACTCGAACGGATGTCAACCGGAAAGCGGCCCGGGCGGGTTGGCCTCCGAAGCCGGTTCAGCCGCGCTTCTTCGGGACCTCCGGGACGGGCAGCATCGGCAGTCGCAGCGCACCGAAGGCACCCTCCGGCACGGCCGGGCGCACCGGCGCGACGGGGTCGACCCGACGGTAGGCCTCGCCCTGCGCCGGGCGCCGGTCGGCCTCGCCCTTGTTGGGCCACATCGACAGCGCGCGCTCGGCCTGCGCGGTGATGGTGAGCGAGGGGTTCACACCGAGGTTGGCGGAGACGGCCGCGCCGTCCACCACGCTGATCCCGGGGTGCCCGTACAGCCGGTGGTACGGGTCGACCACGCCGGTCTCGGGGGTGTCGCCGATCGGGCAGCCGCCGAGGAAGTGCGCGGTCATCGGGATATCGAAGATCTCGCCGACGGTGCTGCCGGGGAAGCCGTTGATCTCGTCGGCCAGCGCCTGGGCGCCCTTCTCGGCGGCCGGGATCCAGGTCGGGTTGGGCTCGCCGTGGCCCTGGCTGGAGGTGAGCCGGGGCTTGCCGAGCGGGCCCTTCTTGAGCGAGACGGTGATCGAGTTGTCCAGCGACTGCATCACCAGGCCGATGATCGTCTTCTCGGACCAGCCGCGCTGGTTCATCGAGCGGCCGAAGGTCACCGGGTGGAGCACCGAGTTGCCCAGGTAGCGCAGCCAGCGCGGGGCCCTCCCACCACCCTTGACCTGGGCGATCGACAGCGCGCCCATCGCGTTGGAGCCCTTGCCGTAGCGGACCGGCTCGATGTGGGTGTTGGCGTCCGGGTGGATCGAGGAGGTGATCGCGACGCCCTTGGTGAAGTCCGCCTTGGTGCCGTAGCGCCGGTCGGTGGTCTGCGCGCCCACCAGCGCCTCGGAGTTGGTGCGGGTCAGCTCGCCGAGCCGGTCGGAGATCCGGGGCAGGTGGCCGGCGTCGCGCATCCGGTGCAGCAGCGACTGGGTGCCGTAGGTGCCGGCCGCGACCACCACCCGGGCGGCGGTGATGGTCCGGGCGCCTGCCTTGACCCGGTCGGTCCTCGACCGGGAGTCGGTGCGGCGCACGTCCACCGCATAGCCGCGGCTACCGTCGGCCCCGGCGAGCTCGCGGATCCGGGCCACCGTGGTCAGCGGGTGGATCTCCGCACCGCCCCGCTCCGCCAGGTACAGGTAGTTCTCGGTGAGCATGTTCTTGGCGCCGTGCCGGCAGCCGGTCATGCACTCGCCGCACTCCACGCAGGCCCGGCGGGCCGGGCCGGCACCGCCGAAGTACGGGTCGGCGACCTCCTCGCCGGGCGCCGCCTTCGTGGTCCCGTCGGTGTCCTTGCCGTCCCCGAAGAAGACCCCGACCGGTGCCATGTGGAAGGTGTCCCCGACGCCCATCTTCTCGGCCGCCGCCCTGAGGTGGACGTCGGACGGCGTGACGGTCGGGTTCAGCCGGACCCCGAGCATCCGCTGCGCCTGGTCGTAGAACGGCGCCAACTCCTCCTGCCAGTCGGTGATGTGGCGCCACTGACGGTCCTCGAAGAACGCCTTCGGCGGCACGTACAGGGTGTTGGCGTAGTTCAGCGAGCCGCCGCCGACCCCGGCGCCGGCCAGGATCAGCACGTTGGCCAGCAGGTGGATCCGCTGGATGCCGTACAGCCCGAGCTGCGGAGCCCACAGGTAGTTCGGCAGGTCCCAGGAGTTCCGCGGCAGTTCGTCCCGCTCGAAGCGCCGCCCGGCCTCCAGGACGGCGACCCGGTAGCCCTTCTCGGTCAGCCGCAGCGCCGCGACCGAACCGCCGAAGCCGGAGCCGACCACGACCACGTCGTAGTCGAACTCCGCCGAACCGCCGGACTCCACCATCTGCCACTGCTCCTTCGGGGACGAACCTGCCTGGGGGAAAGCCTGGTCGGCGCCGCGTCGAACCGCGGCGCCAGGTGGACGACGGCCCTACTTGAACCGCAGCCCTGCTCGAGCCGCGGCCCTACTTGAACCGCAGCGCCTTGAGCACCCGCAGCCCGCCGGTCATCACGGCGGCGAACTGCTGGTCGTCCAGCCCGAACGAGGGCGCGATCGGCATCAGCCGCTGGGTGGCGACGGTCTGCGCCTCCGTGAAGCGCAGGATGCCGTCGGCGCCGTGCCGCCGGCCCAGCCCGGAGTCGCCCATGCCGCCCATCGGCGCGGCCACCGAGCCGTACGCGGCCGCATAGGCCTCGTTGACGTTGACCGTCCCGGTGCGCAGCCGGGCCGCGACCGCCCGGCCGCGCCGCAGGTCCCTGGTCCAGACGCTGGAGTTCAGGCCGTACGGCGTGGAGTTGGCGGCGGCCACCGCCTCCTCCTCGGTGTCGAAGCGGTAGACCGAGACGACCGGGCCGAAGGTCTCCTCTCCGCAGACCGCCATCTCCGGGGTCACCCCGTCCAGGACGGTCGGCTCATAGAAGTACGGGCCGAGGTCGGGCCGGGCCCTCCCGCCGGTGAGCACGGTGGCGCCGGCCTTGACCGCCTCCTCCACGTGCCGGGTGGTGGTGTCCAGCTGCCGGGCGGAGACCAGCGAGCCCATGTCGGCGCCGTACGCCAGGCCGCCGCCCAGGCGCAGCGCCCGGGTGCGGGCGACGAAGCGCTCCAGGAACCGGTCGGCCACCGAGCGGTGCACCAGCAGCCGTTCGATCGAGATGCACAGCTGCCCGGCCGAGGAGAAACAGGCCCGTACGGCGCCCGCGGCGGCCGCGTCGACGTCGGCGTCGGAGAGCACCAGCATGGCGTTCTTGCCGCCGAGTTCGAGCGAGGCGCCGACCAGCCGGGCGGCGGCGCGCTGGGCGACCTCGCGGCCGGTGCGGGTGGAGCCGGTGAAGGAGACGTAGTCGGCGTGCTCCACCACGGCGGGGCCGATCACCGGGCCGTCGCCGATCACCACCTGCCACAGGTCGGCCGGCAGCCCGGCCTCGATCAGCAGCTCCCTGGCCCACAGCCCGGTCAGCGCGGTCTGGGTGTCGGGCTTGTTGACCACCGCGTTGCCGGCCGCGAAGGCGGGCAGCAGGTCCCCGACGCACAGCTCCAGTGGGTAGTTCCACGGCGAGATGTGGCCGATCACGCCCTTGGGGCGGCGGGCCTCCACGGTGTGGGTGAGCACCGGCAGCGCACCGCCGCGGCGCCGGTCCTTCAGGTAGCCCTGGGCGGAGCGCCCGTAGTGCCGGGCGGCCATGGCGACGGCCAGGACCTCTTCGAAGGCGTGCAGCCGGGCCTTGCCGGTCTCGGCCTGGACGAGGTCCAGCACCTCGTCCTGCCGCTTGAGCAGCAGGTCGTGGAAGCGCAGCAGCACGGCCGCGCGGCGGCGCACCGGCAGCGCGGCCCAGGCGGTCTGGGCGCGGCGGGCCAGCTGGAAGGCGACCTCGACGTCGGCCGGGGTGGACTGCGGCAGGCCGGCCAGCCGCTCACCGGTCAGCGGGGCGACGGTCTCCACCACGCTGGGCTCGGCGGTGGCGGTCACCCCGGTGGCCAGCCGCTCGACCAGGGAGCGGGGGACGGCGGTCGCGACGGTCCGGCCGCCGCCGGGGGCGGTCGGGTTGCCGCCCGCGGGGGCGCCGGGGTGTTCGGGGGCCACTGCATCTGCTGTGAGGTCCGACATACGGCGCAGCCTAGGCCTTCGCCGCCCGGCGCGGTACCCGTCGGTAACAAGAATCTGCCGCAGTCGGGCCAAAGCGGGGCGCTTGCGGCACTCGTCAGCGGGTCGGCGTGAAACCGTTGAGCACCGTGGTGTAGCGCTGGAAGGCCTCCGTCCAGTCGTTGCCCTTGTCGGGGCTGGACGAGTAGATCGCGTAGGCGGTGCCGTCCTCGTCGATGAACTCGGTCTCGATCGCGTGCCGGCGGCCGCCCTCCTTCGCCGCGTAGCTGAACTCCCAGACGGCCGCCTCGTGACCGTTCACCGCGGTGCTCGCCATCCGGTGCTGCTTGTAGTCCTTGAGCGACTTGGAGACGCTGACCTCCATCTCCCGCATGTGGTCCAGCGGCTTGATCGGCTGGCCGACGGTGACCGCGAACTGGAGGTAGTGCACCTTGCCGTCGGGGCTGTAGAAGATCTGGTTGTTGTCGTCGGTCCCGAGGATGCGCTGCCAGGCCGGGTTCCCGGTCGGCAGCGGGAAGCGGAAACCGGCCGGGTCGTCGACCCAGCGGTAGCCGGCGGGCGCGGGCGCCCCCGGGGTCGCAGTGCCGGTCACCAGTGCGTCGGAGGGCTCGGCCGTGTCCGGCTGCGCGGTCGGGGTGGGGACCGCGGCCGGGGAGCCGGACAGGTGCCGGGTGGCGAAGAAGGTCGCGCCCGCGGCCAGCACACCGACCGCCACCGCGATGGCGACGAGCTTCATCCGGTTGCGGCGTCCGGCCGGACCACGCGCGGGCGCGGCGGAGTACGCGACCGGCTCAACGACGGCGGTGTGCGCCTGCCCAGCGGCGGACACGCCCCCGGCCGGGTACGGAACGACGGGCGGGACGGCACCCCCCACGGCCTTGACGGCGGCGGCCGCGCGCCGGGTGGTCGGATCCTCCGAGCCCTCCACCGGCGGCTCGCCGGACCTCTCCGGTCCCTCGCTGCGGTCCACCACCGGCACCGACTGGGTGGGCGTGCGCACCGGCGTGGCCGAGGGCACCACCGAGGCGAGCCCCATGGTGTGCCCGGCCTGCACCTCTGCCAGCATCCGGGCCGCCTCGTCCGCGGTCGGCCGGTCGGCCGGGTCCTTGGCCATCAGCGCGGCCAGCACCGGCCCGAGCGGCCCGGCCCGGCGCGACTCCGGCAGCGGCTCGTCGACCACCGCGGCCAGCGTGGTGATCGGCGAGTCCCGGCGGAACGGCGACTGTCCCTCGACCGCCGCGTACAGCGTCGCCCCGAGGCCCCACAGGTCGGAGGCCGGCCCCGGCCGCTCGCCCTGGGCGCGCTCGGGCGCCAGGTAGTCCGGCGAGCCGACCAGGTCGCCGGGCCGGGTCAGCTCGGTCGAGCCCTCGTACTTGGCGATGCCGAAGTCCAGCAGCACCACGCGCCCGGTGCCGCGCTCCAGCAGCACGTTGGCCGGCTTGACGTCCCGGTGCAGCACCCCGAGCTGGTGGCCGCGGTGCAGCGCGGCGAGCACCTGGCTGCCGACCTCGGCGGCGGCGCGCGGCGGCAGGGTGCCGTCCTGGCTGATCACGTCGGCCAGCGAGCGGCCGTCGACCAGCTCCATCACGATCCACGGCCGGCCGTCCTGCTCCAGCACGTCGTGCACGGTGATCACACCGGGGTGCTTGATCCTGGCGGCGGCGCTGGCCTCGCGCTTCATCCGCGTGTGCAGGATCTGCAGGTCCTCCTCCGGCAGGTGGTTGACGGTCAGTTCCTTGACCGCGACCTCGCGGTCCAGCATCCGGTCCCAGGCCCGCCAGACCGTGCCCATCCCGCCCCGGCCGAGCCGCTCACCGAGCTCGTACCGCCCGGCCAGCAGCCGCTCCGTCTCGGCCGCCTCCGGCCGGTCCTGCACGCCCATCGGCGACCGCTCCCCCTCTCGATTCCACCTGCCGTCACCGCGGCGGAAAGCCCGCTGCAGACCACTGTTCGAACAGATCCCACCGGACACCCTAGGCGCACCTCGCCGAGCCCGGTAATCTCGCCCACCCCCCGGACCTGCGGACCGGCGGGTAGCCGGACCGTCAGCCCGCGAACAGCACCACGGCGACGATGCCCAGCACCAGGAGCAGGAACACCCCTCCCACCAGCAGCGGTCCCAGCAGGGCCGGCGGAATCCGGGGGCTCCCGCCACCCCGAGCCGCGCCGGACTCCGGCGCGACCCCGCCCGACCGCCCGCGCCGACGCGGCCGCAGCGGCACCAAGGGCGCCTCCGGCTTCAGCTCCACCTCCCTCGCCACCCGCTCCTCGTCGGCCGGCTCCGGGGCGCTCGCCAGCAGCGCCGCCAACTCGCCCTGCACCGCCCGGGCCGTCGGCCGCAGCGTCGGATCCGGCTGCAGCAGCCGCTCGGCCAACGGTGCCAACGGCCCGCAGACCACCGACGGTTCACGTCGACCTTCCCGGACCGCCGTGACCAGCTCCGGCACCCCGACCTCCGGGAACGGCGGGCGGCCGGCCACCATCCGCTGCACCAGCACCCCGAGCGCCCAGCAGTCCCCCGCCGGGCCGCCGTCCAAGGGCCAGCGCTCGGCCACCGGACCGACCAGCGTGGCCCGCACCTCGTACCGTCGCCGTCCGCCCGGCCCGCCGAGGTCCTCGGCCAACGCCTCCTGGGCCACCCCGTCGAGCAGCCCGCCGAGCATCGCCGCGCCGTCCTCGCAGACCAGCACCGACTCGGCGGCCACATTGCCGTGGGAGAGCCCGGCCTCGTGCAGCGCCCGCAGGGCACCGGCCAGGTCGGCCGCCAACTCGGCCGCCCGGTACGGCGGGAGCGGCCCGGCGGTGAGCAGTTCGGCCAGCGTCCAGCCCGCCGGCCGCTCCTCCACCGTCCACAGCAACTCACCGTCGACGAACGCGCCGACCCCGCGCAGCAGCCGCGGGTGCCAGGCCGGCGCGGCCGAACCGACCGCCGCCACCCGCCGCACCAGCCGGTCCCCGTGCCCGGGGTTGGGCTCCTCCGGGTCCTGACCCGCAGTCAGCAACGCGGGCAGCTCCACGGCGCGCAGCAGCACCGACTCGCCGGTGTGCTCGTCCACCGCGAAGGCTCGCAGCAGTTCGGGACGGTCCGTCAACCGGTACCGACCCGCCATCAACTGGCCGGGGCCGCCTCGCATGCCAGTTCCTCTCGTCACCGGACAGCCTACTGAGCGGCTCCTTTACGCTCGCTCCCATGGACTGGACCGATCTGATCGACACCGCCTTCAAGGTGGCGGGCAACAGCAACCAAGCCAACCGCGCCGAGGCCGTCCGCACGGTCGAAGCGGCCGTCGCCGACGGCGAGGAACCGGTCGCCTCCACCGCCGGGCGGCACCCCGACCACTTCCGCAGGGGCGTGCTGGTGCTCACCACCCACCGACTGCTCTTCCTGAAGGACGGAAAGCCACCGGTACCGGTTCCGCTCACGGCCGTCACCGACGCCACCGTGGCCCGCACCAAGTTCAACGGCGAGGTGCTCACCGTCGTCGCACTGACCGGCTCGCACCGCTTCGAGGACGTGATCAAGGCCGAGCCCTTCGCCGAACGGATCCGCGAAACCGCCCAGGCCGCCCGCACCACCCCGCCACCAGCGCCGGCCCCCTCCGGCGACCGACTCGTCGACCAGCTGGAACGCCTGGCCGCCCTGCGGGCATCCGGCGCACTCACCGACGAGGAGTTCAGCCGGGCCAAGCAGCGTCTGATCGGCTGAGCCCTACGGCGCCGGCTGGAAGCTGTCGAACACGACCTCCCGGGCGGAGGCCTGCGCGGCCCACTGCGCGTCCGGAACGATCCAGTAGATCGAGTAGCCGTACTTGGCCGGGTTCCCGGTCACGAAGCCCCGGTTGAGCGAGTGCGACTTGGGCGTGCCGTTGGTCCACTCCCAGTCCGCCGCGTTGCTCCACTGCCGGTAGGTGATCGCCGCCAGGTTCAGCCGCTGGTAGTTCGTCACCTGGCCGCGGACGTTGGGCTCCGAGTCCTGCCAGTCGGCGAGGGCACTCGCCCCCGGTGAGGTGGTCCACTCGATCCGCAGCTGGCTGCCGTCGGCCGGGTTCTTGAAGATCCGCCGGTTGGAGTCCGACCCGGCCGGCTGCAACCAGTCCGGCAGCGTGACGGAGAACCCGCTCGGATCCTGGTAGGCGTGGTAACCCGCCGGCACCGCGCCACCCGTGGTCTGCGTCGGAGCCGGCTCGGTCGTCGGCGTCTGGGCCGTCGCGGTCGTCGGCGCCTGGGCCGCCGCAGTCGGCGGCGGCGCGGGGGCCGAGGACTCCGTCGTGGCACTCGGCTCCGCGGGAGCAGGAGCTGACGCCGTCACCGCCGCCGTCGGAGTCTGACTCGGCGTGGCCCCCGTGGTCGCCGCGACCGGCGAGGTCGCACCCGCACTGTGGGTGCTCTGCCCCTTCGCGCCGCCGCTCCCACCACCCACGGCCTGAACCACCGCGACGATCCCGGCGATCAGCAACAGCACCAGCACCACGGTGACCACCGCCAACCGCCGCCGCCCCTTGCGCGGGTCGGCCCCGGCCGCCTGGGTCGCCCCCATCGTCCACTCACTGGTGACCGGCCGGATCGGCTCGGTCGCCGGTGCCGGTGCCGGTGCCGGCGCCGGCGCCGGCTCGGCCGCAGACTTCGCGACGGACTCCTCGTCCCGCGCCCGACTGCCCACCCGAACCGTCCCCAGCAGCCCGCCCACCGTCCGCCTGGGAGTGTCCCCAGCCTCCGGCGCGGCCTTCACCGGCGGCTCGGCCTTCTCCGCCCCGCCCTCGTCGCCCTTCCCGCCGGCGACCGGCATCGCGTGCTCGGTGGTCGACTCGGCCTTGGCGGTCGCCTCCGCCACCACCCGCTTCAGCAGCGACCGGGTCTGCGAAGCGTCCAGCCGCTTCGCCGGGTCCTTCTCCAGCAGCCCCTCGATCACCGGCAGCAGCGGCCCGGCGTTCGCCGGGGTGGTCAGCTCCTCGGTCATCACCGCGGTCAGGGTGGCCAGCGCCGAGCCGCGGTCGTACGGCGGCCGACCCTCGACCATCGCGTACAGCGTGCCGCCCAGCGACCACAGGTCGGCCGGCGGCCCGGGCTTCTGCCCGCGCGCCCGCTCCGGGGATATGTACGAGGGAGCGCCCACCAGCATCCCGGTGGAGGTGATCGAGGCGTCGCCCTCCACACTGGCGATCCCGAAGTCGGTGAGCACGACCCGGCCGTCCTCGCCGATCAGCACGTTGGACGGCTTCACGTCCCGGTGCAGGATGCCCAGCGCGTGCGCCGCGGTCAGCACGCCCAGCACGTCCAGCGCGATCTCCGCCGCCCGCGCGGGCGGCAGCGGCCCGTCCTCCCGGACGACGTCGGCCAGCGAGCGGGACTCGACCAGCTCCATCACGATCCACGGCCGGTCGTCCTCGTCGACCACGTCGAAGACCGTCACCGCCGAGTTGTGCCGGATCCGCGCGGTCGCCTTCGCCTCGCGCAGCGTCCGGACGATCAGCCGGTGCTTCTCCTCCTCCTCGACGCTGGCGTTCATCCGCAGTTCCTTGACCGCGACGGTCCGGCCCAGCATCTCGTCCTCGGCGCGCCAGACGGTGCCCATGCCACCGCGTCCGAGCACACCGTTCAGCCGGTAGCGGCCGGCCAGGAGGCGGCCGGTGGAACCCTGCGCCTGGGTCATTCGGAACGTTCCCCCATGTGCTGCTGGCGGTCGTGGTGACGGCGCGTCGGCCCGGGGCCCGAACGCCCAAGCCTCCATCATCCCCTGTCCGGAGGGGCGGCTACCACCCGCCCCCCGGCCCAAGCCGGGACGAACCGGAACGGGTGCGACGCTCTGTGCCCGATCTGTGATCGAAAACTCGCCAAGATCTGCCCGCACCGCTGCTACCGTTCGGCAGCTCATAGTCTTTCCGGGGGGACTCGACGCCCATGACCGCACCCGCACCGGGCGCTGACGGCCCATCGCTCCGACCGCGCACCGCCCAGCACTACTCGGTCGCACCCGTCCTGGACACCCCCGAGGGCTACGTCGCCCCCGGTATGCCCGGGGCCCCGGTCACCGGCTACGACCCCACCGCCCACCGCCGCACCCCCCGCCGCCGCACCGCCCTCGCCCTCCTCCTCGCCCCGCTCGCCGCCCTCCTCGCCGGCCTCGCCTACGGCTGCGCCCCCCTGCGCGCCGCCGACAGCCTCGGCTGGCTGACCATCGCCCAGGCCGGCCTGGTCGCCCTCCCCCTCGGCCTGCTGGGCGGCCGCAACCGCTTACTCCCACCCCTCGGCGCCCTCCTCTCGGCCGGCGCCCTCCTCCTCGGCCAACTGACCCAGCACCTCCGCCTCGTCCACACCGCCACCGCCACCCCCCGCACCCTCCTCCACGCCACCCTCAGCTCCTGGCGCGCCGACCTACGCCCCCTCGACCTCGCCTTCTACGCCATCGCCCTCACCGGCGGCTTCCTCCTCACCCGCCGCACCGCCAACCGCACCTGACCACCCCTGAGCCCCCCCCGCGCCCCACCCCACCCTCATGGGCGGGCGGGCAACGCCCCGCACGCCCGCACCCACCCCTCCCCCTCCCACCGAACCAGGCGAGAGGGACGCGCTGCGGGAGGGGCGGTGGAGGGGGTGGCTGCGGAAGGGGGCGTTGCGGGTGATTTTCAGACTGCCAACGGCGCCCAGCACCCCACCCTCAGAGTCGGCAGTCGGAAAATCATCCAGCCCCCCGGAGCGGCCACCCCCGGAACCGCCCCGGCGCCACCCACCCTCCCGAGAGCCCACCCCCGCACGACAACCCCAACCCCACCCCCACCCCGAAAAGCCCGAAGGCCCCCACCGGCAATCCGGCGAAGGCCTCCGTCCCTGCTTCAGCAACCCCCTCAGCGGTGATCCAGCGCCGGGTTGACCGTCACCTCGACCCGCTGGAACTCCTTCAGCTCCGTGTACCCGGTAGTAGCCATCGCCCGCCGCAGCGCCCCGAACAGGTTCATGGTCCCGTCCGGCGTGTGCGACGGCCCGGTCAGGATCTCCTCGGTGGTGCCGACGGTCCCGAGGTCCATCCGCTTGCCCCGCGGCAGCTCCTCGTGGACGGCCTCCATCCCCCAGTGGAACCCCTTGCCCGGGGCGTCCGTGGCACGGGCCAGCGCAGCGCCGATCATCACGGCGTCGGCGCCGCAGGCAACCGCCTTCGGGATGTCGCCGCTGTACCCGACGCCCCCGTCCGCGATGACGTGCACGTAGCGCCCGCCGGACTCGTCCATGTAGTCGCGCCGCGCCGCCGCCACGTCGGCGACCGCGGTCGCCATCGGCACCTGGATGCCCAGCACGTTGCGGGTGGTGTGGGCGGCGCCACCGCCGAAGCCGACCAGCACGCCGGCCGCGCCGGTCCGCATCAGGTGCAGCGCGGCGGTGTACGTGGCACAGCCGCCGACGATCACCGGAACGTCCAGTTCGTAGATGAACTGCTTGAGGTTGAGCGGCTCGGCGGCGCTGGAGACGTGCTCGGCCGAAACGGTGGTGCCGCGGATGACGAAGACGTCGACCCCGGCGTCCACGACGGCCTTGGAGAACTCGGCGGTGCGCTGCGGCGAGAGCGCGGCGGCGGTGACGACGCCGGAGTCGCGGACCTCCTGGATCCGCTGCTTGATGAGCTCGGCGCGGATCGGCGCGGCGTAGATCTCCTGCAGGCGGCGGGTCGCGGCGGCTGCGTCGGTCATCGAGACGATCTCGTCCAGCAGCGGCTGCGGGTCCTCGTAGCGGGTCCAGAGGCCTTCGAGGTTCAGCACGCCGAGGCCGCCGAGGCGGCCGATGGCGATGGCCTGCTGCGGCGAGACCACGCTGTCCATGGGGGCGGCCAGGAACGGCAGCTCGAAGCGGTAGGCGTCGATCTGCCAGGCGATCGAGACCTCCTTCGGGTCACGCGTACGGCGGCTGGGGACGACGGCGATGTCGTCGAAGGCGTACGCCCGGCGGCCGCGCTTGCCTCGCCCGATCTCGATCTCAGTCACTTCGAGCCCTTCTGGTTTGTTGCTCATGCCCGCCGGGTCACCCCGGCCGCCCCCAGTATCCCGTACCAGCGCTGGTGGCGCCCCGACGGCCCACGCCCCGGACGGGCCGAGGGGCCCGCCACTGCCTTCGCAGCGACGGGCCCCTCAGTGGTTCGGGCCGTTCAGCGGGCCGAGTAGTTCGGCGCCTCGACGGTCATCTGGATGTCGTGCGGGTGGCTCTCCTTGAGGCCGGCCGCGGTGATCCGGACGAAGCGGCCCTTGCTCTCCATCTCGGCGATGGTGCCGGCGCCGACGTAGCCCATGGTCTGGCGCAGGCCGCCGACCAGCTGGTGCAGCACGGCGGACAGCGGGCCGCGGTACTGGACCTGGCCCTCGATGCCCTCGGGGACGAGCTTGTCGTCCGAGGCGACCTCGGCCTGGAAGTAGCGGTCCTTGGAGTAGGAGCGGCCCTGGCCGCGGGACTGCATGGCGCCCAGCGAGCCCATGCCGCGGTAGGACTTGAACTGCTTGCCGTTGATGAACAGCAGCTCGCCCGGGGACTCCTCGCAGCCGGCCAGCAGCGAGCCCAGCATCACGGTGTCGGCACCGGCGGCGAGCGCCTTGCCGATGTCGCCGGAGTACTGCAGGCCGCCGTCGCCGATGACCGGCACGCCGGCCGCCTGGCAGGCCTGGGCGGCCTCGTAGATGGCGGTGATCTGCGGGACGCCGATGCCGGCGACGACGCGGGTGGTGCAGATGGAGCCGGGACCGACGCCGACCTTGACGCCGTCCACGCCGGCGTCGATCAGTGCCTGGGCGCCGTCCCGGGTGGCGACGTTGCCGCCGACCACGTCGACCCGGACGGCCGACTTGATCTTCTCGATCCAGGCCAGCGCGTTGTGGCTGTGACCGTGCGAGGTGTCGACGACCAGGAAGTCCACGCCCGCCTCGACCAGGGCCTGGGCCCGGTCGAAGGCCTCGGCGCTGGCGCCGACGGCGGCGCCGACCAGCAGACGGCCCTCGGCGTCCTTGGCGGCGTTGGGGTACTGCTCGGCCTTGACGAAGTCCTTGACGGTGATCAGGCCCTTGATCCGGCCCTCGTCGTCGACCAGCGGAAGCTTCTCGATCTTGTGGCGGCGCAGCAGCGCCATCGCGTCCTCGCCGGAGATGCCGACCTTGCCGGTGATCAGCGGCATCGGGGTCATGATCTCGCGGACCTGGCGGCTGCGGTCCGACTCGAAGGCCATGTCGCGGTTGGTGACGATGCCGAGCAGCTTGCCGGCCTCGTCGGCGATCGGCACGCCGGAGATGCGGAACTTGGCGCACAGCGCGTCGGCCTCGGCCAGCGTGGTGTCCGGGCCGACCGTGATCGGGTCGGTGACCATGCCGGACTCGGAGCGCTTCACCAGGTCGACCTGGTTGGCCTGGTCCTCGACCGACAGGTTGCGGTGCAGCACGCCGACGCCGCCCTGACGGGCCATCGCGATGGCCATCCGCGCCTCGGTGACCTTGTCCATCGCCGCGGACAGCAGCGGGATGTTGACGCGGACGTTCCGGGAGACCCGGGAGGAGGTGTCGACCTGGTTCGGCAGCACCTCGGAGGCCCCGGGCAGCAGCAGGACGTCATCGAACGTGAGCCCGAGCATGGCGAACTTCTCGGGTACGCCTGCGGCGTTGTAAGACATTTGGGGAGTACCTTCCGTGGCCGGCCTAATCCGCTCGCGCCCAGAGGGAGGGGCGCGTTGATCGCTCACTCGCGCAGACCGCCGAAAGCCGGGCGACTTGGAGGAACCTCCAAAGGAACCCCGCGCGCACCCGCGAAACTTTGGCAACCTGCCCAGGCGCCGATACCCCATGGTACTGGCACCGTGAACGTGCCCTCGTGTGCCCTTGACAACAAGGGCCCCCGCCCCCTCATTCCACCCGGCGGGAGGCCCCCTGGCCTGCGCCTCCGCTCAGGAGGACTCCTCCGCGAGCGCCCGCAGCCGGCTGAGCGCCCGGTGCTGGGCCACCCGGACGGCGCCCGGCGACATCCCGAGCACCTCGCCGGTCTCCTCCGCCGACAGTCCGGCGGCCACCCGCAGCAGCACCAGTTCGCGCTGACGGGCCGGCAGGTTGGAGAGCAGCTCCTTGGCCCAGGCCGCGTCGCTGCTGAGCAGCGCCTGCTCCTCCGGGCCGAGCGCCTCGTCCGGCACCTCCGGCAGGTCGTCCTGCGGCACCACGGTCGAACCGGGCCCGCGCATCGCGGCCCGCTGCAGGTCGGCGATCTTGTGGGCGGCGATGCCGTAGACGAAGGCCTCGAACGGCCGCCCCTGGTCCTTGTACCGGGGCAGCGCGCACAGCACCGCGACGCAGACCTCCTGGGCCACGTCGTCGACGTGGTGCCGGGCACCGCCGGGCAGCCGGACCAGCTTGGCGCGGCAGTACCGCAGCGCGAGCGGGTGGACGTAGGCGAGCAGCGCGTCGATGGCCGGGCCCTCGCCGCGCACGGCGGCCGCGACCAGTTCGCCGACCAGGGGCGAGCCGCCCGTGCCGAGCACCGGCGGGCGGCCCGGACCGGCTTCGGCGCCGGGGGCGTCGGAGTCCGCGTACGACGGATCGTGGCCCGGGTCGGAGGGCTCGGCCTCCCCCGGGTCCGCCTGGCCGGCCGCACCGGCGACATCGTCGCGCATCGGTCCATGGTGCCTGGTCGACCGGGAAAACGCGGCACCGCGTCCGGAGTTGTGCACCGGAACGTTATGCGCTGCGGCGCCGTGCGTCGTGCCGCGCACCACCGGCCCCTCCTGCACCGTGCCGCCTTCCGCCCCGCCGCCGTAGGTGGTCCCGTCCGCCGCGCCGTCCGCCGAGTGTCCTGCGGCTGCGTGGTTCGCCGCAGCGCCTGTCCGCTGGTCCCCGAGGTGCTCCACTCCTCCATGGTGCAACCTCGGGACCGTAACGTCACACGCCTGTGCGGCGCCCGCTCCGGAATTCGACGGCGGCGCGTCGCAGCCGACGGCGCCGCCGGTGGTCAGCGGACCAGGCCCCAGCGGAAACCCAGCGCCACCGCGTGCGCGCGGTCGGAGGCCCCGAGCTTCTTGAACAGCCGTCGGGCGTGGGTCTTCACGGTGTCCTCGGACAGGAACAGCTCGCGTCCGATCTCGGCGTTGCTGCGTCCGTGGCTCATGCCCTCCAGCACCTGGATCTCACGCGCCGTCAGGGTGGGTGCGGCGCCCATGTCGGGGCTGCGCAGCCGGCGCGGGGCGAGCCGCCACGTCGGGTCGGCGAGCGCCTGGGTGACGGTGGCCCGCAGTTCGGCGCGCGAGGCGTCCTTGTGCAGGTACCCGCGGGCACCTGCGGCCACCGCGAGCGCGACGCCGTCGAGGTCCTCGGCGACGGTGAGCATGATGATCCGGGCGCCCGGGTCGGCGGACAGCAGCCGCCGGACCGTCTCGACCCCGCCGAGACCGGGCATCCGGACGTCCATCAGGACGAGATCGGAGCGGTCGGCCACCCAGCGGCGGAGGACCTCCTCCCCGTTCGTCGCGGTGGTGACCCGGTCCACCCCGGGTACGGTCGCGACGGCGCGGCGAAGCGCCTCGCGGGCGAGCGGGGAATCGTCGCAAACGAGAACGGAAGTCATGACCGTCGTCCTCCGCAGCTGATCCGCGTCACGTTGAGCCTCCTGGCTGGTACGAACCTCTCCGACACGGCCGATCGGCGACGGACTTCGTACTGATCGCCCCGACTTGCCCGCGATCGTTCCCGACGTCCGGCGCCCGCTAACCGCCTCCGCACTTCCAACGACCGTCACTCGAATGAGTTACGGCCTTCAGGGCATCTCCACCACTGTACGTGGCCAACCCGTTACCGATCAGCCGCATCGCGGTGCACACGCCGCACTTTTGCGCAGCTCGCGCGCGGTCGGCGTACGACCCGCACACCGGTGCGGCCCGTCGCGCGCCCCTCGGCCACCCGATTGCCACGTCCGGGCCCAACGAAAACCCTTGCCCACTTTGCCCGTTTTTATAGCTTTCCTATGGTCATTGACTGTTGTGCCCGCGTGTGGGTGACTTGTCCATGGAGTTGCCTTAAGTCATATTTCCAGGTGTCCACACCAGCGCGGGACGCCCCGCCGGGCACCGTTCGGCAGCAGCCCGCCGAAAAGCCCGGCCGTCGCCGACCGCCTCTGAAGGGAATGAGCCATGGCAGATTTCTCCCGCCTCCCCGGTCCCAACGCGGACCTCTGGGACTGGCAGCTCTCGGCAGCCTGCCGCGGCGTGGACAGCTCGCTCTTCTTCCACCCCGAGGGCGAGCGCGGGGCGGCACGCAGTTCGCGCGAGGCCAGCGCCAAGGAGGTGTGCATGCGCTGTCCGGTGATCGCGGAGTGCGCCGCGCACGCCCTGGCGGTCCGTGAGCCGTACGGGGTCTGGGGCGGGATGACGGAGGACGAGCGCGAGGAGATGCTGGGCCGCTCGCGGCACCGCCTGGTGGAGGTCCCGCTGGCCCCGCCGACGGTCGCGCACCGCTAGACCCGCACCCGCGGTGCGCCGTGGAGAAACGTTTCTTCGCGGCGCCTCAGGCTGCCGAGACCCCCTTTCGGGGGCGCGGGGCCGCCGTCACCGATCGTCAGCGGTGGGCCGCAGCGCCCGCCAGCCGTTCCTGCATCAGCGCGACGGCCGGGACCTCGGCCAGGTCCGGCAGGGTCAGCGCCACCACCTGGCGCACCGCCGGCACCCCGGAGGCCGTCCGCACCGGCACAGTCGACACGCCGTCAGGACGCACCGACTGCAGGGCCAGTCGGGGCAGCACCGCCACCCCGAGCCCGGCCGCCACCAGGCCGACCACCGCCGGGTAGTCGTCGGTCGCGAAGTCGATCCGGGGCTCGAAGCCCGCCCCCGCGCACAGCTCCACCAGGTGCCCCCGGCACTGGGGGCAGCCGGCGATCCACTGCTCCCCCGCCAGTTCGGCCAGCCCCACCGGCCCGCCCCGCCCGGCCAGCGGGTGACCGGCGGGCAGCAGGCCCACCAGCGGGTCGTCCAGCAGCGGGGTGACCACCAGGTCGGACCAGTCGGTGCCGGCCGACAGCTGCTGCGCCTCCAGGTTCGCCTCGGCCCGCGCCTCCCGCGGCGAGCCGTGCGCGGCGGCCGGCGACGCGGTGGCGCCGTCGGACTGCGGGTAGCGGAAGGCCAGGGCGATCTCGCACTCGCCGCCGCGCAGCATCGCCAGCGACTCCGGCGGCTCGGCCTCGACCAGCGACACGCGCACCCCCGGATGGCTGTCCCGCAGGCGGGCGACCGCGGGCGGCACCAGGGTGGAACTCGCGGTCGGGAAGGAGACCAGCCGCACCCGCCCGGCCCGCAGCCCGGCTATCGCGGCGACCTCCTCCTCGGCGGCGGAGAGCCCGGCCAGGATTCCGGTGGCATGCTTGAGCAGGACCCGCCCGGCCTCGCTGAGCTGCATCCCGCGGCCCGAGCGGACCACCAACGGGGTGTCCACGGACTTCTCCAGGGCCTTCATCTGCTGGCTGATGGCAGGCTGGGTGCACCCCAGCTCGCGGGCGGCGGCGGAGAAGGAGCCGGTGCGGGCGACGGCACGCAGGACGCGCAGATGGCGGGCCTCGATCATGCCTCAGTTATAAGGCAATCTTTGCATTCTGCAAAATTCTACTGATAGTTGAACCCTCAAGCGGGTCCGGCAGGAACAACCGGAGGCCCGGTCCGCCCCTCGGGAGGAGCGGACCGGGCCTCCGGTCAGGCGTACGGCGTCAGTGCGAGTGGCCGTGGCCGCCGTGCGAGTGACCGGCCTCGGCCTCCTCCTCCTTCTTCTCCACCACGAGGGTCTCGGTGGTGAGGAGCAGGGAGGCGATCGAGGCGGCGTTCTCCAGGGCGGAACGGGTGACCTTGACCGGGTCGATGACGCCGGCCTTCACCAGGTCGCCGTACTCGCCGGTGGCGGCGTTGTAGCCCTGGCCGGTCTCCAGCTCGGAGACCTTGGAGGTGATGACGTAGCCCTCCAGGCCGGCGTTCTGGGCGATCCAGCGCAGCGGCTCGTGCAGCGCCTTGCGGACCACGGCGACACCGGTGGCCTCGTCACCCGACAGGCCCAGGCCGTCGTTCAGCACCTTGGCGGCGTGGACCAGGGAGGCGCCACCACCGGCGACGATGCCCTCCTCGACCGCGGCGCGGGTCGCCGAGATGGCGTCCTCCAGACGGTGCTTGCGCTCCTTCAGCTCCACCTCGGTGGCGGCGCCGACCTTGATGACGCAGACGCCGCCGGCCAGCTTGGCCAGGCGCTCCTGCAGCTTCTCGCGGTCCCAGTCGGAGTCGGTCGCGGCGATCTCGCCCTTGATCTGGGCGACGCGGCCGGCCACGGCCTCGGAGTCACCGGCACCGTCGACGATGGTGGTGTCGTCCTTGGTGATGGTCACGCGGCGGGCGGTGCCCAGCACGTCCAGACCGGCCTGGTCGAGCTTGAGGCCGACCTCCTCGGAGATGACCGTGCCGCCGGTCAGGACGGCCAGGTCGCCGAGGATCGCCTTGCGGCGGTCGCCGAAGCCCGGGGCCTTGACGGCGACGGCGTTGAAGGTGCCGCGGATCTTGTTCACGACCAGGGTCGACAGCGCCTCGCCGTCGACGTCCTCGGCGATGATCAGCAGCGGCTTCGAGGCACCGCTCTGCAGGATCTTCTCCAGCAGCGGCAGGAGCTCCTGGATGGAGGAGATCTTGCCCTGGTTGATCAGGATGTACGGGTCCTCCAGGACCGCCTCCTGACGCTCCGCGTCGGTGACGAAGTACGGCGACAGGTAGCCCTTGTCGAACTGCATGCCCTCGGTGAAGTCCAGCTCCACGCCGAAGGTGTTCGACTCCTCGACGGTGATGACACCGTCCTTGCCGACCTTGTCGATCGCCTCGGCGATCAGCTCGCCGACCTGGGCGTCCTGCGCGGAGAGGGACGCGACGGCGGCGACGTCGTCCTTGCCCTCGATCTCGCGGGCGACGGACAGCAGGTGCTCGGAGACGGCGGCGACGGCCTTGTCGATGCCCTTCTTCAGGGCGGCCGGGCCGGCACCGGCGGCGACGTTGCGCAGACCCTCGTTGACCAGGGCCTGGGCCAGCACGGTGGCGGTGGTGGTGCCGTCACCCGCGACGTCGTTGGTCTTGGTGGCGACCTCCTTGACGAGCTGCGCGCCAAGGTTCTCGTACGGGTCGTCCAGCTCGACCTCACGGGCGATGGTGACACCGTCGTTGGTGATGGTCGGGGCGCCGAACTTCTTGTCGATGACGACGTTGCGGCCCTTGGGGCCGATGGTCACCTTGACGGTGTCGGCCAGCTTGTTGACACCGCGCTCCAGCGAGCGGCGGGCGTCCTCGTCGAACTGCAGGATCTTCGCCATGTTCCCTATTCCCTCGGGGCTGCGGCCGGCCCACCGGCCGCCGAACTACGTGAACCAACAACCACGCCCCGGCCCCTGTCACTTGGGACACGGATCCGGGGCGGGTCGGAACGACTTACTTCTCGGTGCTGTTACTTCTCGATGATGGCGAGAACGTCACGGGCCGAGAGGACGAGGTACTCCTCGCCCTGGTACTTCACCTCGGTGCCGCCGTACTTCGAGTACAGGACGATGTCACCGACGGCGACGTCGAGCGGCAGACGCTGGCCGTCCTCGAAGCGGCCCGGGCCGACGGCCAGGACGACGCCCTCCTGGGGCTTCTCCTTGGCGGTGTCCGGGATAACCAGGCCGGAGGCCGTGGTGGTCTCGGCGTCGAGCGGCTGGACCACGATGCGGTCCTCGAGCGGCTTGATGGCAACCTTGCTGCTGGTGGTCACGTCCGAGCTCCCCTTCGGAGATTACGGGGTTTTCTAACGGGTAGGGGCGAACCTGCGAGCCTGCCGTCGCGGGGGTCAGACACACGTCTTCGCGTTAGCACTCCCCCACTGGGGAGTGCCAAGGACGACCATAGGCCGCGGTTAGCACTCAGTCAACCAGAGTGCCAACGGCGCGCCCGGCGGACTCGGGTGGCCGATGGGTGGTCGCACTCGTGTGCGAGTCCGGGCCCCCGGCCGGACTCCTGACACGGCATCGATTCCGACGCGCGTCGGCCCGTCCCGGCTCAAGGACGTTTCCCTCGCCCTGCCCGCGCCGCTCCTGCTCGGCGTCGTGCTCCCGTTCGTCCCAGCGGTCCTCTCCTCGGGCGTCCCGTCGCGGTGACCGACCGCCTCCCCCTCGTCCGACCGGTCAGAATGACCGTGTGGACACCGAGAACCTCCAGCCCCTGCTGACCCCCCGTGGTCAGGCCCTGCTCGCCGAGCTGCGCGAGTTCGCACCCGAGGAGGAGCTGGCGCTGGCCACCCGGCTGCGGCGGGAGCACCCGGCGGAGCTGGTGTCGGCGGCGTTCGGCCAGGCGCGGCTGCGGCAGCGGGCGCGGGCGAAGTTCGGGGCGGACGCCGACCTGATGTACTTCACGCCCAACGGGGTCGAACAGTCCACCCGGCGCAGCGTGGCCGAGTGGCGGGCGCACCGCTTCGCCGGGCTGGGCGTACGGCGGCTGGCGGACCTGTGCTGCGGCATCGGCGGGGACGTGCTGGCGCTGGCCCGGGCCGGGATCGAGGTGCTGGCCGTCGACAAGGATCCGGCGGCCTGCGCCGCCACCGCGGCCAACGCCGCCGCACTGGGCCTGGCCGAGCTGGTCGAGGTGGTCTGCGCGGACGTCGCCGAGGTGGACGTGACCGGCTACGACGCGGTGTTCACCGACCCGGCCCGGCGCACCTCGCGCGGCCGGGTGTTCGACCCGGAGGCGTACGCGCCGCCGCTCTCCTGGGCGATCGAGGCCGGGCGGCGGACCCCGATCGGCGCACTGAAGGTCGCTCCGGGCATCCCGCACGAGGCCGTCCCGGCGGACGCCGAGGCCGAGTGGGTCTCCGACCACGGGGACGTCAAGGAGGCGGTGCTCTGGTTCGGCACGGGGGCGGACCGCCCGCACCGCGCCACCCTGCTGCCGCAGGCCGCCAGCCTGACCGGCGGCGACCTGCCCGACCCGCCGGCCGGCCCGGTCGGACAGTACCTGTACGAGCCGGACGGCGCGGTGATCCGGGCGCACCTGGTGGCCGAGGTGGCCGAGCAGGTCGGCGGCCGCCTGATCGACCCGAAGATCGCCTACCTGACCTCCGACCGACTGGTCGCCACCCCGTACGCACACGCCTTCGAGCTCACCGACGTGCTGCCGTACAACGTCAAGAAGCTGAAGGCGCTGCTGCGCGAGCGCGGGGTCGGCACGGTGGTGATCAAGAAGCGCGGGATGGCGATCACCCCGGAGGAGCTGCGCCGTCAGCTCAAGCCCTCCGGGCCGAACACCGTCACGGTGATCCTCAGCCGCACCGACAACGGGCCGCTGATGATGCTGGGACAGCCGGCGCGGACGCCTCAGGAGGCCGGCGGCTGGATGTAGTCGTCCAGCCGGGCCACCGAGAAGCCCTGCTCCTGGATCCGGGCGAGCAGGTCCGCGAACATCTGGGTCATCGTGGCGCCCTTGAGCTCCTTGGGGCCGCGGAAGTGCGCCAGGATGATGTCGCCGGGCTTCAGCTTCTTGTCCCCCGCCTGGTACTGCATGTCGTGGATCTGCATCGATTCGCGCCAGAGCACGATCGCGCGCGGGCCGCACTGCTGCACCGAGTTGTTGAGCGTCGGGGTGTTGGCGCCGTCTCCGAACGGCGGGCGGAACAGCAGCGGGGCGGTGCCGTACTGCTGGGTCAGGGCGGCCTGGTCCTCGCAGACCTCGGACTTCTGCTTCTCCGGCGAGAGCTTGCTCATCACCGGGTGGGTGACGGTGTGGTTCTGGATGTGGTTGCCCAGTGCCTGGAGCGGCTTGAAGTAGCCGTAGTCGTTCTTGACGATGTCCTTGGTCAGGAACATCGTGATCGGCACCTTGAGGTCGGTCAGCATCTCGACGAACTTCGGGTCCTTCTCGGCGCCGTCGTCGATGGTGATGAAGACGACCTTGTCGGTGGTCTTCACGTCGCTGAACACCGGTACGGTGCCGCTGCGTTCGAGCTTGATGGGCTTGTCGGCGGGCGGCGCGGGGGCCGGGGTGAGCGGCTTGAGGTTCCACTTCGCCCAGGCCGCGGCGTCGCCCTCGGCCGGGGCCGCGCCCGGCGCGGTGGCCGCGGCGGCCGGCGTGCCGTCACCGCCGGACGGCTGGGGCGCCGCCGACGCGGCCTTCGTCCCGGCCGGTGCGGCGGTGCCGCCCCCGTTGTCTCCGCACGCGGTGGCGAAGGCCAGCAGCGCCAGCGCCCCCGCCGCGTACGCCCTGGTCCTGCTCCGCCCGTCCCTGTTCACCGCACCGCGCTCCCGGTCCCGTCCAGCTTTCTCTCAGCTATGCACGGTAGCGGCCGCCACGGCGGTTCCCGACGACGGTCTACTCGACGTGCTCGCTGGTGAAGGACCAGCGGTGCACCGGACGGCCGAGCAGCGCGGCCGGCGGGTCGGCGACGGCCGTGGGTTCGCCGTCCCACCAGGTGATCAGCAGCACCCGCTCGCCGGGCGCGGAGAACAGCTCGGTCCGGACCAGCCCGGCCGCGCCGCGCAGTCCGGGCAGCGCGGACTCCCTTACCCAGGCGGCGAGTTCGGCCGCCCGGCCGTCCGCCGCCCGGGCCTCCCACATCGCGGCGACGGTCACGCGCCGCCGCCGAGGGCGTCGTAGGCCTGGCCGTGGAAATCCGTGTGGGGCACGTGGACGTCGGTGACGGGCAGCGAGGAGTCCGCCGACAGGTCGAAGGCGGAGGGGGTGCGGCCCCGCCACACCATCTCGGAGCCCAGCGCCGCCACCATCGCGCCGTTGTCGGTGCACAGGCCCGGCCGGGGCACCCGCAGCCGGATGCCGGCCCGGTCGCAGCGCTGCTGGGCCATCTCGCGCAGTCGGGAGTTGGCCGCGACGCCGCCGCCGATCATCAGGTGGTCGACGCCGTTGTCCCGGCAGGCCTTGACGGCCTTGCGGGTGAGCACATCGGTGACCGCCTCCTGGAAGGAGGCCGCGACGTCGGCGATCGGCACCTCCTCGCCGGCCCGGCGCTTGGCCTCCACCCAGCGGGCGACGGCGGTCTTCAGCCCGGAGAAGGAGAAGTCGTACGCGGGGTCGTTCCTCCCGCTCAGGCCGCGCGGGAAGCTGATCGCCTCGGGGTCGCCCTCGCGGGCCGTCCGGTCGACGATCGGGCCGCCCGGGAAGCCCAGGCCGAGCACCCGGGCGACCTTGTCGAAGGCCTCGCCGGCCGCGTCGTCGATGGTCGCGCCGAGCGGGCGGACGTCCGTGGTGATGTCCTCGCTGAGCAGCAGCGAGGAGTGCCCGCCGGAGACCAGCAGGGCCATCGTCGGCGAGGGCAGCCGGCCGTGCTCCAGCTGGTCGACGCAGATGTGCGAGGCGAGGTGGTTGACCCCGTACAGCGGCTTGTCCAGCGCCCAGGCGTACGCCTTCGCCGCGCTGACGCCGACCAGCAGCGCTCCGGCCAGGCCGGGGCCGGCGGTGACGGCGATGCCGTCCAGGTCACCGGCCTTGACCCCGGCGGTGTCCAGGGCGCGCTGGATGGTCGGGACCATCGCCTCCAGGTGGGCGCGGCTGGCGATCTCCGGGACGACGCCGCCGAAGCGGGCGTGGTCGTTGACGCTGGAGGCGACCGCGTCGGCCAGCAGCGTGGTGCCGCGCACGATGCCGACGCCGGTCTCGTCGCAGGAGGTCTCGATGCCGAGGACGAGCGGTTCGTCAGCCATGGCGGGTGTCCTCAATGTCCTTCGGGTCGGTGCTGTCGGTGCTGGGGTGGTCGAGGCGCATCACCAGCGCGTCGATGTTGGCGGGCTGGTAGTAGCCGCGCCGGATGCCCACCGGTTCGAAGCCGTGGCGCTCGTACAGCCGCTGGGCGCGCTGGTTGTCCACCCGCACCTCCAGCAGCAGGTCGGCGCAGCCTCGCCGGGCGGCCTCGTGGATCAGGTCGGTGAGCAGCGCCGTGCCGAGGCCGGCGCCCTGGTGGCGCTCGTCGACGGCGATGGTCTGCACGTCGCCCTCGCCGGCGACGGTCATCAGACCGGCGTAGCCGACGATCGTGCCGTCCGCGGCGGTGGCGACCGAGTAGTGGCGGGTGCCGCCCGGGTGGGCGTCGGCGAGCTCGGACCAGAACATCCCGTGGGACCAGGCGTCCTCGGGGAACAGTCTGAGCTCCAGGTCCATCACCGGCTCGATGTCCCACCAGCGCATCGGGCGCAGGGTGGTGCCGTGGTTCACGCCGGGAGCACCGCCTTGTAGCCCGCCGGGACCTGGGCGTCCGGGCGGCGCAGGTACAGCGGCACGTTCGGCAGCAGTTCGCGCCCGGCGGACAGCTCGGCGGCGGCGAAGCCCGCCAGGGCGCCGGCCGAGACGTGCTCGGGGCCGTGCGCGCCCGGGAAGGCGTCGGGGTAGAGCAGCGCTCCGGCGCCGACGGAGCGGGCCGCGGGCGTCAGCTCGGCCGGGCGGTCCACGCCCGGGCCGTCGGTGCGGCTGCCGTCGGCGTCGTACGAGGCCCAGTAGACCTCCTTGCGGCGCGCGTCGGTGGCGACGGTGAACGGCTGCCCGGCCAGGCCCTCGGCGCGGGCCTGGAAGGCGATCGCGTCCAGGGTGCAGACGCCGTGCACCGGCACGCCGAGCGCGTGGCCGAGCGCGGCGGCGGTCACCAGGCCGACCCGCAGGCCGGTGTACGGGCCGGGGCCGACGCCGACCGCGATCCCGGTGAGCCGGTGCTTGTCCACCCCGGCGGCCCGCAGGACCTGGTCGATCGCGGGCAGCAGGAGTTCGCCGTGGCGCCTGGCGTCGACCTGGTGGGTCTCGGCGAGGACCGCCGTGCCGTCGTGGACGGCGGCGGTGACGGCGGGGGTAGCGGTGTCGAACGCGAGCAGCAGCACGGGGTCAAGGTTAGACCGACGTTGGGCCGACCGACTGATCGAGCTGGTGTCCCCATCCGGAACACACGTGCAAGGGCGCTGCCGAGCGGCCGGGGGGACCTGGCACGATTAGGGCGGTACGAACGGCGAACGGCGGCGGGAGCGGGCACGTGGCGAAGATGGGTCCTGGAGTGGTGGTCACGGGGCTGACCCTGGGGGCCCTGGCGGTGGTGAGCCTGCTGGCCTTCCAGGCCAACGGCGCCCAGGACCGCGCGGGCGCGGCCCGTCCGACCGTCGCCTCGACGTCCACCGGCCCGGCCGCCTCCGCGACGCCGAGCGCCTCCGCCACCCCGACCGTCCCGCCGCTGCCGGCCTCCTCGGGCAGCGGCACCCGGGTGGTCTACTCGGCCGGCAACCACTTCGTCTGGCTGGTCGACCCGAAGAAGAACCCGCAGGTCGCGGCCGCCTTCCCGGTCACCCCGGGCTCGGTCGAGCCCGCCCCGGGCAGCTACTCGGTGTACAGCCGCACCGCGGCCGGCACCGGCACGGACGGCCGGAAGATCGAGCACGTGGTGCGCTTCGCCCAGCAGGCCGGCGTGGTGTTCGGCTTCGGAGCGGCGCTGGACGACACGACGCCGACGGCCGACCCGAAGGCCAAGACCGGCGGCATCCGCAGCAGCCGCGCCGACGGTCAGCTGCTCTGGGACTTCGCGTCGAACGGCACCAAGGTGGTCGTGGTCGCCTGAGCCGCCCGCCCGTACCACGGGCGGCACGCGAGGGACGGACTACGCGGCCCGGGGCGTCTCCGCCTCGGGCTCCCCGGCCTGCCGGGGCCGCGGTCCGGGCGGGGTGGACACCGCCTCGGCGGCCGCGCAGGCGGCCAGCAGCGCCCGCATCGGCTCGCCCGGAGCGCGGTGGGCGGACTCTCCGTCCCCGGCGGTGCGCGCGGCACGCTCCGGGGCGGGGGTGGTGCTCGACATGGCGCCTCCCTAGTTAGGCAGACCTAACCGCAGCACCCATCCCACCACGCCCGGCACCCCGCCCGCAACACCTTGCCGACAGCCTGTCGGCAAAACGGTGGAACCCGATCGACCGGCGCCCGGCACGCATCAGGCGAGCTCCGCCAGTTCCACGCCCGCCCAGCGCTCCCCGAGGCCGGTCAGCACCACCCGGCGCGGATCGTGGTCCTCCCCGGCGGTTTCGCCGATCGCCCGCTCGATCCGCACCTCCAGCCGGTCCTCGGACAGCCGCTCGACCTTGCCCTCGCCCCACTCGACCACGATCACCGACTCCGGCAGCGAGACGTCCAGGTCGAGGTCCTCCATCTCGTCCAGGTCCCCGCCCAGCCGGTACGCGTCCACGTGCACCAGCGCCGGGCCGCCGACCAGCGAGGGGTGCACCCGGGCGATCACGAAGGTCGGCGAGGTCACCGCCCCGCGGACCTGCAGTCCCTCCCCCAGGCCCCGGGTCAGCGTGGTCTTCCCCGCCCCCAGCTCGCCGGAGAGCAGCACCAGGTCACCCGGCCGCAGCAGCGCGGCCAGCTCCCGGCCGAGCCGGCCCATCCGCTCCGGAGTGGGGACGGTGAGAGTGGCGTGCGAGCCCATGCGCGTGTCTTGCCCTTCGGTCGTCCGTAACGGCGCGCCGACCACCGGCCGCCACCGCTACCGTGCCACACCGGCGCACCCCGCCGCGGCGGGCGGGGTGGCTCAGACGGAGTCGACGGCCGGATCCTGGGCCGCCGTGTCCCCGGAGCCGTCCGCGCGCGGCTCCTCGGCGAGTGCGAGCGCGAGGACGGAGGGCGGCAGCGGCGCGGCGCCGGCGAAGTCGGCGGCCCGGCGCAGCAGCAGCGCCAGCTCGCGGTCGACCAGCTCCGGGCGTTCCAGCAGCACCAGGTGCCCGGCGCCCTCGACCAGCACGAGCTCGGCGCCCGGCAGCCGCTCGGCCATCGCCTCGCTGTGCGCCGACGGCGTCAGCAGGTCCTTCGTCCCAGCCAGCACCAGGGCCGGCAGACCGCGCAGGGCGGCCAGCGCCTCGTACTTCTCGTGTGCGCCGAACACCGGGAAGAACTCGGCGACCACGTCGATCGGGGTGGCGTCCAGCAGCTGTTCGGCGAAGCTCACCACGCCGGGATCGACGTCCCGCCCCCCGAAGGAGAACCTCCGGTAGAACACGGCGGCGAAGTCCGAACCGATCCGCCGGCTCGCCTCCACCAGCTCGACCTGACGGCCCAGCAGCTTCACCACCCCGGGCGCGACCCGCTTGAACAGCTTGGCCCCGACCGTCGGCAGTCCGAGGCTCACCTCGTTCCAGTTCCCCGCCAGGGTGCCGGCCAGCGCGACCCCGGCGACGCGCTCCCGGAACAGCTCCGGGTGCTGGTCGGCCAGCGCCATCACCGTCATGCCGCCCATCGAGTGGCCCACCAGCACCAGCGGCCCGGTCGGCGCGACGGCGTCGATCACCGCCTTGAGGTCGCCGCCCAGCTGGTCGATCCCGGCCGGCTCGCCCGCCAGGAACGAGCGGGAGCGCTCGGAGCGGCCGTGGCTGCGCTGGTCCCAGAAGACCAGCCGCAGGCCCTCGCGCAGCGCCGCCCGCTGGAAGTGCCAGCTGTCCTGGTTGAGGCAGTAGCCGTGGCTGAACACCACGGTCAGCGGCTCGGGGGTGCCGGGAGCGGAGTCCGGCTCGTCCCAGCCCGTCCCGTCCAGCTCGACGTACAGCTCGGTGCCGTCCGGCGCGACCACCGTCAGCGGGCGCCCGCGCAGCGAACCGTACGGGGCGGACGCCTCCAGTTCGGCCCGGGCCCGGCGGCGCATCGCCCGGCCGACCGTCAGCCGCTCCACGGCCACGCCCGCGGCCGCCCCGGCCGCCAGCACACCGACCGATATACCGATCAGACCGGCCCGGCTCACCCCGGTGGTGGCCGCGCCGGCCGCCTTGGCCACCGCCGCCACCGGGTTGGTCCCGTCCGGTGCCCCGGTCATGCCCTGCGGCTCCCGTCGTGGCTGCCGCCCAGGTAGCGGCGGGGCACCCGGGCACCGATCCGGGTGATGATCTCGTACGAGATGGACCCGCTGGCGCGGGCCCAGTCCTCGGCGGTCGGCTCACCGCGCTCGCCGTTGCCGAACAGCAGCACCTCGTCGCCGGCCTCGGGGGTGTCCCCGCCCAGGTCCACCACGAACTGGTCCATCGCCACCCGGCCGGCCACCGTGCGCCACTTGCCGTCGATCTGCACCGGGCCGGTGCCGCTGGCGTGCCGCGGGACGCCGTCGCCGTAGCCGACCGGGACCAGGCCCAGCGTGGTCGGGCCGGGCGTCACGTAGTGGTGGCCGTAGCTGACCCCGTGCCCGCCCGGCACGTGCTTGACCAGCGCCAGCCGGGCCGTCAGCGCCATCACCGGACGCAGCCCGAAGTCGGCCGGCGAACCCACCTCCGGCACCGGCGACAGCCCGTACGCGGCCAGCCCGGTGCGGACCAGGTCGAAGTGCGTCTCGGGCAGCAGCAGGGTGGCCGGGGAGTTCGCGAGGTGCCGGACCTCGGGGCGCAGCCCGGCGAGCTCGGCGTGCGCCAGCGCGGCGCGGTAGGAGTCCAGCTGGGCCTGGATCGACGGGTGGCCGGGCTCGTCGGCGGCGGCGAAGTGCGACCAGATGCCGACGGCCTTCAGCAGCCCCGCGGCCTCGGCCCGCCGCACCTCGGCCACCAGCTGCGGCCAGTCGTGCGGCTGGCAGCCGTTGCGGCCGAGGCCGGTGTCGGCCTTCAGGTGCACCCGTGCCGGGATACCGGTCTCCCGAACGGCCGTCAGCAGCTCCTCCAGCGCCCACCGGCCGCTGACCGAGATGTCCAGGTCCGCGCGCAGCGCCTCGCGCCACGGCCCGCCGGGCGTCCACAGCCAGCACAGGATCCGGGCCTGCTCGGGGCGGATGCCCGCGGCCCGCAGCGCCAGGGCCTCGTCGGGCGTCGCGCAGCCGAGCCAGCCGACCCCGTTCGCGACCGCCTCGCGGGCGCACTCGACCGCGCCGTGGCCATAGGCGTCCGCCTTGACCGCGAGCATCACCGCCGTGCTCCCGACGCGCTCCTGCAGGGCGGCGAGGTTGCCGCGCAGGGCGGCCAGATCGATGGTCGCCTCGGCCCGTACGCCGTCGGTGAGGGTGGCTGTGCCGGTCGTGTTCGCAGTTGTCATCAGGGTCAGTCTCCCAGACGTCCCGGAGTCCTCGCCGAACGGCCCGTCGGCGCGGTGATCGGCACCGCGCCGTCCCCCAGCCCGCCGACCTGCGGCAAACGGCCCCTCCGCCCAGGTACGGACGCGGCGAACCGCGTTCCGGTTCCGCCCCGGGGCCGGTCGCCGGGGCCGGAACCGCCGCGGTGCCACCCGCGCGGGCCCGGGATCGCGGCCCCGGCGCGAGCCACGGGCACCCGGTGCCGACGCCCGCCCGCAGCCGCCTGCCGTCAACCCTCACAGGCCCTCCGGCCGCAGCGTGGGGCCCGGCGCCGGCTACGGGCGGCGCGACCCCGTTGCCGGCCCGTCCAGGCCTTCCAGGGGCGGCCGGTCCACCTCTACGCCCCCCGCACCGCCCGCCAGGCCGTCGGCAGGGCCCCGGCCACCGCGAGGGCCGTCACCGGCGCGCCCGGGTCGCCGGCCGCCTCCCGGGCGGCCAGGCCGTGGAGGTAGGCCCCGAGCGAGGCGGCGTCCAGCGGCGACAGACCGGTGGCCAGCAGGGAGCCGGCCAGGCCGGCCAGCACGTCGCCGCTGCCCGCGGTGGCGAGCCAGGAGGTGCCGGTGGGGTTCACCCGGACGGCCCCGCCCGGGTCGGCGACCACGGTGGTGGAGCCCTTCAGCAGCACGGTGGCCCGGTAGGCGGCCGCCAGGCGGCGGGCGGTGGCCAGCCGGGCGGCGGCCAGGTCCTCGGCGGCGGGCGGCGCGCCGCCCTCGGCGCCCGCCAGCAGCCGGGCGGCCTCGCCGGTGTGGGGGGTGAGCAGGGTGGGCGCGGTCCGGCCGGCCAGCGCGTCCGGGCCGAGCCGGCCCAGTTCGGTCAGCCCGTCCGCGTCCACCAGCACCGGGACGTCGCTCGCCAGCGCCTCGGTCAGCGCCTGACGCGCCCCCTCGCCGCCGCCCGGCCCGACCACCCAGGCCTGCACCCGCCCGGCCCCGGCCGGGCCGCCCTCGGTGACCAGCGTCTCCGGGAAGCGCCGCACCACCTCCTCGGCCGCCGTGCCGACGTACCGGACGGCGCCCGCGCCGCCGCGCAGTGCCCCGGCCACCGCCAGCAGCGCCGCCCCCGGGTACCGCGCCGAGCCGGCCGCCACCCCGACCACGCCGCGCCGGTACTTGTCGCTCTCCGCACCCGGCAGCGGCAGCAGCGCCGCCGCGTCCGCGTGCTGCAGGGCCGTCACCTCCGGCTCGGGCAGCTCCAGCCCGATGTCCACCAGCTGCACGGCACCCGTGTACTCGGCCCCCGGGTCGATCAGCAGCCCGGGCTTGTACGTGCCGAAGCAGACCGTGACGTCCGCGCGCAGCGCCTCGCCGGCCACCTCGCCGGTGTCGGCGTCCACCCCGCTGGGCAGGTCCACCGCCACCACGATTCCGCTCCGCCCGGCCCGGGCGTACGGCGCGGCCCCGGGGCGCAGCCCACCCCGGCCGCCGATGCCGACGATCCCGTCCAGCACCAGGTCCGCACGCGAGAACTCGGCCAGGCCGACTTCCTGCTCCGCGGTCACCCGTCCGCCCGCCGCCCGGAGCGCGGCCAGTCCGCCCGGGTGCGCCTTCTCCGGCGTGAGCAGCACCGCCGTCACCCGCGCCCCGCGCCGGGCCAGCGCCGCCCCGGCGTACAGGGCGTCACCCCCGTTGTCCCCGCTGCCCGCCAGCACCGTCACCCGACTGCCGTAGACCCGCCCCCGACGCCGCGTCAGCAGCCGGGCACAGGTCGCCGCCAGGCCGGCGGCCGCCCGTTGCATCAGCGTGCCCTCCGGCAACCGGGCCATCAGCGCGGCCTCGGCGGCCCGGACGGTTTCCACAGGGTGTGCATGACGCATGGGGAGAACTCCTTCAGCAGTCGGCTACCGCCGACGCTAGCCCGCGCCACCGCCCCGCGGGAGCCGGGCCTGCGGCACACTTTCGAGTGACACCCACTTCGATCCCCCGCCGGTGTCGGTCCGTACGCCTACCTTGTGGCTCGGCACGGACCCACAGGAGGGAGAAGGGCCATGGTCGCCATGCCAGCTGTCGAGCAGCCGCTGGGCCAGGACGGTCTTCTCCAGGCATTTCTGGAGCTGGACACGCCGCCCGGGTTCAAGGCCGAGCTCATCGAAGGGGAGATCGTCGTGACGCCACCACCGGACGGGCCGCACGAGGGCGCGTTCTCGAAGGTCGCCAAGCAGTTCTTCCGGAACGCCTCGATCGAACTGGACATCGCGGGCAACAAGGGCCTCGTCACCCCCGGAGGCCGTTTCATCCCCGACGGCACGGTGGTTCCGGAGGACCACTTCGACCACCTGGACTCCTGGGCTCCGGCGGAAGGAGTCCTACTCGTGTTCGAGATCACCTCGACCAGCCCGTACAAGGACCGCGAGCCGAAGCGCAAGGGCTACGCCGCGGCGGGCATCCCCTGCTACCTGCTGATCGATCGCAGTGAAGGCAAGGTCACCCTCTTCTCCGAACCCCAGAACGGTGACTACAGGGCGCTCACCAAGACCGACTTCGGCAAGCCGATCGACCTGCCCGCCCCGTTCTCCTTCACGCTCGACACGGCGCCCCTGCGGTAGGACGCAGCCACCGCAGGGGCGCCGTGAGAGGCCGGGCGACTACTCGACGGTGACCGACTTCGCCAGGTTGCGCGGCTGGTCGACCTCGTGGCCCTTGGCCGTGGCCAGCTCGCAGGCGAAGACCTGGAGCGGAACGGTGGAGACCAGCGGCTGGAGCAGGGTCGGGGTGACCGGGATGCGGATCAGGTGGTCCGCGTACGGCACGACCGCCTCGTCGCCCTCCTCCGCGATCACGATGGTGCGGGCGCCGCGGGCCCGGATCTCCTGGATGTTGGAGACGATCTTGTCGTGCAGGATGGACCGCCCGCGCGGCGAGGGCACGACCACCACGACCGGCAGCCCCTCCTCGATCAGCGCGATCGGGCCGTGCTTGAGCTCGCCCGCCGCGAAGCCCTCGGCGTGCATGTAGGCGAGCTCCTTGAGCTTGAGCGCGCCCTCCAGGGCCACCGGGAAGCCGACGTGGCGGCCGAGGAACAGCACCGAGCGGGCGTCGGCGAGCGAGCGGGCCAGCTCGCGCACCGGCTCCATGGTCTCCAGCACCTGCTCGACCTGCTTCGGCGCGTCGCCGAGCTCGCGGATGATGGTGAAGATCTCGTCGCCCCACTTGGTGCCGCGCACCTGGCCCAGGTAGAGGGCGACCAGGTAGCAGGCGACCAGCTGGGTCAGGAACGCCTTGGTGGACGCGACCGCGACCTCCGGCCCGGCGTGGGTGTACAGCACCGCGTCCGACTCGCGCGGGATGGTGGAGCCGTTGGTGTTGCAGATCGCCAGCACCTTGGCGCCCTGCTCACGGGCGTGCCGCAGAGCCATCAGGGTGTCCATGGTCTCGCCGGACTGCGAGATGGCGATGACCAGCGTGCCCGGGCCCATGATCGGGTCACGGTAGCGGAACTCCGAGGCGACCTCGACCTCGCAGGGGATGCGGGTCCAGTGCTCGATCGCGTACTTGGCGATCATGCCGGCGTGGAACGCGGTGCCGCAGGCGACGATGACGACCTTGTCGACCGAGCGCAGGTCCGCGTCCGAGATGCGCAGCTCGTCGAGGGTGAGCCGCCCGTCGGTGCCGATCCGGCCGAGCAGGGTGTCGGCGACGGCCTTCGGCTGCTCGGCGATCTCCTTGAGCATGAAGTAGTCGTAGCCGCCCTTCTCGGCGGCGGAGGCGTCCCAGTCGACGTGGTACTCGCGCACCTCGGCCGGGGTGCCGTCGAAGTTGGTGACGGTCACGCCGTCCCGGCGCAGCTCGACGACCTGGTCCTGGCCCAGCTCGACCGCCTCGCGGGTGTGCGCGATGAAGGCGGCGACGTCGGAGGCGAGGAAGTTCTCGCCCTCGCCGCGGCCGACCACCAGCGGCGAGTTGCGGCGGGCGCCGACGACCACGCCGGGCGCGTCCGCGTGGACGGCGACGAGGGTGAAGGCGCCGTCCAGGCGGCGGCAGACCGCCCGCATCGCCTCGGCGAGGTCGCCCTGGTAGGCCTCGCCCAGCAGGTGGGCGACGACCTCGGTGTCGGTCTCGGACCGGAGGGTGTGGCCGCGCTCCGCGATCTCGGCGCGCAGCTGGGCGAAGTTCTCGATGATGCCGTTGTGGACGACGGCGACCCGGTTGTCGTCGTCCAGGTGGGGGTGGGCGTTGGCGTCCGTCGGGCCGCCGTGGGTGGCCCAACGGGTGTGGCCGATGCCGGTGGTGCCGCCGGGCAGGGGCGACTCGGCGAGCGACTTCTCCAGGTTGGCGAGCTTTCCGGCCCGCTTGTCCGTGACGAGACCCCACTGCCCCTGGGAGTCCTGCGCCTGCACCGCGACACCGGCCGAGTCGTAGCCCCGGTACTCCAGTCGCTGCAGGCCCGCGATTACTACGTCGAGGGCGGACTGCGCGCCCACGTATCCAACAATTCCGCACATGCGTGCCAGCATAAGGGCGGTTCTGTGGGCGTTTTCCCGTCCCGCGCCAACGCTGCGTGACCGACACCACAACCACGGTGAACACCGCTACGGCTCACAATGGAGCATGTGCTGACCGAACTCTGTACGCGGGGCGCCGCCACGCCCGGTCCGTCCCCGTCCCCCTACGTGGACCTGAGCCGGGCCGAGTGGAGCGCGCTGCGCGAGCGTACGCCGCTGCCGCTGACCGCCCAGGAGGTGGAGCAGCTGCGTGGTCTCGGCACAGCCCTCGACCTGGACGAGGTCCGCGACGTCTACCTGCCCCTGTCCCGGTTGCTGAACCTGTACATCCACGCCACGCACGACCTGCGCGGCGCGCTGGGCACGTTCCTGGACACCCCGGACACCGAACGCACCCGTACCCCGTTCATCATCGGCGTGGCCGGCTCGGTCGCCGTCGGCAAGTCCACCACCGCCCGGCTGCTCCAGGCCCTGCTCGCCCGCTGGCCCGAGCACCCCCGGGTCGAACTGGTCACCACCGACGGCTTCCTGCTGCCCAACGCCGAGCTGCGCCGCCGCGGCCTGATGGCCCGCAAGGGCTTCCCGGAGTCGTACGACCGCCGGGCGCTGATGCGCTTCGTCGCGGACGTGAAGGCGGGCAAGGAGCGGGTCACCGCGCCGGTGTACTCGCACCTGGTGTACGACATCGTGCCCGACGAGCGGCTGACCGTGGAGCGCCCGGACATCCTGATCGTCGAGGGCCTGAACGTGCTGCAGCCGGCCCTGCCGGGCACCGACGGCCGCACCCGGCTCGCGGTGGCCGACTACTTCGACTTCTCGATCTACGTCGACGCCCGCACCGACGACATCGAGCACTGGTACCTGGACCGCTTCCGCAAGCTGCGGCAGACCGCCTTCCAGGACCCGAACTCCTACTTCCGCCGCTTCACCGAGGTCCCGGAGGAGGAGGCGATGGAGTACGGCCGCCAGGTCTGGCGCACCATCAACAAGCCCAACCTGCTGGAGAACGTGCTGCCCACCCGCGGCCGGGCCACCCTGATCCTGCAGAAGGGCGCGGACCACAAGGTCCGCCGGGCGCTGCTGCGCAAGCTCTGAGGCACCCCCGGGGCACGACGAAAAGGGCCCCCGCCACGCGCGGGGGCCCTTCGGCGTGTCAGGGGCTCAGCCCAGGTGGGTGCGCACCGCCTCGGCCAGGCGCTGGGCGACCGTCTCGGCCTGCGCCGGGTCGGCGGCCTCCACCATGACGCGGACCAGCGGCTCGGTGCCGGAGGAGCGCAGCAGCACCCGGCCGGTGGCGCCCAGCTCGGTCTCGGCCGCGGCGACGGCGGCGGCCAGCTCGGTGCTGGTCCGCACCCGGCTCTTGTCCACGCCCTTGACGTTGATCAGCACCTGCGGCAGACGGGTCATCACGGCGGCCAGGTCGGCCAGCGGCTGCTTGGTGGCGGCCAGTCGGGCGCCCAGCATCAGGCCGGTCAGGGTGCCGTCGCCGGTGGTGGCGTGGTCCAGCAGGATGACGTGGCCGGACTGCTCGCCGCCGAGCGCGAAGCCGTGCTCCTTCATCGCCTCCAGGACGTAGCGGTCGCCGACGGCGGTCTCCACCAGGTCGATGCCCTCGCGCTCCATCGCCAGCTTGAAGCCGAGGTTGGACATCACGGTGGCCACCGCGGTGTTGCGGCGCAGGGTGCCGGCCTCCTTCATGGCGACGGCGAGGATGGCGATGATCTGGTCGCCGTCCACCTCGTTGCCCTCGGCGTCGGCGGCCAGGCAGCGGTCGGCGTCGCCGTCCAGGGCGATGCCGAGGTCGGCCCGGTGCTCCTTCATCGCGGCGCGCAGCCGGTCGAGGTGGGTGGAGCCGACACCGTCGTTGATGTTGAGCCCGGTGGGCTCGGCGCCCAGGGTGTGCACGACCTCGGCGCCGGCCCGGGCGAAGGCCTCGGGGGCGACGTAGGCGGCGGCGCCGTGGGCGCCGTCGATGACGGCCTTGATGCCGTCCAGGCGGTTGGGCAGCACGCCGATCAGGTGGGCGACGTACTTGTCGAAGCCCTCGGTGTACTCACGCACCCGGCCGACGGCCGCGCCGGTCGGGCGGTTCCAGTCCTCGCCGCCGACGGTGTGCTTGCGGTAGTGGGTCTCGATGGCGTCCTCGATCCGGTCGTCCAGCTTGTGGCCGCCGCGGGCGAGGAACTTGATGCCGTTGTCCGGCATGGCGTTGTGGCTGGCGGACAGCATCACGCCGAAGTCGGCGCCGAGCGCGCCGGTGAGGTAGGCGACGGCGGGGGTGGGCAGGACGCCGACCCGCAGCACGTCGACGCCGGAGCTCGCCAGGCCGGCGATGACCGCGGCCTCCAGGAACTCGCCCGAGGCACGGGGGTCACGGCCGACCACCGCGACCGGCCGGTGCCCGTCGAAGGCGCCGGCCTCGCCGAGCACGTGGGAGGCCGCCACCGACAGGCCGAGCGCCAGCTCCGCCGTCAGGCCCTCGTTGGCCACACCGCGTACGCCGTCCGTACCGAAGAGTCGTCCCACTGTCCCGTCCTCCATCACCATGCTCGGAACCCACCGATGATCCCGGCCGCCGCACGTTAGCCGGGGAACACGTCGCCCCGGAGTACACGAGGTACTCCGGGGCGACGGTTTGCGCAACCAGGGGGTGCGCCGCCAGGGCGGACCGCACCCCCGGGGACGCGATTAGCGCTTGCTGTACTGCGGCGCCTTGCGGGCCTTCTTCAGACCGGCCTTCTTGCGCTCGACGGCGCGGGCGTCACGGGTCAGGAAGCCGGCCTTCTTGAGGGCGCCGCGGTTGTTGTCCACGTCGGCCTCGTTCAGGGCACGGGCCACGCCGAGGCGCAGCGCGTAGGCCTGGCCGGAGACGCCGCCGCCGCTGATGCGGGCGACGATGTCGTAACGGCCGTCCAGCTCGAGGAGCTTGAAGGGCTCGTTCACGGTCTGCTGGTGCACCTTGTTCGGGAAGTAGTCCTCGAGGGTGCGACCGTTGATCTTCCACTGGCCGGTGCCGGGGACGATGCGCACGCGGGCGATCGCCTCCTTGCGACGGCCGAGGCCGGCGCCCGGGGTGGCCTCGCCGAAGCGGCCGGCCAGCGACTCGGAGGTGTAGCTCTCCTCGGAGGTGTACTCGCCCTCGACGGCCTCAACGGCCTCGTCGAAGTCGACCTCAAGGGTTTCAGTGGTCTCGGCCACGGTGTTCCTCAGCTCTTTTCAGTGTTGGGGGGCTTGGTGGCCGAATTACTGCGCGACCTGGGTGATCTCGAACGGCACCGGCTGCTGGGCAGCGTGGGGGTGCTGGTCGCCCGAGTAGACCTTGAGCTTCGAGAGCATCTGACGGCCCAGGCTGTTCTTGGGGATCATGCCCTTGATGGCCTTCTCGACGGCCTTCTCCGGGTTGTTCGCCAGCAGGTCGTCGTAGCGCACCGAACGGAGACCGCCCGGGAAGCCCGAGTGGCGGTAGGCCAGCTTCTGGGTCTTCTTGTTACCGGACAGGTGCACCTTGTCGGCGTTGATGATGATGACGAAGTCACCAGTGTCAACGTGCGGCGCGTAGATCGCCTTGTGCTTGCCCCGGAGGAGGTTGGCGGCCTGGGAAGCCAGGCGGCCGAGCACGACGTCGGTCGCGTCGATGACGTGCCACTGACGCTGGACGTCGCCGGGCTTGGGGCTGTACGTACGCACGGTCGTAGCCTTCGCTTTTCAGTGAGTGAGTCCTGACAGGAGCACCCGGACGGAAGAGCAGCCTGGCCAACCTTGGACGCAATTCAAGGGGGACCGCTGGTCGTCGACCTGATGTCTCCGGCGTACCGACCTCTCACGTGAGATAGAGCGAGCCAATACGCACATCAAGCGTCCAGGTTACCGGGCGGGCGGGAAGCGGTCAAAAATCGCCCGGCGCCCGCCCTCCGGTCACTCAGCGTTCGCGCTCCACCCGGGTGACGTCCCAGACCGGTTCGGGCGACTCGAAGACCCGCCCGTCCGCACCGAACACCAGGAAGCGGTCGAAGGTCTTGGCGAACCAGCGGTCGTGGGTGACGCACAGCACCGTGCCGTCGAAGGCCTCCAGCCCGGCCTGCAGCGCCTCGGCGCTCTCCAGGTCCAGGTTGTCGGTCGGCTCGTCGAGCAACAGGGCCGTCACACCGTCGAGTTCGAGCTTGAGGATCATCAGCCGGGCCTGCTGCCCACCGGACAGCGACTCGAACTTCTGCTCCTCCTGGCGGTCCAGCTCGTACCGGCGCAGCGCGCCCATCGCGGCGCCGCGGCTGAGCGCGTGCTCCTCCTCGATGATCGACCGGACGGTGCGGCCGAACAGCTCCGGGTGGGCGTGGGTCTGCCGGAAGTGGCCGGGGACGACCCGGGCGCCGAGCTTCCAGTCGCCGGTGTGCTCGACCGTGGTGTCACCGGCCAGCAGCCGCAGCAGGTGCGACTTGCCGGCGCCGTTGGCGCCCAGCACCGCGACCCGCTCGCCGTAGAAGACCTCCAGGTCGAAGGGCTGCATCAGGCCGGTGAGCTCCAGCCGCTCCATGGTGAAGGCGCGCACGCCGGTGCGCCCGCCCTTGAGCCGCATGGTGATGTTCTGCTCGCGCGGCGGCGCCTCCGGCGGGCCGGCGTCCTCGAACTTCTTCAGCCTGGTCTGGGCGGCCGCGTAGCGCGAGGCCATCTCGTGGCTGACGGCGGCGGCCTGGCGCAGGGTGACGACCAGCTTCTTGAGCTTGGCGTGCTCCTCGTCCCAGCGGCGGCGCAGCTCCTCGAAGCGCTCGAAGCGGGCCTTGCGGGCCTCGTGGAAGGTGTCGAAGCCGCCGCCGTGCACCCAGACGCTGCTGCCGGCGGCGCCGGACTCGACGCTGATGATCTTGTCGGCTGTGCGGGAGAGCAGCTCGCGGTCGTGCGAGATGAACAGGACGGTCTTCGAGGTGGCCTTGATGGCCTCTTCCAGCCAGCGCTTGGCCGGGACGTCCAGGTAGTTGTCCGGCTCGTCGAGCAGCAGCACCTCCTCGGGGCCGCGCAGCAGCGCCTCCAGCACCAGCCGCTTCTGCTCGCCGCCGGAGAGGGTGTTCAGACCGCGCCACTGGGCCTTGTCGAAGGGCACGCCCAGGGCGGCCGTGGTGCAGACGTCCCAGTCGGTCTCGTAGTCGTAGCCGCCGACGTCCGCCCAGTCGGAGAGCGCCTGGGCGTAGGCCATCTGCGTCTTCTCGTCGTCCTGGGCGATCATCGCCAGCTCGGCGGCGTCCACCGCGCGGGCCGCCTTGGCGATCCGCGCGGGGGCGACCGAGACCAGCAGGTCGCGCACCGAGGCGTCGGCCGGCAGCGCGCCCGGGGTGTCGGACCGGTCCTCGCGGCCGGTGGTGCCGACGAACTGGCGCATCACGCCGAGCCCGCCGCTGATCGTCACCGAGCCGCCGTGCGGCTGGATGTCGCCCGCGATCATGCGCAGCAGGGTGGTCTTGCCCGCCCCGTTGGCGCCGACCAGGGCGACCGCGGCGCCCTCGCCGACCCGGAAGGACGCGTCGTCGAACAGCACCCGCCCGTCCGGCAGGTAGTACTCCAGGTGCGAAATCTCGACGTGTCCCATGGGAAGGATTGTCCCAAGCGGACGCCCCGGGCCAAAACGGATTACGAGGCGGCCGGCTGACCGGGCAGGGTGCGCATCCTCCGGGCCTGACGGTTCCGCTCCGCGAACTGGTCGTCCGGCGGGTAGCCGACCTCCTCCAGGGTGAGCCCGTACGGCCGGATCACGTTGACGGCCGAGTTGCGGACCCCGCCGGCCAGCACCTCGCCGGGGAACTCCACCGGCCGGTGCCCGTCACCGACCAGCAGCATCGCCCCGACCAGCGCCCGGACCATGTTGTGGCAGAAGGCGTCGGCCCGGACGGTGGCCACCGCGAGGCTTCCCTCCTGGCTCGCGTAGGTGTCCACCGGGACGCGGTCCCAGTGCAGTTCCAGCAGGGTGCGGATGGTGGTGGCGCCCTCGCGCTTCTTGCAGTACGCGGCGAAGTCGTGCTCGCCCAGCAGCAGCTTCGCGGCGGCGTTCATCTTCTCCACGTCCAGCGGCCGGTCGTGCCAGAGCACGTGCCCGCGCAGCAGCGGGTCGACCCCGCCGGGATGGTCGGCGACCCGGTAGGCGTACCGGCGCCAGATCGCCGAGAAGCGGGCGTCGAACCCGGCCGGCGCCTCGCCGACCCGGTAGATCCGGACGTCCCCGGGCAGCCGCCCGGCGAGCCGGCGCAGCAGCTTCTCCCGGTGTGCCTCCCACAGCTCGGCCGGCAGGTCGACGTGGGCGACCTGGCCGCGGGCGTGGACACCGGCGTCGGTGCGGCCGGCCACGGTCAGCGGGAACAGCTCCGGGCTGCGGGTGACGATCTGCAGCGCGGTCTCGATCTCCTCCTGGACGGTCCTGCGGCCGCCCTTCTGGCGGGCCCAGCCGGAGAACTCGGCGCCCTGGTAGGCGAGGTCGAGCCGGACCCGGACGTACCCGTCGGCCGGGCCGTCCTTCACCGGCGGCTGCTCGGCGCAATCGTTGACCACTGCTTCTCTTCTCCCGGTCCTCGGAAAACAAGGAACGGGCCCGCTCCCCCATCGCTGGGAGAACGGGCCCGCAACACACCTAGAGGTGTCAGGCCTGCTCGGCGGCCTCGGCCTCGTCGGCCTTGGTGTCGACGGCGGCGGCCTCGTCGGCCTCCTTGACGGCACGCTTGGTGGCGGCCTCGGCCTCGCCGACGGCGGTCTGCGCGACGGTCAGCGCCTCGACCAGCTCGATCACGGCCATCGGGGCGTTGTCGCCACGACGGGGACCGATCTTGGTGATGCGGGTGTAGCCACCCGGGCGGTTCTCGTAGCGCGGCGCGATCTCGGTGAAGAGGGTGTGCAGCACCGAGACGTCGGTGATGGTCTTGCGCACCAGGCGACGGTTGTGGATGTCGCCCTTCTTCGCCTTGGTGATCAGCTTCTCCGCCAGCGGGCGCAGGCGGCGGGCCTTGGCCTCGGTGGTGGTGATGCGGCCGTACTGGAACAGCTCACGGGCCAGACCGGCGAGCAGCAGCGGCTCGTGGTGCGGGCCACCGCCCAGACGGGCACCCTTGGTGGGACGCGGCATGGAATTACTCCTTGAATCTCCGACTGCGGCCGTACCAGGTACCACAGCGGGCGTACGGGCACTGTGCCCGTACGGCTTTCATGACGACGGAGGCGGTTCCGGGGAACCGCCCCCGCGGTCAAGTCTCTCAGTACTGCTCGGTCTCCGCGTAACCCGCGTCGTCCAGGTCGTCGGCGCCGAAGGCGTCGGCGGCGGCGGTCGGGTCGAACCCGGGCGGGCTGTCCTTGAGGGCCAGGCCCATGCCGGCCAGCTTCGCCTTGACCTCGTCGATCGACTTCGCACCGAAGTTGCGGATGTCGAGCAGGTCGGCCTCGGAGCGGGCGACGAGCTCACCCACGGTGTGGATGCCCTCGCGCTTGAGGCAGTTGTAGGAGCGGACGGTGAGCTCCAGCTCCTCGATCGGCAGCGCCAGGTCGGCGGCCAGGGCGGCGTCCGTCGGGGACGGGCCCATGTCGATGCCCTCGGCGTCGATGTTCAGCTCGCGGGCGAGGCCGAACAGCTCCACCAGGGTCTTGCCGGCCGAGGCCATGGCGTCGCGCGGACGCATGGCGGGCTTGGTCTCGACGTCGACGATCAGCTTGTCGAAGTCGGTCCGCTGCTCGACACGGGTGGCCTCGACCTTGTAGGTGACCTTCAGCACGGGGCTGTAGATCGAGTCGACCGGGATGCGGCCGATCTCCTGGCCGGAGGCCTTGTTCTGGACGGCGGAGACGTAGCCGCGACCGCGCTCGACGGTCAGCTCCATCTCCAGCTTGCCCTTGCCGTTGAGGGTGGCGAGGACCAGCTCGGGGTTGTGCACCTCGACACCCGCCGGCGGGGCGATGTCGGCGGCGGTGACGACACCCGGGCCCTGCTTGCGCAGGTACATCACAACCGGCTCGTCGTGCTCCGAGGAGACGACCAGCTGCTTGATGTTGAGGATGAGGTCGGTCACGTCCTCCTTGACGCCCGGCACGGTGGTGAACTCGTGCAGGACGCCGTCGATGCGGATGCTGGTGACAGCGGCACCCGGGATCGACGACAGGAGCGTGCGGCGCAGGGAGTTGCCGAGGGTGTAGCCGAAGCCCGGCTCCAGCGGCTCGATCACGAACCGCGAGCGGAACTCGTCGACGACCTCTTCGGTCAGCGAGGGACGCTGAGCGATAAGCATGGGGAGGTTCCTCCAGTTGTCTTCGGCACCCACTATTTGATGCCGACAGGACCAAGCGTACGGGCTCCTGCAAGAACAGGAGCCCGTACGAGGTTTAAAGCGACCCGCGTGCCCGAAGGCGCTGCGTCAGACGCGGCGGCGCTTCGGCGGACGGCAGCCGTTGTGCGGGGTGGGGGTGACGTCCTGGATCGAGCCGACCTCCAGGCCGGTGGCCTGGAGCGAACGGATCGCGGTCTCGCGGCCGGAGCCCGGACCCTTCACGAAGACGTCAACCTTGCGCATGCCGTGCTCCTGCGCGCGACGGGCAGCGGCCTCGGCGGCCATCTGCGCGGCGAACGGGGTGGACTTGCGCGAGCCCTTGAAGCCGACGTGGCCGGCGGAGGCCCAGGAGATCACGTTGCCCGCGGGGTCGGTGATCGAAACGATGGTGTTGTTGAACGTGCTCTTGATGTGCGCGTGGCCGTGAGCGACGTTCTTCTTTTCCTTGCGGCGGATCTTCTTCGCGCCGGCAGCCTGACGACCCTTGGGGGGCATAAGTCTGTTCTCCTACTGAGGTGGTCGGTCCGCTGACCCGCGGGCCGGAGGGATGTCCGGTTACGGGACGGACTACTTCTTGCCCGGCTTCTTCTTACCGGCGATCGCGCGACGCGGGCCCTTGCGGGTACGCGCGTTGGTGTGGGTGCGCTGGCCGCGGACCGGCAGGCCCCGGCGGTGACGCAGACCCTCGTAGCAGCCGATCTCGACCTTGCGGCGGATGTCGGCGGCCACCTCACGGCGGAGGTCACCCTCGACCGTGTAGTTGGCGTCGATGTACTGGCTCAGCTTGACCAGGTCTTCCTCGGTGATGTCGCGAACGCGGACATCCGGGTTGACGCCGGTCTCGGCGAGGGTCTGCTGGGCGCGGGTACGGCCGATGCCGTACACGTAGGTGAGGGCGATCTCGATCCGCTTCTCACGGGGGAGATCAACGCCGGCGAGGCGTGCCATTCAAGGCTCCTGTGGTTCTTCAGAGGTCTGGCGTGCCACCTACTCCTTCGCCTCTCGACGATGGAGCCCCGGCCTCTGACCGGGGGCGGCAGTCCGTCCCGCTTCGGGACGGATCGGGTGACCCGCTTATGACGTTTTCGCGTCGCGCGAAGTACTACGAGAAATGCTGGGGAGAGATCAGCCCTGGCGCTGCTTGTGGCGCAGGTTGTCGCAGATCACCATGACCCGGCCGTGGCGGCGGATCACCTTGCACTTGTCGCAGATCTTCTTGACGCTCGGCTTGACCTTCATGTTTCAGGTTCTCCGGGTCTAGATCTGACGTTCTTACTTGTAGCGGTAGACGATCCGGCCGCGCGTGAGGTCGTAGGGGCTGAGCTCCACGACCACCCGGTCGTCCGGCAGGATGCGGATGTAGTGCATGCGCATCTTGCCACTGATGTGCGCGAGGACCTTGTGACCGTTCTGCAGCTCGACCTTGAACATCGCGTTCGGAAGAGACTCGATCACGGTGCCCTCGATCTCAATGGCGCCTTGCTTCTTAGCCATGAACTGCGAGATCCACCTTCCGGGACCGGCTACCGTATGCGGAACGCTCGTGCGAACCTGGGTTCACCCCAGCCCCGAGGGGAAGAGGGCGTGCTGAAGCACGCTACGAGTGAGCCGACGGTCCATCCTACGCCAGCGCGTCCCACGGGCCAAAACGGCGGCCCCGGAAGGAGTCCGTCGTCACACCCGGACGCTCAGAACCCGGTGGTGACGGTCAGCGGCTCGACGTGGGCGGTGCAGGCCGAGCAGCGGCGGGCGGCCTGCGGGATCTCGGTCAGGCACTCGGGGCAGGGGCGCTTCGGGGTCTTCGGCTTCTTCGGCAGGTAGCGCTCGGTGGCCTTGGTGACGGGCAGCACGACGCAGAAGTACAGCACCGCGGCCGTCATGACGAACGCGATCACCACGTTCAGGAACTGGCCGTACGGGAAGGTCACCCCGGCGACGGTCGCCTTGTACGAGCTGAAGTCGCCGGCCGCGCCGACCACCACGCCGACCAGCGGGGTGAGGAACGCGGACACGAAGCCGGTGACCACCCCGGTGAACGCGGCGCCGATGACCACACCCACGGCCATGTCGACGACGTTGCCGCGCATCATGAAGTCGCGGAATCCCTTGAGCACGTTGCTCTCTCCTGCTCGCTCGTAAGCCATTGACTGCCCCGTCAGCCGTCAAAAATAGGACAAAAGCCCTGGAGGTCCAAACCTCCAGGGCTCTGATCCCTTGTCATGAGCGGCAGTTGGCCGCCTCGGCGACTAGGCCAGCGGGTCCGGAGCTGCGGTGATGCCCAGCTTGGCGAGTTCGGCCCGGCCGCCGTCGAAGGCGGTCAGCACCAGTGGGCCCTGCTCGGTGACGGCCACCGAGTGCTCCCAGTGCGAGGCCCAGGTGCCGTCGTTGGTGACGACCGTCCAGTCGTCGTCCAGCACGGTGGTGTGCGGGGTGCCCAGGGAGACCATCGGCTCGATCGCCAGCACGGTGCCCGGGACGAGCTTCGGGCCCTTGCCGCGGCCGCGCTCGACGTAGTTCAGCACGTGCGGCTCCATGTGCATCGCGGTGCCGATGCCGTGGCCGCCGTAGCCCTCGGTGATGCCCCACTTGCCCTTGGGCGGCAGCGGCTGGCGGCGGATGTAGCCCTCGATCGCCTTGGAGACGTCCACCAGGCGGTTGCTCTTCTTCATCTGGGCGATGCCGGCCCACATCGAGCCCTCGGTCACCCGGCTCAGCATCTCGACCTCCGGGCTGACCTCGCCGACCGCCACGGTGATCGCCGAGTCGCCGTGCCAGCCGTCCAGGATGGCGCCGCAGTCGATCGAGATGAGGTCGCCCTCCTGCAGCACCCGGTCACCCGGGATGCCGTGCACGACCTCGTTGTTCACCGAGGCGCAGATCACCCCGGGGAACCACAGGCCGCCGTGGTGGGCGCGGAAGTTCGAGGTGGCGCCGTGGTCGGTGATCACCTTGTCCGCGATGTCGTTGAGCTCCTGGGTGGTCACCCCGGGAGCGACCGCCGCGCGGCAGGCCTTCAGCGCCTCGGCGACGACCAGCCCGGCCGCTCGCATCTTCGCGATCTGCTCGGGGGTCTTGATCTCCACCATCAGGGTCACGCCTTCCAAGTCCGGATTGCCACTGCTTACCACCGTACGACGCCGAAACGGCCGGGCCGCCCGCTCCACGGGCGCCCCGGCCGTACGTCGTACCTCGCTGAGGGACCTCAGCCGTTCTGCTTCAGCGCCTCGATCGCGCGCTGGGTGACCTCGTCCACCTTGCCGAGGGCCGAGATGGTCGCCACCAGGCCCTGCTGGACGTAGTAGTCGATGATCGGCTCGGTCTCCGTGTGGTAGACCTCCAGGCGGGTGCGCACCTTCTCCTCGGTGTCGTCCGAGCGCTGGTACAGCTCGCCGCCGCACTCGTCGCAGACGCCCTCGACCTTCGGCGGGTTGTAGTCCACGTGGAAGACGTGGCCCCCGTCGTTGCGGCACAGGCGGCGGCCGGCGATCCGCCGGACGACCTCGTCCTCGGGGACCTCCAGGTCCAGCACGCCGTCCAGCTCGATGCCCTGCTCGGCGAGGAACTCGTCGAGCGCCTTGGCCTGGCCCAGGTTGCGGGGGAAGCCGTCGAGCAGGAAGCCGTTGGCGGCGTCGGCCTGGAGCATGCGGTCCTTGGCCATCCCGATGGTGACCTCATCCGGCACCAGGCGACCCGCGTCCATGTAGCTCTTGGCCTCGAGCCCCAGCGGGGTGCCCTGGCCGATGTTGGCGCGGAACAGGTCTCCGGTGGAGATGTGGGGGATGGACAGGGTCTTGGCGAGCAGGTGCGCCTGAGTACCCTTCCCGGCCCCGGGAGGACCAACGAGGACGATACGCATCAGCGGAGGAACCCTTCGTAATTGCGCTGCTGGAGCTGGCTCTCGATCTGCTTCACAGTTTCGAGTCCGACGCCGACGACGATGAGCACGCTGGTGCCGCCGAACGGGAAGTTGGTCTGCTGTCCGAAGGCGACCAGGGCGATCATCGGGATCAACGCGATCAGGCCCAGGTAGAGCGAACCCGGCCACGTGATTCGGGTCAGCACGTAGTTCAGGTACTCGGCCGTCGGCCGGCCGGCCCGGATGCCCGGGATGAAGCCACCATACTTCTTCATGTTGTCGGCAACTTCTTCGGGGTTGAAGGAGATGGCCACGTAGAAGAAGGCGAAGAAGACGATCAGCAGGAAGTACGTCGCCATGTAGATCGGGTGGTCACCCTTGACGAAGTTCTGCTTGATCCACACCGCCCAGCCGGCCTGGCTGTTGGTCAGCTGGACCACCAGGGCGGGGATGTACAGCAGCGACGAGGCGAAGATGACCGGGATGACACCGGCCTGGTTCACCTTGAGCGGGATGTAGGTGGAGGTGCCGCCGAACGCCCGGCGGCCGATCATCCGCTTCGCGTACTGGACCGGGATCCGGCGCTGGGCCTGCTCGACGAAGATGACCAGCATCACGACGATGATGCCGACCGCGACCACGGACAGGAACTCGACCCAGCCGCCGCCGATGGTGCCGGACTGCTTGATGGCCCACATCGAGGACGGGAACTGCGCGGCGATCGAGGTGAAGATCAGCAGCGACATGCCGTTGCCGATGCCGCGGTCGGTGATCAGCTCGCCCAGCCACATGATGACCGTGGTGCCGGCCGTCATCGTGACGACCATGACCGCGATCCGGAACACCGAGGTGTCCGGCACGATCTGGTTGGCCAGCGGGCAGCCCGAGAACAGCGCACCGCTGGAGGCCGTCGCCACGATGCCGGTGCCCTGGAGCACGGCGAGCGCGATGGTCAGGTAGCGGGTGTACTGGGTGATCTTCGCCGTACCGGCCTGGCCCTCCTTCTTCAGCGCCTCGAGTCGCGGGATCACGACGGTGAGGAGCTGGAGGATGATGCTCGCCGTGATGTACGGCATGATGCCGAGGGCGAAGATCGTCAGCTGGAGTAGCGCGCCACCGCTGAACAGGTTGACGAGCCCGAAGAGGCCGTTGTTCTTGGTCTCCTTCACGCACTCGTTCACGGCCGTGAAGCTCACGCCCGGAATCGGAATGTGCGAGCCCAGCCGGAACAGCACCATGATGCCCAGCGTGAACAGCAGCTTCTTGCGCAGGTCGGGCGTCTGGAACGCCCGCGCGAACGCACTGAGCACGGTGCCTCCTGCGCCTCCCGCGCGTCGTCGGCGGGAGGGTCGGTCCTGGAATGGGGAGTTTGCGGTTCGGGCTCCCGTACAGACGGCACAGGCGAGCCTACGCGCAGCCTACAAGGGAACTCCACGGACTCTAACAGTGCGCGGCCACTCGAAAGAAGCGCGTACGGCCCGTCCCCCACTCACGGGGGTACGGGATGCCCGGTTTTGCCACACAAAAGAACGAGGGGCGGGCCGCCCCGATTTCGGCCCCGGAGTGAAAGGGCCGGTAAAGGCACGAGCCCCGCACCTCCCGGAGGAGGTGCGGGGCTCGAAGCCGGTTGTCGGCGGGTTCAGCGGGCTCAGACGAGCTCGGTGACCGTACCGCCGGCGGCCTTGATCTTCTCGGCGGCCGAGCCGGAGACGGCGTCGACCGTCACCTGCAGCGCAACCGAGACCTCGCCGGTGCCGAGCACCTTGACGAGGGAGTTCTTGCGAACCGCGCCCTTGGCGACCAGGTCCTCGACCGTGACCTCGCCACCCTGCGGGTAGAGCTCGGCCAGCTTGTCGAGGTTGACGACCTGGAACGTGATCTTGAACGGGTTCTTGAAGCCCTTCAGCTTCGGCAGGCGCATGTGGAGCGGCATCTGGCCACCCTCGAAGCGCTGCGGAACCTGGTAGCGGGCCTTGGTGCCCTTGGTACCACGACCGGCGGTCTTACCCTTGGAGCCCTCACCACGACCCACGCGGATCTTGTCGGTCTTGGCACCCGGGGCGGGACGCAGGTTGTGGATCTTGATCGGGTTGTCGCCCATGATCAGTCCACCTCCTCAACCGTCACCAGGTGACGGACCGTGTGGGCCATCCCGCGGATCTCGGGACGGTCCTCCTTCACCACGACGTCGTGCATGCGCTTCAGGCCGAGCGAACGCAGGGTGTCACGGTGGTTCTGCTTGCTGCCGATGTACGACTTGGTCTGCGTGATCTTCAGGCGAGCCATCAGGCGCTCACCCCAGCAGCACGCGCCCGCAGCAGAGCGGCGGGGGCCACGTCCTCCAGCGGCAGGCCACGACGGGCGGCGATCTCCTCGGGGCGGACGAGGCCCTTCAGAGCAGCCACGGTGGCGTGCACGATGTTGATCGCGTTGTCCGAGCCGAGCGACTTCGACAGGATGTCGTGGATGCCGGCGCACTCCAGGACGGCGCGCACCGGACCACCGGCGATAACACCGGTACCGGGGGCGGCGGGCTTCAGCAGCACGACGCCGGCGGCCTTCTCACCCTGGATCGGGTGGGGGATGGTGCCCTGGATACGGGGGACGCGGAAGAAGTTCTTCTTGGCCTCCTCAACACCCTTGGCGATGGCGGCCGGAACCTCCTTCGCCTTGCCGTAACCGACACCCACGGTGCCCTCGCCATCGCCCACCACGACGAGCGCGGTGAAGCTGAAGCGACGGCCACCCTTGACAACCTTGGCGACACGGTTGATCGCGACGACGCGCTCGACGTAAGCGGTCTTCTCGACAGCCTGGGCGTTGCCCTGACCGTCACGCTTACGGTCGCGCCGCTCGCCACCCGTGCCGCGACCGGCGCCGCCTTCGCGGCGCTGGGGTCCAGCCATTGGAATTACCTCTCTCGTTTACGTCCGTCGACAGAGTCGACGAGCGGCTTAGAAGTCGAGCCCGGCCTCGCGAGCCGCGTCCGCCAGGGCGGCGATGCGGCCGGCGTACCGGTTGCCCGCGCGGTCGAAGACGACCGACTCGATGCCGGCGGCCTTGGCGCGCTCGGCGACCAGGCTCCCGACCTTCTTGGCCAGCTCGGTCTTGTCGCCCTCGGCGCCCTTGATGGACACGTCGAGGGTGGACGCCGACGCCAGGGTGTGACCCTTGGCGTCGTCGATGACCTGGGCGACCATGTGACGGTTCGAGCGCGTCACGACGAGGCGCGGACGCACCTCGGTGCCGACGACGCGCTTGCGAACGCGGATCGCGCGGCGCTTGCGAGCGGCGCTCTTGTAGGCGTTGCCCTTGCCGATCTTGACAGAGACACTCATCGCTTACTTACCACTCTTTCCGACCTTGCGGCGGATGACCTCGCCCGCGTACTTGACACCCTTGGCCTTGTACGGGTCGGGCTTGCGCAGCTTGCGGATGTTGGCGGCGATCTCGCCGACCTTCTGCTTGTCGATGCCGTCCACGTGGAACTTGGTGGGCGACTCGACGACGAAGGAGATGCCCTCCGGCGCGGTGATCAGGATCGGGTGGCTGTAGCCCAGCGCGAACTCCATGTCGGAGCCCTTCGCCGTGACTCGGTAGCCGACACCGCTGATCTCCAGCGACTTGCGGTAGCCCGCGGTCACGCCGGTGATCATGTTCGCCACCAGCGTGCGGGTCAGGCCGTGCAGGGCCTTCGAGCGACGCTCGTCGTTCGGGCGGGTGACGAGCACGGTGCCGTCCTCGCCCTTGCCGATCTCGATCGGCTCAGCGACAACGTGGGTGAGGGAACCCTTGGGGCCCTTCACCGCGACCGTCTGGCCATCGATGGTGACGTCCACGCCAGCGGGGACCTGGATGGGCAGCCGTCCAATGCGCGACATTGCTGTACCTCCGTTTCCCGAATTACCAGACGTAGGCGAGAACTTCTCCGCCTACGCCCTTCTTGGCGGCCTGCTTGTCGGTCAGGAGGCCGGACGACGTGGAGATGATCGCCACGCCCAGGCCGCCGAGCACCTTCGGCAGGTTGGTGGACTTTGCGTAAACGCGCAGACCCGGCTTGCTGATGCGCTTGATGCCGGCAATGGAGCGCTCACGGTTGGGGCCGAACTTGAGCTCGATGGTCAGCTTCTTGCCGACCTCGCCCTCAGCGGGCTCCTCAACCTTGTAGGAGGAGATGTAACCCTCCTGCTGCAGGATCTGGGCGACGTGCGCCTTGATCTTGCTCGCCGGCATCGCCACGGAGTCGTGGTACGCCGAGTTCGCGTTACGCAGACGCGTGAGCATGTCTGCGATGGGGTCGGTCATGGTCATGATGGCCTCAGGCCTCTCTCGCCGTGGTTTCTCCGCGCCAGGTCCCCCTTCCGCACTCTTCCGAGTTCGTCAGGGGCACAAGCGCAGGGGACCTACGACGTAGTAAGACTGGGTGCGAGCCCTCCCAGAAGAGGGCCACGGACGTCCATGGGGAAGCCGTGGCAGGGGGCCCGACCCCACTACCTTACGGGAATCCGTACGGCAGCCCAAACCTCAGCATTGTGACTTCGGCGGGCGGTGTGGGATCGGGCACCTCTGCTTCGCTGTGTGCCTAGAGCTCTGGGACTACCAGGAGCTCTTGGTCACGCCCGGCAGCTCGCCGCGGTGCGCCATCTCACGGAGGCAGACACGGCACAGGCCGAACTTGCGGTACACCGAGTGCGGACGGCCGCAGCGCTGGCACCGGGTGTAGGCCCGGACGCCGAACTTCGGCTTGCGCTCGGACTTCGCGATGAGGGACTTCTTCGCCATTGGCTCACGCCTCCTTGAACGGGAAGCCCAGAGCGCGCAGGAGCGCCCGGCCCTCGTCGTCGGTCTGAGCGGTGGTCACGACGGTGATGTCCATACCGCGCTGACGGTCGACCTTGTCCTGGTCGATCTCGTGGAACATAACCTGCTCGGTCAGACCGAAGGTGTAGTTGCCACGGCCGTCGAACTGCTTCGGGGAGAGACCACGGAAGTCACGGATTCGCGGCAGGGCCAGCGAAACCAGACGGTCCAGGAACTCCCACATGCGGTCACCGCGAAGGGTGACGTGGGTGCCGATCGGCTGGCCCTCGCGCAGCTTGAACTGCGCGATGGACTTGCGAGCCTTGGTCACGGCCGGCTTCTGACCGGTGATCGCGGTCAGGTCGCGGATCGCGCCCTCGATCAGCTTGCTGTCACGGGCGGCCTCGCCGACACCCATGTTGACCACGACCTTGACCAGGCCGGGGATCAGCATGACGTTCTCGTACGAGAACTGCTCCTGCAGCTGGCCCTTGATCTCGGAGTTGTAACGCTCCTTGAGGCGGGGGGCCACCTTCTCAACAGTCGTCTCAGACATCAGATGTCCTCACCGGTCCGCTTGGCAACGCGGATCTTGTTGCCCTGGTCGTCGAAGCGGTAACCGACGCGGGTGACGACCTTCTTGCCGTCCTTCTCCACGACCAGCTGGACGTTGGAGACGTGCACCGGGGCCTCGACGGTCACGATGCCACCCTGGGTACCCGGACCCGGCTTGGTGTGCTTCTTGACCCGGTTGACACCCTCGACCAGGACCTTGTTCTCAGCCGGCATGGCCTGGATGACCTTGCCCTGCTTGCCCTTGTCCTTGCCGGTGATGACCTGGACCAGGTCACCCTTCTTGATCTTCATGCTGTTCGCCATGGGTTAGAGCACCTCCGGCGCCAGCGAGATGATCTTCATGAACTTCTTGTCGCGCAGCTCGCGGCCGACCGGGCCGAAGATGCGGGTGCCACGGGGGTCACCCTCGGTGTTCTTCAGCACGACAGCGGCGTTCTCGTCGAAGCGGATGTACGAGCCATCCGGACGGCGGCGCTCCTTGACGGTGCGGACGACGACGCACTTGACGACGTCACCCTTCTTCACCGAACCACCGGGGATCGCGTCCTTGACGGTCGCGACGATGACGTCCCCGATTCCGGCGTAGCGGCGACCGGAGCCACCGAGAACACGGATGCAAAGGATCTCCTTGGCACCAGTGTTGTCGGCAACACGCAGTCGCGACTCCTGCTGGATCACAGCTTTCTCCTGATCGTCAACGAGAGTCGACGGGCCGGCCGCTGCTCACACCGGCGTCCAGGGACCCGGTGCACATACGGCCGTACCTCATCGGCTTCGTTACTTGGCCTTCTCGAGGATCTCGACGACGCGCCAGCGCTTCGTCGCGGACAGCGGGCGGGTCTCCGCGAGGAGGACCCGGTCGCCCACGCCGCACGCGTTCTGCTCGTCGTGCGCCTTCAGCTTGTTCGTACGGCGGATGACCTTGCCGTACAGAGCGTGCTTGACGCGGTCCTCGACGGCGACGACGACGGTCTTGTCCATCTTGTCGCTGACGACGAGACCCTCACGGGTCTTGCGGAAACCGCGCGTCTCGTTGGTGTTCTCAGTCATCAGGCGTTCTCCACCGTCTCGATGCCCAGCTCGCGCTCGCGCATCAGGGTGTAGATCCGCGCGATGTCCTTGCGGACGAGCTTGAGCCGTCCGTGGTTGTCGAGCTGCCCGGTCGCCGCCTGGAAGCGGAGGTTGAACAGCTCCTCCTTGGCCTCGCGCAGCTTGGCAACGAGACCCTCGTTGTCCAGCGAGCGAAGCTCAGCAGCCTTGGTAGCGGCCGACATCAGCTCTCACCGTCCTCGCGCCGGACGATCCGGCACTTCATCGGCAGCTTGTGCGCGGCGCGGGTGAGCGCCTCGCGAGCAACCTTCTCGTTCGGGTACGACAGCTCGAACATGACCCGACCCGGGTGCACGTTCGCGATCCACCACTCCGGCGAACCCTTACCGGAACCCATGCGGGTCTCGGCCGGCTTCTTGGTGAGCGGACGGTCCGGGTAGATGTTGATCCAGACCTTGCCGCCACGACGGATGTGACGGGTGATCGCGATACGAGCGGACTCGATCTGACGGTTCGTCACGTAGGCCGGGGTCACGGCCTGGATGCCGAACTGGCCGAACGCCAGCTCGGTGCCACCCTTGGCAGCGCCACGGCGCTTCGGGTGGTGCTGCTTGCGGTGCTTGACCCGACGGGGGATCAGCATTTGGGTCAGGCCTCCGTTCCGGTGTTCTCAGCAGCCGGAGCCTCGACGGCCGCGGCCGCGGGGGCCTCGGCAGCGGCGGGACGACGGCCACGGCCACCGCGCTCGCCACCACGGCGCTCGCCACCGCGGGCGGGACGACCACCCTCGGGACGGGCCGGGCGGTTGCCCGAGCGGGCAGCGGCGTTCTCAGCGCGGACCTCGGCGATGTTCTTGACGTCGCCCTTGTAGATCCAGACCTTCACGCCGATGCGGCCGAAGGTGGTCTTGGCCTCGAAGAAGCCGTAGTCGACGTTCGCGCGCAGGGTGTGCAGCGGCACACGGCCCTCGCGGTAGAACTCCGAACGGCTCATCTCGGCGCCGCCGAGACGACCGGAGCACTGGACCTTGATGCCCTTGGCGCCGGACTTCATGGTGCCCTGCATCGACTTGCGCATGGCACGACGGAAGGAGACGCGGGAGGACAGCTGCTCCGCGACGCCCTGAGCCACGAGCTGGGCGTCCAGCTCGGGGTTCTTGACCTCGAGGATGTTCAGCTGGACCTGCTTGCCGGTCAGCTTCTCGAGGTCGCCGCGGATGCGGTCGGCCTCGGTGCCACGGCGACCGATGACGATGCCGGGGCGAGCGGTGTGGATGTCGACGCGGACTCGGTCGCGGGTGCGCTCGATCTCGACCTTGGAGATGCCGGCGCGCTCCATGCCCTTCGTCATCATGCGACGAATGGCAACGTCTTCCTTGACGTAGTCCTTGTACAGCTTGTCGGCGTACCAGCGGGACTTGAAGTCCGTGCTGATGCCGAGGCGGAACCCGTGCGGGTTAACCTTCTGGCCCATTACCGGGTCCCTTCCTTGCTGCTGACGACCACGGTGATGTGGCTGGTCCGCTTGCGGATCCGGTAGGCACGGCCCTGGGCACGCGGGCGGAACCGCTTCAGGGTCGGGCCCTCGTCAACGTACGCCTCGGAGATGTAGAGGTCGTCCACGTTGGAGTGGTTGTAGTTGTGCGCGGCGTTGGCAATGGCGCTGTCGAGCACCTTGCCGACCGGCACGGTGGCGGCCTGCGGAGCGAAACGCAGGACGGCCTGGGCCTCCGTGGCATTCATGCCACGGATGAGGTCCACCACGCGGCGGGCCTTCATGGGCGTCACGCGGATGTACCGCGCCTGTGCCCTGGCTTCCATGGTTGTCCCCTTAATGGAGTAAGTCATTGAGTCTTTTTGGCGCGCAAGCTCAGGCTTAGCGACGCTTCGACTTCCGGTCTTCCTTGACGTGGCCGCGGAAGGTGCGGGTCGGAGCGAACTCGCCGAGCTTGTGGCCGACCATCGACTCGGTGACGAACACCGGGACGTGCTTACGGCCATCGTGAACCGCGATCGTGTGGCCGAGCATGCTCGGGGAGATCACGGAACGACGGGACCAGGTCTTGATGACGTTCTGGGTACCCGCCTCGTTCTGAGCGTCCACCTTCTTGATGAGGTGGCCGTCGATGAAGGGGCCCTTCTTGAGACTGCGCGGCATCTGACCTGCTCCTAGCGCTTCTTGTTGGTCTTGCGGCGGCGCACGATGAGCTTGTCCGACGCCTTGTTCGGGCGACGGGTACGGCCCTCGGGCTTACCCCACGGCGAGACCGGGTGGCGACCACCGGAGGTCTTACCCTCACCACCACCGTGCGGGTGGTCGATCGGGTTCATGGCGACACCACGCACGGTCGGGCGGACGCCCTTCCAGCGCATGCGGCCGGCCTTGCCCCAGTTGATGTTCGACTGCTCGGCGTTGCCGACCTCGCCGACGGTCGCGCGGCAGCGCGCGTCCACCAGGCGGATCTCACCGGAGGGCATGCGCAGGTGCGCCATGCGACCCTCACGGGCGAGCAGCTGGATGCCGGAACCGGCGGAACGGGCCAGCTTGGCACCGCCACCGGGACGCAGCTCCACGGCGTGGATGGTGGTACCGACCGGGATGTTGCGCAGCGGCAGGTTGTTGCCCGGCTTGATGTCGGCGCCAGCGCCGTTCTCGATCCGGTCACCCTGCGCGATGCCGCGCGGCGCGATGATGTAGCGCTTCTCGCCGTCCGCGTAGTGCAGGAGCGCGATGCGCGCGGTGCGGTTCGGGTCGTACTCGATGTGCGCGACCTTGGCCGGCACGCCGTCCTTGTCGTGACGACGGAAGTCGATCACGCGGTAGGCGCGCTTGTGACCGCCACCCTGGTGGCGAGCGGTGACACGACCGGCGTTGTTGCGGCCGCCCTTGCTGTGCAGGGGGCGAACCAGCGACTTCTCCGGGGTGGACCGCGTGATTTCTACGAAGTCGGCCACGCTGGAGCCGCGACGGCCCGGCGTAGTCGGCTTGTACTTGCGGATGCCCATTTGGCTCTCTCGTCCTCGTCCTAATCGACGATCACGATCTCCTTGTTCAGGAGACCGGACCACCGAAGATGTCGATGCGGTTGCCCTCGGCCAGCGTCACGATGGCGCGCTTGGTGTCCTTGCGCTTGCCAAAGCCCGTCTTGGAGCGCTTGCGCTTGCCCTGACGGTTGATCGTGTTGACAGCCTCGACCTTGACCGAGAAGACCGCCTCGACGGCCTGCTTGATCTGGGTCTTGTTGGCGCCCGGCGACACGATGAACGTGTACTTGTTCTCGTCGAGGAGCGAGTAGCTCTTCTCCGAGATGACCGGCTTCACCAGGACGTCACGGGGGTCCGTGAACGTCTTGCTCGTAACGTCGCTCATCAGGCGGCGCTCCCTTCGAGCTCGCCCTCAGCGGCAACGGCCTTGGCGGACGCGGCCGGACCGGCCACGAAACGCTCGAAGGCGGCCTGGGTGAAGACCACATCGTCGGAGACGAGCACGTCGTAGGTGTTCAGCTGACCGGCGTCCAGGATGTGCACGTTCGGCAGGTTGCGAGCGGACTTCAGGCCCAGCTCGTCCGAGCGCTCGACGACCAGGAGGACGTTCTTGCGGTCGGTGATCTTGCCGAACAGGCCCTTGGCGGCCTTGGTCGACGGCGCCTCGGTCGCGGTCACGCCGGTGACGACGTGAATGCGGTTGTGGCGGGCCCGGTCGGTGAGTGCACCGCGCAGGGCGGCGGCGATCATCTTCTTCGGGGTCCGCTGCGAGTAGTCGCGCGGCACGGGACCGTGCACGACGCCACCGCCGGCGAACTGCGGCGCACGGGTCGAGCCCTGACGGGCGCGGCCGGTGCCCTTCTGGCGGTACGGCTTCTTGCCGCCACCGCGGACCTCGCCACGAGTCTTGGTCTTGTGGGTGCCCTGACGGGCCGCAGCGAGCTGCGCCACGACGACCTGGTGCATCAGCGGAACGCTGACCTTCGCGTCGAAGATCTCGGCCGGCAGCTCGAGGCTGCCGGTCTTGTCGCCAGCCGGCGACAGGATGTCAATGGTGCTCATATCCTTCACAGCCCCTTCGCCGCGGTGCGGACGAGGACGAGGCCGCCGTTCGGGCCCGGGACGGCGCCCTTGATGAGCAGCAGGCCCTTCTCCGCGTCGACCGCGTGCACGGTCAGGTTCTGGGTGGTCACACGCTCGTGGCCCATCCGACCAGCCATGCGCAGGCCCTTGAACACACGGCCCGGGGTGGCGCAGCCACCGATGGAACCGGGCGAGCGGTGCTTGCGCTGGGTGCCGTGACCGGCGCCGAGACCCTTGAAGTTGTGACGCTTCATGACACCGGCGAAGCCCTTGCCCTTGGAGGTGCCGGTCACGTCGACCTTGACACCCGCCTCGAACAGCTCGGCGGTGATCTCCTGGCCCAGGGTGTACTCGGACGCGTCCGAGGTACGGATCTCGACCAGGTGGCGGCGCGGGGTGACACCGGCCTTGGCGAAGTGGCCCGCGAGGGGCTTGTTCACCTTGCGGGGGTCGATCTCGCCGAAGCCGAGCTGGACGGCGCTGTAGCCGGCCGCGCTGTCGGCGGTGTGGACCTGGGTCACGACATTCGGCCCAGCCTTGACGACGGTCACCGGGACGACCCGGTTGTTCTCGTCCCAGACCTGGGTCATGCCGAGCTTCTCGCCCAGGATGCCCTTAATCTGCTTAGCCATCTTCGGTGCGCCTCTCAGAGCTTGATCTCGATGTCGACGCCAGCCGGCAGGTCGAGACGCATGAGCGAGTCAACCGTCTTCGGCGTGGGGTCGAGGATGTCGATCAGACGCTTGTGAGTACGCATCTCGAAGTGCTCGCGCGAGTCCTTGTACTTGTGCGGCGAGCGGATGACGCAGTACACGTTCTTCTCAGTGGGCAGCGGCACCGGGCCCGCGACCTGCGCACCAGTACGGATCACCGTCTCGACGATCTTCTTCGCCGAGGAGTCGATGACCTCGTGGTCGTAGGCCTTGAGCCGGATGCGGATCTTCTGTCCCGCCATGGCTACTCAGTAGTCCTTTGTCCTTAGTCACTTCACGACTCCCCTCCGACCCCCGCGCTCGGGCGTGTCGCACTCGCGCTTGCAAAAAACCGGCGAAGTACTTCGTCGGTTTCGAACTTTCGGGGTGGGGGGTGGCCGGGCCGAGGCCCCGCACACGCTTCCCGGAAGATTCCCGTACTTTCGCCCCGCAGCTGCCGCGGCGTAGAACTCACGCTTGACGGCCATCACGGGAACGACGAGTACATGGGACTCGCTTCCAGTCCTCCCGGCGGGAGGCGCGCAGCATCGGCACTCAACCGAGCAACTTGGACATACTGCCACATGGAGCAGCCCGGATGCCAATCGGGGCCGGTGAGGCGTACCTCACCGGCCCCGAGGGGGTGACCGTCAGAGCGGGCGGCTGCCGCCGCCCGGCCGCGTCACCAGGGTCGCTTGGTGCCGCAGACCAGCGCCCACGCGTCACCGGGCACGTTGCTGCACCACAACTGGCCCTTGTCGGGACCGTTGTTGTACTCCTTGAGCCCCTTGTTCACCGGCGCGCAGTCGTGCGGGCCGGCCGGGTCGAACTTGGGGCACTTGCCGTCGCGGTTCACCAGGATGTGCGCCCGCCAGGCGTCGATGCCCATGTCCACGTTCTGGCTGCCGCTGCTCGGCAGGAGCTTCGGGTCGGTGGTCGGCATGTAGCGGTCCACCGACCAGGAGGCCGCCATGGTGGCGAAGAGCGCCACCGCGCAGACCGCGCCGGCGACCAGGCGGCCGGTGACCTCCGGGCGCAGGGTCAGCGGGGCCGGCCCGCCGTCGGTGCCGACGCGCTGGACGGTGCGCAGCCAGGCCGTACCCCGCTGGACGACGAACATCAGGCCGAGCACCGCGAGGATCATCAGCGCGTAGAGGATGATCCAGGTGGTGCGCGGGTACAGCTGGACGGCCTTGGCCTGGGCCAGGTGGGAGGCGAACCAGTACCGCAGCAGCCAGGCGCTGACCAGGGTGACCGCGGTGGTCCGGACCACGATGCTGCGCAGCCCGAGGCCGAGCGCCAGCGCGACACCGGCCAGCAGCAGCAGGGTGTAGGCGCTCTGCCCGGCCAGCTCGCCGCGCCACGGGAAGTCGTGGTAGGTCAGGTCGCCGGCCCGGTCCGAGGCCCAGCCCATGACGTACGCCGGGTCGATGTACACCGAGAGGTAGGCGTACCGGTCCTTGGCCTCGGCCCCCAGCCGCACCAGCTGGTACAGCAGCGGCGCGCCGACCACGGCGGCACTGACCAGGGTCGCCGCCAGGAACAGCAGCACCGGCTTCAACCGGGCGGCGCCCTTGCGCCACGGCACCAGGAACAGCGTCAGGACCAGCACCCCCGGCGCGGCCCAGACGAACCAGCCCGAGTACCAGAGGAACATCAGGCCGAACGAGACGCCGAAGCCGACACCGCGCCAGACGGTGGAGCGGGTGGTCAGCTGGTGCGCCCGGCGCAGCTCGCGCAGCGCCGCGGCCAGCATCGGCACCATGACCAGCATGGTGACGTGGCTGTACGGCCGGATCGGGTCCAGGAACAGGATCGCGGCCGGGACGGCCACCAGCAGCGCCCAGAACGGGCGCAGCAGCAGCCGCCAGGACAGGTAGGCCATCGGGCCGACCAGCGCGCTGAAGATCAGCTGGAGGTCCTTCATGGCGTAGCCGCCGCCACCGATGCCGCCGTAGAACAGCTTCGACCAGATCGCCAGCACCCCCGGGAAACCGGGCGGGTAGACGCCGGGCAGGCCCTGGCCGCGCAGCATGTCGTTGGCCATGCCGATGAGGTTGCCCGGGTCGCCCTCCTGACCGCCGAGGCCCCACTGGGTGCCGTGCAGCGCCACGGCGATGCCGCCGGCCACCGCGCCGGTGGCCAGGCCCGCGACGGCCGCACAGACCAGCCGCTGGACCAGCTGGTAGCGGGCCAGGGTGCCCCGGTAGGCGGCGTAGAGCAGCACGGCGAGGACTGGCAGGCCCACCACCGCGGCGTACTTCTGCAGCATCGCCAGACCGCTGACCTGGCCGACCCGGTTGAGCGGGTTCACGTCGATGCGGCTGCAGAGCAGCGTGAAGGCGAACGCCGCCGCGATCGAGACCAGTGCCTCGGCCGAACGGACCGCCCAGGGGCGTGCCAGCAGGCCGTCCATCCGCCCGGGGCGGGTCGCGCTCGCGCCCTCCGGTTGCCGGTGCTCCGCCTCGGAGCCGCCGACCGGGCTGGTGGCCAGATCAGTCATGTCAGTCACTTCCGTGCATGGCCACGTCCGGTGAGTGGCATGGTGGGTCGGCGATCGGGATCAGCCGACATGATAATTCCGCCCGTTCGGCGCCCGGTCAGCTGCTGCGGACGGCGCGGCCGACCATGGCGCCGGCGTGGGCGAAGTCCCCCGCACCGAGGCGCCCGGCGGCCACCATCAGGGCGTGCAGCCGGGAGGAGAGGTGCAGGTCGGCCGAGCGGGCCGCCGCGTTCCAGCCCTTGGCGCGCAGCTCCTTGGCGATCAGCCCGTAGTAGCGCAGCTCCTCGTCGAAGCGCTTGCCGTCCTTCACCCGGGTCGAGGAGTCGCTGGCCTGGTGGCGCCGGTAGCGGAACACCTCGCGCTCGTCGACCAGCAGGTTGCCGCCCTCCATCAGCATGTCGACCATGAACGCCAGGTCGTGCACGGCGTCGATGTCCGGGCGGTACGGGATCTTCGACAGCGCGGACTGCCGGTAGAGGAGCGACGGGGTGTACAGCCAGTTGCCGGACAGCAGGCTCTTCACCGCGTCCTCGCCGCTGATCAGGCCGGCCTTGCGGGCCGGGGCGGCGATCCGGCGCTTGACCTTGTCGCCGATGCCGAGCGACGGCACCAGGACCCCGTCGCTGTCCATCACCTTCACGCCCGGCTGGACCGCGATCGCGTTCGGGTCGGCCTTCATCCGCTCCAGGACGACGTCCAGGTAGTTCGGCTCCAGCAGGTCGTCGGCACCCATCATCGAGACGAACTCGCGCTCGGCCAGGGTGGACGCCTTGTAGGTGTTGCCGTTGGGGCCGAGCCGCTCCTCGTTGCGGACGTAGCGGATCCGCTCGTCGTTCAGGCCCTCGATGTACTCCAGCGCCCGGTTGCCCGGGTACTGGTCGTCCACCACGGTCAGCCGCCAGTCCTGCTGGTGCTGGGCCCGGATGCTGTCGATGGTGGCGAACAGGTACTCCGGGTCGCCGTAGTACGGGATGACGAAATCGACGCTCATGGCAGCGCCGCACCTCCTGGTCCTGGATCATGCTTCGGTGCCGCCCGGCCGCGGCCGCCGGGCGAGCCAAGTCAACCAGCTTCCGGCCGGTGGTCGCCGGGCGGTACCGCTGCGAACCAGTGCACGGGCCGCCGTGGTCGGCGGGCCGATACCCCGGAAGACGGTCGTGGTGGACCGCCCGGTTCAGGACGGTCTCCGGAAAGACGGATTTCCCTGTACGGCCGGAAGGGGGCCGCACCCAGCGGGTGCGACCCCCTCCTCGTGCTCGTCACCGTGCCGCGCGGGAGGCGGCCGGTCAGTGGTCGGAGCCGACCGGGGTGTCCAGGCGGTCGCTGTTGTGGCGGACGCCCTCGGTGATGGCCACGGTGCGGGCCAGGTCGGTGAGCTTCTTCTCCAGCGAGCGGAAGCGCAGGTAGGTGTTGAGGGTGAGGAAGCCCATGGCGATCACCATCAGGTAGAGCACCAGGTCGGTACCGCGGCCGACGCCGAGCGCGGTGGCCAGCTTGGTCACGCCGGACGGCCACAGGATGGCGACGACGTTGGCGATCACGAACAGCGCGAAGGCGATGCGCTTCCACGCCCGGGTGTTCGCGGCGTCCCAGCGCCGGACGAACAGGAGGGCCATGGCCACCGCGGCCACGACCAGGATCAGCTGGATCCAGAGGTGATTCATCGGCGGTTACGCTCCCGCAGCGAGATGTCGAAGAGGATGTTCACGCCGTTGATCAGGGACTGGCCCTTGGCGCGCGAGTAGTCGGTGTACAGGATGTCCACCGGGACCTCGGCGACCCGGAGGTCCGAGCCGGCGAGGAAGGAAACGATCTCCGAAGCGTGCGCCATGCCGTTCATGGTGATCTTGATCCGGCTGGCGGCCTCGCGGTTCATCACGCGCAGACCGTTGTGCGCGTCGGTGAGCTTGAGCTTGCGGGCCGTCGGGCTGACCGCGGCGGCGGTGCGCAGCACCACGCGCTTGATCCACGGCACCTGGCCGGTCTGCTCGATGAAGCGGGAGCCGAGCACGATGTCGGCCTCGCCCTCGCGCAGCAGCGCCACCATCTTCTCGACGTCCGCGGTCTGGTGCTGGCCGTCCGCGTCGAAGGTCGCGAAGTACTCTGCGCCCTCCTGCTCCAGGGCGTACTTCAGACCGGTCTGGAGCGCGGCGCCCTGCCCCAGGTTGACCGGGTGCCGCACCAGGTGGGCGCCGGTCGTCATGACGTGCTGGGCCGTGTCGTCGGTGCAGCCGTCGTCCACCACCACGATGTTCGGGAAGGTCTTGCGCGCCCCCTCCACGACCTCGGCGATCACCTGGCCTTCGTTGTAGGCAGGGATCACCAGCCAGACGTTGTCATACTCGGACACAGGTGCTCCATGCTTCGCGAACGGCACGGCGGCCCGTGCCTCGGGTCTGTCTATGGGTGATGGTCATGGCGTCGGGCCCCCGCACCTCAGGACGTCCGCAGCGGCTCTGCTGCGGACCGGTCGGACGGGACGGCGGCGGGACGGGACGGGAACGCGCGGTAGAGCGACCACAGCATCAGGACCGCGCTGACCAGCGAGCCGGCCAGGTAGGCGAGCTCCGCGCGGAGGCCGACGTCACCCGGAGCGAGCGCGACAGCCACCAATGCTACGGAACCGGCGGTCCAGCCCACCAGCTGGCGGCGGTGCTGGGCGCTCGACATCAACGCCTGGCCGAAGACCGTCGCCAGGACGTAGCAGAGCGTCCCGAACACCAGCCAGACGAAGTCCAGTGGTCCGAGCACGTCCTTCGCGTTGAACAGCAGCGGGTTGAGTCGGGAGCCGAGCACGATCACCGGCAGGCCGCCGCCGATACACATCGCGGCGACGATCGCGGTGGTGCGGGTCAGCACCTTGCGGAACTCGGCGTGGTTGCCGGCCGCGGCGGCGCCGGAGAGCGCGGAGACCATCGAGGCCTGCAGGGCGCTGTAGGCGAACAGCGGCGCCCGGGCCATCACCACGGCCTGGCCGATCGCGAAGACCAGCGCGTCGGAGGCCTCGGAGTGCTTCGGCGAGAGCAGGCGCACGCAGACCACGGTCGCGTTGACCACCAGCTGGCTGAGCATGACCGAGGCGATCAGCAGGCCGAGGCCTCCGGTCAGCTGCTTCCAGGAGACCTCGGGCCCCGGGGTGCGGTCGGCCAGGGTGTCGCGCAGGCCGATCAGCGAGGCCAGCAGCGGGGAGACGAACAGGATCAGGCCGAAGGCCATCGCCGAGTGCAGGCCGACCGCCGCCGCCACACCGGCCAGCCCTATCCGCAGGCCGCCGTCGACCGCCAGCTGGGTGCCGTACGGGCCGAACAGCCCCAGGCCCGCCAGCGCGCCGCGGGCGACCGAGCTCACCGCGAGGCCGGCCAGGCCGCCGGCCAGCGCGACCACCAGGCTGCGGTCACCGCTGAACAACTGGTCGGCGATCGGGCGGGCGGCGACGGCCAGCACTCCGCAGACCGCGACCAGGATCGCCATGGCGAGCAGCAGCATCCGCCGCACCGCGGGCAGCGCACCGTGCCCCGCGACCTTGCGGGCGGCCACCAGTCGGGTCAGCTCCAGCTCGACCGGCTGGAAGAGCCCCCACCCCACGGACATCACGATGGTCCAGAGCATCGTCACCCTGGCCGCGCCGACGGTGCTCAGGCTGTAGCCCACGAGCGCCATGTAGACGTACGCCGAGGCTCCGAGCACGACCGTGCCACCGACCACGAGCCGCGCCCCCGGGGGAAGCACCCCAAGCAGCTTGGCGATCGGGTTCTTCATCACATGACCACCGATTCACCGGCCGGCCATGCCACACGTCCACGCACGAGGCCGACCGGGCCGTGCGATTGCTGTGAATAGTAGCGGGTCGGCGTAAACGCTCAGTGCACGCGCGTGCCCCGCCGGTCGTCCTGTCAGACCCCGGGGAAGGTGCGGCCCCAGGGCTGCGTCCAGAGCATCTCCGGGTCGCTCAGCACGGTGGCCTTCACCCCCTGCTTCGCCAGGTCGCGCTTGATCCGGTCACCCACCGCACGGTCCGCGGTCAGGATGGTCACCGGCGGGTGCGGGGCCGGGAGCATGTCGATCGCGCCCTTGAGCCGGCCGAAGGAGCGCTGGTAGTCCTCCTCCTTGACCTGGGGACCGCCGATGTCCACCCAGTGCATCTCGTACAGCGCCTTCATGTCACCGCCGCGCCGGTTCAGCAGCGAGGCGAGCCAGGTGGCCTTGAGGTTCTTGTAGTCGTCGTTGGAGACGAGGGCGATCACCGGGCCACCCGTGCCGCGCAGCGGGGCCAGCGCCTCGACGCCCTTGGGGCCCATGTCACTCTCGAACTCGCCGCGGCCCCAGGCCACCAGTGGGTTGCCGGACCAGGCGGACGGGTTGTCCTTGGTGGCCAGGAAGCCCCACTGCACGTTGGCGAACATGCTGAGCGCGGCGGCGACGGCCAGCCCGGAGAGGGCGAGCTCGCCCAGGCGCCGCGGCAGTGCCCGGCTGGTGCCCCGGTACGGCGTCTGCAGCATGACGCCGACGGCGCCGACCGAGATCAGCGCGACCACGACGCCCACGGCCGTCATCTTGTGGAAGTAGTAGGAGTACCGGCCGATGCTGTGCAGCTGGTAGGCGGCGAAGGCGCTGAGCACCGCGCCGGTGCCCAGCAGCACCGCCAGGTGGGCCTGGCCGGTGGCCGTGCGGCGACTGCGCGGCATGGCCGCCGCCAACAGACCGAGCAGGCCGCCGCCGATGAGTACCGAGCGGTCCGCCCCGACGCTCGGGCCGTTCATGTTCGAGGCGCTCGCGACGTCCAGGTTGCCCATGACCGACAGGACGCTCGGCAGCGCGGCCACGCCCAGCGCGCACAGCAGCGCGCCGAGCGTCCACCACCAGTACCCGGCGAACTTGCGCCGGTGCGCCACCAGCGCGCCCAGCAGGGCCACGCCGACGAACGCGCCGTAGATGTTGTACGTGAAGGTCACGGTGATCAGCCCGGCCGAGGCGGCCAGCACGAACTCGGTGCGGCCCATCGCCGGCCGGACCAGCACCGCCAGGGAGAGCGCGATCAGCAGCAGGCCGATGAAGGTCGAGTCGAAGCCGTGGACCAGGAGGTCCATGTAGTTGCTGGCGAACATGATCGAGCCGACGGTCGCGCACACCGCCGCCGCCCGCCAGCCCCGCAGCCGCGGGCCGCCGATCCACCGTGCCGCCCAGACCAGCGCGGTGCAGAACAGCGCGTACGCCACGAGCAGGTACAGGAAGTACCGGTTCATGGTCTGGAGCATGTCGCCGGGGTTCGCGGCGGAGTGGACCAGCGTGTCCGTCCAGGCCAGCAGGAAGTGCGAGCCCTGCGGATAGGTCACCTCGGACGGCGGCATGAGGTAGGCCTTGGCCGCGTCCTGGTGGAAGAAGTTGAAACCGCCCACGCCCTCGATGGCGGAGAAGAAGGAGAAGTGCGAGAGCCGGTCCTCCGACGTCGCGAAGAACGCGACCCGCTCGGCCGCCGTCGCACCGGCGACCGGGTGGTAGAGGTAGTGCCAGAGCCCGCCGAAGGTGCCCACCACCAGCAGGTCGGACCAGCGGAAGCGCAGCGGCAGCCGCGGGGCGCGCCGGGCGGCCCAGGCGGCCACCGTCAGCACGCTGAACATGGTGCCGGTGGTGGCGACCGGGGACAGGCCCCAGGGCCAGAGCGAGAAGACCAGGCCGAGGGTCAGCACGCCGCCGAACAGGATCAGCGCGGCGACGAAGAGCCGGTCGAGCAGCACCCCGCCGACCCGGATCACGGAGGCCGTCGCGACCAGCAGCAGCGGCAGCAGCAGGATGCCCAGATGGAGCGTGACCAGACCGGTCGGCACCAGCCAGGACAGCGCGAGTCCGCCGGCCAGCACGAGCGGGTTGCGGCTCGCCCGCCCGCCGGCCGGCCCCGGTGGCACGGTCGGTCGCTGGATCCCGCTGTCGGGCGAGCTGTGTACGGTCGACACGGTGCCGTGCCCCTCCGGTTCAGTCCTGCCGCCCGTCTCCCCCTACCGGGTCCGGACTTCATCTACCGTCTGCGCGGGCAGGCTACGAGGGCCCAGCATACCGAGGGCGCGATCACCCGGAGCGGCCCAGGGGCGCGAACGGACCGTCCACCAACGGTCGGGGTTTCAGGACCCGGACGGTCCGGACTCCCGGCCGCGGAACACCCAGACCTTCAACAGCACGAACCTGGCCACCGTGGCCAGCCCGTTGGCGAGGATCAGCCCGCCGACCTCCACCGGCCTGGAGGCGTGCGGCACCACCCGGTCCAGCAGGGCGAGCACCCCGGAGCTGAGGCCGAGCCCGATCAGGAAGGCCACCGCGCCCTGCAGCTGGTGGCGGACCATCCCCTGGGAGCCGACCACCCCGAAGGTGAAGCGGCGATTGGCCGCCGTGTTGGCCACCGCGCTGACGGCCAGGGCGATCAGGTTGGCCGTCTGCGGGTCGGTGAACCACCGCGCGACGACGAACAGCCCCAGGTAGAAGACGGTGCTCAGGACGCCGATGACCAGGAAGGACGGCAGCTGGCGGCGCGGCCCCGGGGTGGGAGCGGCGGGTTCGCCGGTCAGTGTCACCGGCCCCGGCCCCGCTCGTCGTCCTCGGCCGAGTCGTAACCGACGAAGTAGGTCGGACGGGCCTGCACCGCGGAGTAGATCCGGCCGACGTACTCCCCCAGCAGCCCGACGCAGATCAGCTGCACGCCGCCGAGGAACAGCATCCCGATGAACAGCGAGGACCAGCCGGGCACCGTCGACCCGAGCGCGTACGCGACGGTGGCGTGGATCGCCAGCCCTATGCAGACCACGAAGCTGACCAGGCCGAGGTAGGTGGCCAGCCGCAGCGGGGCGGCGGAGAAGTTGGTGATGCTGTCCAGCGCGAGCCGCACCATCTTGGACAGCGGGTAGTGGGTGCCGCCGGCCACCCGCTCCTCGCGGACATAGACCACCTCGCCGCTGGGGAAGCCGAGCCACGGCACCAGCAGCCGGTAGACCGGCTGGTGCTCGGGCAGCTGCTTGAGGGCGTCCACCGCGTTGCGGCTGAGCAGCCGGAAGTCGCCGGCCTGGTTGGGCATCCGCTTGCCGACCAGCTTGCGCATCAGCCAGTAGTAGGCGCCGGCCGTCCGGCGCTTGAACGCGGTGTCGGTGCCGCGGTCCCCGCGTACCCCGTAGACCACGTCGAGGCCCTGCTCGCGGGCCAGTTCGAGCATCTCGGGGATCTTCTCCGGCGGGTCCTGGAGGTCGGCGTCGATGCTGACCACGTAGTCGCCGAGCGCCCGGTGGATGCCCGCGGTGAGCGCGGCCTGGTGGCCGGAGTTGCGGGCGAAGCGGACGATGCGGAACTCCGGCCAGTCCTGCCGGATCTTCTGCATCAGCACGGGTGTGGCGTCCCGGCTGCCGTCGTCCACTCCGACGACCTCGTAGTCGATGCCCAGGCCGTCCAGGATCGGACGCAGCCGCTCGACGGTCAGCGGGAGCGCCTCCTGCTCGTTGTAGATCGGCATCACGACCGACAACAGCGGTGCCGTAGACATGCGTTGGGTCCCACTTTCCGCGACGGCGGGGGCTGGATGGTCAGCCGACCATAACAGTCGGCCATGAGCTGCCCGTGAGAGCGAGTGCGCCCAGGTGAGCGCCGGGTTGGACGCCGAAGGGCCCCACGCACCGCGAGGTGCGTGGGGCCCTTCGGACGAGCCTGACGGGGCAGGCAGGTCAGAGCGTCGAATTACTTGACGATCTTGGTGACCTGGCCGGCGCCGACGGTACGGCCACCCTCACGGATGGCGAACTTCAGGCCCTCCTCCATGGCGACGGGCTGGATCAGCGCGACGGTCATGGCGGTGTTGTCGCCCGGCATGACCATCTCGGTGCCCTCGGGGAGGGTCACGACGCCGGTCACGTCCGTGGTACGGAAGTAGAACTGCGGGCGGTAGTTGTTGAAGAACGGGGTGTGGCGGCCACCCTCGTCCTTCGACAGGATGTAGGCCTGGGCCTCGAAGTCGGTGTGCGGGGTAACCGAACCCGGCTTGATGATGACCTGGCCGCGCTCGACGTCCTCGCGCTTGATGCCACGGAGCAGCAGACCGACGTTCTCACCGGCCTGGCCCTCGTCGAGCAGCTTGCGGAACATCTCGATGCCGGTGACCGTGGTGGTGGTCTTCTCGGTCTTGATGCCGATGATGTCGACGGTCTCGTTGACCTTGAGGATGCCGCGCTCGATACGACCGGTGACGACGGTGCCACGACCGGTGATCGTGAAGACGTCCTCGATCGGCATCAGGAACGGCTGGTCCACGGCGCGGGCCGGGGTGGGGATGTTCTCGTCGACCGCGTGCATGAGGCCGAGGAGCTTCTCGCCCCACTCCTTGTCGCCCTCGAGGGCCTTCAGGGCGGAGACGCGGACGACCGGCAGGTCGTCGCCCGGGAACTCGTACTCCGAGAGGAGCTCGCGGACCTCGAGCTCGACGAGCTCCAGGATCTCCTCGTCGTCCACCATGTCGGCCTTGTTCAGGGCGACGACGATGTACGGAACGCCGACCTGGCGGGCCAGGAGGACGTGCTCCTTGGTCTGCGGCATCGGGCCGTCGGTGGCGGCGACCACCAGGATGGCGCCGTCCATCTGGGCGGCACCGGTGATCATGTTCTTGATGTAGTCAGCGTGACCCGGGCAGTCGACGTGGGCGTAGTGACGCGCCTCGGTCTGGTACTCGACGTGCGCGATCGAGATGGTGATACCGCGCTGACGCTCCTCCGGGGCCTTGTCGATCTGGTCGAACGGCGTGAAGGGGTTGATCTCCGGGTACGCGTCGTGCAGCACCTTGGTGATGGCCGCGGTCAGCGTGGTCTTGCCGTGGTCGATGTGACCGATGGTGCCGATGTTGACGTGGGGCTTCGTCCGCTCGAACTTCGCCTTGGCCACTGAGTCCTCCTGAGGACAGTTCCTGTACGCCGTGCTGACGTCAGTTGGTCTTTGATACGGGCCCGGCCCGGGTGCCCGGGGCACCTCGCGCCGTCCCGTGGGTGGGGGGCCGGAGGGCCCGGGAGGATCCGGACGGATCCTCCCGGGTCGCCTCCTAATAGCCTAAGGGGTGTGAATCATCCCGAATATCGGGACGTCACTCGCCCTTCGACTTGGCGATGATCTCCTCAGCCACGGCCTTGGGGACCTCGGCGTACGAGTCGAACTGCATCGAGTAGCTCGCGCGACCAGAGGTCTTGCTGCGCAGGTCACCGACGTAGCCGAACATCTCGGAGAGGGGCACCAGCGCCGTGACGACGCGGGCACCGTGACGCTCGTCCATGGACCGGATCTGGCCACGGCGAGAGTTGATGTCGCCGATCACGTCGCCCATGTAGTCCTCGGGCGTGGTGACCTCGACGGCCATCATCGGCTCGAGGAGGACCGGCTTGGCCTTCCGCGCGCCTTCCTTGAAGGCCATCGAACCGGCGATCTTGAACGCGAGCTCGGAGGAGTCGACGTCGTGCGACTGGCCGTCGAGCAGCTTCACGCGGACGCCCTGGAGCGGGTAGCCGGCGAGGACACCGAACTCCATGGCCTCCTGGCAACCGGCGTCGACCGACGGGATGTACTCGCGCGGGACGCGGCCACCGGTGACCAGGTTGACGAACTCGTAGCCCTCGGCCTGCTCGAGCGGCTCGATCGCGATCTGCACCTTGGCGAACTGACCGGAACCACCGGTCTGCTTCTTGTGGGTGTAGTCGATGCGCTCGACGGCCTGACGGATCGTCTCGCGGTATGCGACCTGCGGCTTGCCGACGTTGGCCTCGACCTTGAACTCACGGCGCATACGGTCGACGAGCACCTCGAGGTGCAGCTCGCCCATACCCGCGATGATGGTCTGGCCGGTCTCCTCGTCCGTGTTGACCTGGAAGGACGGGTCCTCCTCGGCGAGACGCTGGATGGCGACACCCAGCTTCTCCTGGTCACCCTTGGACTTGGGCTCGATGGCGACGCGGATGACCGGGGCCGGGAAGTCCATGGACTCCAGGATGACCGGGTTCTTCTCGTCGGCCAGCGTCTCACCGGTGGTGGTCTGCTTCAGGCCCATGACGGCGACGATGTCGCCGGCGCCCACCGACTCGATCTCCTCACGCTTGTTCGCGTGCATGCGGTAGATCTTGCCGATGCGCTCCTTCTTGCCCTTGACGGCGTTCAGCACCGAGGTGCCGGACTCCAGGCGGCCGGAGTAGATCCGGACGAAGGTGAGCTTGCCCAGGTGCGGGTCGGACATGATCTTGAACGCCAGCGCGGCCAGCGGCTCGTCGTCCGAGGCCTTGCGGGAGATCTTGGTGTCCGGGTCGTTGGGCTTGGTGCCCTCGATGGACTCGATGTCCAGCGGCGACGGCAGGTACTTGACGACCGCGTCGAGCAGGGGCTGAACGCCCTTGTTCTTGAAGGCGGTGCCGCAGAAGATCGGGGTGAAGTCCGAGTTCAGGGTGCCCTTGCGGATCGCGTCCTGCAGCAGCTCGACCGGGATCTCGGCCTCTTCGAGGGCGAGCTCCATGATCTCGTCGCTGACGTTCGACACGGTGTCGATCAGCTGGGTACGGTACTCGTCCGCCTGCTCCTGCAGCTCGGCCGGGATGTCGACGACGTCGTACATCTCGCCCTTGGCGGCCTCGGCCGACCAGACCAGAGCCTTCATGCGGACCAGGTCGACGACGCCCTGGAAGTCCGCCTCGGCACCGATCGGCAGCTGCATCACCAGCGGGGTGGCGCCGAGGCGCTCCACGATGGTGTCGACGCAGAAGAAGAAGTTCGCGCCCGTGCGGTCCAGCTTGTTGATGAAGCAGATCCGCGGGACGCCGTAGCGGTCAGCCTGCCGCCACACGGTCTCGGACTGGGGCTCGACACCGGCGACACCGTCGAACACCGTGACGGCACCGTCGAGGACGCGCAGCGAGCGCTCCACCTCGACGGTGAAGTCGACGTGACCCGGGGTGTCGATGATGTTGATGGTGTTGTCGACGCCGTCGACCGTCCAGTGGCAGGTCGTCGCGGCCGACGTGATCGTGATGCCGCGCTCCTGCTCCTGCTCCATCCAGTCCATGGTGGCAGCGCCGTCGTGGACTTCACCGATCTTGTACGAGACACCGGTGTAGAACAGGATCCGCTCGGTGGTGGTGGTCTTGCCCGCGTCGATGTGCGCCATGATCCCGATGTTGCGGACCCTGGCGAGGTCAAGGGAGGTTGCAGCCATGGTGGCTCGTTCTCTCTCTGTCTAGTGACGGGGTACGGACTACCAGCGGTAGTGCGCGAAGGCCTTGTTGGACTCGGCCATCTTGTGGGTGTCCTCGCGACGCTTCACGGAAGCGCCCAGGCCGTTGCTGGCGTCGAGGATCTCGTTCATCAGGCGCTCGGTCATGGTCTTCTCGCGACGGGCGCGCGAGTAACCGACCATCCAGCGCAGCGCCAGGGTGCTGGCGCGGCCCGGACGGACCTCGACCGGAACCTGGTAGGTCGCGCCACCGACACGGCGGGACTTGACCTCGAGGGCCGGCTTGACGTTCTCCAGCGCACGCTTCAGCGTGACGACCGGGTCCGAGCCGGTCTTCTCACGGACGCCCTCGAGGGCGCCGTACACGATCCGCTCGGCGGTGGAGCGCTTGCCGTGCAGCAGGATCTTGTTGACCAGCTGGGTGACGACCGGGGAGCCGTAGACCGGGTCGATGATGACCGGGCGCTTCGGGGCGGGGCCCTTACGAGGCATTCTTACTTCTCCTTCTTGGCGCCGTAGCGGCTGCGGGCCTGCTTGCGGTTCTTGACACCCTGGGTGTCGAGCGAACCGCGGATGATCTTGTAGCGGACACCAGGAAGGTCCTTCACACGACCACCGCGAACCAGCACGATGGAGTGCTCCTGCAGGTTGTGGCCCTCGCCCGGGATGTAAGCGGTGACCTCGATCCCGCTGGTGAGGCGCACACGGGCGACCTTGCGGAGAGCCGAGTTCGGCTTCTTCGGGGTGGTCGTGTACACACGCGTGCAGACCCCACGGCGCTGCGGGGAACCCTTCAGCGCGGGAGTCTTGTTCTTCTCGACCTTGTCCTGCCGGCCCTTTCGGACCAGCTGCTGGATCGTAGGCACCGTTTCTCCGTTTTCTGTGTGCCAAGGCTTGGTGGAACTAACCTGCGGTGTCTCCCTCGCACACGACCCCGTGGTCGACCCACGCGGTCGGGTGTGTTGGGCTCTTCCGTCACGGAATCCCATGGCTGATGTACAGCGACGGCGCTCTACGCGCGGTGCGCTGGAGGGCGCTCCGGCTCGGCGCGGCGACCGGTGTGCATGCACGCACAAGGACCCGGGGACACCCCAGGCACAAGGTCAGAGCGTACCTAGCGCATGGGGCTCGGTCAAAACAAATGCAACGCCGCAGGTCGCGGCCTCCGCCCGGGTGTCGCCCCGGTGTCCCGTACGCGACCGGCCGGTGTCGGACCGCCCTCCACCCGCTCTACCACAGTCGCCGGGTGCCCGCCAGCGGAGCGGCGGACGGGGCGGCGGCGGGAGCAGCGGACGCTACGCGATGGCCAGCAAGAACATCAAGGACCAGAAGGCGGCGCCCAGGTAGCCGAGCACCAGGCCGAGGACGGCCGCCCAGTCGCCGTCCATGTTGCGCTCGCGGATCTGGGACCGGGCGGTGTGGCCGGTGATCAGCGCGGGCACCACCGGCAGCACCAGGAAGCCGGTGAGGCCGCACACCAGGGAGACCACCGCCAGCACGTTGGTGGGCCGGGCCTGCGGTACCGGCGGCGGCACCAGGAAGGTCGCCGGAACCGCCTGCGCGGACTGCAGCGGCGCCGCCATCGGCCCGCTCGGCAGGTCCGCCACCAGCGCGGCCAGTTCGCCGTAGGTCACCGCCCGGGCCGCGGCCTCGTGGCGCTGCTCGTACTCCTGGACGGACAGCCGCCCCTCCGCGAACCCGGCCTTCAGCACGTCCACCGTCCGGTCCCGGTCCGCGTGGCTCGCCCGCATCGCCGCCTGAGGCGGCGGACCGGACTGCCAGCCGGCGGCCTGCCGATGGGCAGGACCGGGCTCACCCCACGGTTGAACGGACATCCGCCACCTCCCCGGCAGCGCGGCACCCCGCGCGCTCACTGCTCCTCATAGTGCAGGACGAACAAGGGAACTGAGTAGTTGCGGGATCGGACCGGCGGCCACGCTCAGGGGATGCTCAAAGCGGGCGACAGCCCGTTCGGGCAGTGCCAGGCTGGGCCCGGAGCGTCCGTTCGACCACCCGTTCGTCCACCCACGACCACAGACAGAAGGCCGCCATGCAGGCGTCAGCACCGTCGCCCTCCGAACCCGCCCCCTCGGCCGTCAGCATCCAGGAGCTGTGGAAGCATTTCGGCAGCCAGGCCGCCGTGGCCGGGCTCAGCCTGGAACTGCCCGCCGGGGCGTTCATCGGCCTGGTCGGGCCGAACGGCGCGGGCAAGACCACCACGCTGTCCATGGTCACCGGCCTGCTCCGGCCCGACCAGGGCACCGTGCTGGTGCACGGCACCGACGTGTGGGCCGACCCGGTCACGGTCAAGGCCCGGATCGGCATCCTCCCCGAGGGCCTGCGGATGTTCGAGCGGCTCAGCGGGCGCGAACTGCTCCAGTACACCGGCCGCCTGCGCGGGCTGCCCGCCACCGAGGTGGACCGCCGCACCGAGGAGCTGCTGGCCGTCCTGGACCTCGCCCGGGACGCCGACAAGCTGGTCGCCGACTACTCCACCGGCATGCGCAAGAAGGTCGGCCTGGCCGCCGCACTGCTGCACAACCCCGACGTGCTGTTCCTGGACGAGCCCTTCGAGGGCGTCGACCCGGTCTCCGCCCAGACCATCCGCGGCGTGCTCAAGCGGTACGCGGCGGCCGGCTCCACGGTGGTCTTCTCCAGCCACGTGATGGAACTGGTCGAGCAGCTCTGCGACTGGGTCGCCGTGGTAAACGCGGGCCGGGTGATCGCCCAGGGGCCGCTGGACTCCGTCCGCGGCGGGCGCAGCCTGCACGAGGCCTTCCTAGAGCTGATCGGCGTCCGCGAGGACGACGGCCAGGCGCTCGGCTGGCTCGGCGGCGGGCACTCCGGGAGCGCCCGGTGACCGGGGCGGCGGTGCCCGACGGGCGCACGGTGCCCGACGGGCGCACGGTGGTGCGCGGCCTGGTCGCGCTCAAGCTGCGGCTGCTGCGCAACGGGCTGCGCCGCAGCCCCGGCCGGACCGCGGTGTACGTCGTCGGCGGTGTCCTCGGCCTGGTCGTCGCGGGCTTCACGGCCCTCGGCATGGCGGTGCTCAACGGGCGCTACGCCGGGTCCGGGGACACCGGGGTGGTGCTGCTCGGCGTGCTCACCCTGGGCTGGGCGGCGCTGCCGCTGTTCCTGTTCTCCAGCGACGAGAGCGCCGACCCGACCAGGCTCACCATGCTGCCGCTGCGGCCCGGCCCGCTGCTGCGCGGCTCACTGCTGGCCTCGCTGATCGGGCCCGGTCCGCTGATCAGCCTGGTGCTGGTGACCGGCGCGGTGCTGTCCGGCGCGGTGGGCGGCTCCTCGGCCGCGGCCGCGGTGGTCGGGGTGCCGCTCGCGCTGCTCTGCCTGGTCACGCTCTCCCGTGCGGTCGCGGCCGGGAACGCCCGGATGCTCTCCAGCCGGCGCGGCAAGGACTTCGCGATCTTCGGCGGGCTGGCCTTCGCCCTGCTCGTCCAGGCCGCCAACGTCGGCTCGCAGAGCATCTTCGGCCGGCAGCACGGCAAGGACATCGACCTCAGCCCGCTGAGGCCGATCGCCGCGGTGCTGCGCTGGATCCCGCCGATCAGCGCGGCGGACGCCCCGCGCACCGTCGGCGAGGGCCACTACGCGTTCGGGCTGCTCCAGCTGGCCGCGGCCGGCGCGCTGCTCGTCCTGCTGCTGCGCTGGTGGCGCGGCAGCCTGCAGGAGCTGATGGTCACCGCCGACGCCTCCACCGTGGAGGTGGCGCGCGGGGTGCAGAACACCGGCGGCTGGCGCTTCCTGCCCGAGGGCCGTACCGGCGCGGTGATGCAGCGCCACCTGCGGTACGCCTGGCGCGAGCCGCGGGCCAAGGCCGCGCTGTTCACCAGCGTCGGGATGACGCTGGTGATCTGCGTGCTGTCGGTGGTCCAGGGCTGGTCGAGCGTCTACCTGCTGGCGATGACCGGGACCTTCCTCGGACTGCAGATGCTCAACCTGTTCGGCATGGACGGCTCGGCGTTCTGGATGGTCGCCGCCACCCTGCGCACCCCGGCCGATGCCCGGGACGAGCTGCGCGGCCGGGCGTACGCGGTGCTGTCGTACGCCGTCCCGGTCGCGGTGGTGCTCGGGCTGGTGCTGGCCGCCGTCACCGGCGACTGGGCCGGACTGCCGTCCGCGGTCGGCCTGGCGGTGGCGGTGCTCGGCTGCGGCATCGCGCTCGGCTCGGTGTTCAGCGTGCTGGCGCCCTACACCATGCCGGCCGACAGCAATCCGATGCGCAACGCCGCCCCCGGGCAGGGCGGGCTGATCCTGCTCAACCAGTTCGGCTCGATGATCGGTGTCGCGGTGCTCGCCCTGCCGGTCGGCGGCTACCTGTTCTGGGCGCTCGCTTCGGACGGACCGACCTGGCCGCTGCTGCTGCTCGGCCCGCTGTACGGCGGCCTGGTCGCCACCCTGGGCATCCGGCTGGCGGCCGCCCGGCTGCTGGAGCGGATCCCGGAGATCATGGCCAAGGCCATCGAACGGTAGGTCCTGCTCCCGGGCCGCCCGCCCGGCCCCTCCGGCATCATGGGCCGGAGGGGCCGAACCGTCGAGGAGAGCAGGGACACACCGTGGGCAAGCGCGCGCAGCAGGGCGACGGGAACGCCGGGCCGCTGCTGGAGCAGGCGGTGCGGTCGGTGCTCACCGCCCCCGAGGAGGGGCTGGACCTCGCCCTGGACACCGGGGCCTCGCTGCTGGCCGCCTCGGCCGGGCAGTGGCCGGCGGTCAGCCGGGCGCTGCTGGGGTACGCGGACACCGCGGTGGGCCGCTGCTGGTCGGCCGGGTGGCGCCCGGCGGACCTGGTGCGGGTGGTGCGGCGCGGGCTGAAGCCGGTCCACCTGGCGCTCGCGGTGGACCTGATCGCCGCCGAGGCCCGCCGCCACCCCGCCGCGGGCCTGGACCGGCGTTGGCTGGAGCAGCTGCGCGAGCTGGAGGCCGAGGTGTGGTGGCCGTCCGACGAGCAGTACCTCGGGGCCTTCGCCCACCGGCACCGGCTGGACCGCTTCGCGCTCGCCACCGCCGTCCTGGAGCTGCTGCGCAGCTGGGGCCGGCTGCCCCCGATCGCGCCGGTCGGCCCCGCGCCCGGCGCGTCCACGGCGGCGCGTCGCCCCACCGGTCCGGTGACCGGCGAGCCGCGGATGCTGGCCCGGATCCGGGCGCTGCTGGCCAAGGCCGAGTCCACCGAGTACCCGGAGGAGGCCGAGGCGCTGACCGCCAAGGCCCAGCAGCTGATGGCCCAGCACAGCATCGACGAGGCGCTGGTGGCCGCCGCCGCGGCCGACCGGAACACCCCGGCGGCGCTGCGGATCGGCGTGGACAACCCGTACGAGGGCCCCAAGACGATGCTGCTGGACGCCGTCGCGGCGGCGAACCGGTGCCGCGTGGTGTGGGCGAAGGAGTTCGGCTTCTGCACCGTGATCGGCTTCGACGGCGACCTGGACGGCGTCGAACTGCTCTACACCTCGCTGCTGGTGCAGGCCACCCACGCGCTCAACAAGGCCGGCTCCGGCAAGGACTCGCGCAGCAAGGCGTTCCGGCAGTCCTTCCTGGTCGCGTACGCGGCGCGGATCCGCGAACGGCTGACCGCCGCCACCGAGCGGACCACCACCGCCGCCGCGGCCGGCCGCCACCTGCGCGAGGACGGCACCGAGGAGCAGCTGCTGCCCGACGCACGGCTGCTGCCCGCACTGGCCGCCCGCTCGGCGGCGGTGGACGAGGAGGTCGGCCGGCTGTTCCCGAAGCTGGTCTCGCAGCGGGTCCGGGTCAGCGACGGCGAGGGCTGGGCCGCCGGGCGGGCCGCGGCCGACCGCGCCGCCCTGCACGGGCGGGGCGAGATCCACAACTGACGGCCCGCCTGATAGAAACGACCCGCCACGAACGAAGGGGGATTCGACTTGACTCCTCCCCCGCTCGGGGGCGGGGGATTCCTGGCTCACGCTGCCGCGACGTCCGGCGGACGCTGTGGTCTTCCACGATCGACACCAACCGGGTTGAGACCAGCCCGGACGAGCATCACACGCGCGGAGTTCTTGTCCCTGGGGGACGAGACTCCGCACGCGGTGCACGTATAGATCCGTTCGGAGAGGGGGAGGCGGTGCTTGGCTCTCACACCGCAGTGCGCGCAGTCCATCGTGGTGTGCGCGGGGTTGACCAGGTAAACGGTCCGACCGTGCTTGCGGGCCTGCTCGACCAGCGCCGCTTTGGTCGCGCCGATGGCGGCGTCGGCGGCCTTGCGGGCCATCGTGGTACGGCCGAGGAACGTCGGCCGGAAGCCCTCCACTGCCAGCGCCTTGGCGCGGGACTTCGCGAAGTCCCGGACGGTCTGCTGCTGCGGGACCGACGCCCCCTCACGCAGCCACGTCATCGCCCCGCGCGCCTGCGTCAGGAGCTTGTCCAAGTCGGCCGGTCCGCAGCTGCGCTTCGCCTCCGGATCGGCCCGGTTGTGCGGGTGGACCTTACGCGACATGTGCACGCATTCGTTCCACACCCACCGGCACCTACCCCACTCCGCACCCAGCAGCACGGACGCGGTCGACGACACACGCAGGCGGTAGGTGTACCGGGTGTGCCCGGCGTCCTCCGCAACCTGCCGCATCGTCATGACCCACAAGCTAGCCGACCCCACTGACAACGAGAGGGATCAGTACAGATGCGCAGAGAACTCCACCGCTTCGCAGCTCCGCTCCAAGCACCCATTCCCCTCCCAGCTGAAGCCGGGAGCACCCTGGGAGAAATCCGGTGACGGAGTCGGCGGCGGAGTCGGGATACCGGGACCGGGTGCGCGGTGCGCTGCTCGGCGGCGCCATCGGTGACGCGCTGGGCTGGCCGGTGGAGTTCCAGCAACTGCACCAGATCCAGGACCGGTTCGGGCCTCAGGGCGTGACCTCGCTGCCGGCCGGGAGCGGCCCGGTCGAGGTCACCGACGACACCCAGATGACGCTGTTCACCGCCGAGGGCCTGATCCGCGGCTTCGTCCGCGGCTGGACGGGCGGCGGCGGCTCGGTGCCGGAGGCGGTGCACGGCGCGTACCGGCGCTGGCTGCGGACCCAGTACCAGAGCGCGCCGGACACCGAGCCGCAGCCCCGCCCGTATGACGGCTGGCTGCTGAGCCGGTCGTTCCTGTACGCGCGGCGGGCGCCGGGCAACGCCTGCCTGAGCGGGGTGTCCGAGCACCCGGAGTTCGAGGCGCCGTCCGCGATCGGACGGCCCGGGCCGATCAACCCGGGCTCCAAGGGCTGCGGCACGGTGATGCGCTCGGCGCCGTTCGGGCTGGCCCGGCTCGGCGTGGAGCAGTCCTTCGGGCTGGCCGTGCAGTGCGCCCAGCTCACCCACGGGCACCCGACCGGCTACCTCGCGGCCGGCGCCTTCGCGGCACTGGTCGAGCGGCTGGCGGCCGGGACCGAGCCGTGGGCGGCGGTCGGTGAGACGGTGGAGCAGATCCGCGAGCTGCCGAGCTCCAAGGAGACCGTCCAGGCACTGGCCCGGGCGGTGCGGCTGGCCCAGGAGGCCGAGCCGGTGGCGGAGACGGTGGAGCGGGTCGGGCTCGGCTGGATCGCCGAGGAGTGCCTGGCCATCGCCGTGTACTCGCTGCTGGCGGCCACCCTCGACCCCGACCCGGTGCGCACCGCGCTGCTGCTGTCGGTCAACCACTCCGGGGACAGCGACTCCGCCGGCGCGGTCTGCGGCAACCTGGTCGGGGCCGCGTACGGCGCCTCGGCCCTGCCCGGCGAGTGGGTGCGGGCGATCGAGGGCCGGGCCGAGCTGCTGACGGTCGCGGACGACCTGCTGGTGCTGTTCGGTAGCCGCGACCCGGCCCACCCGGCGCTCGGCGGGCGCTACCCGGCCTGGTGAACAGCCTCGTGAGCGGCCCTACTTCGCCTGCGGGTCGGTGACCTGGCCGAGGAACAGCGGCCGGCCGGTGGAGGTGTCCCGGACCAGGAACAGGAACGGCCGGTCGATGTGCAGCTGGGCGGGATCGCGCGGAGCGGGCGCCGCCCCGGCGACGATCCCGACGCCGCTGCCGGCCGCCGCGACCGTGCCCTCCTCGTCGACCTGGACGGTGGCCTTCTGGACGACCGTGCTGACGGCGAGCGGCTCCTTGGCGATGCCGCTGAGGTCGGCGTGGTCGAAGACCGAGTGGACGCCGAGCGAACGCAGCGCGGCGGTGAGCTCGTTGGACGTGTCGAAGTGGAAGCGCGGCAGCTGCAGGTCGACGGGCCGCTCGGCGAGGGCGCCGAGGATCCGGTCGAGCTGGGGCTGGTCCAGTCCCTTGGTGAAGGCCGCGAAGCCGCCCTGCGCGGGGACGATCAGGTCCATCGCCAGGTTGCCGTCCGCGTAAGGGAGTTCGACGGCCTGCCAGGGCTCTCCGACGATCCCGCCGGAGCCGTCGGCGTACTTGAACCCGCCGGTCTGGCTCATCGTCGAGACGTTCGACACGGTGCCGTCGAGCTTGTGGAACGGGCGGTCTTCGGTGTTCGAGGACTTGAACTCGGAGGCCCACTTGGCCTTGAGGTAGAGCGCGTCGGTGAGGACCAGCCGGGTGTCCGGGTTGATCGTCTTCGGGGCGAAGAGGTCCTTGACCCGGCCCTCGGTGGCCTTCTCCACGGCCGCGTTGACCGCCTTGCGGCTGCCTTCGGGGTCCTTCTTGAAGTCGGTGGTGTGCACCCCGGCGTCGAAGGCGGCCGCGAGCGTGGCCAGGTAGTCGGGCTCGACCGGGAAGCCCTGCTGCGTCCAGACCTCGTCGGCCTGGTGCAGGGTGAGCCGGTCGCCGTTCTTCGTCCGCTGGTCGAGCGCGCCGACGGCGAGCGCGTACTGCTTCGGGTCGAGTCCGGTGTGCAGGGCCTTGGCGAGTTCGTCGGCGGTCGCGCCGCGCGCCCCGGGCATCAGCATCCCGAGCACGGTGGCCAGCCCGACGGGCGAGACCACCGTGTTGCGCCCGGCACCGTCCGGCGTCGTGGTGAGAGCGTGCAGGAGGTCGAGCCCGAAGGCGTCGGTGGCCTGCGCGGCGGCGGTCACCTGGGCCGGGTCCACGGCGGGCCGGCTGGCCGGCGCGGAGGCCTTCAGCTCGGTGCCGGTGGCGGCCCCGGTGCTGCCGCAGCCGCTGAGCAGCGGCGCGGCGAGCACGGCGGCGAGGAGCACGGCGGCGCGACGACGGTTTCCGGTGCGGCTGTTCGTCATGGCCCTTCGACGCGGCACCCCGCGATCGGGTTCCGCCTCGGCTACCGAACCACAGGAATCTGACCGCTTCGCCAGTCATCGAGCCGCTTACGGATGCTGGTGACCATGGGTAGCGCGTCCACCTCGTCCGGGTGGAACCAGGCGACTTCGAAGGACTCGTCCGAGGTCCGGAGGGCGCCACCGACAGCCCGTCCCAGGAGACAGATGGATCGTTTGGGCTCTGATGGGCCCGGAAGGTGGTACACGATGAGGCTCGTGGATGCGTCCGTGGAGGCTGCGCCGCACCCGTTCCCCGTAGTGGTGGAGGTCAAGGGGCTCACGGGGCCCGCGCAATTCTCCAAGCTCTCGGACGCGCTGTCGGCGCTCCTCGCCTCGCTGCGGGCGCTGCCGCTCACCGTCGAGCAACTCGACTACTTCGACGAGCTGTTCGGGCCGGACTCCGCGCAGCGCATCGGCCACCGGCTCGCGACGTACGGCGAGGTGCGGTCGCTGGCGTTCCTCGGCCTGACGCCCCACCTGGTCAAGCTGTACCCGGCCGACCCCGGATCACCCCGGTGAAGCGGCGCCGACGGCGGCCCGGCCGCGCTGTTCCGGCGGATCTTCGGCCGCGAGACCGGGCCTTGACCACTCAGTCCCAGAGGGCGCCGAACTCAAGCAGTTCGTCCCGGTGTTCGATCCGCTCGACCCACTCCTCCGGCCAGACCGCCTCGCCGTGGTACGCGCCGGCGAAGGCGCCGGTCAGGCAGGCGAGGGAGTCGGAGTCGCCGCTGGAGTAGGCGGCCCGGCGGACGGCGGCCACCGGGTCGTCGGGCAGCAGCAGGAAGCAGAGCAAGCCGGTGCCGAAGGCCTCCTCGGCGACCCAGCCCTCGCCGGTGGCCAGGCAGGGGTCGGCTTCCAGGTCCGGTGCGGCGAGCGCGGCCTGCAGCTGGTCGAGGACCTTGAGGCAGTCGTCCCAGCCGCGGGCGAGCACGGCCTGCGGGGAGGCGCCGTACCAGCGCGCGGCGAGGTCGCCGAGCCAGAACTCGTCGTAGCGCTCGCGGCTCGCCAGCGCGTACGCCCGCAGCACCGCGGGCAGTCCGGCGGGCGGGACTCCCTCGGCGAGCTTCCGGACGGCGTAGGCGGTGAGGTCGCTGGCGGCGAGGGCGGTCGGGTGGCCGTGGGTGAGCGCGGACTGCAGCTGGGCGGCGCCGGAGAGCTGCCGGGCGTCCAGCTCGCGGATGAGCCCGATCGGGGCGACCCGCATGTTGGCGCCGCAGCCCTTGGAGCCGACGTCGCTGGCCTGCTGCCAGCGGTACTTCTCGTGGCTGAGCCGCTCGCAGGCGCGCAGGCAGGTCATGCCGGGGGCGCGGTTGTTCTCCGGCGAGCGCCACCAGTCGACGAACTCCTCGCGGACCGGCCGCTCCAGGCGCAACGGGGTCAGGGTCCCGCGCGAGAGGGCGGTGCGCAGGCCGCGGGCGAGGGCGAGCGTCATCTGGGTGTCGTCGGTGACCAACGCCTTCTCCGGCAGCGGGAGCCGCCGCCAGTCGGGCTCGACGGCGGCGATCTCCTCGACGCTCTTGAACTCGGTCACCCGGCCGATCGCGTCGCCGATCGCCAGTCCCAGCAGCGCCCCTGTCGCCTTGCCCACGGCGGTTCCCCCCTCTTCGTGGTCAGACCTCGACCAGCAGTTCCTTGAGCCCTCGGATCACGTAGCCCGGGTTCCACTCGGGCTCGCGGACCAGCCGCAGGCCCGGGGCCCGACGCAGCAGCGCGCCGAAGGACTCGGTGAGCTCCAGTCTGGCAAGCGGCGCGCCCAGGCAGAAGTGGATTCCGGCGCCGAAGGTGATGTGCGGGTTGTCGGTGCGGCCGAGGTCGAGGCGGTCGGGGTCGGCGAAGCGCTCCGGGTCGCGGTTGGCGGAGCCGAAGAGCAGGGCGATCTCCGCGCCGCGCGGGACGGTGACGCCGCGAACCTCGATGTCCTCCAGCACCCAGCGCTCGAACATCTGCAGCGGGGTGTCCCAGCGCATCAGTTCCTCGACGGCGGTGGGCAGCAGCCCGTCCACGTCGCCGCGCAGCCGGGCGAGTTCGCCGGGGTTGCGGAACAGTGCCCACCAGCCGTTGCCGGTGGTGTTGACGGTCGCCTCGTGGCCGGCGTTGAGCAGTAGCACGCAGGTGGAGACCATCTCCTGCTCGCTGAGCGCGTCGGAGCCCTCCTGGGCCTGGATCAGCGCGCTGATCAGGTCCTCACCCGGGTTCGCCCGGCGCTCGCGGATCAGGGCGCGCAGGTAGTCGGAGAACTCGGTGCTCGCGGTAACGGCGCGGCGGGCGACCTCCTCGCTCGGGTTGAGCTCGAACATCCCGGTGATGTCGGCCGACCAGGGGCGCAGCAGATGCCGGTCCCCCTCCGGCACGCCGAGCATCTCGGCGATCACGGCGACCGGCAGCGGCTCGGCGACGGCGGCGATCAGGTCTCCGCCGCCGGCCGCGAGCAGCCCGTCGACCAGTTCGCCCGCGAGGCGCTGGACGGTGGGCCGCAGCCCCTCGACCATGCGCGGGGTGAAGGCCTTGGAGACCAGGCGGCGGATCCGTGTGTGGTCGGGCGCCTCCAGGTCGAGCAACCCGTGGTCGTTGAGGGTGTGGAAGGGCTCGTGCGCCGGGTCGGGCTCGGGGCGGCCGAACTCCTGGTGGCTGAACCGGTGGGTGTAGGTGCGGCCGAGCCGCCGATCGCGCAGCAGGGCGCTGACGTCCTCGTGGCGCGAGACGAGCCACTGGTTCGTCGGCTCGTGGTACGTCACCGGCGCGTGCTCGCGCAGTTCGGCGTACACGTCGTACGGGTGGGCCACGAACGCCGCCGACCAGGGGTCGAACTTCGCCGTCGTCGTCATCGCTCGATCACTCCAGGCCGTGAGGGGGGAGCCGGAAGGATCATCGTACGCACGCGGTGCGTCCCTTCTAAGACCCTTCCGGCCCCTGTTCTCAGGCCCGTTCCCGCACCAGCCGTCGCACCAGCTCCGGCAGCGCGGTGGAGATCGGCTCCCGGATCACCTCGGCCGCCGCCTCGTCGTACGGGGTCGGCTCGGCGTTCACGATGATCAGCTTCGCCCCGGTCTCCACCGCGATGAGCGGCAGCCCGGCCACCGGGAACACCTGGAGGCTGGTGCCCACCGCGACGAAGAGGTCGCAGGCCTTGGCGACCGCGTCGGCCTGCTGGAGCACCACCGGGTCCAGCGCCTCCCCGAACATCACCGTGCGCGGGCGCAGGATCCCCCCGCACTCGCGGCAGGCCGGATCCGGCTCCCCCGCCGCGACGCGGGCCAGCGCCTCGTCCATCGGTCCGACCACCCGGCAGCGCGCGCACTGCACCTCCCGTGCGGTGCCGTGCAGTTCGAACACCTTGCGGGCGGGCAGACCGGCCCGTTGGTGCAGCCCGTCCACGTTCTGGGTCAGCACCCGCAGAGGCAGGCCGGAGCGCTCGAGATCGACCAGCGCCCGGTGCCCGGCGTTCGGCTCGGCCGCCATCGCGCCGGCGTCACGGCGCATCAGCCAGGCCCGCTTCCGCACCTCCGGGTCGGCCAGGTAGGGCCCGATGGTCACGAGCTCCTGGGCCGACGGATCCCGCTGCCAAAGCCCCTGCGGGCCGCGGTAGTCGGGGATGCCGGAGTCGGTCGAGATGCCCGCGCCGGTGAGCACGGCGATCAGGGGACGCTTCGCGTTCATGCCCGGACGGTACGGCGGCCGACCAGCCCTCTGCCACCGAAAATCCGGGTGCGCCGTGTCAACTCCCGCCGCACACTGGGCCGGTCACCCAGCGTTTCCGTGAAGGAGCCCCGTGCAGGGAGCAGTCAGCGTCTCGCCCTCGCAGGTCCCCGAGCTTTTGCTCGGCCTGGCCACCGTCCGCCCCGTGTTCCTCTGGGGCGCTCCCGGGATCGGGAAGTCCTCCCTGGTCAGGGCGTTCGCCGAGTCGCTGGGACTGGAGTGCGTGAGCCTGGTCGGCACCCAGCTCGCCCCGGAGGACCTGATCGGCGTCCCGCAGCTCACCCCGGAGGGCCGCTCCCGGTTCTGCCCGCCCGAGCAGATCGCCCGCGACGAGCCGTACTGCCTGTTCCTGGACGAGCTCAACGCGGCCTCGCCGGACGTCCAGAAGGCCTTCTACTCGCTGATCCTGGACCGCCGGATCGGCTCGTACGAGCTGCCGCCCGGCTCGATCGTGATCGGCGCCGGGAACCGCGCCACCGATGGCGCGCTCGCCCGCCCGATGGCGTCCGCTCTGGTCAACCGCATGGTCCACGTCCACCTGCGGGCCAGCGCCGAGGACTGGCTGCGCTGGGCGGCCGGCGCCGGCATCCACCCCTGGATCGTCGACCACCTCACCGACCGGCCCGACCACCTGTGGTCCGCCCCGCCCAAGACCGAGGAGCCGTTCTCCACCCCGCGCGCCTGGCACATGCTCTCCGACGCGCTGCACTCCTTCGGCCCCGCCCTGGACGAGGAGACCCTCAAGGTCGTCACGTACGGGCTGCTCAGCGCGCAGCACGCGGTCGCCTTCTGCGGCTACGCGAAGATCGTCCGCAACTCCTACGGCCTGGAGGCGATCCTCAAGGGCGACGCCCGCTGGCCGCACCGGCTGGAGGACCGCGACCTGCTCTACTACCTGGCCGACGCCTTCCGCGGCCGCCTGGTCAAGGAGCTGCCCGCCCGCAAGGAGCACGCCTCCGGGGCGCAGCGGCAGACCGCCTTCCGGGCCAAGTCGCTGCTGGTGCAGCTGGCCGAGATCTCGGTGGAGGTCGCCCAGACGGTGATCGCCGACGGCGCGGACGGCAACCCGGTGCTGCCCTCCTGGTTCCTGATCGAGGCCGCCCGGGACATGCCCCGGCTGGTCGAGGCCCGCCGGTGAAGCCCTCCCCCGCGAAGCCGGCGGACCCGGGCGCCGAGTCCTTCGCCGAGGGCGTCCGGCTGCTGCGCCGCAACCCGGCCTTCGCCGCCCTGCGCGCCGACGTCTGCCGCACCCGGGACTGCACCACCGCCCCGCCGGACGGCTGGGCGGTGGTCGACTCCGACGGCACCGTGCACGTCAACCCGCGCCGCCGGGCCGAACCCGAGGAGTGGGCCTGGGTGCTGGCCCACTGCCTGCTGCACCTCGGCTTCGGCCACCTCCCGGCCGCCCGCGGCACCCGGGTCCAGCCCGACCCGCCCGCGGCCGCCGCCCGCTGCACCGTGGTCAACCGCTTCCTCGCCACCTTCCCGGTCGGCCGTGCCCCGGTCGCACTCCCCCAGGAGTACCCGGGCGGAGACGAGGAGGAGCTGGCCGCCCGCTGGCGCCGCGACGGCCTGCCGACGGCCGGCACCGCCGGGACGGCCGGAGCCGCCGGCTCCGGCGGCCGTGACCAGCTGCTGGTCGAGTGGCACGGCCACGGCCTGGTCCCCGAGGACTGGCAGGCGTCCTTCGCCGCCGCCCTCACCCGCACCATGTCGGCCGCGATGGACCGGGCCGGCGGCCGGATCGACGCCGACACCGGCGAGCGCCTGCCCGAGCGGCCGTGGACCAGGGCGCTCAACTGGTTCGTCTCCTCGTACCCGCTGCTCGGCGGCATCGCAGCCGGCCTCACCGTCGTGGCCGACGCCGAACTCGCCCGGGCGCACGACATCGCCGTCGCCGCGGTCAACGCCGAGGTCGGCGAGATCTACGTCAACCCGCTGCGCCACCACTCCGACGAGGAGTGGCGGTTCGTCCTCGGGCACGAGATCCTGCACGCCGCCCTGCGGCACGGCGAGCGCCGCGGCGGGCGGGACCCGTTCCTGTTCAACGTCGCCGCCGACTACGTCATCAACGGCTGGCTGCTGGAGATGGGCGTCGGCGAGATGCCCGACGGGCTGCTGCACGACCCGCAGTTCAAGGGCCTGTCCGCCGAGGAGGTGTACGACCGGATCGCCCGCGACCAGCGCCGGATCCGCCGCCTCGCCACCCTGGCCGGCAAGAACCGCCCGGACGTCCTCGGCGAACCGCTGGTGCGCGACCGGCGCACCTACGTGGACCTCGACGACTTCTACCGGCGCGGGCTGCAGCAGGGCTTCGAACTGCACCAGCGCGGACGCGGCCTGCTCCCGGCCGGACTGGTCGAGGAGATCCGCGCGCTCGCCCACCCGCCGCTGCCCTGGGACGCCCGACTGGCGCGCTGGTTCGACGAGTTCGTGCCGAGCCCGGAGCCGGTGCGCAGCTACTCCCGCCCGGCCCGCCGGCAGTCCGCCACCCCGGACATCCCCCGGGCCGGCCGCTACCGCCCCGAGGAGGAGGTCCCGCGCTGCACCTTCGGGGTCGTCCTGGACACCTCGGGCTCGATGGACCGGACGCTGCTCGGCAAGGCGCTCGGGGCGATCGCCTCGTACGCCGCCGCCCGGGACGTCCCGGCCGCCCGGGTGGTGCACTGCGACGCCGCCCCGCACGACGCCGGGTACCTCCCGGTCGAGGAGATCGCCGGGCGGCTCCGGGTGCACGGCCGGGGCGGCACCGTCCTCCAGCCGGGAATCGACCTGCTGGAGCGGGCCGAGGACTTCCCGCCCGGGGCACCCGTCCTGGTGATCACCGACGGCGAGTGCGACGTGCTGCGGGTGCGCCGCGAGCACGCCTTCCTCGTCCCGCGCGGCGCCGGGCTGCCGTTCACCCCGCGCGGGCCGGTGTTCCGGATGAGCTGACGGCCGACCGCCGGTCAGTCCGGAGCGGGTCGGGCCAGTGCCGGGCGGGCCGATCCCGGTCAGGCCCAACGCCGATCGAGCCCAACACCGGTCAGGCCAGTGCCGGGCGCAGGGCGGTGGCCGGGCGGGTCAACGGGGCGAGGGCGACCAGGTAGCAGGCCGCGGCGAGCGGGATGAAGGCCAGGTCGACGCCCGTGGCGAGGGTGCCGACCAGCATCAGCACCGGGCTCCACCAGGGCAGCGTCCGGCCCGCCCCCACCGAGGCGGCGACCAGCAGCGCCAGCAGGCCGACGTAGAACAGCAGCGGGCCGACCTGGTACACGGCCGGGAGCACCCCGGGGACGTCCTGGACCCGCCCGAACAGCCGCGACTGCTCCTCCTTGGTCGCCGAGACCACGCCGACGTACAGGTCGATCCCGATCTGCACCAGCGAGGCCAGCAGGCCCGCGAACGCCGTCCCCAGCGCGGCGTTCGCGGCCAGCTTCCCGGCCGTGGTGCCGCGCGGGGCGAGCAGGGCACGCAGGGCGAGCAGCACCGGGACGAACAGCAGCAGGCCGGCGAACATCGCGGTGTGCCCGGCGGTCCAGCCGAGGCCCGGCTGGCGGGAGCCGGGCACCAGGCGGATCCCGCCGTAGAGGGCCATCAGCGCGGGGGCTCCGACGGCGGCGTAGCCGGTGAGGCGGCTGTTCCGAGGGGCGTTCATGCGAGGTTCTCCCGTGTCCGGGGCCCGCGGACCACTGTCCGTGGCCGCTGGCCCGTGTCCGTTCCGACACCCCTGAGCCTTCCGTCCGGGCCCCTCGTCGCGGATCGCCCGTACCGGCTAACCCGGCCCCTCCCCCGTACGGGGGAGTTCCTCAGGACTCGCCCGCCACCACCGCCCCGGCCTCGTACGCGAACACCACGGCGTGCACCCGGTCGCGCAGCCCGAGCTTGCTCAGCACATTGCTGACGTGGGTCTTCACGGTGTGCTCGCTGACCACCAGCTCGGCCGCGATCTCCGCGTTGGACAGCCCGCGCGCGATCAGCCGCAGCGTCTCGTGCTCGCGCAGGGTCAGCTGTTCCAGCAGCTTGGACGGCGGCCGCACCGCCCGCTCGTGGCTGCCCGGCCGGCGGGCGGCGAACTCGCCGATCAGCCGCCTGGTCACCGAGGGCGCGAGCAGTGCCTCCCCCGAGGCGACCATCCGCACCCCGTGCGCCAGGTCGTCCCGTCGGACGTCCTTCAGCAGGAAGCCGCTGGCGCCCGCGTACAGCGCGTCGAAGACGTAGTCGTCGATGTCGAAGGTGGTCAGCATGATGACCTTGGTGGCCGGGAACTCCGCGCACACCCGGCGGGCCGCCTCCAGGCCGTCCATCACCGGCATCCGGACGTCCAGCAGCAGCACGTCCGGGTTGTGCGCCCGCACCGCCTCGACCGCCTCGGCGCCGTCGCAGGCCTCGGCCACCACCTCGATGTCCGGCTGGGCGTCCAGGATCATCCCGAACCCGGCCCGCACCAGCTCCTGGTCGTCCGCGACCACCACCCGTATCGGCGTCATCCGCCCACCCTCTCCACCACGCCCGCCGGCCCCAGCGGCAGCCGGGCACTCACCAGGAAACCCCTGCCCTCCGGCCCCGGACCGGCCTCGGCCCGGCCGCCGCAGGCCGCCGCCCGCTCGCGGATGCCGACCAGCCCGCGCCCGCCGGACCAGCCGGCCACCGTACGGTCGGCGGCCAGCGGCACCCCGCGGCCGTTGTCGGAGACCACCACCTCCAGCACCTCGCCGGAGCGCCGCACCCGGATCGCGGCCCGGTCGGCCCCGGAGTGCTTGACGGTGTTGGTCAGCGCCTCCTGCACGATCCGGAACGCGGCCGCCTCCACATCGGCGGGCAGCGCGCCCAGCCCGTCGGCGAGTTCGAGCTCGACCCCCAGGCCGGACCGGCGCACCCGCTCGACCACGTCCGCCAGTTCGGCCAGCCGGGGCTGCGGCGCCAGCTCCCGCCCCGCCTCCGGGTCCTTCAACACCCCGAGCACCCGCCGCAGTTGGACCATCGCATCACGGCCGGAGTCGGCGATGGTGTCGAAGGCGCGGATCGCCCGGTCCGGGTTGTCGCGCACCACCAGCGGCCCGGCCTCGGCCTGGATGACCATCAGCGAGACGGCGTGCGCCAGGATGTCGTGCATCTCCCGGGCGATCCGGGACCGCTCCTCGGCGACCGCCCGGGCCGCCTCGCTGGCCGCCCGCACCCCGGCCTCCCGCGCCCGCTCCGCCTCCACCCGGACCAACTGCCGCTGGGTGCGCACCAGGGCGCCGAAGACGAACGAGCCCGCCGAGGTGAGCACGCTGAACAGCGCGCCGTTCGGCGAATGGGTGCCGACCACGTTGCCGACGACCGTGACGGCCAGCACCGACCAACGCGCCCGGTCCGAACACCGCTCCGCCACCGTGTACAGGCCGAGGACACCGGCCAGCGGCACCTGGGCGTTCGCCGAGTGCGCCAGCACGGACAGCGTGATCTCGGCGGCGCTGTACAGCGCCAGCACGGTCAGTGGTGCCCTGCGCCGCCACGGCAGCGGCACCGCGGTGGCCACCGCCAACAGGTAGACCCACGTGGGCCAACGGGTGTCGTCGTTGTAGACCGCCCACACCGCGATCCCTGCCGACACCAGCGCCAGAGACGAGTCCAGCACGTACGGGCTCAGCCCGGCCGTCCATGTCCGCCAGCGCGCGACGCGCTCCACCGCCGTACCTCCCCCGTACCCGGGGACCCCGCCCCCGCGCAGAAGATCATGCCCTACCGGCAGAACCTCCGGCACCGCCCGGTCAGGCACCGCTGACCGTCACACCGCCGGTCTTCGCCCGGGCGGTGATGCTGTGCGCCGCGCCCGGCTGCGAGGGGATGCTCACGTCGATCCCGCCCGTCGTGGCCTGTGCGTCCACCGTGTACGCCTCCCCGGACGGCACCTTCAGATTCACCCCACCGTTCGAGGTCGTCGCCTCCAGCTTCGACGGCGCGCCGGCGAAGTCGGCCCGCACACCCCCGTTCACGGCGGCCAGCCGCACCTGGGGAGAGGTCAGCCCGCTGGCCTCGACCCCGCCGTTCGTCACGTCGGCCTCGGCGTCGGCGGCCAGCCCGGACAGCTTGATGCCGCCGTTCGTCTCCTTGACCCGCACCTTGGTCCCGGCCGGCACGTTGACGGTGTACCCGATCCCGCAGGAGTCGCAGTCGTACGTCAGCCGGAGCACGCCGTCCTTCACCTCGTGGGTGCTCTTCGGCGCGTCCCCCCGGTAGTTCTGGTCCTCGACCACATGCACCGCCCCGCCGCCGCCGGTCACCACGACACCGCCGTTCTGCCCCTCGATCACCAGCTCCTTGACCTGCTCGGCCACGCCGTAGCTGACCGTCCGGTGCTCCCGGTCGTCCCCGATCGGCAGACAGCCCGACATCCCGACCAGCACCCCCGCCGTGATCGCCACCGCGCCCAGCACCCGCTTCATGTCCGGCCCCCTTCGCAAGCCCCGTCATCCCGACACCGAGAAGCCTCCCTCGACCGGACCCTGCGCCACCTCCCTCGCCGGAGCGGTTCCCGCCGCTCCCCCGCGAGGGGGATGGCGGGCAATTCACCGATTCACCGGCGCGGACGCCGCTTCGCCGGTAGCTTGTTTGCCCGCACTCAACCTCTCCGAGCCCACCGCGCCCAGGCGCTGACGACAAGGGCTGATCAGGCATGGCCAACACGCCGCCCGGCGGACCAGGTCCCGCGACCGGTCACGGCCTCGACGACCGCGTGCCCTTCCTGGCCCGGCTCGACCACGCCGACCGCACCGCGCTGCTCGCCCTCGGCCGCCGGCTCGACTACCCCGCGCGCACCGCCGCGCTGCGCGAAGGCGAACCCTCCGACCACGTCCTGCTCGTCCTGCGCGGCTGGCTCAAGGTGACCGCCGCCGCCGAGAACGGGTACGAGGCGCTGCTCGCCCTGCGCGGGCCGGGCGACATCGTCGGCGAGTCCGCCGCCCTCAGCGGAAGGCCCCGGGCGGCCACCGTCACCGCGCTGGAACAGGTCGAGACCACCGCCGTGGACCGGGCCGCCTTCACCGCCTACCTCCAGCGCACCCCCGCGGCCTCGATGCAGCTGCTCGCGCTCTCCACCGACCGGCTGCGGGCCGCAGACCACCACCGGCTGAAGTTCGCCTCGCTCACCGTCAGCGAACGCCTCGCCGACCTGCTGCTGGAACTAGCCCGCACCCACGGTCGCCGCACCGCCGAGGGCATCGTCGTCTCCGTCCCGCTCAGCCAGCAGGAGCTGGCCGGCTCGGTCGGCGCCTCCCGGGAGGCCGTCGCCCGGCTGCTCAAGTCCCTGCGGGACCGCGGCATCGTCGTCACCAGCCGCCGCTCGCTGGTCATCGCGCGCCCCGACCTGCTCCGGAGGCCCGGTCAACTCCGCTGATCCGCAGGAAGGTTCTGTGCACACCGTCACAGAGCGAGTGCCTCATCGGCGCTCACACCGACACGCCCGCAGCGGGCAGTCTGAGGCCCGACGACGAACCGAGAGGCGACCATGACCGATCCGGTGAACCACACCATCCTGCTGCTGGACATCGAGCAGTTCGGCAGACGGGACGACGTCGAGCAGGCGTTCATGCGCCGGATGCTCTACTCCGTCCTGCACGAGACGCTGCGCAGCGCCGGGGTCGAGCCCGCCGACCAGCGCCTGGAGGACCGTGGCGACTCGGTGATGGCCCTGATCAGCCCCACCGTCCCCAAGCCCCGGCTGCTGCACGCGCTGGTCAACGAGACCCCCGCCCTGCTGCACGCGAACAACCGCCTCGCGGCCGCCGAAGCCCGGGTACGGCTGCGGATCGTGCTCGCCTCCGGCGAGGTCGCCGTCCAGGAACTCGGCGGGGCCCTCGGCGGCGCCGTCGGCTGGGACCTCAACCAGGCCTTCCGGCTGCTGGACTCGGCGGCCCTGCGCGAGGCGCTGCGGCACCGGAACGGCCCCTGCGTGCTCGGCGTCTCCGACGCGCTCTACCAGGGCATCGTCCGGCACGGTCACGGCGGACTGCTGCCGGAGGCGTTCCACCGGGTCACCGTGCAGGGCAAGGAGGGCGACTTCACGGCCTGGCTGCACGGCGAACCCGCGCCCGCGCCGTCGCCCCCGCCGAGTGCTGCCCCGGCGGCCGCGGCCGCTCCGACGCCGGGCCCGGCTCCCGCCCCGCCCGCAGCCCAGGCCCCGGACCCGGCCGAGAGCCGCGCCCCCGCCACCTTCCAGTTCCTCGGCGGATCGCCGACCTTCGGCGGCAACCTGATCGGCGGCGACCAGCACATCGTCTCCGGCGGCGAGGTCCACGGCGACGTCAACACCGGCAACACCGTCGGCGGTGAGCGGTGACCGCCACCGCCGAACCGGACGCCGCCGCCCAGCCGCTCGACCCCGACGAACTCCAGGAGGCCCCGCCCGAGGAGCCGCAGAACGCCCTGGAGGCCGTCCAGGAACTGCTGGAGCACGTCCCGGACAGCTTCGCCGGCCGCAACTACCTCTTCGCGGGCGGCAACCCCAGCTTCGGCGGCGACCTGGTCGGCGGGGACCGGCACACCGTCTCCGGCGGGCAGGTCCACGGCGACGTCGTCACCGGCCCGAAGACCACCGTCTACCAGTTCGGCTCCGCCTTCGGCGCCCCACCGCACGCCTCCGGCGAGGTCCCCGCCGAGGAACTCACCGCCCTGACCACGGTCTTCCGCCCCGGACCTGCCTTCCAGCAGGCCCTCCAGCAGCTGCGCGAGCAACGCGTCCTGATCCTCACCGGCCGGGCCGACACCGGACGGCGCTCCGCGGCCCTGATGCTGCTGCACACGCTGGGCATCCGCCGGATCCGCAACCTCGACCCCGACGTCTCCCCCACCGCGCTGCTCACCGGCGCCGAACCGGCCCCGGGCTACCTGCTCGCCGACTACACCACCTCCCGCACCCGCCCGCTGCTCCGGTCCGACCTCGACCGCCTGCGCGAGACCCTCGCCAAGCAGGACGGCTACCTGGTCGTCACCACCACCCGCTCCGCCGCGATCCGCGAACTCCCCACCGTCGACTGGCAGCCGCCCGATCCCGGGCTCGTCCTCGGCGCCCACCTGGACGCCCTGCGGGACGGCCTGCCCTCCGGTCGGCACCTGCTCACCCTGGAACCCGTCCAGGAGTTCCTGGCCAAGTACCCGCCGATCCGCGAAGTAGCCGGGTTCGCCGTCGAACTCGCCCGCTACTCCCCCGAGACCGGCCACCCCGCCGACCTCGCCGACTTCGGCCACGGCATCGTCCAGGAGAAGGTCGGCCGCTGGTTCGGGGACGACGAACTCCCCCTCCAGGAGAAGGCCTTCCTGATCTCCCTGGCCGTCTTCGACCACGCCCCCTACACCCTCGCCGCCGAGTGCGCCGACAAGCTGTTCCGCCGGCTGGAGACCATCCGCACCCCCGGACGCCCCGACGGCATCCCGCCCTTCGGCAGCTCGGTCGAGGAGCGCATGGCCCTCGCCCACGCCGAACTCACCGAGGAGACCGAGCAGACCCCCTGGGGCCCGGTCCCACAGCGGATGGCCTCCTTCCTGGACCCCCGCACCGCGCCCACCCTGCTGCGCGAGGTCTGGACGAGCCACCCCTCCGCCCGCCCCGCGATCACCGGCTGGCTCAACGCGCTGGCCACCGACTCCCGCGCCCTGGTCCGTACCCGGGTCGCCTCCACCACCGCCCTGCTCGCCTCCGTCGACCTCTCCGCCACCATGAGCGGACTGCTCGGCCCCTGGTCCGGCGCCAAGGACTTCCGGCTCTGCCTCCAGGCCGCCAACAGCCTCGCCCTCGCCTACCACGCGGGCACCGCCGCCGTCCCCCGGATCCTGCGCAGCTGGGCCGGCGACGACAGCGCCCGCCGCCGCTGGACCGCCATCCGCTGCTACGCCCTGCTCGGCCCGCTGATGCCCGCCCAGGCCCTGGAGGCCTTCGTGCTGGCCGCCGAGCGGCTGAGCGACGGGGAGCTCGACCAGCTCGCCGCCAAGTTCCAGCCCGGTGCGCTGCCCCCGGCACCCGACCGGGCCGACCGCTTCCAGGTGCTCGGGCTGCTCGAAGCGGCCGAGCTGCTGCTGCTCTCCGCCGAGGCCGAGCAGGTGCTGCGCGCCCTGGTCCGCTGGCTCTCCGGCCCGGCCTCCCTGCGGCAGTTGGCCCTGGCCGTCTTCCTGACCGCCGCCCGGCGCACCGAGGACACCGCCGTCGGCCGGCCGCTGCTGCTCGACTGGTACGCCCGCAGTCCGCGCCCCGAACCGGGGAGCGTGGTCAGCGTCACGGTGCTGGCCGTCCCCGAGGAGCCCGTCCCCGTCCGCTCGTTGCTGGTCGCGCTGTGGCGCACGGCGCTGGAGGACCGCGGCTACCGCGACGCGGCCCTGGGCGTGCTGCGCGGCTGGCTGATCGGCGCCGCCGACCAGCCGGAGACCACTGCCCGGCTCACCGAACTGTTCGACGACCTGGCTGTCACCGAGCGTGACCGCCAGCGGCTGGACCACCTCGTCCGCACCGTCCGCACCGGCAGCCCGGCGACCCCGTTCCCGCCCGGCGGCTGAGACCGCACCCCCGAACCCGTCCCGATCCTGGAGCACCCGCGCATGTCGGCACCACACCGCCCCGACTTCCCCGCCGGCGACCTCGTCGACCCGGTCCTGACGGTCCACCCGCTCGGCCGCGCGCTCGGCCTGCCCAAGCGGCCGAACGCCCGGGCCGACTCCGCCCTGGTCCTGACCACGCCGTCCGGCGAGCACCAGGTCTACCTGCCGCCGCACCGCCCGGGCTTCAGCGACCTGGTCGGCCGCGGCTACCAGGCCGCCTTCGAGGTCGACCTCGGCCTGCACCACCTGCGGATCGAGGAGCGGCTGCCCGGCCGGGACGACATCGGTGCGTTCGAAGCCATGGTGGAGATCGACTGGCAGGTGTCGGCGGCGGAGCTGGTCGTGGCCAGCCGGATCCGGGACGTACCGGCGCTGCTCACCCCCCGGATCCGACAGCGGATGCGGGCGGTCACCCGCAACCTCACCACCGACCAGAGCGGCGAGGCCGAGACCGCCGTCCAGCAGGCGCTGGACGAGTACCCCGTCGCCGAGGCCGAGGGCCTGCGGGTGCGCTGCGCCGTCCAGTTGGACATCGACCAGGCCGCCCGCGACCAGAAGGAGCGGCTGCGCGGCTACCACTTCGACACCCAGGCGCACCCGCACGCCCTCCGGCAGGTCGAGGAGTCCCACGAGATCCTCGCCGCGAAGGCGAAGTTCTACCAGTACCACCTGGAGCAGGGCGGGGTCGCCGCCTGGGCCCTCCAGGTCGCCGCCCACCCCGAGGACCTGAAGGAGGCCCTCAAGTACCTGAAGGACGAGCAGCGGGAACTGGTCCAGGGCCAGCTCCACGTGATCGAGCGGCTGCTCGGCCAGAACGCCCTGGAGGAGTTCGAGCTGGAGGGCCCGCGCCAGGACGCCAAGGCCGCCCTCGAAGCCCTCCTGCGGCAGCGGCCCGCCGGTCCGGCCTCGCCCGGGCCGGGCGCGCCCCGGCTCGACAAGGGCCCCAACCCTCCGCTCAACCGGTGAACCCGAGGAGCCCCACCGTGTCCGACCCGCCCACCACCGTCGCGCCCGCCAACACCCTGCCGGCACCACCGCCCGGCACCGCCCTGCTCGCCGAACTGCGCACCGAGATCGCCCGCGCGGACAGCAAGGCCGCCGTCCTGGTCGCCGCCCTCGGCGTGATCGTCGGGGTGCTGGGCGGCCTGCTCACCAGCACCGGCTGGGCACCTCAGCAGCTTTCCGGCGCCGCCAAGGTGCTGCTCGCGCTCGGCGGGCTCGGCATCGCCGTGTCCCTGGTCGCGCTGCTGCTGGCGGTGCTGCCCCGCTTCCGCCGCAGCAACTGGCGGCCGGGCCGCCCGCTCGGCTACTTCGGGGACATCCGGCTGGCCGCCGAGCAGGGACTGCTCGCCGACGCCCTGGCCGACACCGAGCGGCTGGCCGCCGATGCCGTCCGCGCCGCGCTCGCGGAGAACAGCCTGATCGTCTCGCGGAAGCACTCCTGGGTCCGGGTCGGCATCCTCTCCTTCGGCGCCGGCCTGTTCCCGCTGGTCACCGCCCTGTTCCTGGGCTGAACCGGCGCCGCACAACCCGTCCAGCACCGATCCGCACCGTCCTGCACAGCCCAGCACCGTACGGACGCCGCCGTGCGCGCGTCCCGTCCCCGAGGACCTCGCCATGACCGAACCGACCTACCCGGACGCACCGCCGCCGCAGTCCCCCGGCGCCCCGCCGCAGCACCCGACCGTCCCGCCCCAGTCCCCGCAGGGCGCTCCCCAGTACCCGGGCGCGACTCCGCCGCCGTACCCGGGCACGACCCCGCCCGAGTACCCCGCCACGGCCCCGCAGTACCCGACGGCCACTCCGCCGCAGTACCCCACCACCGCCGTGCCGCCCCAGTACCCGGCCTCGGCCCCACCGCAGTACCCGGCCGCCTCCCCGCAGTACCCGACCGCCACGCCACCGCAGTACCCGGCCCCCACCCCGCCCCCGCAGCAACCGCCCCGCGTCCCCCCCCGGGGCTTCGCCCCGCCGCCCGCCCCGCCGCAGCCGCCCGTCCTCGACCGCACCGTCGACATCGACCCCCACACCGGCCGGATCCACCTGGCCGCCCGCCAGCGCGGCGCCGACGCCACCGCGATCGGCCAACTGGTGTTCCAGCTCCCGCACTTCCTGTGCAGCCTGCTGGTGATCGGGATCATCTCGATGTTCCTCGCCGCGCCCTTCAACTACCTGCTGATCGGCGCCTGGATCGCCTCCGGCGCGCTGGTGTTCCACCGCCCGACCGAGAAGCTCCTCGCCCGCTACCTGTTCCGGATGCGTCCGGCGCTGCACTCCGAGCTGACCCGGCTGGAGCCCATCTGGCACCAGGTGACCGCCAAGGCGGGGGTGAGCCCGGAGACGTACGACCTGTGGATCGAGGACCACAAGGCCGTCAACGCCACCGCGGCGGCCGGGCACATCGTCGGCGTCACCCGCTACGCGCTGGAGACCCTCCCCGACGCCCAGCTGGCCGCCGTGCTCGCCCACGAGCTCGGTCACCACCGCGGCGGTCACGCCTGGGCGACCCTGCTCGGCTACTGGTACTCGATGCCGGCCCGGATCGCCTGGGCGGCCTTCCGGATCGCGGCGGTGATCGCTTTCCAGATCGCGTCGGTGTTCTCGCTCCTCGGCGCCCTGGTGGTCGGGCTGGTCTCGGTCGTCGTGGTGGTGGCCGTGGCCCTCTCCTTCCCGCCGCTGCTGCTGGTCCTGGTCACGCCGTACCTGCTCGCCGCGGTGGGCCGCCGCTCCGAGCTGCGGGCGGACGTCCAGGCGGCCGAACTCGGGTTCGCCGACGCCATGATCGAGGTCTTCCACGGCTTCCTGCGGGACGAGGAGCAGGCCCTGGCGATCGCCGCGCGGGAGAACGGCGGCCGGGCCGTCCGTCCGGGCCTGGGCCAGCGGCTGCTCTCCTCCCACCCCGACACCCACACCCGGATCCGCCGCCTGGAGGACTGGCGCGCCGCGGCGGCCGCCGCCGCCCGCTGAGGCTGGTCCGGAAACGCCGCAGGGCGGCCACCCCGTGAGGGGTGACCGCCCTGGCGTTCAGCGGCCGTTGCCGGCCGCAGAGGTGACTCAGCCGGTGTACGGGCCGTAGTCGTAGTCGTCCAGCGGAACCGCCTGGCCGGAGCCGGCGCCGAAGGGCGACAGGTCGTAGTCGTCGTAGCCGACGGCCGAGTACATCGCGGCCTTGGCCTCCTCGGTCGGCTCGACCCGGATGTTGCGGTAGCGGGGCAGACCCGTACCGGCCGGGATGAGCTTACCGAGGATGACGTTCTCCTTGAGGCCCAGCAGCGGGTCCGACTTGGCGTGGATCGCCGCGTCGGTGAGGACCCGGGTCGTCTCCTGGAAGGAGGCGGCCGACAGCCAGGACTCGGTGGCCAGCGAGGCCTTGGTGATACCCATCAGCTGCGGACGGCCGGAGGCGGGGTGACCGCCCTCGGCGACCACGCGACGGTTCTCCTGCTCGAAGCGGCCGCGCTCGACGAGCTCGCCCGGGAGCAGCTCGGCGTCGCCCGACTCGATGATCGTCACGCGGCGGAGCATCTGCCGGATGATGATCTCGATGTGCTTGTCGTGGATCGACACACCCTGCGAGTTGTAGACCTTCTGGACCTCGGCGACCAGGTGGACCTGGACGGCACGCTGGCCCATGATCCGCAGCACGTCGTGCGGGTTGGTGGCACCCATGGTCAGCTTCTGGCCGACCTCGACCGCCTCGCCCTCGCTGACCAGCAGCTTGACGCGCTTCGAGACCGGGTAGGCGATCTCGTCGCTGCCGTCGTCCGGCGTGACGACCAGCTTGCGGGTCTTCTCGGTGTCCTCGATGCGGACCCGGCCGGCGGCCTCCGAGATCGGGGCCACACCCTTGGGGGTGCGGGCCTCGAAGAGCTCGACGACACGCGGCAGACCCTGGGTGATGTCGTCACCGGCCACACCACCGGTGTGGAAGGTACGCATGGTCAGCTGGGTACCGGGCTCACCGATGGACTGGGCGGCGATGATGCCGACCGCCTCACCGATGTCGACCAGCTTGCCGGTGGCCAGCGAGCGCCCGTAGCACATGGCGCAGGTGCCGACGGCCGACTCACAGGTCAGGATCGAGCGGGTCTTGACCTCGCCCACACCGTGGCGGATCAGCTCGTCGATCAGGACGTCGCCGAGGTCCGTGTTGGCGGTGGCCAGCAGCTTGCCGTCGACGGTGATGTCCTCGGCGAGCATGCGGGCGTACACGCTGGTCTCGACGTCGTCGGCCTTGCGCAGCACGCCGTCGGCGCCCACGGAGCCGATCGACAGCTTCAGGCCGCGCTCGGTGCCGCAGTCCTCCTCGCGGATGATGACGTCCTGGGAGACGTCGACCAGACGACGGGTGAGGTAGCCGGAGTCGGCGGTACGGAGGGCGGTGTCGGCCAGACCCTTACGGGCACCGTGGGTGGAGATGAAGTACTCCAGCACGGACAGACCCTCACGGAACGACGCCTTGATGGGTCGCGGGATGGTCTCGTTCTTGGCGTTCGACACCAGACCACGCATACCGGCGATCTGGCGCATCTGCATCATGTTTCCACGGGCACCCGAGTCGACCATCATGAAGATGGGGTTCGTCTTCGGGAAGTTCGCGGCCATGGCGTCCGCGACCTCGTTGGTCGCCTGGGTCCAGATGCCGACGAGCTCCTGCTTGCGCTCGTCGTTGGTGATCAGACCGCGCTCGTACTGCTTCTGGACCTTCTCCGCCTTCGCCTCGAAGCCCTCCAGGATCTGGGGCTTGCTCGGCGGGACGATGACGTCCGAGATCGAGACGGTGACACCGGAACGGGTCGACCAGTGGAAGCCGGCCGCCTTCAGGTTGTCCAGGGTCGCCGCGACGGTGACCTTGGGGTAGCGCTCCGCCAGGTCGTTGACGATCGCGGAGAGCTGCTTCTTGCCCACCTCGTAGTCGACGAACGGGTAGTCCTCGGGCAGCAGCTCGTTGAAGAGCGCGCGGCCCAGGGTGGTGTTCAGGCGGAAGGGCTCGCCCTCGAACCAGCTGGACCGGCCCTCCTCGTCCACCGGCGGGGTCCAGCCGCGCGGCGGGACGGTGCCGGCGCCGAGGCGCAGCTCGATCGGGGCCTGGACGTCCAGCTCGCGGGCGTCGAAGGCCATGATCGCCTCGGCCGTCGACGAGAAGGTGCGGCCGGCGCCCTTCACGTTGTCGCGGTCCGAGGTCAGGAAGAACAGACCGAGCACCATGTCCTGGGTCGGCATGGTGACGGGGCGACCGTCGGCCGGCTTCAGGATGTTGTTCGAGGACAGCATCAGGATGCGGGCCTCGGCCTGCGCCTCCGCGGAGAGCGGCAGGTGGACGGCCATCTGGTCACCGTCGAAGTCCGCGTTGAACGCGGTGCAGACGAGCGGGTGGATCTGGATGGCCTTGCCCTCGACCAGCTGCGGCTCGAAGGCCTGGATGCCGAGGCGGTGCAGGGTGGGCGCACGGTTCAGCAGGACCGGGTGCTCGGCGATGACCTCTTCGAGCACGTCCCACACGACCGGGCGGGCACGCTCGACCATGCGCTTGGCCGACTTGATGTTCTGCGCGTGGTTCAGGTCGACCAGGCGCTTCATCACGAACGGCTTGAAGAGCTCCAGCGCCATGGCCTTCGGCAGACCGCACTGGTGCAGCTTGAGCTGCGGGCCGACGACGATGACCGAACGGGCCGAGTAGTCGACTCGCTTGCCGAGCAGGTTCTGGCGGAAACGACCCTGCTTGCCCTTCAGCATGTCGCTGAGGGACTTCAGCGGGCGGTTGCCCGGACCGGTGACCGGACGGCCGCGGCGGCCGTTGTCGAACAGCGCGTCGACGGCCTCCTGGAGCATGCGCTTCTCGTTGTTCACGATGATCTCGGGGGCACCGAGGTCGAGCAGGCGCTTCAGGCGGTTGTTGCGGTTGATGACGCGGCGGTACAGGTCGTTCAGGTCGGAGGTCGCGAAGCGGCCACCGTCCAGCTGCACCATCGGACGCAGGTCCGGCGGGATGACCGGGACGCAGTCCAGGACCATGCCGTTCGGCTTGTTGCTGGTCTGCAGGAACGCGGAGACGACCTTGAGGCGCTTCAGCGCACGGGTCTTCTTCTGGCCCTTGCCGGTGCGGATGATCTCGCGGAGGCGCTCGGCCTCCTCCGCCAGGTCGAAGGTCTCGAGGCGGTCCTTGAGGGCCGCCGCGCCCATCGAGCCGGAGAAGTAGGTGCCGAAGCGGTCGCGCAGCTCGCGGTAGAGCAGCTCGTCGCCCTCGAGGTCCTGGACCTTGAGGTTCTTGAAGCGGGCCCACACCTCGTCGAGGCGGTCGAGCTCGCGCTGCGCACGGTCGCGCAGCTGCTTCATCTCGCGCTCGGCGCCCTCGCGCACCTTGCGGCGCACGTCGGCCTTGGCGCCCTCGGCCTCCAGCTCGGCCAGGTCGGTCTCGGCCTTCTTGGCGCGGGCCTCGAGGTCGGCGTCGCGGCGGTTCTCGATCTGCTGGCGCTCGACCGAGACGTGCGCCTCCAGGGACGGGAGGTCGCGCTGGCGGCGCTCGTCGTCGACCCAGGTGATCATGTAGGCGGCGAAGTAGATGACCTTCTCGAGGTCCTTCGGCGCCAGGTCGAGCAGGTAGCCGAGGCGGGACGGCACACCCTTGAAGTACCAGATGTGGGTGACCGGGGCGGCCAGCTCGATGTGGCCCATCCGCTCACGGCGCACCTTGGCGCGGGTCACCTCGACGCCGCAGCGCTCACAGATGATGCCCTTGAAGCGGACGCGCTTGTACTTACCGCAGTAGCACTCCCAGTCCCGGGTCGGGCCGAAGATCTTCTCGCAGAAGAGGCCGTCCTTTTCGGGCTTCAGGGTGCGGTAGTTGATGGTCTCCGGCTTCTTGACCTCGCCGTGCGACCACTGGCGGATGTCGTCGGCGGTGGCCAGGCCGATGCGGAGCTCGTCGAAGAAGTTGACGTCAAGCACTGGTCGTCAAGCCCTCTTTCGTGATTCGAGAGTTTGTCTGTGGTCTGAGGGGGGCCTGGGGGCGGGCCGGCTGCGCACTCTGCTTGATTCAGAAGCGCGAGCCGGCCCGACCTCCGTCAGACCTCTTCGACGCTGCTCGGCTCGCGCCGGGACAGGTCGATGCCGAGCTCTTCGGCGGCGCGGAAGACGTCCTCGTCGGAGTCCCGCATCTCGATGGACTGGCCGTCCGAGGACAGCACCTCCACGTTGAGGCAGAGCGACTGCATTTCCTTGATGAGAACCTTGAAGGACTCGGGAATGCCGGGCTCGGGGATGTTCTCGCCCTTGACGATGGCCTCGTAGACCTTCACGCGGCCGAGCACGTCGTCGGACTTGATGGTGAGCAGCTCCTGCAGGGCGTACGCGGCGCCGTACGCCTCGAGGGCCCACACCTCCATCTCACCGAAGCGCTGACCACCGAACTGCGCCTTACCACCGAGCGGCTGCTGGGTGATCATCGAGTACGGACCGGTCGAACGGGCGTGCAGCTTGTCGTCGACCAGGTGGTGCAGCTTGAGGATGTACATGTAGCCGACCGAGACCGGCATCGGGAACGGCTCGCCGGAGCGGCCGTCGAACAGGCGGGCCTTGCCGGTGGAGTTCACCAGGCGCTCACCGTCACGGGTGAGGGTGGTGTTGTCCAGCAGGCCGGTGATCTCGTCCTCGCGGGCGCCGTCGAAGACCGGGGTGGCGAGGTTGGTGCCGCCCTCGACCCGGTCGGCGCCGATCGCCTGGAGGCGCTGGGCCCACTCGTCGGCGAGACCGGAGACGTCCCAGCCCTGCTTGGCGAGCCACCCGAGGTGGATCTCCAGGACCTGTCCCGGGTTCATTCGGGACGGGACACCCAGCGGGTTGAGGATGATGTCGACCGGGGTGCCGTCCTCGAGGAAGGGCATGTCCTCGACCGGGAGGATCTTGGAGATGACACCCTTGTTGCCGTGGCGGCCGGCGAGCTTGTCACCGTTGGTGATCTTGCGCTTCTGGGCCACGTAGACGCGGACCAGCTGGTTCACACCCGGGGGAAGCTCGTCGCCCTCCTCGCGGTCGAAGACGCGGACGCCGATGACCTTGCCGGACTCACCGTGCGGCACCTTCAGCGAGGTGTCGCGGACCTCACGGGCCTTCTCGCCGAAGATCGCGCGGAGCAGGCGCTCCTCGGGGGTCAGCTCGGTCTCACCCTTCGGGGTGACCTTGCCGACGAGGATGTCACCGGTGACGACGTCGGCGCCGATCCGGATGATGCCGCGCTCGTCGAGGTCGGCGAGGACCTCCTCGGAGACGTTCGGGATGTCCCGGGTGATCTCCTCGGGGCCGAGCTTGGTGTCACGGGCGTCGACCTCGTGCTCCTCGATGTGGATCGAGGAGAGGACGTCGTCCTGCACGAGGCGCTGCGACAGGATGATCGCGTCCTCGTAGTTGTGACCCTCCCACGACATGAACGCCACGAGCAGGTTCTTGCCGAGGGCCATCTCGCCCTCGTCGGTGCACGGGCCGTCGGCCAGCACCTGGTTGACCTCGACCCGGGCGCCCTCGTCCACGAGCACCTTCTGGTTGAAGGCGGTGCCCTGGTTGGAGCGGGTGAACTTGGCGGCGCGGTACGTGGTGTACGTGCCGTCGTCGTTGGCCACGGTGACGTAGTCGGCCGAGACCTCCTGCACCACACCGGCCTTCTCGGCGGTGATGACGTCCGCGGCGTCGACGGCGCAGCGGTACTCCATGCCGGTGCCGACCAGCGGGGCCTCGCTCTTCAGCAGCGGCACCGCCTGGCGCATCATGTTCGAGCCCATGAGCGCGCGGTTGGCGTCGTCGTGCTCGAGGAACGGGATCATGGCGGTCGCGACCGACACCATCTGGCGCGGCGAGACGTCCATGTAGTCGATCTCGGTGCCGGGGATGTAGTCGATCTCGCCGCCACGGCGGCGGACCAGGACGCGCGGCTCGGCGAAGTGCAGGTCCGCGGTCAGCGGGGCGTTCGCCTGGGCGATGACGTAGCGGTCCTCCTCGTCGGCGGTGAGGTAGTCCACCTTCTCGGTGACGACACCGTCGACGACCTTGCGGTACGGGGTCTCGATGAAGCCGAAGGCGTTGACCCGGCCGTACGAGGCCAGCGACCCGATCAGACCGATGTTCGGGCCTTCCGGGGTCTCGATCGGACACATGCGGCCGTAGTGCGAGGGGTGCACGTCACGGACCTCGAAGCCGGCGCGCTCGCGGGAGAGACCACCGGGACCGAGGGCGGACAGACGGCGCTTGTGGGTCAGGCCCGACAGCGGGTTCGTCTGGTCCATGAACTGCGACAGCTGGCTGGTGCCGAAGAACTCCTTGATGGAGGCGACGACCGGCCGGATGTTGATCAGGGTCTGCGGCGTGATCGCCTCGACGTCCTGGGTGGTCATGCGCTCGCGCACGACGCGCTCCATGCGGGCGAGACCCGTACGGACCTGGTTCTGGATGAGCTCGCCGACGTTGCGCAGGCGGCGGTTGCCGAAGTGGTCGATGTCGTCGACCTCGACCACGATGTCGCGGCCGGTCTCGTCACGCCACTCGGTCTCACCGGCGTGCAGCTTCACCAGGTACTTGATCGCACCGATGATGTCGGGCTCGGTGAGCACGCCGGAGTCCAGCGACTCGGCGTTGCCCAGCTTGCGGTTGAGCTTGTAACGACCGACCTTGGCCAGGTCGTAGCGCTTCGGGTTGAAGTACAGGTTCTCCAGAAGCGTCTGCGCGGCCTCGCGCGTCGGCGGCTCGCCCGGGCGCAGCTTGCGGTAGATGTCCAGCAGCGCGTCGTCCTGGCCCTGGGTGTGGTCCTTCTCCAGGGTGTTGCGCATCGACTCGTACTCGCCGAACTCCTCGAGAATCATCTCGTTGGTCCAGCCGAGAGCCTTCAGCAGCACGGTGACGGACTGCTTGCGCTTGCGGTCGATGCGGACGCCGACCATGTCGCGCTTGTCGATCTCCATCTCCAGCCAGGCACCACGCGAGGGGATGACCTTGCAGGAGTAGATGTCCTTGTCGGACACCTTGTCCAGGGTGGAGTCGAAGTACACACCCGGGGAGCGGACGAGCTGCGACACGACGACGCGCTCGGTGCCGTTGATCACGAACGTGCCCTTGTGGGTCATGAGCGGGAAGTCGCCCATGAAGACCGTCTGAGACTTGATCTCACCGGTCTCGTTGTTGGTGAACTCGGCCGTGACGAAGAGCGGGGCCGCGTACGTGAAGTCGCGGTCCTTGCACTCGTCAATGGAGTTCTTCGGCGGCTCGAAACGGTGGTCGCGGAAGGTCAGGGACATCGACCCGCTGAAGTCCTCGATCGGAGAGATCTCCTCGAAGATCTCCTCCAGACCGGACTTGGTGGGGACGTCCTGACCGGACTCCAGCGCCTGCTCGACCCGGGACTTCCAGGCCGCGTTGCCGAGCAGCCAGTCAAAGCTCTCGGTCTGCAGGGCCAGGAGGTTCGGGACCTCAAGGGGCTCCTTGATCTTCGCGAAGGAGACGCGGAGCGGGGCGGTGGATGCGGCGGAATTGTTCGAGGCGTTGCGCGGCGCGGCCAAGAGGGGGGTCCTTCCGAGGGCTCGGAGCTCACTACGCGCGTACCAGCCGGGCCTGCTTGGGCTTGGAGCCGCCTACCTCGCCATGGCCTCTGCCGGGGTCGATGTCCCAGGTCAGAGCCGCTTTGCGGAGGCGGTGCCAGACCCCTTCAGGGCAACGCAAACTCCGGGCGACGAGTCACGGAGCAGCTAACAGGCAGCGCAAAGGGACAGTGTAGCCAAAGGCCACACTGCTGTCCAGCTCTGATTCGGAAACCGAATCGGAGACTCCTCCCGGTAGCCGGGGGCGCGGACGCCCACCGGGTACTGCTCTAACTCACGTGGAGTCATTTCCCGCCGGAGCCACTGGTTATGCATCCAGCGGCGAACCAACCGGGGCGGACTCGCGCCTTGAGAATCGCGCGCCTCGCCAGGTTCGTCAAGGGCCCGCCGGCGGCGCGGACCTCGACCCGTCTATCGGCCCGGAGCCCCCCGGCGTTACAGAAGCCGTGGTCGGGACCACTGTCGACGACGGTGATCACCATACTCCTCGACGCGGACAGTACCGAGTGAGCGATCGGCCACACCGGTGGTTCCCGGCCGCTCCGCCCGGCCTGCCCCGGGGGAACGCAAAAGGCCGGGCCGACCACCCGCAAGGGTGATCGGCCCGGCCTCAGGCCCCCTCAGAGGGGGCGAGAAGTCACTTGACGGTGACCTTGGCGCCGGCACCCTCGAGGGCGGCCTTGGCCTTCTCGGCAACGTCCTTGGCAACCTTCTCCAGGACCTTGGCACCAGCGGTGTCAACGAGGTCCTTGGCCTCCTTCAGGCCGAGGGAGGTCAGGGTGCGCACCTCCTTGATGACCTGGATCTTCTTGTCGCCCGCACCGTCGAGGATGACGTCGAACTCGTCCTGCTCCTCGGCGGCCTCAACGGCAGCACCGGGAACGCCGGCGGCGGCAACGGCGACCGGGGCGGCGGCGGTGACGTCGAACTTCTCCTCGAAGGCCTTCACGAAGGCAGCGAGCTCGATGAGGGTGAGCTCCTCGAACTGCGCGAGCAGCTCGTCCTGGGACAGCTTCGCCATGATTGGCGTCCTTCCACTAAATCGGCAGGTGGTGCCGGATGTACGGGTTGGCGGGCGTACGGGCCCGCAGCGAGGCGTGAGCCTGCGGAATTACTCCGCGGCCTCGTCCTCGGCGGCGGGAGCCGGCGTACCGGCACCGCCCTGCTCGACCTTGTCGCGCAGCGCGTCCACAGTGCGGACGAGCTTCGACGGCAGGGCCTGGAAGAGCGCGGCAGCCTGGGACTGCTTGGCCTTCAGGGCACCCGCCAGCTTGGCGAGCAGCACCTCGCGGGACTCGAGGTCCGCGAGCTTCTTGATCTCATCGGCGGACAGCGCCTTGCCGTCAAGGACACCGCCCTTGATGATGAGAGCGGGGTTCTCCTTGGCGAAGTCACGCAGAGCCTTCGCCGACTCCACCGGGTCACCGGTGACGAAGGCGACAGCCGTCGGACCGTTGAACAGGTCGTCGAGCTCCGAAATCCCGGCCTCATTGGCCGCGATCTTGGTCAGCGTGTTCTTCACCACGGCGTACTCGGCGTTGTCGCCGAGCGAGCGACGCAGGGTCTTCACCTGCTTCACCGAGAGACCGCGGTACTCGGTGAGCAGCGCCGCGGAGGAGCCACGGAACTTGTCCGTGATCTCGGCGACGGCAGCAGCCTTGTCGGGCCTGGCCATAGGCTTACGCCTCCTTCCGTGATGTCGAAGTCCGGCCGACCGCGAAAGTCGACCATTCACGCCTCGAACCGACCGGACGGAAGGAAAGCCCTTGCGAAATGCAATGAGCCCCGGTGCGCAGGCGCACGGGGCTCGTGACGACCTCGACGGGCGGCCGCGCGGACGCGGTACCCGGAAGTCGAAGCTCCAGACACACCTGCGCGGGCTGCCTGCGACGAAGCGCAGATCCTTCGGCCACCTGCTCCCTGACGGGCGCGGCGACAACCAGCGGTCTTTGGCTTCGGCAACAGTAACCGGACCGGTCCGTACGACGCAAATCGCCCTCGGACGGGTGAACCCGGGCGGGCCGGGAGCGGCTCAGCGGGCCAGTGGGGAGACGGTCCGGACGCCGGTGTCCACGGTGTCCGTCTCGGCCGGCGCCTGGGCCGAGAGCAGCGGGCCGGCCGGGTCGGAGTAGAGCACCGAGTCGTCCGCCCGGCCGCTGTCGCCGTTGCCGGTGCGCTGGAGCCGGACCAGCTGGTCCTTGTCGTTCAGCCAGAGGTCCACGGTGAGCGAGATCGAGCCGCCGGGGGCCAGCGCGGCCCGCAGGTTGTCCCGTCGGGCCTGGGTCAGCGCGGTCTGGGCCGCCGCGTACTTCTCGGCGGTGGTGGTCACCCGGTAGTGCTCGACGGTCGAGTCCTCGTACTTCTCCTCGCCGACGAAGCTCGCCTCCGCCCCGTCTGCGGTGGCCGCGGCCAGCGCCTCGACCGGGTTCAGCAGGTCGATCAGCCCCGCGTACGGGACCTCCTTGTGGCCGTCCGGGTCGGGCGGGACGGTGAAGCGCTCCCAGTGCTTGCCGCCGTTCCTGGCCGCGGTGGCGGCGTCGCCACCCTGGTAGGCGACGGTGTCCACGACGATCAGCTGCTCGGCGTCCCCCGGGGTGGAGCGCTTGATCTGCAGCGCGGTCTTGGGCGCCCAGAACAGCGGACCGGAGCCGGCGTCCGCGCCCAGCCGGTAGCTGACCTTGGCCCGGCGGGCGGTCTGCATGGCCAGCTCGGCGGAGAGCAGCACCCCGTGCGGCGAGCGGTCGGTCGGCTTGGCCGGACCGGTCGGGGTGGCGGTGGTCGGGGAGGCACTGCTCGCGCTCGACCCGGCGGACGGCGTGGCGGGCGCGACATCGCCCCCGCCGCAGCCGGTCAGTCCGCTCGCGAGCACGGCGACGGCGGCCAGTGCCGCCAGCCGCTGCCGTCCCGCCATCGTGCGTTCCTCTCCCACCGGGCCACCTTGCCATCCGGACCCGGATCCGCCGGTGGCGGCCCCCTGGTCGCACCCCTCCGGCCCCGGCCCGTCCACCGGTCGGACGAGTCGGGGCCGGAGCGGGGACCGGGGTCAGCTGTTGTCGGCGGCGGCCGCGTCCTTGCCGAGCTTCGCCAGCTCGGTGATCTCGATCGAGTCGGACTTGTCCGGCGCGGTCGTGGCGACCGGGGTTCCGTAGTCCGAGTAGGTGACGGTGACCTTCATCGCGCCGGCCTTGGTGTCGGCCTGCTCCGTCCGCTTCACCACGAGCTGGTCGGCGTCCACCCAGACGTCGATGGTCTCGCTGGTGATGCCCATGGTGGCCAGCGACTTCTTCAGCTGGTCGACCTGCTCGGGGGTCAGGCCGCCGTTGGCCTTCGCCATGTTGGCCACGTTCAGCACACCGGTGTAGTGGGTGGCCGGCTTGCCGTTCACCGTCTCCTGGCCGACCTCGGTCACGGTGCCGGAGGCGATCAGGGTCCGCACCCCCTCCACGGGGTCGGCCTTCTTGAACTGGTCGGCGGTGCTCGCACCGCCGGCCGCGGTGCCGCCGCCCTGCATCTTGGCGACGTCGTCGAAGCCGATGTGCACCCAGTGCCGTCCGTCGGACGCCTTCAGGGCATCGCCGCCGAGCTTCATGTACATGCCGTCCGGCACGAACCGGTAGACGAACGCCGTGCCGCCCATGCTGGCGGTCATCTTGTCGGCATTCGGCATGCCGGACATGTCCATCGTCATGTCGCCCTGGAGACCGTCGCCCCAGCCCATGGCGCCGTCGGCCTTCATGGTGATGCTGCCGATGGCGATGTCCTCGGTGACCTTGGCGGACTTGGCCGCGCCGGTCTTCTTGGTGACCTGCTCCAGGAAGACCGCCGGGCTCACCTTGGCCGGCGGGGCCGCCTGGGTCGTCGCGGCGGCGGCCGTGGTGGGCGCGGCCGGGGCGGCGTTCTTGCCGGAGTCACTGTTGTCGTTGCAGGCGGTCGCGGTCAGCGCCAACGCGCCGAGGACGACGGCGACGGCGGCCTTGCGGGTTCCAGCCATGGTGTTCCCCCCTTGAGAACCCCCGGACGCGCGGTGCGCCCGGGGCGGTAGCCGGTGGTTGCTGCGGACGGTCCCGGCGCAGCGCCGGTTCGAGCGTCGGGCCGGATCAGCCGAAGAGCTTGAGGAGGTCGGCCTGGGAGCCGAGGTCACCGGCGGCGGGCGCCTCGGTCTTGCCGGCCTTGCCCAGGTCGGAGTACTTGATGGTGACGGCCTTCGCCTCGCCGTTGGTGTCGCCGTACTCCTGGTACTTGACGAGCTCCTGCTTGTCGTTCAGCCAGAAGTCGACGGTGAGGGTCTTGCCGTCCTCCTCCAGCGTCTTCTGGACGGACTGGCGCTGCTCGGGCGTGAGCGCGGTCATCCCGGCCACCAGGGTGGCGGTCTCCTCGACCGCCCGCAGGTGGGTGGTCTGGACGCCGTCGACGCCCTCCTGGGCGACCTTGCTCAGCTTGCCGCTCGCGGCGGCGATGGTGAGCTGGGCGACCGGGTTGGTCATCTGGCCCATCACCACGAAGGCGCCGCCCATCTCCTGCGAGGAGGGCACCTTGACCCAGTGCTTCCCCTGCAGGGCCGTGGCGTCGTCGGAGCCGACGTAGGCGTCGGCGCCGATCACCCGGATCTTGAGCTTCTTGCCGTCCATGTCGCTGGACACGTCCAGGGCGACCTTGCCCGGGTCCTTCCAGTCGACGGTGCCGGCGCCGCCCGGGCTGGTGGGGTCCGGGGAGGTCATGGCGACCTTGCCGTTCCCGGCCTTCTGCATCACCAGGGCGGCGGCGGTGAGCGCGGCCTTCGGGTCCGCGGTCAGCCCGGCCGGGACCGACCCGGCGTCCTTGGTGTCAGCGGCCGCCTTGTTGTCGCTGCCGCCCTTGCTGCCGCAGGCGGTGGCGCCGGCCAGCAGGACGGCGGCGGTCGCGACGGTGGCGGCGAGACGCACGGCACGCATGGAGTACCCCCCGTAAGTTCTTCGGAAGAGCCGATCCTCAGCTTCTTCTCACGCGGACTCTAACGGATCGCCGGGAGCGATCCGCACCGGATATCCCCCTGCGGTCATCCGGCCGCGGCGGACGCCGTGTCCCCCGCCCCGGGGACTGAGACATCCGTCGTGGTCACCGTGGTTCCGGCGCTCCCCCGCGCCGTCTCGCGCAGCCTCAGCAGCCGCCGGCCGGGCCCGACCCAGACGTCGTAGCCGATCTGCGCGACCCCGCGCTGCCGGTACCAGTCGACCAGCGCGGCCAGCCGCTGGGTGCTCAGCTCCCCGTCCGCGCCGAAGTAGTCGGCCACCGGGACGGTGCCCCGGTAGTGGGCGGCGGTCACTCCGGCCAGCTGTTCGCCGCCGAGCGAGCCGAGCCGGTCGGTCCGGGCCATCGCGTACGCCCGGCTGCCCGGGTTGGTGACCAGTGTGCTCATCCACCCGCCCGCGTAGCCGCCGGGGTCGATCCCGGCCTTCGGGTCGAGCGACTCCGCGGTGCCGCGGTCCGCGTGCTTGGGCGCGGCGCCCTGGTAGACGAGGTCGATCGCGCCGTCGTGGAGGGTCAGCCGTCCGCTGCCCAGTTCGTCGGTGACGGCCAGCGCGGCCTCGTCGCGGTCCCCCCAGACCAGCGTGCCGCTCGCGGTGCGCCGGCCGTCCGGGCCCTCCCGCACCACCTCGATCCGGGCGCCACCGGTGTCGTCCAGCGCCTGGGCGGCCGCGAGCACCACCTGCTTGGGCGGCACCGGCGCCGGCTCACCGGGGACCTGGGTGCCGGGGGCGGCCAGCATGCTGCAGCCGGTGGCGGCGCCGAGCAGCAGGAGGGCCGCCGCGAGCGCGGCGGGGCGAAGGGCGGGCGGCACGGCACACTCCGGCGGTCACGGATTCTCCACATGAACTGACCGGCAGAGCGTACGACGACTCGGTCAACCGTTCCCGTCCGCCCGTGTCCCGATCCCGCAACCGTTTCCGGGCCGTTCGCACCGCGGGGTCGGGGACGAACGACGGCGGGCCCGCACCCCCGGTGAAGGGGGTACGGGCCCGCCGTACGGACTGCTCTAGAGCGCTGGGGCTCAGACCGCGGCCGGGTCCTCCTCGACGAGGAGGTTGCGGGTGCGGTTCGGGTCCACCTGGATGCCGGGGCCCATGGTGGTCGAGAACGCGGTCTTCTTGATGTAGCGGCCCTTGGCGGCGGACGGCTTGGCGCGGAGCACCTCGTCCAGCGCGGCGGCGTAGTTCTCGACCAGCTGCTCGTCGGTGAAGGAGGCCTTACCGATGATGAAGTGCAGGTTCGAGTGCTTGTCGACGCGGAACTCGATCTTGCCGCCCTTGATGTCGTTGACAGCCTTGGCGACGTCCGGGGTCACGGTGCCGGTCTTCGGGTTCGGCATCAGACCACGGGGACCGAGCACGCGGCCCAGGCGGCCGACCTTGCCCATGAGGTCCGGGGTGGCGACGACGGCGTCGAAGTCCAGCTTGCCCTTCGCGACCTCGTCGATCAGCTCGTCGGCACCGACGATGTCGGCGCCCGCAGCACGCGCGGCCTCGGCACGCTCGCCGGTCGCGAAGACCAGGACCCGAGCGGTCTTACCGGTGCCGTGCGGGAGGATCACGGTGCTGCGGACCATCTGGTCGGCCTTGCGCGGGTCGACGCCCAGACGCATGGCGACCTCAACGGTGCCGTCGAACTTGGTGGTGCTGGTCGCCTTGGCGAGGCGGACGGCCTCGAGCGGGGCGTAAAGGCGCTCGCGGTCGACCTTGGCGTCCGCGGCCTTCAGAGCCTTGCTGCGCTTCACTGCTGCTCCTGAATGGTGATGGGAGTTGTGGTAGTCAACGGGCCTGCGCAGGCCCTACCACGGGGGACGGCTGAGCCGTGGGTGTCCCTGGCGGGACGGGAGGATCAGCCCTCGACGGTGATGCCCATCGACCGGGCGGTGCCGGCGATGATCTTCTCCGCCGCGTCCAGGTCGTTGGCGTTCAGGTCGGGCATCTTGGTGGTGGCGATCTCGCGGACCTGGGCGCTGGTGAGCTTGGCGACCTTGGTCTTGTGCGGCTCGCTGGAGCCCTTGTCGACGCCCGCGGCCTTCAGGATGAGGCGCGCGGCCGGCGGCGTCTTCGTGATGAAGGTGAAGGAACGGTCCTCGTAGACCGTGATCTCCACCGGCACGATCATGCCGCGCTGCGACTCGGTCGCAGCGTTGTAGGCCTTGCAGAACTCCATGATGTTGACGCCGTGCTGACCCAGCGCGGGGCCGACCGGCGGCGCCGGGTTGGCCGCACCGGCGTTGATCTGGAGCTTGATAAGCCCCGTGACCTTCTTCTTCTTGGGAGGCATGTCTCTCCGGGTCCTTCCGAGAGGTGATTGCTGGTGCGTGCGGAACCGGGGCGACACCCGGTCGCCAGCACACACATCGGACCAGGCTAACGCGTCGGCGCTGCTGGACCAAAACGGATTCGGGGCGGGGGCCCTCGGCCCCCGCCCCGGATCCGAAGACCGTGGACTAGTTCTTCTGGATCTGGTCGAAGGAGAGCTCGACCGGGGTCTCCCGGCCGAAGATCTCGACCAGGCCCTTGACCTTCTTCGAGTCGGGGTTGATCTCGTTGATGGTCGCCTGGAGGGTCGCGAACGGGCCGTCGGTGACGGTGACCGAGTCGCCGACCTCGAAGTCCAGCACCTGGATCTCGGTCGGCTTGACCGGCGAGGGCTTGCCGGCCTCCTTGGCGGCCTGGCGCTCGACGTCCGGGGCGAGCATCTTGACGACCTCGTCCAGGGTCAGCGGGTACGGGTCGTAGGCGTTGCCGACGAAGCCGGTGACACCGGGGGTGTTGCGCACGACGCCCCAGGACTCCGGGGTGAGGTCCATGCGGACCAGGACGTAACCGGGGAGCTTGTTCTGGCGGATGGTCTTGCGGTCGCCGTTCTTGATCTGGACGACCTCCTCCTGCGGCACCTCGGCCTGGAAGATGTACTCCTCGACGTTCAGCGAGACGGCGCGCTGCTCCAGGTTCTGCTTCACCCGGTTCTCGTAGCCGGCGTAGGTGTGGATCACGTACCACTCACCCGGCATGAAGCGCAGGTCCTCGCGGAACTTGGCGACCGGGTCGACCTCGGCCTCGGCCTCGGCGGCGGACTCCTCGGCCTCGGTCTCATCGTCGGCCTCGGCGGCGAGCTCCTCGGTGCCGTCCTCCGCCTCGGCGGCCTCCACGTGCAGCGCGGACTCCTCGGCGGCCTCGCCGGACTCGGCCTCGTCGTACGCCTCGACCTCGTCCTCGTCGCTGTCCGCGGCGTCGACGATCTGCTCGGCGGACTCGGCGTCGTCAGCCAGCTCGGCCGCGTCCAGCTCGGCGGCGACATCCGCCTCGCGGACGGTCTCGTCGGCGTCGTACAGGGGGGACTCAGACACGGTGGCTGCTTCTTTCCTGGAGATGGTGAAGGTGGCGCGCTCCGAAACCGGACCGGCGCGCGGCCGCTCGCGCGGGCGCCAGGAGAGGTCTCGGAGACTTCAACAGTACCGAGTCCACGGTACGCGCGCGTACGTCCGCCGCCGACAGCTCGACCCGGGCCGAGGATTCGGCCCGGGTCGGGAGGTGGTTCGGAGGTGGGGCTCGATCAGCCGAAGACCAAGAGGCTCAGCTTGGCGAAGCCGTAGTCGAGGCCGTAGACGAAGCCCATCACGACCACGACGAAGGTCACCACGACGGCGGTGTAGTTGGTGAGCTCGCTCCTGGTGGGCCAGACGACCTTGCGCAGCTCGGCGATGATCTGGCGGTAGAACAGGCCCATCCGCGCGAAGAGGCCCTTCTTGGCCCGCTTGCCGGACTTCTTCTGCTTGCCGGACTTCTTGCCGTCCTCGGCAGCAGCGGTCTCGGCAGCGCCGTCGGTCCCCTCGGGGTTGCCGCTCTCAGGCGTTGCGGTGGAGCCCGTGGTCTCCGTCACTCGTCCTCACCTGAATCCGGGTCCGGCCGAACATCGCCTGCGTACCCGGTTCAGGCACGAGCGGTCGGCTCAAGCGGTGCTGATCGGTGCCCTCTCCGCATCAAGCCCGCTCGCTCTGTGGAGCGAACGGGCTGAGTACGGATCAAGCAGCAGGGCAAGAGGGACTCGAACCCCCAACCGCCGGTTTTGGAGACCGGTGCTCTACCAATTGAGCTATTGCCCTACGGAACCTCGCGGCCCCTGGTGGCGACCAACCTACCGCATCTCCCCCCGCCGTCTGCACAGGCGGTGAAAGCTCCGGTCTTTTCCGGTGGGCCGTCGAGGAGCGAGTGTACGTGGTCGGAGGCTGTTTGGTCGAACCTCTTCTTCCGGAGCCGCCGCCCGACCGGCGGATGTCCGGCCGGGCGCGTCGACCACCGGCGGATCGGCGGGGGCCGCGATGCGGACGGAGCCGTACGGATGGTGAAACCGCGATGACCGGTCCGTCCCGGTTCTGCGACGATGCAGGCATGAGCGCTTCCACCCCGCAGCCCGACCCTTCCATCCGCCCCGCCGACCGCCGGGTCTCCGCCCGGATCGGCGCGATCGCCGAGTCCGCGACCCTCGCCGTGGACGCCAAGGCCAAAGCCCTCAAGGCGGCCGGCCGTCCGGTGATCGGCTTCGGTGCCGGCGAGCCCGACTTCCCCACGCCGGACTACATCGTCGAGGCGGCCGTCGAGGCCTGCCGCGACCCGAAGAACCACCGTTACACCCCGGCGGGTGGCCTGCCCGAGCTGAAGGCCGCGATCGCCGCCAAGACGCTGCGCGACTCGGGCTACGAGGTGGACGCCTCCCAGGTGCTGGTCACCAACGGCGGCAAGCAGGCGATCTACGAGGCCTTCGCCGCGATCCTGGACCCGGGCGACGAGGTCATCATCCCGGCCCCGTACTGGACCACCTACCCGGAGTCGGTCCAGCTGGCCGGCGGTGTCCCGGTGGAGGTCGTGTCCGACGAGACCACCGGCTACAAGGTCTCGGTCGAGCAGCTGGAGGCCGCCCGCACCGAGAACACCAAGGTGGTGCTGTTCGTCTCCCCGTCCAACCCGACCGGCGCGGTGTACACCGAGGCCGAGGCCGAGGCGATCGGCCGCTGGGCGCTGGAGCACGGCCTGTGGGTGCTCACCGACGAGATCTACGAGCACCTGGTCTACGGCGGCGCGAGCTTCACCTCGCTGCCGGCCCTGCTGCCCGAGCTCGCCGACAAGTGCATCGTGGTCAACGGGGTCGCCAAGACCTACGCCATGACCGGCTGGCGGGTGGGCTGGGTGATCGGCCCCAAGGACGTGATCAAGGCCGCGACCAACCTGCAGTCGCACGCCACCTCGAACGTCTCCAACGTCGCGCAGCGCGCCGCGCTGGCCGCCGTCGCGGGCGACCTGGACGCGGTGGCCGAGATGCGCGAGGCCTTCGACCGCCGCCGCAGGACCATCGTGCGGATGCTCAACGAGATCGAGGGCGTCCTGTGCCCCGAGCCCGAGGGCGCCTTCTACGCGTACCCGTCGGTCAAGGGCCTGCTGGGCAAGGAGATCCGCGGCCGTCGCCCGCAGACCTCCGGCGAGCTGGCCGCGCTGATCCTGGACGAGGCCGAGGTCGCGGTCGTCCCGGGCGAGGCCTTCGGCACCCCCGGCTACCTGCGACTCTCCTACGCGCTGGGCGACGCCGACCTGGTCGAGGGCGTCAGCCGGCTCCAGAAGCTGCTCGGCGAGGCCACCGACTGACCTCCCAGGTCAACACGACATCCGGGATTCACCCGGCACACCGCCCTCTTTCACCCCTTCGGGGGATGGGAAGAGGGCGGTTCCCGTTCGGGGGCCGCATACGGCAGTATCGGAAAATGGAACGCCTGTTGAACCCGCGAGACGTCAGGGGCCTCCCGAAGGCCCACCTGCACCTGCACTTCACCGGCTCGATGCGGCCCGCCACCCTGCTGGAGCTGGCCGCCAAGCACGGCGTCCGGCTGCCGGAGGCCCTCAGCTCCGGCGAGCCGCCCAAGCTGCGGGCCACGGACGAACGCGGCTGGTTCCGCTTCCAGCGCCTCTACGACACCGCCCGCTCGGTGCTCCGCGACGAGTCGGACATCCGCCGGCTGGTCCTGGAGACCGCGGAGGACGAGCGGCGGGACGGCTCCCGCTGGCTGGAGATCCAGGTCGACCCGACCTCCTACGCGCCCCGGCTGGGCGGGCTGATCCCCGCGCTGGAACTGATCCTGGACGCCGTCGAGCACGCCTCCGCGGCCACCGGGGTGGGCATCCGGGTACTGGTCGCGGCCAACCGGATGAAGTCCCCGATGGACGCCCGGACGCTGGCCCGGCTCGCCGTCCGCTACGCCGACCGCGGCGTGGTCGGCTTCGGCCTCTCCAACGACGAGCGCCGCGGCCTGGCCCGCGACTTCGACCGGGCCTTCGAGATCGCCCGCAAGGGCGGGCTGCTGGCCGCCCCGCACGGCGGCGAGCTCGCCGGGCCGGAGTCCGTCCGGGACTGCCTGGACGACCTGGGCGCCGGCCGGATCGGCCACGGCGTCCGGGCCGCCGAGGACCCGCGGCTGATGGCCCGGCTGGCGGACCGCCAGATCACCTGCGAGGTCTGCCCGTCCTCCAACGTCTCGCTCGGCGTCTACGAGCGCCCCGAGGAGGTGCCGCTGCGCCGGCTGTTCGACGCCGGGGTGCCGCTGGCGCTCGGCGCGGACGACCCGCTGCTGTTCGGCAGCCGGCTCGCCGCCCAGTACGACCTGGCCCGGGACCTCCTGGGCTTCGGCGACGCCGAACTCGCCGAGCTGGCACGGCAGTCGGTGCGCGGCTCGTGCGCGCCGGAGGCCGTCCGCAAGGAGCTGCTGGCGGACATCGACGCCTGGCTGGTGGACGGGCAGGCACCCCCCGGGTCCTAGGTCCTGGAGCTGTCCGGCCCGGGGCTGGCCGGCCCAGGGCTGTCCGGTCCTAGAGCTTGACGCCCACCATCACCGGCTCGTTCACCAGCTCCACCCCGAAGGCCTCGCGGACCCCGTCCCGGATCTCCCGGGCCAGGGCCAGCAGGTCCTCGGCGGTGGCCGCGCCGCGGTTGGTGAGCGCCAGGGTGTGCTTGGTGGAGAGGGTCGCCGGGCCGTCGCCGTAACCCTTGCCGAAGCCCGCCCGGTCGATCAGCCAGGCCGCCGAGGTCTTGGTGCAGCCCTCCGGGGCCGGGTAGGCGGGGGCGTTCTCGGTGCCCGGACGGGTGCGGAAGGACTCGTACTGCGCCGCCGTCAGCACCGGGTTGGTGAAGAAGGAGCCGGCCGACCAGGTGTCGTGGTCCGCCGGGTCCAGCACCATGCCCTTCCCGGCCCGCAGCGCCAGCACCGCCTCGTACGCCTCGACCAGCGGTACCGGCTCGCCCTGCTCGACGCCGAAGTGCCTGGCGACCTCGGCGTACTTGACCGGGGTGGAGAGCCCGGCCCGGTCCGCCAGGGCGAAACGCACCCGCAGCACCACGTAGCGGTCCGGCTCGGCCTTGAAGCGGCTGTGCCGGTAGGAGAACGCGCACTCGGCGTTCGTGAGGGTGACCACCTCGCCCGCCGCGCGGTCGTACGCGACCACCTCGGTGACGGTCTGGGCCACCTCCTGGCCGTACGCTCCGACGTTCTGCACCGGGGTCGCGCCGGCCGAGCCGGGGATGCCGGCCAGGAACTCGATGCCGGCCAGGCCGTGCTCGCACACCGCGCGGGTGACCGCCTCCGACCACACCTCGCCGGCCGCCAGCTCCAGCACCGTGCCGTCCAGGGCGAAGCCGGTGGTGGCGATCCGCAGCGCGGTGCCGGGGAAGCCCGCGTCGCCGATCACCAGGTTGGAGCCGCCGCCGAGGACCAGCAGCGGCTCGCCCGCCGCGTCGGCCTCGCGGACGGCGGCGATCACCTCGTCGTCGGTGTGGGCGGTCACCAGGCGGCGGGCCGGGCCGCCGAGCCGGAGCGTGGTCAGCGGGGCGAGGGGGGCGTCGTTTTCTACCAGCACGCCCACCAGCGTAAGGGGACGGGGGCGGCCGGTCGGCCGCCCCCGGTGGACGTGGGCGCGGGCCCGGGCCCGCGCCCACCGCTCAGGCCTTCGAGACCTCGGCCGGGACGGGCCGCCCCTCCACGGGCGCCGCGGACTGCTCGATCACCGCCGCCTGCTCGATCATCGCGGCCCTCTCGATCACGGCCGCCTGCTCGGTCACCACGGCCCCGGCCGCCTTCGCCCGGCGCGGCAGCACCAGCGCGCAGACCGCGCCCGCCAGTACGAGGCCGGCTCCGACGTACAGCGCGGGCACCATCGCGTGGACGAAGTTCCCCGCCGAGCCGTCGCCGCCGCGCGCCGAGAACACCGCCGACAGCACGGCCACCCCGAGCGCGCCGCCGACCTCGCGCAGAGCGTTGTTGGCACCGGAGGCGATGCCCTGCTCCTCCGGCCGGACGCTGTCCATCACCATGGCGGCGGTCGGCGCGAAGTACATCGCCATGCCGACGCCGCACATCACCACGGCGGGGACCACCGGGGAGTACTCGTAGTGGCCGAGCCCGTCGTTGATCGCCGCGTACAGCGCCAGGCCGACGCCCTGGAGCGTCAGTCCGACGAGCACGATCGGACGGCCGCCGAAGCGGTCGGCCAGGATTCCGGCCGCCGGCGCGACGACCAGGCCCACCCCGGTCCACGGGAGCATCCGGATGCCGGCCTCCTGCGGGGTGTAGCCGCCCACGGTCTGGAGGTGCTGGCTGATCAGGAAGATCGAGCCGAACATCCCGAGGAACATCAGCAGGCCGGAGGCGTTGACCGCGGCGAAGGTGCGGTTGCGGAACAGCCGCATCGGCAGCATCGGGTGCCTGGCGCCGCGCTGCTCGTAGCGCACGAACGCGATCAGCAGCACCAGGCCGCCGGCCAGCGCGGCCAGCACCAGCGGGCTGGTCCAGCCGTCCGGGTTGCCGCGGATCAGGCCGAGCACGACGCCGAACAGGCCGAGGCTCACCAGCACCGTGCCGACCGCGTCCAGGGCCGGGCTGGCGCCGAAGCTCTCGCGCAGCCGCAGGGCGGCCAGCGGCACCAGGGCGACGCCGACCGGGACGTTCACCCAGAAGATCCACTGCCAGGAGAAGTGCTCGGTCAGGGCGCCGCCGATCAGCGGGCCGGCGGCGATGGCGAGGCCGTTGACCCCGGCCCAGATGCCGAAGGCCATCCCGCGCTTGACCGCAGGGACGGCGGCCGTCAGCAGGGTGAGGGTGAGCGGCATCGACACCGCGGCGCCGACGCCCTGGAGGGCGCGGGCGGCGATCAGCGCGCCGATGCCGGGCGAGAGTGCGGCCGCGGCGGAACCGACGGTGAAGAGGCTGAGCCCGATCAGGAACATCCGGCGGCGGCCGAAGCGGTCGCCGAGCGCCGCGCCGAACATCAGCAGCACGGCGAAGGACAGGGTGTAGGCGCTGACCGTCCACTCCAGGTCGGACAGCCCGCCGCCGAGCTCCTCGCGGATGGACGGCAGCGCGGTGGTGACGACCAGGTTGTCCAGGGCCGCCATGAAGCCGGCGAGGCTGGTGATCACCAGGGTCCAGACGCCGGTGCGTCCGAGGCCCGGTTTATCGGTCGCGAGTTCCGCCGCGTTCTTCGTCGTGATCTCCGTCATGACTCCACTTCCCCCAGAGTTTCCCAGATAGTTATTGATCACTAACTTTCCACGGCCGAAAAAGGGCCGCACGGACTCCACCGTGCGACCTGCTACTCCCCGCCCGCGCGCCCGTCCCGGCGTTCGCCCTCGCCGTCGTGCTCGTCCCGGCGTTCACCTTCGTGCCCGTACCGGCGTTCGCCTTCGTGCCCGTCCTCGCGCTCGCCGAAGCCGTCCCAGATCCGGTGCTCCCGGGGGAAGCCCAGCGCCACCAGGGTGTTGATCAGCATCCCGTACGCGAAGAACTCCGTGGTGCCCTGCACGTCACCGCCGACCCGCTCCCGGACCCGCTCGAACAGCTCCCCCCACAGCTGCCGGGCCATCGCCCCGATCTCGTCCTCGCCGGCCATCCGGGAGGCGAACACCGAGACGTAGAGCTGCATCTGCATCATGAGCTGCTCGCGGTCCTCGACCAGGCCCATGTACGCCTCGGACATCGCCGCGGCGGCCTCCTCCCCGGTCAGCCCGACGGACGCCTCGTCGAAGACCCGCCAGGTCTCCTCGATGCAGCGCTCGGCGGCGGCCGTGAAGATCGCCTGCTTGCCCGGGAACAGCCGGAACAGGTACGGCTGCGAGACGCCCACCCGGCGGGCGATCGCCTCGGTGGACGTGCCCCGGTAGCCGTGCCTGGCGAACTCGATCACCGCGGCCCGGACGACGCTCTCGCGCCGCTCCTCCGCACTCATCCGCATGCTCGTCTTCGCCACGGCAATAAGTTAGTGACCAATCACTAGCCCCGCAAGCCCGAAAAACGCCCCGGAACCCGCCGAACGGGCTCCGGGGCGGCTGACCTCGGAGAACGGCCTGGGAACAGACCGGGAGCCGGGCCGGCGAACCGGCCGGAGATCGGGCGCCTCAGGCGAGCCGGACGACCGCCCTGGACATCCCGAGCACCTTCTGGCCGCCCGAGGTGGCCAGCAGGTCGACCTGCACCCTGCGGTCCTCCAGCTTCTTGGCGACCTTGGCCGAGACCTCGATCACCGCGCCGACCCCGTCGTTCGGCACCGGCACCGGCCGGGTGAAGCGGACGCCGTACTCGACCACCGCGGCCGGGTCGCCGACCCAGTCCGTGACGACCCGGATCGCCTCGGCCATGGTGAACATGCCGTGCGCGATGACGTCCGGCAGGCCGACCTCCAGCGCGAACTTCTCGTTCCAGTGGATCGGGTTGAAGTCGCCGGAGGCACCCGCGTAGCGCACCAGTGTGGCGCGGGTCACCGGGAAGGACTGCGCCGGCAGCTCGGTGCCGACCTCGACCTCGTCGTAGTTGATCGCCATCGCGCTCACTCCCCCGCCTCGTCGGCGGCCCGGGCCACCAGCGTCATGATCGCCGTCACCACGTGCTCGCCGGTCTCGTCCGCCACCTCGCCGCGCACGGTGAGCACGTCGTTGCCCGCCAGCGACTTGATGTTGTCGATGGTGACCGCGACCGTCAGCCGGTCACCGGCCCGCACCGGGCGGCTGTACCGGAACTTCTGGTCACCGTGCACCACCCGGCTGTAGTCGAGGCCCAGCTCCGGGTCCTCGACGACCTGGCCGGCCGCCTGGAAGGCGATCGCGAACGGGAAGGTCGGCGGGGCGATCACGTCCTGGTGACCCAGCGCCTTCGCGGCCTCCGCGTCGGTGTACGCCGGGTTGGCGTCCCCGATCGCGATCGCGAACTCGCGGATCTTCTCCCGGCCGACCTCGTAAGGATCGGTGGGCGGGTAACTACGCCCGATGAAGGACGGGTCGAGCGCCATGGCAGCTCCTCGGAACGCGGATGGAAACGCGGACGGATACGAAAAAGACTCCGGGCCGCACCCCCTGTTGAGGGATACGGCCCGGAGTCGAAGACCTGAGTTCACACAGGCCCGGCGCCCTGCGACAGGGTCAGCGGGTCTCGCGGTGCGCGGTGTGCGAGTTGCAGCGGGGGCAGTGCTTCTTCATCTCAAGACGGTCCGGGTCGTTACGCCGGTTCTTCTTGGTGATGTAGTTCCGCTCCTTGCACTCCACGCAGGCCAGCGTGATCTTCGGGCGGACGTCGGTGGCAGCCACGGGAGTGCCTTCCTTGGACAACGAATAAGAACACAACAAGAGTAGCCGACCGGGAGTGCGATCTCCCGACCGACTACGCGGGGTAGCGGTGACCGGACTTGAACCGGTGACACAGCGATTATGAGCCGCTTGCTCTACCAACTGAGCTACACCGCCACAGTGATCAGCAGCACAGCCGAAGCTGACCGCCTTTCACCAGAGCCCCCATGCGGAATCGAACCGCAGACCTTCTCCTTACCATGGAGACGCTCTACCGACTGAGCTATAGGGGCGAACGAGGAAGAGATTACACGTTCCGCGCCCAGAGGTGAAATCCGTATCCCGGGGCGAAGACCGCAGGTCGGCGAGGTGCACGGACGACCGATCCAAGGCCGGGCGTTCGATCGGCCCACGAGCCGCGCGCCCCGAGCCGATACGACTATTGCCCGCCTCCCGGCGGCCCGCCCCCGTGCGCCATAGGCTCGACGCTCATTGGCCGGGGCACGAGAAGGAGCCGTCGATGGACAGCGCAGCCCCCGACGGGCCGCACTCCGGGCCCGACCCGGCGGCCAACCCACTCGGACACGGCCCGGTCCTGCTCCTCACCGGGGCCCGGCTGGCCGACGGACGGGTGGTGGACGTCCGGATCAGCGGCGACCGCATCCAGGCGGTCGGCACCGTCGGCAGCCTCGGCCCGCTGCCCGCCCTGCCCGGCGCCCCCACCGTCACCACCGGCGCCCGGATCGACCTCCGGGGCTACCTCCTGCTCCCGGCCCCCGCCGAGGCGCACGCCCACTACGACTCCGCCTTCTCCGCCGCCCTGCCCGCCCCGCCGCCGGACACCCCCGCCGACCTCACCCGCCGGGTCACCGAGGCCGCGCTCACCTCGCTCGGCTACGGTGCCACCGCCCAGCGCACCCACGTACGGATCGGCGACGTGCACGGGCTGCACCCGCTGGAGGCGGTGCTCACCGCCCGCCAGGCGCTGCGGGGCCTGGCCGATCTCCAGGCGGTGGCGATGCCCCGGCTGCTCACCGGCCGGGCCGGCGCGGACGGGCGTGCCCAGCTGCGCGAGGCCCTCAAACTGGGCGCCACGGCGGCCGGCGGCTGCCCGGAGCTGGACCCGGACCCGGCGGGGTACGTGCAGCTGCTGCTGGAGGCCGCCCGGGAGGCGGACTGCCCGGTCGACCTCCACACCACCGCCGCAGACGCGGCCCAACTCGCCCGTCTGGCGAGTGCGTTGGCGCCGCTTCGGCCGCGGGTGACGCTCGGCCCGTGCGGGGCGCTGGCCCGCGGCGCGTCCACCGTGCTGGCGACCAGCGGGGTGCGGGTGGTCTGGCTGCCGCAGAACGGCGGCTGTACCGGGCTGGAAGGTCGGCCGTCCGGCCAGCGGCCCGGTCTGGTGCGGGAGTTGACCGCGGCCCGGGTGCCGCTGGCGGCCGGCAGCGGCGCCCTTCGGGACCAGTCCAACCCGGTCGGCCGGGCCGACCCGCTGGAGTCCGCCTATCTGCTCGCGGCGGGCGGGGAGTTGGACCCGGAGGCGGCCTACGACGCGGTGGCGAACCAGGCCCGGGCGGCGCTCGGGCTGCCGCCGGTCCGGGTGGACGCCGGATTCCCGGCGGAGCTGCTGGCGGTGCGCGGGGACAGTCTGGCCGGGGCGCTCGCGGGCGGGCACAGCCGGCTGGTGGTGCACAGCGGCCGGGTGGTCAGCCGGACCAGCGCGGTCCGGGAGTTCGCCGACACGGTGGCGCTGGCGCTGCCCCGGCAGTCCGACGGCGCCGACTGCTGAGGCCGCAGGCCAGAAGGGCGCGCGCTTTGCGCCGCGCGCCCCTCCCCCACCTGCTGGCCGTCCTCGGGGACGGCGGCCGGAGCGGCCCCGGCTTCCCCCACACGGAGCAGGGCCCGCTCGTTCCGGCACCGAACCTACGACCGCGGACCACCGGCCCCGACCGGCCTTGACACCCTCCTGTCGCCCGACGACCGGCTCTTGACGTCTCGTTGACGCAGGGCACGCTCCGGGGCCCGCACTGCGGCACGCCCTACGGCTACGGCGCGTGCTACGGCACGTACCGGTACCCGATCCCCGGCTCGGTGATCAGGTGGCGCGGGCGGGCCGGGTCGGGCTCCAGCTTGCGGCGCAGCCCCGCCAGGTAGACCCGCAGGTAGTTGCCGCGCGTCTCCTGAGCCGGCCCCCACACCTCGCGCAGGATCTGCCGGCCGGGCACCAGCCGGCCGGGGGTGGCGAGCAGCAGGCCGAGGATCCGCCACTCGGTCGGGGTGAGCCGCACCGGGCCGCCCGGGCCGAGCACCGTGGTGGCCGCGAGGTCGACGGTGTGGTCGCCGATCACCGCCCTCTCCGGCGGCACGGCGCCCAGCGGCCGGCGCAGCACCGCCCGTAACCGGGCGAGCAGTTCGTCCATCAGGAACGGCTTGGTGAGGTAGTCGTCGGCGCCCGCGTCCAGGGCGCCGATCCTGTCGGCGGCGTCGGAGCGGCCGGAGAGCACGATGACCGGCATCGTGCTGCGGGTGCGCAGTCCGCACAGCACGTCCATGCCGTCGAGGTCGGGCAGGCCGAGGTCGAGCAGGACGGCGTCCGGGGCGGAGTGCGCGGCCCGGTCGAGCGCCTCCCCGCCGGTGGCGGCGGTGCGGACGGCGTACTGGCGGGCGCTGAGGTTGATCCGCAGGGTGCGCAGGATGGCCGGTTCGTCGTCGACGATCAGGATCTCACTCATGCGGTGACTCCTCCCCGGTGGCGGAGTGCTCGGCGGTGAAGTGGTCGGTGGTGGAGTGGTCGGTGGTGGAGTGCCCGGCGGTGGTGTGCCCGGCGGCCGCGGGCAGCGTGAGCAGCATGGTGGTGCCGCCCCCGGGGGTGTCCTCGACCTCCAGGCTGCCGCCCATGGCCTCGGCGAGGCCGCGGGAGAGGGCGAGGCCGAGGCCGACGCCGGTGGTGTTGTCGGTGTCGCCGAGGCGCTGGAAGGGCAGGAAGACCCGGTCGCGGTCCTCGGGGGCGATGCCGGGGCCGCGGTCGATCACCCGGACCTCGACCAGGTCGGCGTGGTGGCTGGCGGTGACCAGGACGGGCGCGCCGGGGGCGTTGTGGCGCAGCGCGTTGGTGATCACGTTGGCGAGGACGCGTTCCAGCAGCGGCGGGTCGGCGAGCACCGCCGGCGCTGTGTCGAGGTCCAGCGGCTGGATCGGGGCCTGCGGATCGGACAAGGAGTCCATGGCTCGTACCAGCATCTCCTCGAGTGAGGTCGGCGCCAGGTGCAGGGTGAGCGCGCCGGCCTGGAGGCGGCTCATGTCGAGCAGGTTGTCGACCAGCCGGGTGAGTTTGACCAGTGACTCGTCGGCGGTGGCGAGGAGTTCGGCCTGGTCCTCGGGCGAGAACTCGACGTCGGGGCTGCGCAGCGAGCCGACCGAGGCGCGGGCGGCGGCGAGCGGGGTGCGCAGGTCGTGGCTGACGGCGGCGAGCAGGGCGGTGCGCATCCGGTCGGCGGCCTTGATCGGCTCCACCTCGGCGGCGACCACGGCCAGCCGGTCGCGTTCCAGCGCGGCGGCGACGTGGGCGGCGAAGGCGGTGAGCACCCGCTGGTCGGCGGCGGGCAGCCGGCGGCCGGTGAGGACCAGGACGGCGTCGGCGCCGACCGGGACCTCGGTGGTCTCGTGCGGCGTCTCCTCGTCGTCCGGGTGCTCGGCGGCTGCCCGGTCCGCACAGTGGGCGAGAACCTCGCCGTCGGAGCGGGAGAGCAGCGCGACGGTCCGCATGCCGAAGGCCGTCCTGGACTTCTCCAGCAGGGCGGGTAGGGCGTCGGCGCCGCGCAGCACGCTGCCGGCCAGGGTGGAGAGGGTCTCGGCCTCGGCGGTGGCGCGGGCGGCCCGGCTGGTGAGCCGGCCGGCGTGGTCGACCACGGTGGAGACGGCGAGCGCGATGGCGGCGAAGACCACCAGGGCGACGAGGTTGTTGGTCTCGCCGATGGTCAGGCTGTGGATCGGCGGGATGAAGTAGTAGTTCAGCAGCACCGAGGCGATGAACGCGGCCAGCAGAGCGGACATGGCGCCGCCGAGCAGGGCGACGATGACCACGCCGAGCTGGAAGATCAGCGCGTCGGTGGTGAGGTTGATGCTGGCGTGGGCCTGGGAGAGCACGGCGGTGAGCAGCCAGGGCAGCACGAATCCGGCGGCGTAGCCGGCGATGGTGCGGCGCTTGGAGTGGCGGCGGCCGAGCGAGGGCAGCTTGCCGCGACCGGTGAACTCGTGGGTGACCATGTGGACGTCGATGTCCTCGGAGGCGTCCACGGTGGTCTGCCCGGTGCCGGGGCCGGTGAGGAAGCGGCTGATCCGGCCTCGGCGGCTGGTGCCCAGCACCAGCTGGGTGGCGTCGTGGGCGCGGGCGAAGGCGAGCAGCGCGGTGGGGACGTCGTCGCCGACCACCACGTGGTAGCTGCCGCCGAGGGCCTCCACCAGCTGCCGCTGCTGGGCGAGCGCGCCGGAGGAGGCACCGGCCAGGCCGTCGCTGCGGGAGACGTGGACGGCCAGCAGGTCGCCGCCGGCGGTGCGGTCGGCGATCCGGGCGGCGCGGCGGATGATCGTCTCGCCCTCGGGGCCGCCGGTGAGGGCGACCACCACCCGTTCACGGGTTTCCCAGACACGGTCGATGCGGTGGTCGGCCCGGTAGTCGCGCAGTCCCTCGTCCACCCGGCCGGCCACCCAGAGCAGGGCGAGTTCGCGCAGGGCGGTCAGGTTGCCGACCCGGAAGTAGTTGGAGAGCGCGGCGTCCACCTTCTCGGCCTTGTAGACGTTGCCGTGGGCCATCCGCCGGCGCAGCGCCTGCGGGGCCATGTCGACGAGTTCGATCTGGTCGGCCCGGCGGACCACCTCGTCCGGGACGGTCTCGCGCTGCGGGATGCCGGTGATCTTCCGGACGACGTCGTTCAGCGATTCCAGGTGCTGGATGTTGACGGTGGTGATGACGTCGATCCCGGCGGCGAGCAGTTCCTCGACGTCCTGCCAGCGCTTGGCGTGCCGGCCGCCGGGGATGTTGGTGTGCGCCAGCTCGTCGACCAGGACGACGGACGGGCGGCGGGCGAGCACCGCGTCGAGGTCCATCTCCTCGAACTCGGCCCCGCGGTAGGAGCGGTGGACCCGCGGCAGGACCTCCAGACCCTCCAACATCCGCCGGGTGTGCTGGCGCCCGTGGGTCTCGATGTACCCGACCACGACGTCGGCCCCGCGTTCCTGTCTGCGCCGCGCCTCGTCCAGCATCCGGTAGGTCTTGCCGACCCCCGGGGCGGAACCGAGGTACACCCTCAGCCGACCGGTGCGGACGCCGGAGCCGGGTGTGAAGTCGCGGGCCATGGGCACTGCTTCTTTCCATCGGGAGGTGACGGCTGGTCGGTACGCGTCGGCGGACACGGGGCCGCCGACCCGGGCGCGGAGGCATCCTCCCCCGCCCGGGTCGGCCCGGTCACCCTGGTATGTCGTGGGGTGTCACCGTTCGGTCACCTCTGCTCGCTGATCGCCTTGTTGAGCAGGACGACGTTGACGCCCTCGTCGCCGAGGAAGCCGAGCGAGCGGCCTTCGGTGTAGTTGTCGACGAGCTTGGCGACCGTCTCGACCGGCAGCTTGCGCTCCTTGGCGACCCGGTTGACCTGCTCCTTGGCGTAGGCCACCGAGATGTGCGGGTCGAGGCCGGAGCCGGAGGCGGTCAGCGCGTCGGCCGGGACGCTCGCCGGGTCGACGCCGTCGAAGGCGGCGACGGCGGCGCGGCGGTCGTTGACGGCCTTGAGCAGGTCCTCGCTGTTCGGGCCCAGGTTGGAGGCGCCGGAGTTGTCACCGGCGTAGTTGTTGGCGGAGGGCCGGGGCTGGAACCACTTCGGGTCCGGCACCGGGTCCTCCTTCGGGTCGTCACCCGTGGTTGAACCGGAAGGGGCACGGCTCCGCCCACCCCCGGCGCCTCCGTGCGGCGCCGGCGGACGACCGGCAGATGCAGCAAACCAGCCGTCAAGGGCGCGTTCAGGAGGCCCTGACGCCCTCCATACGGGCGCGGGCCGGTCGTTGACGGGACCTTGACGCGCGGGGGTGGTGGGACGACGAACGGCCCCGGACGGCGGTTCGCCGTCCGGGGCCGTACGCGGCTTCCCCCTGCTTCCCCGCCGGTCAGCTCCGCATCCGAAGTCGGCGGACCACCGCGTCGGCGTGCCGGCGCAGGGCGCGGTCGATCACGGCGCCGCTCCGGTTCTGCCGCGCGCACTGCCACCAGTGGGCGGGCTCCACCTCGGGGATCAGCACGGTGAGCCGGGTGATCGCCGTCACGGGAACCACCAGCACGCTGCGCCGCCGAGTCACCGCGCCCGACGCCACCCGTCCCCCATGCGTTCCTGATGCCGCCGCCGGAGGCCTTCACGCGTACCCACGACGGGGACCGTACGGCGGGAGGGGCTGTTGGCGGGGGTGGGCGAAGCCGTTGTCCCGGCGGGCGCCGGTTGGGAAGACGATCAGCTCGAAAGGACTCCCACCCCCGGCCCCCACTCTGCTGCCCAATCACCGTAATTGCAAGCCATACGCAATAACTGCCCCCGGCGGCATCCGGACGCACGAAAAGACCCCCGATCCGCGTTTCCGCAGATCGGGGGCCGTTTCTCTATCCTGTGGCTGGTGCAGGGTTCGAACCTGCGTAGCTTGCGCGACAGATTTACAGTCTGCTCCCTTTGGCCGCTCGGGCAACCAGCCAGGATTGTCGTCTCGCCGGGCTCTCGCCCCGCTCGACTTGGTAAACCATACCTGATCCCCGGGGGTGTTCCGCCACTCGATAGATCACGCGATGATCAAGGACCGCGGCGCGACTGTCACGGGCGGGGCCGGGGTGGCGCTGGATAGGCTTGGGCGGCGGGCGCCCGCTGGGGCGGGCCGTGCCAGTGAAGCCAGAGCATCAAGGAGACCAACACCCATGGCCGACTCCAGTTTCGACATCGTCTCGAAGGTCGAGTGGCAGGAGGTCGACAACGCGATCAACCAGACCTCCCGTGAGATCGCCACCCGCTTCGACTTCAAGGGCGTGGGCGGCGAGATCAGCCGCTCCGGCGAGAAGATCGAGATGAAGGCCAACGGCGAGGAGCGCGTGCGGGCCATCCTGGACGTGCTGCAGACGAAGTTCGTCAAGCGCGGCCTCTCGCTGAAGGCTCTGGACGCCGCCGAGCCGCAGCTGTCCGGCAAGGAGTACAAGATCTTCGCGAACATCAAGGAGGGCATCACCACGGAGGATGCCAAGAAGGTCGCGAAGATCATCCGGGACGAGGGTCCGAAGGGCGTCAAGGCCCAGGTCCAGGGCGACGAGCTGCGCGTCAGCTCCAAGAGCCGCGACGATCTGCAGACCGTCCAGGCCCTGCTCAAGGGCAAGGACCTGGACTTCGCGATCCAGTTCGTGAACTACCGCTAGTCGACCCGCCGCTCCCCCGTCCGCGGGGACGCGACGGCACGGCCCCGCTCCCGATTCGGGGGCGGGGCCGTTCGCGTCGGCCGGGGTCGGTCAGCCGGCGGCGGGCCGAAGTTGGGCGGCAGCGGCCAGGGCCTGCGCCTGGGCGCGCAGGGCGTCGAGCTGCCCAGGGAGGCCGGCGGATGCGGAGCCGGGCTGCGCGGACGGGGCGGGGGCGTTCGCCGGTGTTGCCATCGGCTGGAGTTGGCCGATCAGCTTCTGCAGCAGGCTCTGCAGTGAGGCGACGAGCTGCTGGACGGCGCCGCCGAGCTCGGGGACGGTGGAGGTCACCGTGGAGATCAGGCCGGTGATCTGCTTGACGAGGTCTCCGACCGCCCCGAGGGGGGCCGTGCTCGGATCCGCTGCGGCCGGGACGGCGGGGAGCGTGGGAAGCGCGGAGAGGGTCGGGTCGGCCGGAGCACCGGGGACCGCGGGCAGTGTGGGCACCGCCGGTTCGTCGGCCTGGCCGACGGGGAGGCCCGGGAGCGCCGGGTCGGCGGCCGGGAGGGTGGTCGGCGGTGCCGGGACCGTGACCGGGACGACCGGGAGGACAGCAGCGGTCGGGGCGGCGACGGTGGATCGGGAGGCCGCGGCTCCGTGGTCGGCGGCAGTGGCGGACACCGTGGCGACCATGGTCAGCGCGAGGGCTGCGGTCAGCAGGGCGGCCATCCGGGTGGCACGCACGAGTGCTGCTTCCTGTCGACGTGGGTCAGGCGAGATCGCCTGACCCACACCGTGCGGTCGCCGTCCGGGCGCAGCCACCGCAGGTACGCCGAACGGCGGCGCGTCTCCTCTCGACCCGCCGTCGGCTCCCGCGGACTCAGCCCGTCGCCCAGCCCGCGGTGCTGCGGTGCGCCCCCAGCCCGACCGAGTCGAACTCGTCCGCCCGCCCCGGCTCGACGTGTCCGCCGAGGCACCGCAGGGCCCGGGAGATCGGGGTGCCCTCGGCCGGCGAGGGCTCGGAGTCGCCGCTGGTGAGCGGCCCGAGGACGACCCGGCCGTCCGACCAGACGGCGGCGCGCTGGGTGCCGCTGCCGCCGAAGTACTCGGCCTCGACGCAGGCGATCGGACCGGCCTTGGACCAGGCGGCGATCCGGAGTTCGAAGCCGTCGGAGTGCCAGCCGAACCCCGCCCCACCGGCGGGTTTGGGCACGGCGGCGTCGCCCTGGAGTGCGGACAGCACGGCGGAGGTGAGCGGGATCAGTGCCAGCCCCTGCGCCAGCGGCACCACCCGGGCCGCCGGCACTTCCGCGGCCGCCACCGTCAGCAGCTCCAATGTGCCCATCAGCGCCTGGAGTTCATACGACATGCCGGACATGCTGTCCCACCGCACCGACAGTCGGCGCGGAATTTATGATTCCGTGCCCGGCCGGAGGCCGTAGAGGAGGGTGAAGAGGGTCACGTCCACGGCGTCGTCGGCCGTACTCGGACCTTCCGCGGTCAGCTCGTCGAGGAGTTCCTTGAGCCGGACCTGCAGCCGGGCCAGCCGCTCCGGTTCGAGCCGCAGCGAGAAATCGGCCCGTCGCACTGGCCTCGATCGCCGGGGTGCTCGCCGCCGCCCTGCTGCCCGCGACCACGAGCCGCACGCTGCGCCGCGCCGCCTGGCCCGTCCGCACGGTTCCGGGACCTTTGCCCGGTCAGATTTGACCCAACCGTGGGATTTTCTTACGGGCTGGTCATAGTTCACCCAGAGTCCTTCAAGCTTCCGTTGCTAGTTTCGGTGAGCATGACGAAGCTGCTCAGCCCGGCCCCACCGTCCCCGGTGCGGGCCGGACGACTGCGCCCGGTGTCCGACCGCGACCGCCGAACCGGCCTGTCGAGACTGCGTCTGCTGGCCTGGCCGGCCTATCTGACCGCCTTCGTCTGGTTCGTGGCCACCCAGGGCATGGCCTTCGCCAATGACGTGGTGTTCCTCTGGCTGATCGGCGCCCTGCTGACCGCCGCCGTCCACAGCGGCCACGGCGGGCGCGGCTTCCTCCTGGTGCTGCGCGACTGGATCCCGGTGATGGCCGTGGTCTGGGTCTACTCCCTGCTGCGCGGCTACGGCGCCCAGACCCCCTGGGCCCCGCACTGGCTGCCCCAGCTGCGCGCCGACGAGCTGCTCGGCTCCGGCGAGACCTGGACCGTACGGCTCCAGCAGGCCCTCTACACCCCGGGCTCACCGCACTGGTACGACTACGCCGCGACGGCCGTCTACCTCTCCCACTTCCTCGTGGTCTTCGTCCTGCTCGCCGTGCTCTGGCGGCGCTCCCACCGGCGCTTCCGGCAGTTGCTCGCCTGCTACTTCACGCTGACCTTCGCCGGCTTCGCCACCTACCTGCTCTACCCGGCCGACCCGCCGTGGCTGGTCGCCCAGCAGGGCAACCTGCCGCCGCTGCACCGGGTGGTCTGGGAGACCATCTCCGCCATGGGCCTGCCGCAGGCCGACTCCCTGCTGGAGAACGGCAGTCAGTTCGCCAACGACGTCGCCGCGATGCCCTCGCTGCACTCCGCCTACCCGGCGATGCTGCTGTTCCTGTTCTGGCCGGCCGCCGGGCGCACACTGCGGGCGCTGCTGGTCGCCTATCCGCTCGCGATGGCGTTCACCCTGGTCTACGGCGCCGAGCACTTCATCGTCGACGTCCTCGTCGGCTGGACGTACGCGGCCGTGGTCGTCTTCGGCCTGCGCCTGCTGCGCAACCGCCGTACGGCGCGGGCGGCGGCCGAGGCAGACTTGGCCGGGTGAAGCCGAAGCCACCACCGATGAGGCCGACCCCCGAGCAACTGCAGGCCGCCCAGGGCACCACCATCCCCGACGTCACCGGCCCCGGACTGAGGGTGCTGTTCTGCGGCATCAACCCGGGGCTGTGGTCCGGGGCCACCGGGCACCACTTCGCCCGCCCCGGGAACCGCTTCTGGCCCGCCCTGCACCGCTCCGGCTTCACGGTGCGCCAGTACCGCCCGGACGAGCAGGGCGAGCTGCCCGCCCTCGGCCTCGGCATCACCAACGTCGCCCCGCGCACCACCGCCAAGGCGGACGAGCTCACCGCCGAGGAGCTGCGCGAGGGCGGCGCGGCGCTGCGCGAACGCGTGCTGCGGCTGCGGCCCCGTGTCCTCGCGGTGCTCGGCATCGGTGCCTACCGGACGGCCTTCGGCAAGCGGCAGGCCGCGATCGGCCGCCAGCCGGAGGGCATCGGCGACACCGAGGTGTGGGTCCTGCCCAACCCGAGCGGCCTCAACGCCCACTACCCCCTGGACGCGCTGGCCGCCGAGTTCCGCAAGCTCCGTCAGAGCGTCGAGGGCGCGGACACTCCCTGAGCGGCGGTCACCCCGGCCGGCAGCGGCAGCTCGCGCAGCTCGCGGATCAGCGCCCGGACGGCTGGGGTCCCGGCCAGCTCGGGCGTGGTCACGTACCCGACGAAGCGGCTGGGCGGGCGGGGGCCGAGGTCGGTGACGGCCAGTCCGGGCGGGGCGCCGAGCAGCGCCGTCCGGGGCATGATCGCCATGCCGAGCCCCTGGGCGACCAGCGAGAGCGCCACCGTGTCGTCCTCCGCGTCGACGGTCGCGGGCGGCAGCCAGTCCTGCCGCTGCCACCAGTCCCTGGTGTAGGAGTCGCAGTTCTCCGCCCAGTCGACCAGCGGCAGCCGGCCGGGCTCCGGGTGGTCCTGGGGGTGCGCGAGCGCGTACGACTCCCGGTACAGCCGGACGGCGACCAGGCCGGGGACGGGCGGCGGGCCGCCGGCGTCCAGGGTGGCCAGCCCCAGGTCGGCGCGCCCGTCGGCGACCTCCCCCGCGGTGCCCCGGCCGAGTTCCCGGACGATCCGCACGTGCGGGGTGAGCCCGGGGTGATCGGCGGCCAGCCGGGCCAGCACCGGCGGCAGCAGGTGGGCGGCGGCGCTCCGGAAGGCGGCGATCCGCAGCGTCCCGGTCACCGGCCCAACCGCCCCGGCACCGGCACCGCGCACCTCGGGGCCCATCACGGTCAGCAGCCGCAGGATCCGACGGGCGTACCCGACAGCCCGCGCGCCGGCCTCGGTGGGGCGTGCGCCGTGGCGCCCACGGTCGAAGAGCACCGCGCCGAGCTTCCGCTCGCAGGCGCGCACGGCGTGCGAAACGGCGGACTGGGTGGTGTCCAGGCGCGCGGCGGCCGCCGTGAAGCTCCGCTCCTCGTCGACGGCGACCAGGACGCGCAGCTCGTGCGGTGCGAGATCGGTCATGCGGCGAACCTACCGGCATCCATCGACGCCGCTCATGGAACCCCCCGTTCCATCGACGCCGGCCCCTGCTCGGCCGCTCCCGGGCTCCCTACGGTGGGCACGTCCCACCGCGCCCCACCCGCACCCACCCGTACGGAGCACCGCCGATGTCCCGCCCCACCGCCCGCGTCGTCCACCTCGTCTCCCGCCCCTCGGGCGCGCCGAGCGCCGAGAACTTCGCCTTCGTCGACGAGCCCGTCCCGGCCCTGGTCGCCGGCGAGGCCCTCGTCGAGAACCTCTACCAGTCGGTCGACCCGTACATGCGCGAGGAGATGGAGGAGGGCGGCTGGGAGCTGCACGCCCCGCTGGAGGGCCGCACCCTCGGCCGGGTGGTGGAGACCCGGGCCGACACGCTGCCGGTCGGCACCCTGGTCTTCCACCGGCAGGCCTGGCGCACCCACTCCGTGGTCACCGCCGAGCGCGCCCACCTGCTGCCCGACTTCGCCGGCGTCCCGCTCAGCGCCCACCTGTCGGTCCTCGGCGGCACCGGGCTGTCCGCCTGGGTCGGTCTGACCAGGATCGCCCGGCTCCGGCCCGACGAGACCCTGTTCGTCTCGGCGGCGGCCGGGGGCGTCGGCACCGCCGCCGGCCGGATCGCCCGACTGCTCGGCGCCGGACTGGTCATCGGCAGCACCGGCTCCGCCGCCAAGGCCGCCCACCTCACCGAGCACCTCGGCTTCGACGCCGCCTTCGACTACCACGACGGTCCGATCGCCGACCGCCTGCGCGAGGCCGCGCCGGACGGGCTGCACGTCTACCTGGACAACGTCGGCGGCGACCACCTGGAGGGCGCGATCAGCGCGATGCGCGACCGCGGCCGGATCGCCTGGTGCGGCGCCGTCGCCCAGTACAACAACCTCCAGGACCCGCCGGCCGCGCCGCGCAACCTGTACGACGTCGTCGGCAAGAACCTGCGGCTGGAGGGCTTCCTGGTCCGCGACCACCTGGACGCCCGCCCCGAGCTGTACGACTTCCTCGTCCCGCACCTGCGCTCCGGCGCCCTCGTCCCGGACGAGACCGTCGTGGACGGCTTCGACCGCGTGGTGGAGGCCTTCCTCGGCATGCTGCGCGGCGCCAACACCGGCAAGATGATCGTCCGGATCTGAGCCTACGGGCCCACAGGCCTACAGCGGGGTGACGGCCTTCAGCACCACCAGCAGGGCCACCGCCGCGTTGAGCGCGCACAGCGCCGAGGCCGCCGTACCGGCCGCGGCCACCATCGCCGCCAGGCCCGCCGGGGTCTTGGCCGGCGGCCAGTTGCGGGCCGTCGGCACCGGGCCGAGCAGCGCGGCCACCCGGCGCGGCACCGGGCCGGGCTGGGCGGCGGCCGGGGCGGCGAAGGCGGCGAAGCCCGGCGCCGGGGCGGCGTGCGAGACCAGCGCCGCGCGGGCCACCGCCCGGGCGGTGATCCGCCGGTCCCCGACCGCCTGGGCCGACTCCTCGTCCGCCCACCGCTCCGCGCTGAAGGCCACCGCCGCCTGGAGCGGCCGCAGGAAGGGGTTGACGCAGGCGGCGAGCTGGGTGGTCAGCAGGTAGCGGTGGTGGCGGTGGCGCAGGTGCGCCCGCTCGTGCGCGAGCAGCGCCTCCCGCTCGTCCTCGGCCAACCCGTCCAGCATCCCGGTGGAGACCACCACCCGCCCGGGCGAGCCGGGCAGCGCGTAGGCGTACGGGTTGCGGTCCGGCAGCACCGCGAGGCCCTCCTCCCCGGCCGATCCCTCGGGCAGCCCGGCCAGCGCCCGCCGGGCGCGGGAGCGGACCCGCAGGTGCCGCACGACCGTCCGGCAGCAGGTGAACGCCACCAGCACCAGCAGCCACATCGCGGCCGTGCCGACCGTCTCGTGGTACGGCAGCGCGTGCCGCACCACCGGGTCCGACCAGCTGTCCGGCAGCGGGTTGCCCGGGATCTGCGCGGTGCCCACCACGCCGATCAGGCCCAGGCAGAGCACGCTGCACACCGCCATCACGGCGCTGATCACCGTCATCAGCCGGGCCGCACCGCGCGGGTGCAGGTGCTGCTCGGTCAGGCGGGCGATCGGCACCGCGGTCAGCGGCAGGATGAGCGGGAGGAAGACGAAGAAGCCCACGGATCAGCTCTCACGGTCGGCCGCTGCCGGATCCGCGGACGCGGCGTCCAACAGCGCCCGCAGCAGTTCCTCGTCGTGCGGCAGCAGCGCGGTGACGAAACTGGCGAGGACGGCGTCCCGGTCCGCCTCGCCGTCGAGCATCCGGCGCATCCTCAGCGCGGCCAGCCCGGCGGCGTCGGAGGAGGCCTGCCACAGGTACGAGCGGCCGGAGCGGCTCCGGGAGACGGCGTTCTTGGCGTGCAGCCGGGACAGGATGGTCATCACCGTGGTGTACGCGAGATCGCCCTCCAGGCGTTCCTGGACCCACCCCGCGCTGGCCGGGCCGGGCGCCTGCTGGAGCACCGCCAGCACCTGCGCCTCCAGCTCGCCCTGGCCGCGCCTGCGGGCCGGCGCGTCCCCGGACGCCGGGGCGTGCCTCTCGTCTGCCATGACGGCCCACTCCCTCCGGATGCCGCGCCCCGGACCGACGCGGGGCGCGGGCTCATCCTAACGAGCGGAAGGCTCCTCCGGACGGCTCACCGCGAGGGTTCGCGGGCGCACGACACCGCCCGGGAGCCTGCGGAGCGAGTCCCGGGCGTGTCCCGGGCGTGCCCCGGAACGTGTCCGGCAGACACGTCCTAGACCCGGGCCCGCTGGGTGACCGCGATGCAGAGCAGCACCACCACCGCCGTCACCGGCGCCGCCACCGGCAGGTCCTCCCCCAGCAGCAGCACCGACCAGAGCAGCGTCAGCAGCGGCTGGGCGAGCTGCAGCTGGCTGGCCCTCGGCACGCCGATCGCGGCCATCCCCCGGTACCAGAGCACGAACCCGCCGAACTGCGAGACCGCCGCTACGTACGCCAGCCCGGCCAGCGCCTTCGCGCCGAGGTGCACCGGCTCCGCGGCCAGCCCGTACCCGGAGGTCAGCAGCATCGCGGGCAGCGCGGTCACCACCGCCCAGGCGATCACCCGGGCCCCCGTGAGCTCCCGGGACAGCCGCCCGCCCTCCGCGTACCCGGCCGCGCAGACCAGCAGGCCGACGGGCAGGTAGAGGTCGGCGAGGGTCGGCCGGCCGTGGCTCTGCAGCAGGGTGAAGGCCAGCACGGCGGCGGCTCCGGCCAGCGCCGCCGCCCAGAACACCCGGGACGGCCGACGGCCGGTGCGCAGTGCCGCGACCACCGCCGTGGCCAGCGGCAGGACTCCGATGACCACCGCGGAGTGGGCGGTCGAGGAGGTCCGCAGGGCGAGCGTGGTGAGCAGCGGGAAGCCCAGCACGCAGCCGGCCGAGACCACCAGCAGTCCGGGCCACTGCCGCCGCGTCGGCAGCGGGGCGGCGGAGGCCAGCAGGTACAGCCCGGCCAGCACCCCGGCCACGGCGCCGCGCAGCCCGGTCGAGGTCCACGGGCCGAAGCCGGTCAGGGACCACGCGGTGGCCGGGAAGCTGAGCGAGAAGGAGGCCACCCCGAGGGCGGCCAGGGCGGTGCCGGAGGCGTGGCCGCCGTGCTGCGCTGCTACTGCCACCGGCCGGGTAGCGCTATCTTGTGCTGTCATGAACGAGCGTAGCAGCGTGGCCGAACTCGCCGACAGTCTGCGGCGAGAGGTCGAGCGCTACCCTGAGGGACGGAAGCTCCCCTCCAGCCGGGCCCTGATGGAACGCCACCAGGTCAGCCCGGGAACGGTCTCCCGCGCCATCGCGGTGCTGGTCGCCGAAGGACTGGTGGTCTCCCGGCCCGGTGCGGGGGTGTTCCGGGCGGCGGCCTTCGCCGCGGCCCCGGGCGGACCGGCGGCACCGGCCGCCCGCCCCGGCGACCTCTCCTGGCAGGAGGTCGCGCTCAGCGCCGACTCCGGCCCGCGCGACCTGCTGGCCGCCCCGGTGTTCGCCACCCTCCGGGTGCCGCCGCCGGACGTCATCGACCTCAACAGCGGCTACCCGCACGCCTCCCTGCTGCCCGAGCGGCTGCTCGCGGCCGCCCTCGCCCGGGCCGGCCGCCGCCCCGGCGCCTGGGACCGCCCGCCCACCGACGGCCTCACCGAGCTGCGCGGCTGGTTCGCCCGCGACATCGGCGGCCACGCCGGGCCGATCAGCGCCGGGGACGTCCTGATCACCTCCGGCGGGCAGGGCGGCCTCACCGTCGCGATGCGCTCGCTCGCCGCGCCCGGCTCACCGGTGCTGGTCGAGTCGCCGACGTACTCGGGCATCCTCGCGGTCATCCGGGCGGCCGGGCTGCGGCCGGTACCGGTGCCGATCGACGCCGACGGCGTCCGCACCGACCTGCTGGCCGACGCCTTCGAGGCGACCCGGGCGCGGGTCTTCGTCTGCCAGCCGCTGTTCCAGAACCCCACCGGGGCGGTGCTCTCACCCGCGCGGCGGGCGGAGGTGCTGCGGATCGCCCGGGCGGCCGGGGCCTTCGTGGTCGAGGACGACTTCGCCCGGCTGCTCGTCCACGCGGACGCCCCGGCATTGCCCCGCCCGCTGGCCGCCGACGACCGGGACGGCGTGGTGGTGCACCTGCGCTCGCTCACCAAGGCCGCCTCCCCCAACCTGCGGGTCGGCGCCCTCACCGCGCGCGGCCCGGCGCTGGCCCGGCTGCGGGCCACCCAGGTGGTGGACAGCTTCTTCGTGCCCCGGCCGCTCCAGGAGGCGACTCTGGAACTGGTCGCCGACCCCGCCTGGGCCCGCCACCTGCGCACCCTCGGCGCCGAACTGCGCGAGCGCCGAACCGCCGCCGTGGCCGCCCTGCACCGCGAACTTCCCGGCCTGCTCGGCGCCTACCGGCCCGGCGGCTACCACCTGTGGCTGCGCCTCCCGGACGGCACCGACGACGCCGCCCTCGTCGCCGCCGCCCTGCGCGCCGGCGTCCAGGTCACCCCCGGCCGCCCGTACCACGCCGCCGAACCGCCGGCCCCGCACCTGCGGCTGAGCTATGCCGCCGCCGAGAGCCCCGCCCAGGTGGCGGAGGGCATCCACCGGCTGCGGACGGCGTGCGAGGAGTCGGTGGGCTGAGCCGGCCCGCGGCCCGTCACCCCGGTCCACGCCTCCGCGGGCCGACGAACGACCGCGCCCCGAACGAGCTCCGGGGCCAGTTCCGGGGCCGCCCCACCCGCGCCCGCTCAGCGGCCCTTACCCCCGGTACCCCGCCATCCGCTCCAGCCGGGCGATCCGCTCGGCCATCGGCGGGTGGGTGGAGAACAGCCGGGCGCCGGCCTCGCCCGGGCGGAAGGGGCTGGCGATCATCATGTGGCTCGCGGTCTGCAGCTGGGGCTCCGGCGGGAGCGGAAGCTGGCGGGTGCCGGCGTCGAGCTTGCGCAGGGCGCTGGCGAGGGCGAGCGGGTCACCGGTGCTCCGGGCGCCGTCGGCGTCGGCCTGGTACTCGCGGGATCGGCTGACCGCCATCTGGATCAGTCCGGCGGCGATCGGCCCGAGGATCATGATGGCGAGCATCCCGAACAGCCCGGGGCCGTCGTCGTCCTCGCTCCGGCCGAACGGGATCAGCCAGGCGAAGTTCACCAGGAACATCACCACCGAGGCCAGCGCCCCGGCGACCGAGGAGATCAGGATGTCCCGGTTGTAGACGTGGCTCAGTTCGTGCCCGAGCACGCCCCGCAGCTCGCGGTCGTCCAGGATCTGCAGGATGCCCTCGGTGCAGCAGACCGCCGCGTTGCGCGGGTTGCGGCCGGTCGCGAAGGCGTTCGGGGCCGGGGTCGGGGAGATGTAGAGCCGGGGCATCGGCTGGCGGGCCGAGGTGGAGAGCTCGCGCACGATCCGGTACAGCCCCGGCGCCTCGAACTCGCTGACCGGGCGGGCCCGCATGGCCCGCAGCGCGATCCGGTCGCTGTTCCAGTAGGCGTAGGCGTTGGTCCCGAGGGCGACCAGCAGGGCGACCACGAAGCCGGTCCGGCCGAAGAAACTGCCGATCACCAGGATCAGCGCCGAGAGGCCACCGAGCAGGACGGCGGTCCTCAGTCCGTTGTGCCGGCTGTGCACGTCAGGCCCTCCAGTGGTGCGGTGGGGAAGCCCTTTCCGCCTCGTCCCTCTTGCCCGGTCAACGGGTGGGGCCGGGGACCTTGTTCCCTTGTGACGGACGCGACACCACCGCGCCGCCGCCGCACCACCCGGACGGCCCCGGGCCGACGACTGCGCTCGGCCCGGGCCCGGGCTCAGAACAGACTGCCGCCGGCGACCTGGAGGACCAGCTGCGGGGCGACCGACAGCACCACCGCCGCCGAGGCGGTGAGCCCCAGCGTGGCGGTCAGGCTGACCGGCAGCCGGGCCCCGGCACCGTCCGCGACCGCCGCCGGGTCGGCCGGGGTGAACAGCCGGGCCGTCCACAGCAGGTAGTAGTACAGGGCGACGACCACGTTGACGGCCATCACCACGGCCAGCCACCCCAGCCCGGCGTCCACCGCCGCGCGGAACACCACGACCTTGCCGAACAGGCCGATCACGCCCGGCGGCAGCCCGGCCAGGCAGAGCAGGAAGAAGGCCATCGCGAGCGCCGTCCAGCGGTTGCGGGCGAACAGGCCGCGGAAGTCGTCCACGCTGGTCCCGGCCCGACGGCCGACGGCGGCGACCACCCCGAAGGCGCCGAGGTTCACCACGCCGTAGATCAGCGCGTACGCGGCGGTCGCACCGAGCGGGTCGGCACCGGTGGGCGCGTACCCGGCGGCGGCGAGCGGCACCAGCAGGTACCCGGCCTGGCCGACCGAGGACCAGGCGAGCAGCCGCACCGCGCTGTACCGGGTGTCGAAGCGCTGCCGCAGCGCGCCGACGTTGCCGACGGTCATGGTGACGGCCGCCAGCACGGCGAGCGCCAGGCCCCAGGTGTGGGCGTACGGGCGGAACGCGACGGTGGTGGCGAGCGCCAGACCGGACAGGCCGGCCGCCTTGCCGACCACCGAGAGGTAGCCGGCCACCGGCAGCGGGGCGCCGGTGTAGGTGTCGGGCACCCAGAAGTGGAACGGGACGGCGGCGACCTTGAAGGCGAAGCCGACCAGGGTCAGCACGGCCCCGGCCTCGGCCAGCGGCTTGAGCTGGCCGGGCGCGTGCTCCAGGCCCTGGGCGACGGCGCCGAGGTGCAGGCTGCCGCTCGCCGCGTAGACGAAGCCGATGCCGAGCAGCATCACGGCGGTCGCGGTCACCGAGGAGACGAAGAACTTGAGCGCGGCCTCCGCGCCCCGCCCGTCCCGGCGCAGCGCGACCAGGGCGAACGCGGGCAGCGAGGCGACCTCCAGGGCGATCACCATGGTGGCGAGGTCGCGGGAGGCCGGCAGCAGGGCGGCGCCGGTGGCGCTGGAGAGCAGCAGGAACCAGTACTCGCCGCCCGGCAGCCGCTCCTTCTCGACCGTGTGCATCGACAGCAGGGCCGCGATCAGCGCGCCGCCGAGGGCGAGCAGCTGGAACACCAGGGCGAAGTGGTCGGCGACGTAGGAGCAGCCGGCCGCGGCAGGGCCGCCGACCGGCGGAGTGTCAGTGGCCGCTGCTACGTTCCGGACACAGAAGGTCGCTCGGGGTGACCAACCGGTCAGCGGGAGGAGTGCGATGAGGGCGAGGGCGAGTCCGGCCGCGGCGAGGCGGCCGAGCCACTTCTTGTGCCGCTCGGGCAGGAACAGGTCGGTGACCAGCACCGCGAGGGCGGCCACGGCGGCGATCAGCGGGGGCGCGATCGCCACCCAGTCCACGGACTGGATCAGGCTGCCCGGGTTGGCTACGGCGAGGGAGGTCACAGTGTGCTGCCCCGTGGAGTGAGGTCCGAGTGCGGCGGTGTGGGCTGCGAGCACGGTCAGCCACCCCCGAGGAGGTGCTTGACGGCAGGGTCGGAGAGGCCGAGCAGGAGAGCGGGCCACAGCCCGGCCACCAGGGTGAGCGCGGCCAGCGGCGTCCAGCTGACGGCCTCGTACGGGCGCAGGTCGGGCAGCCGGTCCACCGGTGCGGGCTGCGCGGGGTCGCCCATGCAGACGCGCTTGACCACGATCAGCAGGTACGCGGCGGTGAGGAGGGTGCCGAGGCCGGCCAGGACCATGTAGGTGACGAAGGCGGGGCGCGACAGGCCGGCGGCCGGGTCGAAGGCGCCGAACATGGCGAGCAGTTCGCCCCAGAAGCCGGCCAGCCCGGGCAGGCCGAGGCTGGCGACGGCGGCGAAGGCGAGCAGCGCGCCGATCCGGGGTGCCCGCCCGTACAGGGCGGCGCCGGTGGCGCCGGAGAGGGTGTCGAGGTCCGCCGTGCCGTAGCGGTCCTTGAGCGCGCCGACGACGAAGAACAGCAGACCGGTGATCAGACCGTGGGCGATGTTGGCGAACAGCGCCCCGTTGACGCCCACCGGGGTGAGGGAGGCGATGCCCAGCAGCACGAAGCCCATGTGGCCGACGGAGGAGTACGCGATCAGGCGCTTGAGGTCGCCCTTGGATCCGGGGCGGGCGAGCGCCAGGCAGGCCAGCGAGCCGTAGACGATGCCGACGGCGGCGAAGGCGCCCAGGTAGGGGGCGAGCGTCGCGGTGCCGTCCGGCACGACCGGCAGCAGGACGCGGACCAGACCGTAGGTGCCCATCTTCAGCAGCACGCCGGCGAGCAGCACCGAGCCCACCGTCGGGGCGGCGGTGTGCGCGTCGGGGAGCCAGCTGTGCAGCGGCCAGGCGGGGGCCTTGACCGCCAGCCCGACCATGATCGCCAGTGCGGCGATCACCTGGGTGGTGTGGCTCAGGCCGTGGCCGTGCGCGGCGGCCAGCGCCTGCATGTCGAAGGTGCCGGCCTTGCTGCCGATCAGCAGGAAGCCGAGCAGCATCACGGCCGAGCCGAGCAGCGTGTACAGGATGAACCGGTTGGCGGCCGGGGTCTTCGCGCCGCTCCCCCAGCGGGCGATCAGGAAGTACATCGGGATCAGCACGATCTCGAAGGCCAGGAAGAAGAGCAGGAGGTCCAGGACCGCAAAGGTGGCGAGCATGCCGACTTCGAGGAGCAGGAACAGCCCGACGAAGGCCTGCCCGGAGGGACGGTGCTCGTCAGGGGCTGCGTCCCGGGCCTCCCCGCCCGGCAGCCGCTTCTCCGAGTACAGCGCGCAGAGGAAGGTGAGCAGCGCGGTCAGCACGATCAGCGGCAGCGAGACGCCGTCCACCCCGAGGTGGAAGCGCACGTGCAGGGCCGGGATCCAGGACACGTCGGTGGTGGCCTGCATCCGGGCCGGCGAGCCGTGGTCGAAGCCGGCCGCGAGGGCGACGGAGACCAGGAACACCGCGCCGGTGACCACGGAGTTCAGCCGCAGCGCCCGCCGGTCGGCGACGGCCCGGTCCGGTCCGAACACGGGCGCCAGGGTGAGCGCGGCGCCGAGCAGTGGCAGCACCAGGAGGGCGATGAGGACCGCGTTCATCGGGGGCTCCCAGCTGGGGTGAACGGGACGGGGGTGGAGGACAGCAGCACCGGCTACACCGCCACCAGGACGGCGAGCAGGACGACCCCGGCGAGCAGCGCGCTGAGGTAGGTCTGCGCGTTGCCGGTCTGCGCGAGCCGGACGGCCCGGCCGAGCAGGTTGGCGCCGATCCCGCTGCCCTGGACGTAGCCCTCGACGACCTCGCGGTCGAGGAAGCGGACCAGCTGGGCGGCGGCGGCCACCGGGCGGACGAACAGCGCGTGGTACAGCCGGTCGACGCCGAAGCCGTGCCGGGCCGGGCCGAACAGCGGGCCGAGCAGGGTGCGCCCGGGGTCGGCGACGATCACCTCGGCGGCCGGGGCTCCGGCCTGCTCGGGCACCCGGCCGACGGCGGCCGGGGCGGGACGGCCGGTGGCCAGCCGCGCGGTGGCCGAGCGCCAGGCGCCGTAGGCGGCGAGCACCCCGACCACGGCGAGCCCGGTGCCGGTCACGGCGGTGACGCCGGTGGGGCGCAGCGAGCCGCCGTCCAGCAGCGCGGGCAGCCAGTCCGGGCGCAGCCCGGCGACGCCGAAGGCCATGGTCGGAACGGCCAGCACCCAGAGCGGCCAGCGCATCGCGGGCGGCTCGGCGGTGGCCGGGTCGGCCTCGTCCAGCTCGGGCGAGTACGGCGCGTCCGCCTCGTGGTCGGCCACCACCGTCGCCCGGTCGGCGGCGGGCAGCACCTCCGGTGCCGCCGCGGCCGCACCGGCCGGGCTGTGGAAGGTCACCAGGAACAACCGGGTGGCGTAGGCGCCGGTCAGCAGGGCGGTGAGCCCGGCCGAGATCAGCACGATCCAGCCGGCCGCCTGCGGCACCCCCGAGGCCGGGCCGAGCCCGTTGGTCAGCGCCTCGCCGTTGGCGGCGTGCTCGGCGGCGGTCAGCACCGCCTCCTTGCTGAAGAAGCCGGAGAACGGCGGCAGCCCGGCCAGCGCGACCAGCGCGATGCCCGTCGTCCAGTAGGCGTCCGGCACCCGCTTGCGCAGCCCCGGGATCCGGGACATCGCGGAGATCGAGTTGGTGTGCGCGGCGTGGATCACCACGCCGGCGGCCAGGAACAGCAGGGCCTTGAACGCGCCGTGGCTGACGAGGTGGAACACCGAGGCCTCGCGGTCCCCGCTGGCCAGCGCGCCGGCCATGTAGCCGAGCTGGCCGACGGTGGAGTAGGCGAGCACCCGCTTGAGGTCGTCCTGGGCGAGTGCGCACAGCGCCGAGCCGATCATCGTCACGGCGGCCATCACGGCGAGCACGACCAGTGCCGCGCCCGACTGCAGGAACACCGGCATCAGCCGGGCCACCAGGTAGATGCCGGCCGCGACCATGGTGGCGGCGTGGATCAGCGCGGAAACCGGCGTCGGACCGGCCATCGCGTCCGGGAGCCAGGTGTGCAGCGGGAACTGGGCGCTCTTGCCGGCCACGCCGGCGAGCAGCAGCAGCGCGATCAGCGTCGGGTGGCCGAGCCTGCCCTCGCCCGCGGCCGCCAGCACGTCCGGGATGCGGAAGCTGTGGACGTCCGCGCCGAGCAGGAAGATCCCGAACAGGAACGGCACGTCACCGAGCTTGGTGACCAGGAAGGCCTTGAGCGAGGCCGAGCGGGCGTCCGCGGTCTCCCAGTGGTGGCCGATCAGGAAGTACGAGCAGACGCCCATGACCTCCCAGCCGACCAGCAGCACGATCAGGTCGCCCGAGAAGACCACCAGGAACATCGCCGCGGTGAACAGCGAGACCAGCGCCGCGTACGAGGGGTAGCGCGGGTCCGCCTTCAGGTACGCGGTCGAGTAGACCTGGACGCAGGTGGCGACCACACCGACCAGGACGGAGATCAGCGAGCTGAAGCCGTCCAGGTGGACGGCCAGCGAGATGTCCGGGCCGCCGGTCGGGGTGAGCCGGGTGGCCGCGTCCAGGGTCTGACCGGTGCCCAGCTGGAGGGCGACCACCAGGGCGAGCACTGCCGAGACGGCGACCGGGACGATCGCCAGCGGCCGGGCCAGCCCGGGCGCCTTCTTGCCGGCGGCCAGGGTCGCGGCGGCGCCCAGGGCGGGCAGCGCGGGGACGAGGGCGGGCAGGGCGAGGTTCATGCGGTGGCCCGGCCCTTCAGTGCCTCGGCTGCGGCCGGCTCCTCCTCGACGGAGGCGTACGGCTCGGCCGGGTCGCCGAGCGCGGTGGCCCGGTCGATGTCCGCGGTGCCCCGGGCCCGGAACAGCAGCAGGACGATGGCGAGCCCCAGCCCGATCTCGGCGGCGGCGACGGTGATGGTGAACAGGGTGAGCGCCTGCCCGGCGTGCAGCGAGTCGCGCAGCCAGGCGTCGAAGGCGACCAGGTTGAGGTTGACGGCGTTGAGCATCAGCTCGACGGACATCAGCACCAGGACGGCGTTGCGCCGGGCGAGGACGCCGTACACGCCGACGCTGAACAGCAGCGCGGAGAGGACGACGGGGTAGGCGAGGTGCATCAGCTCTCCTCCGTCACGGACGGCGTGGACGGCGCGGAGGGCGCGGCGGCCTCCGGGGCGGTGCGCGGCGCGGTCGCGGCGACGGTCCCGTTCGACCCGACCGGCCGTCCGGCCCGCAGCCTGCCCGCCCGCGGCGCGGGCACCCGGCGCTTGGCCCCGCGAGACAGCACGATCGCGCCGACCAGCGCCGCCAGCAGCAGCACGGACAGCGCCTCGAAAGGCAGCACCCAGTTCCGGAACAGACTGGCCCCGGTGACGGCGGCCGAGCCGCCGCCCGCGCCGAGGTCGATCCAGGAGGTCCGGAAGGCATCGACGACCAGCGTCACCAGCGTCCCGGCCGAGGCCAGCGCGACGACCAGGGCGACCCAGCGGTTCTTGGAGTCGGCGTCCGGGGAGCGCCCGATCGGCGCCTTGGTGAGCATCAGCCCGAACAGCACCAGGACGATCACCGAGCCCAGGTAGATCAGCACCTGCACCCAGGCGATGAACTCGGCCGTGAGCAGCAGGAACTCCACCGCAAGCCCGCCGAGCGCGACCACCAGCCAGAGCGCGGCGTGCACCAGTTGCTTGGTGGTGACGGAGGCCACCGCCGAGCCGAGCACCGCGATGCCGACCAGCAGGAAGACGATCTCCTGGCCGGTCGGGGACAGGAACGAACGGGCGGCCGGCTCCAACGAACCGGTCGCCGCGAGGAGCGTGGCAGCGCCCGTCATGCGTCGTCACCCTTCTCCTCGGCGTCGGCCGCAGCCGCAGCCGCAGCCGCCAGCTTGTCCGCCGCCTTGCGCGCGGTGGCGATCTCCTTGGGCTCCTCGGCCGCCGGGTCCAGCGCCGGCGGCGCCGGGACGGTCCACATCCACTCCCGGAGCTTCTCCCGCTCGTGGGTCAGCTCGTGGATGTCGGTCTCCGCGTACTCGAACTCCGGCGACCAGAACAGCGCGTCGAAGGGGCACACCTCGATGCAGATCCCGCAGTACATGCAGAGCGAGAAGTCGATGGCGAACCGGTCCAGCACGTTGCGGGTGCGGGCCCGCGCGTTCGGCTCGGCGGCCGGCAGCGTCTCCTTGTGGGAGTCGATGTAGATGCACCAGTCCGGGCACTCGCGCGCGCAGAGCATGCACACCGTGCAGTTCTCCTCCAGCAGCGCGATGACGCCGCGCGAACGCGGCGGCAGCACCGGCTGCACGTCGGGGTACTGCGCGGTGACGCTCTTCTTCGTCATCGTCCGCAGCGTCACGGCCAGCCCCTTGGCCAGACCGACACCGGGAAAACTCATGAGATCGCCACCTTGATGATGCCGGTGAGGGCCAGCTGGACGAGTGCGAGCGGGATCAGCCCCACCCACGCGAAGCGCATCAGCTGGTCCTCGCGCAGGCGCGGGTAGGTGACCCGCAGCCAGATGACCACGAAGGCCAGTGCGAAGGTCTTGAGGAGCATCCACAGCCAGCCGAGCTGGTCGGCCATCGGCCCGTGCCAGCCGCCGAGGAAGAGCACCGCCGTCAGCGCCGACACCACCAGGATGCCCACGTACTCGGACAGCAGGAACAGCGCGAAGCGCAGACCGGTGTACTCGGTGTACGCGCCGAAGATGATCTCCGAGTCGGCGACCGGCATGTCGAACGGCGGCCGCTGGAGCTCGGCCAGGCCGGCCGTGAAGAACACGAAGGCGCCGATGATCTGCCAGGGCAGCCAGTACCAGTGCCAGGCGTCCAGGATCCCGGGCAGCGACAGGGTGCCCGCGGCCATCGCCACCGAGGCCGCGGCGAGCACCATCGGCAGCTCGTAGGACATCAGCTGCGCGGCCGTGCGCAGACCGCCGAGCAGCGAGAACTTGTTCGCCGAGGCCCAGCCGGCCATCAGCTTGCCGATCACGCCGACGCCCATCACGGCCAGCACGAAGAACAGTCCGGCGTCGATCGCCTGGCCGACGAAGCCGTCCGGGCCGACCGGGATCGCCAGCAGCACGAACAGGTACGGCAGCAGCGAGACGGCGGGCGCCAGCTGGAAGATCCGGCGGTCCGCCCCGGCGGGGACGATGTCCTCCTTCTGCGCGAACTTCACGCCGTCGGCGACGAGCTGCGCCCAGCCGTGGAAGCCGCCCGCGTACATCGGGCCGAGCCGGCCCTGCATGTGCGCCATGACCTTGTGCTCGGTCTGGCCGATGACCAGCGGAAAGACCAGGAAGACGACGAGGGTGGCGACGCAGCGGAGCACCGTGTCGAGCAGGTTCACGTGCCGTCTCCGTCCTGGTCGGCCGCTCCGGCCGAGTTCTCGTCCTTCTCCGCCGCCCCGTCCGGTTCCTCACCCGAGGGCTTCTCGTCGCGGGCCGGCACCGGGTTGTGCCAGGGCGCGTCGGAGGACCGGGGCCGCGCAGGAGCCGCAGGAGCCGCAGGAGCTTCATCGGCTGTCTGGCTGACCGAGCCCTCGGACACCGACCGTGTCCGCCGCGGCCGGTCCGCCCGGACCGCCGGGACACCCTCGGCGGCAGGAGCGGCCGGGGCTGCGGGAGCGCCTTCAGCGGCCGGGGCTTCAGAAGTGGCCGGAGTGTCCGGAGCCTCGGCGGCCCCCTGGCTCGCCGACCCCTCCGACACCGACCGCGTCCGCCGCGGCCGGTCCGCCCGCACCGCCGGGGCGGCACCCTCGGCACCGGCGGCCGCA
>NZ_JPRF03000018.1 GCF_001188955.3 Kitasatospora aureofaciens | reverse complement strand
CCGGCAAGCTCGGCATCGCCGGCATCGACGCCAACAACAACCTCAAGTTCTACCCCGGCGACGGCGCCGGCCACGTCAGCGGCGGCACCCAGATGCTCCCCGGCAACGGCCTCTGGGCCGGCTTCTAATCCGCCGGTCGGCCCCGCGCATCCAGCTCAATGATGCGCGGGGCCTTGTGAACGCTGAAGCAGCCCTGTCCGGGCGCGTACCCGCGACTGGGCGTCGCTACCCCCGACCGAACCATCAGGCCCCCTGGCCGGACCGTCTCACCCCTCGCACCGATCCGACGCGCCACGCGAGGCGGCCTGCAGGCGGGCACGATGGAGAGGTGGACAGCTACCCGTCGCCCGTCGCCCGTCCCACCGCCACCGGTGCCGGCGTGCTCGATCTCCCGCCGACGGCCCGCACCGCCGTGGCCTGGCTCCCGCCCGCCGAACTGTGGCCCGCGATCCAGGCGGTCCGCGAGGTCCACGACCGGCAGATCCGCCGCTGGCCGCCGCACGTCAACGTGCTCTTCGGCTTCGTCCCGGAGGACGCGTTCCCGGCCGCCGCACCCCTGCTCGCCGAGGCGGCCGCCGAGATCCGGCCGTTCGCGGCGCGGCTGTCGGGCGTCCACAGCTTCCGCCACCGGCACGACTCCACCGTCTGGCTCGACCCCGCCGCCACCGGTACCGGCCCCTGGGTACGCCTCCACCGCGCCTTCTCCGCCCGCTTCCCGCACTGCCGGACCCACGGCGACCGCTTCACCCCGCACCTCTCGCTCGGCCGCACCCGCGACCCCCGGCACCTCGCCCCCGACCTCGCCGCCCGCCTCGGCAGCACCACCGCCCGCGTCGACGAACTTTCCCTGCTCTCCCGCCGGGCCGGCGGCCCGATGTGCGTCCGCGCCACCGTCGCCCTCGGCACCGGCACCGTCCACTGGCTCCCCCACCCCGACGCCGACCCGCCGTGGCCGTTCGCCTGACCTCACCGATCCAGGTCACCCCCGAGCGGCCCGGCGGGTCCGAGAAGACCGCCTACCAGCTCCGATGCCGACCGCGGCCCAGCGACGACGGGCCCACCTCGATCGGGTGAGGCAGCCGCCCAGGCGGGTCCGCACCGCGAGCCGCAGGTCAGGGCCCCGGAAAGCCATGTCGAACGCACTACCACCCTCGCCAAGCCCACCAACAGCGGTTAACCAACGTCACCGCCAACAGGGGTTGGGCTACGGTGCTGCCGGGTGACTGCGCCGCGATCGTGGCGCTGGTCGAGGGCGACACGGCTGGCGGCGGGGGCGGCGTGCGGGCCGGCAGATGCGCGATCATCTCGGCTGGCCGACCAGTGGTGCGCGGGAGCAGGCCGCTCGGGTCCGCTCCAAGCGGCTGGTGGAGCGTGGGTGGTTGAGCGAGGAGCGGCCGGGGCTCTTCAAGCCAAGGCCGGGGCGGGCCAGTCGCCGGGTGGCGGGGGTCGCGGCCCACCAGGCCATCGCCTCGGCTCTATCGATCCGGGTCTCGTAGTCCCGGGCCAGGCGACGGGCCCGGATCAGACGGGAGAAGCTACGTTCGACCACCCAACGGCGCGGTAGAACGCCATCAGGGGTCGTAGAAACACTTGTCGCCACGGCAAGGGCACGCAGCAGGCCAGGACACCATTCCGCCTGCTTGTGGGTACGGAGTGAGCGCGGGGGTTCACCGTCTGCTGACGCCGGTCGGGAGACCATGAGCATGGCTGTTCGCACGACCCGCGTTGGAAGTGATCACCATGTGCGCTCCGCAGCCCACACCGGACACGTCTACCACCGGTGCGGCTGCCGCGACCAGGGTGGCAGGCTGCGGTCCGAGCCGGCGCAGGAGACTCGGCGCGGGTTTCCGAGAGGCGCGCCAGCCGCTGCCTTGACGGCTGAGAGGGTGAGGCGGCTTGGCCGGGTGATCGCTGATCAATGCCAACTCCGCTATGGACCAACGAGTTGGCGGTCCCGCTGTGGGGCTGTTCCGGGTCGTGCCGACCTCGGGCGAGCTCCGCCGACGGACGTACAGTCGGTGTTCGAGTCCGTGTCCCACGGTCCCGCCGCGCGGCAGCCGGCGGCTCGACCGGCCGCCGTTAGTGGGTGGCGACTGCGGGCCCCGCGTCCAGTTGGTGTGCCCACGGTGGGTTGGGACCGGCGGCAGAGCAGGTGAGGGCGGCGACGCGGGCGGCGTAGTGGCAGGCGTCGGAGACCTCGTCGGTGGTCAGGCCGTCCAGCCGTCCGCCCAGCCGGCCGGCGAGGGACAGGCGGTGGAGCAGGCCGGCGGTGAACGAGTCGCCGGCGCCGATGGTGTCCACGACCTCGACCGGCGGTGCGGGAACGTGTACCCGGACGCCGTCCAGGGACGCCACCGCGCCCCGGGCGCCCAGGGTGATCACCACCAGCCGTACCCCGGCCAGGTGCCAGGTGTCGCAGGCGTGCTCGGGTGTCACACCCGGCATGAGCAGTTCCAGGTCGTCCGAGCTGAGGCGCAGGATGTCGGTCAGCGTGCACCAGTGCGCGAGGCGGGTCCGGTAGATGCGTGGATCGACCAGTAGCGGGCGGACGTTGGGGTCGATGCAGATGGTTGCGTCGGCCCGTGCTTGTGCGAGCAGGTGCTCGATCCGCTCGCCGCCGGGCTCTCGGACCAGGGCGAGGGAGCCGGTGTGGAGACAGGCTGCGTCCTCGCTGTGGGCGGCGGCGAGCTCGGCGTCGGTCCACTGCCAGTCGGCGGTGGCCTGGGCGTGGAAGGAGTAGCGGGCCTGGCCCTGCGCGTCGAACGTCGCGATGGCCATCGTGCTGGGCTCGGGCGCCGCGACGACGCCGGTGAGGTCGACGCCGGAGGAGGCCAGGTGGGTCCGGAAGAGGTCGCCGAAGGGGTCGGCGGAGATCCGGCCGAGGAAGCGGGTGGTGGTACCGAGCCGGGCGAGCGCCACCGCGGTGTTGGCCGGTCCGCCGCCTGGCATCACGCGCAGGGCGAGCTCGCCGGGGCGTGGCCGGCTGGTGTCGGCGAAGGCGTCGGCGACGCACTCGCCGAGGACGGCGATCGGGCGCTGGACCATCGGTCCGCCTTTCGGGATCAGGTAGGGCTGGAGTCCGGGGCCTGAAACGGCCTCAGGTCCGGTCTGTGGACTGCGGAGTGTTTCCGCAGATCAGTACGGGTTATTGCGGTCGCGTTACCCAGTCGTTACGGCTGCGGGGCTTGTGACCCGGGTCTCGCAGACTTCATCATCCTCGTCAAGCGGATGTCAACGCTGACATAAGTCAACGATGACAGTGCTGGTAGCCGCTGACCCCAGCCCTGACCCCGCCTGAGCCGTACCTTCTAGGAGCCACGATGTTCCGCACTCCCCGCCCCACCCTGTTCAGAGCCGCCGCCACCGTCCTCGTCGGCGCCATGGCGCTCACGCTGACCGCCTGCGGCTCGGGCTCGAAGGGCTCCACCGCTGCCGGTTCCTCCGGAGGTACGGTCAAGGTCGGGCTGATCACCAAGACCGACACCAATCCGTTCTTCGTCAAGATGAAGGAAGGCGCGCAGAAGGCCGCGCAGGAGGACGGCGTCACGCTGACCACGGCGGCAGGCAAGTTCGACGGCGACAACGCCGGCCAGATCGCCGCGATCGAGAACATGGTGGCCTCGGGCGTCAAGGGCATCCTGATCACGCCCAGCGACTCCAAGGCGATCCTGCCGGCCATCAAGAAGGCCCGGGACAAGGGTGTGCTGGTGATCGCCCTGGACAGCCCGACCGACCCGCAGGACGGCACGGACGCCCTGTTCGCCACCGACAACAAGAAGGCTGGTGAGCTGATCGGCCAGTACGCCAAGGCCGCGATGGCCGGCAAGCCCGCGAAGATCGCCACCCTCGATCTCGCCCCCGGCGTCGCCGTCGGCCAGCTGCGCCACGACGGCTTCCTGGCGGGCTTCGGCGTCGCCGCCGGCGACCCGTCCATCGTCTGCTCGCAGGACACCGGCGGCGACCAGGCCAAGGGCCAGACCGCGATGGAGAACTGCCTGCAGAAGGCGCCCGACATCAACCTCGTCTACACGATCAACGAGCCCGCCGCGCTCGGTGCGTACACGGCGCTGAAGGCCAAGGGCCGGGAGAAGGACGTGCTGATCGTCTCGGTGGACGGCGGCTGCACCGGCACCCAGGCAGTCAAGGACGGGAAGATCGCGGCGACGTCGCAGCAGTACCCGATGCTGATGGCCGAGAAGGGCGTCAAGGCGGTCGCCGACTTCGCCAAGACCGGTACCAAGGCCTCGGGTTACACCGACACCGGCGTCACCCTGATCTCGGACACGCCGCAGACCGGTGTGGACTCCAAGGACACCGGCTTCGGCCTTACCAACTGCTGGGGCTGACCCTCCCCGCTCCGAAGCAGCGGCCCGGGCTGACCTCCCAGCCCTGACCCGGCCCGGGCCGCTTCCCCAGCGCCGTCGCGACGCCGTCCGCTCGACGCTTCGACCCGCTTCACCGGCAAGGACCTCCTCATGACCACATCCACCGCCCCGTACGCGGATCTCACCGGGCCGACGCTCGCTCGCCGGATCATGACCGCGCCGACCGCGGGCCCGCTCGCCGCGCTCGTTCTGGCGTGCGCCTTCTTCTCCCTGGCGACGGACCAGTTCCTCTCCGGCGGGAACTTCTCGCTGATCATCCAGCAGGTGATGGTGGTCGGCACCCTGGCCATCGGCCAGACGCTGATCATCCTGACCGCAGGCATCGACCTGTCCTGCGGGGCGGTGATGGCCTTCGGATCGATCATGATCGCCAAGATGGCTGCGGAGGGCACGGTGCCGCCGCTGGTCGCCATCGCGCTCGGGCTCGCGGTGTGCGCGGGCTTCGGACTGGTCAACGGTCTGCTGGTGAAGCTGATCCCGCTACCGCCGTTCATCGTCACCCTTGGCATGCTGAACGTCGCCTTCGCGCTCACCCACATCTACTCCAAGGAGCAGACCGTCGCCGACCTGCCGAGCCAGCTGACCTTCCTCGGCAACACCTTCCCGCTCGGCGGCACCGACGTCACCTACGGCTCGCTCGTCGCCCTCGCACTGTTCGCCGTCTTCGCCCACCTGTTGAGCAGCACCTCCTGGGGCCGGCACGTGTACGCACTCGGCAACAGCTCCGAGGCCGCCCGGCTCAACGGCGTCCGCATCGGCCGCCTCACCATCGGCCTGTACGCGCTAGCCGGAGTGGTCTACGGCATCGCCGCGCTGCTCCTGGTCTCCCGCACCGGTGTCGGCGACCCGCAGGCCGGGCAGACGGACAACCTCGACAGCATCACCGCCGTGGTACTCGGCGGCACCAGCCTCTTCGGCGGCCGCGGCAGCGTGCTCGGCTCCCTGATCGGCGCCCTCATCGTCGGTGTGTTCCGCAACGGCCTGCAGCTGATGGGCGTCGCGTCCATCTACCAGACGCTGATCACCGGCGTCCTGGTCATCCTCGCCGTCACCGTCGACCAGATCTCCCGGAAGAGGACCCGCTGATGAGCACCCAGACCCCCACGCCCGTCCTGCAGGCCCGCGGCCTGGTCAAGCGCTACGGCCACGTCACCGCCATCGACGGCGCCGACTTCGACCTCCTGCCCGGAGAAGTCCTCGCCGTCATCGGCGACAACGGCGCCGGCAAGTCCAGCCTCATCAAGGCCCTCACCGGAGCCGTCACCCCCGACGAGGGGGAGATCCGCCTGAACGGCGAGGTCATCCGCTTCAACGGCCCGCAGGACGCCCGATGCCACGGCATCGAGACGGTCTACCAGGACCTCGCGGTCGCCGCCTCGATGGACATCGCCTCCAACATGTTCCTCGGCCGCGAACTGCGTCGGCCCGGCCCGCTCGGCAGCGTGCTGCGCATGCTCGACAAGAAACGGATGCGCGAGGAGGCGGCCGAGCACATGGCCGACCTCAAGATCGGCCTGCGCTCGCTCACCCAGCCGGTGGAGACGCTCTCCGGCGGCCAGCGCCAGGCAGTGGCCGTGGCCCGCGCCGTCGCCTGGGCCCGCAGCGTGGTGGTGATGGACGAGCCCACGGCCGCCCTCGGCGTCAAGGAGTCCGGACAGGTGCTCGACCTGATCCGCCGGGTCCGCGACAAGGGCCTCCCGGTTGTGCTCATCAGCCACAACATGCCCCACGTCTTCGAGATCGCCGACCGGATCCACGTGCACCGGATGGGCCGGCGCGCAGCCCTGATCAAGCCCGGCGACTACTCGATGTCGGAGGTGGTCGCCATCATGACCGGCGCACTCACGGTCGACGAGGACGGTGGCGGTACCGTTGTCGCGGATGCCGAGGCCGCCAAGGCCGCCGGGATCGGCACCAACTGAGAAGACAGTCCTCCGCAGTGGCCCCGCGCGCGAGACCGGGGCCGCCGCCTGGCGAAGGTGGGTACATGGCCGCGCCCCGTCGTACGACGCTGCACGATGTGGCTCAGGAGGTCGGCGTCAGCGCCAAGACCGTCTCCCGAGTACTCAACGGCGACGGCCCGACCTCGGCGCAGACCCGCGAGAAGGTCCTGGCGGCGGTCGAGAGGCTGGGCTTCCAGCCGAACCTGATGGCCCGCAACATACGCACCGGCGGCCCGGACACCACCGTCGGACTGATCATCCCCGATATGGGCAACCCGTTCTTCGGCACCGTCGCCCGGGGAATAGAGGACGCGATCCGCGAACGCGGACTGACCCTGCTGATGGGCTCCAGCGCCGACGACCCCGACCGGGAACGGGCGCTGATCACCACCTTCCTGGCCCGCCGGGTCAGCGCCCTGATGGTGGCACCCACGGCCCGGGCCGACCACGCCCACCTGCGGACGGCCCGTAGTAGCGGGATGCCGGTGGTCTTCCTCGACCGGCCCGGCGCAGGCCTGACCGCCGACTGCGTCGTCAGCTCCAACCGGGCCGGGGGCCGTGAGGGCACCGCCCACCTGATCGCCGGCAGGCACCGGCGGATCGCCTTCATCGGCGACCGGCCGGTGGGCCTGTTCACCCGCCGGGAGCGTCTGGCTGGCTATCGAGAGGCGCTCGAGGCCGCCGGCCTGCCCTACGACCGCTCGCTGGTAGTGGACGGCCACACCCAGGCCGAGGCCGCCGAGGCCACCGTCAGACTGCTGCGCCGGGCGGAACCGCCAACCGCGATCCTCGCCGCCAACAACCTCTCGGCCATGGGCACCGTACTCGGCCTGGCCCGCGCCGGCCGACGCGACATCGCCCTCGTCTCCTTCGACGACCTGCCGTTCGCTGAGGTGCTGGAGCCCGCCATCACCGCCGTCGCCCAGGACCCGGCCGCCATCGGCGCCGCCGCGGCCGAACTCGCCCTCGCCCGCCTCGACGGTGACCGTACCCGGGCCCGGACCGTTACCGTCCCCACCCGCCTCATCGTCCGCGGCTCCGGCGAACTCCCGCCCGGTACCTGACGAGTCGCCCGGGGTCCGGCTGCGGACTCTCGCGGACGTCTGCGCCTACGCCCAGGACGAAGGCGTCGCGCTGCGGCTGGATGCTTCGACGACTCGCGAAAGAGGGGAACCCCACGCGTGACCCAGGCCGCAGCCCGGAATGCCCCGACTTCTCCGCAGGATGGCCTGTGGGAGGCCAAGCTGTCCGAGGCGCGTGACTTCTCGGTTGCCGCCGCCGAACTACCCGCGCTCACTTTGCGGTTCCCTACCCGAGAACGGTTCAGCTGGCTGCTGATGAAGGCCCTGTACTGGTCCGGCCGGCGGGCCGATGCGATCGACGCGTACCACCGAACCCGACGAACCCTGGCGGAGGAGTACGGCGTGGACCCGGGCGCCGAGTTGCAGGAGCTGTTCGGTTCGATCCTGCGCGGCGACCCCATCGCGGGCTGCGCATGAGCACGCCACAGCGATAGGTTCCCGTCAACAGCCCGGTGGCGACGGCAACATGGCCGTCGCCACCGGGCCCGCTTTTCATTTCTGCAATGACATGCGCATGATCACCTCACGGGAATTCATGCTCACGGCAGGGGTTGCGCACGCGCTCCAGGACTCCTCCAAGTCGACTCCAAGTCGCTGCCAAGATCATCCTGGCAGGCTCTCAATCGCCGAGCGGGTAGATCGAGATGAAGCGTCGGCAGCCATCTCACCCGCACGGCGACCGCAGGGATGCGGGGACTCGACGGAAAGGAACGCGCACCGCTGCCGACGAAGCCGCGCCTCCCCGTAGCCGTCCGTTCCGGCGGACCGGCCAGCAGATCAAGACCACGAGGAAAGCCGAGTACACAGTGCCGCAGACGAGTTGTGAGCACGACCCGGTCGCCGTTGTCGGGCTGTCCTGCCCGACGCTCGGAGTCGAAAGCGACCAGCACGGGTCCGACGGCCCTGACGGCGGCCCCGCATCCGTGACGGTCCGCACGATCGGCTCCGCCCAGGGCCTGCGCGACCCGTACGGGGCGTGGGAGCGGCTGCGCGAGGTCGACGCCGACGGCGGCGTCCTGGTCCGCCCGGACGGACACGTGGCCTGGCGCGCCCGGACCGCCGACTCCGCCGACGAGCTGCCCAAGGTGCTGGCCGAGGTCCTGCACGCGCCCGCCGGCCCCGCGGCCTGAGCCTCCGCCGGGCGGCCCCTTCCCGGCAAGGGACCGCCCGGCGCTCAAGCGCCGCAGGCCGATCCGCCGCGACGGCGGAGCGGCCAACAGTCGATGCCCGGCAAGAGCCGATCGCGCCCGAACCGCACGTTCGTCGCCGAGGGGTTCGCGTCGCTGGCCCGCAAGGACCAGCGACGGCAGGGGGATTGCTATCTGCGCGGGCTGATGCTGGACGGGCGGCGCAAGTCGACCCAGCCGATGGCCGAGCGGCTGCCGGACGGAAACATGCAGGCCCTGCGGCGTCGAGGGTTGACCGACCGTAAGCATGTTGATGCTGATGGTGGCCTTGTAGGTGGCTCGGTCGATGGCGGGTCCGCGTGCGTTGCACTGCCGCCCGCGACCAACTTGTCCTGGCGGCGGGCGGACCCGCAGCGGCTTCACCAACGAGATCCACGCCCGCACCGCACTACGACAGTTCAACCAAGGCCTCGCCCTGGGCTTCGTCACCGACCCGCGGCAGAAGACCGCCGAGTACCTGCGCCAGTGACTCGACGAGAACCCGCAGGTCAGGGCCCACCTCGTCCACCACGTATGACGCCCAATGACACCTCGTGACGCCCAATCCGTGAGAGGCGCGTGAGAGGCACCTGACGAGTCCGGCTACCAGCCGCCTGTCCCTTCCACCTCCGCTCGAACGCCTCCGGGCCGTCGCGGCCGAGCAGGTATCGGTACCGACCGGTCGGGTACAGGCACGAATCCGTTTCGCAGACGGTGGACAGGCTCGCAACAGTGAACCCCGCTTCGCCCCCGCTCACGGCCCGATCGCGCATCTGGCGTACACCGCCGCCCGAGCCACCCAGCAGGCTCGCCAGCTGCTCCGGCAACTCGGCGACCGCGCTGCCGACTTCACCCGCCTGATCCGGTACCGTGACTCGAAGTTGAATCTCGTACCTCCGCCACGGCTGATCAGCCATAACGAAGGACCCGACTGCTGAGCGGTCGGGTCCTTCGTCGTGCCCTGGTCTCGTCGGTCCGGCCGGTTCTCGCCGAGCAGCGGGGAGCACCGACGGCTTCACGGAGTCGGTGCGACGGTGAGCAAAGGCCGGTGGCGCGGGCCGCGGTGAGCACGCCGAGGATGTGGCCGTCCTCGTCGACGACGGGCCAGACCGCCAGGTGCTCGATCCGCATCGCGATCGCGGCCAGGGCCAGGCCCATGGTGGGCCAGGCGAACGGGCCGCGCTGGTGCGAGGTGGCGCTGATCGTGGTCAGCTCGGTGTACCAGGAGCGGGCCAGGAACGGGTGGAGTCCGGCGCGGGTGACCAGCCCCTCGCACCGGCCGTCGTGGTCGCGGACGGGCCGGTACTCGATGTCGGCGTCGCGGAAGATGTCGTTGGCCTGGTCGACGGTGCTGTCGTCGGCTGTCTGGTAGTCGCAGGGTTCCATGGCGTCGGCGACCGTGAGGCCGTGGCCGGGCCGTGCCGACTGCGGGGAGTGAGTGGTCACGGTGTCCACCGTTCCCGTCTCCGGCTGCCGGCTCGGGGCTGCCGGGCTGTCCTTCACCCAGAACGAAGCCGGAACGGGTACCGGAATGCGGGATGCCCTTGGATCTCTTCGAGCCTACTCCCGTGGCGGGCGGCCCAGGGGAGACCGCAGCGGAGTACTGTTGAGAGACAACCGAGGACATTCCGCACACCGGCATCAGCGCCGACGTCGCCCTGGGTCGTGATTGGTCCCTTTCCGGACCGGACGGGCGGCTTCGCATGATGCCGAATTCTTTCCCCACCCCTTCCTCTTCCCGGCCGTGGCCGGTGCCCGGCACTCCGCTGCTGCCCCGCCTGGAACTGGAGCCGACAATGTCGCGGGACGGGATCTTCGACGGGGCCTGGTGGCCCCGCTCGAACCACGTCCTCGCCGAACTGCCGGACCTGATCACCGCGCTCGGCGCCCACTTCGGACGCATCGTCCGGGTCGGCCTCGACACTACGGCCTGGGACGGTGTACCACGGTCCCTCGCGGCGAACGGCCTGACGATCAGGATCAACTGGTTCGCCGGCAGCGACGCGACGATCAGCGTCACCCGGGGGTTCCAGGACCACTTCCTGTTGCTGGTGGTACCGCCCGGCACCAACCCGGCGACGGCCGCCTCGGCGATGGCCGGCGCCTCGGCGACCGGGAACCACACCCCGGCGGCAGAACTCCTGCTCGGCTGAGCGGTCCGCTTGGACACGGGGGAGCGGACCCAGCCCAGCACTCAGGACTACCTGGACGCCATCCATTACCTGAATATCACCCAAGGCACTTCGCATGCCGGCACCGGATACCCTGCCGTCGGCCGCCGCTCCCTCCGACGGCGCTTTCGCCCGGAGCGGACCGCCGTCAGTACTCGGAGCCGCTTCGCAGGTAGGTGCCCACGACCTGGAGCCACGCCCCCGGGCTGAAGCACGCCTCGATGCGGTGCGGCGTGTCCCCGAAGACCCGCGGGACGCGCAGCGCGCCGCTCGGGTGCAGGTCGTACTCGAAGGTGACGCCATTGTCCGTGACGTCCTCGTACTGCAGGTCCAGCGGCCCCTTCGACGGCTCCGCCGGCGCCCGGGCGTCGGCCGAGAGCTTCACGTAGACGGACATCTCTGCGTCCCGCCTTTCCTGTCTGCCCGAGGAGCCCGGCCCACGAGGCCGTCCCTCAGGACGCTTCGGCCGGTGGCTCGGGACCGATGCCGGTGGCGGCCGTGCCGAGTCGGTTCCGCCGGCCTCGACCGCGCGGGCCACGCGGCCAGGGCCGCACCCCGGCTCGCCCGCGGGGGGACGACGAGCAGGCTGAAGTGATCGCGGTCGCCCCGCGTGATGATGTCCGCGCGATCCCGCCGGCGGCCACCTGTACGCGCACACACTCCGAGACGTCCGCGTACACCGGCTCCCGTTCGGGCCGAGGTCGGCGGTCAAATGCACGAAGACCGTCTCGGGCGGCGCGTGGGTGCCGGGAGCACCGGGCAGGGCAATCGCGTACCGCGGTGGTCCGGCGGCGGCGGCCGCCGGACTCCCGCAAGCCCTTGACACCGGGCAATTCACGTCTTACGAGTGAGGCAGAGGGGTTGGCTCAAGGAATCCGCTCGTGCGGGAGGAGGCCCCCGCGATGGCTCGCTCCGTCGGCATCGATCTGGGCACCACGAACTCCGTCGTCTGTGTCCTGGAGGGGGGCGAGCCCACCGTCATCCCCAATGCGGAAGGGGCGCGCACCACCCCGTCAGTCGTGGCCTTCGCCAAGGGCGGCGACGTGCTGGTCGGCGAAATCGCCAAGCGCCAGGCCGTCACGAACGTGGACCGCACCGCCCGCTCCGTCAAGCGGCACGTGGGCGACCCGCACTGGCGCTTCCCCGACGCCGGCGACGTCGATGGAAAGCGGTACACGGCGCAGGAGATCTCCGCCCGTGTACTGCAGAAGCTCAAGCGCGACGCCGAGGCCTACCTCGGCGAGGACGTCACCGACGCCGTCGTCACCGTCCCCGCCTACTTCAACGACTCCCAGCGCACCGCCACCAAGGAAGCCGGGGAGATCGCCGGCCTGAAGGTGCTGCGCATCGTCAACGAGCCGACCGCCGCGGCCCTCGCGTACGGGCTGGACAAGGAGAGTGACCAGACGATCCTGGTCTTCGACCTCGGCGGAGGTACCTTCGACGTCTCCCTGCTGGAGATCGGCGAGGGCGTGGTGGAGGTGAAGGCCACCAACGGCGACACCCACCTCGGCGGCGACGACTGGGACCAGAAGATCGTCGACCACCTCGTCCAGCAGTTCAGGAACGGCTACGGCATCGACCTGTCGAAGGACAAGATGGCCGCGCAGCGGCTGCGCGAGGCTGCCGAGAAGGCCAAGATCGAGCTGTCCTCGACGAGCGAGACGACGATCAACCTGCCGTACGTCACGGCCTCCGCCGAGGGCGCGCTGCACCTGGACGAGAAGCTCACCCGCGCCCAGTTCGAGCAGCTCACCGCCGACCTGCTGGAACGCTGCAAGACCCCGTTCCACCAGGCGGTGAAGGACGCCGGGATCAAGGTGTCCGACATCGACCACGTCATCCTCGTCGGCGGCTCGACCCGCATGCCGGCCGTCACCGGCCTGGTGAAGGAGCTGACCGGCAAGGACCCGCACAAGGGCGTCAACCCGGACGAGGTCGTCGCCGTCGGTGCCTCCCTGCAGGCCGGTGTCCTCAAGGGCGAGGTCAAGGACGTCCTGCTGCTGGACGTCACCCCGCTGTCTCTCGGCATCGAGACCAAGGGCGGCATCATGACCAAGCTGATCGAGCGCAACACCACGATCCCCACCCGGCGCTCCGAGGTCTTCACCACGGCCGAGGACAACCAGCCGTCCGTGCAGATCCAGGTCTTCCAGGGCGAGCGCGAGATCGCCGCGTACAACAAGAAGCTCGGCATGTTCGAGCTGACCGGTCTGCCGCCGGCGCCGCGCGGCCTGCCGCAGATCGAGGTCACCTTTGACATCGACGCCAACGGCATCATGCACGTCGCAGCCAAGGACCTCGGCACCGGACGGGAACAGAGGATGACCGTCACCGGCGGCTCCTCCCTGCCCAAGCAGGACATCGAGCGCATGATGCGCGAGGCCGAGCAGCACGCCGAGGAGGACCGTCGCCGCAAGGAGGCCGCCGAGACCCGCAACCAGGCCGAGCACCTCGTCTACTCCACCGAGAAGCTCCTCCAGGACAACCCGGACAAGATCCCCTCAGACGTCACGTCCGAGGTCAACGGGGCCCTGGCGGATCTCAAGGACAAGCTCAAGAGCGAGGACACCACGGCCATCCGCACCTCGATGGAGCGCGCGGCCACCGTCGCACAGAAGATCGGCACCGCCCTCTACGCCCAGGCCGGCGGCTCGCAAGCCGCGGCCGGCACCGGCCCGACGCAGAGCGGCGATGAGGACGAGGTCGTCGATGCGGAGATCGTCGACGACCAGACCCCGAAAGGAGAAGCCGGATGAGCCGGCCCGCGGATCCGGGCCCGGGGCGACCGCCCCGGGGGGGCATCAGTGACAGCGGCCACCCTCCAGTCACGACAACCCGGCCCCGCCCCGACAGGCCCGCCCACCGGGGCACCCCGCCGGCTCGTGGTGGCGGGCCGGCGGCCGTGGCTGAACCCTGCGCCCCGCGGCTGCTCACTGGCACGGCACGGGCGCCCCAGCGTGCGACGGGGCGAACGTGCGCCGCACGTTCACCGGCCGGCACCACCACGTCACCCTCGTGTCCCTCGCCCACGCCTTCTGCACCCCGCGCAGACTGGTCGCCGCCCCCAAAGACCCGGGGCCGGCCTGAGCCTCTACCAGGTCGTCCGCGAGCTGCAGATACTTCTCGCGACCTGGGCCGGCGCCTGCCCTACCAGCCACCGCGACCCCTACTGGGAAGCGGGCTCGCCCCAGTTGATGCGTTCCACAGCATGCGGCGGGAACGACACCCGAGATCCGTCCTTCTGAGTGACGTGCACCCATCCGCGCTCGTCGATACGAATGATGCCCGCGACCGACTCGCCGAGCGCAACGCCGGGGCTGACGTATCCCGCCCCATGGGCCAGATGCACTGTTCCGGGGTTCGCCTCAAGGCCTGCCATGACCTGATTGTCCACGTTTGCTCCCGGGTCCACCATCGGAGCCCTGTCATGCCCGCCCAAGGGGTCTGGTGTCCACCTCCGTGCCCTGGTCGGCCCGGGGCCAGCTATCCGTTGCGCCCGCCCTTGCCGAGGGTCGGCTTTTCCAGGGGGACGAGGAACCGTCCCGGTGGCCCGACAGAACGGATGTGCCGCTGTGCGCGGTCGGACACGTCGGGCTGCTCGGTGCCGTCGCTGTCCTACACGTGGAACGGAACGGTCGTGACGACCACCCTCGGCAGGGAGCGCAGCGCTCTCCGTAGCCTCGCCGCGAGCCGGTTGCGCAGCAGGCGGTGGCGCCAGTGCCGTACGACGATCTCCGGGAGGATGACGGTCAGGGTGAGGCCCGGGCGCTGGTGGTCCAGCGATTCGATGTATTTGACCAGCGGTGCGACGATCGCACGGTAGGGGGAGAGGAGGATCTTCAGCGGCAGGTGGTCGCCCCACAGGTTCCAGTACGCGCGGAAGCGTTGGGCCCTGTCCCACCATTGCACCGGCTCTCACCCGGCGACACCTCGGCCAGGATGGCTCCTGTGGCTGTGGGGTGCGGCGCAAGAAATGTCGGGTGGCTATTCTGGTCGAACGTGGCGCGGGGGAATTTTCACATACTGATTCATGTGTACGGCGGCTCGAATTCTCGCAATGCGGAGTATCCTGGAAGGTGCCGGTAGGAGTTACCGGTAGGACGATCGCGAGGAGGCGAATATGCAGATCACTGAGGCAGGGTCCCTGGCTCTGCGGCCCGTGATCGAAAAAAATGTCCGCCTTTTCGGCGGGAAGATCATAGGGTGAATGGGGGTCGGGGGGCGTGGATTCAGACTCTGCTGCCCTGGTCGGCGCTACGTCTAGGCAGGCCGGAATGCCGTTCCCCGCAGCGATGCGGGGAACGGCCTTTTTCTGGGGTGGGGGCCGCGTGTCATGGTTCGGCGGAGGACGGGTTGTGCCGGCGTCTGGCGGTGGTGAAGTAGGCGGCGCGGCGGCGCAGGTGGCGGCGACTGCTGTAACGGGGCGCACCCGGTACGGCGGGCGCGGCGCCGTAGAAGATCCGCTTGCCGACCTCTACCAGGGCGAGGTAGCCGACGACCATGCCGACGAGTGCGGCGAAGAACGCGCCCGGCAGGGGATGGAAGCCGAGTGCGGCGGCCACGGGCGTGGCGGGGATGAGCGTGCCGACGGTGACGACACCGAGGGCAGCGAGGGTGAGCGGCAGGCTGGGATGGCTGCGGAAGAACGGGATGCGGCGGGTGCGGATCGCGAAGATGACCAGGGTCTGGGTGGCCAGGGACTCGACGAACCAGCCGGAGCGGAACTGCTCGGGTCCGGAGTGGAAGACCCCGAGCATTACCCCGAAGGTGAGGAAGTCGAAGACCGAGCTGAACGGCCCGAAGTAGAGCATGAAGCGGCGGATGAAGCCGATGTCCCAGTGCGAGGGGCGGCGCAGCTGCTCCTCGTCCACGTTGTCGGTGGGGATGGCCAGCTGGCTGGTGTCGTACAGCAGGTTGTTGAGCAGGATCTGGGACGGAAGCATCGGCAGGAAGGGCAGGAACAGCGAGGCGCCGGCGGCGGAGGCCATGTTGCCGAAGTTGCTGGAGGTGCCCATCAGCACGTATTTGATGGTGTTGGCGAAGATCCTCCGCCCTTCGGCGACGCCGTCGGCGAGTACGTTGAGGTCCTTTGCCAGCAGGATGACGTCGGCGGCGTCCTTGGCGACGTCGGTGGCCGAGTCGACCGAGATTCCCACGTCGGCCGCGTGCAGGGCGAGTGCGTCGTTGACGCCGTCGCCGAGGAAGGCGACCCCGCGGCCGCCGTGCCGTTGGGCGTGCACGATGCGGGCCTTGTCCTCCGGGGTCACCCGGGCGAAGACGGTGGTGTGTGCGATGGCTGCGGCGAGTTGGGGCTCGTCGATTGCGTCGAGGTCGGTGCCGGTCAGCGCGCCGCCCTCGGCCAGCCCCAGGTCGCGGCAGATCTTGGCGGCGACGGTGGGGTTGTCGCCGGTGACGACCTTCACCGCGATGCCGAGGTCGGCCAGCCGGCGCAGAGCTTCGGCGGCGTCGTGTTTGGGTGGGTCCAGGAACACGAGCAGTCCCAGGAGGCGCAGGTCGCGTTCGTCCGCGGGTTGCGGCGGGCCGCTGCTGTCGGCGGGGCGGGTGGCCACGGCGACGACCCGGTTGCCGGCGGTGAACTCGGCCGCCAGGGCGTCGTGGGCTGCGGCCGGCACGTCGGAGCAGCGGGCGAGGACGCTCTCCGGTGCCCCCTTGGTCACCAGGGTCACCTGGCCGGCCGTGTCGCGGACGAGGACGGTGACCATGCGGCGCTCGTGGTCGAAAGGGAGCACCCCCAGCCGGGTGTAGCCCGCCGGTGCGGTCCGCTCACCGACGGCGGCCGGGGACTGCCACAGCGCTTGGTCGAGGGGGTTCCCGCCGACGGGCTGCCCGTCCGGTGTGGTGTTCTCGGTGCACAGCAGCCCCCAGCGCAGCACCGTGTCAGGGGTGTTGTCGCCGGCCGGCACAGCGCGCATGTAGTGGATGCGGCCCTGCGTGAGGGTGCCGGTCTTGTCGGTGAACAGAACGTCGACGTCGCCGAGGTCCTCGATGCACACCAGCCGTTTGACCAGCACCTTGCGGCGGCTCATCCGCCGGGATCCGGCGGCGAGGCTGGTGGAGACGACGGCAGGCAGCAGCTGCGGGGTGATGCCGACCGCGATCGCCAGTGAGAACAGCAGTGCGTCGATGATCGGTTTGTGCAGGACCACGTTGATCACGAAGATCGACGCGGTCAGCGTGCCCGCGACGTACACCAGAAGCATGGAGAAGCGGCGCAGCCCGACCTGGAACTCGGTGTCGAGCAGGTGCGTGCTCAGTCCGGCGGTGATCCTGCCGAACTCGGTGCGGGCGCCGGTGGCCACCACGATCCCGCTTCCGCTTCCGGCTCTTACCACAGTGCCCATCAGTGCACACCCGGACAGCTCCGCCAGGGGCGTTCCCGCAGGTACGGGGGCGGTGTGCTTGTCGACGGGCAGCGATTCGCCGGTCAGGGCCGACTCGTCGCACTCCAGGCCCGCGACGTCGAACAGTCGTATGTCGGCCGGGACGATGTCCCCCAGGCGCAGCTCGACCACGTCGCCGGGGACCAGCTCGGTGACGTCCACCGAGCCGGGGCGCCCGTCGCGGATGACCACCGTCCGGTGGCGGATCCGGGAGTGCAGGGCCTCGGCGGCCTTCTCCGCCCGGTACTCGTTGACGAAGCCGAGCCCGACCGACACGCTCACGATCAGACCGATGATGACGGCGTCACTGCGTTCGCCGACCAGGTAGGAGGCGACGGCGGCGATCAGCAGCAGAGCGAGCAGCGGAGAGCGCAGCTGGTGCCAGAGCACGGGAAGGAACCGAGCCCGGTGCGAGGCGACCGCATTCGGGCCGAACTGCGCCTGTCGCCGTGCGACCTCCCCGCCGGGCAGGCCCCGGTCGGCGGCCACACCAAACTCCTGCAGCACGTCCGCGACGGGCAGCGCGGCCGCGGACACTGCCCCGGCCACGGAGCTGGTCGAATGCGCGGGCGCGGAGACCGTCATGGGCTTTCCCGGCCGGATCCTGGGGGCCGCCCGGGCCGGTTGCCCCAGTCGCCCTCAGGTCCGACGGCCGAACGGGGCGCAGGCCGGGACTCGGACGTGGCGTACGGGGTGCCGCTCATCGATCACCTTCACCGCCTTGAGTCACGTCCTTGAGCCACGTCGTCCGGCGGGAGCGCAGTCCGGCAGCCCCGGACACACTCCGTGTCACCAGACTGCCACCGATCGATCACGAAGGAAACGCGGGGGATTGCCACGGCCCCTGCCTCGCGCGCCGGAAGCGCCACTCGCGCGGTATCGACGCCGCCGCTGCCCCGGGCTGAGCAATGCCCGGACCGAACCCGTGATGAGCGGATACGTCGTGGTCGGCCCACACGTCTTCGCGATGCGTTCTACGCGGGCCTCGCCGTGCTGTGCGCCGTGTCCACCGCCGTCGCGGTGATCGGCCTGATCGTCATCCGGCGCCGGATGGCAGAGCAACGACGGTGGCACCGCTGACGACGCGGCCGAGCGAAGGGCATCCAAGCCATAGCCCCTCCCGATCACCCACCGGGGCCAACCAAGTCCCAGCCCTGTGGGCAACACCGTGGCGGGAGGCCGTCCGAGCGATGCCGCGACAGCTGAGGAACAGCGGCGCCCGTCGCAGTCGCCGTCGGCGACGGGCCCGCCTACGGTTGAAAGCAGGACGCGCCGATGTCCGGCTTCCGGTTGCGCAACGCGTCGAAGGTACGGTCGTCCAGCAGAGGAATCGAAGGTGGGCCGGGTGGATCCGGAGGATGGATCCGGGTGGGCGGATGTTCCCGACCGCAGCCACCGAATCGACGACGAGATGGACGAGATCGTCGGACGTCTGCGGAACCTGGCTCACACCCAGAGCCGTTTCCAGGACCTGCTGGACGCGGTGATCGCGGTGGGCCGGGAGCTGGACCTGCCGGTCGTGCTCCGCCGGGTGATCACCACCGCGATGGGCCTGGTCGACGCCCGCTACGGCGCACTCGGGGTGCTGAGCGAGGACGGCGACCACCTGGAGGAGTTCATCCCCGTAGGGCTGAGCGAGCAGCAGGTCGCAGCGCTGAGCGGGGTCGCCCTTCCGCACGGACGCGGACTCCTGGGACACCTCATCGACCACCCCGAACCGCTGCGTGTCGCGGACATCGGCGCTCACCCGGACGCGGTGGGCTTCCCACCGGGCCACCCGCCGATGCGGACACTGCTCGGGGTGGCACTCACCGGACGTGGACGGGTCTACGGCAACCTCTATCTTTGCGAGCGGCGCGACGGGCAACCCTTCGACGACCACGATCAGGACATCCTCGTGGCGCTCGCCGGTGCGGCCGGCCTCGCCATCGAGAACGCCCGCCTCTACCGGCAGGTCCGTGCCAACGCCGAGTACTTCCAGCGTCTCCTGCTTCCCAGCCTGCCCGATGTGGCGCCCTTCTCCGTCGCGGCGATCTACCGGCCCGCCGCCGCCCCGGACCACGTCGGCGGCGACTGGTACGACGCCCTGATGCTCCCCGACGGCGCCTGCGCCCTGGTCATCGGCGACGTCGCCGGACACGACCTGAAGTCCGCCGCCACCATGGCCCAGACCCGCAACATGCTGCGCGCCCTCCTCTACGACCGCCGCACCCCGCCCAGCGCCGTCCTGACGCAGCTCGACCGCACCCTCCAGGCGATCACCGACAACCCGATCACCACCACCTGCCTCGCCCGCATCGAACCGGCCGAGGACGGCTGGACACTCCACTGGAGCAACGCCGGACATCCCCCACCGCTCCTGATCGGCCCCGACGGCACAGCCCGTTACCTTCACACCGACCCCGGCCTGCCCCTCGGCGTCGACCCCGACGTGCCCCGCCCCGACCACAAGCACCCCCTGCCCGGCAACGCCATCCTGGTGCTCTTCACGGACGGCCTGGTCGAGCACCCCCACCGCCCCCTGGACGCCGGCCTCACCGCCCTTGCCAAGGTCGCCGCCGCCCACGCAGATCTGCCCCTCGAAGACCTGTGCCGGACCCTGGCCGACGCCCACCTCGCCGATGGACGTGACGACCTCGCCGTCCTTACCCTGCGCACCCCCACCGCGCCGCCCCCCCGGGACACCGGCGACACACTCCCGAGCCCGGGAACAGGGCGTTGCCCTTGCCGATAGCCTCATCCGCCCTGGTAAGAGGCACTGCGCGAGAGTTCACTGGTGTCGACCTCTCCAGTAGAGCCAGCGCTCTGGCAGAGCCGACGACACCCGCGGCATGATGATCGACCGTGCTGCTGCGAGGTCTGCCGACGCAGGTGCTGCGTCGGATGCGGTTGCCGGTGCGGCCGGACACCGTTCCTCGATGGCACCGCGACCTGGTCGCCCGCCGCCACGCCGCCCGGTCCCGGCCCAAGCGCCCAGGCCGACCGCGCACCGTACGCTCCGTCCGCGCCCTGGTCCTGCGCCTGGCCGCCGAGAATCCGGCATGGGGCTACCGGCGCCTGCACGGCGAACTGCTCGTCCTCGGCGTCAAGGTGGCCGCGTCCACGGTCTGGCAGATTCTGAAGGAGGCCGGCATCCCACCAGCGCCCGAGCGGACCTCCAGCACCTGGGCGTCCTTTCTGCGCTCCCAAGCGGACGCACTCCTCGCCTGTGACTTCTTCGAAACGGTCACCCTGTCCGGCGCCCGGCTGCATGTGCTCGCGGTGATCGAGCACGCAACCCGACGGATCCGGATCCTGGGCGCAACCGCTCATCCGACTGCGTCCTGGGTGGCGCAGGCGGCGAAGAACCTCGTCACGGACCTCGAGGACGCCGGGTACCGGGCGCGCTACATGCTCCCGGACCGGGACGGGAAGTTCCCCGAACTGTTCGACGCCGTCCTCGCCGACGCAGGTATCCAGGTCGTGCTCAGCGGAGTCCGCATGCCGAGGATGAACTCCATCCTGGAAAGGTGGGTGCAGACCTGCCGGCGAGAACTGCTGGACCGCACGCTGATCTGGGACCAGCGCCACCTCCTGCACGCGCTACGCGAGTTCGAGAGGTTCTACAACGACCACAGGCCACACCAGGCCATCGCGAACGCCCGGCCCCTCCGCCCCCTTCCCGCACCGATCGACACCCCGGAGCAGATCGCCCGCCTCAACATACGCTGAACCGACCGACTCGGCGCCCTCCTCCACGAATACCGACATGCAGCCTGAACAGGGCGGATGAGGTTTTCGGCAAGTACACCCTCCACCACCCTCACCGTGGAGTACACCGAGGACAACCCCGGTGACTGGATCTACCACTGCCACGTCACCGACCACATGATGGGCGGCATGGTCGGCCGCTACAAGGTCATCCGCTGAGCGCGTCCCCGCCCTGCCCGGACAAGGGCGCGGACACACGGACCGCAGCCGCCCGCCCGCGCGGCCGCACTGCGTTCGGGACTGGGCAACCTTCCGGTTCGCCCTGACGAGCCGAAGTCAGTAACGCATGCCGAAGGAGGCGGAGGTGGTGGGTGTTCCGGGACGTCAATCGGCGGTTCCTGCGTCGAGACAAGTGCCGCAGGTACCGGTCAGTTCTACGGTGTGCTGGACGCACCTGAAGCCGGATGTTTCGGCGATCTGGTCGGCCCAGGTCTCGACCACGGTGGAGTCCACCGGGAGGCTGAGGCCGCACTGGCGGCAGATCAGGTAGTGCCGGTGGTCTCCGTCCGCCCGGTACCGGAAGAGGCGTTCGCCGTTGGTGTCGCGCACGACGTCGGCGCGTCCCGCCTCGGCGAGAGCGGTCAGGGTGCGGTAGACAGTGCTCAGGCCGACCCGGGAGCCGGCCAGCACCAGTCGGGTGTGGAGGGCCTGGGCGCTGACGAATTCCTCGCACCCGGCGAGGGTCTCCAGCACCTCGGCGCGCTGCGGGGTCGGCCGGCCGATCAGCTCGACACCGTCCGCCGGTGGCCGGAGCGGCCTGCGGACTGCGCGCCGGATCGCGGCCGTTGCTGCATCGGCCCCGACGCCGGTTACTTGGCTGCCCCGTTCCATGTGCGCGCCGGTCAGGCCGCTGCCGTACGCAGGGCGCGGTTCGGGCGGACGAGGAAGGTGGCGGCGTAGACGGCGCTCGCGGTGGCCATGATGGCGAAGCTCGGGGGCAGTTCGGGGGCCTCGGCGCTGAGCAGCAGGCTGCCCCACATCTCCGCGACGGCGAGGGCGGCGGACAGCGCGAGGGCGCGGAACGGCCGGTCGGTGAGCCGGATCGCCGCCCCTGCCGGGGCCGCGAGCAGGCCGAGCAGCAGCAGCGAGCCGACCGCCTGGGTCGCCTCTCCGGCGCAGGCGCCGACCAGGGCCAGGAAGGCGAGGCCGAGCACCCGGGTCGGGACGCCGCGTGCGGCGGCCACGGCCTCGTCCAGGGTGGCGAACAGCAGCGGTCGGGCGATCAGCAGCACCGCGACGCAGATTCCGGCCGCGATCAGCACCGCGAGCGTGGTCTGGCCGCTGCTCAGCCCGAAGATGGAACCGAAGAGCACGCTGGTGCCCGCGCCGCCCCGGGCGGCGCTGCGGGAGGTGGTGTAGACGGTGAGGAAGAACGCGCCGAGCCCGAGGATCCAGGCGAAGACGCTGCCGATGACCACGTCGTCCGGCCGTCCCCGGCGGCCGAGTCCACCGAGCAGCAGGCCGACGCCGACGGTTGCCGCGAACAGGCCGAGCCGCAGGTCGTACCCGCCTGCGAGCGCGGCCATCGCGCCGGTGAACGCGACGTGGCTGAGCGCGTCGCCGGTGAAGATCTGCGCGCGCAGCACCAGGAAGTAGCCCACCAGACCGCAGGCCGGCGCGATGAACGTCCCGGCCAGCAGCGCGTGTTGGAAGAATGTCTGGGTGAGGACGGCGGTCATGCCACACCTCCGGTCGCAATGGGCGTCCGGACTCGGCCGAGCACCTCGCGCCCCAGACGCGGCAGGTGGGCCAGGACGTAGCCGGCGAAGGCGAAGGCCGTCACGAAGAAGCCGAGCGGGTAGGGCTGGTAGTAGGCCGCGATCAGGCCGGCCCAGCAGGCGGCCAGACCGAGCAGGACCGACAGCGTCAGACTCAGGGCGGGCCGGGCGGTGAGCTGTTGAGCAGTAGCGGCCGGTATCACCATCAGCGCGAACACCAGCAGCGTGCCGGTGATCTGGCTCGCCTCGGCGGTCGCCGCCCCCAGCAGCACCAGGAACAGCGTGGACAGCAGCCGCACCGGGACACCGCGCCCGGCCGCCACCTGCGGGTCCACGGAGGCGAACAGCAGGGGGCGCCCGATCACCGCCAGGACGGCGAACACCGCCGCGCCGACGACCGCCAGGATCACCACCTGGCCGGTGGTGATGCCCAGGAAGTCACCGAACAGCATCGCTGTCGGCCCCTCCAGCAGGCCCTTGTACAGGCTGATGAACAAGTAGCCGCAGGCCAGCGCGAACGCCTGAACCGTCCCCGTGACGGCCGACTCCTCCGCGCCGCTCTCCCGGCCCTTGCGCCCGAGCGCCGCGACGACCAGCGCGGCGGCCACGCAGAAGCCGAAGTACCCCAGTGAAAGGCTGAACCCGGCCAGGGTGGCCAGGGAGGCGCCGGGGAAGGCGGCCACCGACAGGGTGTGCCCGGCGAAGGTCTGCCGGCGCAGCACCATGAACCAGCCCACGACCGCGCAGACCACCGACACGATCGCGCCCGCCCGGAAGGCGTTCACCATGGACAGGTAGGACCACATGTCCTGGAAGTCGTTCAACAGGTTCCAGGAGAAGACCGGCAACGCGGCGTCAGAGGCCAGCTGCATGGCCGCCTCCCGTCCCGTGGCCGGCGTGCCGGTCGCTGTGCAGCGCCGGCGCCTCCGGCTGCCCGACCACGACCAGCCGCCCGCCGCTGGTGCGCAGCACCTCGACGGGCGTGCGGTACAGGCGGGTCAGCGTCTCGGAGGTGATCACCTCGGCCGGTGTCCCGGCGAGGGCACCGCCCTCGGCGATGTAGACCACCCGGTCGAGGTGGTGGAGTATCGGGTTGACGTCGTGGGCGACCATCACCACCGACACTCCCTCCTGGTGGCAGATCCGGCCCAGCAGCGCGGCGATCGCGCTCTGGTTGGGCAGGTCGAGGCTGTCCAGGGGCTCGTCCAGCAACAAGATCTGCGGGCGCCGTATCAGCGCCTGGGCGATCAACAGGCGCTGCTGCTCACCGCCCGAGCACTGGCCGATCGGCCGGTGCGCGTAGCCGGAGGCGCCCACCAACTCGACCACCTCCGCGACGCGTTCACGGGCCGCGCGCCGCTTCGCACGGCCCAGGCCCGGGACGGGGATCCCCCACTGATCCCCGTCCAGGCCCAGCCTCACCACGTCCACGCCGCGGATGCGCACACACGCGTCGAAGCTGCGCCGCTGCGGCAGATACCCCACGGCCCCGTTGTGCGCCCCCGGCGCCCCGCCGAGCACCCGCACCTCACCGGCCGCCGCCGGCAGCAGCCCGAGCAGGACCTTCACCAGGGTCGACTTGCCGACCCCGTTGGGGCCGAGGACAGCGGTGAACTCCCCTGTCGCCACGGTCAGATCGACACCCGACCACAGGGTCCGCCCGCCGACCCGCACGGCCGCGCCGCGCAGCGACAGCACCGGCGCTGCGACCGGTGACGACTCCGAGACCGGGGCCGCGTGGCCTTCGTCCGATCGGACCTTCTCGGTCGGGTGGATGCTCACTTGCCCGTCGCCGCCTTCAGCGCGTCCGCGATGCCCTGCAGCTGCTGGGTCTGCCAGTCCTGGAAGGTGGCGTTCGCGGGAGCGAGGGTCTCGGTCACGGTCGCTACGGGGATGCCCTGTTTCTTGGCCGCGTCGACCTGCGCGGCCACGTCGGGGGTGGAGTTCTGGGAGTTGTAGACGTAGACCTTGATCTGCTTGCCGCTGATCTGCTGGTCGATGGTCGCCTTGTCGGCCGCGGTCGGGTCGGTGCCCTCGCTCATCGCGTCCAGGAAGGTCTCGGGGGTGAGCATCTTCAGGCCCAGGCTCTCGGAGAGCGGCGTGACGATCGACTCCGAGGCGCCGATCGGGGTGCTCGCGTACCTGGCCTTGATGTCGGCTTCCAGCTGGTTGTACCGGGCCAGCGTCTTCGTGGTGAACGTCGTCTTCTGCTGGTCGAAGTAGGCCGCGTCGGCCGGGTCTATCTTCTTGTAGTCGGCGGTGATCTGGTCGATCACCTTGGTCACGCTCTCCGCCGAGTACCACTGGTGCGGATTGTCGCCCTCCTTCTTGCCGAGGAGGTCGCCGACCTTGAGCGCGGTGCGGCTACTCGCCGGGTTGGCGGCCAGCAGCTTGTCCGACCAGGCGTCGTAGCCGATCCCGTTGGTGATCGCGAAGTCGGCGCCCGCCACGGTACGGCCGTCGGCGGCGGTGGCTCCTACACCGTCGCCCGCGACGGATCCGGCGCGATCGCCAGGCGGGCCGACTTCCCCCCGCTCCCCCCGCAGGGCACCCTCGCCCTCTCGCTGACCGACTTCACCAGCCGCGCCGTCTGGGACGACAAGGAGTCCCTCAGGGGCCACTCCGTCCGGCTCGAAGGATTCGTCACGCCCAAGCCCGGCGGAATGTGGCAGCTCAGCCGGGTCATCGTGAGCTGCTGTGCCGCCGACGCCCGGGTGGTGGACGTGGAGATCCACGGCGTCGGCACCCCGCAGGCGAACACCTGGGTCACCGTGACCGGCGTGTGGCGGCCCACCGCCGGAACACGGGTGCCCGCGCTCGACGTCACCGGCCTGACGGTCATCCCCCAGCCGAAGAACCCCTACCGGGACGCCCCGCCGGCTCCGGGCACCCGGCCGAGCGCAGCGGCCACGCCGTAGCCCGCACGCCGACGGCCGGCTGCGGCTGCCCGGACGAGGAGCCGGACCGAGTCGACTGCGCGGCCGGCCCGCCGCGCCTTCCACGGGGGGCCGACAACCGCCCAGCGGGCTTCAGCGTGATCTAGCGAGGAGCCCCGGGCGGTTCACGCCCGAGAGGAATCGCTTCCTGAGTCTCGGCGTCGCGGAGCGACGCCGCATCACTCGGGCCGTTTCTGGTTCTCGATGTATTCCTTGATGATCGACAGAGGCGCGCCGCCGCAGGAGGCTGCGAAGTAGGACGGTGACCAGAATTGCGCGCCCCACAGGTACTTGCGGATGTGGGTGGGGAACTCTTGGCGCAGGCGGCGGGCCGATACGCCCTTGAGAGAGCCGACCAGTCGGGACAGGGCGATCTTCGGCGGGTAGTGCACGATGAGCTGGACGTGGTCGCGTTCGCCGTTGAACTCGACCAGCTCTGAAGAACCGGGCGACGCAATCCGAGTTCGCGTGCCGTGCCTGCGGCGTCATGATGCACGCGGATCACAACGCGTCCCGCAACATCGCCCGCAAGGGCGAGACAGCGTGGATCGCGGGGCGTGAGTCACGCGTCCCAGCCATCCCCTAGGTGGCTCAGACGTGGGAGGCCACGCGACAGCCAGCCGCGCCCTACCCACCAGCCCGGTCCATCAGGGCCGGGTCAAGTTGACGACTTGGGTGTCAGCAGTCCGCGCTCGTAGGCGCGGACCAGGTTGCGCGGTACCAGGTGCTCGCGGCCGTCGACGGTGATCGGTACCAGCTGGGGCGTGGTCGCCTTCCACTGGGCTCGGCGGTGGCGGGTGTTGCTGCGGGACATCTTGCGCTTGGGTACGGCCATGAGGGCTTCCTCCTTTGTGGTGGTGGCTAGTTGAGGTGCTGGTGGTCGTGATCGTCCTGGAGGGCGTACTCGTCCCACTCCGGGAACGGGTCCTCGAAGGCCGTCCAGGCATGTGGTCCGGCCGCGTGCTCGGCGTCGTCCAGGAGACAGTCGGTGAGCGCGGCGCGCAGTTCGTCCTGTCGGAGCCCGGTGCCGATGAAGACGAGTTCCTGGCCGCTGTGCGCCTGTTCGTCGTTCAGGTCGGTCAGACCCGTCAGGCCTGTGGCGTCCGTCAGTCCGGTCAACGCGGTGAGGCCGGTCCGGCCGGTCACGGCTGAGCGCATGCCGGAGGGTTCGAAGCGGGCGACGGAGCCTGCCTGGGACCACAGTCCGGTGACGGCCGGCCGGGAGGCGAGCCAGAAGAAGCCCTTGGAGCGCAGTACCGTGCCGAACTCGCCCGTGTCGAGGCGCTCGCCCACCAACTCCCAGAGCCGGCCGGGGTGGAAAGGGCGTTCGGCGCGGAAGACCAGGCTGGTGATGCCGTATTCCTCGGTCTCCGGCACGTGGTCGCCGTTGAGTTCGGCAACCCAGCCCGGGGCCTCCTGGGCCTTCGCAAGATCGAAGAGGCCGGTGCCGAGGAGTTCGGGGGGCGGGACGCGGCCGCCGGTCGCGCGTACGATGCGGGCGGCGGGGTTGAGGCGGCTGAGCGCGGCGGCGAGGCGGTCGGTTTCGTCGGCGGTGACCAGGTCGGTCTTGTTGAGGACGAGGACGTCGGCGAACTCCACCTGGTCCATCAGCAGGTCGCTGACGGTGCGTTCGTCGTCCTCGTACTGGTCGAGCCCGCGCGCGGTCAGTTCGTCGCCGCCGCGCAGTTCGGGCAGGAAGTTGGCAGCATCGACGACGGTGACCATGGTGTCCAGGCGGGCGACGTCGCCGAGGGCGGCGCCGTCGTCACGGGCGAAGGCGAAGGTCACCGCGACCGGCATCGGCTCGGAGATGCCGCTGGACTCGATCAGCAGGTAGTCGAAGCGCCCGGCCCGCGCGAGGCGGTCGACCTCCTCCAGCAGGTCGTCGCGCAGGGTGCAGCAGATGCAGCCGTTGGTCATCTCGACCAGGCGTTCCTCGGTTCGGGAGAGCGCCCCTCCCCCCTCGCGGACCAGCGCGGCGTCGATGTTGATCTCGCTCATGTCGTTGACGATGACCGCGACCCGCAGGCCCTCCCGGTTGTTCAGGAGGTGGTTGAGCAGGGTGGTCTTGCCCGCACCGAGGAACCCGGACAGAACGGTGACGGAGAGCCTGACATCAGCCGCGACCGGGGCTGACAGTAGCTCGGTCATCGTGCGGCCTGCTGCGAGCCGGAGCCGTACGGGAGCAGCGCCATCTCGCGGGCGTTCTTGATGGCCCTGGCCATCGCATGCTGCTGCTGAACGGTGAGGCGGGTGACGCGGCGGCTGCGGATCTTGCCGCGGTCGGAGATGAACTTCCGCAGCAGATTGGTGTCCTTGTAGTCGATGTAGGTGATGCGGGCCTCGTGCAGCGGGTTGGGGCGGGGCTTGCGGTCCTTGCGGGCGGCAGCGATCTTGGCCATGGTTGGTTCTCTCCTTCAGGTCAGTGCGGGTCGGAAGGTTCAGGCGACGGGGTCGAGCAGGTCCTCGAAGGCATCCGGCATGGCTTTCCAACCGGGCTCTCCGGCCGCGAGTTCGGCATCGGTGAGCAGGCAGGAGTCGAGCAGTTCGGTGATTCCGTCCACGTCCAACCCCTCGGCGGTGAAGCTCAGTTGCTGGATCCGGTCGCCGTGGACGGAGTCCCAGTCGAGGGCGGCGGCGGCCTGGCGCGCGGGCGGGTAGAGCTCCCACACCGCGTCCGGTAGCGAGACCAGCCACGGCCCGCACTCCTCCACGGCGAGGTTGGCCCCGGCCGCGTCCCAGGCGAGCATCAGGTCGGGGCGGTTGGCGAGCCAGAACCGGCCCCGGCTGCGCTGCGCGGCCGGGACGAGCTGCTCCAGCGCCTCGTGCAACCGGGCCGGGTGCAGCGGCCGGCGCCGCTCCCACACCAGCGTGGCCACCCCGGCCTCGTCGGCCTCCTGCGGCAGCAGGGCCAGCGCCGGGTTGACCCGGTCACGCGCGGCGGCCACGTCGAAGCCCGCGAGCGCCGCGCGGAGGAGTGTGCCGGTGCCCAGCCGTACGGCGCGGGCGGTCGGGTGGAGCTGGCGCAGCATCGCGATGCCGGCGTGCAACTCGGGCGTCCCGGCGGCCTGGTCGGCGTGGGAGACGGCCAACACGTCGGCGTACTCGATCTGGTGGGCGAGCGCCTCGGCGACCGTGCGGTCGTCGTCGGCGCAGGTGTGCAGGTGGTGCTCGGAGAGTTCGTCCGAGACCGAGAGTTCCGGGACGACCCTGAGCGGGTCCACGGCGGTGACCACGCCGACGACCTCCACCACCTCGTGCATGCAGCGGTCGCCGACCTCACCGCCCGCGATGACCTCGACCAGCGGGTGCGGGTCGCTGCCGCCCCACAGCTCCACTACCGCGAGGCGGTGGCGTCCGGCTTCGGCGATCTTCAGCAGTTCGGGCAGCAGGTCCTCGCGCAGCGCGCAGCACGGGCAGTCGTTGGTGAGCGGCAGGTTCGCCCCGCCGAGCGGACCGGACGTGTCCCAGACTCCCCGGTCCACGCGGCCCTCGCCCGCACGGGTGAGGTCGTGGTGCAGGACCACGGCGCCTTCATGGTCGGCGAGGAGCTCCAGGACGGCCTGGCGGCGCTCGGTCTCGTGGAGTCCTCCGACCACCACCACGGGCAGCAGGCTGGGTTGGGACACCGGTTCTTCCTTTCTGAGGACCACCGCACCGGCGTGAGCCGGTGGAGCGGCTTGGTGGTCGCGCCCCGGGCCACACGGCCCGGGAGAGATCGCGCGGCACGGGACGCGACCGGCTTGTGGGTGGGTGTTACCAGCTGGCCTTGCGGACGCCCGGGAGGAACCCGGCGTGCGCCTGCTCTCGCAGGCCGATGCGGGAGAGGCCGAAGGCGCGGAAGTAGCCGCGGGGGCGGCCGTCGACCGCGTCGCGGTTGCGGACCCGGGTGGCGCTGGCGTCGCGCGGCTGGCGCTGCAGCTCGGCCTGGGCGGCGAGGCGGTCCTCGTGCGAGGTCGCCGGGGCGGAGATCAGGCGCTTGAGCTCGGCGCGGCGCTCGGCGTACCGGGCGACGATCACGCGGCGCTGCTCGTTCTTGGCGATCTTGCTGCGCTTGGCCATCAGACCTTCTCCCCACGGGCGTGCAGCCGGGCGACGGCCTTCTCGATGCCGAGCTTGTCGACGGTCTTGATGCCCTTGGCGCTGAGCGTCAGCCGGACGAACCGGTTCTCGCTCGGCAGCCAGTAGCGCTTGGTCTGGATGTTGGGGTCGAAGCGGCGCCTGGTGCGGCGGTGCGAGTGGGAGATGGCGTTGCCGAACCCGGGGATTCGGCCGGTGAGCTGGCAGTGGGCGGACATGGCGACTCCGTGTCGGTCAGGACGGCGGCGGACGGGAATGCCGAGCCGGCCGCGAACGGTGAGCCGACACTAGCAGGTAGATGAAAACGAAAACCATTACGCTATGGTGGGTCAACGCCCCCCGACACGCCATGGAGGCACCGATGGCCCGCAACGAACTGCGCCCGATCATCAAGCTCCGCTCCACCGCAGGAACCGGCTACACCTACGTCACCCGCAAGAACCGTCGCAACGATCCCGACCGGCTGGTCCTGCGCAAGTACGACCCCGTCGCCGGCACGCACGTGACGTTCCGCGAAGAACGCTGACCCGCCCCACAACCCCTCTGGAGATCACCATGAAGTCCGGCATCCACCCCGAGTACCGCCCCGTCGTCTTCCGCGACAAGGCCGGCGGCCTCGCCTTCCTCACCCTCCCCCAGCCTTCGGCCGGGGGTGCCCCCATCACCGCTACCAGCATCCACACCGTCGACTGGGAGGACGGCAACACCTACCCCGTTATCGACGTCGAGATCTCCTCCGCCAGCCACCCCTTCTACACCGGCACCGCCCGCGTCCTAGACACCGCCGGCCGCGTCGAGCGCTTCCAGCGCCGCTACGGACTCGTCGGCACCAGGCCCGGCACGGCGAGCTGAGCTCGCATCAACTCAGTCGGCACATCGGGGAGGAGTGGGAGATGACCGCGCAGGGCAGGCCGCGCCGGCTGCCCGTCACCGTGCTCGGCGGCCTCGCCACCGGCGTACGCGACTGCGCCGCCGACCTGGCCCGCATCGAGGTGCCGGGGCTCGCGGTACTCGCCGTACGGGTCAACTCCCAGGGCCGGACGGCCTCCTGGTCCTGGCGGCTGTACGAGCGCTCCGGCCCGGTGGACGGCGGCTCGGTGACGCTCCCCCGCCCGTGCTCCTCCCACCTGCTGCCGTCGGCCCTCCTCCCCGTCCTGCTGCGCGCGGCCCGCACCGGCCGCCACCGGCACCTGCTGCTCACGCTCCCGCCGGGCATGCAGGCGGACCTGGTCGCTCTGGGCCTGCTGGACGGCCGCGCCCGGGGGCAGGCACTCGCCGACGACGTGCGGATCGACGCGGTCGCCGCCGCCGTCGACCTGTCCCGGATCGAGGACGACCTCAGTGGCGGCGACCGGCTGGTGGACCACCACCTCGGCCTCGGCCCGGACGACCGGCGGACCCTCGCCGAGACCGCAGCCCGGCACCTCGAAGCCGCCGACGCCGTGGTGACCGCCAGCATGAACGATCCAGATCCCGCCGCCTCCGCACGCGCCGTTGCCCTGGTGCACCATCTCGCCCCGCGCGCCGCCATGGCCCACGTCTGCCACGATCCGCTGACCGGCGCGCTCCGCCTGCCGGACCTCTCGCCGCTGGTCGGCGGGAACCTCTTCGACGCCGACCGGGTCCGGGACCGGCACGGGCCGCTCCCCATCCCCCGTCAACCCCGTCGACCGGAGTTCGGAGTCCGCACCACACACTGGTCGTCACGACGACCCCTCCACGCACAACGCCTGCACGACGCGCTCGAACAGATCTGCGCAGGCGTCATCCGAGGACGCGGCCACCTATGGCTCGCCAACCGGCCCCAGTCCATCCACCGATGGGAATCCGCCGGCGAACACCTGGCCATCGAAACGGCCGGTACCTGGCTACCGGAACAGGACGACAGCGCCTGGCGCTCCGCCTCCCCGCAACGCCGCACCTTCGCCGCCCTGTTCTGGGACCCGTACTACGGCGAACGCCGCTGCGAACTCACCCTCACCGGCATCGGCCTCGACGTCCCCGCACTCCACCGCCTCCTGGACAGCTGCCTGCTCACCGACGCCGAACTCGCCCTGGGCATGCACCGACGGCAACTGTCCGATGACGACCCCTTCGCCGACGCCCTGGGGGCCGACCCGCCGAATTAGCGACACATGCCGGCGGGTGCTCCGGTCAGCGGATGCGGCCGCCGACGGACAGCGACCACAGCAGCCCGGTGAAGGCTCCGGCGCGGCAGCCAAAACCTCATGGTTTCCTGAATTCAGGATTCTATGTATCGTGCTGCTGTGCTGACTCCCGCCTCCGACGTCGCGCTCGCCTCGCCGGCGCATGTCCCGGCGCATGTGCCCGCTGCCACCCGGTTCGCGGGCCGATCGCCCACGAGAGGCACCGGTGGCTCACCACCCCACCAGCCCTTCGGCGCCCGGAAGTTGGTTTGAACACTCCGCTTGCGGGAATCGCCGGGTGGGGAAATACGCCCACGCCGGAGGCGACAAAGGTGGCACAGATGCACGGAACCAATACGGGCCCGATCGCGACCTTCTGCGGAAACTGCAACTGCGGCTGCCCGCAGCTGTTCGTGGACCCAGCCGCTCCGGCGGAGAAGCGGGTGCGGATCACCGACGACTTCGGGCAACAGGTGCAGATGAGCGAGGAGCAGTTCCGCGACCTCGTCGCCCAGGCCAAGAGCGGCGCACTGGACACCCTGGCCGCCCCGGCCGTCTGACGGCCTTTCACTCCACAGCGACCTGAGTCCGGGCGCAGCACAGCCACAGGATCCGGGCCGAGGTTCGTCCGCATCGTCGTGCAGGGTGTCGTGGCGCGGACCCGCCATCGCGCTACTGCGCCACAGCGTCAAGGCAGGTGTGGCGCCGCAGGCCGAACGCGGCCGCGGGCCGTGGGTCGTGCGGACCGGGAATATCGCACGGCCCGACCGGTTGGGCGGCCTTCCGCGCCTCGCTGGAACACGACTTCCTGCACGCCGGCGGTTCCCTGGTGATCGGCGGGATGACCGCGGCCACCCTCAACGTCGCCGTGCCGCGCGACCTGCTCAAAGGCCTCGCCGGGCTGCCGGGCGTCGACGTCCTGGCGCTCGCCGTGCTCGCCGTCCTGCTCGCGGTCTGCTCGGAGGCGGACGCCTTCGTCGCAGCCGGGCTGACCTCCTTCTCCACCACCGCCAAGCTCGCGTTCATGGTCGTCGGCCCGATGGTGGACGCCAAACTGATCGCCCTCCAGGCCGGCACCTTCGGACGGGCCTTCGCCTGGCGCTTCAGCGCCACCACCTTCGTCGTCGCCGTCACCGCGGCGACCCTCACCGGCTGGTGGCTCCTGTGACGCGCGAGGTCCGGGCACTGCTGCACATCCTGCTCGGCGCGGCGGTGCTGCACATTTCGCTCTTCAGCGAGCTGTACCTGCGGTACGTCCGCGAGGGCCTGCGGCCGTACCTGATCGCGAGCGGCGTCCTGCTCGTGGCGGTCGGGCTCGTCGGCGCGGTCAGCGCCGCACGGAAGCTGCTCCGCCCCGGCCACGACGGGCCCGATGCCCACGACGGACCCAAGGGCCACGACGGGCACGGCCACGACCACCACGGCGCGCCCCGTACGGCGTGGCTGCTGCTCCTGCCCGTCCTGGCGATCTACCTGCTCCAGCCCCGGGCGCTCGGCGCCTTCACCGCGCAGCACTCGGACAACACCGCCGTCAGACCCGCTGAGGCGGCGGGCGGCTTCGCACCGCTGCCCACGACCGACCCGGTCAGCATGCGGCTCGCCGACTTCGACTCCCGCGCGCTCTGGGACAGCAGCGGTTCACTCAAAGGCCACCGGATCCGGCTCACCGGCTTCGCCACCCCCGGCTCCGGCGACGGGACTTGGGACCTCGCCCGGCTGACGATCTCCTGCTGCGCCGCCGACGCGTCCAGCAGCAAGGTCGTGATCCGCGGCGCCGACGCACCGCCCGAGGGCGCGTGGGTCGAGGTGACCGGCGAGTGGCAGCCGGACGGGGCGAGCGGCCAGGACGGCGCGGTTCCCACCCTGACCGCGAACCAGATCCGCCGGATCGCCGAACCGGAGAACCCCTATGAGTGAGCGCCCGTCGGCTCCGACCGGCACACCCACGGGCCCCCGTCGCGGCACGGCCACCGTACTCACGCTCGGTGTCGTCGCCGCGCTCGCCTTCATGCCCGCCGTCCCCGACCAGCGAAGCGGCCCGGTCACGCCCGACGCCGCGGCCACGCCCAGCGCCGACGCGACGGACCCGACCGTCACCGTGCTCGGCGACGGGTCGACCTCCGACACCGGCCCGCAGCCGGGCCGGCCGACTCCCGTCCGGCTCAAGCCCGGCGAGCAGCCGCCGCAGTTCGTGGTCTTCTCCTTCGACGCCCCCACCGAGGACGACAACCACCTGTTCTCGCGAGCCCGCACGTCGGCCAAGGCGAGCGGCGCCGACGTGACGTTCTTCCTGCGCGGCATCGACCTGCTCCCCGCCACCAAGCGCTGGCAGTACCAGCCGCCGCAGCACGAGGCCGGCACCGCCGCCGTCCCCTTCCCCACCGACGCCCAGGTCCGCGCGACCCTGCAGCAGCTCGGCCGCGCCTGGCTGGACGGCGACGAGATCGCCGACGGCTTCATCGGCCAGTTCTGCGGCCCCAAAGGCGGCCGGGACTGGTCGACCGCCGACTGGCAGAGCGAAATCGGCCAGGGCTATTCGATGGTCAACTTCTGGAAGACCGGAACGGGCTTCACCGACCTGCCCCCGCTGCCCTTCGACTACCAGACCGATCTGGCCGGCGGCCGCGCCCCGTGTCTGGAGGGCCGGCCCAATCTGCTCCCCGCCGAGAAGGACGCCGGCTGGCGCTACGACGCCAGCTCGCCGGGCGGCACCCAGCGCTGGCCGACGCAGACCGACGGCACCTGGGACTTCCCGCTCCAGCGGATCCCCGACGCCTCCGACGCGCACGAGGTACTGTCCACCGACCGGACCCCGCAGACCTACCAGAACGCCTTCGACCGCGTCTACCACGGCAGCCGTGCACCACTCGTCATCGACACCGACCTCGACCCCCGCCACGCACCCGAGCTCCAGAGCGCCGAGACGACGATGAAGGACCTCTGCCACCGCGACGGCGTCCGCTGCGTCTCCTTCCGCCAACTCGCCGACTGGCTCGACGCCCAGGACCCGACCGTCCTCGACCGCCTCCGAGCTCTCGGACCGACGAGTTCACCCAACTGGGCTGCCGCCGTCGGTCCGTAGCGTTTCGAACCTGTCCCGCGGAGTGGACGCCAGTGCCACCGCAGTCCGACTCGTCACCTGTAGACAAGAGGGTCACCGCCGCGCCGCGGCGCCGGTGGGGCAGTGCTCAGGCCGCGATCGGACCTCCTCCGCCTCGTCACCCCCGGCTGCCGTCGCCGTCGGCCGACCACCCAAAGGGTGGGCCCGGCGGCAAGGAGCCGCCGGGCCGAACGTTCGGACGGGCCAGGGGTCAGCTGGTCTGGATCGCGGTGTCGTCGATCACGAAGCTGGTCTGGAGGGAGGAGTCCTCCACGCCGTTGAACTTGAGGGTGACGCTCTGCCCGGCGTAGGCCGACAGGTCGATCGTCTTCTGGGCGTAGCCGGTGTTGTGGTCGAGGTTGGAGTACGTGGCCACTGTGGTGCCGTTGACGGTCACGGTGAGCTTGTCGTACTGGGCGGTGGTGGTGGTTTCGGCCGTGTCGATGTGCAGCCAGTAGCTGAGGCTGGCCTTGCAGCCCGACGGGATGGTGACGGTCTGGGACAGGCTGTCGGTGTGCGAGGTGCCGTAGCCGTCCAGCCAGGCCTTCCAGGAGCCGCTGTGGGCAGGCTCGGACGTCGAGTTGTCGATGACGCCGCTGGTAGTGGTCCACGGCGCGGCGGAGCCGGTCTCGAAGCCGGGATTGCCGAGCAGCTGGGCCGGGGTGCAGGAGCCGCCGGTGCCGGTGACCGTCCAGCCGAAGCTGGTGGAGCCACTGGCTCCGGTGGTGTCCTTGGCGGTGGCGGTGACGTTGTAGCTGCCGGTGGTGGTGGCGGTGCCGGTGATCAGGCCGGTCGTGGAGTTGATGGACAGGCCGGTCGGCAGGCCGGTGGCCGAGTAGGTGAAGCTCTGGCCGGAGGCCGAGTCACCGGCCTGGATCTGCAGGCTGACCGAACTGCCCTGCGCGGTGGTCTGGTTGCCGGGGTTGGTGACGGTCACCGTGTTGCCCGTCGAGCCGCCGCCCACGATCGGGTGGGAGATGGCGCAGGAGTTGGTGTCGTTGGACCAGCTGGCCTGCTCGGCCCAGGTGCCGAAGCTGCCGAAGGTGATGTTGGCCGCGCCGCCCGTGGTGCCCGGGGACAGCCAGGCGCACTCGTCGGAGTTCTCCTGGCCGTTGTAGGAGCTGCCGCTCACGTGGTTGGTCCAGCCGCCGGCCGGGTTCTGGTCCGACATCATCTCGTGCCATTCGTGGCCGAGGGTCATCGTGAAGCCGTCCAGCGTGCCGGGCGAGTTGACGAAGCCGACGCCGCAGCCGGCGCCCGAGTCGATGTTGTAGGGCTGGTTGCTGAACGCGACGTCGCCGTACGGGGAGGTCACCGCGCCGCCGGTGAGCGTGGTGTCACCGTTGTAGTCGTGCCACGCGCAGTACTGGTTCTGGTAGTTGTCGGGGTTGGTGCCGTGCGGCGACAGGATCACGTAGTAGGCGTCGCGGTTGGCCGCCGCCGTGGTGTTGCCGAAGTGCGCCGCGGCGTTGACGGCTTCCTGGCCGAGCTGGTGGCCGGTGGCCGCGCTCGGCGACGCCGCCGCGTTGTCGTACCACACGCCGGCGAGGACGCCACCGGCCTGGTACGGGATGAAGTTCGCGTTCGAGGGGCAACTGGTGGCGCCCGCAGCCACGTTCGGTCCGTCGCACCACTGCGTCAGGTCCGCGGACCACAGCTCGTTGCCGGTGCCGATGCCCTTGAACATCTGCTGGGCGGCGCCCGCCGCACCGGCCGAGTCGCCGGAGAACTTCGCGTTCCCGTTGGCGTCCGTGCTCTGGGTCCCCCACTGGTTTCCGTAGAAGACCAGGTAGACCTTGGAGTGGCCGCTCTGGACACCGATGCCGTCGATCCCTCCGCCGTAGGAGAGGGTCTGCGGACCGGTGGCCGCATCGGCGCTGTTCTCCTGGTGGGTGGCGGCCCACTGCTTGATCTTCTCGTTCTGCGCGATGGTGGGTACCGCGCCGTGGCGGTAGGGGTGCTGGTACGCGGGGCTGTACGGGTTGGTCACGGTGCCGCTCTGCGACGACACCGGCTGGTCCGCCGCCTGGGCGGCGCCGCCGGTTGTCAGCGCGGCTGTGACGAGGGACAGCGAGGCGACGGCGGCCAGGGCCAGCCTTCTGCTCGCACGGCTACGGGGAACGCCCATGTGTGGGGGATCCTCTCTCCCGCCGTCTCCGGCGCCGGTCGGCCCGGATGACGGCTCTTGGCATGACGGGGTACGGCGATCACACGGGCGAGAGGCGCATAGAATCGAGGGCGGCCCGTGCTAGCCGGTAGTGCCGTGGGGGGGCTGACGCGCAATGACCGACGCCGCGTCAGCTAACTGAGCACCAAGCGATGGTGGAACAGCGGAACCAGCGCCGGCCGCCGGCCCGAGGGCTTCGGCAGGGGGCGTGAACCGAAGAAAAGCAGCGGTGACAGGCCTCAGTCAACGGATAGCGCAAAATAAGGATTTGCGCGCCGCCGAAACCATTGACAATGGAAGAATCTAACGAGAATTCAGCAAAGAGATTTTCTGATGGATCGCCAGGACATGGTCGCGGTGCTCGGGCGTGACGGCGGTCGTTCTCACGACCGGGCGTCGTTCATACGGCGGCCTCGACGCCGAGGTCGGCGAGCAGTCCGCGGATGCGCCACTCGATCCGGTCGCGGATCGGGCGGGCGGTGTCGACGCCCTGGCCGGCCGGGTCGTCGAGCTTCCAGTCGAGGTAGCACTTGCCGGGGAAGGACGGGCAGGCGTCGCCGCAGTCGATGGTGATCACGATGTCGGAGGCCTGGACGGCTTCGGCGGTGAGGATCTTCGTAGTCTCGGCGGAGATGTCGGTGCCGACCTCGGCCAAGGGCTCAAGATTGACGCCGGACCGGCCCGTCAGCCCGCCATGGTCGTCACCGGGTCGAGGGAACCGGTCTTCGCCGGGTCGAGGAGGTCGCGGAACTGCTCGGCGCTCAGCTGGATCTGCTGGCCGAAGTCGGCAGTGATCCGGATACGGCGCTCTTCCGCGCGTCGGGGTCGACGAACACATGCGGGCAGCCGCAGTTGCCGTTTCCGCAGAACCTCGCCACCGGCTCGTGCATGGACTCGGGCACGGGAACCTCCGCTTGTCGATGGCGGGTGCCGGTCACGGCGCCGCGGGGTGTGCCCGTTCGCTCGGCCGTGCTCACCCGATGCGTCGCTCCGGTGGCCGCGCGTGTCAGGTGGGAAACGATAGGGGGGAGCCCGCCCGGGGTGGTGGACGCGGATGCCATGATGTCCCGGCCATGTCTGCCCCGAGAACCGAGCCCGTACCCGCGCTGGTACGTGTCGCCGCGCTCGACCTTCGCGTACTGCGGGCCCTGCCCTTCGCGACGGTCTGCGTCGTGCTGGCCGCAGCCGGGCACGCACTGGAGTCCGGCAGCCCGGTGCCTCTGGGCGCACTGCTGCTCGGGTGGGTTCTCACCACTGTCGCCGCGGTGACGGGGGCACGGCGGGAGCGTTCGATGGGCGCGATCGTCGGCGGTCTGGCCGCTGGCCAAGCGGGCCTGCACGTCCTCTTCCATGCCGCGCAGTCCCTGCGGCCGCCTCCGAGGCCCGCGGGCGCGGACGGTTCGGGCCATGCGCCCGATATGGGTGATATGCCTGGAATGGCCCACATGCCCGGCATGTTGGCGACGGGCGGTGGGCACTCCGGAGCGGCGGTTCCGCATGTGGCGGCGGGAAGCACGGGGGCTCCGCATGCCGTCGCGGCGGCCACGCACGCCGCCTTCTGGTGCCACGCGCTGCACCTGGGACTGAGTCCCGCGATGCTGGTCGCGCACCTCGCGGCGACCGTCGCGGCGGGCTGGTGGCTGCAGCGGGGCGAGGCGGCCGTCTGGCGGCTCGTCCGGCTCACCGCCGGAGCCGTCACCGCGACGGCTCACGCCTGTGCGGCGCCGCTGCACGGATTGCTGGCCCTGTTCGCGGTGCTGCGCTGCGGGGTGGACGGGCGGTCGCGGGCAAGGGCGGTGCGCTTCGCGTCCGCCGACGGCCAACGGCGGGTCCCGCAGTCGGCGCTGCTGCGGCATGCGGTGATCAGGCGAGGTCCGCCACCGGTCCCGGCCGCCTGACCGGAGCGCAACGCTCCGTGATCGTGGCCGTCCGTCTTCCCCCTGATCACTCACGCGTGCTCCGCTTCCACGGGCAACGGCGCCGGTTCACCCGCGCGCCCGCCGCCCGTGCGTACCGGTGTGCTCGTGCCTCCGACCCGGAGACCACACAGCCATGAACCTGTCCCCCAAGAAGCGTCTTGCCGCCGCCTTCGCGCTGGGCGCCGCGACCGTGCTGGCCGCGGCCGTACCGGCGTCCGCGCACGTCATCGTGCAGCCGAACAGCGTGCCCAAGAACGCGACCGACCAGACCTTCGCGTTCCGCGTGCCCGACGAGGACGACAAGAACAGCACGGTGAAGGTCGAGATCGACTTCCCCACCGACCACCCGATCCCGTCCGTCAAGGTCGCGCCGGTGCCGGGGTGGACCGACGCGATCCAGACCACCAAGCTCGCCACCCCGATCCACACCGACGACGGCGACATCACCGACGCCGTCTCCCAGGTCGTTTGGACCGGCGGCCAGATCGCCCCCGGCCACTTCCAGGACTTCACCGTCGACCTCGGCGCGCTGCCCGACGGCACGGACAAGGTCGTCTTCAAGGCCCTGCAGACCTACAGCGACGGCACCGTGGTGCGCTGGATCGAGGAGCCCCAGGACGGCCAGCCCGAGCCGAAGAACCCGGCGCCGGTGCTCAAGCTGACCGCCGCCACCGCCGGTGACTCCGACGCTCCCGCCCCCGGCGCCGCGGCGAGCGCCAAGGCCGACCCGGCGCCGGCGAACCCGACGAGCACCGCGACCGCGAAGGCGAGCGGCAGCGACTCCACCGCCCGCGCACTGGGCATCGCGGGCATCGTGGTCGGCGTCCTCGGCGCGGTGGCGGGCGTCGTGATCGGCCGCCGCGGTCGCGGCACCGGCGCGGACGCCTCGGCGTAAGAGTCCGGGGTCGGTGCGGGACGCGCGTCCCGCACCGACCCCGCCCGGCAACCCGCGGACTGGCGGGGTCGGAATTGAACAGGCCGTGCCATGCTCGGCCGCATGTGGTTCTGGCTGGGCCTCCAGGCCGGGACCCTGTTCGGGGTCGGCTTCGTCACCTGGCTGACGGACCAGACGCTGTACGAGATCGGCGCGGTCTGCCCGTACTGCATAGTCGTGTGGATCGCCACGATCCCGCTGTTCTGGTACACCACCCCGCACAACGTCAGGCACGGCGTGATCCCGCTGCCCGCGCGGTGGCGCCCGGCGACCGAACTGGCGCGGGGGATTTTTCGGACGTTCTTCGGAACTTTTCCGGGCCACGGTCCGACTACCAGTGCCGGGTCCGCACACGGCGGACCCCTCGCACCCGGATCGTCCCAGGAGAGTTCCATGCGTTCTCGTGTTCTGTGCGGCATGGCCGCCGCCGTCGCCCTGCTCGTGACGGGCTGCGGCAGCGGCGGGAGCGCCGAGTCCGGCGACGCCGGTGCAACTGCGGCGAACGGCGGGGCCTCCTCGGCCGCGGCGGCACCGGTCAAGGTCACTGACTGCGCGGGGAAGGAGACGGTGTTCGACTCCGCGCCGAAGAAGATCGTCACCAGCAACGCCTCCAGCCTGGAGATGCTGCTGAAGCTCGGCGCGGGCGACAGAGTCATCGGAACCGGCTTCCCGCCCGGCAAGGGCACGCTGCCCGCCGACGTCGCCGATGCCGGAGCAAAGGTCCCGGTCCTCGGTGACATGGTGATCCCGAAGGAGAAACTGCTCGGCTCCGGCGCGGACCTGTACGTGGAGACCTTCGCCGACATGGGCGGCATGGGCGGCGGCATGGGCACCGCCCCGACCGCCCAGGAGTACCAGGCCGCCGGGATCAAGCGGGTCTTCCTGCACTCCACCGCCTGCGCGGCCACGGCCCCAACCACGGTGCGGGACCTGACCGGCGTCGAGGGCGACATCAAGAGCCTCGGCCAGGTCACCGGCACCTCGGCCAAGGCCGACGCGCTGGTCGCGGACATGGAGAAGAAGGTCGGCGCCGTGAAGACCGCGCTGGCGGGCGTGGCGGCGGACAAGCGCCCCGGCTACTTCTTCTTCGACTTCGACGCGGGCACCAAGCAGCCGATGGCGGTGGGCAACCGGCAGGTCGCCAACGCGGTGATCACCCTGGCCGGCGCGCGCAACGTGTTCGGCGACGTCGACGGCGACTTCAAGCCCGTCTCCTGGGAAGACGTCGTCGCCAGGAACCCCGACTGGATCCAGCTCGGGGTGCGCAACCGCGGCAGCGACGCCGAGAACAAGAAGGCCTTCGACGACGCGGAGAAGTTCCTGCGCGAGTTCCCCGCCACCAAGGGCCTCAAGGCCGTCCAGGAAGGCCACTTCGTGCGCATCGGTTCCGAAGTGACCACCATCGCCGGCACCCGCAACGCCGACACCGTCCAACAGATCGCCCACACCCTCTTCCCCGACCAGGTCAAGGACGCCCAGTAGTGACCGCCGCCACCGCGGCGACCGGCCGCCGGCCCACGCGCACCGCGCGGGCCGGCCTCGTCGCGTCCGCGCTCTCCCTCGCCCTGGTCCTCGCCCTCACCCTCGCCGTCTCCCTCGGTGCGGTGGACATCCCCGTCCGCGAGGTGTGGACCGTCGTCGGCCACCGGCTCACCGGTTCGGCTCCGGAAGCCGGCACCCGGGACCTGATCGTCTGGCAGCTGCGGGTGCCCCGCGCCCTGCTGGCCGCGATCGTCGGAGCCGGACTCGGCCTGGTCGGCACCGCCGTCCAGGCCCTGGTCCGCAACCCGCTCGCCGACCCCTACCTACTGGGCATCTCCTCCGGCGCCTCGCTCGGCGCGGTCGCCGTCATCGTCCTCGGCGCCGGCACCGGCTTCGCGTTCGGCTTCGGCGTCCCGGCCGCCGCGTTCGCCGGAGCCCTGGCCTCCTTCGCCCTCGTCTGGGCGATCGCCCGGCGCGGCGGCGGCTTCGCCCCGATGCGCCTGGTCCTCGCCGGGGTGGCCATCGGGCAGTTCCTCTCCGGCTTCACCAGCTTCCTCATCCTCCAGGCCGGCGACGAACAACAGACCCGGGGCGTGCTGTTCTGGCTGATGGGCAGCCTCGGTGCCGCCACCTGGGACCAACTCGCTGTCCCGGCCGCCGCCGTCGCCCTGGGCTGGCTGGCCCTCCAGGGCCGCGCCCGGCACCTCAACGCGCTGCTGATGGGCGACGAGACCGCCGCCGGCCTCGGCGTCGACCCCTCCCGGCTGCGCCGTGAACTGTTCGCCGTCACCAGCCTGCTCACCGGCGTCCTGGTGGCGGTCTCCGGCGCGATCGGCTTCGTCGGCCTGCTGGTGCCGCACGTGTGCCGGCTCGTCGTGGGCGGCGACCACCGCCGGCTGCTGCCGCTGTCCGCCCTGACCGGCGCCGTCCTCCTAGTGGCCGTCGACACCGTCGCCCGCACCGCCCTGGACACCCAGGAACTGCCGATCGGCGTCGTGACCGCCGTCATCGGCGCACCCGTCCTGCTGTACCTCCTCGACCGGAAGCTGGAACGCTGATGAGGATCACCGTCGAGGACATCACCGTCACCCTCGGCGGGCGCGACGTCCTCTCCGACGTCGGCCTGATCGCCGCCGAGGGCGAGATCGCCGGTCTCGTCGGGCCCAACGGCAGCGGCAAGTCCACCCTGCTGCGCACCGTCTACCGGCATCTGCGCCCGCACGCCGGGCGGGTGCTGCTGGCCGACCGGGACGTCCGGTCCATGGCCCCGGCCCAGGCGGCCCGGCACATCGCGGCGCTGCCCCAGGAGCGCGGCTCGGACTTCGAGTTCACCGTGCGCGAGGTCGTCGCGATGGGCCGCACCCCGTTCAAGCGGGCCTTCGGCGGCGACGACGAACGCGACCACGCGACGGTGGCCGAGGCCCTGGAGCGGGTCGGTCTCCAGGCCTACGCGGAGCATCGGTTCGCGGAGCTGTCCGGCGGCGAGCGCCAACGGGTCCTGCTCGCGCGGGCGTTCGCCCAGCAGCCGGATGTCCTGGTGCTGGACGAGCCGACCAACCACCTCGACGTCCAGCACCAGGTGGAGCTGCTCGCCCTGCTGCGCGAACAGCGCCGCACCACGCTGATCTCGCTGCACGACCTGAACGCCGCGGCCTCGCTCTGCGACCGGCTCCACGTCCTGCACGACGGCGCTCTCGTCGCCTCCGGGACACCCCTGGAGGTTCTCACCCCGGACTTGCTGGCGATGGTGTTCGGGGTGCGGGCCGCCGTGGTCGAACACCCGCTGACCGGGGATCCTCTGATCGCCTTCGACCACCGGAAGACCATGCCCGCCCCGCCTGCGGAGGAGTCACCCGTCACGGTGTGAGATCGGTGCAGGTGGCCCCCGTTCCCCCCACGGGACCGGGGGCCACCTGCACTGCCGGAGGTGGTCAGGAGGCCTCGAAGTGGCTGGGCCGGCCGTCGCGTAGCACCAGGGTGCCCTGCCGCTCGGCGTCGGCCCGGCGCATCAGCTGCCAGCTGCCGTCGAGCCGGTGGAGGGCGGCGGAGTGCCACGGGGTGGTCCAGGCGTCGGGGGCGTCGAGCAGGCGGATGCCGAACTTTGCGGCGCCGCGCGGCTGGGGATGGATGGACAGGCGGACGGTGCGGGGGTGGTGCTGGGCGATGAGGTCGCCCCAGGCGCGGCTGCGCTGGATGACGCCGTAGGCGCGCTGCCGGCATTCGCGCTGGAGGGCCGACTTGGTGCCGGTGAAGTCGACGGTGTCCTCGGTGAGGAAGCGGGTGATGCCGCAGTAGAGGGCGCGGGCGTGGTCATCGCTCTTCACCTCGGCGCGCAATTCCTCCACGGTCGGGGCGTGGGCGGCGTGGACGCGGGCGCGCTTCTCGTCGTACGGGAGGTCGCCGAGCACGTCGCGAAGGTCGAAGACGGACAGGTGGGTCAGGCCCTCGCGCCGGATCACGGCGGTGAGTTCGTCGGAGTAGGCGTCGATCTGCGGGTCGGGGACGCGTATCAGGTCGCCGAAGATGTGGCCGTCGGAGCAGATCTCCATCCGCGCGCCCGGCTCGTACACCTCGCCGACCGCGCGGCACAGGTCGTCGAGGAAGGTGAGGGAGAGCCGTTCGCCCTCGTCGGGGAGGTGACCGAGGACCTTGTCGGGGCTGGGGGACTTGCAGGGGAAGCCGGGCAGGGTGAACACGATCGGGTCGCCCTGCTCAGCGACCTCGCCTATCTGGCGCAGCTGTTCGGGGAAGTCGTCGACGGTGGCCGGGGTGGCGGTGTCGGTGGCCCGGCGGTGGGGCAGGAGCAGTTCCAGGACGGCGGCGCTGATCTGCCGGACGTCTCTGGACATGGGCGTGGCGGTACCGGTGGTGGTCATGCGGCTTCTCCGTGAGGGCATGGCGGGATGGCGTCCCGGCGCCCGCACCCTCCGGTGGGGGCGGGCGGGCCAGGACGCTTGCGACGGGCGGGTTGGGGCTCGCGGTGTTGCCGGGTCGGTCAGATGCGCTTGTCGTAGGCGACGGGAAGCTGGTTGACGCCGCGGGCGAGGACGGCCGGGATCCAGGTCAGGTCGTCGAGGGAGCCCGCGGGCCGCAGGCCGGGCAGGCGGGTGAGCAGGGTGACGATGGCGATCTGGAGTTCGGCGCGGGCGAGGGCGGCGCCGGGACAGAAATGGATGCCGTGGCCGAAGGCCAGGTGGGAGTTAGGGCTGCGCTCCAGGTCGAGCGTGTCGGCGTCCGGGAACTGTTCGCCGTCGCGGTTTGCGGCGCACAGCGAGACGATGACGGAGTCGCCGGCCGGGATCCGGGTGCCGTGCAGGTCGCTGTCCTCGGCGAAGAAGCGCCAGGTGGTGAGCTCGAAGGCGCTGTCGTAGCGCAGGAGTTCCTCGATCGCCCGGGGCATCAGGTCCGGCTCGTCCCGCAAGCGCGCCAGCTGCTCGGGGTGGCGGAGCAGAGTGATGATCATAGTGGTGATCTGGTTGGTGACGGGCTCCTGGCCGGCGACCAGGAGCTGGAAGATCATCGAGTCGAGTTCGGCCTGGGTGAGCTCCTTGCGGTCCTTGGCGAGGACCAGTCGGGAGAGGAGGTCGTCCTCCCAGTGCTCGCGCTTGTGGGCGACGACGTCGGCGATGTAGGTCTGCAGGCCGAGCAGGCGGGCCTCGTAGGCGGGGCGGCCCGGGTCCTGGGGCCCGACGGGCTGGACGACCTTGCCCCAGTCGCGGTCGAAGCGGGCGGCGAGCTCCGGGGGCAGGCCGATGACCTCCGCGAGGACCCGGAACGGGTAGTGCGCGGCGAAGCCGGCCACCAGGTCGGCGCCGCCCTCGGCTGGCAGCTCGTCCACGAGGCTGTCGGCGATCTCATGGAACCGGGGCCGCAGGGATTCCACCCGGCGTGGGGCGAAGGCGTTCAGGACGAGGTGGCGCATCCGGGTGTGCTCCGGCGGGTCCTGGTGCAGAAGGTGCACCTGGAGCTGGGAGTGCTGGGGCTCGGGCATGATCGAGGCCAGCGACCGCCAGTTGTCATTGCCCAGGCGGTGGTTCTTGCCCAGGCGCGGGTCGTTGAGCGCGGAGTGGGCGGCCTCGTAGCCGGTGACCAGCCAGGCGGCGATCCCGGAGGGGAAGCGCACCCGGTGGACGGGTCCCGCGTCGCGCATCCGCTCGTAGAGGTCATAGGGATCGGTCTTGTACGCGGCACCGTACAGGGGTATGGGTTCGCCGGCGGTGGCGCCGGTGACGGGGCAGCGGCCCTCGGTACGGTCGGGGGTGGTCATGCCGGTTTCCTCCGGTAGGGGTGGTGCGGTGGAGAGGGGTTCAGAGGGAGAGGGCGGGGCGGTGGTGGTCGAGCCAGAGCGCGAGGTCGACGACCCGCTCCAGGCGCAGGCGGTGACCCCATGCCAGCTGGTCGGCGGGGGTGTCGAGGGTGGCCTTGATGACCGTCTCGTCGGCGATGTCGCGTACGTAGGGCGCGTCCAGCGCCTCCCGGGCGAGCCGCTGGAGGCCGGCGTTGTAGTCGGCGTGGTGGGTGGCCGGGTAGTGGTTCTTCGGCCGCCACAGCACCGAGTCCGGGGCGATGCCCTGGCCGGTGTCGCGCAGCAGGCTCTTCTCCCGGCCGTCGTGGTTCTTCATCGCCCAGGGGGTGTTGAAGGCGTACTCGACGAGGCGGTGGTCGCAGTAGGGGACGCGGACCTCCAGGCCCTGGGCCATGCTGAGCCGGTCTTTGCGGTGCAGGAGTTGGCGCAGCCAGCGGGTGAGCGAGAGGTGTTGCATCTCGCGCTGGCGGTGCTCGGCCGGGCTCTCGCCGTCCAGGTGCGGGACGGCGGCGAGGGAGCTGCGGTAGGTGTCCTCGCGGAACTCGCGGATGCGCAGGTGGGCGGCGAGGTCGGGGTTGAGCGGCATGGCGGCGTCGTCGCCGGTGACGAGCAGCCAGGGGAAGGCCCGCGCGGCGAGCGCCTCGGGGGTGTGGAACCAGGGGTAGCCGCCGAACACCTCGTCCGCGGCCTCACCGGAGAGCGCGACCGTGGAGTGCTTGCGGATCTCGCCGAACAGCAGGTAGAGCGAGGTGTCCATGTCGCCGACACCGATCGGCGAGTCCCGGGCGACCACGACGGCCCGCCGGTTCTCCAGGTCGAGCAGCGCGCGCGGGTCGAGGACGACGGTGGAGTGTTCGGTGCCGATGAAGGTGCCTGCCTCGGCGGCGTACGGGGTGTCGTGGCCGGTGCGCAGCACGTCGCCGGTGAACTGTTCGGCCTGGTCGCTGTAGTCGACGGCGTAGGAGCGCAGTTTGGCCTGTGCGCCTTCGCGAAGGCGCAGTTCGTCGGCGATCAGGGCGGTGACGACGGTGGAGTCGAGGCCGCCGGAGAGCAGGCTGCACAGTGGGACGTCCGCCTCCAGCTGGGTGCGCGCGGCGCGATTGACCAGGGAGCGGACCCGGTCGGTGGTGGTGGCGAGGTCGTCGGTGTGCGGGCGGGCGGTCAGTTCCCAGTAGCGGCGCTCCCGGACGCCGTCGCGGTCGAGGACGAGCAGCGCGCCGGATTCCACCTCGCGCACGCCGGCCCATACGGTGGGGCCGGTGTTGAAGAGCAGGCTGTAGGCCTCGCGCAGACCGTCGGCGTCGACGGTGGGGGTGACTTCGGGGTGGGCGAACAGCGCCTTGGGTTCGGAGCCGAACACCAGGCCGCCGTCGACTGTCGTCCAGAACAGCGGCTTGACGCCGAGCCGGTCGCGCACCAGGAGGAGCCGCTGCTGGCGTTCGTCCCAGATGGCGAAGGCGTACATGCCTTCCAGCTGGTCGACTAGGGCGTCGCCCCACTCCAGGTAGGCGCGCAGCACCACCTCGGTGTCGCTACGGGTGACGAAGTGGTGCCCTCTGCCGCGCAGTTCGGCGCGAAGCCGGTGGTGGTTGTAGACCTCGCCGCTGTAGGTGAGCACCACCTGCGGATGGTCCGGGCGGTCGGTCATGGGCTGGGTGCCGCCGGCAAGGTCGATCACCGAGAGGCGGCGGTGGCCGAGCGCGGCGTGGCCACCGAGCCAGACGCCGCCGGCGTCGGGGCCGCGCAGGGCCATGGTGGCGGTCATCGCCTCGATGACGGGGGCCATGTGGCGGACGTCCTGGTGAAAGGACACCCAGCCGGTGATTCCGCACATGCGTGTGCTCCTGTCGTGAACTGGGTTGGAAGTAGGGGGTTTCAGGCTGTACGGGCCGCGGGGCGGCCGTGTGACGCCAGGAGGACGACGGCGAGGCAGGCGCCGGCCGCCGCGAGTCCGATGCCGGTGTGCAGACCGGCCGCACCGGGTCCGCCCAGGCTCCAGGAGGCCGTGGCGAGGGCCGGGCCGAGGGTGAAGCCGAGGCTGCGGGCCAGCTGGACGGTGGAGCTCGCGGTGGCCGTCGTCGCCGGGGTCGCGGCGCTCATCACCAGGGTCTGGGTAGGCCCGCCGTACAGGCCCATCCCGGCCCCGGCCAGGGCCAGTCGCCAGGCGACGTCCGGCAGGCTCCAGGAGTCGCCGAGCGGCACCAGCAGCAGGAAGCCGAACGCGGTGAGCGCGACCCCGGCGGTAGCGGTGGACCGGGCGCCGAAGCGGTCGGCCAGCCGGCCGCCGAGCGGACCGCCGATCCCCATGGCGAGGGGAAAGCACAGAATGGTCAGGCCGGTGGCGGTGGCGCTCTCGGCCTCGTCGCGCTGCAGGTGCAGGGCGAGCAGATAGTGCACCACCGCGAAGGCCGCCGCGACGGCCAGGACCGCGGTGTTGAGCCCCGCCGTACGGTTCTCCCGCAGGACGGCCAGGACCGGGCGCCCTCCGCCCCGGCGCAGCCACCACAGGACCAGCGGGAGAGCGGGTGCCGCCAGCAGCAGCCAGGCGACCGAGTCGGCCGACAGGGTGAGCCCCAGCAGCACCGCGGCGACGGAACCCCCGATCAGGCCCGCGTCCGCGAGCTCCGCCCGGCCCGGTGCGCGCAGGACACCCCCGGCCGGGACGTGGCGGCGGGCGAGCAGCCAGGCGGCCAGGCAGACGGGGAGCTTGACGAGGAATATGGCCCGCCAGCCGAAGTGGTCGAGCAGCAGCCCGCCCAGGGCCGGGCCGGTGACGGCGCCGAGCGGGCCCAGCGTCGCGGGCACGCTCATCACCCGCGCCCGCAGCTGCGGCCGGACCGAGCGCATCGCCAGCACCGGCATCAGGACGAACAGCACGGCGCCGAAGGCACCCTGGACGACCCGTGCCGCGATCAGCGCACCGGCCCAGGGCGCCGCCGCGGCGGCGACGCTGCCCAGCGCGAACCCGGCGACGGCCGTCAGTACGGCCGGCCGGGTGCCGACGGCGTCCAGCCAGCGGCCGGCGGGAAGCAGCAGCGCCACCAGCGGGAGCTGGTAGCCCAGCACGGCCCACTGGGCGGTCTGCGCGGATATGTGGAAGCCGTCGGCGACGTCGGCGAGCGCGATGTTTACGATGTTCATGTCGAGCATCGCCACGAACGACAGCATCCCGGCAACCGCGACCAGGCTCCACCGGTCCGCCACCTGCGGCACCTGCTGTGCCGTCGGCGCGCTCACTGGGCGATCCCCTTGACGGCGGGTCCGAACCGGCGCGACGAGCGTTCGTTGAGCCGCATGCCCTGTCCTTCCTCGTGTGCCGGGCGCCGTCGGCAACGGCGCCCGGCACACGAGTCGGACCGGAACCCCGGGAAGTTCCGAACAGTTGCGTGATTCTTTTACGAACATGGGGACGGCACCGTGCCGGGAACCGCGCCACTCGGACCGGCGCTGGCTGGCAGCGGTAGGGAGACCGAAGGGGCGGCCCGGTCGGCCCGGTGCGTCCCGGTGGACTGGTCCCTGCTGCTTCTCGAAGGGCTCGGCGGGACACCGTAGTTCGGCAGCCGCCGCCTCCGGGTACCGGACGTGCTCGTCAGCGGCTCCGGAGTCAGCGCCCGGGCGCGCCGAGGCCGCCCGGGGGCACGGACACGGCGCCCCAGCGGGCACCGGTCAGGCGCTCCAGTATGTCGCCGGGGTTGCGCAGGACGACGAGCGCGGCCGTGGGCGCACCCGGGGCTGCGGGCACCATGACCTTCGCGTCCAGCGCCGCCACGGGCGCTCCCCGGCCGGCCCGGCCGGCCGCGCTCCAGGCGGTCAGCAGGACGAGGGTGGCGGCGACGGCGAGCGGCGCGAGCGCCGCCACGGCGCGGCGGTTCACCGCGTGCCCCGCCGGGCCGGGACGGGCTGCCAGGTGCGCAGGCGCAGGCTGTTGGCGACCACCAGCACGGAGCTGGCGGACATGGCGAGCGCCGCGATCATCGGGTTGAGCAGGCCGAGTGCGGCGGGCGGCAACAGCACGTCGTTGTAGCCGAAGGCCCAGGCCAGGTTGGCGCGGATGGTGCCGAGGGTGCGCCGGGCGAGACGGACGGCGGTGACCAGGGAGTCGATGTCACCGCGCACCAGGGTGAGCCTGGCCGCGCCGATCGCGGCGTCGGTGCCGGAGCCCATAGCGATGCCGAGGGCGGCGGCGGCGGGCGCGGCGGCGGGAGTCGGCAGCCCCGACTCCCTGACTGACACCCCCGCTAACATCCCGATAAAATGACCGCCTCAGGTGTGCCGGGAAGTCTGGTCGGCTCGGGGGACGACTGCGGCGATAGGGCGGCGGCGCCCCGCTCTTTGTGATGGAGCCTGCCGCTGATGCACGCCGTGGGGATCATCCTGCTCCTGGTCGTCCTGGCCACCACCGTGGCCACTTTCGCCGGGCGTTTGCGTGTGCCCGCCCCGTCCCTGCTGGTGCTGGCCGGCCTCGGGATCGCGATGATCCCGGGCGTGCCCGCCCTGCACATTCCGCCTCAGGCAGGCCGGCGGACGCACGATCCTCGAACTGTGGTTGCCGGCGGAGGAGTTGGACGAGTTCAACCGGCACATTGTCGGCCGCATCGAGGTGGTGCACGAGTTCCGGCCGCAGCCCCACGTGGAGGCGAGCCTGTGACGGTCTTCCGCTGTGTGCGCTGCAACCAGCCTCTGACCGAGTCATTGACGCCGCTCACGCCGTTCCCGACGCGGCCCGAGCCGGTGGAGCAGCAGATCGCGCCCTCCACCGTGCCGCGCGGCTGCTATGCCGTCGACCCGGAGCCGTTCGGCGCACCGTTCATCCCGAACGACGACCCACAGGAAGCGGTCGCCGCGATGGCGAACATGACCGTGGTCCGCAATGGTGCGTTTCTCAAATCCGCAGGCCCAAGGGACACGGTGGTCCTCCACCCTGACGACGCCGTCGCACTCCACGACTCCCCCGAACGGGAGCCATGGATCGGCTGCTGCGGACCGAGCGGCATGTACGGCCCGAACCAGCTGTGCGCGTGCGGCAATCCGGTAGGCACTCTCGTGGCGGACTGCCTCATGCAGAACGAACTGCACCTCGATCCACGGCGTATCTGGGCGGAGGAGATGCGCGCGGCAGTGAAGTTGGCTCAGCCGTAGTAGGACGCCACTGCGGGCTGACCCGTGTAGGTGGGTCCGGCAGTCGTATCTGCACCGAGATAGTCGAACGGGAGCCTGACGCTCCGCCGACCTCGCAGCGTCAGCAAATGCCGCCGCGGCTGATACTCGAACCCGGCCGCCCGCAGCGCCGCGAGCCCCGGCCTCGCCAGACTCCGACCGTCGACACGGCGTAGTGAGGCCGGGTCGAGCTGGGCGAGAAACAGTCCGTCGGGGCTGAGCCAACCGGCAGCTCGGCCGAGCAGACCAAGCTTGTCGCCGATGTAGTGCAGCCCGTGCACACAGGTGATCAGGTCATACGGTTGCCGGGGCGCCCAGTCAGCGAGCGAGGCCACGATCAGCCGGACGTTTGGTGCAACACGCCGCAGGCCAATTGGGCCCACCAGGTCGACCCCGGTGAGAACCGTGGCGGCCGGCAGTCGACCTGCCGCCGCCGTCAAGGCCAGTCCCTCACCGCTGCACAGGTCCAGCCACGACCCGAGCTCGGGCCGGTCGAGCAGCCATTGGGCCGGGTCGAGGCCGAGTTCACGCGCGTAGCTGTTGACGCCGGTCAGGGCCCGTTCGCGGTTCATCGCCCGATTCGCCACCACCGGCGAGCGCTCCAGCTCATCATCGCTCAGCAAGGTCACCATGTCGGACACGCTATCGACCGGCAGGCCGCTGAGGTCAGGGCCTCCCCGCAAGCGACCCACTCATCTGCGTCGTCCTCCAGCCAGCGCCGGCAGCCCAGCCCTCTTGCCACGGAAATCCACCTGCCGAAAGGCACACCCGGCTGGTTGGATTCATGCCATGAACGACACTCAATCCATAGAGAACCCCTGGGGCATGTCCGTCTTCGGCGCTGCCAGCGTGGACGCCGCACCGGACCTCGCTCGGCTGCGGGTCGCAATCAACCAGACACGGCAGAAGCCCGGTGAGGCCTTCGAGGTCACCCGGGCAGCGGTCAACCAGGTCCGCGAGGCCCTGCGGAACCACAACGTCCCCGACTCCGCGGTCTCCACGTCCCAGTTGGACCTGAAGTCCTCCTGGACGTACGGCGGCGAGCGCAAGTTCCTCGGCTACGAGTGCACTGCCTCGTTCGTGATCGAGCTCCGGGAGCTGGACAGGCTGGAGACGGTCCTGGTGGACGTGGTCGACGCCGGAGCCAACCAGGTCGACGGGGTCACCTTCGACGTTCAGGCCAAGAAGGAGCTGCGAGCCATGGCCCGCGCGGCCGCCGTCGCAGCCGCACGGGAGAAGGCAGCGCTCTACGCGGAGGCAGCCGGAGCCCGACTCGGCCCTGTCATCCACATCAAGGACATCGACTCCGACCATCTGCAGAACAGCTACCGCAGTCACCGTTCCAGCGGCGACGGCAGCGGGGACGGTGACCTCACCCCCGGCAAGATCAGCATCTCAGCAGGAGTGGTCATCGGCTTCTCCCTCATCAGCGGCTGACCACGCACACACTGAGCCCTGATCCGATCACCGGCCGACGATCGTAGGTAGCCCACACCGGTCCATACGAGCACCCACGGATCACCGCATTCTGATGCCGAGCCGCCGACGCGAGGACAGTTGGCCGCGGGTGGGCACCGACAGCCCACCTGTGGCTGTCCCCGGTTCCTACGTTGTGGGGTAGCCGATCTCGGCGATGTCCTCGGCGAGGCCCGGGAGGGTCAGCTCGGCGTTGAGGGCACGGACCACGTCATCGGTGAGTGGCCGCAGTGCACAGATGTGCCGGACGGCATCCAGGCCAACTGGGACCTCGTAGTAGTCGACGGCGAAGCTCGCGTACGCCTCCGGAGATCGGTCGGCGAGGAGCCGGAACAACCAGTCGGCCCCGTCGGGGTCGACATGGCCCTCCGGGAAGTCGATCTCCCCCGTCTGCCAACTCTCATCAGTCGTCCTACGCCACAGGCAGGCCGTCACCGTCGGTACGCCGTCGTCGTTGAACGCGGGTTCCTCGACGCACGACCGGACTCTTCGTGAACGGAGTCCACCACGCCCGGCCACACTCCGTCCTCGGCGTAGGGGCTCATCGGCGACTCATGGTCGAAGCCCCGGAGGTACACACCGGCTGGAGCGAAGACGATCGAGTACTCATCCCCCGAACCGTTGCGCATCGACGCCATCTCCTCCGTCGGTGACCACCGCGAGTCGAAGGAGTAGTAGCGCGAGGGTCTGTCCAGCGAACGGCTCTTACAAGATTTTCGTAGTCGGTGATCGCCCTCGGCTCTGGGTCAGCTGAGCAGGATGCGCTGGCGTAGAAGGCGGTGTCCGGCGCGGCCATAGGTCTGCCGTTTGAGCAGCTTGATCTTGTTGTTGACGCCCTCGGTACGGCCGTTGTGCCAGGGCAGGGTGAGGGCGTGGTCGACGCCGGCGCGGTCGCGCGCGAGGCCGGTGGCGGCGCAGCCAGTTCGCGCTGTGGTCGATGATGGCCTCGCCACTGATCCTCAGCACCGACATCCCCAACCTCTCCGCCGCGTCACTGGCGACGCTGTCCAACACGGACATCATCGCCATCGACCAGGACCCGCTCGGCAAGCAGGCGGGCATCGTCTCCCGGAACGGCACCGTCGACGTCCTCTCCCGCCCGCTGGCCAACGGGGACCGGGCCGTCGCCCTGCTCAACCGCGGCACCGGCACCATCACCGCCGGCACCACGCTCGATGCCGTCGGCTTCCAGGGCGGCGGGTGCTCGGCCGGCGTCAAGGACCTGTGGACCGGGACGAGGTTCTCCAGCACCGGCACGATCAGCACCTCGATCCCCGCGCACGGCACGGCGATCTTCCGCGTGACCCCCGGTGCGGGCTGCGTCGGCCAGCAGCCCACCGGACAGATCGCCGGCATCGGTGGAAAGTGCCTGGACGACGCGTACGCAGGCACGGACCCGAACAACCCCGTCACCCTCTACAGCTGCCACGGCGGCGCCAACCAGCGCTGGACGATGCCGGGCGACGGCACCGTCCGCACCCTCGGAGCCTGCCTCGACGCCGCCTACCGGAGCAACGACAGCCGCCATGTGGGCTACTGGGCCGTGCTGAACCCCTGCGATGGAAGGGCCAGCGAGCAATGGGCCTACCAGCGCAACGGCTACCTGCAGAACACCGGCTTGCACCTGTGCGTGGACGACTACGCGTCCGACACCACGGACGCCACCCCGATCATCGTCGACGGCTGCGGCGCGAGCGAGGCCAACCAGGCCAACCAGATCTGGGTCCTGCCCGTCTGATGACCCGTGGTCGCCGTCCGCCGTCGAGGCGGGCTGGTCGATCACGACCAGGACGGTGCCGTGCTTGGCGATGAGCTTGTCCAGAACGGCCCGCATCCTGGGTTCGCTGTTCGGCAGCCGCTTGTCGAAGACCCGCTTGCCGGCCCGGCTAACGGCGGTTCCGTGGTGCTCGCCCTTGCCGACGTCCAGGCCGAGGAAGACGTCCACATCGCCGGTGTCGATCACGTTGATCCCTTACGAGGTCGTGCTGTCCTGGCCTCGTTGGCGTGGCACCAGTCGCCGGCATCCACGTTACGAAGATCCTCCGAGCACGCTGGTGGTCCTGCCTCTATCAGCGGTCGACCGATGCCTCCGGCCCGGTGACACCACCCCCCGGATCATGCGAACCACAGGGGGAACAGACATGCCGGACCGGAGGCCGGGAACCCCCATTGCGGGGCCACGAAGAAGTGGCCGTGTGGGTGCCGGACACCAGGGTCCCCAGAGTCTCCCTCAAGAGGTCGAGCCTCTGGGTTCTTTTAGACGTGACCTGGCGCCCGGCACCCACACGGCCGTGCTCCCCGGCGGCGGTCGGCTGATGCCAGCGGCCAACTCTTGTCCGATGGCCCCGGGGGTAGGTCATGGCTCACCGTGCGTCAGCTGATCGCCGCGAGGTGAAGCCGGTGGCCGCGCCCTTTTTCGAGGCCCCGTCGGACCGGGTAACGGGTAGCGATCCACCGGCTTCGGTCCCCATTAGGTAACGGGGGAGATGGCTGCTCAGCCGTGCAGGGGTTCGGCCAGTCGTCCGAGCAGGCCCGCGACCAGGGCCGTCTGGGTGGGCACGGTGTCGGGGTAGATGAATTCGCCCTGGGCATGGGCGCCGTCGCCGACCGCGCCCATGCCGCACAGCACCGGCAGGCCGAGGGCGGCGACGAAGTTGGCGTCGCTGGCGCCGCCGACGGCGGCAGCCGGCAGTCCGTCGCGGCCCTGCTCGCGGGCGACTTCGCGGGCGAGGCCCAGAAGCGGCGCGGAGGCCGCGTTGAGGGTCATCGGCGGCCGGTTCCAGGCGTGGTCGATGTCGATCCGGACCCTCGGGTCGCTGACCTTGATGGCCTCCAACTCCGCGTCCACGCGCTCCCGTTCGGCCTCGCTGCTGACCCGGATGTCGACGCTCGCGGTGGCCAGCCCAGCGACGACGTTGGCGGCGGAGCCGCCCGTGATGAGCCCGGGGTTGATCGTGGTGCCCAACTCGGGGGCGGCGACGGCCGCGGCGGCGACCACGAACTCGGACAGCGCGGTGATGGCGCTGGCCCCGTCCTCGGGTGCGAGCCCGGCGTGCGCCTCGACGCCGCTGGCGGTGACGCGGAAGGTCCCGTTGCCCTTGCGGGCGGTCTTGACCGCGCCGTGCGCGCTCGGCTCCAGCACCAGCGTCACGTCGGCGTGGTGGGCGACCTCCTCGATCACCGGGCGCGAGGACCGGGAACCGACCTCCTCGTCGCCGTTGAAGACGAAGGTGACCGTGGGCACCGGGACGCCGTACTCGCGGGCGAGCTTGAGGGCCCAGATGCCCTGGGCCAGGCCGGTCTTCATGTCGAAGATGCCCGGCCCGCTGAGCTTCTCCCGACCGTCCGCCTGGGGCGGCGCCCAGCCGGCGAGGGTGCCGGTGGGCCACACGGTGTCGTAGTGGCCGACCAGCGCGACGTGCCCGGGGGCGGTGCCGGGGTAGGTCAGGGTGAGGGTGTCACCGCGCTCGCCACCGCGGTGGCGGTGCTCCTCGCCGGGCTGCCCGAGCCGGTGGACGGCCAGATCGTGCAGGAGGTCCCGACCGGCCGCCAGGCCGGCCAGGTCGTAGCTGCTGGTCTCCTGGCCGACGAGGGTCATGATGTCGTCGACGATCTCCGAGGAGACCTCGTGGGCACGGTCGGTGAGGGCAACTGTGGCGGGGTTCATGATCGACTTTCTCGTGCGGACGGATCGGGTCGAAACGGTGGACGGGCGGCTCAGCCGATGCCGAAGGGGATGCCGAGCAGGTACCAGGCGAGGAAGAAGGCGACCCAGGCGACCCAGGCGACGGCGGCCACCGGGAGGGTGAAGGAGGCGAGGGTGCCGATGCCGGGGTTCCTGCGGTACTGGCGGAGGTAGGCGACGGCCATCATGAAGAACGGGCTCATCGGCGTGATGCACTTGGTGACCGAGTCGGCGACCCGGTACATGGCCTGGGTGGCCTCCGGGTGGATGCCGACGAGCATCAGCATGGGCACCAGGACCGGGGCGACCAGCGCCCACAGGGCGGAGCCGCTGGTGACGAGCAGGTTCATCACGGCGATCAGCACGGCCACACCGAGCAGCACCACCCAGCCGCTGAGATGCAGGTCGCGCAGGGTCTCGGCGCCCTTGACGGCGAGGATGTCACCCAGCTTCGTCCACTTGAAGTAGGCGAGGAACTGGGACATCGCGAAGAACAGGACGATGGTCGGTGCCATCGACCTGGTGCCGTCGGCCATCGCGGCCATCACGTCGGGAGCGCCGCGGAAGGTGCCCGCGAGTCGGCCGTAGACCCAGCCGATCACGGCGAAGAACACCCCGAGAACCACCGCCATGCCGCTGAACACCGGCGAGTTGACGATGCCGCCGTGGTCGCCGCGCAGCGGCGAGTGCGTCGGGATCATCGCCACCACCAGGAGCCCGGCGAGGCCCAGCGCGACCAGTGCGGCCCCGCGCAGCGCGCTGCGCTGCCGCGCGGTCGCCTCCATCGCCTGCGCCTGCGCCTGCGCCTTCTCAGCGATCGGCGCGGCGGCCACCGGCTCGTCGGGCTCCAAGTCGGAGCGCCGCGCGAGGACCGTCTCGACGACGACCGTGATCACGAACGCCATGAGGACGGACGACGCGAGTCCGAACCAGTAGTTCGACACCGGGGTCACCACCGCGTGCGGGTCGATGACGTGGGTCGCGGCCGTGGACATCGACGACAGCAGCACATCGGTCGTGGTGAGGACCGGGGAGGCGTTGAAGCCCGCGGAGACCGACACGTAAGCGACGACGCAGCCGAGGACCGGACTGCGGCCGGCGGCCCGGTAGAGCGCCGCGCCCAGCGGGATCAGGGTCACGTACGCGGCGTCGCCGGCGACGTGGCTGACCATGGCGGTCAGCGCCAGCGCGAAGGTCAGGTACCGGCCCGACACCCGCGCGACCAGGCGCCGCAGAAGCGTCTCGAACAGCCCGCTCTTCTCGGCGACGACGATGCCGAACATCACGATCAGGACCGTCGACAGCGGCGGGAAGTTCGCGAAGTTCTCGACGGCGTGCCCGACGACGAGGTTGAACCCGTCCTTGCTGAGCAGGCTCTGCACCTCGATGGTCTTGTGCGTCCCCGGGAGCACGGCGCTGACGTGCTCAGCGGCCAGTACGGCGCTGAGTACGGCGACGACCGCCGCGAGGCCCCAGAACAGCCAGAACGGGTCGGGCAGCCGGTTGCCGGCCTTCTCGATCGCCGTCATCGCGCGGTTCATGGCGCGCATGGATGGCGAGCCGGGCTCGGTCTCCCGCGACTCGGTCACGGTGGCAGTCATGGCTACCCTTTCGGCACTACTGAGGGATGTTTTCGCACACGATGGCATCCAAGTGAGAGATTTGCTAGATCTTCCATGTCACGATGGGATCAACTGGCAGTCTAAGGTACGGAAACATGACTGGGCCTCTCCTCGACGAGCTCGACCGGCGCCTGATCGGGGCGCTGCACGTAGCCCCCCGGGCCACCTGGGACGACATCGGCGCGATCCTGTCCGCCGACGCGGGCACCCTCAAACGCCGCTACGACCGGCTGCACAAGGCCCGCATGGTGCGCGTGGTCGGTCAGGCCGACTGGGGCCTGCACTCCACGGCGATGCCGGTCCACGTCTTCCTGGACACCACCGGCGAGACCCCGCTGGCGGTCCTGGAGCGGCTGCGTGACCTTCCCCACGTCCAGCGGCTGGCGCAGATCTCCGGCGACTACCCCCTCTACGCCGTGATCCACGCCCCTTCCGAGGCGGCCACCAGCGAGGCGATCGACCGGCTCTTCTCGATCCCCGGTGTCCGCCGCGTCAACGCCCTGCCCGCGCTCAGCACCCTGCGCCGGGGCGCCACCTGGGACCCGCGGTTCCTCACCGACGCCGAGCGCGCCGGCCTGCTGGAACTCGCCGGGGTCAGCCCGGAGGGCACCGCGACGGCCAACCCGCCCGCCAAGCCCCTCAGTGATGCCGAGCGCAGCGTCGTCACGCAACTGATCCAGGACGGCCGGGCCTCCGCCGCGAGCATCGCCCGCTCCGCCGCCCTGCCCACCTCCACCGCACACCGGGTGGTGCGCCGGGTCCTGGACGAGCGCTGGGTCAAACCGCGTCTGGAGATCGTGTCGGAATGGCTCGGCTTCCGGACCCCGTTCATGCTCCGCCTGCGGGTCGCCCCCGGCGAGACCCCCGAGGTCATGCAGCGCCTCGACCAGCTGCCCCAGACCCGCCTCGCCGTCCACGTCGCCAGCGACCTGTCCGTTCTCTGTACCGGCCTGGTCACCGACCGCTCCGCCCTGGCGGCCTTCATCGACGAGGAGCTCGCCGAGATCCCGGGCATCCTGGCGGTCAGCGTCTACGTGATGCTCGCCGAACCGCGCCGCTACTGGCTGGACCGGGACCTCGCCTCCGGCGCCCTCGGCACCTTCCACGCGCCCACGCTGCTCTGAACGGGCCTTCGGGGCGGCGGGTCGTCCGGGGACTCCTGTGTTTCTGTCGGCCTGTTCCCGCTGACCGTCCCCCCTCCCGCCCGGAGCCTCCGCGAGCGCAACCCGTCTGTCGCTCGCGGGACTTGAGACTGGAATACCCAATCATGGAGAACACGAGCGGCGTCGGCGTGCTCGACAAGGCCACCTCGATCCTCGGCGCCCTGAAGGCCGGCCCCGCCAGCCTGGCCGGCCTCCAGGGCGGGAATCGCATCTGCGTGGCCGCCGCCGAGCGCCTCTCCGGCCTTCGCGGCGTTGTCCCCGTCGGCACGACCCTGCCCATGAGAGCCGACGCTGCCGCGCAGATCCTGCTCGCCTGGGAGGAGGCCGAGCGCCTCCACCGTGCTCTGCAGGGCGCCCGCTTCACCGCCACCGCGCTCAGCGGCGTGCGGCGCCGCGGCTGGGCCCAGTCCATCGGCGAACGCGAGCCCGGCGCCACCTCGTCGCCGCCCCCGTCCGCGGCCCGTCCAACCGGGTCGTGGCCGCTATCTCTGCCTCAGGCCCGATCGGTCCGAATTGTTGGACCGCTACACGCTGCTGCGGGCGGTGGACGCGTTTCGGCGACCACGTCGCCGGATCGGCCGGCAGGCCCTCCTGCTGAAGCGCCCGCTCAGCGGTATCGAGAAGTCCGATGACGGCATCGATCAGTTCCTCTCCTCGATCCGCCATCGTCAGCGCCGCTTCCGAAGGCGCGCCTTGCTCTTGCCGGAAATGTCATTCGCCCTGCTCAGGCGACATGTTGATATCCGTGGAGGAGACCGCCGAGTCGGTCGGTTCGACGTATGTCGAGGCGAGCGATTTGCTTCGGATTGTCGATCGGCCGAGGAAGCGCGCAGAGGGGGCGGGCGTTCGCGATGCCCTGGTGTGGCCTGTGGTCGTTGTAGAACTTCTCGAACTCGCGTAGCGCGTGCAGGAGGTGGCGCTGGTCCCAGATGAGCGTGCGGTCCAGTAGCTCGCGGCGGCAGGTCTGTATCCATCTCTCCATGAGGGAGTTCATGCGGGGGATCCGGACGCCGCCGAACACGACCTGGATCTCCGCGTCCTTGAGGACGGCGTCGAACAGTTCGGAGAACTTCCCGTCCCGGTCCCGGATCATGTAGCGCGCTCGGCGGCCAGCGTCCTCGAGGTCCATGGCGAGGTTCTTCGCCGCCTGCGTCACCCAGGACGCGGTCGGGTGTGCGGTGGCGCCGAGGATCCGGATCCGGCGGTTTGTGTGTTCGATGACCGCGAGCACGTGCAGCCGGGCTCCGGACAGGGTGACCGTTTCGAAGAAGTCGCAGGCGAGGAGTGCGTCGGCCTGGGAGCGCAGGCAGTTGGCCCAGGTGCTGGAGGTGCGCTCGGGTGCCGGGGGGATCCCGGCCTCCTTCAGGATCTCCCAGACCGTGGACGCGGCCACCTTGACGCCGAGGACGAGCAGTTCGCTGTGCAGGCGCCGGTAGCCCCATGCCGGATTCTCGGCGGCCAGGCGCAGGACCAGGGCGCGGATGGAGCGCACGGTGCGCGGTCGGCCTGGGCGCTTGGGCCAGGACCGGGCGGCGTGGCGGCGGGCGACCAGGTCGCGGTGCCAGCGCAGCACGGTGTCCGGCCGCACCAGCAACCGCATCCGACGCAGCACCTGCGTCGGCAGGCCCTGGAGCAGTGCTGCCAGGAAGGCGCGGTCGCTCGCTCCGAAACGGACCCTAGGTCACAGCCCTGATCGATCCTCTGAGTCCAGATCGCCGTACTGCGAGACGAGGTGACGCAGGGCCAGGCTCACCGCCGACGCGTGGGGCCCCTCGGGCCGGGGCGGGGCGTCCGGGACCGGTTCTGCGGGGAGGAAGCCGGGCTGCCAGAGCATGAGGGGGAGCGACCATCGACGAAGCCGCAGGCTGGTCTCCTGCGCTGCACAGGACCTGGGCACCTCACCGAGAAGCGCGTTGACGGCGTTTGGTTATGTTTGATTTAGTTGACTTGCGGGGGACGGCGAGCTCTCATAGCCGAATATCTTGTCCGTTTTCTCACGATGGTTACATTGATAGCCCGTAGATCAACAATTTTGCACAGGTTCAACCGCACTCCATCACTTGGGCCCTCGGCGCCGCGAACGGCTCGGTCCAGTGATGTGTCAGCGGCGCCGAGTTGGGGGACTTTGCCGATGATTACTCGCTATACGGACACCCTCGTTGTGGGGTCCGGCCCGGTGGGGGCGACCTTCGCCCGGACTCTGGTCGAGTCGGGGCGGGAGGTGCTCATGGTGGACGCAGGTGCGCAGTTGTCGCCGCGCCCGGGTGAACACTTGAAGAACGCGTACATCTACCAGCACAACACCAACCTGTTCGCCTCGATCATCCGGGGCCATCTACACCTGCTGTCAGTACCCACCAGCGCCCGCGCAGAGCTGGCGGTCGATCCCGCCGCGATGGCCGAGCTCGGCTCCAACCGCAGCAGCGCCCGCAACGCGGAGAACCCGGACCAGGATCCGTACCGCAATCTTTCGGCGGCGGCGGCCTGCTACGCGGTGGGTGGCATGGGTACCCACTGGACGGGTGCCACGCCTCGGCACCACCCAGTGCTGGAGCGTTACGACGGGATCTCCGACCAGGAGTGGGACGGGCTGTACGGAGAGGCGGAGCGCCTGCTGCGGGTGAGTGCCCGGGAGTTCGACTTCTCGATACGGCAGCATTTGGTCACGGAGGCGCTGCGTCGGGAGTTCTCCGAACTGCCGGACGGCTACCAGGTGCAGAGCCTGCCGTTGGCGGCGCGGCGGCGCCGGGACAACCCGCGGATGGTTCACTGGACCGGGGTGGACACCGTCCTGGGGGACCTGGCCGACGGCCACCCGCTCTTCTCGCTCCTGCCGCAGCACCTGTGCACCCGGTTGGTCCTCGACCGGGACGGCACCCGGATCGCCTACGCGGAGGTCCGCGATCTCAACCGGTCGGAGACGGTGCGGGTTGTCGCGGACAACTACGTGGTGGCGGCCGGCGCCGTGCTCGCCCCTCAGCTGCTCCACGCGTCGGGTATCCGACCTGCGGCTCTCGGCCGCTACCTGACCGAGCATCCGATGGCCTTCTGCCAGGTCATCCTGTTGAAGGACCTGGTGGAGCAGGCCCGGACCGATCAGCGGTTCGGAGGCCAGGTCGCCCGACACACGACGCTGTTCCCCGACGACGATCTGCCGATTCCGGTGGACGATCCGGAGCCCAACGTGTGGATCCCGGTCTCGGAAGGACGGCCCTGGCACGCGCAGATCACCCGGGACGCCTTCCACTACGGGGACGTGCCGCCGCACGTCGACGGTCGGCTGATCGTCGATCTCCGATGGTTCGGCATCGTTGAGCCCCGACCGGACAACCGTGTGACGTTCTCCGACACGCGGACGGACGTGATGGGAATGCCGCAACCGACCTTCGAGTACGCACTCAGCCCGCAGGACGCCGAGCGTCAGCACGCGATGATGGCGGAGATGATGCGCGCGGCAACGGCACTTGGCGGCTTCCTGCCGGGATCCGAGCCCAGGTTCACGGCACCCGGTCTGCCGCTGCATATCGCCGGGACGATCCGCATGGGCGACGATCCGCAGTCCAGCGTGGTGGACACCGATTCCCGGGTCTGGGGACTGGAGAACCTCTACCTCGGCGGCAACGGCGTGATCCCCACCGGTACGGCCTGCAACCCCACGCTGACCAGCGTGGCCATGGCTCTCAAGGCTGCACATCACCTGGCCGGGTCACGGGAAGCGCGGGAGCGGCGCCGGACCGGAGCCGACGAGGTGCTCGCTGTCCGAAGCTGACCAGACGGCAGGCCGGCCGTCGCGGGCGGCCGGCCCCGCAAGCATCCCGCACACCTGATGGGACCACATGAGAATCCCCTTGCTCGCCCTGGCCGCCGGCGCGTTCGGCATCGGCACCACCGAGTTCGCGATGATGGGCCTGCTCCCCGACATCGCGGCCGACTTCCACACCTCCATCCCCACGGCCGGCTACCTGATATCGGCCTACGCTCTCGGCGTGGTGGTCGGTGCACCGCTGCTGGCCGGCCTGCTGCTCCGGCTCTCATACCGCAGCGCACTGCTGGTCATGATGGCCCTCTTCGCCGTCGGACACGCCCTGAGCGCCTTCTCGTCCGACTTCGCCCTGCTGCTGGCCACCCGCTTCCTGACGGCCCTTCAGCACGGTGCCTTCTTCGGGGTCGGTGCCATCGTCGCCGCGACCCTGGTGCCCGCCCAGCAGCGGGCCCGTGCGGTCTCCATGATGTTCTCCGGCCTCACGGTCGCCAACATCGTCGGCGTGCCGCTCAGCCCGCTCCTCGCCGACCACCTCGGCTGGCGCTCCACCTTCTGGCTTCTGTCCGTCATCGGACTGCTCTGTCTGCTGGGCATCGCGGTCACGATCCCGGCCCAGGGCCGCCCGAAGGCGGTCTCGTTCAGGAGTGAGCTGCGCGCCTTCCGCCGCCGCCAGCTGTGGCTCGCGTTGGCTACAACCGCGCTCGGGTACGGCGGTGTCTTCGCCGCATACAGCTACGTCTCACCGATGATCACCAACCTCACCGGCTCCGGTACCGGGGCGGTGGCCGTCGTCCTGTGCCTCTTCGGCATCGGCATGACCGCCGGGAACTACCTTGGCGGCCGACTCGCCGACCGCAACCGGCGCACGGCACTCGGCGGTGCCCTCGCCGTCCTGACCGTGGCCCTGTTCGCCCTCAGCGTCACCGCCCACTGGCTCGTCCCAGCAGCCGCGACCGTCCTGCTCATCGGTGCGGCCTCCTCCGCCGCCGTGCCCTCCCTGCAGACGTGGGTCATGGACGAGGGAGGCGAGGCCGCGACGCTGGCGTCCGCCTCCATCCACTCGGCGTTCAACCTCGGCAACGCCCTCGGCGCCGCCCTCGGAGGCGCCGCCATCACCGCAGACCTCGGCTACACCGCCCCCGGCTGGGTCGGCGCGCTCATGGCCATTGGTGCCCTCGGCTGCGCACTGGCCGCCGGACCGTCCCTGACCGCCGGGCGAGTCGCGGTCGCCGAACCGGCCCAGCAAGCCACGTGACCACCGCGCGCGGCACCCGACTTCCATCGAGACCCGTCCTGGGAGACAGATCATGAACACACCCAGCCCCGATTACCTGGCGCAGCTCCTCGCCGAGGAGAAGGCTCTGCAGTTCGCCGCTTTCGACAACACGACGGCCTTCGCCCTCGGCCAGGTCGCCCTGGACCTGGCCGCCACCGCCGGCCTCCCCGTCGCAATCCTGATCCGCCGCAACGGGCAGCGCATCTTCCAGGCCGCACTGCCGGGAACCGGACCCGACAACGACTCATGGCTCGATCGCAAGAGCCGCCTGGTCGACCGCCTCGGCCACAGCTCCTACTACCTGCGCAACCTCGCGGCCAGCAAGGGAACCACTGTCGAGGAGATGTACCAGGTGGACCCCGCTCAGCACGCCGCGCACGGCGGAGCCTTCCCGATCACCCTCGCCGGCACCGGTGTGATCGGAACGATCGCCGCCTCCGGCCTGGACCAGCGCGACGACCACTACTTCGCGGTCGACGCTGTCAGGCACTTCCTCGAGCGCTCCAAGCAGTCGGGGGAGGCACGGCCGTGAGGATGGAGACGGCGACCGAGCCGGCCCGCCACGACACGGCGAACCAGGACCTGATCATCACCGGTCCGGACCTGGTCCTCCTCCTGGACGGCGCCGGTGGTCCCAGCGAGGACGGCGGCGGCTGCATCCACGGTGTCCCCTGGTACGTCCGCCAGTTGGGCAGTCGCCTCCTCAACGGCCTGCTCACCACACCCGAGCCGATCGCCGAGGTATTGGCCGGCGCGATCGACCAGGTCGCGGCCGGCCACCGCGCCAGCTGCGATCTACGCAATCCCGGCACTCCGTCGTCTACGGTGGTGGTGGCCCGTCGCCGGGAGAACCTCATCGAGTACCTGTCCCTGCACGACTCCACGATCGTCCTCACCGGGCCCGACGGCTGCCGGACGGTGAGCGACCGCCGCGTTCAGGAGATCCCTGAACTTCGTGGGCTGTGGCACGACATGAGCCAGGTCCCGGTGGGCTCTGACGACCACGCCGCCGCCCGACGCGCGTACATCGCCGCAGAGCTGGGCTACCGGAATACACCGGGTGGCTACTGGGTGGCCGGGGCTGACCTGGCGAGCGCGGCCGAAGCCATTACCGGGGCCGCACCGATCCCTGTTCTGCGGTCCGTATCGCTGTTCAGCGACGGAGCCGCCGACCTCGTGGACGCCTATCGGCTGTCAACCTGGCCGGGAGTCGTCGACATCCTCGACAAGACCGGCCCCGCGCACCTCATTCAGCTGGTCCGAGCCGCCGAGCGTCGCGACCCACTCGGACGGCAGTGGCCCCGCTTCAAGATCCACGATGACGCCAGCGTCGCCCACTGGACGCTGGGGTCCGCGCCGTCGAGTGCGCCGTGGAGCACCTGAAACAGCAGCCCTCTGGGTGGTTTTGGGGTCTGGCAATGACCGTTGACAGCCCCGAAACCACCTCTTCACCGGAGGGTGCGGCGTCCCGATACGGCGCCGACCGGGCGTCCGCGGTGAGTCGAGTGCAACGGCCGTGACTGTCCCAGGCGGTCCCCGCTGCTGCGCGGCTGGCTCCAGGGCCACTCGCGAGTGCGGGGATCGTCCCCGTCCGTCCTCGGCGGAGCGCCGCTACTCGGCCGAGAAGCGGTACACCGTCCTCGACCGGTACTTCTCCCCCGGGCGCAGCAGGGTGGAGGGGTAGTCGGGCCGGTTGGGTGAGTCCGGGAAGTGCTGAGTCTCCAGCGCGATGCCCGCGTGTTTGGTGTATCGGCGGCCGGAAGGACTGATCAGGGAGCCGTCGAAGTGGTTCCCGGTGTAGACCTGGAGTCCCGGCTCCGTGGTCAGGCACTCGACGTGCCGGCCGCTCGCCGGGTGGCTGAGCAGGGCGGCCCGCCGCAGGCCGGTGCCGTCGAGCACCCAGTTGTGGTCGAACCCTCGTCCGGCCGCCAGGATCTGGGGGTGCTCGCCGGTGATGCAGGTGCCGATCCTGCGGGCGTGGCGGAGGTCGAACGGGGTGCCGGCGACCGGCTCGACCGGGCCGAGCGGGATCAGGTTCCCGTCGACCGGGAGATAGCCGGCCGCGTCGACGTGGAGCAGGTGGTCGAGCACCGTTCCGCGGCCTTCGCCGGCCAGGTTGAAGTAGGCGTGGTTGGTGAGGTTGACGACCGTCGGGGCGTCCGTGACCGCCTGGTAGGTGATCGAGAGCCCGCCGTCGGGATCGAGCAGGTACGTCACCTCGGCGGTGACGGTTCCCGGGAACCCCTGGTCCCCGGCGGGGCTGCGCAGGCGGAGACGGACGCCGACCTGCCGGTCTTCCCGTACCGGTACGCCGTCCCAGAGGCGGGTGGCGAAACCGTCCGGGCCGCCGTGCAGGGTGTGACCGGTGGGCTGGGTCGCCAGCCGGTACGTCGTGCCCTCGAGGGGCAGCACGCCGTCGGCGATCCGGTTGGCGTAGCGGCCGACCGTCGCACCGAGGTAGGCGGCGTCCCCGAGCAGGTCCTCGACGCTGCCGCCGCCCAGGACCACGTTGGCCCGTCGTCCGTCCCGGTCCGGCGCGTGCAGGGCCTGGAGGCGGGCGCCCAGGCTGAGCACCTCCGCCGTCACCCCTGCCCGGGAGCCGAACGTCCAGCGGGTGATCGGCCGGCCGTCCGGCACGGCCGCGGCGACCTCCTGAGCCACCATCAGGTCACCGGAGGAGACGACTACGTCTCTGGACACGGGGCTGCTCTCCGTTCGGCAGTGTGTGGAAAGGGGCGCGGAAACCGGGACGATGCCCGTCGTGCGGACGGGGGCCGCAGGTACTGCCGCGGCACCGGCGGCCCCTTTCCCGCATTGTGGGAATTTGCGTGTTCGCGTTCGGTCATGAGGGTTCTCTTACCGTCGAATCCGGCGGATTGCCGTTCGCCATCGGTCGCACTCCCTCGCCGACGTATCGGGTCCACCCACCATGAGCTGCTGCAACGACAGCCCTCGATGCCTGGATGTTGACGTCCCGCCACCTCCGCCCGTACGGCGGGCGCCCGAGGACGCGCCGACCGGCCACACGCCGAAGTGCGCCCTTGACACGAACGAACAGGACTCCGACACTCTCCCACACAAGTTGTTTGCGTCAACATCGCGGATGGGAACGGCAGGCGGCCGGCCCCGATCCGTCGTCGCACACCCCACGCGCGCGGCACGTCCTCCGGTCTCCGGGGGGCGTGCCGTGCCTCTGCCTGCCCTCTTCCCCCGCCCCTCACGGAGGACCGATGCCCCCACATCACCGACCGGCCGTCAGACGGCGCTCCCGCCACAGGCTCGGCGCGGCCCTCGTCGCCGCGGCGACCCTCGCCCTGGGTGGCCTGGCCGCCCCGCCGGCCGGAGCCACCACGGCCGAGGCGGCCGCGCACGTCACCGTCCGGCTGGACCCCAGCTACCAGCAGCAGCCGTTCCAGGGCTGGGGCACCTCACTCGCCTGGTTCGCCAACGTCACCGGCGGCTGGCCCGACAGCGAGCGCGATCAGCTCGCCGACGCCCTGTACGGCGCCGACGGCCTGGGCTTCACCGTCGCCCGCTACGACATCGGCGGCGGGGACAGCCCCGAGACCAAGCCGTACATGCGGCCCGGCGCCGCCGTGCCCGGCTACTGGAACCGGCCGGCCCAGTTCGGGCCGCCGGCGAGCGGCACGGCCGGCTGGACCGAGCCCGCGAACTGGTGGGACCCGAACAACCCGGACCACTGGAACCCCCAGGCCGACGCCAACCAGCGCTGGTGGCTGGCGGCGGCGAAAGCGCGCGGCGCCGACACCTTCGAGGCCTTCTCCAACTCCGCGCCCTACTTCATGACCAACAGCGGGCTGGTCTCCGGGGCATCGACGGGCGCCTGGGACGACAACCTCCGCTCCGACCAGTACGACCGCTTCGCCGCCTACCTGGCCGGCTCGCTGAAGCTGGCCCAGGCCGGAACCGGCGTCACCTTCAGCTCCGTCGAACCGGTGAACGAGCCCACCTCCACGGGCTGGCTGGCCGGCAACGGACAGGAGGGTTCGAGCTGGTCCACCGCCTCCCAGGCGCACATCGTGAACAGCCTGCACGACGCGCTCGTCAAGGCCGGCCTGAACACCCCGATCGCCGCGATGGACGAGGGCACTCCGGATGGAATGAGCCACGACTGGTCCACCTACCCGGCCGCCACCCGGGCGGCCGTGACCAGGCTGAACACCCACACCTACGGCGGCAGCAACTGGGGCGCGGCCCGCGACGTCGCCAAGGGCGCCGGCAAGCCGCTGTGGATGTCCGAGGTCGACACCGGCGGCTACGTGCCGCAGAACTTCGCCGACATGCGGCCGGCGCTGAGCTTCTCCGGACTGATCAACGACGGCTTCCGGTACCTGGAGCCCGATTCCTGGGTCATGTGGCAGGCCGTCGAGGACTACGCGAACATGACGCCCGCCCACGAGAACTCCAACTGGGGCCTGATCCAGGTCGCCCTGACGTCCGCCGACCCGGCCAACGAGCCGATCCGCAAGAACAAGAAGTACTGGGCGATGGCCAATTACAGCCGATTCATCCGGCCCGGCGCCCGGGTCATCGGCACCGACTCCACGAACACGCTCGCCGCGCTGCGGCCCGGCGGCACCGGCGCGGTGGCGGTGTACACCAACTCCACCGGCGCCGCCCAAACCGTCACGCTCGACCTGGCGGGGTTCCAGAACGTCGACACCTCCGTACCGGTGCAGCAGTACACCACCGACGCGGACCGGAACGTCGAGCGCGGCGCGGACCTCACCGCCACCGCCGCGAAGACGCTCACCGCGCAGGTCGGCCCGGGCTCGGTGACCACCTTCGTCCTGCCCGGCGCCACCGGCGTCAGCGCCACGGCCGCGACCGCGCCGACCGGTACGGCCCGCCAACTGGTCAGCGACAACAGCGGCATGGCCCTCGCGGCCGACGCCGCCCAGAGCAGCCCGGTCCAGCACGTCGCCAACCCGGCCGACCCGGCCCAGCAGTGGACCTTCACCAAGGCCACCGGCGGCTGGGACAGCACGGCGACGTACGGCATCACCAATGCCAGGACCGGCCAGGCCCTCTCGGCGGCCGCCACCACCGTGAGCCTCGCCGCACCGGACGGTTCGACCGCGCAGCAGTGGATGCTCTCCACCACCGGCAACGGCCACGTGACCCTGATCAACAAGGCCACCGGGCTACTGCTGGACGTCTCGGGCGCCTCGAAGAGCGACGGGGCGCCGGCCGACGCCTGGCAGCCGACCGGGGCAGCGAACCAGTCCTGGACCATTCCCAGCGCCGCCCCGGATTCCTGGACGGCACTGACGGCGCGTCACAGCAGCAAGTGCGCCGGCGTGTCGGGCGCCTCCACCACTCCTGCGGCGCCGGTGGTGCAGTACACCTGCGGCAGCGCCGACAACCAGCAGTGGTCGCTGCGACCCGCCAGCCCCGGCTACGTGACCGTGGTATCGCGCAGCAGCGGGCAGTGCCTGGACGTCGCGGGCGTCTCGACCGCCGACGGCGCACTGGCCGACCAGTACCCGTGCGGCGGCGCCGACAACCAGCAGTGGTCGGTGCGCGACATGGGCGGCGGCTACGTCACGCTGGTGGCCCGGCACAGCGGCAAGTGCCTGGACGTGGCGAACGTTTCGACGGCCGACGGAGCCGCGGTGGAGCAGTGGACGTGCAGCGGGAGCCCGAACCAGCAGTTCCGGATCGGCTGAGCACGGCCGCATGAACGGAGCGGGTGCCGCCCGGTCGGGGCGGCACCCGCTCCGTTCATCGTCCGGCGGATCCTTCGGGTGCCCGTGCGGTGCTGGCGCGGACGACCAGGTCCGGGGTGACGGTGACGATCCGCTCGGCGGCCGGTGTGTCGGACGCCCGGTCGATCTGGGCGAGGAGCTGGGCGACGCACTGCCGTCCGACCTCCTCGAAGTCCTGACGGATCGTGGTGAGCGGCGGCAGGTAGTAGGCCGCTTCGGGCAGGTCGTCGAAGCCGACGACGCTGACGTCCTGCGGCACCCGGCGGCCCGCCTCGTGGAGGGCCCGGACGAGCCCCAGGGCCAGCTGGTCGTTGGCGGCGAAGACCGCTGTGACGTCCGGGCGGGCGGCCAGCTCCAGGCCGATCTCGTACCCGGAGGCGGCCGTCCAGTCGCCGTAGCGCAGCGGCGGGACGGGGGCTCCGGCCGCCTTCAGCGCGGCGTGCCAGGCGGCGGCGCGGCGGCGGGCGGCGTAGGAGTCCTGCGGTCCGCCGACGTGCCAGACGGTGCGGTGTCCGAGGTCGAGCAGGTGGCGGGTCGCCGCGGTGGCCCCGGCCGCCTGGTCGGTGTCCACCGACGGGAAGCGGCGTTCCGGGTCGCCGTCGGCGACGACGACCGGTACGCCGGAGTGGAGGTCGAGGCCCGGGCGGTCGAGGATCTGAGCCTCGATCACGATCAGTCCGTCCACGGCCTGCTCGGTGAGCTGGCGGACGGCCTGCTGCACGGCTTCCTCGGTCCGGTCCTCGACGCAGACCACGTTCAGTGAGTAGCCGGCGCGCTGGGCGGCGCGGGAGATCGCGGCGAGGGTACGGGCGTTGCCGTGCGCGGCGACGTCGAAGGTGACCACCCCGAGGACGTGGAACCGCCCGAGGGTGAGCGCGCGGGCCGCGCTGTTGCGCTGGTAGCCGAGGATCCTCATCGCGGACAGCACCCGCTCCCGGGTCTCCGGCTCCACGTTGCTGCGGTTGTTGGCGACCCGGGACACGGTCTGCGAGGACACCCCGGCGAGGGCCGCGACGTCCGCCTGCGAGGGCGGCCGCGACCTGCCCCGGGCGGTGCCGGGCGTCTCACTCTGGTCCATACCGGTCCTTTCGCGATGTCAGCGTAAACATGGTAGCGCCGGACCATGATCGGCGGGAGCCCGCAGATCCGGGCATGCGAAAGGGCCGCCGCTCCGCCTGCGTGCGGGCAGGGGAACGGCGGCTGCGGCGACCGCGGCCGACCCTCGGCGGCCGGGCGCCCGTCCGCCCCCCGGCGATCCGGGGCCACCACTCCGGCGGAGTGGCCCGTCGAGCGGCTCGATCGGGAAGGGCGGACGTGCTGATCACCGGCCGGACGAGCCGGCGGCGAGCTGGGATGGGGTGGCGCCCGCGCCGGGCGCGCAGGGGATACGTCCGGCGCGGGCGGCCGAAATCCGGTTCCGACACAGGGATTCGGGGCCGGTGGACCGAGAGGCGGCCGGGCCGGGACCGACCCCGCCAACCTCTGGATGACACAAGAATAAACACATCCGAACGCAATACAACAAGCAGATGCTGCGGACCCGCCCCCGAAACCGCCTGATCCGCAGGACCGATACCGGAAAGTAGCGTGCCTCGCCGGGCCGACACAGCCCCCGGAAGCCCGCGGTCGACGCCCTGTCGCATCCCATCTGACCAGGTATTTCCCCTCCGAGTCGAACCGGGACGACACGCCCCCGCGCCCGGATGTCCGGTTACGAAGGCGCATCACACCAGCACGACAGCTTGACGCGTTCAGTGCGCGCGGTAACACTCAACGCCGACGCCATGTTGGCGTAAACATCCGCCGAAGGGCACGAACGCGTGAGCACGTCGCACACCTCCACGACATCCAGTCAGAGCCGGTCACGGTCCCGGCCACGTCCGGCAGCACGGGCCGACCGGTCCCGCCATGGGGCAGTCGGCTTCGCCTTCTTCGCACCGTTCCTGGTGGTGTTCGTGATCGGCATCGCCGCGCCGCTCGGCTACGCCGCGTACCTGAGCTTCTTTCAGGACCGGATGATCGGCGGAAACGTCTTCGTGGGGTTCGACAACTACCGGCGCGCGCTGGGCGACGAACTCTTCCGCGCCGGCCTGTGGCGGGTGCTGCTCTTCCTGCTGGTCCAGGTGCCGGTGATGCTCGGCCTCGCCCTCGTCGCCGCCCTGGCCGTCGACAGCGGACGCCTGCGCAAGCCCGGCCTGTTCCGGATCGGCATCTTCGTCCCGTACGCCGTGCCCGCCGTGGTGGCCTCACTGATGTGGGGCTACCTGTACGGCGACCGCTTCGGGCTGGTCGGACAGATCGGCGACCTGCTGCACGTCGACATGCCCGACTTCCTCGGCTCCTCCTGGATGCTCGCCTCCATCGGCAACGTGGTGACCTGGGAGTACGTCGGCTACAACATGCTGATCCTCTACGCCGCCCTGCGCACCGTGCCGCACGAGCTCTACGAGGCGGCCGAGATGGACGGCGCCGGCGAGTTCCGCAAGGCGTGGAGCATCAAGCTCCCGGCAGTGCGCTCCGCGCTGGTGCTGGCGACGGTGTTCTCGATCATCGGCACGTTCCAGCTCTTCAACGAGCCCAACGTGATGCAGTCGCTCGCACCGGGCGTGATCTCCACCAGCTACACCCCCAACATGTACGCCTACAACCTGGCGTTCAACGGCCAGCAGTTCAACTACTCGGCAGCCGTCGCCGTGGTCCTCGGAGGCGTGACCGCCATCGTCGCGTACGCCGTCCAGATCCGGTCGATGCGGAAGGAACAGGGCAAGTGAGCGTCAACACCCCCGCCCGCCGACGCCCCCGGCGCGCCAGCAACGCGCTCACCATCGCCATGGGACTGATGCTCCTGTACGCGCTGCTCCCGCTGATCTGGCTGTTCATGTCCAGCACCAAGGACAGCGCCTCGCTGACCAGCGGATTCGGCCTCTGGTTCGGCCACGGCTTCCACCTCTTCGACAACATCGGGGACGTCCTGTCCTACGACGACGGGATCTACCTGCGCTGGTTCGGCAACACCCTGCTCTACGCGGTCGTGGGTGCCGGCGGAGCCGCGTTCCTCTCCACCGCCGCCGGCTACGGGCTCGCCAAGTACCGCTTCCGCGGCCGCACCGCGCTCTCCGCGGTGGTGCTCGGCGCCATCGCCATCCCCGGCACCGCGCTGGCCGTCCCGACGTACCTGCTGTTCAGCAAGGTCGGCATCGTGGACACCCCGTGGGCCGTCCTGCTGCCCTCGCTGGTCAGCCCGTTCGGCGTCTACCTGATGCGGGTCTACGCCGCCGAGGCCGTACCGGACTCGATGCTGGAGGCCGCCCGGATCGACGGCTCGGGCGAGGTGCGCACCTTCTTCACGATCTCGCTGCGGCTGCTCGCGCCCGGCTTCGTCACCGTGCTGCTGTTCGCGCTGGTCGCGACCTGGAACAACTACTTCCTGCCGCTGATCGTGCTCAGCAACCCGAAGTGGTTCCCGCTCACCGTCGGCCTCAACCAGTGGAACTCCCTGGCCACCGGCGCCGCGGGCAGCGGCGCCACCACCACCAACTTCTACCCGCTGGTCATCACCGGGAGCCTGCTCGCGATCGTCCCGCTCGTCGTCGCCTTCCTCTTCCTCCAGAGGTTCTGGCAGTCCGGCCTGGCCGCGGGCAGCGTCAAGGAATGACCGCCCCCTGACCGTTCCCCCACCCCCCGGCTCAACCCACCCTCACAGCAAGGAGCCATCCATGCCCCCCGTGCGCACCCGTTCGCGCCGCAGACTGCTCGCCCTCGTCCCGGCCGCCGCCCTCGCCCTCGCCCTCACCGCCTGCGGCTCCGGCGGGGGTTCCGGCTCCGGCGGCGGTTCCGCCGACCCGGCCGCCGCCCTGGACACCCCGGCCACGATCACCTTCTGGACCTGGGCGCCGAACCTCGACAAGACCGTCGCCCTGTTCGAGCAGAAGTACCCCAAGATCAAGGTCAACATCGTCAACGCCGGCCAGTCGGCCACCGAGTACACCAAGCTGCAGACCGCGGTCAAGGCCGGCAGCGGCGGCCCGGACGTGGTCCAGGTCGAGTACTTCGCGCTGCCCGAACTCGCCCTCTCCAAGCGGCTGGTGAACCTCAAGGACTTCGGCGCGGCGGGCCTGGAGTCGAAGTTCACGCCGTCCGCCTGGTCGCAGGTGTCCGTCGGCGGCGGCGTCTACGCCGTCCCCCAGGACACCGGCCCGATGGCGATGTTCTACAACAAGAGGATCCTCGACGAGCTGGGCCTCCAACCGCCGAAGACCTGGGCCGAGTTCGAGGCGGCCGCGGTCAAGATCAAGGAGTCGGACCCGAAGCGGTTCATCACCTCGATCGACCCGGGCGACGCCGGCGGCATGGACAGCCTGATGTGGCAGGCCGGCAGCCGCCCCTTCCAGCAGAAGGACGCCACCTCGGTCGCGGTCAACCTCCAGGACCCGGGCGCCAAGAAGGTCTCCGACCTCTGGTCCTCACTGCTCTCGCGCAAGCTCGTCGACGCCGCCCCCGGCTGGACCAACGAGTGGTGGCAGGCCATGGGCAGCGGCCAGTACGCGATGTGGCTGACCGGCGCGTGGGCCCCGGGCAACATCGCCTCCACCCTCCCCGACAGCGCCAAGGACTGGCGGGCCGCTCCGATGCCGCAGTGGAGTGCCGGCGAGAACGTCTCGGCCGAACAGGGCGGTTCCGCCGTCGCCGTGCCGTCCACCAGCAAGAACAAGGCCGCCGCGGCCGCCTTCGCGATCTGGCTCGACTCCGACCCGCAGGCGGTCCGCTCGCTCAACGAGAACGGCCTCTTCCCCGCGAGCAGCGAGCTGCTCAAGGACCAGGCCTTCCTCGACAAGCCGCTCGCCTCCCTCGGCGGTCAGCAGGCCAACCAGGTCTTCGCCTCCTCCTCCGCCGCCGTCGGCCAGGGCTGGCAGTACCTGCCCTACCAGGTCTACGCCAACTCGGTCTTCAAGGACACCGTCGGTCAGGGCCTGACCGGTGACCTCGGCGCCGGTCTGACCGCCTGGCAAAAGCGCATCGCCGACTACGGCAACCAGCAGGGCTTCAAGGTCACCGCACCGTGAGCACCGGCCGGCGCCCGTCCGGACCCCTGCGCACGGGCACCGGCCCGCACCTCAGCCACCATCCCCCCAGGAGCACCACCATGTCCGTCCTCCAGATCGACGGCGACGACTTCACCCTCGACGGCGAGCCGTTCCGCATCATCTCCGGCGGCCTGCACTACTTCCGCGTCCACCCGGACCAGTGGGCCGACCGCCTGCGCAAGGCCCGCCTGATGGGCCTGAACACCGTCGAGACGTACGTCCCCTGGAACCTCCACCAGCCCCGCCCGGACGTCTTCCGGCTGGACGCGGAGCTGGACCTCCCGGCCTTCCTCGACCTGGCGGCCGCCGAAGGGCTCCACGTCCTGCTGCGCCCCGGCCCGTACATCTGCGCCGAGTGGGAGGGCGGCGGCCTGCCGTCCTGGCTCCTCGCCGAACCGGACATCCGACTGCGCAGCCAGGACCCGGCGTACCTGCGCGCCGTCGAGGCGTACTTCGAGCAGCTCCTCCCCCCGCTGCTCGACCGGCTGGCCACCCGGGGCGGCCCGGTCCTGGCCGTGCAGGTGGAGAACGAGTTCGGCGCCTACAGCGACGAGACCACCCATCTCGCCCACCTCGCCGACCTGCTGCGCCGACTGGGCGTGGACGTCCCGCTGTTCACCTGCGACCAGCCCGCCGACCTGGCCCGCGGTGCGCTGCCCGGCGTGCTCGCCACCGCCAACTTCGGCAGCCGCTCCCGGGAGGGGATCGCCGCCCTGCGCGCGCACCAGCCGACCGGGCCGCTGATGTGCACCGAGTTCTGGATCGGCTGGTTCGACCGCTGGGGCGGCCACCACGTCGTGCGCGACCCGGCCCAGGCGGCGCAGGAGCTGGACGACCTGCTGTCCACCGGCGCCTCGGTCAACCTCTACATGTTCCACGGCGGCACCAGCTTCGGCTTCACCAACGGCGCCAACGACAAGCACACCTACCGCCCCACCGTCGGCTCGTACGACTACGACGCCCCGCTCGACGAGGCCGGTGAACCCACCGCGAAGTACCACGCCTTCCGCGAGGTCATCGCCAAGTACGCCCCGGTCCCGGCCGAGCCGGTGCCGGGCCCCGCCCCGAAGCTCCCCGCGACCACGGTGACGCTCACCGACAGCGCCCCGCTGTTCGCCAACCTGCCGGCGCTCGGCACCGCGGTGACCTCCGAACGCCCGCTCACCATGGAGCAGTTGCGGCAGGACTTCGGCTACGTCCTCTACAAGGCGATCCTGCCGACCGCCGGCCCCGTGCTGCTGGAGCTGGACGACGTCCGCGACCGCGCCCAGGTGTTCGTCGACGGGCAGCCGGTGGGTGTGCTGGAGCGCGAGAGCCACGAGCGGGCGATCGCCTTCACCGTGCCCCGCGCGGGCAGCGTGCTGCGGCTGCTGGTGGAGAACCAGGGCCGGGTCAACTACGGCCAGGAGATGCACGACCGCAAGGGCCTGCCCGGCCGCGTCCTGCTCGACGGCGTCGAGCTCACCGGCTGGACCAACCGGCCACTGCCCCTGAGCGACCTCGGCGGGCTCGCCTTCGCCCCGACCGGCGGGCCCGCCGTCGGCCCGGTCTTCCACCGGGGCACCTTCCGGGTCGAGGAGCCTGCCGACACCTTCGTCCACCTGCCCGGCTGGACCAAGGGCAACGTCTGGGTCAACGGCTTCCACCTCGGCCGCCACTGGTCCCGCGGCCCCCAGCGGTCGCTGTACGTTCCCGGCCCGGTCCTGCGCCCCGGGCCGAACGAGATCGTCGTGCTGGAACTGCACGCCGGCCACTTCGCCCGCACGGTGGAGCTCCGCGAGCAGCCGGACCTCGGCCCGACCGAGGAGTAGCCGGAGCGTCGAGAGCGCGGCCGGGTGGCCCGTGGAACGCCCCACGGGCCACCCGGCCCGTGGGCATGCGCCCGATCCCCGCACCCTGCCGGACCGTCGACGGCGATGAAGTCGTGCGCCGGGGGACGGTGATAATGGTCCCGGCCGACCCGGCCGTGTTCCCGGTCGCCGACGAGACCCCCGCGTGCCCGGCCGACCGGAAGGACCTCCGTGGCTGACCAGACCCTGTTCGCCGCCCAGCGCCGCGCGCTGATCCTCGAAGAGATCCGCCGCACCGGCGCCGTCCGCGTCGCCGACCTGGTCACCGAGTTCGGCGTCTCCGACATGACGGTCCGCCGCGACCTGGAGGCGCTCACCCGGCAGGGCGCCGTGCAGAAGGTGCACGGCGGAGCCGTCGCCGCCGGGAGCGCCAGCAGCTTCGAGCCCGGCTTCACCGCCAAGTCCGAGCTGGAGGAGGGAACCAAGGCCGCGCTGGCGGACGCGGCGGCAAGGCTCGTGGAACCGGGCAGCGTGGTGGCTCTGTCCGCCGGCACCACCACCTACGCGGTCGCCTCCCGGCTGCTGGAGGTCCCGCAGCTCACGGTCGTCACCAACTCCCTGCGGATCGCCGACCTGCTCTGGGCAGCGGAGAGCGACGGGAGGGAGACCGTCCCGTCGCTCCTGCTGACCGGAGGGTCACCGACCCGCTCCGCGGCCCTGGTGGGAGCCCTCGCCGATCAGCTGATCCGCACCCTCCACGTGGACCTGCTCATCCTCGGCGTGCACGGGGTGAGTGAGCAGGCCGGCCTCACCACGCCCAACCTGGCCGAGGCGCAGACCAACCGGGCCCTCATCGCCTCCGCCCGCCGTACCGTCGTGGTCGCCGACCACACGAAGTGGGGCGTCGTGGGCCTGAGCAGCTTCGCGCCCCTGACGGAGGTCGACTGCTTCATCACCGACGACGCCCTTCCGGCGGCGGCCCGCACTGCGCTCGCCGATACGGTCGGCGAGCTCGTCGTCGTGCCGGCCGCCAGCTGACCGGGCGGCTGCGTGCCGCGCCCGGTCAGGCCAGCCGCCGCGCCCCTGCCGAGGGAACGGCGGTGAAGGCGACGGGTGCGGCGAACCCCGCGCTCCCGAAGGCCGACCGCACCGCGTCCAAGACCGCTTCCACGTCGGCCGTGGCCACCAGGGCGATGACGGAGCCGCCGAAGCCGCCGCCCGTCATCCGGGCGCCCAGCGCGCCGGCGGCCACGGCGGCCTCGACCGCGAGGTCCGTCTCGGGGCAGGAGACCCGGAAGTCGTCGCGCAGCGAGGCGTGTCCGGCCGTCAGGATCGGCCCCAGCTCGGCGATCCGGCCGCCGTCCAGGTGCTCGATCGTCTCGGCCACCCGCCGGTTCTCGGTGACCACGTGCCGCACCAGACGGGCGAGGTCGTCGGGAAGGCGCTCCAGGGCGGCGGTGAGGTCGGCAGGCGGCAGGTCGCGCAGCGCGTCCAGGCCCAGCAGCTCGGCGGCCTGCTCGCAGCCGGCCCGCAGGGCGGCGTAGGCGCCGTCGCCGAGGTCGTGCTTGACCCGGGTGTCGATCACCAGCAGCCGGAACCCGGCCGCCTCCAGGTCGAGCGGGACGTGCCGCTGCTCCAGCGTCCGGGTGTCCAGGAACAGCGCGGTGCCGTCCGTGCAGCAGGCGGAGGCCATCTGGTCCATCACGCCGCAGGGCACGCCGACGAAGGCGTTCTCGGCCCGCTGGGCGAGCAGGGCGAGCTCCGGCGCGGAGAGACCGAGCCCGTACAGGTCGTTCAGGGCGGCGGCCGTCGCGCATTCCAGGGCGGCGGAGGAGGAGAGCCCGGCCCCGGTCGGCACGTCGCTGTCGAAGAACAGGTCGGCCCCGCCGACGGCGTGTCCGGCCTCGGCGAGGGCCCAGAACACGCCGGCCGGGTAGGCAGCCCAGCTGGTGACCACGCCGGGCGCCAGGCCGTCGAGCGCGAGCTCGGTGATCGTGCCGTCGCCCTGGGCGCTGTAGAGCCGCACCCGGGCGTCCTCACGGCGGCGGGCGGTGACCTTGACGGTGTGCGGGAGGGCGATCGGCAGGACGAAGCCGTCGTTGTAGTCGGTGTGCTCACCGATCAGGTTCACCCGGCCGGGCGCGGCCCACACGCCGCTCGGCCGGGCGCCGTGGACGGCCTCGAAGTCGATGGCGGCCTGGTCGGTCATCTGTTCAGCTCCCGTGCGTCGTGCGCGCGCCGGCTCCCACTTCGGGCTTTCATCGATGAGCGGCGGCTAATTCCGACATAATCAAACACGATTGACGTCGACCGTCAACACCTGCGGCTTTCTCTGCGAGATGGGGTCCCGGGTGGCGCCCCGCAAAGCCCCTCGGACTGTTGAAAATCGATCGGATGTGTTTGAATCTGTTGATGATCGGCGCAGGTGGCCGAGATCCCCGTGTGAAGGAGTACGGCGGTGCACAAGACCGCGACCAAGCTGGCCGACGGCCGTGAGCTCTTCTACTACGACCAGGAGCCGACGGCGGTCCGCGACGACACCGTGGACGAACGCCCGCTGGAACCCGCCGCGAGCCTCTCCGAGATCCGGCTCGACCCGGTGCTCGGCGAGTGGGTGACGGTCGCCGCCCACCGCCAGCAGCGGACCTACCACCCGCCGGCCGGCGAGTGCCCGCTCTGCCCGTCCCGGGAGGGACGCCTGAGCGAGGTCCCGGCGGCCGACTACGAGGTCGTGGTGTTCGAGAACCGCTTCCCCTCGCTCGCCCCGGACTCGGCTGCGCACGTCGCGGCCCACGACGACGACCCCCTGCGCACCCTCCGGCCGGGCAACGGCCGCTGCGAGGTGGTCTGCTTCGCCCCCGACCACGACGCCTCCTTCGCCGACCTGGACGAGCCCGGGGCGCGCCTGGTGCTGGACGCCTGGACCGACCGCACGGCCGAACTGTCAGCCCTGCCCGACGTCCGGCAGGTGTACTGCTTCGAGAACCGCGGCGAGGAGATCGGCGTCACCCTGGCCCACCCGCACGGCCAGATCTACGCCTTCCCCTTCGTCCCCTCCCGCACCGCCCGGATGATCAACCGAGCCCAAGCGCACCGGGCGAACACCGGACGCAACCTCTTCGAGGACCTGCTCGCCGCCGAACGCGCCACCCCCGAACGGCTGGTGCTCCAAGGCGAGCACTGGACCGCCTTCGTGCCGTTCGCCGCCCGCTGGCCGTACGAGGTCCACCTCTACCCCAACCGCCGGGTGCGCGACCTCACCGCGCTCGACGAGGCCGAGCGCGACGAGTTCCCCGGCCTCTACCTCGACCTGCTGCGCCGCTTCGACCGGCTGTTCCCCGCGCCCGACGGCGCCGCCCCGAACCGCACCCCGTACATCTCCGCCTGGCACCAGGCCCCGAAGGACGGCGGCGACGAACTCGCCCTGCACCTGGAGCTGTTCACCATCCGGCGCGCGCCCGGCAAGCTCAAGTACCTGGCGGGAGTGGAATCCGGACTCGACGCCTTCGTCACCGACGTGAGCCCCGAGGCCGCCGCCGAGCGGCTCCGCGCCGCCGCATCCCACTGACCCGGCAACCAAGAGGGCCCCGCAGGGCCGTCGGTCGAACCGTACTGGCCGGACCCGGCTGGTCCTGCCCGGCGGCGTCGTCGACGGCGGCGGCCTGACCGTGCACACCGTCGTCCCCGGCCTCGTGGACCTGCACGTCCACGGCGGCGGTGCCTCGTACGCCTCCGGCATCGCCGAGGAGGCGCTGCCGGCCGCCGCGATCATCGCGGCCGCGGGGGCTCGACGGGGTTGTCCTTTGTCCTCGACCACCTCGGCAAACCCCCCGATCGCCGAAGGTTCGACGCAGTCCTGGACCACCGACTTTCGCCGGCTGGCCGCGCTGCCCAACACCGTAGCCAAGCTCTCCGGCCTGCTCACGGAGGCCGCCCCCGGGAACTGGCACATCAACGACCTCCGCCCCTTCGTCGACACGGTTCTGGACGCCTTCGGTCCCCACCGACTCATATTCGGCTCCGACTGGCCGGTGTCCACCTCGAAGCCGGCTACCCCGAGGCCGTCCGCATCACCGGCCGGCTCACGGACGCGCTCAGCCCGGACGAGAAGGACGCCGTCTTCCGCCGCACCGCCACCCGGGTCTACTCCCTGCAGCACGCGTAGCCACTTCCACCCTCGTCCTCGGACTCATCGACGCCGGCGCCAGCCCGCATGACGCCGTCACCGGCATGGTGCGCCAGGCCCCTCCCCATCGCCGACGGCCTCCTCCCCGACCCCACCCGCCTGCGCGAGCAGCTCGAGGACCCCGACGACGAGGAGGAGGACCCCGAGGACACCGGCCCGCACCTCCTCCCCCCTCGACCCCAAGCGCCCCGTCCTCGACCTCCTCGAAGACCTCCTCGCCAGCGTCCACAGCTGCTGGCTCCTCCACACCAAATACGACGACCTCGACGAAGAGGACGACCTCGGAACCGCCGGCGAGGACCCGGACGACGAACAGGCCGAACAGCACCAGGACCACGCTTCGCCCAGCTCGTCCGCGAGACCGCCGCCCGCCACCACGGCCGGCTCCTCCAGGCCGGGCACCCCAGATGCCCGAGCAGACCGCTGCACGACCGACACCGGGGAGACTCCGGCGGCCAACTCGAACACCGAGAAGCCCCGGCCCTGAAGTCACCGTCAGTGACAATCGGCGACCCCGTCCCGAACCGTGCATGCGGCACTCGGACAACTCCAGCCGCCGCTGCAGGTCTCTGCAGCCGCAACGCCTCGAGACAGAGAGAATTGGGGCTTCAGACAACCGCGTTCGGCCTCGCTGTTTTCCTTCGACGCCATCCCAGAATCGAGTCTCCGCACTTCCGGTAATCGCCGCCGAATGGCCCGTAGCTCCCCCTTGTCCGCTTTCCAAGGGGATCGCCGCAGATCACCGGCCACGTGGTCGCCCGGTTCGCTTCCCCGGCGCCATGCTCCGCCCCCTGCCGCGCCAGGCCGCTCCACCGTGAAGCTGGGCCCGTCCCGATCACACAAGGAGTCGATTCCCGTGAACCTGACCGATCCTCAGCGCGGACGCGTCTACCGGCGCTGCGGCTGCCGCGACGTTGCCGGTCGACAGTACGGCACCCGCTGCCCGAAGCTGAACGCCGATCTCGGACATGGCAGTTGGGCCTACGCCGTGGACCTTCCCTCCACCACCGGCAAGCGAGAGACCCGGCGCCGCAGCGGCTTCTCCGACCAGAGCGCCGCCCTTACCGCCCTACAGAACTTCCTGCTGGCCGAGCGCACCGGCATCGCGGTGGACGAGGCCCTGACCGTCGCCGACTACCTGAGGGAGTGGCTGCTCTCCAAGCAGGAGATCCTCAAGGCCACCACCTACGCCGGCTACGAGCGACACGTCCGCCACGACCTCATACCGGCTTTCGGCCCTCTGCCCCTGGCCGACCTGCGCGACCGGCATGTCACCACCTGGTCCCGTCGGCAGCTGGCCGCAGGCCGAGGCCGCCCCACCGTCCACCGCTGCTGCAGCATCCTCTCCAGCGCCATGAACGCCGCCGTCAGCGCCGACCTGCTGGCCCGCAACCCTGCCCGCAACGCGGCGATGAAGCGCCCCGCCGCACCCGAGCGGCTGTGCTGGACCCCGCAACAGGCCTCCGCCTTCCTGCACCACAACGCCGAGACCTACAACGACGTCTACGCCGACATCTTCGAGGTCATCCTCGGCACCGGCATGCGCCGCGGCGAGGTTCTGGGCCTGCACTGGCCCGACATCCACTTCCAGCGACGCGTCCTGTTCGTGCGCTGGACGCTGGCGTCGGTGAACAACGCCCGTCTGCACCTTCAGGCGCCCAAGACCCGCGCCAGCCGCAACTGGGTCAGCCTCTCCCCTCGCGTCACCGCCGCACTACGCCGCCAGGCAGCCCGCCGCCGCAGCACACACCCCGACCAACCCCGCCTGCAGGGCATGGTCTTCACCCGCCCCGACGGCAAACCCATCAACCCCGAGCGCCTCCTGCACACCCTGCGCCAACGCTCAGCCGAGATTGGCCTGCCCAAGATCGGCCTTCACGACCTCAGGCACACCGCCGCCACCATCATGATCAGCTCTCAGGTGCCCCTCGCCGTCGTCTCCAAGACCCTGCGGCACTCCACCCTGGCCACCACCGTCAACATCTACGGCCACCTGCTCCCCCAAGCCGCCCGCGAAGCCGTCACCGCCCTCGCCGACGCTCTCGACCACGCAGACCTCCCCCGCAAGATCAACTGACGTACTGTCAGACAGCGCGATCACCCCGCACTCACCCCACCCGCAAACTGCCAGGTCACAGCGTTGGCTGCGACCACCCTGCGACCACACGCCCTGCAGAAACGAGTGAGGGCGGGTACCCGGTTTCCCAAGTGCCCGCCCTCACAAGCGACTTCACAGTCGGGACGACAGGATTTGAACCTGCGACCCCTTGACCCCCAGCCGGACCGACTCAGGCAACTTTCACCACCGCTACGGCGCCTGCGGCACCGCGATCCGGGCGGAGCCCCGAACACATGCCAAGGGAGGCCTCAACACTCCGAAGGCTCGTGCCGAACCGCCGAGCGGCGGCCGGCGCAAGTCAACTACAGAGATCCGACTGTCGCGAGCCCCTCGCTGTCATGATGGTCCCGTGGGCAACCAGAAGAGGGCCAAACCTCCGCGGGTGGCCGATGAGCGCACCACACTGACCGGCTTCCTGCAGCGCCAGCGTGACACGCTCGCCATGGCATGTGCGGGGCTCACTGCCGAGCAGCTCAGGAAAAAGGCCGTGCAACCCTCGGGCTTGTCACTGCTCGGGCTTGTCCGGCACATGGCTGACGTCGAGCGGACCTGGTTCCGGAACGTGATGAACGGCGAGAACAGCCATGCTCACTGGCCCCGAAGCAATGGCGGCGCTTTCGATGTCGACACCGCGGACCCGGCCGAGGCGTTCGACATCTGGCACGAGGAGTGCGCCCGATCCCGCGACATCGTGGATGCCGCCAAGTCCCTCGACGTCACCGGGCGGTACCAGGACGACGTCTTCTCGCTCCGCTACATCCTCACCCACATGGTCGAGGAGTACGCACGGCACAACGGCCACGCTGACCTCCTCCGCGAGCACCTCGACGGAACCACCGAGCAGTGACCGGTCATGCATCGTGGCCGCCCAGGGCAGGCCGCCGGCTGCGGCCCGGGGAACGGATACACGCCGCCGACAAGCCCGCCCCGTCCGACCGCCCGAACAAGTGGAATGCCGGACAGGGAGCGGACGTCCGTCCCGCGACCCTCCTTCGCGATGCGGCGCGCGGGCTGCGCGGGCGGCGACCCCTGGATCTGCGACATACCGACGCTTATCGCGGGCCGGGGACTGAGCATGCTCCGATGTTGGTATCGAGGAAGTGCTCCAGAGAAACGAAGTAGTGGGAAGGGAATCCTGCGTGCAACCGGGTGAGAGATGGGCGCATCGGGCGGCGCCATATGACGGCACGGTCAGCGAGGTGGAAGTCCTCAAAGTTGGCACCCAACGGCCGCTGCGCGTGAGAGTGCGCTTCGTAGCTGAGGAGGCGGAGGGCCGCGAGGAGTGGGTACCGCCGGCCAGCTTGCGAGTGCCCTGGGATCAGAAGGACGTGTGGCTTTCGAGACAGAATCGCTGGGATGCGCTGACCAGTGACGGGCCGTTGAACGACGAGGTAGTCGAGTTCGTCGCCGCAAGCATCGTCTTCGAAGAATGCCCCATGGACGAGACGGTGTCGATGGGCTGGAACTACCGCGAACGCGGCGTGCTCTACGTCCACGACGCCACCGCTCTCGCAGCGATGCTGCAGGTGTCCGAGGACATGTTCGCGTCTGATCCACGCAGCTTCACCGACGGCGCAGGCACCCTTACAGCGCCGTGGCCCACCACACTCGCCGTCACCCCCCTGATCGCCAAAGCCCACGCCGAACAGCTGGTCGCTGTTCTCGCTCAGCGGGAGGAACAGTCGCAGCGTGAGGCGGTCTATGGCCAGTACCTCGGGGGACGCGGCAAGAGCGGGGGCACATACATCAGCGCGGAGACCTGCGCGGAGGTGGATCGTAAGTACAAACCCGCCCGTGACCTCGTCCGGAACTGGTGCGGCACCGAGGCAGTGGACAGCTTCGCCGAGCTCAAGGCGCTTCGCACTGAGGTGGTCCGCGTCGGAAAGCTCATGGAGGAAGCCATCCGGTCGCTGCGCGACGCCGGCCAGGTCCGGGCCGCGGACCACTTCGAACGGCAGCTCGGAGTGCCGCTGGAACTCCTCCGCAACGCTTCGGCTGTCAGAAACTGACAATGCCCGCCCCTGCTCTCTGAGAGGCGTCCTGAACTGTGCCGCACAAGGTTCTCAATGACCGCCAACTCACTGTGCTCCGCCGCATCTGCGAGGGTCAGAACCTAGTCACCTCAGCAGACTGGGCTCTGGCCACCACCGTCTATGCACTGCGGAGCCGAGGGCTCGTCACCACAGCGTGGGCTGACAGCCAGTGGACGGCCAAGCCCACGTCGGCCGGAAACCGCTACCTCGCCGAACTCGACGCGTCAGCCGCTTCGTCAACTCCGGGCACGGGAGCAACTGAGCGTGACGGCGAAGCTGCAGCAGGCGCCGAAGAGCCCAGTAAGCAGTCCGAGGAAGCGGCCGAGTTGATCGCGGACATTGAGCGCGCGGGAGGCGTTTTACGCATTATCGATCCGTCGGCCGCCGAACGCCTCCGTGTTCGCCGAGCTCTGCACGCGGCGAGGGCCCTGCAGTTGGTGCCGGAGGGGCACTTTCTTTCCTACACCGGGCGCGACAAGGGCGATCTTGTCATCCGCATGCCTGTCGGCGAACACCCTGCCCACACCGAAGCACACATCAACCCGGTACCTGTCACCGTCGGTCTGGCCGCCGAAGAGCTCCCCCCGACGGTCCGCGATGCCCAGGTGCCGGTCTGCACCGAATGCCGGGACCGCGCCCGCCTCATTCTTCACGCACTTTCCACCGCCGCTGAGCAACGGGGCTTCACCGTCGGCCCCGCCAAACAGGAGTCCCGTGCCAGCCTGGCGATCACCGCCCATGGCACAGCCTTCCCCCTGTTCCTAGCGGAGGGATCCATCGAGGTCCTTGATGTCGACAGCGTGCAGTACTCCTGGCAGCGCGTGACCGCCCGGACCACACAGCCCTCCCACCAACTGGAACTCAGCATCGAGTCCGCCTGGGCGCACCGGGGCCGTCGATACCGTTGGGGAGACCGGCAGCGATGGAGGCTCGAAGACACACTCCCCCAGATCCTCCGCGAGATCGAACAGCGCGCTCAGCTCGATCGCGAGCGACAGCTCGCCCGGGAACGTCAAGAAGAACAGACCCGGCTCGACTGGCATGCAGCCATGGACCAGGCACGGCAGAAGCTCCTCGACGCGAATCGCCGCGATGTACTACGTGACCAGGTCGAGAAATGGCACGAAGCCGTCCGTGTCCGTGCCTACTGCGATGCCCTCGAACAACACCTCGTCGATGCCCCTGCCGGAGAGGCAGACACCTGCGCTGTACACGAGTGGATCACCTGGGCACGCAGCTACGCCGACCGGATCGATCCGCTGCCCATGCACCCCAGAATCCCGCCCGTCCCAAGGGCCAGTCCCGAAGAGCTTCGCCCGTACCTGGGCGGATGGAGCCCACACGAGCCCAAGCGACGGTGACCTGCAAACCCCTTCAGTCCAAGCATTCCCCTGCGACCGCCGGTCATCTTGAGCCCCCGGACATTTTGGCAGCCGTCCCCGATGCCCTCGCCGCGGGGACGGACTACCAGCTTCACTTCAGGTCGAACGTCCCGAGCAGGGTGGTTACTTTGCCGGGGACCTTGTCGAGTAGGAAGTCGTCGATAAACACGACGTCGGGAGCGTGAGGGGTCTCCTCCCGAGCGGCGGCGCGCACAGCAGCCAGCCGGGCACCCTCCAGTCGCGCATCGGCCGCCTCGAACGGATGTTTCGCAGCGACCCACAACCGATCTTCAAACAGCACCGCAGGTCCGGCGCCTCCGAGATCGGAGACAAATTCCGCGTCCGTGTGGCCCGGGTCCTCGGCCCAGTTCCGCAGCAGCTTCCCGGACCGGGCAAAGAGTGTGGTGGCGTCGAGGCCGTCGCCGTTGAGTACCGCGAGGAGGTCAGCGGCCAGGCGCCAGTCCAGCAAGGTGTGGTACGCCATGTTGGAGTAGTCGCGCAGGCACTGGTAGCACGAGCCGCGGCATTCAGCCCCGTGGCTGCCAGCGGCGAAGCCGGTGGCCATCTCAGCGGCCTTTGCAATGAGCGCCGTGAACTCCTCCGGGTCCGCGAGCCGTGTGCAGTAGCCGGCTCCGTTATCGAGAGTGTCGGACAGGAAAGCGAAGACCCGAGCTTGCTTTCCAGGGACTACAGCGCCGTGGATACCGGCCGCTATCTCGTTCGGCTGAATCTGCAGGAGGGCACCCGCCGCTGAGCGGAGCAGCGCAGCGAGTGAGTACCAGGCCGCCTTGCGTCCTGAACGGTCGTCCGGAAATCCACTCGTCTGGGCCGGGGAAGCAAGGTTGAGTCGCAGCCCCGGACCGGGCAGTTCAGCGCGGATGGGGCCGAGCAGGAACAGGTCCGTGACCTGGACGGCACCGATAGCTGCGGTGACGGGCTCGAGGCCTGCGATGTCGTCCTTGAGATAAGGAAACTGGTCAACGGCACCTTGTTCAACGAATGCGCCGTTCCAGATCCGCGCGGTCGGTTTGAGCGCGTGGAACTCAAAGAGCCGACCGCCATTGTCGTTGACTGCAAAGCGGCGGCCCTTACCCGCATGCACCGCCATGGGTACAGGGAGAGGCTGCTGGGGCGCGTCGGTTTCGAGGTTGGCGGCAGTGCGCGGAGCGAGGGACCTAGCTCGCCAGGCGAAGTTACCGTCGAAGTCGCGCTTGCCCGACGCGTAGAAGCCGGCGGGCTCGCGCAGTTCGACAGCCTGATAGGAGCCGTCCGCTGCTCCGCAGGCACGGCAGGGGAAGTCCACGGGCTGGGTGGACACCGTGGCCTGTGATGGGATCGCGTCTTCTTCAATGTGACCGCAGGCACGGCAAAGACCGATCAGCCGTGCCGGTCCCAACGGATCAGCGACTGGGCGCACTTGGGCTGGGCCTGACGGCTCGTAGGCGACCACGCCCACGGCGGTGTGAACGCTGCCGTCCTTAACGGTCTCGGCACCTGGGGCGAATTGGGAGACTGCGATCGGCAGCGCGCGGTCCACGACATCCGCAGGCGGCCATGGGTAGGCCTCCTGGGGCTTGCGGGTGTATAGGTATCGGACCGAGGTCGGGAATCCGAACATTGGAAGCAGGCCTGCCTCGGCCAGGCGCTGGCTCAGATCACGGTGACCGTGAGATCGAGCGGCGATCTCGTCGACAACCGCAACCAGAAAGGTCTCGGACCACTGTCGCCACTCGGCAGCGGCCCGCCCGCCACGGGTGCTGAGGGAGAGCGCTTCGGCAACAGCTTCGACATCAGCTCCGTGCCCGGCGATCCAGCGCTGAACGGTAGCGCGGATATCAGGCCAGTCTGTACTCAGACCGAATTGGCCGTGGACGTTGCGGGTCGGGTCTGCGCCGATGTCTCCGTTGTCGGCCGCCGCTGCGAAAGCACGGCGCAGGATCTCGGCGGCAAACACTCGCTGGTAGATGTCGGGCATCTCAGTGGACAGGTACGGGCGCGGGGTCGGATCGTTGGTGATCCGAGCTGGGTTCTGGAAGTAGTACTCGTCGTGACTCCGGCCTCGACATACCGTCAGGGCAATAGCGACGGGGGCGTTCCGGCGCCCGGCACGTCCCACGCGCTGCTGGTAGTTGAAGCGGGTAGGCGGCATATTGGCCATCAGCACGACCGACAGTGGACCGATGTCCACGCCTGCTTCCATAGTGGTTGTCACGGACAGTACGTCCAGGCCGTCAGGAAGGTCGTGCTCGGTGTCGTCAAGGAAGACGCCCTGGAAGCGAGCCTGCCTAGACTGTGCTTCGATGCGATCCGTCTGACCGGTCAACTCAGCGCAGTTGAGGCGGAATCGGCCCACACGCTCACGGGCCATCCACGCATAGTAGTCCTCGGCGGCGCCGTCATACGGCTCCGGGGTCTTGGGCAGGTCCTGGCCACACTTGGTGCAGATGCCGATGCCGGGGTGGAGGTGGCGGCGCTGGCAGCGCTCGCAGGTCCAGGACTGGGCTGTGCCGTGCCTGATGGCCGTGTGCGCGGGCTGGATGACGTACTTGACGACGGCCTCTCCCCAGGTGCGCTCGACCCTGAAGCGGACATCCTCCGGGGTTATGGCGAGGCGCTCAGCGGCCTTGGCCCAGAAGAGCGCGAGCTTCTTCGGGGGCTCGTCCTGTCCAGTGCGCATACCGGCAAAGCGCCGCAGGTGGCCGAGCACGCGAAGGCTGGCTCGGACGAGTGCAGTGTCCGATGCAGGATCGGCTTCAAGCGGCGCTTGGTCTGTGGCAGTGCACAGCCAGCCCAGGCCGAGGGACTCGAAGTCGCGCCCTGCGCTACCGAACAGACCCATGAGCAGCTCAGCGCTGATCGATTCACCCATCTCCTCGCGAAGGTCCCGCTGGCTGTCGTTGAGCAGCCGATCGGAGACCTCGCGCGGGCGTTGGCTTCGCCAGTCGAATAGGGAGCTCCAGCTGGACGTGGGTTGGCCTGTCCGGTACCGGGTGCGCTGGAGGGACGCTTTGGGACCGCCCGGGTTGGCGCCCAGGGCTGCGAGCCTCTCGTGGATCTCGGCGACGTGGCTCTCCAGGCTGGGGACACGGCTGAGCTCGGCGTACAGCTCTTCCTCGGGCCGTGGGTCCTCGTCTTCGAGGTCGTCAAGGCCGCCAGGTGTTGGCGGCTTCTGGAGCTTTTCCCAAGCCGCAAAGGTTTCCGGGGCACGTGGCTTGAGACGGCTCCTTGCTTCGGTGGCCAACCGCTTGGCCTCTGGACCCGTCTCCTCACCCTTGTAGTAGGCGCTTACGGCGGCCAGATCAGCCGCAGGATCGCCCTGGTCGGTGACTTCCTGGGCGAGCAGAAGACGCAGAAGGTCCTGGTAGTGCCGCAGACCGAGACCGGCAGCAAGCTTCGCGGCGTCCTGACGGCTATCGGAGAAGAGGACAGCCTTCTTCTCAGGAAGCCCAGAAAGCATCGCAGTGGTGATGACCTGGTTGACCTTCTCGAAACCAGTTCGCATGGCCCGGATCGGCGAGCGCATCCGCCGCTGGTCGCTGAGGGGGAGCCGGTCCCGACCGATCTGGAGCAGTTCCCAGTCGTCACCGCAGGCAGGGCACTTGGTCGGCGCGGCGGGAAGGCTTTCCAGGCACAGTCGCTGCCTTCCGCGCGGGGAGCGGGGGACGTCGGTATGGAATGACCAGCCGGTGTGGTTCCGGCTGTTCGTCAGCCGACCCGTCCGCGGGTTGTAAGCGCTTCGCTTGAAAGCGAACTCAGCGCTCTCAGTACCCTTGTTCGCCGTAGCGGTCCACTCAAGGCGGTCGACCACCGGGTCCTGGGTACGCGGCCAGTAGACCACGTAATTCGCAGCAGACTGGCCGGTCGCGGCGCGGTCGGGGAGCTGGTCGAGATCGGGCAGGTCGGCGAGGAGGCCTGCATCGAACTGCTTGCCCTGGCTTTCGTATACCGCCTTCTCGGGCGCGTAGCCGCCGAGGAATACATCGCCACAGTTCTGGCAGTACAGCAGTTCGAGCACTCTGGCTTCGCAGCTGTCGCAGCGCGAGGCAGGGCGCGGGTAGAGACGGCCAACCGTCCGGTCTTCTGCTGCTTCCGGTGCAACGCCGGAGCACTGCGGATCCGAGCATGCCCATACGCCGGGGATGTTCCTGAAGAACAAGTGGCCGCGCAGGGTGGGCATTCCGGCGAGCGTGGTAGTGCGCAGCGCACCGAGCAGTCCCTGCAATGCACTCTTCCGCCCGTCCTCCGCGACCGCGGGGAACAAGAGGTCCTCGACGTCAGTATCGGAACGGCTCATCAGGCGTGTGCCGTCGCGCAGCGCGTTCACGAGGGCATCCGCTGCGCCCGTGGCAGCAAGCACTTCGTCCGCCTGGGCAGGCTCCGGATCAGTGCCCAGCGATGCGAGTGCGGGTGCATGCGCGGACAGGTCCCTCCCAGTGCCGACGGGAAGCACCAGTTCTCCGCCGAGGACTTCGAACCGGTCCCTACTGAGGCCAAAGAACTCCTCGAGGAAGCCGAGGTCGCGCGGGGCCTCCAGTGATGCCGAGGCAGCCAGGACGCGGAACCTCTCCGGATGCCGGTCCAGACCGAGCCTGTGGCGCAGGTTCCTGATCAAGTAGGCGACTTCGGTTCCCGAGGTGCCCCTGTACATGTGAAGCTCGTCGACGACAAGCGTGAACCGCGCGCCGGGAACCTCTTCCAGCCACTGCCGGGTCTTGTCGAAGATCCCGGACTCGCGCGGCCGGAGCATCATCACGTTCAGCATGCTGTAGTTCGTGATCATGATGTCCGGCGGAGTCTCGATCATGTCCCAGCGGCTGCGCATCTCCGCACCGTCGAGGCGCGGAACGAAGAACCTCTTGTCATCTCCCGCCTGCTGGGCCTGCCGGGCGCGCTTCTCGGTCTCGGTGAATTCGCGCCGCAAGATCTTCTGCCCGCTCGGTGAGCGTACATCGCCGGGCACGGGGGTGGCGCCTGTATAGCGGCCGAAGTAGAAACGATGCCCAGGACGGTTCTGCGCAAACCAGGCCCGGACCTCATCGCTGTCCAGCGCTTTGCGCAGGCGCATCATCTGGTCATCGACCAGGGCGTTCATGGGGTACAGCACCATTGCGCGAACGGCTTGGTGGCGTCCCTGCTCGCCCTCGCGCTGGCCCTGGTATGGGCCATTCGGAATGTTCCACCATCGGTTGACCGGAAGCCTGGCGGGCTTCCAGGAGGCTGACTCACGCACCAGGTCGGCGAGGATCGGCAGCATGAACGACTCAGTCTTGCCTGAGCCGGTGCCGGCTGTGACGACTACGTCCTTCTGATCCCTGAAGGCCGCGATAAGGGCGTGGTGCTGGTGCTCGTAGAGTGCGGGAATCCCCTTGACCAGGCCGAGTCCGATCAGCTTGGCCAGTTCGGGCGGCGCGTCCGCATCGGAGACTGACCCCGCCAAGTCAACCCCGGCCGACCGGTAGCGCGGGCGGACCTCCAGCAGTGGTCGCTGCCAGGCTCCGCCCGGGGTGTTGAACAGGGCCTCCCGCTCCAGCTCCAGGCGGCGATTGGCCAGACCGAAGGGGGTGTTGTAGTAGCGGAACAGAGCGGTCTTGAGTTCGTCGAAGGTTCTCAGGATGTCGAGGGAGCGCTGATCCGGGCCGCTGCCCGTGGTGTTGGTATCAGTCATTCGGTGTCTCCGAGGCACTGTCCGAGGGAATCCGCGATCATCCGGGCGACCGCACGGGGGACGTTGTCGTAGGCGATGTTCTGCGCCTTCGCATGGATCTGCGGGGCCAGCCCGCTGCAAAGGACAGCGATCTTGCGCTGGAGGTCCGGCAGCGGGAAGCCCCAGTCCACGTGGAGCCGTCCGAAGGCCTCGCGGCCCGGCGCCTTCTCCGGGAACCAGCGCATGACGTCCCCGCCTTGGCCGTCGATGCTGACCCGCTGCAACTCCTGGTAGACGCCGTACTCGTGCGCGATCTCGTACCACTGGCCACCGCGCTGCAGCTGGCATACGTCCTTGCTGTCGCGGCGCCTGAACCGGAACAGTCCGTCACTCCGGGCTCGCTGGACCGGCACGTACTGGCGGCGACGCAGGTCGTACTGTTCAAGCGGTTCACCAGACACGGGTCCTGCTGTCCGCTCGCCGAGCGGCAGCCGGCTGAGCATAATCGCAGCCTGCAGCGCGAAACACGGGACGAACTGGAGCTGGTTCTCCGCCGCCCACTCCGCCAGGTCGTCCAGGTCTCGGTACTGGATCAGCAGGGAATGCGGCAACGGGATGTCCTGCTCGGACGTGGTTGAGGCGACGCGGTGCACGATGAGGCCAAAGTCGCTGGTGTCCTCGACGCGATGCTCAATATCGGCTGTCCGGCTGCCGGTGAGCACTGCCAGGCCAATGCCTCCCGGAAGTCGCGTCACCACAGCCGGTGCCGCACACCAACGGCGGTTGCGCCAATCGATGTCCAGGTATCCGAGCGCCACCATGTCCCGCAGCCAGCGACCCGCCGCACCCGGCTCGAGATCCTCCGTCGACTTCGCCGCCAGCCACCAAATGCCTTGTTTGAGAGCTGGGAGATCACCGGCACCCTCCTCGCTGGCCCAGCGGAGCAGTACGTCTCCCGTCCCACTCACGGCCTGTCCCCCCTTCCGCTGATCTCCCGTGCCGCCCGGACGTAAGCCTCCCAGATGGGAGTTGATATACAGTCGGCAGCATTCAGCACAGCCCAAGCCCACTGATAGTCATCTGGCGGGGGCGTGGGTGGGGGAAGTACGGCGTAAGGGAGCAGAGGCGCGGTACTCCAGCGTTGCTGTTCGCGGACCAACAGCCACACGTATCCGTCCGGGACTGGTACTTCGAACGCATGGTCCTCAAGTCTGGCTGCGAGCCGACTCGCGATCCAGTCCGGTCGCCCTGGGATCCGAACTTCCTGGATGCTGCCGTGAACACCCAGCAGGTATGCCTCCGAGGCGCTGTACGGCACCATGGTCCGCTTCGCAATCGGACCAACTGCCGGCGCCGCAGCGCCGCGGACGGCGTCCGGCTGCCCTTCAAAGTTGCGCATCACAGGGCCTGCGTTCTCCGTGCGCACGCAGGCAAGCGATCCAGTTCCGGCTGGGACTCCCTCGCTGATACCGCCGGAGACAGTGAACGTCCGCACGGCGTCCGGGGTCCCTACGGTGTACTCCCCTTCCTCCAGCCGCAGAACTCGAAGTGGAAATGGCACTCGCGAGTCAGCGGCAAGCCGCTCTGTCCGATCGTTCAGTACAACGGTGACGCGACCGTCCTCGGCGGTGCTCGTGGGCAGCAGTAGGTCCGGCTCACCGCCCCGCAGGTAGTGTCCGACCAACCGTCCTCCGGCCCGGTACTCGCGAAGGATCCGCAGTCCGCCGATGAGCTCGGCCTGCTCTCTGACCGGCGGCTCCAGGACGTGGATGTGCTCCCCGCCGCGCGCCAGGGTTCTGCCGAATGCGGCGCCGTCGAACGCCCTGACGCCCTTGAACAACTTCCAGCCCGGAACTGGGGCAGGAACCTCACGCGCAGGTCTCGACTGAAGGCCGAGCGCCATCGCGCGGACCTCAGCCGTAGCGGCTGGCGCTGCCAGAATCAGATGCTGCGCGCCGGGTTCGAAGTACTCCGTGCTGACCCACTCGCCCAGGCGCTCGTGCATCCGTAGGAGGATGACCTCACGGCCGGACCAGTCGAGCACCAGCTCGTCGCCCGTCAGGTGCACGCCCTGGCGAAGCTGCACATCGCTGGGAAAGACCGATTCCAATCCGGAGTACACCCCTCCGTAGACAGCCTTAAGCAGGAAGGAGCGACCCTCAGGGAACCCGACTTGCACGGTGTTGAGCCCCGGCGCCACATCTGCCGTCCACTCCAGCCGTTCTCCCCGTCCGGCGAGTACCAAACGAAGCGGCGCAGCCTTCCGCCGCCGTTCCCGCCCCGGCTCATGGAGCGTGCCGTCCCACTGGGATGCAAGCCTAAAGAGAATCTCCGCGAGCAGCGGCACCGAGTTGTCGGCGAGACCCGTTGCAAGCTCTACCTCCTCCAGTAGGCGAGGCGAAAGGTTCCGGTCCCGGCCTGCCACCCACAGGCGCAGCCGCCTCAGCAGCTCACGGCCAGGGACGCCGACCGGGTTGCCGGCAAGCACACCGCTCGCCGAGAAGAACCTAGTCAGTGCCTCGCGGTCGGACGCGCGGATGAGAGCCTGCGAGAGCGGGTAGCCGATCTTCCGGTAGAAGCCGTCAGTGCTGATTGTGCTAGCGCCATACAGCCCTGCCGCGTCCTCAAGCCACCGGTCGAGCTCCTGCCACATCGACACGACCTCTTCGAATGCCCCTTCAAGCCGTTCTGCGCGCGGGCTCCCGGGCCGCTCACCGAACAGCTGGGCCCACCGGCCGTAGTAGTTGCTGCGGCGCATCCCGTCGGAGGACGCCATCTTCGTCGCTGCAAGCACGGAACAGGCAAGCACTGGGAGACTTGGCGGCGCCCCCAGGCGCCCCCGCGACTCCCAACGGCGGCAGCGCTCCATCAGCCGCCACATGAGATGCTCGGGACGAGCCCAGTCGAGCTCCTCCCTTACGGCCTCCGGCAGGCTTCCAGTTACATCCGGGCGCTGGGCAAGTTCCTGACCAACTTCGTCGTCCACGTAGAACGCAATACTCTGCTCGGCGCTGTCCGGGCCGAAGTACTCGGCAGCGAGAATCTGCTGCCACTGCCCGTACAACGCGCCCATCCGGCACCCCTGCCATGTCCGCACCAGCATGCTGCTGACGCTCTATCGGCTGCTCGCCGGGGCGCACGATGCCACGACGTCCAAGCGGAGAGCGGCGCGGGCCATCCAGCTCAGTCCAAAGCAAGGCGGCCGCCTCCGGCGCTCCAGGCAGACTCGGCGCGCCAGTCATGGGATTCTCTTGCGGCGCATGGCTCCTGACCACACTGTTCACGTCGACTCCGGCGCCTGATGTTAGCGGACACACAATCATTCTGAGCACCAAACCGACAAACCAGCCCAGGCATCTGTCGAACGGGAATTTGTCCGCACATCCGACCCCGAACCTGTACGTCTCATCCTGACATTGCTGCGTCAACTTCACTACGTCTCTTGAAGGTAGCCGCCGACGCGTAGGAACCGGCGGCTCGACGGAGCTGCCTGCTCTGGACAAGCCACATAGCGGCGTCCGGTGGCAACGCGCACCTGCGGGCTGCCGAGGTCTACGTGTGGGCTGTCGTCTTTCATGTCCCGCCGAAGGCCGCCCAGAAGCTTGGCAGCACGAGGGTTGTGCGGAAGGAGGACGTACTCGGCATGTCCGCCTGGCGGGGGAGAAGCCAGAGGTACCGACCTGAGCTTCCCCCGCTGCACGGGAGGCGTTGATTACCTGGTCAGGACGGGTGTGGGTGGTTCGACGGTCACCGGTTCGGCCGTCGCCTGGTCGGCGTAGAACTTCGCCTCGTACTCGTCGGGGCTGAGCCAGCCCAGGCGCTTCTGGATGCGGCGGGTGTTGTACCAGCCGTCGATGTAGGCGAACAGGGCCAGGTCGGCGTCAGTGCGGGTCTCGAAGGTCGTGCGACGCACGCACTCGGTCTTCAGCACGCTCCAGAAGTTCTCGGCGAGGGCGTTGTCGAACGAGTCCCCCACGCTTCCCATGCTCGGCTCGATTCCCGCCTTCAGCAGTCGAGTTGTGAGCTTGATGGACGTGTATTGACACCCGTGGTCGCTGTGGTGGACCAGTTGGCCGGGTTCGACGGGCCGACCGTGCAGGGCGTACTCCAGCGCGGTGAGCACGAGGTCGGCGTCCGCCCGCTCGGAGGTGTGCCAGCCCACGATCCGGCGGGAGAAGGCGTCGCGGATCGTGGCCAGCCACCACGGTCCCTCGCGGGTCGGGATCAGCGAGATGTCGGCGACCCACAGCCGGTTCGGCGCGACGGCGGTGAAGTCGCGCTGGACCAGGTCCGGGGCGAGATCCGCCGCCGGGTCGCGGCGGGTGAAGGAGCGGGGCCGGCGCGGGCTGACGCCCTGGATGCCGGCCTGGCGCATGAGGCGTTCGACCCGCTTTCGGCCGACCCGGGTGCCCTCGCGCCGCAGGACGGCGTGGACGCGCGGGGAGCCGTAGGTTTCGCCGGAGTCCGCGTGGATGCGGCGGATGTGCTCGGTGAGCTCGGCGTCGTGGCGCTTGCGCTCGCACGGCTCCGCCACGTCGTGGCGCCAGCGGTAGTAGGTGGAGGCGGGGATGTGCAGTTCCCGGAGGACGGGCTCGGCCCCGAAGCGGTCCTGGTGCTCGTCGATGAGCTTCAGGACCGTCGCCGGGTCGGGTCGAGCTCCTGGGCGAAAAAAGCCGAGGCGGCCTTGAGGATCTCGCAGGACCGGCGGAGCTCGGCGTTCTCCTTCCGCAGAGCGGCCAGCTCCTCCTTCTCCGCGGTGGTCAGCCGGTCGTCCCGCTCGCCCCGGTCCGCCTCGTCCTGGCGGATCCAGTTGCGCAGCGCTTCGTGGTGCACGCCCAGGTCGCGGGCCATCTTGCGGATCACGGGCTTCGGGTCGGCGGTGCGGTACATCTCCACCGCACGCCGTCGCAACTCGGGCGGGTACTTCATCGGTGCGGCCATGGCAGAGGCTCCCTTCTCATGGCCAATCAGGCCATCTCCGGCAACCTTCCGCACGTCGGGGGAACCTCAACCGGAGTGTTCATGACCGACAGCCACTCCGCCCTGGCCGGGCCGATCGAAGGCAACTTGCCCTGCCGGAGGGTTTGTCAGTGGGGTCGGGCACACTGAGGCCTGAACCGATCACGCCGAGGATCTCTGAACCTCCTGACACGCTGTGGAGAACCACGTGCCCGCGCCGAACGCTCCGGTCGCTGTGCCAGGGAAGCCTGCGGTGGGATTCACCCACTTACAGGATGCTGACCTCCAGGTCGATGCACTGTACCTAGGCGGCACGAACGGCAACACCGGGGATGATCCAATTGCCAAGCTCCTTCGCGGAGTGGGCAACCAGGGCGGCTTCCGGTACGTGGGATCCCCGCTTCGGGGCGACGTCCGCCTCGTAGTCCTCTATACGACTGGAGACCAGCCCGACTGGCCAGATGCACTCGATCCGCAGACCGGGGCGTTCACCTACTACGGCGACAACCGCACACCTGGCCATGAGCTTCACGGCACCAGCCGCAAGGGGAACCTCCTGCTGCGGGACATCTTTGCCGCTTCCCACGAGACGCCTGAGCAGCGTCGCAGGATCCCGCCGTTCCTCCTCTTCGAGAAGGCTGCGGCCAAGGGCCGAGACGTTCGCTTCCGCGGTTTGCTCGCGCCAGGAGGGCCTGCACTTACCTCGGACGATGAGCTCGCGGCCGTGTGGCGGACCACAGCCGGTCGGCGGTTTCAGAACTATCGCGCCCGTTTTACCGTCCTCAATCAGGCCGTAGTCTCGCGCGGCTGGATCGACCACCTCCGATCCGGCGGTGACCCCCTGAGCGGCGGCTGTCCGTCAGCGTGGCGCACTTGGGTGCACACGCGTTCCTACTCGCCGCTCACCGCACCGGTCACCACGCTCATCCGCAGCCAGGCCGACCAGTTACCGGCCGACCGGGAAGGGCAGGCCGTCCTCGAGGCCATCCGGGAACACTTCCGGGGAAGGGAGCACGACTTTGAGGCGTGCGCCGTCGCCTTGTGGCGGCTGCTTGCCCCGGCTACGGGCCAGGTCGACATCACCAGGCGCAGCCGCGACGGCGGCCGGGACGCGATCGGCAAGTACCACCTTGGCCCGCCCGCCGACCGGATCGCCATCGACTTCGCACTCGAGGCGAAGCTCTACAAGCCGAGCAACTCGGTCGGCATCCGCGAGGGGAGCCGTCTGATCTCACGCCTCCGCCACCGCAACTTCGGTGTCCTGGTCACCACGTCGCATTTCAACGGCCAGTTCCAGGAAGAGGTCCGCAACGACGGCCACCCAATCATCCTCGTCTGCGGACGGGACATCGTGGAACTCCTTCGGCAGCACGGATATACGACATCGGACGCAGTCCTATCCTGGCTAATTCACCAGTTCCCCAGTCCGACGCAGGAATAGCCATCCTTCCCGGTCGACCGGGACCGGGGTCATGCACCATCCCTCTCTAATCGCAATTCGGCAGGTGTTCATACGTAATGCCAGGATTCCACAGCTCATCGCGCGACCAGATCCGCATCCTAGATCTGTTCTCCGGAGGCGGAGGCTTCGCAGCAGGGTTCCGCTCGTTCTCCCGGGGAAATCCTGGCGCAGCAGAGTTCATTCCGGTTGCGGCGGTAGAATTCGACCGCGCTGCTGCTAGCACGTACGCAGCCAACTTCAGCTCCGCGCATGTGCACGTCGGCGATATCGAAGGGTTCGATGCCTGGCCGCTTTCCGGAGCTGTAGATGTCGTGGTTGGGGGACCGCCCTGCCAAGGGTTCTCCCAGCTCGGGTCCGGCCACGCTGGGGACCCGCGGAATCGCCTATGGGAGGACTACCTCCGGTTCGTCACTACCATTAAGCCAAAAGTCTTTGTGCTGGAAAATGTGGACCGCTTCATTAAGTCTGACGAGTTCGAAGAGTTTCTGGCAGCCACCGAGCGAGGACAGCCACTGGGCGAATATTCACTGGCTTTCGGTGTTCTAAATTCAGCGGACTACGGGGTCCCTCAGTCGCGGCGCCGCACCATAGTCATCGGCACGCACAAAGACCTTACACTGGTCGATCTCCCGCGTCCCTCACACACCAAGAGCCGGAGGCTTCTCGGCAAGCGGGCTGATCCAGCGCTGTTCAGCACCTCGACCGGTGCCGGGCTGAAGCCGTGGGAGACGGTCGAGAGCGTATTTCACCGGTCCTCGCGCAAGAAGATACAAGGCACCGAGCTGCCGTCCCGCCAGGCAGAAGTGCTACCAGGCATCGTGGTGCCCGGCGCCTACCGGACCGCCGATCTCCACGTCGGCAGGAACCCCAAGCCGCTCTCACTCGCCAGGTACGCAGCCATCCCTCCGGGGGGAAACCGCTACGACCTCCGCGGAAAGACGGCCCTCATCGATGGGCGTGAGCTCGCGCTCTCCACGGCCTCTTGGGATAACCACAACAGCGGATCAGCCGACGTCATGGGACGGCTTCGCATCGACCGGCCCTCCGTAACCATCAGGACAGAATTCTTCAAACCTGAGAAAGGGCGCTACCTCCATCCGTTCGAAAACCGGCCAATCACCCACTACGAGGCCGCGCTGATCCAGGGATTCCCCGAGGACTACCAGTGGTACGGAACCAAGCTCGAAATCGCTCGCCAGATCGGTAACGCGGTTCCGGTAGGACTGGGTTCAGCGATCGCTGAATCCATTCACAATCACCTGCAACTCCGGTAGCTAGCTTTTTAGGAACAGGGCTCCCATAGGGCGCGAGACCGCTCAGCCGCCCTGGCCTTGCATCCAGACGGAAAGTGAGTTGATATGACGCCAGCCGACGCCTTGTTCGCTGTCTCCCCTGCCCTGCCCCTTGATGCGGAGCTGGTCCGCGTCCGCGCCGCAATACTGGCGGCTGACCCGCAAGGCGAGATCTTCGCCGCGTCACTGCGCCGCACCTTCGACATGCTCCTCGACGGCCAGCACACGGGCAGGTTCCGCTGGGAGGATCTCCACAAGACCGAGAAGACACACGCCGGCACCCTCGTAGAGATCAACCTCCAGCGCGCCTTCGAATTCGCTGACGGCGACAAGATGGACTACTCGATCGACGGCATCGACGTGGACTGCAAGTACTCCCAGGACCTGGGCCGCTGGATGATCCCGCCCGAGGCGATGGGGCATCTATGCCTCGGGGTGTGGGCCAACGACAACGCTGGGCTCTGGTCGGCGGGGCTGTTCCGGGTCACCGACGAGGTGCTTACGAAGAAGGACGGGAACCGGGACGGCAAGCGGTCTCTGACCTCCGCTGCCCGCAAGACCGCGGTGCACTGGCTCTTCGAGGACGCGCCGCTCCCCGAGAACATCCTGTTGCGCTTGCCCGAGGAGGACATCGCCGCGATCTTCGCGTCGCGGTACGGCACCCAGCGGGTACACGAGCTGTTTCGGCGTACCCAAGGCCGTATCGTTTCGCGCGGTGTGGTCGCCACAGTGGCACAGCAGGACGACTTCATGAAGCGTGTCCGGTACAACAGAGGGTCCCGCGAGGCCCTTCGCCCTGAGGGAATCGTCATCCTTGGCCAGTACAAGAACCACCAGGCGGTAGCCAGGGCCCTGGGGTTGCCGGTGCCAGGTGTCGGTGAATCCGTGAGCGTCCGCCTGGCACCCTGGACTCCAGAGCATGTGGATGCACAGTGGGTGGAACTGGAGGGCATCAAGTGGGTGGTGGCACGGGAAAACGACCCCGCCGTCGAGGCACCGCTGCTGCCGGAACGGTAGGCATGGACGCTGCCACATGGGTTGCGCCGGAAGGGTCGTGGGCCTCGTCGGCTGGCAGGCGTCGCAACATGCAGGCGATCCGGAGCCGGGACACCTCCCCCGAGCTCGCGCTGCGTTCCCTGGTCCACGCGGCGGGACTTCGGTACCGGGTGGGAGCAAAGCCGCTACCTGGCATGCGGCGAACGGCTGATCTCCTGTTCCGTCCCACCCGGGTGGCTGTATTCGTCGACGGGTGCTTCTGGCACGCATGCCCCGAGCATTTCGTGCGGCCGAAGACCAACCCGAGCTACTGGAACGAGAAGATCGACCGGAACGTCCGCCGGGACCGTGACACCGACACGAAGCTGGCCGAGGCTGGCTGGCTCGTGCTCCGTTTCTGGGAGCACGAGCCGCCAGCCGAGTGCGCAGCTCTGGTCGTCGACGCTGTCCGCCAGCGCCGCGCGGAGGCTACACGGAGAACGTGAGCGCTGTCGGGCGGCAGTCAGCAAACGAGAGCCCTCTGCGCCGAGAACCGCCCGCGGGCTGATGCCCGCGGGCGGTGGCAGCCGATCGGGCTCAGCTGATCTTGGCCTTGTTGGCCTTGAACCGCTCGTGCCGCTCATGGCCCTCTTGTCCGACGAACGCCTTGAAGTCGCGGAGCAGGTACGCCATGGCGCCGTCCTGACCGGCCTCGGTCTCCTCGATGTGGAAGTCGCGGCCGAGGTGGGAGAGGCGGCGCTCTACATCGTGCATGCCCATGACGACGTCGATCTTGCTGAGTTCAGTGACGATCTGCGCTGCGGTGAGGGCTTCGCTCTTGCCGCGCAGGAGTCGGTACACCGGATCGTGGGTGGTCTCGACCCGCTCACGAGGGGTTCCCTCCTGCCGAAGGGCCCGGGCGATGGAGAGCCCGACAGCCTTGGCGACAGGCGGCGGGAAGGCGTTGCCGATCTGACGGTAACCGGTGGTCTTTCCGCCCGCGAACTTCCAGTCGTCGCTGAAGCCCTGGATCCGCGCCGCCATCTCGCTCGTCAGCTTCGGGCCACCCCGGACTTCGCCCTTCTTGCTCACTGCCGGCTTGAAGTCCGGCCCCGGCGCCTCGTTGGCGATGCCCCAGGCGTCGACCCCCATGGCCTCCCAGGCTGCCTTAGCCCGCGACGGGCCGAGGTCAGCCCCGCCGTGCTTCTTCGAGCCACCGACGATCGTGGGGGCGATGTCGTTGGCCCTGGCAACCCATGCCTCGACCTCTGGCCAGCCGTTGGCCGCCATGAGGTCCTTCAGCGTCTCGCCGACCGTAGGCGCAGGTTCTTCGTGGGGCTCGGGCCAGTGGAAGTAGTCGGCGAACTCATCCCGGAGCGCGACCAGAACGAACCTCGGACGAAGCTGCGGCACTCCGAAGTCGGAGGCCTGGAGCAGCCGCCATTCGCCCACGTAGCCGAAATCACGGAGCGTATCAAGAACATGCTGCCGGTAGGCCGAGAAGCGGTTGGCACTGAGGCCTCGCACGTTCTCCAGCATGAGGGCCTTGGGCTTCATGCGGCCTGCCAGCTGAACTGCCCAGGCGAACAGGTCACGCTCGTCAGTGGCACCGAGCTGCTTCCCCGCGATGGTGAACGGCGGGCAGGGCACACCTCCCGCAAGCAGGTCGACTCCCTTGTGGTCGTCAGGGTTCCAGACCGACTCGTCCGCGACGTCGCCCTCCGCGACCTGCCAGTCCGGGCGGTTGAGCCTGAGCGTGTCGCATGCGTTCGGATCAAGCTCGACGGCGAGCCGGTGCTCGAATCCTGCCTGTTCGAGGCCGAAGGCCTGCCCGCCCGCTCCTGCGCAGATCTCGACAACCTCAAGGGCAGACATTCTTCCTCCGTACAGCGCGCGCCGAGCCTGCGTAGCGGAGGGCGCCCACTGACGAGCAGAGTGCGAACACACTATCGAACAAGTTAGCGACCTCCCTTCGGGGTACGACCTTGCCACTACAGCCCCTGCTGGTCCAATGCCTGGCCGGCGGAGTGCCGTGTGCGGTCGGGCTACATGAAGGGGCCAGTCTAATTGCGGACTCGGACATTCCGGCCGGATGGGGCCGACTCATGGTGGCTGTCCGCCCCTGTACAACGCGGAGCCGCGCAGCGGGACACGCGCGGCGCCCCATCTGCCACATCTGCCGTGAGTGGCTCCCGGATCGGAAGCGTGCAGCGGCAACAACTGCGGGGGTCACTCGCCGTCCTCCGGAGTGCTCTCGGTGCTGGCATCGCCGTCCAGGGCGCGCTGCCAGCGCGTTTCCAGGGCGCCGAGGAGGCGCTGCTCGACACTGGCAGCGACGTGTGAGTAGACGTCGTCGATCCTGTCCTGGAGGCGGTGGCCGAGTCGGCGGGCCTGGGCGACATCGGGAATGCCGTCCTCGATCATCCAGGTCTTGTGGGAGTGACGAAGGCCATGGAAGGTGAGCCCGGGCTTGATCGGCTTCCAGATGGTGCCGTCGGGGAAGGTGGTGCCGTTGACGGCCGGGGCCCACAGCCGGCGCTGGAAGCCAGACCGGCGCAGGTGCTTGCCGGTAATGGTGGTGAAGACGGGCTTGGCTCGGGTGCGGATGAGTTCGGCGGCGAGGAGTGCCGCGAGGAACGGCGGGAGCGTGACGGTCCGGGCACTTCTCGCGGTCTTCGGCTGGCCGTACGAGAGCTGGCCGTTGATCTCGTGAAGGGCACCCACCTCGGGGTCGATGACGATCCGCGGGTTGAGGGCCCCGGTGTGGCAGCGCTCCCGCCGGAGCCCCGCAAGCTCTCCCCAGCGCATCCCTGTGTACGCGGCGGTGATGATGAGGAGGGCCTGGTTGGGTCCGGCGAGGGTGAGGATGCGGCGGGCGATCTCGTTGACCTCCTGCTCGGTGGCCCAGACGCGCTCGGTGCGGGGGTGTGTGTGCCCGCGGCCGCGGTGGCGCCGGACCGGATTGCCGTCGCGCAGACCGTTGTCGGCGGCGTCCGCCATGATCAAGGAAAAGAGCTTGCGGATGGCGGTGACGGTGCTCGGCTTGTAGTTCTCGCGGAGCTGCTTGGTCCACTTGGCGACCTCGGTCGCAGTGATATCGGCGATCGGTGTCGCGCCCCAGCGGGGCAGGATGTGGTTCTTGGTGATGCTGCGGTACTGGGCGAGGGTGTTGTCGCCGATGTCGATGGTGTCCCACCACTCCTCGATCCACTGCGCAACGGTGGTCGGGGCTGCCTCGGCCGGGTGTGCAGGCTGTGCTTGGACGGCAGGCGTGTCCGCCGGGATGGCAGGTGGCGGGGTCTGGGGCTGCGGGGCGAGGAAGACCGCAGGCGGCGGGCCGGGGATCCCGCCCAGGGTGGCGGCGTGGGCGCGGGCTTCTTCTTCAGTGGGGAAGGTGCCGGGGACGGTTGCTGCGGTGCCGTCGCTGTTCCAGTAGCGGACGCGCCAGCCGCGTCCGTGCTTCTCGATCCAGGCCACGGGTGCCTCCTGTCAGATCGGGGTCGGCAGGGTTTGCCGCCGGCCCGCGTTTCCACGGGCCGGCGACGACGATGGACGCTCGGAGGCGGCGATGAGGGCAAGACCGTCGGCGGATGTTCGCCGTGAGCAGATCTGCGCTGGTCAGGCCATGTCCGAGGTGGTCATTTCCTGGGACTCGGGGACCGCGCGCCGACTCTGATGATGTCGTCAAGGTCTTGGCGGCTGAAGCGGAGGTGTCGGCCGACGCGGGTTGAGGGGACGGCTCCGGAGGCGGCCTTCTTTCGCAGCCAGGAGGCAGGGACCTGGAGGAGGGCCGCGGCCTGCTCCGGAGTATGCAGGAGGCGATCCCCTGCAGCGCGCACGGTGTCAAGCCGGGCAGCGTCGGACAGGTCGCCGGACTTGCCAGGTGTCCTGCGACGCCTGGGGTGCTGCCGGTCCCGGGGTGCGGGATGGCCAGTGTCAGCGGTGGCTGGCGGGAGACCGAGAAGTTCGGCGAGGCTGCTGCCCTGCTCTGCCGCTTCCGGGGCCTGCGAGGCGTTGTAGTCCTTGGGCTGCCCGGCAGTCCCGATGTCAGTGGTCGGCTGGGACTGCTGCCCAGGGCACGGAGATGACCGGTCGGAGGCATCCTGTGCGGACGGGAACAGGCGGCGGGTCACGACGCCTGCCAGGCTGCCGCGTCCGGCCAGTCCGGGCGGACCGGGGCTGGACGGTGCTTGGGCTTCTGGAAGACGAGGACGTCCTCGTGGACGATCAGGTGCATCGGCACGCCGGCCGCGCGGGCAGCGCGGATGTTCTTGAGCTGGAAGAAAGAGGGACGGGCCACCAGCTGTCCGTCTCGGACGCCGGCAAGGAGGGCGACGCAGCGCTCGACGGGGCTGAGGCCTGCGGCTTGACCGGCGGCGATGACGGCGGCGGGCAGGTCGACGAGTTCGCCGTGGTGGCGCCAGGGGCGGGCGGTCACGGCGACGTACGCGCCGTTGGCGAGCAGCGGCAGGCAGCTGGTGAGGATGGTGGTGAAGGCCTCCAGGAGCTCGTCGGTGGCGGCGTGGGCGAGGTTGGCGGGGTTGTCGCCGTAGGTGCCGTCGAACTTGGCGATTCCGGGCTGGCCGCTCTCACGGCTGGAGACGACCTGGCCGTGCAGGGAGGCGCCGTAGGGCGGTGAGGTGAGCAGGAGCTGCACCCGGCCGTACTGGTCGGGGCCGAGGAGGGCATGGGTACGACGGGCGTCGCCGGTCTTGACGCAGGCGTGGCCGACGGCACCCTGGGCGCGGGCTTGGTTGAGGTTTCCGCGGGCGACGGCGGCCCAGCGGGCTTCGAGTTCGACGCCAAGGCCGTTTCGGCCGAGATGCACGGCCTCAACGAGGGTGGTGCCGATGCCGCACATCGGGTCGAGGACGAGCTGGCCGGGCGCGGTGTAGGTGGCGACGGCATGGGCGGCGATGGCTGGAAGCATCTTGGCGGGGTGGGCGGCGGAGGCGGGGCTGTAGCGGCCACGGCGCTGGTTGCGGGCGTCCTTCTGTGCGGTGACCCAAACCGAGGTGGGCAGCTGAGCCAGCGTCACCGCGCCGGGCGCGGCCGACGGGGACCGGGGCGGGGTGACGGCGGGCTTCGTGTCGGGGCTGGTGGTCATACGGGCGCTCCTCGTGGGCTTCGGACGGGCGGCGGGCTGGCCGGTTTCACGGCTTGGTGAAGACCAGGAGGTCGCTGTGGATCAGAGCGTGCCGCCCCGATCCGGGCCGGGGGTGGTGGCAGGCACAGCCCGGGTGGTGCTGGGTGCGGACGGGGGCTCGGGGCACAAGGCCAGCGTCACCGGCGGTGGCTTCGACGGCGGCGATGTGCTGCAGGTAGACGAGGCCTGAGGCGCGGGCGTGGGCAACAACGTGGCCGGCGGTCTCCTGGCCGCTGGTCTGGCGCGTGCAGATAACAAGGACGCCGTCCGGCCGGAGTGCGCGCGTGCAGGTCTCGGCGAGCGCGGTGAGTTGTACGGGAGTCGCCGAGTCGTGGGGTGCGGCGATCGCGAGGCGGGCGCGCCCCTGTTGGCTGTCCGCCCTGCCGGAGGGATGCCCTGGGGTGCCGCGTCGAAGAACGGCGAGGGATGCCACGGTGGGGGCGGTGATGTGCAAGGTGTCATAGGCGAGGTGCGCGCTCTGGTGGCTGGAGGCGAGGGCGAGGACCCTTCGGCCCGCCTGGACGGCGGCGGCGAGGACGGCGGCGTTGCCGGCATCGGGGATGAAGACGAGATCACCGCGGGCCGAGAACGCCTCAGTGATCTGCCTGGCGAGGCCGGGCGGGATCCGCTGGGCGCACGCCGCGCCGGTGGGGTTCTCGCAGGTCGGGCAGCAGCCGGCGAGCGGTTCGGTGAGCCAGACCGACAGCGGCACGGCCTTGTTCGCCTTGCTGGAGGGGATCTTGGACTGCTGGGAGCTGGTGGCAGCTTCAGGTGCGGGGTGGTTCATGGGTGTCTCGGCCTGATGGCCGCCGCAGGACGCTGACATCCAGAGAAACGCGGCAGCGGGCGGCTTTCTAACGCCCGCCCGCACTTTTCCGCTGCCTGACGCTGCCCAGCCCCGCCGCATGGTGCTTGGGAAGAGGCCTGGAGAGATTTCTTCGAGGAATTTCCTGCGCCGTCGCCTGGGAGATTCCTCCGCGGTCGCGGATGGTGTTTTCGCAGGTCAGATCGATAACGGAGGTGAGGTGGAGGACTACCGCCTCCGCGCCACCTCCATGCGCGCTCCGTGCTGGCGCCATGCCTGCTCTGGGCCGCCTGGAGGTCTGCTCCGGATCGGCTCCACGAGCCTTGGCGCACTCGGTCCACTCGGCGATCACCGCCGACGACCACGGATCGAAGGAGCACCAGCATGAACTTCCGTACGATCTCGGACCGGCCGGTCGAGCCGCTGCAGCTCGTGGAGCTGGAGATGCAGCGCCTGGTGGAGCGGCCGGTGCCGCTGGCCTTGTACGTCGGCGACCTGGGCGAGGGCCTGCCGGACAGCTGGCTGGACATGGCGGCGCTGCGGACGCTGCTGCTGCACCCGTCCGTCGGGTTCCAGGCGCGCGGGGCGGTGTGGGTGCGGCTGCTGCACCTGACCCGCGCCGGCGGTCAAGCCGGTGAAGACTGGCGGGCGGCGACGTGCGCGATGGCGCTGCCGGGGCTGTGGCGGATCGCCGGCCGGATGCGCCGGGAGGTGCCGGAGCTGGCGGTGGAGGTGCAGCAGGTGATGCTGGCCGGTTTCTGGGAGGCGCTCACCTCGCTGCGGGAGCGGGCGCACGCGATGACAGCGCCGGGCACGATCCCGGCTTCTCTGTGCTGGGCTGCGGACCGGGCGGCGCGCACGTTCCGGAACCAGGAGACGGGCCACATCCGCAGGACGGCTGAGCTCGGCGAGCAGGAGACGCAGCAGGCCGCGGCTCCGAACCCGGAGGCCGTACTGGAGCTGGCAATCGGCCAGGGTGTGCTGTCGCGGGACACTGCCGAGCTGATCGCCCGCACCCGTCTGGAGGGCATGCCGGTCCGGGTGCTGGCCGAGCAGCGGGGATGCACGCCGGAGTCACTGGGGATGAAGCGGCGCCGGGCGGAGGTGAAGCTCGCCGAGGCCATCCGCAGCGGCAGACTCGACTGCACGGCCACGGTCGATCTGATGACCGAGCGTTAGAAACCATCAGTTGATGGCGTTTTGACCAGGTGAGAAGGGGATGCGGCCCCGGCAGTCCACAGGCGGGGCCGGCATCCGTCAGTCCCGAGGACTCCGCCGCAGACGCTGACACCGCTGCCACCCGCCACCCGACCCGCGAGGGGAGGTGACGGCCTGATGGAGCCCCCCGGCCAGGTGCCCGACCGACCGCATCCCCTCTCTCCGCAGCCCAGCCAGTTCGCCTTTCTGCCCGATGTTCGCACCCATTCGGGAGTCCCCGTGTCCGCTCGTCCGCCCCAACCGCACCGTCCACCCGCCTCGCCCTACGCTCTGCCCGCCGTGCTCGCCCTCGCCGCGCTGCTGGTGATCCTGGTCGCCGGATCAGCCTTCGCCGAACCGCCGGCCAAGCCACCAACGCTCGACCAGGTACTCGGCAACATCACCACGTGGATCACCGGGATCATCGCGGCGGTCGCCACCACCTTCCTGACCATCGGGGGCCTGCGATATCTGCTGGCCGGAGGCGATCCGGGTGAGGTCCAAAAGGCGAAGACTGCCCTGCAGTCCGCCGGGATCGGCTACATGATCGCCATCCTGGCCCCGGTGATCCTCGACATCCTCAAGGGTCTGGTCGGAGCGACGTGACATCGCTTCAGACGCCGGGCTGGCGGTGGTGGCCATGGATCGGGATGTCCGTCGCCACGATCGGGATGCTCTCCGTCGTCCTGGTCATGTCGCCGCGGGCGCACGCCGACCCGAGTCCAGCTCCCGGCGCCGGGCCGTCCGCGCCTTCCCCCTCGCCGCCGAAGGCGGACCCGGGGACGTCGGGCCAGGACGCCGGTCTCATGCCTTCTCCCCCGGCCAAGGTGCCGCCGCGGCCGATGCCGACACCGGCTCCGTCGCCAGGGCCCTCGCCCACGCCTCCGCCCGAGCACGGCAGCGGAGGCGGGGAATCAGTGTCGTTCTGGGACATCCCTGGCCAGATCCGCCAGGCGATCACGCACTGGTTGGCCGACCTGATCCGGCCGTTCGTCACCCCGCTGATCAATTCCCTGGTCCGAGCCCTGCTCACCACGCCCAACCCGGCCGAGCAACCACGGGTGCGCGAGCTGTGGGAGACCATGCGACTGATCTCACTCGGCGTGTACGGGCTGTTCGTCCTCGCCACCGGGATCACCACCATGACCCACGGCAGTGTCCAGCAGCGCTGGGGAGCGCAGGACGTCATCCCGCGACTGCTGCTGGGCATCGCTGCCTCGAACCTGTCACTGACGATCTGCTCCACCACCCTCAGCGTGGCGAACGCGGTCGCGGCGGCCATCTTCGGCGAAGGCATCACAGCCGAGGACGTCGCAGGCACCCTCATCGGGCTGCTCCTCGCCCAGATCTCTTCTCCGGCCGCGCCGCTGTACCTGCTGGTGTTCACACTCGCCGTCGCCGTACTCGGCTCGGCGCTGCTGATCACCGCACTGGTGCGCACCGCCGCCACGATCGTGCTGACGGTCGCGGCCCCGCTGATGCTCGCCTGCCACGCTCACCCGCTCAGCGACGGCATCGCCCGGCTGTGGTGGCGTGCCTACCTCGGCTGCCTCGGCACCGAGATCGCGCAGGCGATCGTCTTCCTCGTCTGTGTCAAGGCCCTCCTGGACCCGGGCAACTACGGGCTCATCCCCGTCCCGGATTCAGCCGCGCTGATCAACCTGATGCTGCTGTGCTGCACGCTCTACCTCCTGATCAAGGTCCCCAGTTGGATCCGTCGCATCGTCACCACACCGGCGCGAACGGTCACGGGTGGAGGCGGCATGAGGATCGGGGGCCTGCGTACGGTGCGCAAGATCGCTCTTGGCGCCCTCGGGATGCCCATGGGTCCGTACGCGTTCGGCGCCCAGCTCGCCGGCAAGCTCCGCACTGCTCGAAGCGCCACCAGGGCAGGCTCTTCCACGGCCCGCAGCGTCCCCCGCACGGGCCGCTCCCGGGCAGGAGGCGCAGGCGGCGGCCCGGCAGGAGGCCGGCCACCCAGCGGTCCGACGGGACCCACCGGTCCTCGTCGCCCCGGCGGACCGAGCGGTGGACGCCCCGGGGCAGGACCCGGCAGTCGCACCGCCGGACGTACCCCGGGCGGGGGCGGCCCTTCGTCGCCAGGGTCAGGCCCTGGGCCCTCTACTCCCGGCTCCTCGCCGACCGGCGGAGCCAGCGGCAGCTCGGGCTCGGTCCCGCAGTACCAGTGGGGCACCCCCTACAAGACGGCGACCCGCCCGCCGAACACCGCGCAGTCCGGCACCATAGGGGCCGCGAACGGGCCGGCTCAGGCACCCCAGGCGCTCAGCGGCGGGACCGGCAGAACGGGTGGAGGCAACGCGCCAAAGGGATCCGGCGGCCCACACGGCAAACCGTCCGGCGCCTCACCCAGTCCTCCGGGCCCCAGCACCCCTCCGCCCACTCACCGGTCCCGGTCGGCGGCCAACCTGCGCCCCGCCCGAGCCAATCTCCCGCCGCCGATCCCCCGCCCGGCACCGCTTCGCCCACCGCTCGACGACAACAGCGGCAACAGCCGCCGCCCGGGAAGGAGCTGAACCCCAAGAGTGAGCAAGTACTCCCGCGACGAAGACGATTGGCCCTCGCTCGTCAAGATCCCCGCCGACGTAGACAGAGAGGACACCGTCCTCGGCCCGCTCACCGCGCGCCAGGCCCTTCAGCTGGCCGTAGTCGCGATCGTGCTGTGGCTCGGCTACCGAGCGTTCAGGCACGTGCTGCCACCCGTCTTCTACCTCGCCGGCGCCCTGCCCGTCGCGACAGCTGCAACGCTCGCCGTCCTCATGCGGCGCGACCACCTTCCGCTGGACCGGTGGCTGCTGGCAGCGTGGCGCCACCGCCGATCGCCTCACCTGCTCGCCCCTCACGCCGCTCCAGAGGCCGCGTCGATGCCCTGGCAGGACCTCGTATTGAGCGAGCAGGCTCCGGCACGCGCCGCCAAACTCGCCCTGCCGGTCGCTGCGGTCGGCGAGAACGGGGTGCTGGACGTTTCCAGCGCCGGGCGTGTTGCGCTCAGCCGGGCAGGCACCGTCAACTTCGCTCTGCGGACGGGCGGCGAGCAGCAGGTCCTCTTGTCCGCGTTCGCCCACTGGCTGAACGCGCTCACCGGGCCAGCTCAGATCCTGGTCCGTACCCAGCGGCTGGAGACCGGAGCAGCTGTGGCGGCTCTGGAACGTTCCGCCCCGGAACTTCCGCACCCACTCCTGGAGCTTGCGTGCCTTGAGCACGCTGCATTCCTCGCAGACCTGGCCACCGAGCAAGAACTGCTGTCCCGTCAGGTGCTGCTCGCACATCGCGAGACGGGCCTCGACCGCGCGGCAGCCCTGCGGTCCTTGCGCCGCGCCGAGGAGACAGCCGGCCTGCTGGCCGCAGCGGAGATCCCGGTACGGGTGCTGACCGGGAACGAGGCGTTCGCGCAGCTGGCCGCCGCCGCTGCGCCGGACACCCCGCTCCACCCGAACCCCGCACTCCCTGACAGGCCCATCACCTATGCCGAAGAAGGGGGTGCCTGGTGAAGCGCCGACATGACCTCCGCGCCGACGAGCCGACCGGACTCGGCCTGGGACCGGACAGCATCCAGATCGAGCCCCGCGTCCTGGCGGTCGGCGACCTGCTCGCCAGCACGCTCATCGTCACCGGCTACCCGGCCGAGGTCGGACCGGGCTGGCTGGAACCCCTGCTGGCCTACCCGGGCCGACTCGACGTCAGCCTGCACATCGAGCCCTTGCCTCCGGCGATCGCGGGCCAGCGGCTGCGCAAGCAGCGCGCCCGGCTGGAGGCCGAGCGCCGGACCGGCTACCAGCGGGGACGCCTGGAGGACCCGGAGACGGAGGCCGCTGCGCAGGATGCCGCCGAGCTCGCCTGGCGCGTTGCGCGGGGCGAAGGCAAGCTCTTCCGCCTCGGCCTCTACCTCACGATCTACGCCGCCACCCGGGAGCAGCTCGCGGACGAGTTGTCCGCGGTGCGGGCGATCGCCGAGTCGATGCTGCTGCGCTGCCACACCGCGACCTGGCGAGCGCTTGAGGGCTGGACGACCTGCCTGCCGCTCTGCGTGGACCAGCTCAATGTGAAGCGGACGTTCGACACGGCGGCCCTCGCTGCGTGCTTCCCCTTCACCTCACCCGATCTTCCCTCCGGCGGGACCAGCTCGGCTGCGGGGTCGGAGGTCGGACCGGTTCTGTTCGGGCTGAACGCCGCCGCGTCCGGTCTGGTGCTGTGGGACCGGTTCGCGCAGGACAACCACAACTCGGTGACGCTCGCGCGGTCCGGGGCCGGCAAGTCCTATCTCGCCAAGCTCGAAGCACTGCGGCTGCTCTACCAAGGCGTACAGGTCTTCGTCATCGACCCGGAGGACGAGTACACGCGCCTCGCCGAAGCCGTCGGCGGCACGACAGTCCGCCTCGGTGCCGACAGCGTGCGGATCAACCCACTCGAGCTCGCAGACGGGGATCCCGGCACGGGTGACGGCCTGACGCGCCGAGCACTGTTCCTGCACAGCTTCCTCGCCGTCCTGCTCGGCGAGGCACTCGACAGCGCAGACAAAGCGCTGATGGACACGGCGATCCTCACGACATATCGCCGCGCTGGGATCACGTCGGATCCGCGAACGCACACGCGCCTGGCACCGCTGCTGTCCGACCTCGCCCAGGCCCTCGCCGACACGGCCGATCCGGCGGCGAAGCGGCTCGCCGAGCGCCTCGCGCCGTACGCGACGGGCAGCCACCGCCAGCTCTTCGACGGCCCCACCACGCACACCGGTCGCAGCCATCTGACCGTGTACTCGCTGCGGGACGTTCCCGACGAGCTGAAAGCCGCAGCCACCATGCTCACGCTCGACGCCATCTGGCGGGTCGTCACAGATCCGGGCGATCGACGGCCGAGGCTGATCATCGTCGACGAGGCCTGGCTGCTGATGCGCGACGAGCACGGCGCCCAGTTCCTCTACCGCATGGCCAAATCCTCGCGCAAGCGCTGGGCAGGCCTGTCCGTCATCACCCAGGACACCGCCGATCTGCTGGCCACCGACCTGGGAAAGGCGATCGTGGCGAACGCCGCCACACAGATCCTGCTCCGCCAAGCCCCGCAGGCCATCGACGCGGTCGCCGAAGCCTTCCGCCTGTCCGCCGGCGAGGCCGCCTACCTCCTCGCCGCACTCCAAGGCCAAGCCCTGCTCTGCGCCGGCCCCGGCCAGCGCGCCGCCTTCACCACCACGGCCTCCTCAACCGAGCACAGGCTGATCACCACCAACCCCGCCGAAATCCCCGACCCTCACCAGGCCCACGGCCCTCAGGAACAGCGATGAGCGGCCAGCAACCGGGCGGCCCACTGGCCCCGTTTCTCATCGATCCGTCCAGCTGGTGGCACGACGCCACCGAGGCGGTCTGGTCCACCATCGCCACCAGCTGGCCGTTGCTCGCCGTGACGGCGGCAGCGGCAGCCGTGACCTGGCAGACGACCAGAGTGCGGGCCCACCGTGCGCGGCAGAGCCGGCTGACCGCCGGGGGCACCGTGCTGGCGATCCTGGTCCCGCCGACCGTCGAGCCGACTGCGGCCGAGGCGCTGTGGAGCCACCTCGTCGGCCTGCTGCGGCCGTGGTGGCGGAGGGTCGGCAAGGGCCAGCCACACCTCGCCTTCGAATACCGGTTCACCGCCGACGGACTGCGCATCCGCCTCTGGGCACCGGCCTCAGTGCCGCAGATCCTGCTGCGGCGCGCGGTCGAAGCCGCCTGGCCCGGAGCCCACACCAGGCTCGACTCGCGGTGGTGGAAGCCGTGTTCAGTTGGACGAGACCGATCACGGCGGCCGGGTGGTTGGCACTGGCCGAGCGCCTTCGCGACGACCCGGACCCGGCGGTCCGGCTGCGTGCGGCATTGGCCGCGCTGCGTATCGCGCCCGAGGAACAGTGGCCTGGGTGGGAGTCGCTGGCCCTGCGGTACCTGCCGATCGCGGGCACACGACTGGGACGCTCCGGCAACTGGCTGAGAGCGCGCGCGGGCTGGCTATGGTCCGTCGCGATGGTGCGCCAGGAGCGCGAGCACCCGGCGTACGCCTGGGCGGCCCGGCTCCTGGCGCATCACTCCCCCCGTCGTCCGGCTCGCCGGTCTCGACGTGGCCCGGGGCGCACTGCGGCAGTGGCGGTCCTCGCCCGGCCACCTGGCCGGGGTACTTGAGGCCGCACTCGACGACGCCCACATGGCCATTCGTGCGTTAGCGGTCCAGGTGATCGCCGCCAGCCTGGAAACCACCCGCCGATGCGCGGACCGCCTGGCCTCGCTGGTGGACGACCCGAATCTACGGACCGACGCCGCACTCGCGCTCGGCCGGATCGGTGACCAGCGGGCCGCTGAAACCATGTTCGGCCTGGTCCGCGAGGCCTGCACTTCCCCGGGCGTCACCGAAGCCGCGGAGTCACTCGCCCGTCACTGCCCGGACCCCAGCCCGTGGATTGCGGCCGCCTCCGAGGCGCTCGCCACGGCCCCCGACAGCTGCCCGACGGACTCCCTCGCCCGACGCGCGTGCCCCCTGGCCGGGGCATTCAACGTCGTCATCTCCCTGGGCCCGGCCGCCGCCCCTATCGTGCCGGACCTGCTGGACCTGCTCTCGAAGCCGGCCCCGCTCCCCACCAGCTGCCGCAGCTGGGCACGGCGCCGCGCGGTTACGGCGCTTGCCGCGATCGGTCCTGCTGCAGCCGCGGCTGTGCCGGGCCTGGAACGCCACGCGTCCGGGACGGAGTTCCCCGGCGCCGCCGTCCTGGCACTCGCAGCGATCACCGGCGACCGCGCGCACGCCGAGAGCTATCTCGACCAGTTCCCCAACACCGTACGAACCGCAGGGGCGGACCTGGACCTGATGGAGTGGCTCACCGACCACGGCGGACTCGCCGACCGCCACGCAGCACGACTGAACGCCATGCTGCAACGCCGACGCCGTATCCATCCACGTGCCCTGCGCCTGCTGTGGCGGCATCAGGGCTCGGATGCCGCCGACCTCCTCCTCGAAACGCTCCCCGCCTACCTAACGGACGATCTGTACGGCCCGCCAGCCTGCACACTGCTCACCGAGATGGGGACACTGGCCCAGCCCGCCGTCGCTGCCCTGGAAGCCATCGTCCACCGCCGGACCAGGATCGGAATGTACATCGGCGACGAGGACGAAGAACTGCGCGCCGACGAGCGCCTTACCGAGGCCGCTACAGCGGCACTCGCGCAGCTCGCGCTGGAGTAACTCCCCTGGCCGACCCGAACCTAGACCGCGCCACAGCGCTCACACTCCGCGGCGAGGCGGACGCGGGCATCGCTCAATGCCCTGAGAATCGACACCACCGACACACTACTATCGTCGGGTCGCCCTCGGCAGGGGATTGCCGGCATGCGCGCCTGCGGTACTCCGGGTAAGGCCCCGTCACCGTCAGGGGCGCAACGGAATGTCCGCGACTGTTACGCGGAAAATGGTGCGATTACCCTACGCGCCGCCCACTACCATCAGCCCGTGGACGACACCACGAAGCACTTCACGCTCGCCAAGTTGCTTGCCTCGTCGCGGCGCTGGATGCACGAGGCGATGAGGCACGCTGCCGCCGAACCGCCCGCGCAGGACCTGGCCGTCCATCACGCCCAGGTCGCGGCCGAGCATCTGCTCAAGGGCTTCATCGCCGACAAGCATCCGGCGCTGATCGCAGCCAATGCCACCATGCTCATGCACGCGACCGGAGCCCTCCGAGACCGCACCGAGCACGCCGCCCAGCGGCCACTGGAGGCAGGTGCGTCGATCACCGCGCGCGAGGCCTTCGATACGGCTCGCGAATTCACCAAGCTACTCGACCGCGTCAGCAACCAGCGGTGGACGGCCGCCGTCAGCGCCCGCAACGGTGTGGCGCACGTCGGCCTCGCCGACCCGACCACGGCCGAAGAGCACATGGTGACGTGCTTCGACATCGTCGACGCCCTCCTCGACTCACTCGGGCGTTCGCGTGAGGAGTACTGGGGCACATGGATCAGCATGCGCGACACCCTCGGCAAGGCGTACTTGGACGAGGCCACCCGCCGTTTGCAGGCACGCCTCGCGCGAGCACGGGCACGCTTCCAGGAGCAGTTCGGAGGCCAGGACCCACGCTTCGGAGAACCTGTCACAGTCGCGATGCTGCCGCTCCTTTGGAGCCAGCAGGGGTTACTCGGTCCTGGCACGTCCGGGCGAAGTGCGCCCTGCCCGGCCAAGGGACACAGCGGAATGCTCCTCGGCCACAACCTTCCCCAGCACTACGATGACACTGAGCGCGCGCGTGTGTTCGTATCGCACTCCTACTTCTGCCAGATCTGCGGCCTGACGGCGCAGATCGACGAGTTCGAGCCCCTCGGCCTCCCGCTAAGCCTCGACATCGCAGAGGACGGCCGGGTCGTCTCACCTCCGGACCGAGACCCGAGTCACTGGCATGAGGTGCTTCACTCCGCTCGGGAAGCGAAGAACGCAGTCCTCGACCAGGAGATCGCCGACGGGGTGTGGTGCGGATTTCCTGGCCTCGACTGTGCCTGTGACCGGGGTTGGCCCACGCCGCCCGCCTGCGAACGGCAGTCGAAGATGGAAACAAACTCATGACAGTCTTCCGCTGCGTCCGATGCAACCAGCCGCTCACCGCACCGCTGAAGCGCCTCACAGCGTTCCCCGAGCGGCCCAAGCCAGTGGAGCAGGAGATCGCGCCGTCCACGGTGTCGCGCGGCTGCTTTGCCATCGACCCGGAGCCGTTCGGTGCTCCGTTCGTCCCGAACGACGACCCGCAGGAGCCCGTCGCCGCGATGGCAGGAATGACCGTGCACCGGGACGGTGCCTTCCTCAAGTCGGCGGGTCCGAAGGACACCGTGGTCCTCCACCCCGACGACGCCATCGGGCTCCACTATCACACAGGGCGGGAGCGGTGGATCGGCTGCTGCGGACCGAGCGGCATGTACGGCCCGAACCAGCTGTGCGCGTGCGGCAATCCGGTAGGCACTCTCGTGGCGGACTGCCTCATGCAGAACGAACTGCACCTCGATCCACGGCGTATCTGGGCGGAGGAGATGCGCGCGGCAGTGAAGTTGGCTCAGCCGTAGTAGGACGCCACTGCGGGCTGACCCGTGTAGGTGGGTCCGGCAGTCGTATCTGCACCGAGATAGTCGAACGGGAGCCTGACGCTCCGCCGACCTCGCAGCGTCAGCAAATGCCGCCGCGGCTGATACTCGAACCCGGCCGCCCGCAGCGCCGCGAGCCCCGGCCTCGCCAGACTCCGACCGTCGACACGGCGTAGTGAGGCCGGGTCGAGCTGGGCGAGAAACAGTCCGTCGGGGCTGAGCCAACCGGCAGCTCGGCCGAGCAGACCAAGCTTGTCGCCGATGTAGTGCAGCCCGTGCACACAGGTGATCAGGTCATACGGTTGCCGGGGCGCCCAGTCAGCGAGCGAGGCCACGATCAGCCGGACGTTTGGTGCAACACGCCGCAGGCCAATTGGGCCCACCAGGTCGACCCCGGTGAGAACCGTGGCGGCCGGCAGTCGACCTGCCGCCGCCGTCAAGGCCAGTCCCTCACCGCTGCACAGGTCCAGCCACGACCCGAGCTCGGGCCGGTCGAGCAGCCATTGGGCCGGGTCGAGGCCGAGTTCACGCGCGTAGCTGTTGACGCCGGTCAGGGCCCGTTCGCGGTTCATCGCCCGATTCGCCACCACCGGCGAGCGCTCCAGCTCATCATCGCTCAGCAAGGTCACCATGTCGGACACGCTATCGACCGGCAGGCCGCTGAGGTCAGGGCCTCCCCGCAAGCGACCCACTCATCTGCGTCGTCCTCCAGCCAGCGCCGGCAGCCCAGCCCTCTTGCCACGGAAATCCACCTGCCGAAAGGCACACCCGGCTGGTTGGATTCATGCCATGAACGGCACTCAATCCATAGAGAACCCCTGGGGCATGTCCGTCTTCGGCGCGGCAAGCGTGGACGCCGCACCGGACCTCGCTCGGCTGCGGGTCGCAATCAACCAGACACGGCAGAAGCCCGGTGAGGCCTTCGAGGTCACCCGGGCAGCGGTCAACCAGGTCCGCGAGGCCCTGCGGAACCACAACGTCCCCGACTCCGCGGTCTCCACGTCCCAGTTGGACCTGAAGTCCTCCTGGACGTACGGCGGCGAGCGCAAGTTCCTCGGCTACGAGTGCACTGCCTCGTTCGTGATCGAGCTCCGGGAGCTGGACAGGCTGGAGACGGTCCTGGTGGACGTGGTCGACGCCGGAGCCAACCAGGTCGACGGGGTCACCTTCGACGTTCAGGCCAAGAAGGAGCTGCGAGCCATGGCCCGCGCGGCCGCCGTCGCAGCCGCACGGGAGAAGGCAGCGCTCTACGCGGAGGCAGCCGGAGCCCGACTCGGCCCTGTCATCCACATCAAGGACATCGACTCCGACCATCTGCAGAACAGCTACCGCAGTCACCGTTCCAGCGGCGACGGCAACGGGGACGGTGACCTCACCCCCGGCAAGATCAGCGTCTCAGCAGGAGTGGTCATCGGCTTCTCCCTCATCAGCGGCTGACCACGCACACACTGAGCCCTGATCCGATCACCGGCCGACGATCGTAAGTAGCCCGCACCAGTCCATACGAGCACCCACGGATCAAAGCATTCTGATGCCGAAGTGCCGACGCGAGGACAGTTGGCCGCGGGTGGGCACCGACAGCCCACCTGCGGCTGCCCCCGGTTCCTACGTCGGGGGGTAGCCGATCTCGGCGATGTCCTCGGCAAGGTCCGCGAGGCTCAGCTCGGCGTTGAGGGCACGGACCACCTCATCGGTGAGCGGCCGCAGAGCACAGACGTGCCGGACGGCATCCAGGCCAACTGGGACCTCGTAGTAGTCGCCGGCGAAGCTCGCGTACGCCTCCGGAGATCGGTCGACGAGAAGCCGGAACAACCAGTCGGCCCCGTCGGGGTCGACATGGCCCCCCGGGAAGTCGATCTCCCCCGTCTGCCATTGCTCGTCCGTCGTTCTGCGCCACAGGCAGGCGGTCACCCTCGGAATGCCTTCGTCTCTGAACGCGGGTTCCTCAACGCACGGCCGGAACTCCGCGGGAACAGAGTCCACCACCCCTGGCCACACCCCGTCCTCCGCGTAGGGGCTCATCGGCGACTCATGGTCGAAGCCCCGGACGTACACACCGGCCGGAGCGAAGATGACCGAGTACTCATCCCCCGAACCGTTGCGCATCGACGCCAACTCCTCCGTCGGCGACCACCGCGCGTCGAAGGAGTAGTAGCGCGAGGACCAATCGGGACTGAGGATCGCATCCATCATCGCCAACGCCCTGCAGTGGTCCCGCAAGGTCTCGGGATCGGGCAGAGAACGGGCGACATCGTTGACGGTCATGCCAACCATCCAAGCGGACCCCAGTGACAACCAGCGCGGTCGCCCGCCAGGCTGCCGCACAGGTGATGTCGCAACCAAGCAGGACAGCGGCCCTATCCCGGGTTGAGCTTCCCCCGCTGCACGGGAGGCGTTGATTACCTGGTCAGGACGGGTGTGGGTGGTTCGACGGTCACCGGTTCGGCCGTCGCCTGGTCGGCGTAGAACTTCGCCTCGTACTCGTCGGGGCTGAGCCAGCCCAGGCGCTTCTGGATGCGGCGGGTGTTGTACCAGCCGTCGATGTAGGCGAACAGGGCCAGGTCGGCGTCAGTGCGGGTCTCGAAGGTCGTGCGACGCACGCACTCGGTCTTCAGCACGCTCCAGAAGTTCTCGGCGAGGGCGTTGTCGAACGAGTCCCCCACGCTTCCCATGCTCGGCTCGATTCCCGCCTTCAGCAGTCGAGTTGTGAGCTTGATGGACGTGTATTGGGTGGATTCAACCGGTGGTCGCAACACCTCGATGGTGGAGGTGTGGGATGGGTCGGCCGGTGGGGTGGACAACGACGGTGACGGGACGTCCGGCGATGCGGTCGCCGGGCAGGCCGCCGGTCCGGCGGGATGTGGAGCGCGCGTTCTGGAGGAAGATTGCCGAGGGGCTGACCAGCGAGGACGCGGCCATCGCCTGTGGTGTGTCGGGACCGGTCGGCTCGCGGTGGTTCCGCCAGCGTGGCGGCATGCCTTCGATCCAGCTCAGCCCGCTCTCGGGCCGGTACCTGTCCTTCGCCGAGCGGGAGGAGATCGCGTTGCTAAAGGCCCGGGACACCGGAGTGCGTGAGATCGCCCGCCTGCTCGGCCGGGCGCCGTCGACCATCTCGCGGGAGCTGCGGCGCAACGCCGCCACACGCTGCGGCCAGCTGGACTACCGGGCCTCGAACGCCCAGTGGAAGGCCGAGCTGGCGGCCAAGCGCCCGAAGCCGGCGAAGCTGGCGGAACACGAGCGACTGCGCAACTACGTTCAGGACCGGCTGGCGGGAGTGATCCACGCACGCGACGGCCGACCGGTCGAGGGGCCGCGGACACAGGAGTGGAAGGGGCGCAACAAGCCGCGACGGCAGGACCGCAGGTGGGCGACATGCTGGAGCCCGCAGCAGATCGCGAACCGGCTGCCGGTCGACTTCCCCGATGATGACTCCATGCGCATCTCCCACGAGGCGATCTACCAGGCCCTGTTCATCCAGGGCCGCGGCGCCCTGAAGCGCGACCTGGTCACCTGCCTGCGCACCGGGCGGGCGCTCAGGGTCCCGCGGACTCGTTCCCGTCAACGGGCCGCCGGGCATGTCACCCCCGAGGTGATGATCAGCCAACGGCCTGCCGACGCAGAAGACCGGGCAATCCCCGGTCACTGGGAGGGCGACCTCATCATCGGCACCGGCAAGTCCGCGATCGGCACGCTCGTCGAGCGCACGACCAGGTTCACGATGTTGCTGCACCTACCTCGGATGGAAGGCTTCGGCGTCGAAGCGAGGACGAAGAACGGCCCTGCCCTAGCCGGCCTTGGAGCCGAGGCTGTCAAGGACGCGATCGCAGCCACGATCACCACCCTGCCCGAGCAGCTGCGCAGGTCGCTCACCTGGGACCGCGGCAAGGAACTCGCCCAACACGCCCAGTTGAAGATCGACACCGGCATGGCCGTCTACTTCGCCGATCCGCACAGTCCCTGGCAGCGGGGCACCAATGAGAACACGAACGGCCTGCTGCGGCAGTACTTCCCGAAGGGCACCGACCTCTCCCGGTGGAACGCCGACGAACTCGAAGCCGTCGCCCGCACACTCAACGGCAGGCCACGCAAGACGCTCGGCTGGAAGACCCCCGCCGAAGCACTCAACGAGCGTCTACTGTTGCTCCAAGAAGCTGGTGTTGCGACGACCGGTTGAGACTGGGTTGACACCCGTGGTCGCTGTGGTGGACCAGTTGGCCGGGTTCGACGGGCCGACCGTGCAGGGCGTACTCCAGCGCGGTGAGCACGAGGTCGGCGTCCGCCCGCTCGGAGGTGTGCCAGCCCACGATCCGGCGGGAGAAGGCGTCGCGGATCGTGGCCAGCCACCACGGTCCCTCGCGGGTCGGGATCAGCGAGATGTCGGCGACCCACAGCCGGTTCGGCGCGACGGCGGTGAAGTCGCGCTGGACCAGGTCCGGGGCGAGATCCGCCGCCGGGTCGCGGCGGGTGAAGGAGCGGGGCCGGCGCGGGCTGACGCCCTGGATGCCGGCCTGGCGCATGAGGCGTTCGACCCGCTTTCGGCCGACCCGGGTGCCCTCGCGCCGCAGCACGGCGTGGACGCGCGGGGAGCCGTAGGTTTCGCCGGAGTCCGCGTGGATGCGGCGGATGTGCTCGGTGAGCTCGGCGTCGTGGCGCTTGCGCTCGCACGGCTCCGCCACGTCGCGGCGCCAGCGGTAGTAGGTGGAGGCGGGGATGTGCAGTTCCCGGAGGACGGGCTCGGCCCCGAAGCGGTCCTGGTGCTCGTCGATGAGCTTCAGGACCGTCGCCGGGTCGGGTCGAGCTCCTGGGCGAAAAAAGCCGAGGCGGCCTTGAGGATCTCGCAGGACCGGCGGAGCTCGGCGTTCTCCTTCCGCAGAGCGGCCAGCTCCTCCTTCTCCGCGGTGGTCAGCCGGTCGTCCCGCTCGCCCCGGTCCGCCTCGTCCTGGCGGATCCAGTTGCGCAGCGCTTCGTGGTGCACGCCCAGGTCGCGGGCCATCTTGCGGATCACGGGCTTCGGGTCGGCGGTGCGGTACATCTCCACCGCACGCCGTCGCAACTCGGGCGGGTACTTCATCGGTGCGGCCATGGCAGAGGCTCCCTTCTCATGGCCAATCAGGCCATCTCCGGCAACCTTCCGCACGTCGGGGGAACCTCAGGTAGCGACGCCCTTCGACGCAGTGGCACGTCTCAGCCAGCGGGTGCCCCGAGGTAGAGGGCAGCCAGGCAGGGAAGGCGACGGTGCATCTCGTCAGCGTCGTCGAAGTCGAAGTCCTCGCCCATATCGGACTCAATCGCCGTATCCAGGTCCTGCCCGGCCCGATGGCGCTTCCACGCCTCGTGCAAGGCATCAGGGTCCCCCGTGAGGCGTTCGAACGCGCGGTTGGCCGCGTAGTTGACGTCCTCGTCGAAGATCACGTAGTCGTCGCCCCGGGCGGCGGCCTCGATCACTGCGGGGTGGTCCGCCAGAACGTCCGGGTGAGCGGCTGCCAGCTCGTACCAGTCCCGCCCGAGGGCGATCAGGCCGGCCCGGAAGTCCATGAAGCTGTCATCCGAGCAGCCTCCCCCGATGAGATACGCGGCGGCCCACACGTCCCAGCGGTACACGGCGCCGTGCACCTCGTCGAAACGCTCCTGATAGGCGACGATCTCCTCCTGCGAGAGCCTCGCCAACTGGTCCACCAGCGCCTCAGCGAACGCCTTGCCGTGCGGACCGCTACTTTCGGCCCGCGCTGCCCCGATCACATTCCAGAACCCGTCGATGTCCATGACCAGCCACCCTTGCAGCAGGGTCAGACATTTGAGGCCTACGGGATCCGGCTGCTCGGCGCAACAGATTCATGACGGTGTCGGCTTCCAGGTCTTCTACGGCCACAGCGGCACTCACAACGCCCACCGGCACCCCCAACGGCGCGTTGGCTTCCGAGCGTCGGGCCCGTACCCTCGGCATGTGATCACCTCCCCTGCCCGTCCACGACCGGCCGCCAGGGCAACGTCGAGCCCTGCGGGGCGCTGACATGCCGCCTTTCATCCACCTCATCACCCCTCATAACTCCACGGACCGCCCCCAGGACGGCTGCCGGCCTGAGGCGCACTCCGACGACCCGAACCGCGTCGTGGCCGCCCTCGTAGCCGCGGTTGACGCGTTCGCCCGCGACAGCGGCGTAGAGCGCCTGACGATCGACAACCCGATGCTCGACGGGTTCTTCCACTACTCGGGCCACCGGGGGACGGCGGACTTTGGGCTCACCGGGCTCTTCCCGCCCGACCACAACGGCTACCACGACGGCGCACGCATTCCCCGATCCACCGGCCTCGGCCTGGTGCGGGCCACGCTCCGCCGCGACGGCATCTGGTGCCGGCTGCAGGACGGAGAACGGTTCTTCGTCCACGTCGGCGAGGACCACCAGCTGTACGTCGGCAGCAGGACCCGCTGCGACGGCGCGATCGCCCGCTGCCGCGAACTCGGGCTGCTCGCCGAGCAGATCGCGACCTCCCCTTTCGACCCGGCGTCCGACCGGACAGAGGTGCTGCCTCCGGCCAACGACGCGTTCTGGGCCGGACTCGCGGCACTGGTCGCCGAGCGCGGCGGCGTGCTCCTTGAGGAGACCTACGTCCGCAACGGATCGCACTGGCACCGCCTGACGCCCGCCGGCCTCGACGCCGTACGCGCCGCGCTGACGCCGCGCGCCCGGCTGGCCGTCTGGCCGGACCTCACCGACGACATCGATCCGGTCCTCGACGCGATGAGCCGGCCCGGCAGACTCGAACTCCTTGTCGTGCAGCAGCCGGACGGCCGGATCTACACGCGGATCGCAGACCCGTGGATGGCATCCCGTACGGATGCCTACGGCTATTCCCGCAGGTCCGACCTACTCGCGCTGGTCCCGCTACTACCGGCCGAGCGCAACCCGCTGATGGCTGCCGTCCTTCCCGACGAGGACGGTGTCCTGCGTGCCCGCTGGCGGACCAACCCCACCCGGGCAGACCGGCGTCGCAACTTCCTCCGCACGATACGGAAGGGCGAGATCCGCACCGGAAGGGTGGCCGCGACGCCTCGGTTCGGTGTCTTCGTCGACCTGGACGATGACCTGGGGCGAGCAACCGGCTTCATCAACATCCCCGAACTGTCCTGGACGCATTTCGACGCCATCACCGACGTCGTGCAGGTCGGGCAGGAGATCCGCTTCGAGGTCCTGGCCGTGGACCTGGAGCGCGAACAGGTCGCGCTGTCGCTCAAGGCCACCCAAGAAGACCCGTGGCGGCGCTACTTCGACACCCACCGGGTCGGTGACACCGTTCCCGGCACGGTCACCAAACTGGTGCCGTTCGGCGCGTTCGTCCGCATCGAGCCGGGCATCGAGGGCTTGGTCCACCTCTCGGAGCTCAGCATGCACGCTGTGGGCGCGCCCGAGGAGGTCGTCCGCGAGGGCGACGATGTCCTCGTCATGCTCATCGATGAGGCCGACTTCGCACGCCGCCGCATCTGCCTCTCCATGCGGCAGGTCATCGAGGCCTCGAGCCACGAGCCTGCCCTGACCGGCATCGGCCCACCGCCGCACGGCGCGATACATGGCTGCGGCGTCGCTGACGACATGCACGGCAAGGACGACGCTCCTGCCTGACGCATGGTCACTTGGCCATGGCACTCTCCCTCGTCTCCCCCGGGACCGGCGGGCTTGGTTCTCCAGGTTCTGCAGGCGTCGACCCGCGACCCAGTGAGCTGTCAGGCAGTCGTCGAATCTGGCCGCGAAGCCTCCGCCGCACGAATCGAGGGGAGCGCGGCACGAGACAGGGCCGGCTGCTAACGTCCCGCCATGACCCGCTCCGATCGTGCCCTTCGTCTTCTACGCGGACGCTCCGACCTGGCTCGGCTTGCGGCGTTCCCTTTCGACTTCGACCTGGAACGGGACGAGCACGGCGAAGCGGTACGCCTGGCATCTGGAGCGGCGCTCGAAGCGGTGGCGGGGGACGACACTGGCGGGACGTACTTCGTGTGCGCGGACGGCGCGGTGCTGTACGCCAGCTCCGAGGGCGAAGCTGGGCTGATCGCCGGCAGCGTGGACGAGGCACTGGAAATGCTGATCGGTCTACCGGGCTGGCGGAACTACACCGGCCTCGACCCGCACGCCGACGACACCGCGTTGGCGGCGGCCGTCGCCGGGACCGAAGCCGACATCCGCGACTCCTACGCACCTGAACTGGATGCCGAACGCAGCACGCTGATAACCGAGCTCGAACTGCGTCTTATCCCACAGCCGGAGTTGCTCCGACGCCTGCACCAGACCCTGCTGCGCACCGAGCCTGACTATCTACTCCTAAACGCCGACGAGGGCTGCGCCCACACACTGCTGGACCGGCTGCCGCGCCCTCCGCTGTGGCAGACCGTCCTCGCTCCAGGGCAGGCCGACCTTGTACTGCTGCGCACCGATCGCGCCAACTGGCCTGCGGTGGCTAAAGATCCGGCGCGGCGGGTGACCGCGCTGCGCGCAGCCCAGTACGACCGGCGAGGGGCGGATCTGCCGTTCCTGCGTGTCCTGCTCCAGCACGAGGCCCGGTACGGCGGTGCCACGGAGGAACTGCGCCTGGCCGCAGCGTTGGTAGGCCTGCACGGCCAGGCCGAGGACCACCGGTTGCTGAAGTCGGTGCGCCAGGAGAACGTCGATGCTCACTACCTGCTCGGGGGATTCCCCGATTCGGCAAGGGAGATGAGCCGTTGGGCGACAGAGCTCGACGAGTCCAACCATGGTGAGAACCCAGAGCACGAGGACGAACTCACCTGGGCCGGCCTGGCCCGCCGTCAGGGCCGCGCCGAACTCGCCCGATGCATACTGCTGCGCCTACTCGACGACGCCGGACCGCGTGACGCGGGCCTGCTGGGACTCCTCGCCCATGAGCTCACGCAGCTCGGGGACTTCGCCCAGGCCGCCCGGGCCCGGCACCTGTATGCATCTCTCCAGGACGACCCGTTGCATCAGGGTTTGGCCCTGGCCGATCTCGCCTCGCTGCAGCGGCGCGCAGGCGCCATCGAAGCGGCCTGGCGCTCCCTGCAGCGCGCCGTCAGCGTCCTCGATGGCCCTCCCCCTCCGCCGGCCACGGACCAGCCGGCGCTCGACCTCGGCCTCCCGAAACCCGAGCATCCCACCTTCAGGTGGCGCGCACTGGGCCTCGGCCTGCGAGTCACCGGGGAGCACTTCCACATCGCAGGTGCGGCAGCGCAAGCCGGCCAGTCCGCCACGGCGCGCGCATCCCTCACGGCCGGAACCATCCTGCTGCGGGAGCTGCCCACCGCCACAGAGGACTTGCGCCAGCTGTCCAGAGAGGCCGTGGCAGCGACGCTGAGCGAGGCCACGCCGACCCTCCCCGACGTCCAGCGCAGCAGTGCCTTTGACTGACGCCCCGTCCGGCAGCACGCCGGCTGACCCCGGCCGGCGAGGACCAGGCGTTCCGGCCGGCCCGGTGGGCGTCGTTCGAAACTGCCGTAAGGCACTGAGCTCCTTGGGGACGTCCCCGTGGAGCTGGCCCAACCACGAGCGGGAGCCCGCAGACTGTTCGGATCTGCGGGCTCGCGCTCTTGTTGCGCTGTTCCTAGAAGATACGGATGAGTCGGCGGTTAGCGCGTCGTGCGGCGCAGCGTGCGGGCGACGACGATGGTGGCCAGCGCACTCGCGAGGACGAGCACGGCGGCCGAGAGGATGCCGGCCGGCATACCGCTTCCCTTCGCGTACTTGATGATGGCGAGGATGCCGACCGGGGTTGCGGCCAGCGTGGCGAGCTCACCCATGCCGTTGATCAGCTTGTCGGCGCTGGCTTCGGGCACCTTGACCTTACCTTCGGCCCCAGTGTGACTGAGCGTGAACGATGCCTCCGCGCTCTCCGGGGTCTTGACGAAGAAGGTGTCCTTGGTGGCGACCTCGAGGGGTTCGGCCTCGGACTCCTGTTCCTGCGTCGGGATGGTCGTGGTGTCCGACTTGATGTCGGTGCTGATCTGCTGGGTGTGGTTCATGGTGCTCCTTGTCGGAGCCGCCAGAGGACCGTCCTCTGGCGGCTTGGCGAGCGATCCGACCCACCCGAGGTGATGTCGATCGGTCAGGCCAAGCCCGGTGCGTCAGGGCGCCGCTAGGGCGCGGAAGCCCTGCGCACCGAACTTGGACAAGGCCTGCCAATCGCGAGGTGGTGGGACGTATCGAACACAAGGGCTCCTTCTGAAACGGTGGGCTGCGCTGGTGCGGCCCGTGGGCGATGCGACCTCTCTGGTGGCCGAATCGATCGCCAGCATATAGCCCGGGAGCGACAGATGCATCAGATCTGCATCGCATGTGATGCGCCGATGCAGCAGATTTGGTATAAACTATTTCCTGGACAGTCCACAACCACGCAGGAAGGAGGGTTCGACGTGCCCGAGGAGCGACCCGCCAGTGAGCGCTTCAGTCTCACCCTGACCCCCCTTGGCCAGCAGGCCCTGACCAAGATCATGGCCACCGACAATCTCCCACGCCCCGACGCCGTGAACCGAGCGCTCCAGGCCTACGCCTTCCTCGCCGAAGAGCTCAAGGACGGCAAGGCCCTGATGCTCCGCGACAAGGACGGCAACCTGGAACGCGTCCACATCATCTGACCCCGAGCCTCGGGGTGACCTGCGCTGTCCGCCCCGGCACCAGGGGCTCCGGCGCTACCGCCGGGGAAGTACTGCCCGAGGCGCTCATCGGCCGGCCAGGGCCGGGACGGACGCACCGGCGCCGCCGGCCAGTCGCGCTTCCACCTGCCCTTCCGCTTCTTCGACCCGAGCGAAGACGCCGAGGCCGGCCCGCTCGGCGAAGAGTTCGAGTCCGACGACTGGGACAGCCTCGACGGCGAACCAGCCGCCTTCGATCACGCCTGGTCCGCGGCCTGCGCAACCGTCGCCACCGAGCTCGGCGCGCCCGAGACCACACTGAGTTGCTCCCCCGGACCCCGGCCGTGGAACTTCGCGGGCTGGCGTATCGGAACCCGAGCCCTGATCGTGGCCCAGGGCGAGGAATTCGGCTCATTCGGCGAGATGGACATGGCAGCCGTCTGGTTGGTCGACCTCACCCCAGACACCGACTTCCCCGACGCTCGCAGCTTCTACGGCTGGATGCTAGGCGAGACCAGCCTCCCGCAGGGCTGACGAAGCGGCCCTCACGAGCATGTCAGCAGTTTCGCCGCCGCCGGGACGGCCTGTCAGGCAATCAGGGTCGCGAAATGCGTCAGACGTGCGAAGTCGTCTGCTGTCAGGCCGGTTTTCGGATCGACGTGGTGGAGGAGCGCCGGACCGCGGTAGTGGGCGCGGACCCAGGCGCGGTCCGCGTCGGTGATCTGGTCGTCGGCCCAGGCGAACGGGCGGCTGTGCGCCCAGGCCACGATCTCCGGTGTCTTCCAGAACACTCCGCCCTCGGGCTCGGTCCGCGGATTGGGCCAAGCGATGAACGGCAGCTCAGGCAGCCCCAGGAGAGGCGAGAGGAAGGTATTGGCCTCTTCCTCCCACGTCGTTGCCCACACCAGGTCATAGGGCAGAACGGCGAGCGCAGGCCCGTGAGCCGGGTTGAGCCAGACCCGCAGCGGCTTCACCGCCTTGTGGGGAAGGCCCCACTCCTTGAGCCGGCCGCGTTCGGCCGCCCGCCAGCGCGGTGTCATCAGCCGGTGCGTCCCATAGCCCTCGGGACGCCGGTACGGCTTCGCCGCGTACGGATTCAGCGGCCCGTCCACGTCCACCAACAGCATCGGCCCCACCAGCCCACCCCCAGAGATCGTCCCCGCACGCTACCGTCCGGCTCCCGGATGCCCCAGCGCATTTTCCCGCCGCAAATGAGCGCGCCTGATGCGGTCACGCTTGCGATTCCTCGCGTCCCCATCACGCACCACCGCGCCGAGCGCGTCCCGAACCACTTCCGCAAGCAAACGCGGTATCGGCCACGACGACGTCTGTGCGAACCACGAGCCCGCGCCCACCCTTGTCGCCACGACAAGGGATCGTCCCAGGTCAGAGGCACTTTTCATGTGCATGTGGGTACGGCGTGAGGGCGGGGGTTCACCGTCTGCTGACGGCTGAGCTTCCCCCGCTGCACGGGAGGCGTTGATTACCTGGTCAGGACGGGTGTGGGTGGTTCGACGGTCACCGGTTCGGCCGTCGCCTGGTCGGCGTAGAACTTCGCCTCGTACTCGTCGGGGCTGAGCCAGCCCAGGCGCTTCTGGATGCGGCGGGTGTTGTACCAGCCGTCGATGTAGGCGAACAGGGCCAGGTCGGCGTCAGTGCGGGTCTCGAAGGTCGTGCGACGCACGCACTCGGTCTTCAGCACGCTCCAGAAGTTCTCGGCGAGGGCGTTGTCGAACGAGTCCCCCACGCTTCCCATGCTCGGCTCGATTCCCGCCTTCAGCAGTGGGTCTGTACGGTCTTCGGTGTAACTCCCGATCAAGAGAGAACACCTGATGAGCGACGTGATCGTCTCCGCGGAGGCGGTTGAGGAAGTCCGGCCGGTCGAGCTCGCGCCGGACGTACTGGACGAGCAGTTGATCGGGCAGTTGGTCGACCGGGCCCGCGCCGGAGGCGTCAAACTGACCGGCGAGGGCGGGCTCCTGCAGCAGCTCACCAAACGCGTCCTGGAGGCCGCCCTGGAGGGCGAGATCACCGACCACCTCGGCTACGAGAAGCACGACCCGGCCGGCGCCGGCTCGGGGAACTCCCGCAACGGCACCCGCTCGAAGACCGTGGTCACCGACGTAGGGCCGGTCGAGATCGACGTGCCCCGCGATCGGGAGGGCAGCTTCGAGCCGCAGATCGTGCGCAAGCGCCAGCGCCGGCTGACCGGCGTGGACGACATGGTCCTGTCCCTGTCCGCCCGGGGCCTGACACACGGTGAGATCTCCGCCCACCTGGCCGAGGTCTACGGCGCGAACGTGTCCAAGCAGACCATCTCCACCATCACCGACAAGGTGATCGACGGGATGGCCGAGTGGCAGAACCGGCCCCTGGACCCGGTCTACCCAGTGATCTTCATCGACTGCGTCCACGTGAAGATCCGCGATGGTCAGGTGGCGAACCGCCCGATCTACGTCGCGCTCGCGGTCACCGTCGAGGGCACCCGCGAGATCCTCGGTCTGTGGGCCGGCGACGGCGGCGAGGGCGCCAAGTACTGGCTCCACGTCCTCACCGAGATCAAGAATCGCGGCGTCGGCGATGTGTGCATGGTCGTCTGCGACGGCCTCAAGGGCCTGCCCGACGCCATCGAGACCGTCTGGCCGCAGGCCATCACCCAGACCTGCGTGGTCCACCTGATGCGCGCGTCCTTTCGATACGCAGCTCGCCAGGACTGGGACAAGATCTCGAAGGCACTCAAGCCCGTCTACACCGCCCCGACCGCGAAAGCGGCCGAGGACCGGTTCCTGGAGTTCCAGGAGGCCTGGGGCGACAAGTATCCGGCGATCGTGAAGATGTGGTCGGACGCCTGGGCCGAGTTCGTCCCCTTCCTCCAGTTCGACACCGAGATCCGCCGGGTCGTCTGCACCACCAACGCGATCGAGTCGGTCAACGCCCGCATCCGCAAGGCCGTCCGAGCCCGCGGCCACTTCCCCAACGAGCAGGCCGCGTTGAAGTGCGTCTACATGGCCATCATGGCGCTCGACCCGACCGGAGCCGGCCGCAAACGCTGGACCACCCGCTGGAAGGCCGCACTGAACGCCTTCGAGATCACCTTCGACGGCCGACTCTCCATCGGCCGCCGGTAGTACAAATCAACCTGAGTTACACCGTTGGCTGGACACACCCCGTCGTGGGGTAACCGATCTCGGCAATGTCCTCAGTAAGGTCCGCGAGGGCGCGCTCGGCCTTGGGACCACGTCATCGGTCAACGGCCTCAGATCACAGATATGCCGGACGGCGCCCAGGTCGACTGGCAGCTCGGAGTAATTGACGGCGAATCTCGCGTACGCCTCCAGCCAGTCGGTCCCGTCGGGGTCGGCATGGCCCTCTGGTAACTTGATCTTCCCCGCCTGTCAACTCTCATCAGCCCTCCTCCGGCCAACTGCCATCCTCGGTACGGCATCGATGTTGAGCGCGGGTTCCTCAACGACCGGAAGTCTTCGGGAACAAGGTCCACCACGCCGGGCCACACTCCGTTCCTCGACGTAGTGGCTCAGTGGCAGTGGCTGAACAGTCCCTCACCCGGTCGGCAGGTGGCGGAACGACGCTCGCCACCTGCCGCCCGCTGGTACCCGGCCGATTACTCACCGTGGAGAACGAAGAGGCGAGGCTCCGGGATATTCCGGAGCCTCGCCCTGCGAAGGTCATGTCAGTTCACGTCGTGGGACGGCCGACAGGTCACGGAGTCCGTTCGGGCTGGAGGGTCCATCGGCTGTTGTCGAAAAGGCCTGGGCAGTCCCAGATATCGAGCCGGGTGCCCTGTTCGGTGTGCGAGTTGTTCAGCTCGATGCAGCGGCCGGTGTTGGGGTCGGCCCCGGTGATGGTGGTCTGGTTGATGATGCGGCCGTCCGGTCGGACGGACCACTTCTGGGTGGGCCTGCCGTCGCAGTTGGTGAGGGTGAGTTGGGTGCCGTTGGTGTTGGCGTCGCCAGCGGTGGAGAGACAGTAGGCGCCGGCCCGAATGGTGCCGTCTGTGCTGAGGTTGAACCGCTGGTTACGCGTGTTCCAGCACGAGTAGATAGCCAGCGGGGCGCCGTCCCGGGGGCCTCCCTCGGCATCAATGCATTGCCAGGAGACCAGGTTGGGGTGGATCGAGGTACTGGCGTCGGCGTAGCCGAGGAACTGCCAGTTGTCGAAACCGTCGACCTTGTTCTTGGTGCCGGTGCTGCTCTTGCCGAGGAAGACGGTGATGGCGTTGCTGGTGTTGATGGCCCACAGGTCAGGGTAGCCGTCGTTGTTCAGGTCTGCGGCGCCAATCTTCGGTTGTGCCGCCGTGGTCCAGTTGGCACCGGTCAGGATGGCTGTGCCCGTGTCGGGCTTGGTGAGGGCGGAGTAGTCGACGGTGCCGTCGGCGTTCCAGCCGAGGGGGTAGGCGTAGATGTTTCCGTTGGTGCGGTTGCGTGCCCAGAGCGTGGGCTGGTTCGTGGTCGCCTTGGTGATGGGGTTGGTCGTGGGTCCGTTTGCCGCACCGGGGTTGATGAGTTCGTAATCGTTCCAGCTGCCGGAGGCGGTGGGGATGAGCGTTGCGCTGCCCAGGAGGTTACCGACAGGGGTGAAAAGGTAGAGGTTGTTGTTCTCCAGCGTCATGATGGACGTCTGGGTGGTGAAGACCGTTTTCGTCGGGTCGCCCGGCTTGGGGCCCACGGCCTCGCCCTTGGGTGTGCCGAAGGCGATGACCTGGGTGACGTTGCTCCAGTCGGCGCTGTTGTACCCGTCGCACGCTGCGCCGGTGCCGTAGACCTTGCAGCTGGTGGGGCGGCTCGGGGCCATGGGGGTGTTCTGGTCGAAGCGTCCGGTTCCGTCATTGGGAATGACGTAGAGGACCTTCTTCAGCTCCGCTGCGGTACCGATGTAGTGGACGACGAGTTGGTCGACCGGCTGCCCGGCTGTGAGGGAGCCGTGGTGGCTGATCTGGTAGTCGGCCCAGGTGGCCCCGTACTGGCCATTGCCGGGCGCGGCAGACGCGGGAGCGACCAAGGAGGTGGCGGGATCGGTGGTGCCGCCGGTGATCCTCAGGTCGCCGTTCTTGTCGGCGATGACGATGTCCGGCTGTTGGTCGTTGGTGACGTCTCCGAACAGCGGCTGGGTGCCAGGCTTCCAGGGGACGTAGAAGTTGTAGATGGCAGGTTGGCTGTAGTTGCCGGCGTTGTCCATGGCCCAGGCGTAGAGGGCGTTGGTGCCCCAACGGCGTGGCTGGTAGGTGTACGGCGTGCCCGGTGCCTGTGTGCCGTCCTGGCCGCACTTCCAGCCGACGACCGGAGTCGGGTCGGTGCTCACCCGCACACACGCGACGCCGGAGGCCTGCAGGCCCGAACCCGGGGACGGGTCGTCGGCGTTGATGGTGAAGGTGCCCTGGTCGTTCATGTACTTGGCCGGGCTGGGGTTGGGGGTTCCCGAGGGCGGGAAGTCGGTGGAGCTGATGCTGACGCGGGGGTTGGTCTTGTCGACGCGGAAGTAGCACCACCCAGTCATGGGTGAGGTGAGGGTGTTGTCGGTGGCGCGGGCGGTCCAGCCGTACTGGTGGCCGTCCGACAGCGATCCCACACTCACGGTCGGGCCGGGGTCGTTGTAGCTTCCGCCCCATGCTCCCGGGACGGCGCTGAAGTTGGGGTCGTTGTCGTCCCACATGTGGTAGCCGGTGTAGAGCGGCTGTCCGGCCGGTGACCAGCTGTTGGCGGTGAGGTAGATCTCTTGGTTGTTGCCGACCCAGCCGGGGTTGTCCCACGGGTGGGCGCCGCCGCTGGTGCACGCGGCCGTGCTGTTGTTGCCCGCGAATCCCGGGGTGGGCGTGGTGCGAGCCCACCAGACGGTCGGTGTGATGTCGTAGGTGGTGGTGATGTACGGGTTGTTGGCGATCTGGTGCCGGTACGTCTTGTCCCATTCGTTGCCCTGCGGGGCGATGGCGGCCGTCCACCACGGCCACTGGCCGGCGATCGCCTGCTTCATGATGTCGGTGACGTCGATGGCCAGCGGGCCGGTACCCGTGAGTCTCTGACCGTTGACCTCCGGGCAGTTCTGCATGGCAACTCTGCCGTCAGTGCCGCAGGGCTGGTCGTTCCAGCTGGTGTGCTCGTAGATGGGCTTGGGAGCCGAGTACACCTCGAACGGCGTGTCCGTTCCGGGGCTGGAGGCACCGGTAACCTGGGCGTTGAGGGTGGAGTTGAAGATGGTTGGCGGGCTTTCGGCGCCACTGGGCTTGGTGTAGAGCGCCGGGTTGATGCCGAACTGGAAGTAGGCGCGCTGGCGGCCCTCACTGCCACAGTCGAGGTTGGGGTCGCTGCTGTGGTAGCCGCAGTAGCCGGTGGCCAGGTTGTTCTTCTTGTTGAAGTTCTCCGCCGTCTTGTAGTTCTCCTGGACCTCCACCGAGCCCTGGGTTGAGCTGGTGGCGGCGACCAGGGACGGGTCGAGGTACCACGGGCCGGTTCCGGAACCAAGGGCCTGGGGATCGGGTGTCAGCTCGATCGCCCCTGCCGTGATGGTGCTGCCGATCCTGGCGACGTTCGCGCCGTCACCGGGTGCCTCAGCTGTTGACGGGGTCCCAGCCGCAGGCGGCGACGGAGTTGCGTCGGAGGCCGGTGCCGCCGCGGAGAAGGACGCCAGCTTGACCCCGGCGCTGGCGCTGGCCGGAACCGCTGAGGGATTGGAGGAGTCCCACTGCAGTGGGGCCGGGGACCGGAAGCGCAGGCTGCCCTTGTCGTCCTTGACGTTGATACTACCGTTGGCGTCGGAGGAGACGGTCAGCCCTTGGGAAGTGATCGGGAAGCGCAGGGTCTTCAGCGCCGGGTTCGCCGCTGCCTTCGCCGTCCGTACGACGATGACGTCGCGCCAGCCGCCGACTGGCAGGGCGGTGACCTGGAGGTCGACGTCGGGCAGCACGTTTGCGTACGTGGCCGTATCGCCGTTCAGAGCCGGCTTGGGCAGCGAGAAGGGGGCACCGACAGACAGCTGTTTGCCGTCGGTGGTCTTGAGGGTGGCCATCGGGCCGCTCCCCCCGCCGGACAGGGCCAGCGCCGTGCTTGCGACGGCGGGACTGACGGTGCCGTCGGGGTTCTGGCGGAGCGTGGGGTCGAGATCGGCCCAGCCGCTGCCCTGCTTCACGCGGACGGGCTGGGCATTGGCCGTGGTGGTCAGCGTGCCGTTCGGGTTGGCGACGGTCTTGGACGCGACGTCGGTCAGAGCGTCGATGACGACCGGCTTGCCGGTGGACTTCGCCTTGGCGATCGCGTCCAGCATGGCCTGCTGCAGAGGCGTGCGGGCCGGGGCAGGTGTGGACGAAACCAGGGGCGCGACTCCGCCGACTGGCCCGTGGGTGGGTGCGGGCGGGGAATCGGCAGCCACTGCTGAGGGCGCGGTGAGCAGGCCTAGGCTCACGAGGCACCCCGTTCCGAGCGCGGTCATGCGGCTGGGGCGCGTGCGTATCGATGGTGGTTGCGTGTTCGTAGTTGTCCGTGGCGTGGTGGACATGGCTCTTCTGTGAGTCCCCTCCCGCTAGGCAGACGCTGGTGCATCTGCGTTCGGATGGGAACGATGTGGCCTGACCTGCAGATCGGTCAAACCCGTTGCCGCCTTGCGTGGACATGTCCCGATACGCACAGGCCGCAATGTCAAGACTTTATAAACATCTCATACGCCGGGATCGATCTTCCTGTGATGTGTCGGAGCTCGCACATATCGTCATGTTGATCATGGCATAGCTGTGTCCATGTGGTGCCAAGTTGACAATCAATGAGGAGATGTGACGATGGTTTGGCCTGCCCGTAAACGGGCCGGGAGACCAGCAGGGGGCCGATGGCGGTCGCCTGCGGTGGCGGCGATGGTCGCCCTGACACTGACCGGGGTGTCCGTTCCCCCTGCGGCGGCATGGACGTACCCCACGCCGAAGGGGAAGATCTGGACACCCCCGCACACGCCGCTGGGGGACGAGACCGTCTCGGTGCCGGGTCAGGACGTACAGACGTCGACGCCGAAGCCCGTGGCCCCGGCGCCTGCCTGGAAGCCCGAGCCTGCGCAGCCACTGGTGACGGGTACCGCGACAGTGACGGTGGGGCCCGACAGTCCGGAGGCGCAGGCCGCGCGTGCCGCGACCGGTGGCGCATCGCCAGCCTCCGGCGGCGCGACCGGTTCCCAGGCTGGGCCTCTGGCCGTCCAGGTCGCCCCGGGCACCGGCAAGGGCGAGAGCGCGCATACGGTCACGGTTCAGGTGACTGGGCAGGACCAAGGGAAAGCCGTCGGCGTCACTGGGCCGCTCATCGCCCTGACCGATGCCGAGGCTCCCACGAGCAGTAACGGACGTGCGGCGAGCGTCACCCTGGACCTGAAGGCACTGCAGGCGGCCGGGTGGTCCGACCGGGCCTCCCTTGTCGCACTGCCATCCTGCGCGCTGACCACACCGGGCCTGTCTGAGTGCCGTACCCAGACTCCGGTTGCGGCGAAGGTCGACGGGCACGGCAAAATCACCGCCGACGTCGTCCTTCCCCCCTCAGTGCCTGCCCAGCAGCGGCAGAACGGCGCTGTGAAGGCCTCTTTCAGCACGACCACAGCACCCGTACGGACTGAGGCTGTCGCTGACACGGGTGGCAGTGGCGGCTCTGTGGTGCTCTCCGCTTCACCTTCGCCGTCCGGCGCCATGGGCAACTACACGGCGTCGTCCCTGTCGCCGTCGGCGGCCTGGACTGCGGGATCCAACGCGGGGAACTTCACGTACAGTTACCCGATCCAGGTGCCGCCCGCGCTAGGGGGCGCGGCTCCGACCGTGGCGCTCGGCTACAACTCGGCCGCGGTGGACGGGAAAACGTCCTCGACCAACGCCCAGCCCTCGTGGATCGGCGACGGCTGGGGATACGAGCCCGGCTTCATCGAGCGCTCCTACAAGAGCTGCGACCAGGCCGGCATCACCGGCTCGCCCGACAAGTGCTGGGGCGGGCAGAACGCCACCCTTTCCCTGGGTGGTCGCTCCGGCGCGATCGTGCGCGACGACGCCACCGGAACCTGGCACCTTTCGAGCGATGACGGCGCCAAGGTCGAACAGCTCACCGGCGCGCCGAAGGCCGCAGGTGACATCGACTACCGGGACATGGAGTACTGGCGCATCAGCACCCCGGACGGGGTCCAGTACTACTTCGGTCGCAACCATCTGCCCGGCGGCGACGGTTCGGATCCGGCTGCGGGGTCCGTCCTCACCATGCCGGTGTATTCGCCTAAGAGCGGGGATCCCTGTTACAACCAGACCAGCGGGAACAGCTCGTGGTGTCAGATGGCCTGGCGGTGGCAGCTCGACTATGTAGTCGACTCGCACGGCAACCTGGTCACCTACAAGTACGCAGCCGAGGGCAACAAGTACCAGCGCGGCGCCGTTCAGAGCGGTGGAAATGGCACCCTCACCGACTATCAGCGCTCCGGCTTCCTCAAGGAGATCGGCTACGGTCAGCGTCTGGACGACCAGAAGGCGGCCAAGGGCGGTGCCAACCCCGCTGCCAAGGTCCTCTTCACCGTGGCCGAACGCTGCATACCCGACGCCACGAACGACTGCTCCGAGGGCAAGCGCGCGGGCAACGCCAACGCGTGGCCGGATACGCCGGTCGATCAGATCTGCACCGACAGCACCTGTCTCAACTCCGCGCCGACGTTCTTCACGACCAAGCGTCTGACCGCGATCAGTACCCAGGTCTGGGTGAACAGCGCGTACCGCACCGTCGACACCTGGAACCTCAACCAGCAGCTCGCCGACCCCGGAGACGGCACCAAGCGTCTCCTGCAGCTCGACTCCATTCAGCGCGTCCCGAGCAATGGACAGGCGGAGATCAAGAACCTGCCGCCGGTGCAGTTCCAGTACAAGATGCGGGCCAACCGCGTCGATGGACTTGTCCCGGCCTCGCCGATGTTCATGCGCCCGCGCATTCAGAGCATCACCACCGAAATGGGCGGGCGCATCGACGTCATCTACAGCGACCCAGAGTGCTCCCGGCTCAACAACCGCATGCCTGCCTCCGAGGACAACAACTCGATGGCCTGCATACCCGTCAAGTGGTATCTGCCCGGCCAGTCCTCTAAGGACCCGGTCAACGACTGGTTCGACAAACCCCTGGTCAAGACCGTCGTCGAGCAGGACCTCGTCAGCACCCCCGCCATCGCCAAAACCACCGAGTACAGCTACGGCGGTGGCGCCGCCTGGCACCGCAACGACGCCGAGCTCATCGACGCCAGGACCCGCACCTGGGACGACTTCCGCGGCTACCAGACGGTGACCACAACCACGGGAAACGCCAATCCCGGCGAGGCACCCAAGACCCAGCAGCGCGTCACCTACCTGCGCGGCATGGTCGGCGACTACCTCGCCGACGGCAAGACCTTGCGCACCGTCCCGGAGGTTCCCAATCCCCTCGGGGGCACCGTCCCCGACAACGCACAGCTGAGCGGTCGCGTCGTTGCCGCCGAGACGTTCGACCAGGCCGGCAAGGACGGTACGGTCACAACGATCTCCGGAACCGCCTACAACGGACAGCAGAAGTCCGCGACGCACGCCCAGAGCGCCGGCGCACCGCAGGTCTACGCGTGGAGGCCCGACTCCGAGACCACTGCGATAACGAAGGCGCTGCTCGCCGACGGAACCTGGCGCACCACGACCTCGACCACGATTACGGAGCCTGCCAACGGCAACCGCGTCATCAAGGTCGACGACAAGGGCGACGGCACCGCTGCCACCCCGGAGATCTGCACCACGACCGGCTATGCAGCCAGTGACAACCCGCAGTTGCTCACGCTCGTCGCGGAGCAGACCAGTTTCCAGGGGTCCTGTACTGGCACGGCCACTGCCGCCAACACCCTGTCCAGTGGTCGCACGCTCTACGACGGCAAGGCGTTCGGACGGGCAGGCACGACCGGCGATCCGACCGGCAACCATGTCCTCGACCACTTCGACCAGGGCGGCAACGCCGTCTACGCCCACGCCGGCAGTGCGACCTTCGACGCCTACGGGCGAAGTCTGACGACGGCGACCACCGACGGCTCCACCTACAACGGCGCTGGTGCACAAGTCAGCGGCCCGTCGGTCACTCCCGCAGTCACCAAGGTCGATCTCACTCCGGCTTCCGGCGCCCTCCCGACCCAGGTTCGGACCACAGGTCCCATGGGCACCGGCTGGACCACAACGGGCACGCTGGACCCGGCCCGTGGCTCGGCACTGACCAGCACCGATGCCAACGGCCGCGTCATCACCGGGCAGTACGACGCTCTCGGCCGGCTCACCGCCGTCTGGGCACCCGACCGTCCGACAACGCAGCTGCCGAGCCGGAAGTTCACCTACGGGCTCAAGGGAACCGCAGGGCCGTCCACCGTCAAGACGGAGTCGCTCAACGACGACGCGACCACGTACGCGGTCAACATCGACATCTACGACGGTCTGGGCCGTGCCCGTCAGAGCCAGCGCACCAGCGACGCCCGCCCGAACGGTCGCCTGATCACCGACCGGCTCTACGACACGCACGGCTGGGTGATCAAGACCTCTTCCTCGTATTACGAGAAGAGTTCCTTCCCCACCGAATCGATCTTCATTCCCACGGCCGATGGTCAGGTTCCGGGCCAGACCTGGAACACCTACGACGGCAGCGGCCGCGTGGTGCGCGCGGAGTTCCGCTCGAACGGCAACCTGCAATGGGCAACCACCACGGCCTACCCGGGCGCGGACCGAATCGACGTCACCCCACCCAGTGGTGGCATGCCGAGCTCGACCGTGACCGACGCACGAGGACGCACCGCCGCCGTCTGGCAGTACCGCACGCCGACCGCGACGGGCAACAGCACCGACGCGGACGTCACCACCTACGCCTACACTCCGACCGGTCAGACCGCTTCCCACACCGACAGCAGCGGCAACACCTGGAACTACACCTACGACCTGCGCGGACGGCAAGTCTCGGCGTCCGACCCAGACACCGGTGTGACCCAGACGTTCTACGACGTCAACTCGCGTGTTGACCACACCGTCGACGCCAAGGGCACCACCATTGCCTACACCTACGACCTGCTCGGCCGGAAGACCGGCACGTACAGCGGCAGCGTGACGCCGGCGAACCAGCTGGCGGCATGGACGTACGACAGCCTCGCCAAGGGCCTGCCCACCTCGTCCACGCGCTACGTCGGAGGCAGCGGGGGTGCGGCCTACACCACGGCCGTGACCGGCTATGACACCGCCTATCGGCCGCTCGGCACCTCCATCACCATCCCGGCGGTGGAGAAGGAACTCGCCGGCACCTACACCACCACCAACACCTACAGCCCGGTACTCGGTGCTCTGACCAGGAGCGACATCCCCGCCGCAGGCGGGCTCCCGGCCGAGTCGATCACCTACGCCCACACCATCACGGGCCTGCTGTTCGCCGCCGCCAGCCTCGACCAGGCCATCGTCCAGCAGGTTGACTACGACGCCCTCGCGCGGCCCATACGGACAACCGTCGGCGACTACGGCACCCAGGTCGTCTCGACCCAGCAGTACGACCCGGCCACCGGAAGGGTCATCAACTCCTTCATCGACCGGCAGGTCAACACGGTCTCCGCCAGCCAGACGAGCTACACCTACGCACCGTCCGGACGGATCACCTCGGTCACCGACATCCAGGACGCCGCGGCAACCGACACCCAGTGCTTCACCTATGACTACCTGGGCCGGCTGACAGGCGCCTGGACCGATACCGGTGGCACCTCCACCATCGCGGACTGGACCGACTCCAGCGGGACGAAGCACGGCACGGGAAGCTCCACCACCGTCCCCGGCACCGGCGGCTGCAACAACACGAGCGGCCCCGCCGCCGTGAGCCCCGGTGGCCGAACGGTGGGCGGCCCGACACCGTACTGGAACACCTACACCTACGACACCACCGGCAACCGCACCGGCCTCGTCCAGCACGACATCACCGGCAACAGCCTCAAGGACACCACCACCACCCAGACCTTCGGAGCGGCCAAGACCCGCAACACCCCCACCAGCGCTCCCAACACCGGCGGCGGAACCGGTGGGCCCCACGCCCTGCTCACGTCCACTACCAGTGGATCCGCAGGCACCAAAACCGTCGGCTACCAGTACGACGCCGCGGGCAATCCCACCGCCATCACCGACACCAGCGGTACCACAACGCTCGCCTGGAACGGAGAGGGCAAGCTCAACTCCCTCAGCTCGACCGGAGCGGCCGGGACCACGAGCTACCTCTACGACGCGGACGGCAACCAGCTCATCCGCCGCAACCCCGGCAAGACCACGCTCAACCTGCCCACCGACGAGCTCACCCTCGACACCACCACCGGCACCCTGAGCAACGTCCGGTCCATAACCGCGGGAGGCGGACTCACCTACACCCGGGTCACCTCGGCCATCGGCGGCGGCAACGTCGTCATCCAGGCCGCCGATCCGCACGGCACCAACGGCGTCCAGATCAGCACCGACGCCAACATGACCGTCGCCCGCCGCCCCACCGATCCGTTCGGCAATCCCCGCGGCAACCAGCCCACTGCCGGCCAGTGGGCTGGCAGCAAGGGATTCGTCGGCGGCAGCAAGGACGACGCCACCGGCCTCACCAACCTTGGAGCACGCCAGTACGACCCCGTCCGCGGACGCTTCATCAGTCCCGACCCCATCCTCGACCAGGCCAATCCGCAGCAGTGGAACGCCTACGCCTACAGCAACAACGACCCCATCAACGCCAGCGACCCGAGCGGGCTGTTCCTCGGGTTCGACTGCAAGACCTGCGACGACATAGTCGACAAGGGCAAGTCGCTGGCAAGCGGCGCCTGGCACGAAACGGTCAAGGAGTACAACGAGATAGCCGAGGGCGCAGCCAGGCTCATCGGCGACGACAAGACGGCCGACAACTTCCGCAACCAGCGGGAGAACCCCGACTCCCCGCTCAACCTCACCACGATCATCTCCGAAGCCGGCGGCCCACTGGACGGACCGCAAACCCACAGCAGTTGGTACCAATGGGGCCGGAAACTCGTCCAGATATTCGGCCCGCCCCTGCCCATCGTCTCCCCAGGCGGCTGGGCGGCCGGGGCCGCAATCCACGGCGAGGAGTTCGTCGCGAAGCACCCCGGCATGGTGCGGAAGCTCTTCAGCAAAATTGCGTCGAAGGTCCGGCCGAAGGCCGGCCCGTGCAGCTTCGCGGCATCGACGCCGGTCCTCATGGCCGACGGAAGCACCCGGGAAATCAGCGACGTCAAACCGGGCGACCAAGTCCAGGCGGCCGACCCGCAAACCGGGGAGAACGACGGCCATACCGTCACCGACACCTGGAAGCACGACGACAGCGACCTCATCGACGTCACCATCAAGACAGGCGACGACGAAGAGACCATCCACACCACCGCCGAGCACCCCTTCTGGGACACCACCGCCCAGAAGTGGATCCCCGCGGCCGACCTGCGACCGGGCCACACCCTCAAGACGGAAGACGGACAGGACACCACTATTGTGTCCGTCCACGAGGTGGCCGGCCAGCAGGCCATGTACAACCTCACCGTCGCCGACCTCCACACGTACTACGTGCTCGCCGGCGCCACACCGGTGCTCGTGCACAACGCGTGCAAGGACGAGACGGGGCTGGAACTGGCTAAGCGAGCAGCTGGCCACTTTCAGGGGCCTGGCAAGAAGCCTGGCGGTGTGACTGGGGCCATGTATGTAGAGGGGCGCGGATGGTATGACACTCCACTTTCCTCCGGCTTCGACAACATTCACCCCGAGGTGGATGGAAACTTTGCGCCCGGAACCAAGCGGGCCTACAGGCATCACCTCGAAGCTCAGGTTGCGGCGCTCATGCGGCAAGATTTGAGCATCAAAAAGGCAACCCTGTACATTCATTTCTGGAACGAGGAGGCTGCACGGGAGGTCTGCTGGGCTTGTGACACAACCTTGAGCGATATGCTTCCGAAGGATTCCGAATTGACGGTGGTTTTCAGGCGGGAAGACGGGAGCATCGAGCGAACGGAGCCATATAAGGGCAACGCTCGTTAGTGCTAAACACAGCAGGGCCGGACCCGCTTAACTGCGGGTCCGGCCCTACCATTTTCTGGGCGACATTGCTATCTTCGCCAATCAACCCCAGAAACATCTTCGAACTTCGATAGGGCGGAAGGCTCAAAAGCGCCTATCTCGACATCCCATCCGGGCTGACCAGGCACCGATTCGGCCACGATGGCAAGAGTGCCTTCCCCCATGAGGATTCGATAGCCCGGCTCTGGCCAGTTCCATTCATCAAATCCAACCTGCTCCATAGGGGCAATAATTGCGCGCAGAATATCATCAGGCACAGACAGTGCGTGCATTCCAAAACCTGCACCGTAGACGGCTTCTCTTACCGTGCCATGGACAAGGAACTGCGACATTCGTTCCGTCATCTTCTCCCATGGCTCATGTAGTCCGGCCTCGAATACAGTGTCCGGGTTGACCGGGTCGAAGCACCAGCGCCAGTCGCCCGTGCTGTCGATCATGAAGATGGCCGTTCCGTCGCCAGCGAGACGGATCCGCTCAGGCGCGAGCATCTTTGTCGTGAAATTGATGCGTTTGTCCCAGCGCGAGGTCAGCATGTGCCACTTCTTCAGAGGAGTGGGCAGCCAGTTGCAGGAATCGGGAAGATCTTCTGCGTTCCTGGCCGGGGGGCCGTACCAGGTAGCCAGGAAGTCAGCCAGTTCAATGCTTGCGGGATCGATCACGCCGTCATTATCTCACTGGTGGCCGCACGGCTGCCTCGGTCGCTTCGGGCCATGCCCCGCGTTCGCCAACAGTGGTCAACGCCCTTGCCGCAGTATGTCGGAGCCTGGAGCGGGCGACTGTTCCACTCCTTGTAGAAGGAGCTGGTCACCAGGGGCGGCACCCGTCGGTCAGCGGGCATTCGGCTCCGGACCAGCACCGCCCTGCACGGTTCGGCTCCCGGCCGCGGGCTCCCGGGCAAGACCGGCCAGCGAGCGGTGCGGGCCACGGCCGCGCTGGTGATGCGGGGTCCGGTCCGCTGCTGAGCGCGCAGGGGCGTGCCGTGGTTGAGCTGGAAGCACGCCGGGTGGAAGCTGGCGTTGTCAGTCAGCGCTGCCAGGGCGCGGCCCTGGCAAGCGCTGGTCCAGCGGGACGCCCCCGGCGCGCAGCAGCCGGCCGAGCCAGAGCAGGGCCTGGCCCGAGCTGGCGTGGTGGCTGGCCAAGCGCCGCCACGATCCGGCAGGTCGTCAGCCAGGTCTGCCCAGGTGGCCTGGCCGACCTGACCGGCGCTGATCCCTCCGGCTCGGACTCAATCGCCGTGGACGGCAAGGCCGCCCGCTGCTCCCGGCGCGGCGAATTGCCCACCGCCCATCTGCTGGCCGCGATGACCAGCGACGCCCTGACCGTCACCCAGCTGAGGGTTCCCGACAAGACCAACGAGATCACGTGTTTCGCCGCGCTGTTGGAGCCCTTCAACCTGACCGGGGTCACCATCACCGCCGACGCCCTGCACACCCAGCGCACCCACGCGCACATTCTGGTCGAGGCGAAGAATTCCCACTACCTGCTGGTGGTCAAGGCCAACCAGCCCGCACTCCACCGCCGACTGAGGTCGCTGCCGTGGAAGGACGTCACCGCACGCCGCTACGACCGCGAGAGGGGCCACGGCCGCAGGGGGAGACCCGCGCGACCAGGGCCCTCACCGTCACCGATCTCGGCTTGGACTTCCCCCACGTCGCCCAGGCCGTCCGCATCCTGCGCCACTGCACCGACCTCAAAACCGGCACCGTCAGCCGCCAGACGATCTACGCGATGAACGATCTGTCTTTACATCAGGCATCGCCTCAGCACCTGGGCCAACTTGCCAGGTCGCAGTGGACCATCGAGAACAGACTCCACTTCGTCCGCGACACCACTCCGCCGAGGACGCCTCAAAGACCCGCACCGGTCACGGCCCCGACAACATGGCGACCTTGCGCAACCTGGCGATCAACACCCTCCGCGCCGCCAGGCGCCGCAACATCACCACCGGCATCCGGCACGCCTCCTACGAGCCATTCATCCGCCCGCTCGACCTGCTGGGCATCATGTGACCAGCACTATTCCAAGATCACGGGACTTTGCAACGGTCCTGTCCAAGGTGGCCTGCGCAACTCACGCCCCCGCTCGAGACTCGGGTCAGACTGAAGCGCGACTTCACCCCGCGCACAGAAATCCGCTGTCGGGGATCAAGCGGGAACTCCGGAGGAAGATCGCGCCACGCCTTCGGCAAAGGCGCCCACAGTCACATCTCCTTGCCCTAATCCAACGCTTGGGCAGCCGCTGGGCCCTTCGGCGCGTACTTGATCGACGGAATGAAGCGTCAAGTGCAAACGCCTTAGCCCGAATCGGCGATCACAATGAGCAACCATAAATCTCATTTTGGTGATAGACAGATCGGACATGCAGGAAGAATGCGCGCATATGGTTACCAGCGCACAACGCCGAGCAGCATAAGGTCCCGGCGCAGGACCGTGAAACCCTGAGACGAATGTGAGAGGCAGGCCCCGGAGAACGCCGAAGGCCGCTTCCTCGCGAACGAGAAAACGGCCTCTGACCTGCGACAATGGAGCGAACTCCAGTCGGGACGACAGGATTTGAACCTGCGACCCCTTGACCCCCAGTCAAGTGCGCTACCAAGCTGCGCCACGTCCCGTGGTCTCGGTGCCGTGCGGCGGGGCCTGGGGGGCTCTGCCGGGCGGCTTCTCGACCTTGTCTCCGGTTGTCCCGGCGACGTGGAAAACAATACAGCACGTCGGGGGGTGCTCGCTGCCAGGTTTCGGGGGTGGGATCGGTCAGGGGGTGGGGTGGCGGGCGTCGTAGGTGAGGAAGGCGGGGCGGCGGGCGGCGAGGAGGAGGACGCAGGCGACGCAGGCGAGGCCGCCGGTGATGACGGAGGTGGCGGGGTTGGTGAGGGCGGCGACGGCGCCGGACTCGAAGTCGCCGAGGCGGGGGCCGCCGGCCACGACGACGATGAAGATGCCCTGGAGGCGGCCGCGCATCTCGTCGGGGGCGGCGACCTGCATCATCGTGTTGCGGAAGATCATGCTGACGGTGTCGGCGCAGCCGGCCACCGCGAGCAGGAGGAGGCCGAGCCAGAGGTTGTGGAGGGCGCCGAAGGCGGCGATGGCGAGGCCCCAGGCGGAGACGGCGGCGAGGATCGCGATGCCCTGGCGGTGGATCCGGCCGACCCAGCCGGAGAAGAGGGCGCCGATCAGGGCGCCGACGGCCGGGGCGGAGACGAGCAGGCCCACGGTGCGGGCGTCGCCGGCGTAGAAGGTGACGGCGATGGCCGGAAAGAGGGCGCGCGGCATGCCGAAGATCATCGCGGCCAGGTCGGCGAGGAAGCTGGTGCGCAGGTTGGGCTGCTCGCGCAGGAAGCGCAGGCCGTCGAGGACGGAGGCGCGGCCCTTGCGGTCGCCCTGGGGGCGCATGGCGGGCAGGCGCCACATGGCGTAGAGGGTGCCGGTGAAGGCGACGGTGTCGACGAGGTAGGCGGACTGGGCGCCGAAGGCGCCGATCAGGACGCCGCCGAGCATCGGGCCGACGGTGAGGCCGAGGTTCATGCTGACGGTGTTGAGGGCGTTCGCCGCCGGGAGCTGGTGGGCGGGGACCAGCCGGGGGATCATCGCCGAGCGGGCGGGCGAGCTGAGTGCGAAGAACCCGGCCTGGACAGCGACGGCCGCGTAGAGGACGGCCACCATGCCGAGGCCGGCCATGGCCTGGGCGGCGAGCAGGGCGGAGACGGCGGCGAGGCCGGCCGAGCCGATCAGGCCGAGCTTGCGCCGGTCGACGGTGTCGGCGACGGCACCGCCGTAAAGGCCGAAGGCGACCAGCGGGACGAGGGAGAACAGGCCAACCAGGCCGGTCGCGAAGGCGGAGCCGGTCAGGTCGTAGACCTGGACGGAGACGGCCACGGCGGTCATCTGCTGGCCTACGGAGGACACTGCCTGCCCGGACCAGACCCGGCGGTAATCGGGGTGCTCGCGCAGCGGGCTGAGGTCGGCGAAGGCCCGCCGGTACCAGGGCGCCTCCTGCGGGGCGGAAGGCACGAGAGGAGCGGCAGGCACGGGAGGAGCGGCAGGGGCAAGGGGTTCGGCGGGCGGGGCGTCAGAGGGTTGGTTCGTCGTCACAACGGTCCATAGTTGCTCCGGCCTGCGCCGAACGCGACACCGGGTCCGCTTGACCCGTTCACCCGTCGTCGCCGACCGGGCCCCGCGCCCGGTCGGCCGACGACGCAGTTCATGCGCCCTACCTGCTCAGCACCTGCTTCTCCCCCGCCTCCACCGCGAAGTCCAGCCGGTTGCCGGGCGGCGGGAACGGGCAGATGAAGTGGTCCGCGAAGGCGCAGGGCGGCAGGTACGCCCGGTTGAAGTCGAGGACGGTCCGGCCGTCCCCGTCGGGCGCCGGCAGGGTGATGAAGCGGAAGCGGTAGGTGTCGATCCCGCTGGTGGCATCCGCGATGACGCCGGTGAGGCGCTGGCCGGCGCGGCTGACGGTCAGCGTGCGGTGCTCACCGGCCACGGTGAACTCGATCGTCCCGGTGACCGCCAGCGGGCGGTCCTTTCCGTCCGCGTTCGGGACCAGCACCGACTGCCCCTCCTCCTCGAAGGGGGTGTAGACGGCGGGTACGGCCCACTCGGGCGCGTACGGGTAGGCGGAAATGCCCGCGAAGCCCGTCCGGCCGGGCGAGGCCGGGTCAAAGACCCGGAGGGCGAGTTCGCCCTCCCGCTCGATGGGGACGAGCAGCAGCTCGCCCACGGTGGCGGTGTCGGCGGCCGGGTCGGTGTCGGGGCGCAGCAGCACCTCGCCGTCCACCGGACCGTCGGCGCCGCCGACGGTGATGCCGTCGGCCGCCGCGGCGCGTACCCGGACGCCCTCGGCGTCGGCCCACCAGCGCCCGGGCAGGCCCGGGATCTCGACCGGTTCGGGCTCCAGCCAGTGCGTGCCGGTGAGTGCGAGCTGGCCGTGCGGCGCGCTCACCGACGCCGCCCGCCGGTCACTCCAGTGCTTCCAGTCCTCCGCGGCCGTCGCCGTCATCGGTCAACCCTCCCGGTCCGGTCCGCGGACGGCCCGCCGTTCGAGCCGTCCGTCTCGGTCATCCTGCACAACACCGTGCGCGGGTACGGATCATTCCCCGGCCTCGGCAAGCCGCCGACTCGCAATGAGACCGCAAGGTGACGCAAGGCGCCCGAAAGGCAGCGCACGGCAGTGCAAGGCGCCCGCGAGCAGACGCGACGCGGCGGCAACACGGCGTCCACCCGGCGGCCGGGACACCGCCCTCAGCCCTTCAGCGGCCGGAACAGGCCCTCCTGCACCACCGACACCACCAGCTGCCCGTTCCGGTCGAAGATCTGCCCGCGCGCCAGGCCACGTGCGCCGTGGGCGATCGGGGACTCCTGCTGGTAGAGCAGCCAGTCGTCGGTCCGGAACGGCCGGTGGAACCACATCGCGTGGTCCAGCGAGGCCATGTCGAAGTGCCGGGTGCCCCAGAGCGGCTCGACGGGGGCACGGACGGCGTCCAGCAACGTCATGTCGCTGGCGTAGGTGAGGGCGCAGACGTGGATCAGCGGATCGTCCGGCAGCGGGCCGTTGGTGCGCAGCCAGACGCCGCTGCGCGCCTCCACGTCCACCAGCTCCTCCTTGCTCCAGCGCAACCGCTCGACGTAGCGGATGTCGAAGGGCTGGCGGCGACTGATGAACGGGGGCAGTTCGCCGAGCCGGGAGCCGACCTCGTCCAGGGCGCTGGGCAGGTCCTCGGGCGCCGGGACCGACGGCATCGGGTACTGGTGCTCGATGCTGCCCTCCTCCGGTCTGTGGAAGTCGGCGGTCAGCGAGAAGATCGACCGGCCGCCCTGGATGGCGAGCACCCGGCGGGTGGTGAAGGTGCGGCCGTCGCGGATCCGGTCGACCTGGTAGACGATCGGCACCCCGGGCACCCCGGGGCGCAGGAAGTACGCGTGCAGCGAGTGGACGGGGCGCTCGCCCTCGACCGTGCGCCCCGCCGCGACCAGCGCCTGCCCCGCGACCTGCCCGCCGAAGGTGCGCTGCAGCGCCTCCTCGGGACTGCGCCCGCGGAAGATGTTCAGTTCGATCTGCTCCAGGTCCAGCAGATCGACGAGGTCGTCGACGGGGGTACCCATGCGCGCGCTCCCTCTCGTGGTTCTCGAGATTCCGATCGAGCTCTCCAGCTCACTCGAATGAATTCTCCGGCGACCCGGGCCATTCCCGCCCACTGGCCCCGGGCGTCCGATTCACTCGAACGTGTAAACGAGTGGACAGGTCGACGAACGGCCGCGCACCCTCGAAGCGCCCAGCCCCCCACCCCACACGGCAGGGCAGGGCAGGGCAAGGCGGGGCGGGGCTGGGCAGGGCGGTACGGGACGCAGGAAGATGGTGAGGTGATCCAGGGTGACCTGTTCGACGACCGACCCGACGACCCGCCCGGCGCGGGCCCGGCCGCGCGGGTACGGTCCGAGCCCGCCCCCGGGGCCGTCCTGCTGCCCGACTGGCTGGACCTGGCCGCGAAGCTCCGGCTGGTCGCCGCCTGCCGGGAATGGGCCCGCCCACCCGCCGGCCTGCACAGTGTGCGGATGCCCACCGGCGGGGTCATGTCGGTGCGGATGGTCAGCCTCGGCTGGCACTGGTACCCGTACGGGTACGCACGCGTCGCCGAGGACGGCGCCCCCGTCAAGCCGTTCCCGGCTCTGCTCGGTGAGCTGGCCCGGCGGGCGGTCGCGGACGCGTACGGGGAGAGGATCGGGGAGATCGCGGGCGCAGCGGCGTACGAACCGGACACCGCGATCGTCAACCACTATCCGCACGGCGCGAAGATGGGCCTGCACCAGGACCGTGACGAGCGCGCGAACGCCCCGGTGGTCTCGCTCTCGCTGGGCGACGACTGCCTCTTCCGGCTCGGGAACACCCGGACCAGGAACCGCCCGTGGACCGACCTGGAGCTGCACAGCGGGGACCTGCTGGTCTTCGGTGGCCCGGCCCGGTTCGCCTACCACGGGGTGGTGCGGACGCTGCCGGGAACGGCGGACCCGGCGCTCGGGCTGGTGGGGCGGCTCAACGTCACGATCCGCCAGTCAGGGATCGAAGCCTAGGAGCCGAGGGCGGGGGAAACACCGGCCCCTCGATCGGCGAAGTGCCGAACACCGTACTGCGCCCAGGTGGGCGGCCGGATCCGCAGGCCGCCGTAGTGGCCGTTGCCGATGTCCGCCCGCCAGTCCTCGCACAGGGCACGACAGCCGACCCCGGGCAGCCCGACCCCCGCCGGGCCGCCACCCGACCAAGACACGCCACACCACGCCACGCCGGGAACGCCGACGGCCGCTCCCCCGCGTGGCGGAGGAGCGGCCATGGCACCGCCCGAGCCGACCCACGGTCAGCTCATCGGGTCTCAGATGCTCAGGGTCTGACCCGGGAAGATCAGGTCGGGGTTGCCACCGATGACCTTGGCGTTGTTCTTGTACAGGTCGTGCCAGTCCAGGCCCTGCGCGGCGGCGATCGAGCTCAGGGTGTCACCGGACTTGACGGTGTAGCTGCCCTTGGCCGGCTTGGCGTCGTTGGAGCCGGTCCAGGACTTGGCAGCATCGGCCTTCGGCGCGGCGTCGGCCTTCGGCGCAGCGGCCTTCGGGGCGTCAGCCTTCGGCGCGGCAGCGGCCTTGGGGGCGGCAGCGGCCTTCGGGGTGGCGGCCTTCGGCGCGGGGGCCTGCGCCGGCTTGGCGGCGGAGGAGCCGGCCGTGGTGTCGACGGCGGCCGGGGCGCCGCCCTTGCTCAGGCCCGCCTTGACGGAGCAGACCGGCCAGGCGCCGGGGCCCTGCGAGGCGAGGACCTTCTCGGCGACGGAGATCTGCTGCGCCTTGGTGGCCTGGTTGGCCTGCGCGGCGTAGGCGGTGCCGCCGTACGCGGCCCAGGTGCTGGAGGTGAACTGCAGACCGCCGAAGAAACCGTTGCCGGTGTTGATGGCCCAGTTGCCGCCGCTCTCGCACTGGGCGACGGCGTCCCAGGTGGAGACGGGCGCGGCGGAGGCCGAGGTGGCCGTGACGAGGCCGGCCACCGGCAGGGCCGCGACAGCGGCACCCGCCACGACGGCCATCCGAACGCGGTTGCGCTTGGTGGCGGCGGTGGTGGTGGCAGCGGCGTTCTCGTTACGGAAGGTCATGGGGTTCCTCTCGACAGCCCCGGGCGGGCATGCGGAACCAGACCCTGGAGAGGGCCGCGATTCGCTTGCCGCGTCCGTCGGACGGCCGTGCACGTGTCGGACGTGCCGCTGCCGCCCCGGCCACCCAGCCACTCGCCGGCGACCTGTTCGAGCGATCGCGTCGGCCGGCACCTGCCGCGCCCGGCCGGGACCGGGGGGCGGTGCGTCGGGGGTGAGCCCGGGTGGCGCTCGTTGCGCCGCCAAAGAAGCTACGAGCCGGTCACCGGGGAAACCAAAACCCCGACGGTTCGCCCAGCTCAGCAACGGGTTACCGGCGGTAATGACCTCACATTTCCGTCCGAAATGTCGGATTTAGCCATCGATTCCTAGATCAAAGGTCGAGATCGCGTGACCCACCTCACGGCTTCATTCCGGCAGTCCTGCCCCCGACATCGACAGATTGCGACCACGAGAACACGTGTCGCGATCGGATCCGGGGCAATTCCCGTCAGCCTCGCCGGAGACCCGTGACGCCTGACACAGGGGCCCGTTGGGCATGGCGACCTCCCCGAGTCCGACCCAATGACCCCAACCGCACCCCATCCGAGGAGACCCTGTGCCGCGCATGCTCGACGTCAGCGACGAGGTCCGGTCCGAGATCGGCGACGACGAGGCCGACCGCCTGCTCGGCGGCGACCGCGCCCCGGACAGCTACGAATGCACCTCCTGCCGCACCCCCGGCGACACCCACGCGGAGCCCACCAGCACCGTGCTGTTCATCGGTGACGAAACCGCCGTCCTGGCCTTCGCCCACGCCCGCTGCATCCCCTCCCAGGTCGTACCGGTCGCCGAGGAGCAACTGGCCGGAGCCGTCCGCAGCATCAGTCAGTCCCAGCCCGCCGCGCCGAACCTGACGGTCCCCGCGCCGAACCTGACGCTCCCCGCCCCGGACTTCACGGTCCCCGACCACGACTTCGCCCTCCCGGCCCAGGACGCCGCCGGCACCCCGTCCCAGCCGATCGCCCCCGGTCAGGCCGCCATCCTCGGCATTACCTGCGGACTCGTCCTGCACGGCAAGGTGGGCCACGCCTCACTGGTGGTCGAACCCACCGGCCCGGTCGGCCGCCCCGGCAGCACCTCCGGCGAGGACGAGTTCCTCGACCTGCTCCAGGACGCGGGCTTCCAGCGGGTCAGCGACCTCGACGAGACTCCGGAGCAGCTGCCCGGCTGGTCGGTCCTGGTCGCCATGGGCAAGCTGCACGCGATCCTCCAGCCCGCCGCGGCGGGCGGCAGTACCGGCTGGTGGCAGGCGCACCAGCCGCTCCAGGTCACCGACGCCTGGCGGATGGCCGCCAGCCAGCTCTCCGAGGTGACCATGTACGCCGTCCCGGCCGGCATGGTCGGTCGCCAGCCCCGCGAGGACCTGCTGCGCCAGGCGCTGGAAAGGGCGGTGGCGCTGGGTCAGGTGGTCGCCGCCTCCCTCCCGCTGGCCGGCACCTGATCCGCTCCGGCGCTTCGGGCGGTGGCCGCTGACCGACCCCGGTCAGCGGCCACCGCCCGAAGGGGCCGGCGCACGCCCGCCGCCCGGTCCCCGGTCCGCCCCGCCTAAGGCCTCCCCCGATCCCACGCCGCCAAAGGCCTTCCCCGGCCCCGTCGGCCAAACGCCCCCGCATCCCCCACCGCCTCTCACTCGTTGGCCCCTACGTGTACAGCTACGACGTCTCCGCACCCGCCGGACGGCCCACCACCCCCACCCGCTCGATCCCGGGCATGCGCCCGTCGTACGACGCGGAGCACCCGCACTCGACGACCCCGATCTACGACGAGCTGTACTCCGAGTACCGACGGCTGTTCCGCGCCCTGCCCGGCGACCGGTCGGGCGAGGAGGACCTGAGGTTCACCGGCTTCGCGATCCGCGACGGCTACCCGCTCCGCGGCGAGCAGCGCCCGCACCAGCCGCAGCAGCAGGCCTTCCACACCTACGCGGGCCAGCCGTCCGGCCTCCCCCAGTTCGTGCCGGCGCAGTCACAGCCCACCCACCCCACCAGCCACCCCGGCCACATCCCCGCACCGGCGCCCGCACCGGCGCCCGCCGCCACTACCAGCGACGGCGACGGCCAGAGCCACGGCCACGCCCCGCCCCCCTCGCCCCAGTTCACCAACGGCCAGGGCTGGGTCGCCGCCGGCTACCTCGGCCCGCTCCCGCACGCGACCCCCGCCCCGCCCCCGACCCCCGCCCCGGTGCTGGGCACGGCCACCGGCCTCGCCGCCGCCCAGTCCCCCGGCGGCCGCCACCGTCAGCTACTCTCGCTCCCCCCGGGCCGCGCCGGCGACCACCACTGACAGTGGCAGCCGACCACGCCCCACCACCACGCGCCCGCCAACCGCCTCGAGCGGCAACAGCCCCGACCGGGCAACAGCCCAGGCAGGCAACGCCCGGGGCAGGCGACCGCGCCACCGTCCCCGACAACAGAGCCGGAAGAGCCCGAGGGCCTCGCCACCACCGGCGACGAGGCCCTCAGCCGTACTACGAGCTACCAACTACCCACTGTCAGCAACCAACTGACCACTACTTCTTCTTGCGCTTCTCCCGAACCCGCACCGAGATCGAGATCGGCGTCCCCACGAACCCGAACTCCTCACGCAGCCGGCGCTCGATGAAGCGCCGGTAGCCCGCCTCCAGGAAGCCCGAGGCGAACAGCACGAAGCGCGGCGGCCGGATGCCCGCCTGGGTGCCGAACAGGATGCGCGGCTGCTTGCCGCCCCGGATCGGGTGCGGGTGGGCGGCCACCAGCTCGCCGAGGAAGGCGTTCAGGCGCGCGGTCGGGATGCGGGTCTCCCAGCCCTCCAGCGCGGTCTCGATCGCCGGGACGAGCTTCTCCATGTGCCGGCCGGTCTTGGCCGAGACGTTGACGCGCGGGGCCCACTGCACCTGGACGAGGTCGCGCTCGATCTCGCGCTCCAGGTAGTAGCGGCGCTCCTCGTCGAGCTGGTCCCACTTGTTGTAGGCGACGACGACGGCGCGCCCGGCCTCGACGGCCATCGAGATGATCCGGGTGTCCTGCTCGGCGAGGGTCTCGCTGGCGTCGATCAGGACGACCGCGACCTCGGCCTTCTCCAGCGCGGCGGAGGTGCGCAGCGACGCGTAGAAGTCGGCGCCAGCGGTCAGGTGGACCCGGCGGCGGATACCGGCGGTGTCCACGAACTTCCAGGTCTTGCCGCCGAGTTCGATCATCTCGTCGACCGGGTCACGGGTGGTGCCGGCCAGCTCGTTGACGACCACCCGCTCCTCGCCGGCGACCTTGTTCAGCAGGCTGGACTTGCCGACGTTGGGCCGACCGATCAGCGCGATCCGGCGCGGGCCGCCGGGGGCGGCGTCGCCGAAGGTCTGCGGCGGGGCCTCGGGCAGCGCGTCCATGACGGCGTCCAGCAGGTCGCCGGAGCCGCGGCCGTGCAGGGCGGAGACGGGGTACGGCTCGCCCAGGCCGAGCGACCACAGGTAGGCGGCCTCGGCCTCGGTGGACGGGCCGTCGACCTTGTTGGCGCACAGGACGGTCGGCTTGCCCGCCCGGCGGATGATCTTGATCAGGGCCTCGTCGGTGTCGGTGGCGCCGACGGTGGCGTCCACGACGAACAGGACCGCGTCGGCCTGCTCGATGCCCAGCTCGGCCTGCGCGGCGACCATGGCGTCGATGCCGAGGACGTCGATCTCCCAGCCGCCGGTGTCGACCACCTTGAAGCGCCGGCCGTTCCAGCTGGCCTCGTAGGTGACCCGGTCGCGGGTGACGCCCGGCTTGTCCTCGACGACGGCCTCGCGGCGGCCGATGATGCGGTTCACCAGGGTCGACTTGCCGACGTTCGGGCGGCCGACAACGGCCAGCACCGGCAGCCGGACGTGCTCGGCGCCGTCCGCGCCGTCGAAGCCGTCGAGGTCGAAGCCCTCTTCGGCGGCGAGGGCCATGAACTCGGCGTAGTCGGCGGCGTCCAGCTCACCGGGGCCGGTGGCGGAGTGCTCTGCGGTCATGTTCGTCTGTTCCGTTTCCCGGCCCGGCCCTTCCCAGGGGCGCGCCGTGCGTACCTGCCCCGAGGGGGCAGCGCGATGGTTTCCGCCGCGGCGCCTCGACGGCCCGCGGTTCGTTCAATGGTCGTCTGACCAGCCGAGTCGGCTGGTCAGACGGACGACAGCCCGGCCCGCTCCTCCACCAGCGCGGCGATCCGGTCGATCACCTGCTCCAGGGTGAGCTCGCTGGTGTCGACCAGCACGGCGTCCGCGGCCTGGGCCAGCGGGGCCGTCTCGCGCGAGGAGTCGGCGGCGTCGCGGCGGGCGAGATCGGCGGCCATCGCGACGATGGTCGCCTCGTCCACGCCCTTGGCGCGCAGCTCGGCCGCCCGGCGCTCGGCCCGGGCCGCCTCGGAAGCGGTCAGGAACACCTTGACGGTGGCCTGCGGGAACACCACGGTCCCCATGTCCCGGCCCTCGGCGACGATGCCGCGCTCGGCGACCTCGGCGCAGCCGCGCTGCAGCTCGACCAGCCGGGCCCGCACCGCCGGCACCGCCGCCACGGCGCTGACTTGCGCCGTCACCTCGGGGCCCCGGATCGGGCCGGAGACGTCCTGACCGTCCACGGTGATGGTCGGACCGTCGGCGTCCGTACCGGACACGATGACGGGCTTGCCGCACGCGACGGCCACCGCCTCCGCGTCGGTCACGTCGACGTCGTTGGCCAGCATCCACCAGGTCATCGCCCGGTACATGGCGCCGGTGTCCAGGAAGCTCAGGCCCAGCCGGGCAGCGACCGCCCGCGAGACGGTCGACTTGCCGGAGCCGGAGGGTCCGTCGATGGCGACGACGACCGGGGCGTGCGCTCGGTCGGCAGTGTCCACGGGGGCGAACCTCTCTCTGAGCATGGAGGCCGGCGCCTGCGTGGGCGGACGGCCGGGGATTGTCTCCCTCAAGGTTAATGGACCGCCGCCGCACCCCGTCCCGGGCCGGTCACCGCAGGGGCATCACCTCAGGGACATCCTCCGGCGGACATCACCCCAGGGCCGTCGGTCCACTGACCTCCGGCCCCGCTCGCCCGTTCCAGCACCGCGTGCCCGAGCCGGGGCCGCAGGAACTCGCCGTCCCGCTCGATCCCGAGCACCCCGCCCACGAAGGCCATCGGCCGCTCGACACCCAGGCACTCCCACACGAACGGCACCGTCGACAGGTGCGAGGGGAAGTCGTTCACCGCGAAGGCGTCGCGGTGATAGGGCCACTCCGCCGCCTCCCGCCAGCCGAAGGTCTGCCGCAACCGGGGCCCGTCGGGGGTCTGGGTGTGGGCGAAGAAGGCGGTGAGCCAGCCGGTCACCCGCGGCCCGCCGGACACCGACTGCCACTTGTACAGCGAGCGCCAGAAGGCCTCGTCCACCGGGCCGCCCGCCGCCGTCGCCGCGATCTGCGCCAGTACCGGGCGCAGCTCGGCGAACCACGGCGCCAGCCAGTCGAAACGTTCCGCCAGCTCGCCCGCCCGCGCCGACAGCAGCGCCCAGTCCTCGGCGGTGCCCTCCAGCCGGACTTTGGGGATGCCGCAGCGGGTCTCCCAGCGGAAGTCGTAGTACGGGCTGACCACGTCCATCAGCGCCACCAGCGCCGAGGCCTCGTCGTCCGGCGTCGTGGTGGAGAACTCCGGCCGGAACAGCCGGACCACGTCCGCTCCCAGCGCCGCCGTCAGCGGCTCCCGGACCAGCCGCAGCGACCGCGCCCAGTCGGCGTCCCGGCCGATCAACGTGTCGTCCCGCACGCTGAGCACCCGCGCCCCGTTCGCAGCGCCGAACAGCGCCCGGTAACGCGGCGGATACATCCGTACGTGCACCGCGACCTCGTGCACCACGGCGTACCAGAGCACATCGGGCGACAGGCTCAGCGGCAAGTGGTCCGCGAAGGCCACGTGGGCGGCGCGCAGCAGCAGACTGCAGGTCGGCTCCGGCTCGGCGGGCTCCCGGCCAGGGACCTCCGTCAGGACGGGCCGGGGCCGCTCGACCATCGCCGTCACACTGCGGTGGCGGACCAGGAACTCCCCGCCCACCACCGCCCGCAGGAACCGCTCGTTCCCGAGGTCCACCGGCTCACCGGCCGAGCCGTGTCCGGTCCCCTCCAGCGGCAATTCGATGATCACGCCCGCTCCCCTCCGCGCCCGCTGCCCGCCGCCCCGCGCCCGCTGCCCGCCGCCCGACGGCCGTCAGTCCCGAACGCTCCAACCGCCCGCGCGCAGCGCCGCCGTCAGCCGCTTGACCGACGTCGGCGCCACCGACAGCTGAACGAAGCCGACCTGCTGGCCGTCCGAGTGCTCGATGAGGACGTCCTCGATGTTGACCCCGGCCTCGCCGACCTCGCCGAACAGCCGGCCCAGCTCGCCCGGCTGGTCGCCGAGCACCACCGCGACGGTCTCGTACCGGGTGGGCGGGGCGCCGTGCTTGCCGGGGATGCGGGCCTGCCCGGTGTTGCCGCGCCGCATGACCGCCTCGATGCCCAACGCACCGGCCCGGCGCTCGCCCTCCTCCTCCGCCGCCAGGGCGCGCAGCGCGACGACGGTCTCGCCGAGGTCACCGGCGACCTCCTCCAGCACGTCGGCGACCGCGCCCGCGTTGGCGGACAGGATGTCGACCCACAGCGCCGGGTTGGAGGCGGCGATCCGGGTCACGTCGCGCACGCCCTGACCGGAGAGCCTTATGGCCGTCTCGTCGGCGTTCTCGAGCCGGGCCGCGACCAGCGAGGAGACCAGCTGCGGGGCGTGCGAGACCAGGGCAACGGCCCGGTCGTGCGCGTCCGCGTCCATCACGATCGGCATCGCGCCGCACAGCGCGACCAGCTCCAGGGCGGCGTTGAGCGTGTCGGTGTCGGTGTCGGCGGTCGGGGTGAGCACCCAGGGGCGGCCCTCGAACAGGTCGGCGCGGGCGGCCAGCGGCCCGGAGCGCTCGCGGCCGGCCATCGGGTGACTACCGATGTAGTGGACGGTGTCCAGGCCGAGGGCGGCGATCTCGCTGCCCGGGCCGGACTTCACGCTGGCCACGTCGGTGTACCAGTGCGCCAGGTTGCGGCGCTGGCAGTCCGCGAGCACCTTGCCGACCAGCGCCGGCGGGACGGCGATGATCGCCAGGTCGACCGGGCCCTCGGCCGGTTCGGTGGTGCCGGCGCCGAGCGACTCGGCGGTGCGGGCGGCGTCCGGGTCGGCGTCCTCCAGATGGACGGTCAGCCCGCGTGCGGCCAGGGCCAGGGCTGCGGAGGTGCCGATCAGTCCGGTGCCGACGACGACGGCAGTGCGCATGGCGGGTGGCTCTCCTCGATCACGGTTCTCGACTGGACGGTTCTCACTGGCGGCGCTCAACAGGTGCCACGGTCCCAACAGGTGCCACGGTCCCAACGGGTGCGGTACCGCCGGAGTCGGCCGGGAGCACCCGCGCCCATCCTCCCATCCGACGGCCCCCGAAAACCCCGGACCCCGGCAACCCCACCGATCCCGGACCCCGGCAACCCCACCGACCTCGGGTCCCGTCCCACCCCGGCAACCGCGGGCGGCCCCGGGCAGCGCCCCCGCAACCCGGTCAATCCCCGGCAGCCCCGACCAACTTCCGGCAACCCCGGGCAACCACCGCGCCCCGCCCCCCGTCTCACCCGGTGCACACGCCGTGCCCCGGGAAATCCGGCGGCGCCCGGCCCCGAGCGGGGCACACTGGCCGCCGGGGACGGCGGGGCGAGCCGCGGCACACCGGACGCGAACGAAGGGGTTGCGCATGGACGATCAGGACGATCAGCACAGCAGTCACACCGGGCCGTCGAAGCCGCCGGCCGTACCGGCCCACCCGTCGGTCCTGGACTCCGTCGTGGTGTACGCCGAGGGCGCGGTCTGTCGCCGCCGGGCCACCGTCCCGGTTCCGCCCGGCGGACGACTCCGGCTGACCGGCCTGCCCGGCTCGCTGGACGCCGACTCGCTGCGCGCCCGGGTGCTCGCCGGCCCGGCCGGCACGGCGGTCGTCGAGGCCCGCCTGGAGACCGTCGCCGAGCTCCACGAGGTCGACGAACTCCCGCAGCTGCGCCGCGAGTTGGACGAGGCCATGGAGCGCCAGGGCGCACTGAACGAGCGCCACCGGCTGATCCGGAACGCGATCGCCGAGACCGCCGCACTGCGCGCCGTTCCGCCGCAGCGCCGTCGCGACGAACCGCTGCGCCGCACCCCCGCCGACGCCTGGCTGGAGCTCGCCGACTTCGTCGACGAGCGGCTTGCCCACCTCCAGGAGCGTGCCGAGCGGCTCACCCGGGAGATCGAACTCGCCGACCACGAGCGCCAGTTGGCCGCCGACCGACTGGAGCGCGCGTCCACCGCCGGACGGACCGACCAGGTCGAGGCCACCGAAACCGTCGTGCTCACCCTCACCGCTCCCGAACAGACCGAGCAGGAGGAACAGGCCGAACAAACCGAGCAGGCCCCCCAGGTGGAGCTGGAGCTGGAGTACGGCGTCCCCGCCGCCCGCTGGGTGCCCGCCTACCGCCTCAGCCACCGCACCGGCGCCGCCACCGCCCACCTGGTCCTGCGCGCCGCCGTCGCCCAGCACACCGGCGAGGACTGGACGGGCGTACGGCTAGCCCTGTCCACCGCCGACCTGGAGCGCCGCACCGACCTGCCCCGGCTGGCCTCGCTGCGGATCGGCCGCAGCCAGCCCGCCCCGCCGCCCTCCGGCTGGCGCGAACCCCCGGCCGGCCTGTCCGACCTGTTCACCGGCTACGACGCGGCCGCCGCCGACAGCCCCGCCCCCTCCCACCCCGGCGCCCCGGTCCCGGCCGCGGCCCTCGCCGCACCCGAGCCCGCCGAGCTCCGCCGCAGGTCCCGCGCGGGTGGCGCCCGCCCTGCCGCCGCCCGCGCCGAGTACCCGGACCAGGCGGCGCCCACCGGCCCGTACGGCGGCGGCTCCCTCGGCGTCCAGGAGCCGGTCCCCATGCCCCCGCCGCCCGGCTTCGCCGGCTACGGCGCCCCACCCGCGGCGAGCACCCCGCCCACGACGAGCGCCCCGCCCGCACCGACCGCCCCCGCCCCGATGCCCCAGGCCCCCGGCGGCGCCCCGATGCCCCAGGCCGCGGGCGGCCCCCCGATGCCCACGGCTCCGGGCAGCCCCCCGATGCCCCAGGCCTTCGGCGGCGCCCCGGCGGCGCGAAGGGCCCGCCGCCTCGGCGCCACCCCGCCCCCGGTCACCGGCCTCGCCCCCGACACCGTCCTGCTCGACTACCCCGGCCTCCGGCTGGCCGGCCCGGACGACCCCACCGACCGCCGCGGCACCCTGCGCCCCGACCCCGCCCGGGTCGAGCGCGCCGAGCTGGAACGCTTCTTCCCCGGCGGCCCCGGCGGCGCCCGGCTGCGCGACCTCCCGCTCCCCCGCCACGCCGTCCCGCCCCGCCGGTCGGCCGGCTCCTTCGACCACCGCTTCGACGCCGCCGCCCCCGCCGACATCCCCTCCGACGGCACCTGGCACTCCGTCACGGTCGACGAGATCCCGCTCTCCGTCAGCCCCGAGTACGTCACCGTCCCCGCCGTCGAGCAGAAGGTGTACGCGACCCTGATGCTCGCCAACCGCACCGACCGCGCCGTGCTGGCGGGCCCGGTCGAGGTCACCGTGGACGACGAGTTCCTGCTCACCGCCGCCCTGCCCACCCTCGCCCCCGGCGAGACCCGCCACCTGGGCATCGGCGTCACCGAGAGCATCGAGGTGGCGCGCCGCACCGAGCTGCACGAGTCCGCCACGGGCATGCTGAAGGGCAACAGCACCCTGCTCGACCACCGGGTGCACATCCAGCTGGCGAACCGGCTCGGCCGTGCCGTCACGGTCGAGGTCCGCGAGCGCGTGCCGCTCGCCTCCGACGCCGAGATCCGGATCGAGGAGCGCGCCGACTGGCGCGCCCCGGCCGTCCCCACCCCGGAGTGCCCACCCGGCACCCGGGTCTGGCGGATCGAACTGCCGCCGGGCGGCCGCACCGAGTTGGACGGCGGCTACCAGATCAAGATCCCGGCCGGAAAGGCCATCGCCGGCGGAAACCGGAGGAACTGACCAGATGACCGAAGAGACCGTCCCCCTCCCCGTCACCGCCGTCACCTGCCTGGAGGACCGCGCCCAGGTCGAACGCGCGGTGACCGTCGAGCTCGTCGAGGGCGTCCAGCGACTGCGGCTGGGCCCGCTCACCGCCCTCGCCGTCGACCGCACCCTGCGGGCCGAGTCCGCCGCCCCCGGCACCCGGGTGCTGGAGGCCAGGCTGGTGCGCACCTGGCTCCCGCGCGCCCCGCTGCCGCCCGGTCCGGAGGACTCCGCGCTGCGCCACCGGCTGCACGCGCTGGAGGCCGAGTACCGGGTCGCGGAACAGACCCGCGCCCGGCTGGAGGCCCGCCTGGCCCTGCTCGCCCAGCTCTCCGCGGACCTGCTGCGCGAGGTCGGCGAGGGCGCCGGCGTCGGCGAGATCGAGCGCACCCGCTGGGCCCGCGAGCTGGACCGGGTGGACGCCGAGCGCGAACGCTACGGCGAGGAGCTGCGCGCCACCCACTCCCGGCTGCGCCGGCTGGACCGGGAACGCTCCGAGGCCCTGCTGGCCCTGGACCGGGCCGAGGAGGAGCCGGCCGAGCTGCTCGCCCACCTGGAGCTGACCGTCGAGGCCGAGCGGCCCGGCCCGGCCGGGCTCACGGTCCACCACCTGGTGCCCTGTGCCCTGTGGCGCCCGTCCTACCGCGCCACCCTGGACGGCGGCGACCTGCGCCTGGAGTCGGAGGCGGTGGTCTGGCAGCGCACCGGCGAGGACTGGACCGGCGCCCGGCTGACCTTCTCCACCGCCCGGTCCGCCCTCGCCACCGATCCGCCCGCGATCACCGAGGACCGGCTGACCCTGCGCGAGCGCACCGACGAGGAGCGCCGCACGGTCGAGGTCGAGCTGCGCGAGGAGGAGGTCAGCACCCTCGGCCCGGGCGCGGCCGTCCCCGGCCTGGACGACGGCGGCGAGGTACGGGTGCTGCCCGCCCCCGCCCCGGCCACCGTCCCCTCCGACGGCCGGGCGCACCGGGTCCCGCTGGGCGCCTTCACCGCCCCGGCGAAGACCGAGTACGCCTGCGCCCCCGAGCTGTCCCCGCTGGTGACCCAGGTGGTCCGGTTCCGCAACGCGGCCGGGCACCCGCTGCTGGCCGGCCCGGTCGAGCTGGTGCGCGGCAGCGGCTTCACCGGCCGCGGCGAGCTGCGCTTCACCGCCGCCGGCGCCGACGCCGAGCTGTCCTTCGGCAGCACGGACGGCTACCGGGTGGTCCGCGAGACCGACGAGCGCCAGGCCACCGCCGCCCTGAGCGGCCGCCAGACCACCACCCGCACCGTCCAGCTGCACCTGTCGCGCTTCTCCGGCCCGGAGGAGCGCGACGAGCAGCTGGTCACGGTGCGCGAACGGGTCCCGGTCTCCGAGGTGGCCGCCGTCGAGGTGCGGCTGCGCAAGGAGGAGTGCTCACCGGCACCGGACTCCTTCGACGCCGAGGGCATCGTCCGCTGGGACGTCCCGCTCGGCCCGGGCGCCCGCCGCAGCCTCACCCTGGTGTACGAGGTCTCCGCCTCGGCCAAGGTCGCCGGACTGTGAGGGCGGGCCGCCCGTGACGACCGCTCAGGAGCGGAATCGAAACCGGAAAGCGGGTACAAAAGGAACATGATCCTCCACCTCGCACCCCTGGACGACTGGCTGGCCGACCCCGGCCGCCCGTACGCCACCGCGTCGCTGCTCACCGACGGGTTCATCCACTGCTCGGCCGACGAGCAGACGGCGCTCGCGGTGGCCAACGCCTTCTACGCCGACACCCCGGACCCGCTGATGGTGCTGCTGATCGAGGAGGCACTGGTGGAACCGATGGTCAAGTGGGAGGCCCCGCACGGCGCCCCGCCGCCCGGCGCCACCCCCGGGGTCCTGTTCCCGCACATCTACGGCCGGCTGAACCGCACCGCCGTGGTCGGCCTGGAGAAGGTCGAACGCGGCCCGGACGGCAGCTGGTCCGCCCTCATCCCCTGGAGCTGAAGAACCCCCGGCCGAGCAACCCCCAGCTGAAGAACCCCGAGCCGAGGAACCCCCGGCCGCTCACCGCCACCCCCCTCACAGCCACCCCCGCTCCCGGGCCGCCATCCCGGCCTGGAAGCGGGTGGTGGCGCCCAGCGAGCGCATCAGGGCCTGCAACCGCCGCTGGGTGGTCCGGGCGCTCCAGCCCAGCGAGCGGGCGATCGACTCGTCGGTCAGTCCGGCGGCGAGCAGTCCGAGCAGCTTGCGGTGGTCGGCGTCCGGCTCCGGCGACGCCTCCCCGGTGCCGATCGCGGCCTGGAGCTGCACGGCCCGCTCCCACTCCGCCTCGAACAGCGTGTCCAGCGCCTGGAGCAGCGCCGAGGGGTGGATGACGTAGGCCGCGTCCAGCACGCTGTCGCCGACACTGATCGGAATGACCGCCATCCGGTCGTCCGAGATGATCATCTTCATCGGCAGCGTCGGCCGTACCCGCGCCTCCTCGCCGTCCGCGACGCCGACCATGATGTTCTTCTCCAGCCGGCCCGGCCAGGCCACCGCGTCCCGGTCGTAGATCGTCCGGAACCTCAGCCCCTCCCGCAGCCGCCGCCGCTGCAGCGGCATCGCCGCCACCGGGTCCTGGATGTACGGCGGCCGGTCGAAGCCGCGCACCTGGTACTGGCTGGTCCCGGTGATGTGCTCCAACCGCTGGGCGATCGCCTCGCCGCCGGTCAGCACCTCCACCGAGTGCGCCGGGTCGGTGTAGCGGGAGGCCTCCCGGAAGGCGTCCATCAGCCGGTGCATCTCGGCCCGGGCGTGCCGAAGTTCGGACTCCCGGTGGCCGATCAGGGTCCCTATCGCCACGTCCGGGGCGACCGGCAGGTAGCGCTCCCGGTCCACCGGCGCCCGGGTGGCCATCCCCTGCTGCGCCAGGCGGTCCAGCGCGCGCACGCACTGCTGGAACGTCAGGGCGCAGCTCTCGGCCAGTTCCTCCGCGGTGGACTGCGGATTGGCCACCAGCGCCGCGTACACCTGCCCGTCCGGCTCGGCCAGTCCCAACGGGCCGAGCGCTCGCCCGGCGGACCGCCCCAGTGCTGCATCGGACACGACGCCGTCTCCCCCTGTTCGCCCCGGAACACCCCCTCCGACGCCGTGCTGGCGCAGTCCCGCCACTCGGCGGGCCGGTGCTCCGGTGGCCATCCTCGGCCACGGATCATGACGCTGACAAGGCCGTGACCAGCGCTTGCGTCCCGGCTCACAGACAACGCCGGAGGGTCCCCCGCCACCACGGGCGGGGGACCCTCCGAAGAACTCCGGGTGAACCTGCCGGTTACAGGCCGACCTCGCGCATCAGCTGGCCGACCTCCGGGTTGGTCAGGCGGCGCAGCCAGCCCGACTTCTGGTCGCCGAGCGCGATCGGACCGAAGTGGGTGCGCACCAGCTTCTCGACCGGGAAGCCGACCTCGGACAGCATCCGGCGCACGATGTGCTTGCGACCCTCGTGCAGGGTCACCTCGACCAGGTAGTTCTTGCCGACGTTGGAGACGACCTTGAAGCTGTCGGCGCGGGCGTAGCCGTCCTCCAGCTCCACGCCCTGGGCCAGCTGCTTGCCCAGGTCGCGCGGGATCGGGCCCTGGATGGCGGCCAGGTAGGTCTTGGTCACGCCGTACTTGGGGTGGGTGAGGCGGTGGGCCAGCTCGCCGTGGTTGGTGAGCAGGATGATGCCCTCGGTCTCGGTGTCCAGCCGGCCGACGTGGAACAGCCGGGTCTCCCGGTTGGTCACGTAGTCGCCCAGGCACTGGCGCCCGTCCGGGTCCTCCATGGTGGAGACCACGCCGGCCGGCTTGTTGAGCGCGAAGAACAGGTAGGACTGGGTGGCGACGGTCAGGCCGTCCACCTTGATCTCGTCGTTCTGCGGGTCGACCCGCTTGCCCTGCTCGGTGACCCGCTTGCCGTTGACCTCGACCCGGCCCTGCTCGATCAGCTCCTCGCAGGCGCGGCGACTGCCGACGCCGGCCCGGGCCAGCACCTTCTGCAGGCGCTCGCCCTCGGGCTCGCCGAAGGTCTTGGGCAGCTTGACGGCCGGCTTGTCGTGCCGGGCGAGGACGGCGTCCTCGATCTTGGCCTGCAGCTCGCGCGAGCGCTGCGGCTGGCGACGCGGGTCGCCCGGGGCGCCCTGGCCCTCCCGGCGCGGACGCGGGCCGGACCGGGCGACGGCCGGCGAAGCCGCCGCGCGCCGGGGTGGCGTTCGGGCCGCCGCCGTACTCGGGGCGGTCGTACTTGCGCTCCTCGGGCCGCAGCGGGCGGTCCGGGTAGCGGCGGTCGTCGCGCCGGTCGTCCCGGCGGCCGCCGTCCCGCCCGTACGACCCGCCGCGCGAACCCGAACCCGAGCCCGAACCGCCGCCGTACGACCCGCCACGACCGCTGCCGCCGCCGTACGAACCGCCGCGCGAACTCGACCCCGAGCCGCCGCGACCGCTGCCGCTGCCGCCGTAGGAGCCGCCGCCCCGGCCCCCGCCCTGTCCGCCGCGACCGCTGCCGCCGCCGCTGCCGTTCCTGCCGTTGCCACTGCTACGCATCAAAGTGTCCGTACGTCGTTCCGTCTGGGATGTGCGGTCGTCTCGGCCGACCTCACCTCCCCCTACCGATCGTGCGTTGCCCGACCGGCCTCGCCACTGCCGTCCGCGGCCTGCACGGCAGCGGCGGCGACCGCCTCCGCGATCATCGTGCCCTCCAGGGACTCCGCTTCCACGTCGTCGACCTCGGGCAGGAAGGGAGCGAGCTCCGGCAGCTCGTCCAAGCCGCGGAGCCCCATCCGTTCCAGGAAGTAGTTCGTCGTCCGATACAGGATCGCACCTGTTTCGGGCTCGGATCCGGCCTCTTCCACCAGTCCTCGCTGTACCAGGGTACGCATCACGCCGTCACAGTTCACACCGCGGACGGCGGAAACCCGTGATCTGGACACCGGCTGCCGGTAGGCGACCACCGCCAGGGTCTCCAGCGCGGCCTGGGTCAGCCGGGCCTGCTGGCCGTCCAGCAGGAAGCGGTCGACGGCCGCGGCGCAGGTGTCCCGGCTGTAGAACCGCCAGCCGCCGGCCACCAGCCGCAGGTCGAAACCGCGCCCCTGGGCGGCGTACTCGGCGGCCAGCTCGCGCAGGGCCTGCGCCACCTCGGCCCGCGGCCGCTCCAGCACCCCGGCCAGCCGTTCCTCCCCGACCGGCTCGTCGACGACCATCAGGACCGCCTCCAGCTCGGCCCTCAGCCCCGGCCCGAGGGGCTTCCCGGCAGCACCGACGGGCTCCTCGGGCGCATCGGAAGTCGACGGAGCCGACTTCTGGCGCACCACCCCGGGCTCGCCCTCCACCTGCTGCGGCACCACCGCCGGCCCGGCCACCGGCTCCGGCACCGCCGCCGGCTCCGGCAGCAGCGCGAAGGCCGGCTCCAGCCACTCCTCGGCCCGGGGCCGCCCCGGCAGCCCGAGCGGGCGCCGCACCGGCCGCCCGCCGTCGTTCCCGCCGCTCATCGCCGCCCGTCCTCCTCCCGGGACCGCTCCGGCTCGCCCGCCGGACGGTCGAACTCGTCGGTCACCTCGACCGCGCCCCGGCCCTCCTCGGCCACCCAGCGCACCCGCAGCTCGCCGAGCGCCTCCGGCTGCTCGAAGGCCAGCACCCGCTCCCGGTACAGCTCCAGCAGTGCCAGGAAGCGGGCGACCACCACCATGGTGTCCGGTGCGTCCGCGACCAGCTGCTGGAAGGAGGCCTCGCCGAGGCCGGTCAGCAGGTCCACCACCAGGGAGGCCTGCTCGCGCACGCTGACCGGCGGGGTGTGGATGTGGTCCACGTACACCACCGGCTTCGGCTTGGGCTCCATCGCCTTGGCCGCCATCTGGGCGAGCCGCTCCGGCCCGACGGTGATCACCACCTCGGGCAGCAGCTCCGCGTGCCGGGGCTCCAGCCCGACGGTCCGCGGGCGCCGCAGCAGCTCGGCCGCCCAGCGCTCGCCGAACAGCGCCGCCGCCCGCTTGTACGCCCGGTACTGCAGCAGCCGCGCGAACAGCAGGTCACGCGCCTCCAGCAGGGCGAGGTCCGCCTCGTCCTCGACCTCGGCCACCGGCAGCAGCCGGGCGGCCTTGAGGTCGAGCAGGGTGGCGGCCACCACCAGGAACTCGGTCGCCGCGTCCAGGTCCCATTCCGGGCCCATCGCCCGGATGTGCGCCAGGAACTCGTCCGTCACGGTGGCCAGCGCCACCTCGGTGACGTCCAGCTTGTGCTTGGCGATCAGGCTGAGCAGCAGGTCGAAGGGGCCCTCGAAGTTGTCCAGCCGTACCCGGAAGCCGCCCCGCGACTCCTCCTCGGTGGCGTTCACGGCGCTGGCGGCTGGTTCGACGGTGCTCGGCATGACGGTCCATCTTCGCCCGTCCGCACGGCTCGGCCCGCCCCGGGTCCCGCCGACACGCCGACCCCCCGACCCGCCGGTCCAGCGACACGCCGACCGGCCCGCCGCCGTCGGCGCCCGGCGAGGGCGCCCTACCGGCCGCGCAGCCGCCGGACCAGGATCGAGGCCTCGCCGCGCTGCTCCAGGTCCGCCAGGACGACCGCGATGGCCTCCCGGACGATCCGCCCGCGGTCCACGGCCAGGCCGTGCTCGCCGCGCAGCACCAGCCGGGTGTGCTCCAGGTCCATGAGCTCCTCGGCGGACACGTACACGGTGATCTTCTCGTCGTGCCGCTCGCGCCCGCTCGGACGGCGCGGCGCACGGCCGCGCGGGCGGGCGCGCCCGGCGGCGGTCTGCTCCTC